>NZ_JBWQOQ010000007.1:0-1037991 GCF_059026225.1 Acetomicrobium sp.
GTGGCGACGCCATTTTCACCAATATCCCGAAGTAGGTTTAGAGTTACCGGAGACGGAGAAGTTTGTTGCCGAAAGACTCAAAGAAATGGGCCTTGAGGTTAGAACGGGAGTTGCTGGCCACGGGGTCGTGGCAGTCCTTAAGGGATCAAAACCCGGTCCAACCATGGCAATTAGGGCAGATATGGATGCCTTAAACCTAAAGGAAGAAACGGGACTTCCCTTTGCATCCAAAATTGAGGGGCGCATGCATGCCTGTGGTCACGATGCTCACACGGCCATAGCTCTCGGTGCTGCAAAACTGCTTTCTGAGATTGCTTCAGAACTTGCAGGCAACGTCAAGTTCATTTTCCAGCCTGCCGAAGAAGGCCCTGGCGGAGCAAAGCCGATGATTGAAGACGGCGCCTTGGAGAATCCCAAGGTAGATGCAATCATTGGCTTGCATACAGGCTGTCTTTGGGATTACGAGAAGACTGGAGAGGTCTTTGTGAGCTACGGTCCTATGATGGCTTGCATGGACAGGATCGATGTTACAATCAAAGGAAAGGGTGCTCACGGAGCGACGCCCCACAAATCAGTCGATTCCATCTCGGTTGCTTCCCATGCCATTTCAGCTGTCCAGACGGTAATCAGTCGCGAGGTTAATCCGCTTGAGCCTGTAGTAGTGACCATCGGCAAAATTCAAGGTGGGACGGCTTACAACATAATATCGCAGGAAGTTTCCTTCGAGGGGACAGTTAGGGCCTTAAAGCAAGACATTCGGGAGTTTTTGTACGAACGCATCGGTGGAATAATCAAGGGCGTTGCATCCGGAATGCGAGCCGAAGTTGATTATATCTATACTTACGGATATCCACCGCTCTCCAACGATCCTGAGTTCACGAAGAGGTTTGTGAAGGTGGCAACGGAAATTCTGGGCAAGGATATGGTTAAAGAAATTCCTGAACCTTCTATGGGTGGAGAGGATATGGCTTACTTCTTGAATGAGGTCCCAGGGACATTCTTTTTCCTCGCTGGCTGCAAAGAGGTGGACGGACAGATACATCCCCATCACAACCCTAAGTTCGATGTTGACGAGAACGTCCTGTGGGAAGGCGCACTTTTATTGAGCGCTACGGTTATAGATTTTCTTTCTAATTAAAAACTTGCGGAGGGGGAGAAGCGTCTAGCTTCTTCTCCTTTTTTAAATCATCTTGCAGCGTTAGAGAGAGAATTATGAAGGAAAGGCTTAAAAAAAGACTCAAGTACCTAGCGTTTCTATGCGGCGTGTTGGGTGATGAGCGCGAATGGGCCCGTATTGATGGCGTCGTTTGCGTGCAAGAGGAAATTGGCCTTTGAGGTGCAGCGATTGCGATCAGGCATGTAAAGCCGGACTGGCTATTGTGCTAGATACCATCCGGGTTACTGATTGTGCCACGGCGTTGTTCTCGCTCTTCCCTGTGAGGGAATTGCTCACCCGGTAAGCTTGTTGCCCACCGCGGTTTTGAATTTAAACTACCATTCCGATATTCCCCCGTCCCTTCCTGGACCCGTGACGTGACTCGCCATTTTGCCAACCTCCAATGTCTTTCTTGCCTGAATTATATACTTTATCCTACAGCACCATCATGATGCAGGATTACCCATACATTTGTCCATTTTTCTGCAAAGAAGAAGCTTGACAAAGAAAGAAATTTTGATAGAATACAATTAGATTACAAAATCGTAGAACGCTGTTCTATAATATTGAACAAGAAGGCGATTTTAGTGAAGAAAACTACCTTGTTGAAAAAGCTGATAAATGACCCAGAGATCCTGGTGATGCCTGGCGCTTATGACGTCCTCTCGGCTCGACTAATTGAAGCTGCCGGTTTCAAAGCTGTACAGTGCTCAGGATTTGGCTTTGCCGCTTCACTGCTGGGATTGCCCGATATTGGGATTTTAAGCAGCACGCAGATGCTTGAAATTACGCGCAACATTTGCCACGCAGTGGATATTCCCGTTATGGCCGACGGTGATAACGGGTTTGGAAACGCCGTAAATACCTATTACACGGTTCGAGAATTTGAAGCTGCCGGTGCTGCAGGCATCAACCTGGAAGATCAGATTAGCCCCAAAAGGTGTGGCCATATAACGGGAAAGCAGTGCATCTCCGCCGAGGAGATGGTCTTAAAGATAAAGGCGGCAAGGGAAGCTGCCAAGGATCCCGACTTCGTGATAAACGCACGCACCGATGCTTACATGGTTTACGGAGAGGAGGAGGCCATCCGTCGAGGCAACATGTATGCCAAAGCAGGCGCTGACCTCATCTTTGTCGAGGCAGTAACGTCAGTGGAGGGAATCAAGCGGGTGATAAAGGGCATCGATGCTCCCGTCTCGATAAATCTACTTCAGGGAGGAAGGACGCCTCTCGTCACCATCCAAGAGCTTCAGGAATGGGGAGCTGCCAGGGTCAGTATACCTGTCACTTCGGTGATGGCGGCAGCATGGGGAGTAAAGCAGGCATTGGAATACATAAAGGAGAAAGGAACCATAAAAGACCTGCCGGGCGTGATCGGTTTCGAAGAATTTGCAGGCCTTGTAAAGCTGGATGAGATCAGGGACTTAGAGTCGCGTTATCTCACGGAGGAAGAGATAACTATGAGATATCAGAGCCGTGATGGTTTAGAAAAGGCGAAGTCGGAACTTCACTAGGGCTAACTTATATAAGGGAGTGCTGGACAGATGGCTAAAAGGGAACAGGGCACATCGATCCGACGAGCTTTAAAGGTGCTTTCTGCGTTTTCATTGGAAGAACCTTTTCTTGGAGTGAGTGAAATCGCCAAGAAACTTGACTTGCCAAAAAGTTCAGTTCACTGGCTGCTTCAAGTCCTCCAGGATGAAGGTTATGTCTGCCAGGACCCGAAGACCAACAAATATCGCTTGAGTGTAAAGCTCTTTCATTTAGGCTCTATTGCAACTAACACTATGGATATTAATTACGTAGCCCAACCTGTAATGGAGCGATTGCGCGACATAACGGAAGAAACCGTAAATCTATATGTTTTGGATGGCTTTGATCGGGTGTGCATAGAGCAGGCTGAAGGCGTTCACCTGGTTAGACAAGTGGTTCGCCTGGGTCAAAAGATCCCTGCCTATTGCGGTGCCGCCGGGAAGGTGTTGGTAGCCTGGCAACCTGAGGATTTCATCGAAAGGTTGATTTCCCATACACGACTTAAACCTTTGACGAAAAACACCATCTCCGATGTCGTACTCTTTAAAAAGGAACTTGCCAAGATAAGAATGCAGGGATATGCAGTAAGCCACGGCGAGCGAGACATCGAGGTAGCAGCAGTATCTGCGCCGGTCTTTGACGAAGAAGGCAAAATACTGGCTTCCTTAAGCGTTAGTGGCCCTGTCTCTCGTTTTGAAATCACTCCCCAGGTAATAGAGGCGGTAAAAAACGCAGCAAGTGAGATTTCCTATCAGTTAGGTTATTCCAAAGATTTAGAAGCTGCAATGTTAGGCGGCAGGAATTAGGGGTTTGCAAAAAATAAAAATTTTATGTAATCATGTCTGAATATTTTGTATATACCTTACATTTTATACAAATACAAAAAAGGAGGACAAATCCGTGAGACTGGAAGCAGCCAAGCCAGTTGTCGTTAGGGGAAAGAAACTTGGAGGAGATAAACCTTTAATTTGCTTTCCTCTGGTGGGAAAAACTCCTGAAGGTGCTCTTGAGGAAGCAAGAAAGGCGATTGCAGGGTCTCCCGACGTGATCGAACTTAGAGTTGACGCCTGGAGCTTCATAACAGACAGGCAAACTTCTTTGAAGGTTCTTGGGGATATAAGAAAATTGACCGATATTCCCTTGCTTTTGACTTGCAGAAGCCACCATGAGGGCGGATTTCAGGAAGTTTCGACGGATGTGAGGAATGCATTATATAAAGGTGCAATCGAGGAAAAATTGGTGGACCTCGTCGACATCGAACTTATAAGCGGCTACGAAGAAATTAGAAATTTAAAGCAAATCGCTGCTCCCCACGGCGTTTATTTAATTGTCTCCTTTCACGATTTCAAGAAAACCCCTCCTAAAGAAGTCATTTTTGCAACCATAGCCAAGGAGATCGCCTTTGGCGGGGACGTCGCCAAGGTCGCCGTAATGCCCCAGTCCATGGAAGACGTGCTGATCCTGATGGCAGCGACGTTGCTGGCGAGGCGCGAGTTCCCCGAAACCCCCTTGATAACCATGTCCATGGGGTCGCTCGGTTCCATCACGAGGATCGCAGGCTGGCTCTTCGGTTCGGATCTGACCTTTGCGGTAGGCGTAGCCTCATCTGCCCCTGGACAGATACCAGCTGATGAGCTGAGAGAGGTTTACAAGCTGCTTTATTCCCTTTACCTGAACGATTAGAAAAGCGATGAGCAAGTATAAGGCATGTTAAATTTAAATAACGTATGTTTTGTCGCCATAAAATGTAGGTCTGCCGAAAGATCCACCCCTCTTTTCATCATAGCCATGGACGAACATGGCCAAAGAGTGCTAATCCGTTCTCTAGCAAGAACCTAATTACGCCCCTAGACCTCCATAAATATAGCTAAGGTATTAAAATATTTACTACCAGAGAGGATGCCCATCAAACTAGAAGCCTTTTGGCAGGTTTATGGATGATAAACTAACAAGGAGGGGTAAGGATGCTTTGTCCAAATGCAAATACAAGATATGTCGTAATTTTCGGCAACCCGTTAAAGCAGACTTTGTCGCCATTACTTCACAATACGGTATTTGAGTCGAAAAAGATGAACAACTTGTATTACCCACTTGAGATACAGAGCTTCGAGGATCTGTCAAAGGCATTGAAGACCATGCACATATTTAACGTAATAGGCGCTAACGTCACCATGCCCTACAAGGAAAAGGTGATAGAGCTTTTAGACGGCTTGGACAAAAGCGCCGAGCAGTGCGGTGCGGTCAACACCGTCGTTACTACTGAAAAAGGGTTGATTGGCTACAACACAGATGGCATGGGATTTCTTAATTCCTTCATCGAAGAGTTCAAAGTAAGCCCCGAAGGAAAGACCCTTCTTTTGATAGGTGCAGGAGGAGCTGCCAAGGCCGTTGCCTTTGCCTTCCTGAACGCCGGGGTTTCAAAGATAATTGTTTACAACAACAGCCAAAGCAGGGCCATGTCATTGGTGGAAAGGGTAGAAAAATTCTTCCCCGGCAAATGTGAGTGGAGGCCACTAAATAAAAAGCCAGTACCTCCCGATGGAATCGCCGAGGCAGATATCATCGTTAACGCCACGAAGGTTGGCATGAAGGGCGAGATGGAAGATCAGTCCCTGGTGTTGCCGGACAGCTTTCGCCCAGGACAGCTCGTTTGTGACGTCATCTATAACCCGCCCGAGACCAAGCTGCTAGCCGATGCCAAGAAGGCAGGCTGCAAGACCTTAAGCGGAGATGGCATGCTTGTATACCAGGCGGCAGCTGCCTTTAAGCTATGGTTCGGGATAGATTCCGACAGTCGAGTTGATGAAGCGGACTTTTAAAAATTACTTTGGATTTTAAGCAGATAATTCAATACCGTGAAGCGGGATAACGCGGGATATTTAATAGATACATAACATTTTTATCGCTCGTTGGTTAGTTTGTCCGAGTTCGATGACATACCTAAAGAAAAGTTCCGCAGGTACGAGATTGCGGTTATACAGAACATGCGCGAAGGTGTTTGGAAACCGCAAGACATTACTTTGAAGCTGATATCGAAGGAAGCAAACGCTGACATGAGAAGGTTACCTGGGCCTGTTGTTGTAGGGATAGTAGGAAGCGGATATGCTTCTTATCTGCACTGCAAGGGATATGAGCGGGTAGGCAAGATTGACGTAAGGTTAAAGACCATTTGCGATGTAGACGAAGCAAAGGCCACAAGGTTGGCGTCTATGCTCAACAGCAAAAGTATTACCGTGGCTTTGGAGGAGTTGCCTAGTTAGTCGAAAGTTCCGAGCGCTGAGGTAAACAGTTTGAAAGGGAGGGAGCTCTGATATCAAGGTCTCCCCCCCTGGTAACCTCTGTTTTAAAGGGCGAGCTTAGCGTCTATAGCGAGATTCTACCTTGGAATGCTTATGTAGAAGAGATACGCTCAAATTTGTCGCATTTGTATTTAAAGAACCGGATAACCGGCATTGATCCAGGCGTTTACACCACCTGCCAAAACTTTTACGTTCGAAAAGCCTTGAGCTTCGAAAGATTCTGCCACACGGGCAGACGTAGCATCGTTATGTCAGGCGCAGTAAAATATGATCTCTTGATCTTTGCTTAAATCTTGCTCCTTATTGCGGAATTCCTTCAAGGATATAGCACCCTCAAGGCGTACCTTTTTGTAACGCTCTTCATCCTCGTATGCGCAAACTAACAACGCCTTTCCCGATTGCACTTCTTGCCTTGCCTCTTGCGGGCTGATCTTTTCTGCCATGGTTTTAGGATCCCCTCCTTTTGGTCCATCTGTATAACTTGTTTATATGGTCGCCTATATTGTCCCCAGATTTTTATCTATTATCTAATTGTAAGATATTTCTCGGGCACTTCTAGCTTTGTTAATCCGAGATAGCCTCTGCCGAAAACATATGTATCCTGGTAGACAAGTATATAATTTGTCTTCTCGATTCCAGTGCTCAAATCAACGTAATAGCTCCCATTCCATTCCGAGCCCGGCGTATATTTCTCGTAAGCATCGACAAGATCTTCAATAGTCATTTCGGCTTCGCCATCGATGATTCTTCGTGCCAGCTCAACTAAACCCGCTGACTCGGCGTAGCCGCAAGAATAAGCCCACGTACCAAGCCGCCCGCTAGCACCCTTTTGTATAATTACTTCTTCTATTTTTTTCATTATTGCTGGGAAGTTACCCTTCTCGGCCGTCAGATCTAGGCCTAACGCACCAGGGTATCCTCTTAGCGGAGAAGGAACGGACGACTCGACGTAATATCCCCCATAAGCTACTATCTGCCTGATGAGCGGTTCGACATGGGCTACATTAGTATTAAAAAATGCTGTTTTCGGGCCGTATTTGTCTAGCCAAGCGGGAACTTTTTCCAGTATAAATTGCTGGGCTCCCGCCACACCGACGTCGCTTACTGGATCTGGTGCAGTCTCAAAATGGAAATTAACGCCTATGTCCTTACAGACAGCTTCCATTATGTTGCGTCTCCTAGAAAGCAGTTCATAACTCATATGTCTTGGGAAAGATATATGTACAAAATCCGTGGCTCCCATCATTTTAGCCGCTACGGGAATAAGATAGCCTCTGTAGACGTCATTAACACTTGTCACCAAATCGGCTGTGGAGCTGATAACACCAGGATCCTCCTGGGCTTCGGCAGCAAAGCACAAAATATCCGGCCTCTTTTCCTTAACACGCCTAAAGGCCTCTGTAGTTCCGGGTATTGATTGATTGACGACAATAGCTTTCATTAAAGGATCATCGGCGAGGCCAACTATTTGGCTTATCACTGTTTCCATTTCCTGCATAAAATTATCAGGATAGGTCACATGGGCTATCATGCCACCAGACGATGCATCACCGTAATCTTCGATAAGCTTTTCAGCGCCGCGAAGTTCATCTTCACCCTGTGAAACTGTCCCGGTTACGATGCCAATATGATACGGTGCGTCAGCATAAACAATGCCCCCGCTTGCTATAAGAAATATAAAAAGCGTTGCAGCTACAATAAACTTGACCTTATCCAATGTTCTCCCTCCAGATTGCCATACAGTATTTGGTGTAAGTTATAGACTACTTTTTAATGTTTACTTTGTCAATTGGCGTTAGGCTCTGCGATAGAGATTGTTGACTTCAAATTAAAATACCGAGCGGGATGAGGCAACCGCTCGGTATTTTTTAGTAAGTTGTGATCTTTTCTAATCGTTCATCGCCAAGATGAAATCGACCATTTTTTGGAAGTTCTCGTTTAACTCTTCCTGTACGTCTTTTCCTTCCTTTAGGTCAGCCCTCACGCCATATATGAACTTTCTCCACATATCGTTGATGCCGGCCTCATGAAATTCGCTGTATTCAAAGCTTGTTCTTTGCTTTTCATACACAGTGCCGTCCATGAGCGCGCGAGGGGTAGCGTTGGCCCCCATTAAAAATGGTATGGAGTATCCGTAGGCTGGTAACGTCACGAAAATGGTTGTTAAAGTTTCAGGATATTCAGGATCTATCAAAATTGTTGCACTTGATTGAGCTCTCTCAAAATTCCACATTGCCGGATGTTTCGATACTTTTGGAGAGTTGGCCAGTTCAATTGTTATGTTGCCGTAATTTGAGATGAGTGCATCCTCGGGCGATCCGTAGTCGTTTACACGAGATACGGTGAAATAAATACCCTTATATTCCTCGCCATCTTTTTTCAGGGAAGGATTAACTTGCTCTTCAATGATTTTGTAGCAATTATCGGCTATTTGGAGAATTTTGCCGTTGGCATCGACAAATAGGTAGTTTGTGCCCCTGTTTCCGCTGGCCAGGTATCCTTTTTCGGCAAAGGAATGCATGACCGCCTTGGCCTCATCGACGTCTTTGCAGTGTTCTGCTATGTAGCGAGGGACGTAGTGATTCATAAATCCATCGTATTTTGGGGGATCTACATGGGGAAACTCTCCTTCGTATTCTCCTACGTACCATTCCTTGTGTTGCCATTGCGCAGGCACGTCGGCACCTCCGGCAAGTCCTTTCTCATTTACAAAGAATGACACTCCCGTATCTGCCGTACCCATAGAGCCAAAGAATTTGTAAGGTTTTTTATCTCCCTTTGGAACGCTGGTAATTTTTTTGAGATAGGCAGACTGCAAATCCTTAGCGGTTTCCCTTGTCTTATGAAAAATTATCTGTCCACCTTTGGTCGCCGGTGGAGCTATGGCGAAGGAAGTGCATCCGGAGCTTTCGTATAAAAGGGCAAGGTCCCTGTATCTTCCAAAGGTAAAAGCTATGTAAAGTTCCCTATCGATTCCAACTGCATCGGCAATCGCGTTCAGTTCTTCTATCCAATACGAACATTTAATCTCTTTTGAGAGGTCTATCGAAAGCTTGGCGAAGCGTCTAAGTTGTTCTTCTTTGCCTTCAGCCTTAGTCATGAAGGAGTTATATGCTTCAAGGATAGAATCACGATTAATTTTCCCCCACTTGGCGCCTACTTCTGAGGGGCTACCTTCCAAAATTACCATGTCTGCTGCATAACCCAACGTTGCTCCGAGCAGACAGAGGGAAACAAATGTTGCAATTAATAAAAGAACCTTCCTTCGCTTCAATTCCTATCCCTCCTTATATTTGGATATTCGTGAGCACCCAAAAATTAGGCCTACATCAATTTGTATTGTTCCTGGGTTTAGGATGGCAAAAGAGGGTTGTTCTTTGGTAAATTATGAAAAAACCACGTCTATACCGTATAAATCGCTAAATAGATAATTTAAAATATTCGTATTGTAAGTATGTATCTTTAGAGCAGTAATCCTCTTTTGCCAAAATTTTTAAGCTAATCTTTTCTTAAAAGATCCACGAAGTCTCTGACGTTTTCAACTTCCTCGAGGTTAAATAGCGTATCGGCAATCTCATCGAGTTTTTTGTCGTTGGGGATTGCATTGTAGCCCAGAGTTTTGAACTTCCAGAGCAGCTCTTCTTTTGTAAAGGGATTTTTGGGATGCCCTTTGGGGTAATTTACCTCCAGGTTGAATACGCGTCCGTCATTTAGATGGATGTCTATCTTTACGGTGTAGCGCAATGCCCTTGGTAATTTTTCTATCTCAGGATCGTCAATGACTTCTACCTTTCTTGCGAACTCCAGTATCTTGGGATCTTTGATCTTGTCTTCGGTAAATTGGTCGATAAAGGCATTTCCTTCTAAGAGCGTAACTGCACATACGTAAGGATGGCTCAGCTGTGCAGAAACTACGCTTTTGATGTCGTCTACGTCAACGGAGTATTTTCGGGTTATAGATGTCGTGTGAACAACAACTTTTTTAATGTCTTCAGGCTTTATGTCCGGGTGCTCTGCCCTGAATTTCCTCAAGCCGTCTATCGTCGTATGTTTGCTTCTGCAAGTGGAGTAGAATTTCAGGCCAATTCCCATGAGTTCCCAACGATCGCCAAGGTCCCCGCAGGTGCGCTCTTCGTCATATATCCTATCGGTGAAGCAGTGGTAAAATCCGCCGAATTCGTTTTCTAGGACGTCTTCGATGCCGGTAAAGCCTTCTTTTGCAAGCAAGGCTCCAACGATTGCACCTTCGGAAGATTTAGAAGGCACAATTCTTTTTGCCATTGCCGCGAACTGTACCGCTTGCAAGCCGCTTGCCCAGTTTCCAGCAATGCCCATGGCATGTTGCATTTGTTCTGCGTTTAATCCGAGCAGTTTTCCTACTCCGGCTGTTGAACCAAATACGCATGTCGTTCCGGTATTGTTAAAGCCTTGGTGGGCCAGCTCCATGCCGATCGGGGCGGCTACGCGGCAGGCTATCTCGTAGGCCAGGGCTGTAGCAACCAAAAAGTCCTTTCCGCTTACGTTTTCAAGCATCTCGGCAAAGGAGGTAACGCATCCTAAAACACCTGTGGAAACGTGGATTATCCCGTCTGTATGCGTATCGTCCAGCTCGAAGGAGTTTATGGCCGATCCGTTGATCATCATGGCAGCCGTAACCGAAGTTTTTTCGCCCGTTCCCCATAAAGACGCTTCTTTTCGATCCGTTCTCGCAGTTAAGACGTCTTTGTAGATCTTCATCCATGGAGTGGTGGATCCGAAAAGTCCGCATCCGTAGCCGTCTAGTACGACGTTTTTAAGGTGTTCCATTACCTCGGAAGGAATGTCCTCGTATTTTAGATTGACTGCGAATTCGGATAGTCGTCGGCTCATTGTTTGTTTTTCTGACATATCATTTCCCCCTCTTTATTATTAAATTATTGAAATTTATTGCTTGCAAGCCTTTTAAAGTTTGCAAGTCGGTTATTGCTTCGGCAGCGCAAAGTTAAAAGTTATCAGTTAATCGTTTAAGAAGGACTCTTCTGCATGCTCTCAGGCTTCAAACCTAAAAAGCTTCATCATTTCTTTGACCCTGGCGTCAGGTGCAATGCGTAGCGTATTTTCTATGACCTTGGCTTGACTTTCCTTCGAGATGACTTGTCCTGTCACATCGACGAATTTTTCGATCAATTCATCGTCTGTCATGGGATTTTCGGGATCTCCTTTTGGATAATCCACGCGAGAAGAATAGACATTGCCCTTTTTATCTTTGATTTCTACGATCATGCTCCTGGGATTTGGATAGAGCTTTTGAATTTCAGGATCGATTTCTATGGTTATCTTCCTTGCAATTTCGCGCACCCTCAGGTCTTTTATCGCATCTTCTGTGTATTCTTGAAGCCCCGCCTTGCCCCTGACTAATATGGAAGCTATTCCGTACTGGATGCTCAAGCGTGCGTGTAAGACCGTTTGGTAATCGGGGATGTCAGAGCCCTGCTTGGCGTTTTTGTGCGTTAGGATGTGGATTTGGTCAATGTCATCTGGGGTCAAGGGATGTTCCTTCAGGATGTTTAAAGTGGCTTCGTTGGCATAATGGACGTATCTGCAGGATGGGTAAGGCTTGAAGTAAATGGATAATATATCATATTGGGCTCCTAAACCTTCCGTGATGGAAGAAATATCGTATTCATCGGAAAAACAGTGGCAAAAACCAAGGCGTCCCTCGATTACGCCCTTTGGACCTGTTAGGCCTTCCTTGGCCAATAGTGCAGTCAAGATTCCGTTTCTTGCCGCGTTTCCTGGATGTAAATGTTTTACCAGAGAACCGTCAATTTCGTATTGATTTATGCCAGAGGCCAAGCTTCCGGCAAGCCCTAGGGCATTGGTTATTTCTTCGATGTTAAGGCCTAAGACTTTGCTACAGGCAGCTGCCGTGCCAAAGTGAGCAATCGTTCCTGTAGGATGGAATCCTCGAAGGTAGTGGTGAGGGTTCATCGACTTTCCGATCCTTATCGATACCTCATAGCCAACCGCTATAGCGGTGATCAAGTCTTGAGCAGTTTTTCCTTCGGCCTCGCATATGGCAAGCGACGCCGGTACGATGGAGGACCCCGGATGGTAGGTCGCATGCCTTGAGCCGTCGTCCAGCTCAAGGGCGTGTGCTGCGATGCCATTTGCAAAGGCAGCCGTTTGAGGAGACCGCATTAGGGTGGTCCCTATTATGGTTGCGGTTTGTGGCTCTTCCAGAGTCTTTGCGTAACTTTGCGCGACCTTGCCGGACTTTGAGTGAAAACTTCCGGCTATGATGGCTCCGCAAGTATCCATCAGGCATCGTTTAGCCTGATGGATAACCTCTTTTGGCAAATTTTCGTAAGTTGCGTCATGTATGAAATCTGCCAAAGTTTCGGCGATGGTCTTGCTCATTGTTACTCCTCCCAGGGTATTTCAAGCGAAAAGAGGGGAGCATACTGCTGACAGCCGTAAACGTCAGTTTCAGACGGGCCGCCACTTGCTATCGGACGTCGATAGTTGGCTTTAATTCCCATGCCGGGATCAAAGAACATGAAATCTAAGATCTTTTCAGGTTCAACGTTATAAGCTTTAGCTATCGCTTCCCTGGTGATGACTCCGCTTTTTTTGACCTTTTCGTAAATTTCCCTATCGTCGAATATGATTTCAAGGGTTATCATGAAGCTTCCGGCATTTTTGCTCCTTACAGTTCGCGCCAAATCACAAATATTTTTTGTCTTCATGAACAATACCTCCCAAAGTGTTCAATGATATCATCGAAACTCTGCTTTTCAGTCTCTTTTTCTATCACTATTTGCCATAGGTCCTCTAAAAACTCTTTCGGATAATAAGGTGATAACATTGCTTCTAATTTTTCCTTGAGGTCTCCGTCGCTTACCGGATTTTCCGGTTCTCCCTTGGCAACGGGGATGTATTTTTCAAAGCTTCTTCCGTCCTTTAAAACTACTTTCATGTGAGCACCCCTTTCTTCGGGGTACAGGTCATTTAATTTTTCATCTTCTATTACACGAACTTTTTCTGCCAAGGAGATGAGCTTCGGATCACTTAACGTCTCAGGTGTATAGTCTTGTAGCGTGACGTTTCCTCGAGTCAACGCTATTGCTACGGCAAAGGGCAGGCTAAACATAGCCTCTTGCTGGGTCTTTGGCACCTGTATCCGGCCAACTTCCACGATGCCAAGCCTGTAAGTTTTGACTTCGATGGATTCTATATCTGCCGGGTCACAGTACAGCGTTTCCCTGGCTTCTCGTGCCAGGTCTATGGCGGCATGACAATGTCTGCAAGTTGGATAAAGTTTCGTGTAGGTGTAAAGAATCTCAAATCGCGAGCCCAGATCACCAACCAGGGCTTCTTCGGAATAATCCGAGTCGCACATTGCCTTGAGCCAACCGTGTTCACCCTCAAACAGAGTTCTCGGAGCCTTTGCTCCGCGCTTCGCCAGGTCGGCTGAAAGGACACCTGCAGCAGCAGCCTTTCCCGGTTGAAGCGGCTTTACGCCCGGATGGTCGTGAAGCATTTCTTGTAATCCTGCGCTTTGAAGGCCTCCCATGGATATGGCGTATGCCGTTTCCGTCGAATCCAATCCTAAAAGTTTCGCGCATGCCGCTGCAGCTCCGAGAGCTCCACACGTTCCCGTTGAGTGAAATCCTCTTTTAAGGTGTGCAGGGTTTATCGCTCTTGCCGCTCGAAGCATCATGTCGTAACCGATGACTATGGCTAAAAGAATTTCGGCGAAGGAGCTTTTTTCCCTCTCGGCCATTGCCAAAACGGCAGGTATTATGGCCACGGCAGGATGTGACGTTCCCCATCTGTGTCCGTCGTCCAGTTCTATGGCGTGAGACATTACACCCATGCCAAGGGCTGCGTTCATGGCAGGCATCTTTTTGCCAATGCAAAGCAACGTCGATTCTTCTTTGCCGCCAAGTTCTACAAGATAAGGATTAACCGCTTTGGCTAATTCGCCGACGAAAAAACCGGCGGCAAGCTCGCCCAATAAGTCGACTAACGAACGTTTGGCCTTATTTATAACCTTAAGCGGGATGTCATCGTACGAAATCGACGCGTAATAATCGGCTAATTTACAAAGCAGCGTATCTTTTATGTTAACGGCCGAGCCCATTTTTACTTTCCCCTTACTGTTTCAAAGGAAAACCTGAATATCTTGTCATCCAAAGGATCATCTAAGCGCAAGAGATGGTCTATTGTCCATCTGTAGCATTTATTCCTGGGATATAGAGGTTCGTCCGTCAACAAAGCGACTGATCCTCCAGATGCATTCATCTGTCCCGGATAGCTCATGTAGAAGAAACGGAATTTCGCACACTTCGCGACGGAAGTGGCCAACTCTTCGTCTTTAGATATGGCCTCTATGACGATGGCAAGTTCGTGGCTTGTAATTTGTTCTTGAGGTTCAAAATCTTTCATGATCGCGTTTTTGCCGTAAACATGGAAGTAGAGATCGTAGTCTTTGTCTCTGTGGGGGCCTATTATATCGGAAACTTTTGCTCGAGTATCTTTTAAGATCTGGTCTATGTTAGCTATGGCCCTTGTATCCCTTATGCCTACCAAATGGTAAACCCTGTAGCCTACCTCTCCGGCCCCTTCAAGTTTAACTTTATAAGAGCCATCGGGTGAAGGGAGAAATTTACTGCCATAAACTCTAGTGATGCGGTCCGTTTCCGCCACATACTCGCATTCGTGCATGTCAAGAATGCCACCAGGCACACCTTGCACAAAGGGGTTTGTCCTTTCGTACATGGAGTGAGCGGCGACGCTGTGAGGCGTTGCACGTTGCGCCGGGTGCATCGGTTCGATGGAGAAGTATTCCTTGGTGACGGTCGCTATGATGGACTCTTTGACCATCTGAGGCCAGCAAACCAAGGATGCACATTCCGCCGCCTTGCCCATGTGCAAGCTTATGCCCCTGGGAAATCCCTTAAAGATGGGATAAGCGGCTAAAACGGCGTCATCACAGGCTCTGCCTGCCAGTATTACATTTGCGCCTTGCTCCAAGGCATGAATTATTTGTTCTACGCCCATGGATGCCGTGACGTTTGTAGTTTGGTCTAAGATTTCCTCGGTGAGTTCGTAGGGGGCATCAAGAGGTTCGATGTCTTTTAGCCTTTTTTTGAGTTCGTCTTTGTTGACTTGTGAGTAAATTAAAGCCATTTTGAAGGGTTCCAGCTTGTGTTTCTTGGCCAGCCTTCTTATAATATCTGCGTACCTGTCAACCGTCTTATCGGTCCCGGTGGTGCTGCATGAACCGACGATCATGGGAACGTTTCTTTTTCTGCTTTCCACTAAAAGAAGCTCTAAGTCGTGTTCTTCCCACTCGATTGGGTTGTGAGGCATGTCGGCGCCCAAGAATGTTGGACCTGCATCAGCAGTCCCAGCGTCTGCGGCAAAGCAATCAATTTGGCGCTTAAGCCCTTCGTTGAAAGATCCCTCTTCGATGATGTTATCGCCCAAGTTCCCAGTAGATACTAACAATGAAATTTTTTCCAATTCGATCCCTCCGATCGCGTCGTAATGCTTTTCGTACATAAGTAATAAATAACGGATACCTATTTCCACTCAGCAAAAAGCTTATCATGCATATTATATTTAGTCAATATTCAAAGAGAAGACAAATTGTGAAAAAATTCTGCCGTATCCTTCATACAGCATTATAAAGAAAGTAACATCATTATGATAATTGGCCATACCCTGTTTGGCTTTTCCTTTGAACGAATCATTAAACTAATTGGGGTTTTCTTAAATGATGAATCCTGAAATCCTGCCTCGGAGAGAGCAAATAAAAACCGGAAAGGTAATATAAGAATTATTTATTTACTTAGCTATTTATTGTTTCTCAGTTAGCTCAAGTAACGCCTATAACATTAAGATATATTTGCGAAGAACAGGTTGTTTTGCTATTGACAAAAAATTTATACGTGGTATTTTTTTATTGACTTATGGAAATTGATTTCCAATCTTGCATGCTTTAAACATTTTTCTTCATTAAATCCTTTTTAATCATTGTACAGTACTTTGACTCGCGTAACGTTTATTTTAAGATAGTAAAACGACAGGAGTGCATAGACGTGGGAAAAACGATTGTGGAAAAGATCATTTCCAAGCACCTAGGCGAAGAAGTAAAGGCTGGAGATTTCTGCGTAGTGCCCGTCGATATGTTAATGTGTCACGACTCTACGGGCCCCCTTGCCATAAAGGCCTTCAGGGAGTTCGAAAAGGATCGTGTATGGGATCCGACCAAAGTCGTTTTCGTCTTGGACCACGCTACGCCAAGCCCCAACGAAAGAGTCAGCGGTTTGCATGACATGTTGCGAAGCTTTGCAAAGGAGCAAGGCATACAGCTTTTTGACGTAGGTGAGGGCATTTGCCATCAACTGGTGTTAGAAAAAGGATTAGTTCTTCCGGGCGACATCGCCCTTGGGACGGATTCCCACACATGCACTTACGGCGCGGTGGGAGCTTTTTCTTTCGGCATTGGATCGACCGATGCAAGCGGTGTTTTGCTAACGGGAAAGCTATGGTTGAAAGTTCCTCATACGATTAAACTGGCAATAGACAACAAGTTGCAGCAAGGTGTATATCCGAAAGATCTTATCCTTCATATTATCGGCTTATTAAAATCGGACGGAGCGGACTACCTTTGCATTGAATTTGCTGGCGAATGTATCGATGACATGCCCATGGGAGAAAGGATGACTTTGTGCAACATGGCCATAGAGGCTGGCGCAAAGGGTGGAATAGTGGCACCCGATGCCAAAACCCTTGAATGGGTCCGCAGTCGTTCATCTCGCTCTTTTGTTCCTCAGAAAAGCGATGAAGATGCTTATTTCATCGACGTCCTTCGCATTGACGCGGCAAAGCTGGAACCCCAAGTCGCCTTTCCTCACACCGTTGACAACGTTCACCCCATTACAGATGCAATTGGCACTCCAATTCAACAAGTCTTTATAGGAACATGCACCAACGGGCGCCTGGAAGATTTAAAAGAAGCAGCGGCGATTTTAGGCGGCCGTCGTGTTCACAAGGACGTGAGACTCCTCGTTTGTCCTGCTTCCAGGCGAATTTTGATTGAAGCAACCAAAGAAGGCGTCATTTCCTCCTTGCTCGAAGCAGGAGCTACTATAATCCCGCCGGGCTGTGGGCCTTGCCCGGGGACCCACTTAGGTGTCCCGGGAGACGGTGAAAACGTGATATCTACCGCAAACAGAAACTTTAAAGGCCGTATGGGAAACAATAAATCAAATATATATTTGGCCTCTCCCGCGACATGTGCCGCTTCCGCGATCGAGGGGAAAATAGCTGACCCGAGAAAATACTTACACTGAACCGATCTAAAAGAAAGGTGATAACAGATGAGCGACTTTTCATTAAAAGGACGGGCCCACAAATTTGGAGATGACATCAATACTGACTACATCATAGCAGGCAAATACACCAAAACGTTAAACTTGAGTGATTTGGCAACTCATTTGTTCGAGGATATCGATCCTGATTTTTACAAAAAAGTAAAACCCGGAGATGTAGTCGTGGCAGGAAGAAACTTCGGCTGCGGTTCTTCCAGAGAACAAGCACCCGTTGCGATAAGAGAATCGGGCATTTCAGCTGTTTTGGCGAAGTCCTTTGCGAGGATATTTTTTAGAAATGCAATCAATATCGGACTTCCAGCCTTGATTTGCGATACGGATGAAATTAACAAAGGTGACGAATTGGAGATTGACCTAGAAAAAGGAATTGTTTTTAACGTCACCCGCAATAAAGAGATTTCAATGGAACCGATGCCTGCCATCATGAAAGACATCTTAAAAGAGGGTGGATTGGTGTCATTTTTAAAGAAACACGGCGATTTTATCAAGAAAGCCAATTAATCTGATCTAATTCGGGCGAAAAATAATCGTCCTTTATAAAAAAATTGTAAAAATGAAAGTAAACAGCATTTAGGCTATAGGGTAGTTAAAAGGGTAGGATTTTTTGCTTAAGTTTGGAAGCAATATAAAAATATCATATTAAAAGGAGGAGGAAAGTATGAGAAAGAGAGGATTTTGGATTGTCTTCGTTGTTATGTTCGCACTTCTTTTAACTTCGCCAGCGATGGCTCAGAAACATTATCTCAACATGGGAAGCACTTCATCTACTTCGGGAGTATATGCTTGGTGCGTCGCGACTGCAAATGTGGTAAACAAGGCCGAAAACGATATCCAGGTTACTGTTATTGAAAGCGGTGCAGCATTAGACAACTTGCGTAAGATCAAGGAAGGGGTTTTTGATTTCGCACTATGTGTTGACCTGCCTTCCGCTTTTCAAATGGTAAAAGGCATGGATACCTTTGAAAAAGAGCAGTGGGGAGACATCCGGTGGCTTTTTATGCGCAACATCACCGCTGATCGTCTGTACGTGAGGAAGGATTCAGGAGTCACCACATTTACCGAGCTGAAGGGCAAAAAATTCAGCCCCGGCATTCCCGGTTCCGCATCGGCAGAGTATATTCGTAAGTTCAACGAACTCTTGAGTGCTGGTATACAGCTCATTCCCGCAGCTTACGGCGATGCCATCGATGCCCTAAAAAACGGCGCTATAGTCGGATTGCAAAAGACATCTCCACTGGACAGCTTAGATGCCTCAATGATCGAAGTTAACTTGACTCTTCCCGTCACGGTCATTGGATATAGCGAGGACGACGTGGCAAAAATAAGGGAACGCTATCCTTACATGATTTTCTTGGAGACACCGAAGGGCAAAATTAAGCAACTGCCTGACGTAGGACCAGTCGTGGAAGAGTGTGCAATAGTTGGAGCCGTAGCTTCAACAAGGTTGCCCGAAGAAGTGGGATATGAGATCGTAAAAGCTTATGTCGAAGGTCTCGAAGAAGTAGCATCGGCATATCCTGCCATAAAGGGATGGGACCCGGTAGCCGATTTCTTTGAAAACGTTCCTCCCGGCGGAGAAATTTACGCCCATGCAGGCTTGATACGTTATGCTCAAGAGAAGGGCGTAGAAGTCCCTGAAAGATTCATTCCACCTGAGTACAAAAAGTAGGCAGAAGTAGCTAAGACAGGTTTGGCAGCCGACGTTACATTTTTAATTTCTATGTACTTTCGTCGGCTGCCGTAAATGTGCCTAAAATAAAGGGGGATTAACAGTTTATCATGACTACTAAAGATAATATTGATGCTCCCGATATAAAGACTTCCATCATTTTTTGGACAGCAGTCGCGCTTTCTGTGGTACAGTTAACCGTACCCATATTCCTTCATTTGCTTGATTTGCAGCTGAGAGCTATCCATGTCGGCATCGGATTGTCGCTTGCCGTTTTAGTGTTTCCCTTTTCTAAGAGATATCGTGAAAACAAGTTAACTACTTTAGATATTGTTGAACTGCTCATCATCATTGCGGCGAATATAAACATATATTTAAAGACTCTTCAGATATACATGTACCCCGGAAGTGCAAGAACAATCGATTTGTTGCTCGGCATCGCGCTTGCCATCGTCGTTTTAGATGCCACTAGAAGGGCCGTCGGGTGGGCCATTCCTATCATCGTAATCGGGTTGATATTTTATGCGCTGTTCGGTTATATATTCCCCGGCATGTGGAAATTGAGGGGCTTGTCGTGGAAGTTTGTCGTAAATTCTATTTACTTCTCACCGTTGGGTATATATGGAAGCGTAACAGCCATGTCAGCAACGTTCATCTCGCTTTTTATAATATTCGGATCGTTGCTGTCTGCAGGAGGCGGAGGAAAGACCTTTATAGACATCGCCTTTGCCCTTACTGGCAAATGGAGTGGAGGTCCTGCTAAAGCAGCCATTGTGGCCAGCGCGCTTTTTGGAAGCATATCGGGTAGCGGCGTGGCAAATGTCGCGGTGACTGGAAATTACACTATTCCAATGATGAAAAAACTGGGGTATCCTGCTGACTTTGCCGGAGGCGTTGAGGCTGTTGCCTCGACGGGCGGCGGCATAACTCCGCCTATAATGAGCATCGCTGCCTTTATGATGTCTGAGTTTTTGGGGATATCTTATTTAAAGATCATAGGTTATGCTATTATCCCTTGCGTACTTTATTACACTAGCATTTATGCCGGCGTACAATTTATGACTGGAAGGCTGGGGTTGGCTCCCATACCGGAAGACGAAATCCCGAATTGGAAAGATATACTGACTTTCAGGCGACTTTCCTGTCTTGTAATTCCGATAGCTATTTTGTTGGGATTGATAGCCGTTGGAAGGCCGCTTCTCACTGCGGGTTTTTATACCTGCCTTTCTACTATAATACTTATGCTTATAAACGATATACCTATGAAAGGGATAAGGGCAAGTCTTCGCAACATGCTTGATGCATTGTACGACGGCGGTGTAAGTCTTGCGAGGATCGTTCCCATCTTGGTATCTGTGAGCATTTTGGTCAACATGGTTGGCATAACGGGCATCGCTCCAAAGATAAGCAGTTTGATCATGGAAGTTGGAAGAGACAATTTCATCATCGCCCTCATGATCGGCACAATCGTTCCTTTTCTTCTTGGCACATCGCTTCCCGTCGTTCCCACTTATGTACTTTCCCTTTCCATCCTTGCGCCCCCACTGCTAAAGCTTGGTGCAGATGAGGTAGCATTGCACCTATTCTTCATTTACTGGTCTTTGCTCGGAGGGATTACGCCTCCCACTTGTACTCAAGCTATAGTCGCGGCCGGTATTTCTAAGGGAGATTGGTTTAAAACCGGAATTAACGCGATGAAGTTGGGTGCCGTTGCCTTCATAATGCCATTCTTCTTTGTGAGGAATCCGGCCTTTGTAGGTCGCGGTGCTCACCTGGAGGTCTTAATTTGTGCTGTAACGGGATTTTTAGGAGCAATCTTTATGGCTTACGGGTTTTTTGGGTATATAGACAGTAAGATAAACCTTATTTTTAGGGTCGTGTTTTTCCTTGGAGGGCTATTATTGCTATTCCCGCATCATTTGTATTCCTTGGCAGGACTGACTCTTGCCATCGTAACGTTAATAATTGAAAAAATGATGAATAAAAAAATCAACCTGGAGGGGTTATCAGCATGAAAAAGTCTACGCTATTAAAGAATATGATCATGGAAAAGAAAGCCCTTGTTTGTCCTGGCGCGCATGACGTAATGTCTGCCAAGCTCATAGAGCGTGCGGGATTTAAGGCTTGTCAGGTAAGTGGTTTTGGGCTTTCGGCGACCTATTTGGGGCTTCCGGATATGGCTTTTTTGTCCTTCGCTGAGGCCTTAAACTTTTCTAAAAACATCATAGATGCGGTAAATATACCCGTCATGGTCGATGCGGACACGGGCTTTGGCAATGCAGTAAATGCCATGCGAGTGACTGAGGAGTTTATTAAAATCGGTGCAGCAGGCATGAATATAGAAGACCAAGTATTTCCGAAGCGCTGCGGACATCTTGAGGGAAAGCAAATCATTCCAATGGAAGAAATGGTGTTGAAAATAAAGGCATGCATAGAAGTCAAAAAGAAGTTGGATCCCGATTTTGTCGTTAACGCCAGAACTGATGCCATTGCAGTAAGTGGCGTAGAAGAAGCTATAAAGCGGGGTAATGCTTATGCAGAGGCCGGTGCTGATTTGATATTCATTGAGGCACCGCGCACCAGAGAGGATATAATAAGGCTGGTAAAAGAAATTAAGGCGCCGATCAGTATCAATCTGTTTGATGCCGTGAGCGGCGGCAAGACTCCGCTCATAGATATCGATGAACTGAAAGAAATGGGGGTTGCTCGAGTGAGCATTCCTGTAGGTCCTTTATTTGCAGCCGTAAAGGGCATGATGAATTACCTCGATGTGATAAAAGATGGCATTGCCGAAGGAAGGACTGACCTAGTTGTCCCATTTGCTGAATTTAAGGAATTGGTGGGCTTTAACAAATATCGAGAGCTTGAAAAGAAATTTCTGCCTGAATATATCCCTTAAGTTAAGGTGACTTCGTATTTCAGGCATGTAACGCAGGTTATTTCAGAGAATCCTTGTAGCGTTGTTTTATAAATCGTATAAATAATCGGAGGGCGTCAGGCGCAGCTTCCGGCACCCTCCGATTAGCTTTATATATTGATGTTTACGGAGATGGTATGTGGTGGAAATACGAATTGGCGATAACTTAGAGGAGTATCCTCCCACTGTTATAGAGATATTGAGAAGTCTTTATTTTTCCGAAGATCCGTTAACTTCTGTGGAGTTAAGGGATCAGTTGGCTAAATGCGGGTTCACTTTGGATGACAGAACCATTCGCTATCATTTATCTAATTTAGAAAAAGACGGCTTGGTAACGCGCTTGGGGAGAAAGGGAGTCTTGCTAACTCCGGATGGAAGTGAAGAGGCCAGGGCCATTTTTGTCTTCGACAGGATAGGCATGTCTTCCATGGAGACGGAAATGCTCATAGTGAAAAGCGATCTCGACCTTTGCGCCAACAAGGGAAAAGTCATCGTAAACATCACTTCTGTGCCAGAAGAAAGGTTTGACGAAGCATTATCCTTATTGAAGGAGATATCAAATTCCAACGTTATAGTATCACCTTTAGTGGCTATACTAGAGGGGGGCCGACGGATATGGAATTACAGGGTCCCTGAGGGGCAAAAGGCGATCCTTTGCCTTTCTTCTGCAAACTACGATGTAGTTTTGAGACGTTGTGGTGTGCACATAGAGACAATTGCTACAGGACTTTTTAGGTTGCAAAATTATGAGGGCAAGGGCTTCGTCGACATCATCTCTCACTCGGGGACCACTTTAAGCCCCGGTGAGCTTTTGATAAGGGGAGGGTTTACCGACGTAACTTCGGCTATGCGCACTGGGAGAGGATGCGTGACAGCAGCCATAAAGACATTTCCTTCTTTCATGTATGAGACCGTGATAGAGGCCGTCAAGAATTGCCGAAATGATAACATGAGAGGCCTTTTTGAAATCGGGTACCTCATGCCCCCGAAGTATCAAATGAGCGTCAAGGATCGGACTCGCGGCTACATGCTCGTCCTTGGAGGTGCAAATTACCTTGCGCCCTTACTTGAATGCGAGATTAGCACGACTCTTTCCATATCATCCGGCCTTTATGACATAGAAGAAATGCGGCCACCCCATAGCATGTAATTGAGAAGTTTAATTGTATAAGTCCTTATTATATTTATGCTTAAATGGCAAAATTGGCGATTAGGTTCTCTTATTTTGCTTAATGTGTGTAGTTTTGACTAAAGAATCAAATATACATACAGAAATGTCTCTTTATTTAATCTGATTTGATCCTATCATTTTGAAAAGTCTCAAATTCACGTACATTCTATGTCAGTGCAATAGTATGTCATATTGACAAAATAAAACCTCCTGTTTATAATTCTGAATAGTTGCTTCTAAGATGGAAAAATATTATGAAATTAAGCGGGGGTGATCGTCCTTGCGAAAGGGGTTATTTGTAGGCGTTGTAATTGCAATTGTGTTGTTGGCTGTTGGCATGGCAACAGCTCAGGGAACGGTCAAGATCGGTTATTTGGCGGCGCTAACGGGTGATTGGGCGGCTTATGGTCAAACTGAGGTGAAGGCAGCTCAATTGGCGGCGGAAGAAATTAACGCTAAAGGCGGCGTAAATGGAATTAAGATCGAGATCGTTCCATACGACTTTCGCACCAGAGCCGAAGATGCGGTAAACGCAGTTAGAAGGATGATAGAACAAGACAAAGTCCACGTCATCATAGGAGCGAACACAAGCGGTATCAATATAGCCACGGCTCCGATCGTCAATCGTGCCGGTGTATCGCAAATTGCAACCGTAGCGACAAACCCCTTGGTTACCGTGGACGAAAGCGGAAAGGTTCGCCCCTATTCTTTCAGGATATGCTTCACGGACCCCTACCAGGGAAAGGTTCTCGCCTTTTTTGCCGCTCGTGAGATGGGAAAGAAAAAGGCGGCGATCCTTTACGATGTGGGTAGCGAATATTCTCAAGGCTTGCGAGAATTCTTCATCAAGAATTTCGAGCAATATGGTGGGCAAATGGTAGCAGATTTAGGCTTTCGAGGCGGAGTAGACGTGGATTTCAGGGCCCAGCTGACCGAGATCAGAAACTCGGGTGCGGACGTATTGGTCCTTCCAAACATGGGCAAGGAGATGGCCCTTACCATTAAACAAGCCAGAGAGCTGGGAATGAAGGATCTACTGATCATAGGCGGAGACGGCTATGGCGAGTTCATGTGGGAAATCGCTGGCGATGCGATGGAAGGTACTTACTGGGTAAACCACGTTGCCCCGGGAGATCCAGCAATGGAGCCCTTTTTCACAGCTTATCAAGATAAGTACAAAGATGAATGCAAGGAATTCGTCAACGGAGTCTTGGCCTATGATGCCGTTCACTGGGTAGCAAATGCGGTAGAAAGGGCGGGCAAAGCAGATCGTAAAGCTATTCGAGATGCCCTCGAGTCGACGAGTGGCGTTCAGCTTAATCACGCAACGCTGACGATCGATCCTGCAGACCATAATCCTAAAGATAAAGATGCCGTTATATTAGAGTGTAAGGACGGGAAATCAAGGTTCTTCATGAAGGTAAAACCGGAGTAGGAAGAATCGCAAATCGCTTTTTGCGCGTGGGAGTTGGCGTTAAAATAGGGAGGTGAAGTGTCTTCTTCGCCTCCCTTTGTTAAATAAAGCAATGATAAAAAGCCAATACGCCAAATAAAGGAGTGATATCCTTGGGTACTTTTGCACAGCAGCTCATAAATGGCATTTCTCTCGGGTCGGTATATGCCTTGATAGCCGTGGGGTATTCGCTTGTTTATTCGATCTTGCTTTTCTCCAACTTCGCTCACGGAGGTTTTATAGTGATAGGAGGCTACACATGCTATTATGCCTTAAGATCGATGGGCAACAATATATGGGTTGGGGGTTTTCTTGCACTTTTAGCGACGGGGATCGCGGCTGCCTTGACCGAAAGGATAGCTTATCGACCCATACGGGAGCGCACTGACATTAAGCTTTACCTTTTGATCGCCTCGCTGGGGATGAGCATAGTCATAGAAAACCTCTTCGTTGTCACCATTGGTGGGCGTTTTAGAGCGCTGCCGCCCGTCATTCCAACGAATCCCGTTCGTCTTTTCGGCATTACGACCACGAGCGCCTTCGACTTGTTATCCATGGTGGTCGCCGTGATTTTTTTGACGGGGCTGCAACTTTTTATCAAAAAGAGCAAATGGGGACTGGCCATCAGGGCTGCCGCTTGTGACTTAAGGACTGCCGGCTTGATGGGCGTTAACGTAAACATGCTCATATCCATAGTGTTTTTCGTTGCGGGAGTTTTGGCTGCAGTGGGCGGGATATTTCTTTCCGTTCGCTATACTTTGTATCCTCAACTTGGAGCCATTACGATAAAAGCCTTCGTAGCCGCCGTGGTAGGCGGCCTTGGCTCTCTGCCTGGAGCGGTCGTTGGAAGTCTCATATTGGGGCTTGCGGAAATGTTAACGGCAGGCTTCATATCCAGTCAGTTGCGTGATTTGGTGGTCTTCTCACTTTTGGTCATAACCTTGCTTGTCAAGCCCACCGGCTTGTTCGGCAAAGAACCCTTGGAAAAAGTGTAGGGGGATAGCATGAAATGGGCTATTTTGGCGGAATAATAATTCTTTTATGCATAAATTCTATAGCTGCAATGGGAGTTTCGCTCCTTACAGGTTTCACTGGAATATTTACCTTGGGGCACGCTGCCTACATGGCTTTGGGCGCATATACTACGGCAATACTTACCGTCCAATACGGTGTCCATTGGTTTTTGGCAATTTTAGCTGGCGGAGTTATTTCCATGACAATAGCCTATCTCATAGGCATACCTACCCTTAAGTTAATGGGCGACTACTATGCCATTGCTTCCATAGGATTGGTCGAATCGATAAGGTTGATTCTGGAAAACTGGCAATCCCTGACAAAGGGAGCAAGAGGATATCCCGGCATTGAAGGGTTTACTACGCTACCGGTGGCTTTGATCTTTCTTGTCGTCATGACAATAGGGATGATCAATTTGATAAATAGTCGTTACGGAAGGGCCTTTAAGGCATGTCGCGATGACTATCTGGCGGCATCGCTTCTGGGCTATAATACTGCATTTTATAGAATTTTAAGCCTCGCCATATCGGGCTTTTACTGCGGTATAGCGGGTGCTTTGATGGCAGGATTTATGACTTTTATACAGCCTGTGATGTTTGACATGATGAAATCAACGGAACTCACATCCGTTGTGGTCTTTGGCGGATTGGGTTCCTTGAGCGGTACGCTTTTGGCTTCAACAGTGATCACTTTAGTTGTAGAGTTATTCCGTCCCATATCACAATACCGAATGCTAATCTACGGAGGAATATTGGTAGCTATAATGGTGCTTAGGCCCGAGGGAATAATGGGTTCTTGGGAGGTATGGGACTTATCTAAAGGCCTTTCTTTTGTTCGCACCAAATCAAAAAGGGGTGGGAACGATGGCCTTTCTTGAGCTCCTTAACGTCGATAAATCCTTCGGTGGCGTAAAGGCTGTACATAATTTTACACTCACCGTCCAAGAAGGCGAGTTGGTCGGTCTTATTGGGCCAAACGGGGCGGGGAAGACGACGGTCTTTAACCTGATAACAGGGCTTTACCCGGTAGACAATGGTCAAATCTTCTTTCAGGGCGAAGACTTGAGCCCTTTAAAACCTTACGAGATAATCCCTAGAGGGATAGCTAGAACCTTTCAAAATTTAAGGTTGTTTGCGAGAGTTTCGGCCTTGGAAAACGTCATAACGGCATATCGCAAATGTCAGTACTCCTTCCTCGAAGCCCTGTTTCATGCAGGCCGGTGGAAATTGTCCGAAGCCGAAGCGAGGAAACGCGCCCTAGAGCTTCTCGATTTTATGGGCTTGGCTGACAAAGCGCTGCAGGCTGCCGGAACGCTTCCCTACGGCCATCAAAGAAGAGTCGAGATTGCACGCGCTTTGGCCTTGGAGCCGAAATTATTGCTCTTGGACGAACCTGCTGCGGGCATGAATCCGGAGGAGATAGAAGATTTAAACATGCTTATCAAACGCATATGTACCAATTTAGGCATAACTATAATAGTTATCGAACACCACATGGAGCTCGTGATGGAAATATGTGATTGTGTTGCGTGCATGAACTTTGGTGCAAAGATAGCCGAGGGAACGCCCGATGAGATACAAAGCCACCCGGAAGTGTTGGCTGCCTACCTTGGAGAGGAGGCATGAGCCATGACGACCCTTGAGCCAATTTTATCGATCCGAGAGCTCGTTGTAAGTTATGGCGCGATAAAGGCACTTCATGGCATTTCCATGGATGTATATGAAGGCGAAATAGTATGTGTCATCGGAGCAAACGGGGCGGGCAAATCGACGCTGTTGAATTCCGTAATGGGGGCTGTGCCGATAGAAATGGGTGAAATCTTGTTTGAGGGCAAGCCATTGGCGAAAAGAAGCCATAAAGTTGTGGCCAGCGGGATATCCTTAGTGCCCGAGGGGCGAAAAATATTTGGACCTCTCACCGTCAGCGAAAATCTGATGGTAGGGGCTTTTTTAAGAAAAGACAAGGAGCAAGTTCAGGAGGATTTGGAATGGGTCTACACTCTTTTCCCTCGCCTTAAAGAAAGAAAAGATCAGCCCGGCGCTACGCTTTCCGGTGGAGAACAGCAAATGTTGTCCATTGCTAGGTCTCTAATGTCGCGGCCGCGAGTTTTGTTGCTCGATGAACCATCTTTAGGGTTGGCTCCCATTCTCATAAAGGAAATTTTTGATGAGCTGAAGTTGATAAACAAGCGGGGTGTAACAATTGTGCTCGTCGAACAAAACGCGAGGCAAGCCTTGATGCTGTCCCATCGCGGATATGTTATGCAGACGGGGCGGGTCATCATACAAGGACCTTCGATGGAATTGCTTTCTGACCCGAGGGTCAAGATGGCTTATTTGGGGAAACTTAAGACCTGAAAATAAAAATGGTGGGCGACGCAGGTTTCGAACCTGCGACCTCTTCCGTGTGAGGGAAGCGCTCTCCCGCTGAGCTAGTCGCCCACTGTTGTTTCGATTATAAAGCACACCCCTTTATTCTGCAAGAGGAACTTTTAGCGCAGAACACCTTCTTGCAGAAGCATCTGGGCCTAGATGGAATGTTATTATCCTGCCTTTACATAAAAGTTACGGTATAATCGCTAAAGGCTTCTACTTTGTTTCCTTGACACAGGGTATAAACATATGTTAAAAAAGCTACATCATATCTAAATTTTGGTTTGGTTTTTTGAACTTTGATAGCATTAGAAAGGGTGGTTAAAGATGCGAAGGTTAGTCGTGCCGCATACTTACGTGCTTTTATTTCTGATCGTTATAGTGGTAGCTATTGGGACTTACGTTGTGCCAGCAGGAGTGTTTGACAGATTTAAAGATGAGGCTACGGGGCGAACGCTCGTGGACCCACAAAGCTTTCATTACGTCGAGCCCACGCCGGTCGGGTTTTGGGACGTCTTTGCCTCCGTCCCAAAGGGGATGATTGAGGCGGCGGAAGTCATCTTTTTTATCTTTGTCGTGGGCGGAGCCTTCACGATAATTCAGGCGACAGGAGCCATTGATGCGGGGATATCAAAGATCGTGTTGATGTTAAAGGGAAGAGAAAAATTGCTTATTCCTGTAACGATGTTCGTCTTTTCCCTCGGGGGATTGTCCTTTGGTATGTCTGAGGAAACCATCGTCTTTATCCCCATGGGCGTGGCTTTAGCCACTGCCGTCGGCTTTGATCCCCTCGTTGGAACAGCCATCATCTCTACGGGTGCTGCCGTCGGATTTGCGGGCGGCATCCTAAATCCTTTTACAGTGGGCGTGGCTCAAAGCATTTCCGAGTTGCCACTTTTCTCCGGGATCTGGCTTAGAATCGTTGGATTTGCAGTGCTATTCATTGTGGCTTGCTACTACGTGATGCGATATGCCTCCAAGGTTAAAGAAAATCCTAAAGAAAGCATCGTTTACGATCTATTTAAAGAAGAGGAAATATCGGGACAAAGGTTAAACGAGGAATCGAAGCTCACCACGATTCACAAGCTTGTACTGCTGGTGCTCCTATTGTTCTTTGCCTATATGATATACGGGGTTATGGCGAAAGGTTATTACATCATGGAATTGGCAACAATATTTTTAGCTATGGGCATCATATGCGGTTTAATAGGAGGGCTTAATCCTAACGCCGTAGCAAGGGCATTTGTCGAAGGTTCCCAGAGCATAGCCTTTGGAGCGTTGGTGGTGGGAGTTGCAAGGGCCATACTAGTTGTCATGACCGAGGGTCAGATAATCGATACAGTCATTTATTTCCTGGCCAACTGGGTTTCTCGCTTGCCTGGCGCGCTGTCCGCTGCCGGTATGTTTTGGGTCCATACGATTATTAATTTCTTCATACCTTCAGGAAGCGGGCAGGCGATGGCCACAATGCCGATCATGGCTCCCATTGCTGATTTGATAGGAGTTACGCGGCAGACCGCGGTGCTGGCTTACCAATACGGTGACGGATTTACTAACCAGATCATTCCAACTTCAGGTGTGCTGATGGCCACTCTCGGCATGGCCAAGATCCCTTACGAAAGATGGTTTAAATTCATATGGCCTCTTATGGTGTTTTGGCACGTGATCGGGACAATCGTGGTAATTGTAGCTCACATCGTGGGATACGGACCATTTTAATTTTCCTTGGCAAAATTATTCTTCTCTGAATTATGAATACAAGGAGCCCCTCAGGACATAAAAAGTTCGGAGGGGCTCCTATGCTGTTCTTTTAAAGCTCCTGCCACGTTTTTTAGCGATCAAGACATGCTTAGGTGAGCGGACGTGCGCAGAGCCTCCCTTCTTGTTGACATTTAATCACTTTACTTGATATTATCAATAACAGCGATGAGTTCTTTTTTGATAAAGTAAAGATTAAATAAAATCCGTGTTCATAAAATGAGAGCCTCCGAGTCGAAGTCTCTAAGGGCGTTTGGCCTATGAGCATCGACCGATAGGGTCTTTTCGGAAACGGAAAGGCCTCCCGCTTGGAAAGGAGGAAAAGGAATATTATTGTACCCCTTCCCGGCGGGAAGGGGTTTTCTCATTTTAAAGACAAAGCAGCACTAATAGACCTTTAATAAAGGAGGGATGCTCTTGAAATAGATTAACTACTGAGCAACTGCTGGCACTGGCAAGGCCCTGAATAAAACCGGGGAAAAACTGCAACATAGGTTTTTACCGGTTCATGCTCTAAGCCCTTAGTATGCAGTTAAGCATGGCAAATATGCTTGGAGCCGGCCTATGAGTGGTTGAAGCTGAGAGCACTAAGGTTTGAACACTTTAATGAGAGGTGAGCGATGGTGTCCAATGCTGTATTTAAGATAGAAAAACCCAAGAATGAACCCGTGTTGTCCTATGCGCCGGGTACAAAGGAAAGAGAAGAACTAAAAGCTCGTTTGGTTGAGCTCAGAACCCAGGAGATTGAGATACCCCTTATAATCGGTGGCAAGGAAGTGCGCACCGGAAAGTTGGGTATGTGCATAATTCCCCATAACAAAGAAGTGGTGATTGGAAGGTACCATATGGCAGGGGAGAAGGAAGTAAATGATGCTATCGAGGCAGCTCTTGCCGCACGGCACGATTGGGAGTCAATGCCATGGGAGCATAGGGCTTCTATTTTCCTAAAGGCAGCCGAGATGCTCGCCGGAACGTGTCGGTGCACGATTAACGCGGCTACAATGCTTTGTCAGAGCAAGACGGCATATCAAGCTGAGATCGACTCTGCATGCGAGCTTATAGACATGCTGAAGTTTAACGCTTATTTTCTCAATGAAATCTACAAAGAACAGCCCGAGTCTACGAAGGACTCCTGGAACCGAATGGAGTACAGAGCACTTGAAGGGTTTGTCTTTGCTGTAACTCCCTTTAATTTTACCTCCATCGCCGGCAACCTTCCCACCAGCGCTGCTATGGCCGGAAACGTGGTGCTCTGGAAACCCGCCTCCTCCGCCGTGTATTCAGCATATCACGTGATGACTATCCTTCGAAAAGCGGGCCTTCCAGATGGAGTTATAAACTTTATTCCAGGCCCCGGAAATGTACTAGGAAGCATCGCCCTTTTAAATCCATGGCTCGCGGGTGTACACTTCACGGGTTCTACGGCGACGTTCCAGTCCATGTGGCAAACTGTGGGACAAAACTTGCCAAATTACAGGACCTATCCTAGGCTCGTAGGTGAGACAGGCGGAAAGGACTTTGTCTTCGTTCACCCCTCTGCGGATCTTGAGCCATTGGTTACAGCTTTGGTCAGGGGGGCCTTTGAATTCCAGGGGCAGAAATGTTCTGCGGCATCGCGCGCTTATGTCCCTGAGAGCATGTGGCCCGCGTTGAAGAAAAGGCTCGTTGAAGAGATAAGCACGACAAAGATGGGTGACATAGAAGACTTCACAAATTTCATGGGCGCCGTAATCGATGCTCAGGCATTTCGGTCAATAAAAGGGTATATCGACTACGCCAAGGAGTCTCCGGAAGCCGAGATAATCTGCGGCGGGAACGCCGACGACAGCGTTGGCTTTTTCATCGAACCCACCGTAATAGTAACGACCAACCCTCGCTTCAAGACCATGGAAGAAGAGATATTTGGTCCGGTTTTAACAATATATATCTACAAAGATGAGGAAATTGAGGAAGCTTTGGATCTTTGCGATTCAACTTCAATCTATGGACTCACAGGTGCAGTTTTTGCTCAGGACAGAGAAGCCATAGTCAAGATCGAAAAGCGCCTGACCCATGCCGCCGGTAATTTCTACATTAACGATAAGCCCACTGGCGCAGTAATCGCTCAGCAGCCCTTCGGAGGAGCAAGAGCCTCAGGTACCAATGACAAGGCAGGCTCCAAAATCAACATGATGCGCTGGGTAAGCCCGAGAGCCATCAAAGAACACCTCAATCCGCCAGTAGGGTACAGATACCCATTCATGGACGAAAAATAAAGGTTAAGACAAAATGAAGAAAATAACTACCGGCAGCATGCACTTTTGCTAAACGCTGCCGGTAGTTATTTTGACAACTACACAATTTTGTGTTAAAAATTTAAGAGGTTATTCAGAAGATAGAATCAGATAAAACTGAGATGGGAGGCTGGCAAAATGCTAGGTTTTATTGGCGGAGGAGCCATGGCCGAGGCCTTACTTAGAGGTATTTTGGCCAAGGGCTTAGTTCAACCGGATAAGGTGTGGGTATCAGATATCGATGCTAATCGGCTTTCATACCTCAAGGAGTCATTGGGGGTACAAACGACTGCCAGCAATACTGAGATACTGGAAAAATCCCGAATAATTTTCCTAGCAGTAAAGCCCCAGGTGGCGCCTGTCATTCTATCCGAACTAAAGGGTCTCTGGGAGGATAAACACTTGGTAGTTTCCATCATGGCCGGTGTACCTCTTTCTTATTTAAACAAGTACACAGGGCCGGCACGATTGATAAGAGTTATGCCCAATACACCTTGCCTGGTTCAGGCCGGGGCTGCGGCCATAGCGATGGGACCGAATGCAAAAGAATCCGATGTAGACGAAGTTAAAGCTCTGTTGTCCGCTGTCGCGAAGGTCGTCGTTTTGGATGAAAGCTTGTTGGATGCCGTGACAGGGCTCAGCGGTTCTGCACCAGCTTATGTATATATCTTTATTGAAGCACTTGCCGATGGTGGCGTCATGGCCGGTTTGCCGCGCCCGGTAGCTATGACTCTGGCAGCACAGACAGTATTTGGCGCCGCTAAAATGGTAATTGAAACGGGAGAACACCCGGGCAGTCTCAAGGACAGGGTGACCTCTCCAGCCGGTACCACCATTGCCGGCGTAGCTGCACTGGAAGATGGCGGTTTCCGAGGATTGGTGATAAGAGCAGTGGCAGATGCCGCTGAGCGATCAGCTGAGCTGGGACGAGAGAGGGATTAAAAACAAACCCCTCCTAGCCAAAGGGCCTGGAGGGGTTTGTTGACCTACTTATTTCTCATTTTTTGAAGACCTTAGCCACTGTCTCGACAACTAAGTCTTCATCGGGTACGTAGGGGAGGGTAATGTGGTAATCGCTCTTTTGGTTTTCGTTTACCTCGCGGGCAACTTCCATTGCACCGCTGTTTCTTGCCCATGATCTTCTCGCCACGCCAACCAACACGTCCCAGGCGATTGCTCTGTTTATGATCTTATCGATGCGCTCGCTTCCATCGAGTACAAGGCCGAATCCTCCGTTTATGGCCTTGCTTATCCCGACTCCGCCTCCGTTGTGAAGGGCTATCAACGACATCCCGCGAGCTGCGTTTCCTGCGTAGCAATGTACCGCCATGTCCGCCGTTATGTTGCTCCCGTCTTTTATGTTAGCCGTCTCTCTGAAGGGTGAATCCGTCCCGCCCGTGTCGTGGTGATCTCTCCCGAGCATGACGGGCCCAATTTCGCCCCTTCGAACCATTTCGTTGAACTTGCGCGCTATGGCAAGCCTGAGATCTGCGTCGGCATAAAGTATCCTTGCCTGAGTACCGACGACCAGGTTATTTTTATCGGCATCTCTTATCCAAATGTAGTTGTCCCTATCTTGGGGCCTGCGGTTCGGATCGATGCATTCCAGGGCTGCTTTGTCCGTTTTAAGCAGGTCTTCGCGCTTACCGGATAAACAGACCCACCTGAAAGGTCCGTAGCCGTAATCAAAAAGAAGCGGCCCCATGATGTCTTCTACGTAAGAGGGGAATATGAAGCCGTCCCTTTCGTCAATGCCGTTTTTACAAATTTCTTTGACGCCCGCATCATATACGGCCTTCATGAAGGAATTACCGTAATCGAAGAAGTACGCCCCGCGGTCCACAAGCGTCTTAATCAGTTCGAAATGCTTGCGCAAGCTCTTGTCCACCAGCTGTTTGAATCTCTCTCTGTCTTCCGACAGCATCTTTGTCCTTTCCTCGAAGGTAAGTCCCTGAGGGCAATAACCCCCGTCGTAGGCGGCATGACAAGACGTCTGATCGGAAATTAACTCTGCATTTATTCCTATTTTGACGACGTACTCGAGCAGGTCAACGATGTTTCCGTAGTAGGCTATGGAAATGGGTTCTTTATCTTTAAGATGTTTGTTTGCAACCCTAAACACTTCGTCTAAATCAGAAGATACGAGGGACACCCAACCCTGTTTTTTTCGCGTCTCGATCCTCGAGGGATCCACTTCGGCGATGATGCCCACGGCCCCAGCTATTTCGCAGGCCTTGGGTTGAGCTCCGCTCATGCCGCCCAGTCCTGAGGATATAAAAAGGTGACCTCGCATGTCATCGCCGGGTTTAAGGCCCAGGTGCAATCTTCCTGCGTTAAGTATGGTGTTGTAAGTACCGTGAACGATTCCCTGTGGTCCTATATACATCCATCCGCCGGCAGTCATCTGTCCGTAATTTGTGACTCCAAGCTGCATTCCTCTGTGCCAGTTTTCCTGGTCATCGTACATCCCCACCAGCAGGCCGTTTGTTATGATTACCCTTGGAGCCTCCGGGTGTGATTTAAAAAGTCCCAAAGGATGGCCCGACATCACGACAAGCGTATGGTTTTGGTCTAAAATTTCAAGATACTTTTTGATCAACCGATACTGCATCCAGTTTTGGCATACCTGGCCCGTTTCGCCGTAAGTTACAAGCTCGTAGGGGTAAAGGGCTACTTCGAAGTCCAGGTTGTTGTCGATCATGACTTGAAAGGCCTTGCCCTCGATGCAATTTCCCTTGTATTCGTCGATGGGACGTCCGCAAATGCGCCCCTTTGGCCTGAACCTGTAACCGTAAATACGGCCTCGGGTTGCGAGCTCTTCCATGAATTCGGGAGCAAGCTTTTCGTGAAGTTCCTCGGGGATATAGCGCAGGGCGTTTTTCAGCGCGAGCTCTGCTTCATCTTGGCTCAGCGTGAAGCCCCTGTCGGGTGCTCTTCTGATATTTGGTTCAAAGGGAGGGTACTCGGGAAGTTCGGGGTCAAGCTTGATGGTCATGGCCTTGCTGTTTAACATGTTTATTTCTTTCACCTCAAACTACCTCCTTTTTTAATTTTTTAAAGTGGTCAAAGCCTCTCTTTTATATGGGCTGCAGCATCCTTTAATTTTTTGACGATTACCTCTTCTTGACAGTCGAAACTGGCAACCAATCCAGCCAAACCAAGCTGAGCCACAAATAAACCCCTTGAGTCAAAAAGAGGCACGCTTATGTCTCCTGCGTGGGGGATCCATTCCTCCCTGCTGTAAGCAAAACCTTGCTCTTTGATTTCTTCAAGTTCCTCTTTAAAGCGGTTTTTGTTGATTTCTTGGGGGATGTTGTTACAGACGATGCGTTCTTGGAGGTCTTTTGTGCTAAATGCCAGCAGCACTTTTCCGGTAGCGCTTACATGAAGGGGTATACTCATCCCGCGGTGAGCTACGTATTTGACAGGGCATGCCGGTTCGACGTGGTAAATGCACAAACCGGCAGTTCCTTCCAGAACGCTTAATATGGCGGTCTTTTGCGTTTCACGCACCAACCGCTTCATTTCGGGAGAAGCGGCATTGATCAAAGCTTGATGAAAAAGCTTTTCGTTGTGAAGGAGAAAGAATCTGACTCCAGGGCGAAATTGATCTGTCTCATGGTCTTGGTATACCCATTCCTGTCTTTCCAGGGATTTTAACAAACGATGTAGAGTGCTTTTGGGTATTCCCGTGAGGCTTTCTATCTCCCTGAGGCTATAGCTATTATGAGAAGAGCACAAAAGCTCCATTATGGCCGTTACTTTGCTCACTGTATCGGTTTTGAAAGTGGTCTTAGCCATTTTCTTCCCCCAAATATGGGACATTACGTCCCATTTTTTAAAAGAATAGCAGCAATCTATATGCCTGTCAACTTAAATGCAGAAGTTTACTCAGCTAATAATTGGCTCCTAGTTTTTGTCGGCTGAATGTTTTTGCAGGACAGGATTTGATTTGAAATGAAGCTTCGAGGGATACGTTTAAGGAAAATGCCACCGGAAAAATCTGACGTAATACTTGTATATCTGCAATTTATCGGCAATTTATTGGTTCGCCATCGAAATAGAGCGTACCGACTGATGTTATATTGTTTTAGTCGTCAACGTTGATTTTTTGTATAACCAAAACCGGGTATTTCGATTTTCTTTTCAATCTTGCCGATCAACCTGGCGGCAGCCAGGACTATTACGAGGTATATGAGGGCAACGATCAAATACACCCTAAAAAATTGATAGTTTCTGCTGGCGATGAACTTTCCCTGTGTTAAAAGATCCGGTGCTCCGATTACGTAAGCTATTGACGTGGATTTAAGCAAGTAAATTAATTCGTTCGTCCATGCGGGGATCGACCACCTGATGGCCTGAGGCAGCACTACGTAAATTATGGTCTGCCAGCTGCTCATGCCCAAAGAATAAGCCGCCATGTATTGATCCTCTCCCACGGCTTCTATGGAGCCGCGCGTATACTCAGCCTGGTAAGCCGCGGAATTTAAGGTAAAACCCAAAAATGCCACAGTTATCGCTGACAGCCTTATGCCGTAAGGAGGAAGCGCAAAGTAGAGTATGAAAAGTTGAGCAAGAAGCGGCGTTCCTCGGATAATTTCGATATAGGCGGTACAAAGCCACGACAGAAGCCTAGTGCCAAAACTTCTTCCCAAGGCAAGCAGGACGCCAAAGATGGTGCCAAAAACCATTGAAACTATGGCAAGCTCAAAGGTGAACACCAGGCCTTGCATCAAGGTCCCGAAGTTGGTTACGAAAATATCTACGATCATAAACTGTCTTAAAAATTCGGACATGTCAATCTCCTGCCTTTAGCCTTCTCCGTAAAGTTCGCTCAGTTTAAATAAAAACTCCCTGGTGCGCGGATTTTCAGGATCTTTAAACATCTTTTCAGGGGGAGCCTGTTCCACGATTTTCCCATCTTCTATGAATATGATTTCGTCTGAAACCGACCTTGCAAAGCCCATCTCGTGAGATACGACGAGCATGGTCATGTTGGACTCGGCCAGTTCCTGCATTACCGCCAAAACTTCGCCTATTAGCTCCGGATCCAAAGCGGACGTTGGTTCGTCAAAGAGCATCAGCTTGGGGTCCATCGCCAAGGCCCGTGCGATGGCAACTCTTTGTTTTTGCCCGCCCGAAAGCTGTGCCGGGTAAAGGTCTTCTATCCCAGATAATCCCACCCTGTTTAGCTCGTAGCGAGCCCGCTCCAAGGCCTCTTTCTTCGGGATTTTTTTGACCTTTGTCAGCCCTATCATGACGTTTTCCAGGGCCGTCAGGTGATTGAACAAGCCGAAGTCTTGAAAAACGTAGCCAATCTGTTGCCTGATGGCGTTGATGTTTTTACACCTTACGATTTCCGTGTCACCTAGCCAGATCTCGCCTTCGTCGGGTACGACAAGTCTGTTTATGGACTTTAAGAGCGTGCTTTTTCCCGTGCCGCTAGGGCCTATTATGACTTTTGTTTCTCCCTTATTTAAGTCGAAAGAGATTCCGTCGAGTACCACCTTGTCGCCAAAGCGTTTTTTTAAGTTTATTATCCTGAGCAGCGGTTTGTCCGACATTTAACTTTTACACTCCTATCCCTGGAATCTTGAGTTTATTTTCAAGCATCTTTAAAAGCCTTGCCACTCCAAACGTAAGGACGAAGTAGATGGCTGCGATTACCAAAAATATAGGCAGAGGCTTATATTCTACGGCGATGATGTATTGGCCGTGCCTTAAAAGTTCGACCACTCCTATGGCGTAAGCAAGGGACGTGTCTTTGAGTATTATGGCGTATTCATTGGCGAAGGGGGGAATAAAGGCCCTGATCGCCTGCGGGAAAATTACGTATATAAAAGCTTTGTATTCACCCATGCCCAAAGAGTAGGCCGCCGTCAGTTGGTCTGAGCCAACTGACATGAAACTTCCCCTGAAAATTTGAGCCATGTAGGCCGCCGAACGCAGGCCGAGGGCCAACACAGCGGCATAAAAGGGGCTCAGCCTAAATCCGATATTGGGGAGGCCGTAAAAGACCAAAAGGAGCAGCACCAGTTCCGGCACGCTTCTGAAAATCCTGTCGTAAATGCCCGCCAGCAGGCGAACGGGCTTGTTGCCGTAAGTTTGAAAAAAAGCTATGATCAAACCCAACACCAATCCCAGGGCTAAGATTAAGATCGTAAGTTTTATAGTAACAAAAGTCCCTTCCAACAAGGTTGGGAGGGACTTTTGTACCAGTTCAAAAAAATCTAACAAAACAAATCCCTCGTCTGCGCGACTTTATTTAAAAATATTTCTTTAAAAGTTCGTCCATCTTGCCGCTCGCCTTCACTTCTTCAAGTCCTTTGTTCAACTTTTCGAGGAGTTCTTTGTTGCCCTTGGCGACCGCAAAGCCGTATTCCTCGCCGGTGATTATTTCGGCCACCATCACGACCGGGTTTTCCGCCGCATACCGTAGGGCAACAGGGGTATCCAAGACTACGCCGTCAACATTTCCGTTTAAGAGGTCTTGAATTGCCAAAACGAAGGTATCAAAGCGGGTTACCTTGCCTTTCAGTATGCCCGTTTTCTCCAAGTTTTCCTCCACCCAAAGGTCTCCCGTGGTTCCCGTCTGCACTGCCAGCTTGTGGTCTCCAAACAAAACAGTGACGTTTTTTCCACTTCCCTCTTTTACCAGCACGGCCTGATTTGCCGAGTAGTAAGGCTCCGTAAAGTCCACGACCTTTGCCCTTTCTTCGGTAATGGTCATGCCGGAAGCCACGATATCGATTGTGCCGGCATTTAAACCGGGGATGAGGGAGTCAAAGCTGATATCCTGAAACTCGACCTTGATGCCTTGGCTTTCGGCAATCGCCTTTATCAAGTCGATGTCAAATCCCACTATTTGGCCCTTTTCGATGTATTCAAAGGGCGGGAAATCCGCGCTCGTGCCGACAATGTATGTCTTTGCAAAGGCGGGTGCAACTACCATGAACAAGGCCATCACTATGACGGATAAATAAAGTAAACATTTTTTCATTTACCAACACCTCCTGATATTGTACCAATGCTCTCGGTTTAAATGACCCATAGAAACAATATAAAGCCCTTTGTGGTATTTTGTCAATAAACATAAGTTTACAAGCAAAAAAGGAATAATGCTGACGAGTTCGCACCTCTGCATTTGCCGGGTTATGTTATCATTAGTTTAGTATATATATTTCATATCGTATTATATTATAGAACAGAGATTTTACACGGACAAGTAATGTCAAAATTGTTAAAAAGTGTGTATATGTTTAGTTTGCCATCTTCGACATCAAAGGGCAAGGGTAATTCTAACTTCGTAGATTCCCCTTTGCAAAACCGCTGCTTTTAAAATAATGAAATTCGTGGTAAATATTTTTAGCGGAAGCGAACGGAAAGTCGCTCACCTTTACCTAAGACTTAAGGAGGCTGCTTCATGTTGTCAGGCAGGAAAGGAAAAGCAAGGTCAATAATTCTCCTGGTATTTTGTTTGGTCCTATTGCAAACTAGCACTGCGGCGGCCATATCTCGCGGAGAGGTAGTTTACGAGATAATGTCCGCCTTGGAGTTGCCCCTCGTTCAAGGTGACTCCGGATTTGTCGACGTCTCAAAGCTCACCCTTCACGGAGAGTCAATACAGGCCGCAAAGGCCTTGGGAATTTTGCCGCCCTTCGAGCATTTTCACCCTACTTTAGAGGCGGCTAACGCAGAGGCCGTCATGTTTGCCGTGCGCGCCCTTGGTCTCTTTAACGAAGCTGAAATATTAAGTTCGATATGCGAATTTGAAGGAGACAAAAGCGGAGTGCCGCTTCATCTTATGCCCTACATGGCGATAGCAAGTGAGATGACCCCAAAGGCCCCGGACGAATTTTTATCGAACCCGAGGGACAACGTAACGCGCTCCGGTTTAAATTCCCTCGTTGCCTGGTTAAAAAACTGCAAAAATGGTCTGATTTTTGAAAAAACCCTCAGAGATGACATAGTTACCGTCACGATGCACAGGGAGGGAATTGGACGCCCTCCAAAACTTTGGTTGGTTTTGGTCGATGAAATACCTCTTGATGCCGAGGCGAAAGCTCGTGATCTCGCAGGCTACTTGAAAAACTTGGGCCTTCCTGCTTTCGTAGTGCGGCAGGAATGGGCCTTTCAGGTAACCATAGGTCCCTTTGCAAATTACATCAAGGCCTATGAAGTTTTAACTTCTTTGCCAAAGCACTTGACCGCTTCAATTGTTCCCTATGGGGCTGCTGAGGAAAGCCCGGCACTTTTTTGGGTCGCCCTGGCCTTTGATGCTGCTCGCGTGACCCCAAAGATCGCTCTTTCGAGCACGGAATATGGAACATCGAATCCTTTGAGCGAGATGGCCAGGGAGAAAAACGCAAGGGCAGCCGTTAATGGCGGATATTTCAGCGGCGTAAAGCCCATAGGGTTGGTCATGATGGATGGCAAGGTCGTTTATACGCCCTATAGCGGTCGAACTGCGATCGGATGGGATGACTCGGGAAAGATTTTTATAGGCCAAGTCAGGGCAAAGGTTAAAGTGAAAGTAGGCACAAGTGCAGAATTTCATGTAGAAGGTGTCAATGTTGCCCCGACCTATCACGGGATAACTATTTATACGCCGGAGTTCGGCCCCGAGGCCAGGGGTTTGCAATCCGATGCCCTGGAAGTGATGGTTCGAGGCGGCAAGATAACCTGGAAGCAGGGTGCGGGTACGGCCGCTCATCACTACATACCGCGTGACGGGTTTTTACTGGTAGCTCGGGGAAATAGCAGGCAATTTTTTGCAAACGTCGTTTTAGGCACGGATGTTGAGGTAATATCCACCCTCGAGCCTCAAGAATTTAACCACGCCAAGTGGGCCTTTCAGGCCGGACCCCTTCTTTTGACTAACGGGATGGATGTTAACGTTAGCGAAGGATTCAAGCCTAGTTTTACCGACAAAAGACATCCCAGGACGCTGTGGGGAAGCGATGGAAGTAAAGTTTATTGGGTTGTCGTGGACGGTCGTGATCCGTGGCATTCAAGGGGCGTAACTTTGCACGAGTTAAGAAGCGTTGCCAAGCGCTTGGGCATCAAAGACGCCGTAAATTTGGACGGCGGAGGTTCTTCGGCCCTTTGGTGGAAGGGTGTCCTCATAAATCATTCCCCGGGAGGCAGGGAAAGGCCTCTTCCTTATATAATTTATCTGGACTAAAAAACATAAAGGGCCGTCATATGAAAACCACTGACGGCCCTTTATGTTTATAGTGCTATACTATCTTCAGTAGCTTTATCGCTACGTTGAAGTATACCACTAGCGCAGTGATGTCGACAACAGTGGTAATGAGCGGCGCAGAAAATACTGCAGGATCTAATTTAAACATTCTCCCTATGACGGGAAGTACTGGCACCAATGGTAGAACTTACTATTAAAACTACGGTGAGGGTGACAGCTACCACCACCGCTACGCTCGTTGAACCGCTAACTGCCCACGCGAAAAGGTATCCTCCTATTCCCATCACCAGGCCCATCAAGGCGCTTACCCTCAGTTCTTTGAACAAGATTTCAGCAAAATCTTTTACTCGTAACTTCGCCTAAAGCCAAGGACCTGATGACCAGAGATGAAGCCTGAGTTCCTGAATTACCGCCCACGTCAGCCAAGCAGTGGGATAAAAAAGGTCAGGGTAATTATGCTGCTTAAAACGTCCTGATAATATTTTAAGATATTGCTCGTTACAGCTTGGACGACGAAAAGAGCTATAAGCCACCCGATGCGCTTGCTGAAAAGTGTCTTTAAGTCGGATTCCAGGTAAGGCAGGTCCAAAGGACGGCTACCGCCTAATTTGTGGATGTCTTCAGTGTCTTCCTCTTCGATGACGTCCATTATATCGTCCGCAGTAATGACTCCAACGAGACGGCCCTGCTCATTTACCACGGGAAGTATCATCAGGTCGTATTGGCTCATTATTCTTGCAGCTTCTTCCTGGTCTGCGTTGGCCTGTACAATTATGATGTTCTTGTGCATTACCTCGGACACCAATTCCTTCGGATCGCTTAAAAGCAGTTCTTTAAGCGACAGCACTCCTACAGGTTTTCCAACGCTGTCAACGACGTAAATGTAGTTGGCGATGCTTTGTTTTCTTCCGACTTTTCGAAAATAGTCTATAACGCGTTCGATCGTCCAGTATTGTCTTACTTGGATATAATCCAAAGACATTATGCCGCCGGCCGAATCCTCGGGATAGGTCATTAAAAATTTGATGCTATCGAGGTATTCATGCGGCACCATTTCCAAGATCTTTTGTGCTTTGTTAGGGTGTATTGCCATTACAAGGTCGGCTATTGCATCGCGGTCCATGGCCGAAAGGATTTCCCTGGCCACGCTTTCCTCCGAGTGATCTAAAAGCCTGTACTGGTCATCGTAATCCAAATGTTCTAAAGCCTCGGCTGCCACCTCTGGAGTGAGTTAAAGACAAAATGACCAGCTGTTCCGGTTCTTCATACTCCTCCAAAAGCGTCCCTATTTCGTATGGGTGAAGCTCGCTCCAGGTACTCGCGCAAAGCTTCGTAGTCTCGCGCCTCGAGCAACTCTTCGATTGCTTCTTTGAAGAAATCGATGTTTCTTTGTTCCATTGAAATCACCTCCTAGAGGGCAGTTTGTTACAAGAAGACATGGCAAAGGCGTGATCGCCTTTTGTACCTTGGTTGCACGATTTTGATCCCTGAGTTAAAACAAAGTTTTCATTTTCCTTAGAAGGTGTTTTACCAGCATCAAGGACACTGCGAGCTTCCCCTTTATTGACCTTTAAAGGGCAGCGTTAAAAGCTGGCGAGATATTGGCGCCTGTTTACCGAAAATGCAGGGAAAAGGCGGCAGCGGCAGGGAAGCTGTGACCTTCCAAGGAAAATAAAGCCCGCTTAAAATTAGACACGTCGATTCGCAATTTTTCTACATTACTCCATGCGCTGTCTCGGCAACTACCAGGTCCAGCGTCCACTTACTGCCACCACCTTTCTTGAGGAAGGAATTTATAGATTTATAACCCTTGTTAGATTACCATATAAACAGAAATTTTACATCTACTTTCGTTTTATTTTATTGCAAAAGATTATGTGGAGGTGGAAATTGGCCAACAATCACCTTTTATATTTCAATGGCTTTCTCACAAAAAGTTTGTGCGATCTATATGGACCAAATCATTGACCGTGCCTTAATGCGGTGAGATAATTATTTTGGCAACATATTTTAAAAGGGAGGGTGAGTAAATGAGGAAGGTTAAGGGGTTAGCGGTCGCAGTGGTAGCCGTATTTCTTCTGGTTGGTGTGGGCGTAGCCTTTGCTGAGGCACCATACCACATCGGCATAGTCACGGGTACCGTTTCTCAGGGTGAGGATGAACTGCGCGGGGCGGAGCGATTGATCGAAGAGTACGGTAGCGCTACAAATGGGGGTATAATCCAACACATTACTTACCCTGACAACTTCATGCAGGAAATGGAGACGACGATAAGCCAGATCGCTGGGCTTACAGATGACCCCTTAATGAAGGCCATCATCGTCAATCAGTCCATTCCCGGAACGACCGAAGCATTCAGGCGCGTCAAAGAGAGGAGACCGGATATCCTATGTTTCGCAGGCGAACCTCACGAAGACCCGGGCGTGATAGAGTCAGTGGCTGATTTGGCAATAAACGTTCACAACATTTACAGAGGATATCTTATTCCACTTGCTGCAAAGAAAATGGGAGCTACCGATTTTGTTCACATATCCTTTCCAAGACACATGAGCTACGAGCTGCTGTCCAGAAGGCGTAATATTATGGAAGTGGCATGCAACGATATAGGCTTGAAGTTTCATTTTGAGACGGCTCCTGATCCCGTAAGCGACGTGGGAGTGGCCGGTGCCCAGCAGTTCATACTGGAGAAAGTACCTGCATGGCTTGAAAAGTACGGGAAGGACACGGCATTTTTCTGCACCAACGATGCACATACAGAGCCTTTGATCAGGCAAATTGTCGCTCACGGGGGATATTTCGTAGAAGCTGATTTGCCCTCACCGCTGATGGGATATCCCGGAGCTCTGGGAATAGACTTGTCGGCTGAGAAGGGCGATTTCCAGGCAATTACAAAGAAAATCGAAGAGGTTATCGTAGAAAAAGGTGCTGCAGGACGACTCGGGACCTGGGTTTACTCTTTTGGATATACGACTACGGTAGGACTGGGAGAATTGGCAAAACGTATCATAGACGGAAATGCCACGATATCTCTGAGCGATTTAATTGCTTCTTATGAGAAGTTCACCCCTGGTGCCTCTTGGAATTGCGGCTATTACGTAGATCTTAACACAGGCATTGAAAAGAAAAACCATATGTTGGTATATCAAGATACCTACGTCTTCGGAAAAGGTTATCTTGAAATGACCAAGGTTGAAATCCCTGAAAAATACCTTACAATTAAATAACTTCACGGCAAACAGAGCGAGCAAATTTTGTCTTAACAGAGGGGAAGCGGGGCTTCCCCTCTGTTACTCAGAGATGCCGTAAGGCTAAATATGCAAGAGGTGAACTGTATATGTCTTCTACGCTTTTACGTATGGAAGGTATAACAAAATCCTTTTTCGAGAACACGGTACTGCGCAACGTTAACCTAACACTTGAAAGAGGAGAAATATTGGGTTTGGTTGGTGAAAATGGCGCCGGTAAATCAACTTTAATGAATATTCTCTTCGGTTTGCCAGTTATTTTTGAAACAGGTGGCTTCGAGGGGAAGATTTACTTGGAGGGCCAAGAAGTGTGCTTTACTAGTCCTCTGCAAGCTTTAGATGCCGGCATAGGGATGGTGCACCAGGAATTTTCATTGATACCAGGTTTTACAGCAGTAGAAAACATCGTTTTAAACAGAGAATCTACCTTGTATAATTTTCTGGTCGAAATATTTGGCGAACGGCTTGCAACGCTGGATTACCCGAAGATGAAGGATAGGGCCATCCGGGCGATAAAAAGATTGGAAGTTTCCATCGATCCTGAAATGATAATTTCCGAAATGCCGGTGGGCCATAAACAGTTCACCGAGATCGCCAGGGAGATAGAGAAGGAAAACACAAGATTGTTGGTATTAGATGAACCCACTGCAGTTTTGACGGAATCCGAGGCAGAAATTTTGCTCGAGGCCGTGAAGCGCCTCGCGTCACAGGGGATAGGCATAATTTTCATATCCCACAGACTTCAAGAGGTACTCGAAGTATCCAATCGCATAGTAGTCCTCAGGGATGGAGAAATCACTCTGGAGAAAAAGGCTTCGGAAACGAACATTCGAGAGATAGCCAGCGCAATGGTCGGACGCAGAATTGAGGGGTTAACCACCAGAGCCGCTCAAGAAAGGGTGTTTAGCACTCCTACCATGACAATTGAACACCTTTGGGTGGACATGCCGGGAGAAACGGTAAGGGACGTAAACTTAACGATATACAAGGGTGAAATTTTAGGGATTGGCGGCCTGGCCGGACAGGGGAAGCTCGGTATAGCGAATGGAATAATGGGGCTTTACCCGGCCGGAGGAAAGGTAACCTTTGAAGGACAGCCTTTACCGTTAAATGATCCGACTATCCCCTTAAAGAAAGGGATCGGTTTTGTGTCCGAGGATAGAAGAGGGGTAGGATTAATCCTCGACGAAGGGATAGCATTGAATATCGCATTTACCGCAATGCAGATACATGAACTCTATATTAAAAAATTCTTGGGCGGAGTTGTTAAATGGAGGGACGACAGGGCAATAATGAAGGCAGCCAGAGAATATATCAATATGCTTGCCATTAAGTGCCTGCATGAAAACCAAAAGGTAAGAGAGCTTTCCGGAGGGAATCAGCAAAAAGTGTGTCTCGCCAGAGCTTTCGCATTGAATCCTAAACTTCTATTCGTATCTGAGCCCACCAGAGGCATAGACGTTGGGGCGAAATCGCTGGTATTGGACATGATATATAAAAGAAACCGCGAGCAAGGAACCACAATAGTCGTAACCTCATCAGAGCTTGAGGAAATGCGAGCTATTTGTGACCGCATTGCAATAGTTCATGAAGGAAAGATTGCCGGCATACTCCCTGCTTCAACCGATAGCTCGGAATTTGGGCTTCTCCTCATGGGCGCAAAGCCAACGGTCGAGGAAGGTGTGATTTCAGTTGGATAGGATTAAAAAATTTATTGCTGACATTGGGTGGCCAAGGGCCATCATTGCTCTATTTTTATTGTCCCTTTTTGTCCTGGCGCCATTCGTAAATGTGCGAATAGATTCATCTATAAGCGATACTCTGGTCAGGTTTGGCATGAACGGCATCTTGGTCCTGGCAATGGTACCCATGGTACAATCCGGATGCGGTCTAAACTTTGGACTGCCGCTGGGAATCATTGCAGGACTTTTAGGCGCTACCATAAGCTTGGAATTGAATGCCCTTGGGTTCTTAGGCTTTTTTACAGCCATTGCAATATCAATTCCATTTGCGGTCGTTTTTGGCTTTGGCTACGGACAGCTTTTAAACAGGGTCAAAGGCGGCGAAATGATGATAGCAACCTACGTAGGTTTTTCCTCCGTAGCATTTATGTGCATCATGTGGCTTCTGTTGCCATTCCGCAACCCAACGATGGTGTGGGGTTATGCCGGAAAGGGATTGCGAACGACCATAAGCGTTCAGGAATACTGGGGAGGCGTGCTAAACAACTTCCTATCGTTAAGAGTTGGTGAGTTTTTCTTCGTGCCTACGGGAACAATACTTTTCTTTGCGTTGATGTGTTTGCTCCTATGGATGTTCTTTCACACAAAAACAGGGTCCGCTATGTCAGCTGTCGGCGCGAATCCTGAGTTTGCTAGGGCAGCAGGAATACACATTGACAAAATGCGAACCCTTTCGGTTATACTGTCTACTTTGCTTGGTGCCATTGGTATCATAGTATATGAACAAAGTTTCGGGTTCATTCAGCTTTACATGGGACCATTTTACATGGCTTTTCCTTCGGTGGCTGCTATTTTGCTCGGAGGGGCCTCTATCAATCGGGCAAGTCTCACGCATGTGATAATAGGCACCTTTTTATTTCAGGGTATCTTGACGATGACGCCATCGGTCATAAACAGCATGCTTCAAACGGACATGTCAGAGGTAATAAGGATCATAGTTTCAAACGGCATGATCCTTTATGCATTGACTAGAGGAGTAAGGGTGAAATCGCGATGAAAAAAAGAGAAGCTGCATTTAACTTAAAAAGATTTCTAATGGCCAATATCGTTCCAATCATATTTATATTGCTGTCGATATTTGCCATACCGATATCTCAATTTTCGGCAAGCTATTTGATACAGGAGATGCTAATTCGACTTGCGAGGAATTCCTTCCTCGTGCTCTCACTTTTGATACCCATCATCGCCGGAATGGGCTTAAATTTTGGCATGGTCCTGGGGGCTATGGCAGGACAAATAGGCCTGATATTAGTCTCCGACTGGAAGGTAATTGGCCTCCCCGGAATGGCACTTGCGGCGATTATATCAACTCCTTTAGCCATTGCTTTGGGGTGGATGTGCGGTGCCATCTTAAATAAAGCAAAGGGACGCGAGATGGTCACTTCATATATATTGGGGTTCTTCGTGAACGGCCTTTACCAACTCGTAGTGTTGTACCTATTTGGCTACCTGGTACCCATACGTAGCCCGGAATTGGTCCTCTCGAGAGGATACGGGATCCGCAATGCCGTAAACCTCCTGGGGATCAGAAATTGCCTTGACTACTGCATACCCCTTACAATACATGGGATAAAAATCCCCCTGGGGACTTTCATCGTTATAGCGGTTTTCAGCTTTTTCATCATCTGGTTTCGTCGCACCAAATTAGGACAGGACATGCGAGCCGTAGGACAAGATATGGAAGTAGCTCGATCGGCAGGCATCCCGGTTGAACGTACTCGGTTAATATCCATTTTGATCTCAACCGTGTTGGCGGCCTACGGACAAATAATATTTTTACAAAATATTGGCACCCTTAACACCTACAACAGCCATGAGCAAGCTGGCATGTTTGCCATCGCAGCACTGTTGGTCGGAGGAGCGAGCGTGGCAAAGGCAACCCTGCCAAACGTCTTTGTGGGCGTAATTTTATTCCATCTCATGTTTGTCGTCTCTCCTATGGCAGGTAAATACCTTATCGGGCAGGCGCAACTGGGAGAATATTTCCGCGTTTTCGTATCATATGGCGTGGTGGCTGTAGCTTTAGTGATATACGAGTGGCGTCGTGCTAGAGAGCGTGCCTATGCCAGACGCATGTTTAGAGGCGAGGCTTAAAAAATAAACTTTGCAGCGTCAGTAGAGCATATATATTTCTCTAAGGGGAGGTAATCTATTTGAAAAAACGCCTATTAATGCAAATCGGCCTTGTCTTGCTGCTGATAATCGTGAGCATATTTTTATATCGTATCGGCAAAGGCTTTCAAATCATCGTTGAAAACAAAGATTACACCATGGAGGGCACAACTTTTGAAGTGCAAGGCCCGGTTAGGGTCATTTTTGATGACGAACATAAATTAGAACTTAAAGAAAAAAGCGCTGACTTGGTGGTTTTAATAGGTTATGGCGAACACAAGATCAAGGTAGAGGTCCTGGACGATGAAGGGAATGCAGTAAAATCCATTGAAAAAACTTTCAAGTTAAGCGGGAAGGAAGGCGACCTCTTGAGCATTCCGGCTTTATTAAGTGGAAGCGAGAGGTACATATTTAAGCGAGAGTAAAATCCTTTGAAAATGTCCGCTTAGCAGTGCTTCGGCACAATTATGATCTCAACGGTCTTGATGTATGTAAAGACCGGTTAGTACCAACCAGTAAAAAATAGAGCGTCTCTTCCTGAAATTTAGGAAGGCAGACGCTCTTTATTTTTGATAAATTGCTTGTTTTAGCGTATGGCGAAATATTTCTCCGGGACTTGCAAGCTCGTTAATCCCAAATATCCCTTCCCAAAAACATAGGTGTCCTGATACAAAAGGACATGCCTTTTATTTTCTATGCCGGTGTTGATATCAACGTAGTAACTTCCGTTCCATTTAGCTCCGGGGGTGTATTTCTCGAAGGCGGCCACTAAGCTTTTCAGGTCAAGTTGAGCCTCTCCATCTATGACGCGACGGGCAAGTTCAACCAATCCGATAGAATTTGTATATCCGTAAGAAAAGGCCCATGTTCCTAGCCTTCCGGAAGCGCCATTTTCTTTAACCACCTCTTCGATCTTTTTAACGATGGCCTGGAAATCTCCCTTCTCAGCCGACAAGTCTATTCCAAGAGCTCCGGGATATCCCATCAGCGGTGAGGGCAAATCAGCTTCTACAAAATATCCTCCGTGAGCAACAATTTGCCTTATCAAAGGCTCAGTATGTGCATCGTTGGTGCAGAAAAATGCCGTGTCCTTCCCGTACTTTTCGAGCCATGCAGGTACTTTCTCCAGTATGAACTGCTGGGCACCGGCCACTCCCACGTCACTAAGAGGATCGGGAGCCGTTTCAGAATGAAACTTCAAGCCTATATCGTTGCATGCCGCTTCCATAATATTACGCCTTCTGGAAAGGAGCTCATAGCTCATGTGTCTTGGGAATGAGATGTGTACGAAGTTATTAGCGCCCATTTTTTTCGCAGCTACCGGGATCAAATAGCCTCTGCTTATATCGTCTACGTTGGTTATCATATCGGCAACGGACCCAATTACGCCAGGATCTTCGTGCGCTTCACCGGCTATACATAAGATGTCCGGCCTTTTTTCCTTGACGCGCCTGAATGCCTCGGTTGTTCCTGGAATGGCGTTATTAACCACTATGGCTTTCATCAAAGGGTCATCGGCTAAACCGGCAATTTGGCTTATTACCGTTTCCATTTCTTGCATAAAGTTATCGGGATAGGTTAGATGCTGTATCATCCCACCTTGAGCAACGTCGCCATATTCCTTCACGGCTTGCTCTGCTCCTCGCAAGTCATCTTCAGCCTGTGAAACAGTCTCGGTGCATATGCCAATGTGATAGGGAGCGTCCGCAATTGCAGGTGATATTAATAGGATGGAGATAATCGCATACATTGCTGAAAACATTAAAACCCTTCTCATTCTTACTCATCCCTCCGAAAATAAAATATTGTATTTAGATCTCATTATCTCGTCCATTGTTCGATTGTCAATATATCAATACTCGATCGTCAATGAAGCATCTAAAAAATAAGATGCCGTAATAATGCGTGTTCAGACCAGCCTCGAAGAAATGTATTGTCCTCATTGCAACTCAAAAAGCTTTGCAGATACTGCAAGGGGAAGCGCAAGAGAATGCTCCATAGAAATGTGACGATTGGCGATCATTGTTACCGAATTACTCAAAATAGTAATGACAAACACTTGAAGCGATCCAGAACTGAATGACCGATTGACAAACAGGATAAACGATGGTAGATTGCTTGTATTACGGTTGTATATCTCCAGTATAGGGGTTGTATATAACCAGAGTGAGGTTGATCATGCAGCAAAAGACGAAAAGAGATTTAGCTTATGAAGAGATTAAAAAGCTCATCCTCAGCGGCAAGCTCTCCAATGATATGTCCATTTCAGAGAATGTCTTGGCTAAAATGCTCGGCATGAGCAGGACCCCCGTGAGGGATGCTTTAAGACGCTTGGAGATGGATGGATTCGTCAGGATAATCCCCAATCAAGGAGTCGTGATCCGAGAAGTTTCCATAAATGAGGTCAAAGAAATATACGACATGCGCATAGCTTTGGAAGAATTCGTGACAAAAGAGCTCGCAGACATGCTTTCTGATAAGGATTTTTCCAACCTGGAAAAGATCCTAAAGAAGCAGGAGGAGGCATGCAAAAAAAAGGACGCAGTTGCTTTCCATGAAGAAGATCGTAACTTTCATGATTACCTGATGAGGGCTTACGGCAATTCTATGATAACCGATTTCATTGCGAGGCTTCGGGATCGCATAGAAGGCATCAATATAGACATGCTCAAACTACCAGGAAATATGGGGACCTTTTATGCCGAACACAAAAGGATTTTAGAGGCCTTGCGCAAAGGAGATGGTGAAGCCGCTGCCAAGGAGATGGATGAGCATCTTAAAGGTGGAAAGATGAGGCTAATTGTGGGCTAATCTTTGAAAGCCCCGGCTTTGAAGAAGTAATGGGGGTGATTGCAGTTGGCAGAGTGGGATGAGGATTTGTTGTGTCGCTTTTATAGGACGATGGTTACCATCAGGTTTTTTGAACAGGCGGTAGAAAAGCACTTCCTTGCAGGAGAAATCCCGGGGTTCGTACATCTGTACATAGGCGAAGAGGCAATTGCTACAGGCGTGTGCGCAAATCTTACCGAGGATGATTACATAGCAAGCACTCACAGAGGTCACGGCCATTGCATAGCTAAGGGAGCTGACGTTAACAAGATGATGGCCGAACTCTTTGGCAGGCGTACAGGGTACTGCAAGGGTAAGGGTGGTTCCATGCATATAGCTGATTTCAGCATAGGCATGCTTGGTGCAAATGGAGTTGTGGGCGGCAGTTTACCTATAGCGGCGGGGGCAGCTCTGGCAATAAGCATGCTCGATCAAAAGAGAGTTACCGTAGCCTTTTTTGGCGACGGTGCATCAAATAGAGGTACCTTTCACGAGTCTGCAAACCTCGCCAGCGTGTGGAAACTCCCCGTAATATTTTTATGCGAAAACAACCAGTACGCTTCGACCACACCTTATAAGACTACCACGTCAGTAGAAGACATAGCCGACAGAGCTCACGGATACAGCATGCCCGGCGTTGCGGTCGATGGCAACGATGTCTTTGCCGTCTACGAGGCTGCGAAGGCAGCCATAGAAAGGGCTAGAAACGGCGGAGGCCCGTCTCTGCTTGAGGCCAAGACGTATCGAGTAAAAGGACATTTTGTGGGCGATCCGGAGCTTTATCGCTCCAAGGAAGAGGTTGAAGAAATCTTTAAGAAAAGGGACCCTATCTCCAGATTTGAAAAGCAGGTATTAAACGAAGGTTTATTGAGTCAAAAAAAGCTCGATGACATAAAGCTTGAGGCTCAAGAAGTGATTGATAATGCGCTTGCCTTCGCTAAGGCGAGCCCAGAACCCGATCCCTCTGAGCTTCTTAGCGATGTTTATGCATAGGGGATGGATACAATGAGAGAAATTACGTTTGCTCAGGCGACGCTAGAAGCTATGGATGAAGAGATGTCTCGTGACGAGCGAGTCTTCGTATTGGGCGAGGACATTGCCCGCCAAGGCGGTATATTTGGCCAGTTCAAGGGCTTGCCGCAAAAATTTGGCACCGATCGCGTAAGGGACACGCCTATTTCGGAAACGGCCATCGTAGGAGCTGGAGTAGGAGCAGCTCTTGGAGGCATGAGGCCAGTGGTTGACATGCACTTCGCTGACTTTATGGGGGTGGCCATGGATGAACTCTTTAATCAAATGGCTAAGATACATTTTATGTTCGGCGGACAAAGGTCCGTGCCTGTAGTGGTCCGCGCACCGGATGGCCTCACCAATCAAGCCGCCGCTCAGCACTCCCAATCTATAGAGGCCTGGTTTTTGCACATTCCAGGTCTAAAAGTAGTAATTCCATCAAACCCGGCCGATGCGAAGGGTTTGCTCAAATCTGCTATCCGAGACGATAACCCCGTCATATACTTTGAACATAAAATGCTTTTTTCGGAGATAGGTCCGGTTCCTGACGGAGAACACCTTGTGCCCATAGGCGTGGCGGCCCTCACAAAGCCGGGCAGGGACATAACCATCGTTTCATACTCATACACAATGAAAGTTGTAATGAATGCTGTCTCCATGTTGAAAAATGACGGGATTGACCCCGAGGTAATAGACTTAAGGACAATTTCCCCCATCGATAAAGAAACCATCCTAAATTCCGTAGCAAAAACTCACAGGCTTGCAATAGCTCATGAGGCCGTAAAACAGGGCGGTGTTGGGGCCGAAATTGCGGCCATCGTAGCGGAAGAAGGGATTGACTTCTTAGATGCCCCTATATTACGCTTCGGTGCGCCTTTCACGCCTGTGCCCTTTGCCAGGTCCTTGGAAGCAGCTTATAGGGTGAAGGCTGAGGATATCTATTCCGGCATTAAAGCATTATTTGACTAGACAATAAGGGGGTGGCGCTTGAAAAAGGATTAAAGGGACGAGAAAGTTCATGTGCTGCAAAAGGCTTTATCAAATCGCGAAAGGAAGGTGAATTGTTCGGCCATAGCCGGGCAGAAAAAATGAAAAAGGTGCTGTGCATGGTTTTGGCAGTAGTGTTGCTTTTAGGAGTAATCGGGCTTAATGAAGCGTCTGAAGCAGCGCTCAAAAAAGAGTACAAGCTGACGATGAATGTCTCTACCGATACTGCGTGGGGCAAGGGTGGCGTGAAATTTGCGGAGCTCGTGAAGGAATACACCGACGGCAAGGTAAACGTGAAGGTATATCCCAATGCCCAACTTGTGGGCGGCGACCAGATCCGTCAGGCAGAGATGGTTTCAAGCGGAGCCATAGATTTCATGCTTAACTCAACGATCAACATCGCCCCCATAATCCCGGAATGCAACGTTTTCTCCCTTCCCTTTATGTTCCCAGACCATGAGGCCGTCGATGCTGCAACCAAATCCGCAGGCGGAGATATGGTTTTTCAGGCTCTGGAGAAGCACAACATGGTTGGCATCGGCTGGGGCGAAAATGGCTTTCGCGAACTTACGAACAACGTCCGACCGGTAGCTCATCCTGATGACTTGAAAGGTTTGAAGATAAGGGTTGTTACCCCCATCTATGTTGATATCATGAGGGCTCTCGGAGCTAATGCCGTGGCCATGAACTGGGGCGAAGTCTTCACCGCTTTGCAGCAGGGCGTCATCGACGGGCAGGAAAACCCCATTGTTGGCGTCATTATTCCGAACAAAATCTACGAAGTACAAAAATATCTGACAAATTGGCACTACTCATATGACGCGCTCATTTTAGCCGTCAATAAGCAAGTTTGGGATGGTTTCGATCCTGAGATCCAAAAGCAGATTAAAAAGGCAGCCGAGGACTCGATGCACTGGCAAATTCATGATGTAAGCCGGGTTGGTTTGAAAGACGGATTAGAGTTCCTCAAGTCAAAGGGCATGGTCATTACTGATCTCACGCCCGAGCAATTAGATGCATTCCGCGAGCGCACAAAGCCAGTTTACGACAAGTGGGTGCCGAACATAGGGCAAGACTTGGTAAAGGTCTTTGAAGAGGCCGTTGCTGGGAGCAGATAAGATAAGTAGATAAGCAAAGGGGGCCGCGTTTTGCGCGGCTCCCCATGTTCTTGCTTAGCGGCTTAATAGGTTTTGTGCAGCTAAGAAAGGGGCTGTGTTATGGCATGTTTAAACTGCTCGATAAGGCTGAAGAGTGGATATGCGCTATAATGCTTTTCTTCATGGCCATTCTGGCCTTCGTCAATGTGGTGGTAAGGTATCTTACGACCTTTTCTTTCGCCTTCTCGGAGGAACTTTTGGTCAACTTATTTGTATGGATCACAATGCTCGGGGCCTCCATAGCCATGCGAAAAGGTGCACTTTTAGGTGTCACATTTTTAGTTGATCGCTTACCTGTAGCGTTTAAAAAAGCTGCGTCCGTGTTGGTTACCCTTTGCGGTGTTGTTCTCTTCATTCTCCTTGCGTATCATGGTGTCGATATGGTGAGGTCGGAATATAGGTCCGGGATGACTACTTACTCTATGGCTCTGCCCATGTGGATATTCGGCATTGCCGTACCGGTGTGCGCTTTTCTACTCATCGTAAGGACAATTCAAAGAGGCGTAATCGAATGGAAAGAGCTTTCTTTGCAAGATGTGCATCAAATTAGCTCAAGCGCGGAGGTGAAGATCAAATGAACATCGACCCTGGCATAATATTGCTCGGCCTTTTCTTCGTCATGATGGCTTTTAAGGTACCTATAGCAATAGCCTTAGGTTTAGCCGGTATGGCTGTCGTCTATTGGTTTGATCTAGGCGCACAAATGTTTGCTCCCGTATTTTTTGCTAATATATCTAAGTTTTCGCTTTTAGCCATTCCCTTCTTTATACTAGCGGGCGTCATCATGGGTAGAGCGAAGATATCAGATAAGATCATCAGGCTCATAATGCTTTTGGTAGGTCCCATAAGCGGAGGGATGGCTATTGTGACGGTAATAACGGCGCTCTTTTGGGGGGCTGTCTCGGGATCGGGGCCTGCTACGGTTGCTGCTTTGGGCACAATACTAATCCCTGGCATGGTAAAAGCCGGTTATAGTAAGTCTTTTGCTGCAGCGCTTACTTCCTGTGCCAGTGGCTTGGCCATTGTAATCCCACCCAGCATAGGCTTTATAGTCTATGGCGTCATTACCGGAGCATCAATAAGTGAACTCTTCCTAGCCGGCATTATCCCGGGGATAGTCGTGGGTTTGTTTCTCATATTTGTTGCCTTCCTCATCTCTCTGGCAAGGGGGTATAAAGGAGAAAGCTTTGGCACCGCTCGAGAGGTGTTGCACGCCTTCAAGGATGCTTTTTGGGCGCTTATTACTCCCGTCATAATATTGGGCGGCATATACGGTGGGATATTTACACCTACCGAAGCAGCTGCTGTGGGCGTGGTTTACGGTCTCTTTGTGGGCTTTGTGGTTTATAGGACACTTACCCTCAAGGATTTGTATGAACTATTAGTGGAAAGCTGTGTCTCATCTGCGGTTGTGATGCTGGTCGTTTCCTTTGCTGGGATCTTTGGTTGGGCCATGACGGTTCTTGGTGTGGTAGAAAGGATATCGCAAGCGGTTATATCCTTGAGCTCAAACCCCTATGTTGTCATAGCTTTGATAAACGTGGTCTTAATAATAGCGGGAGCACTTTTAGATGCCATATCCATTTATTATTTGCTATTGCCGATCTTCATGCCTATTATGGCCCATTTTGGGTGGGATCCAGTTTGGTTTGGCATAGTTATGACGGTGAACTTGGCTATAGGGCAAGTTACGCCGCCAGTAGCGGTCAATCTCTATGTGGGGTGCAATATCGCGGGCATTTCGATGGACGAGATTTCGAGAGCCGTCGTTCCCTTCGTCCTTGCTTCGATAGCGGCTTTAGCGGTTATTTGTTATGTTCCGGCTATTAGCCTGTGGTTGCCGAACATCTTGATGCGGTGAGACAGGCGCGGACCTCGGTGTTGATAATGACCAGCAGGGCCACCTGCATTGTAGGGCTTTCAAAAAACTTAACCGGTTCTTGACAGGCTTTTGAAACTAGCGGTAGTATATATATTACAGTGCACTAACAAATGTATATTAGGCTAAAAGACGTTTAAACTTTAAAATACTGTCATAAAATAAAATAAGTGAACTGGTCAGCTAAAAACCCTGGTTACTGTGGTTGCAGCAAAATGTGAATATTAGGACTTATAAAATACAGCGGCGTTAAACTTTATGAGGAGAGGAAAGTTAATCGTTCTTGCAAAGGGGGAGTTGTCGTGACGAATGTCATCGTAGTAGGAGGCGGACCAGGAGGTTATACTGCGGCTATTAGAGCGGCCCAATTAGGATGCGACGTGAAATTGATCGAGAAAGTAAAAATTGGCGGGACTTGTCTCAATAGGGGATGTATTCCCACAAAGGTCTTGCTTCATGCATCTCACATTCGTGATAGCTTCAAGAAAGCTCAAGAATATGGATTTTCAGTCGAAAACGTTTCGTTTGATTGGAAAACGCTCATGCAGCGAAAGGAAGACACGGTAAAACAGCTAACGGATGGCGTAGAAGCCATCCTGGAATCTTGGGGTATCGAAATAATATACGGCGAGGCTTCCTTTGTAGAACCCCACGTCATTGCAGTAACAGACGAGCAAGGGTCAACCACAAAAATAAATGGCGAAAATTTCATCGTAGCAACCGGCTCAAGGACTTCACTGCCACCGATAGAAGGGCTGCGGAGCGAGGGCGTCTTGACCAGCGATGATGCGCTTTGCATCGATGAGCTTCCTTCGTCTATCCTCATAGTGGGCGGCGGAGTGATTGGCGTCGAATTCGCCACGCTGTTTTCTAACCTTGGCTGCAGCGTGACGGTGGTTGAGTTTTTGCCCAGGATTTTATCGAACATCGACGAGGAGCTTGCCTCTATGGTGCACGAAATATTATCTTTCAAAGGAGTCGCCATTCATGCGTCAACGAAGGTCACGAAGATCGAAAAATCAGGCAATATTTTGACCGTCACGCTTGAAGGCGAAGGGGGAAAGACGTCAAAGGTCGAAGTCAGCAACGTTTTACTGGCTGCCGGGCGGCTTCCCGACACCAGTGCCTTAAACCTGGAAAACATAGGGATAAAGACCGAGCGAGGCCGCGTCGTTGTGGACAAATACATGAAGACAAATCTTCCTCACATTTACGCCATCGGCGATTGCGCTTCTCCCTTTATGCTTGCTCACGTAGCGATGGCCGAAGGTGAAGTGGCCGCGGAAAACATAGCTGGGAATGTGCGCGCAATGGACTACACGGCGGTTCCGTCGTGCATCTTTACAGAGCCTGAGCTCGCCTCGGTTGGGATGTCTGAGGCCGATTGCCTCGACGCGGGGATACCGATAAAGGTATCACGCTTTCCCATGGTAGGCAATGGAAGGGCTTTAACCCTTGGAGAAGCAATAGGAATGGTAAAGATCGTAGCTGAAGAAAAATACGAAAAAGTCTTAGGAGTGCATATCTTGGGGCCCAACGCGACGGAGCTCATATCCACCGCCGGCATGGCGCTCATGTTAGAAGCTACTGCGGACGAGATTGCAAACTTGATCTTCGCCCATCCAACCGTCGGAGAGGCTTTGAAGGAAGCGGCCCTATTACTTCAAGGAAAGGCGATCCACTTCCCCAAGGCGTAAAAGCTATTTGGCGGAGGGGGTAGCAAGTTGAAAGGTTATTTTCCGGACTGGCTAAAAATAGAGGCACCTGCCGAAGGTGTCCTTGATGAAATGCAAAAACTTATAAAGGGCCTGTCGCTTCACACGGTGTGCGAAGAGGCCAACTGTCCAAACGCAGGAGATTGCTTTGGCTCCCATACGGCGACTTTTTTGCTGATGGGGGATGTATGCACCAGGAATTGCTCTTTTTGCGCCGTAGAACACGGAAAGCCCATGCCCTTGGACCAAAATGAACCCCTAAGGGTAGCCGAAGCTTGCCGTACGCTGGAGCTCAAATACGTCGTCTTAACCTGCGTCACGCGCGACGACTTGAGCGATGGCGGCGCCTTTCACATGGCATCTGTCGTAAGAAAGGTAAAGGAATTAAACCCTGGTGCGAAAGTCGAGCTTTTGGTCTCAGATCTTGGCGGCAACTGGGAAGCTTTGCGGTGCTTGCTTGAAGCTCCCTTGGACGTTATAGGACATAACGTCGAAACTGTTCCATCACTTTACCCGAAGGTAAGGCCACAAGCCATATACGAAAGAAGCATTAACCTCATAGAAAAGGCCAAAAAAATAGCTCCACATATCTTGACCAAGTCCGGGATAATGGTCGGTCTGGGCGAGCGTTTCGACGAAGTAGTCCAAGTCATGGAAGATCTTTTAAGTGCCGGATGCGATATATTCACGATAGGACAATACCTGCAACCGTCCCCACATCACTTCCCACTGAGGGAGTACGTTTCCCCCGCTCAATACGAAGAATACGAAAGAAAAGCCTATGAGTTGGGATTTAAGTCCGTGGTTGCAGGGCCTTTGGTTCGAAGCTCATACAGGGCGGATATTTGCTATGAAAAAGCCTTTAAAAAGGGAGGTGATAAAGTCATTTAACTGGCCTTTGTTGGCTAAAAAAATTACAAGCAAAAGGAGGTAGGGGTCTCCATGGCTGTAGAAAAAGAAAAGTTACAGTGGATGTACAAAAACATGTTGACCATCAGGAACTTTGAAGAGAAGGTGGCGGAGCTTTTCGCCGCAGGCAAATGCTACGGCTTCGTTCACCTTTACGTAGGAGAGGAGGCCGTAGCTACCGGAGTGTGTGCAAATCTTCGCAAAGAAGACTACATCACAAGCACCCACAGAGGACATGGCCATCTGATCTCAAAAGGCGGCGACCTGAAGCTCATGATGGCCGAACTTTTCGGCAGGCGCACGGGATACTGCAAGGGCAAGGGCGGATCAATGCATATAGCAGACGTCGAGCTTGGGATCTTGGGTGCAAACGGAATAGTTGGTGGCGGTTTCCCCATCGCTGTGGGAGCAGGATTTACTGCGAAATACAAGGGCACAGATCACGTGGTGGCCTGCTTCTTTGGAGACGGCGCGTCAAACCAGGGAACCTTCCATGAAGCCTTAAACATGGCCTCCATATGGAAGCTGCCGGTCATATTCGTCAACGAAAACAACCTCTACGGCATATCGCTTTCGCAGAAGAAATCGATGAACGTTCCCGATGTGGCCGCCAGGGCTGCTGCTTACAACATTCCCGGACTCGTCGTTGACGGAAATGACGTATTGGCGGTTTACGAGGCCGTCCAAGAGGCGGTCAAGCGTGCGCGCTCCGGAGAGGGACCGACTCTGATCGAGTGCAAGACCTATCGCTACAGGGGCCACTTTGAGGGCGACCCGACAGTCTACCGCAGCGATGAGGAAGTCGAGGAATGGAGGAAAAAAGACCCGATTCCGCGATTTGAAGCAACACTTTCTCAAATGGGAATAATGACGGAAGAACAGATGGAGAAGATTCGCTCGGAAGTATCCGAAATGATCGAAGAAGCCGTTAAGTTCGCAGAAGAAAGCCCGTGGCCATCTCCGGAAGAAGTCCTTGAGGACGTATACGCGTGAGCGAGGAGGCGATGAGGATGAGGAAGTTAACGATTCGAGCTGCAATAAATGAGGCCCTGCGTCAGGAGATGAGGCGCGACCCCAACGTGTATGTGATTGGCGAGGACGTTGGCATATTCGGCGGCTGTTTTGGGGTAACGGCCGGGTTGATAGATGAATTTGGCCCTGAGCGGGTTGTAGATACCCCCATTACAGAAAGCGCCATAGTAGGCAATTCTCTGGGCGCCGCGGCCACGGGACTGAGGCCTGTAGCTGAAATAATGTTCATGGATTTCGTGGGCGTCACCATGGACCAGATATTTAATCAGGCTGCCAAGATGCGCTACATGTTCGGCGGAAAGGCCAAGATTCCCATGGTCATAAGAATGGCTTGTGGGGCGGGAGGTTCTGCGGCAGCACAGCACTCGCAATCCCTAGAGGCGTGGTTTATGCACGTTCCGGGTTTAAAGGTAGTTGCTCCCTCCACCGCTTATGATGCTAAGGGTCTTTTGATAAGTTCCATCAGAGATGACAACCCCGTGATCTTTGTAGAGCATAAGTTCATATACGATATCGAAGGAGAAGTGCCCGAAGAAATTTACACCGTACCCCTAGGCAAGGCAGACGTCAAAAGAGAAGGAGCCGACGTAACTGTCGTAGCCACCATGGCCATGGTTTACAAGGCCTTGGAAGCTGCCGAGGAACTTGCAAAAGAAGGTATCAGCGTTGAAGTCGTGGATCCGCGGACACTGCAGCCGCTGGATAACGAGACGATCATTAATTCCGTTAAAAAGACGCACAAGGTCGTAGTAGTTCACGAGGCCGTCAAGTTTGCAGGTCCCGGTGCCGAGATCGCTGCCATGATTGCCGAAGAAGCCTTTGATTACTTGGATGCGCCGGTAAAACGTGTTGGCGCTCCCTTTACGCCGGTACCCTTTAGCCCCGTGCTTGAACAAGCATACATCCCAAGCACGGAAAAGATAATTGCCGCAATAAAAGAGGTCATGGCGTAACGTTTGTATTGCAAAAGAGGGGGCGTGTTGTGAGCGAACCTTAAGACGTCCCCTCTTTTAAGTTGCAAAGAGAAGGAGAGTAAGATGGCAAAAGAAGGAATTTTCAACCAGGTACTTCAAGTGGCAGTAGTGGTAAAGGATCTCGAGGAATCCATGAAAAACTACTGGGACAAGTGGGGCATTGGGCCTTGGAAGGTCTATACATTTGATCCCAATACAGTGAAAGACATGATTCTGCGAGGAAAAAGAGAAGATTACGCCATGAGGCTTGCCCTGGCAGAGATAGGTAACGTACAGTGGGAACTCATACAACCTTTGGATGACAAAAGCATTTACGCGGAATTTTTGAAGGAACACGGCGAGGGCCTTCACCATGTAGCGCTGGGGGTTAGAAACTACGAAGAGGCGATGGAACTGGCCAAAGAGAGGGGAGTGGGTGTAATTCAAGGCGGCACATGGTTTGGTTTTACTTACACCTATCTAGACACCAGGGAAGATTTGGCCACGATCGTGGAGCTTTATGACCAGCCTGAAGGATGGGAATTCCCCGAACCCGAGGACACCTATCCCAAGAATTCCTAAAGGGGGGTAAGGTAAATGAGCCTGGAGGGAAAAATTGCAATCGTTACGGGAGGAGGGCGAGGAATCGGTCGGGGCATTGCGCTTGCCCTTGCGAAAGAAGGGGCTGATATCGCCATCGTCGAAGCCGAAGTCCTTGACAGCCCTTACAACCATTACGGCACGAAGGAAATCAAAGGTTACACGGCTGCCCAGGATGCAATAAAGGAGATAAAGGCACTCGGCAGGCGGGCTATCGCCATAAACGCCGACGTGAGCAAATCTGATCAAGTCACTCAGGCCGTAAAGCGCACCGTGGATGAACTAGGTTCCATAGACATTTTGGTCAACGCTGCGGGAGTGATAACGGTTTCCAACGTCGAAAATTTAGAAGAAGAGGAATGGGACTTGACGATGAACGTAAACGCAAAGGGCGTCTTTCTTTTCTCCAAAGCGGTCATTCCCCACATGAAGAAAAATAAATGGGGTCGAATAATAAATGTATCATCCATTGCAGGGAAATCCGGATTTCCTGGTCTTCCCCATTACAGCGCATCTAAATTTGCGGTTGTGGGATTTACTAATTCCTTGGCCAAGGAGCTTGCCAAGGACAACATTACAGTCAACGCCATATGTCCAGGTATAGTTCGTACTCAGATGTGGACTTTGCTGGCCGATGTATGGAAGCAACCTGGCGAAACCTGGGATGAATCATTTGCGAGAAACATAGCTACCATGATACCCCAGGGTATTGAACAAACGCCCGAGGATATGGCGAAATTAGCATTATTTTTCATTTACTCGGAACATGTGACAGGCCAGTCCGTCAACGTCGATGGAGGGTCGATGGCGTATTAAGATTAAATCTGACTAGAAAGGGGAATCGATATATTTGACGCTAGTTGGGATCATCGCAAATCCGGCTTCGGGAAAGGACATCAGGAGGCTAGTCGCTCACGGTTCGGTCTTTGACAACATAGAAAAGGTAAACATTGCGAGGCGCATACTGCTGGGGCTTGAGGCAACGGGCGTCGATAAGGTGCTTTACATGCCCGATTACTTCGGTATAGTTCCCAGGGCGTTGGAGCACGTTCGCCTTAAAATGAGCGTAGAGCCTTTAAAAATGTATTGCCAGGGAACGCAGGACGACTCTACCTTGGCTGCAAAGTTGCTCGAAAAAGAGGGCGCTAAATGTATCATCGTGCTTGGAGGAGACGGTACCAATCGTGCGGTGGCAAAGGGAAGCATTTCCGTTCCCTTCATGCCCGTGTCAACTGGGACTAATAACATCTTTCCCAGCATGGTGGAAGGCACCATCGCCGGCATGGCGGCAGGCTACGTCGCCGCGGGCACCGTCTCCGCCGAAGAGGCTACATATCCGACAAAACGCTTGGATATCCTGATCGATGGCGAGTTAAGAGACCTTGCACTGGTGGATGCCGCCCTTTATGACGATATATTCTTGGGATCAAAGGCCATATGGGACATGAGCAAGGTCAAAGAGCTGGTCTTGACGCAAGCCAAACCAAGCAACATAGGCCTGTCTTCTGTAGGGGGCATGATCTTGCAGCGGCATCTTGCCGAAGATGAAGGATTGCACATAGTATTGGGATCTTTGGAAGGCTCAAAGGAAGGTTTCGAGGTGACGGCTCCCGTCGCCCCGGGGCTGATAAAACCTGTACGAGTCCTTGAGTTTAATGAGATCTCGCTTGGAGACGAGATAGGTTTTGATATAAACCCGGCCGTCATCGCCCTTGATGGTGAAAGGGAGGTCGAAATCTTGCCGGGCAGAAAAGCTTCAGTACGCTTGAGCAACAATGGCCCTCGCGTCATAGACATTGAGAGGACGATGTGGCTTGCCGTTCAAAATAAAGGATTGATCGGTCGCAGCAAATAAGGAGGTGGATTTTTATGGCTTTAGTTGTTACAATGCCTAAACTTGGCCTTACTATGACTTCCGGTTCAGTAGCTAAATGGCACAAAAAGGAAGGCGACAAGGTAGAAAAAGGCGAGGTGATCTTAGAGGTTTCTACGGAAAAGATTACCTACAAGGTGGAGGCCGCAGAAAGCGGCGTGATAAGAAAGATTCTAGCCCAGCCTGGTGTCAAGGTCCCTATCGGAACTCCTTTGGCGATAATAGCGGCCCCCGACGAGGACATAAGCGAGCTTTTAGAGGAGGTAGCCGTTCCCGCAGAGGCTAAGGAAGAAGTCAAAGAAGTTAAACCGGCGGCAGTGGAAGCACCCAAACCAGCAGCAGAAGAGGTGTTCATTAGAGCTACTCCCATAGCCAAAAAAATAGCAAAAGAGCATGGCATCGATTTGGCCTTGGTAACGGGCACGGGGCCAAAGGGCAGGATCGTGGAACAAGACGTACTGGATTTCATAGAACGGCAAAAAGCTGCCGTTCCAGCGCCATCGCCGGCAGTTAAAGCGGCAGAACCTAAAAGAATTCCTCTGTCGGACGTACGCCAGGTAATTGCGGAAAGGATGAGCGCTAGCTGGCAAAACGCCCCCATGGTCACTTTAAACGCCGATGTGGATTGTTCCTCCTTTAAAAACATGCGTGAAAGTTTAAGGACACTTTTTAAGGAAAAAGGTCTAAATCTATCCTACAATTACATATTGATGAAAATGTGCGCCCTGGCACTGAAGGAACACCCAATGCTTAACTCCTACCTGGACGGAAACGAAGTGGTGCTCCTTGATGAAATAAACATAGGCCTTGCTGTTGCAATAGAAGACGCCCTAATAGTCCCCGTCATAAAAGATGTTGGGAACAAAGATATGTTTCAGATTGCCTCAGAAGGAGATGCCTTGGTAGAAAAGGCCAGAAAGGGCGAACTTTCCGTAGACGAGGTTACAGGCGGTACCTTTACGATAACAAACCTTGGCATGTTTGGGATCAGGGACTTCACGCCCATAATAAATCCCCCGCAATGTGCCATATTGGGGGTTGGGGAGATGAAAGACAAACCCTGCGTTTGCGGTGAAGAGATCGTAATTAAACCGGTGATGACCTTGTCATTGACCTTTGATCATAGGATCGTTGACGGAGCACAGGCAGCCTTATTTTTGAGGCAATTAAAGGAAATGATCGAAAACCCCTTCATGCTTTTGACGTCACTGAAATAGCAGTTCAGACAAAAAGCAAGGAAAATTAGAGCAAGAAAAATAAGTGTAGGGACAAAAAATTTAAGCTCAAAGTCCCTACACTTATTTACATGTCAAAATCGCGTGCCAGGAGGCAGGCGCCCCCCTTTAAAGTAGCGCTAATCGGGCAAAGTTGCAGTTTTTAAGCCCTTTTTCGTCAATTGCCCCAGCAACTTGCCGCTAAATTTTAAAGGAGGATTGTCATCCCCGTTATGGCGTTGATTAACAGGCCATCGGGATCTATGTCCGGTAAATCTTTTCCAACGTCAAGGGTGCTCAAGACCGACCGGCCTATAACGTATCGTCCCTCCACACCTTTGCTTTTGGTCCTTAGCCCCCACAGGTTATGAAACACGACGACCCTTCCCCTGTAAGATCCAGCGTACAACATTACATGCCCGGGTTTGTATAATATGCTTGCAAAGGGAGTCCCACCCTCTTTTATGGCCTTTTCTTTTTGAAGAGGCGTTAGACCTTCAAGGGAAATGAAAGTCCCGCTTTTTGCCTGTGCACTTGAATTTCTTGGCAGCCATATGCCGAAGGGCAAAAAGAAATCTCTCGTAGTTGCCGAACAGTCCCTTTTGCCGTACATTCCTCCCCAGCCGTAGGTTTCACCCATCATCTCGTCTATCAAGGAGGCGGCATTCCATTGACTAAATTCAATTGGCCATCTTTTTGCAAAGTCCCTCGGCAAGCGGACTGCCTCAAGCGTTGCAAGCCCCGCCTCGTCTTTGCCCGCTGGCACCAAAAGCTCCAGATCATATAATAATTCTTCATTCAGAGGAAAAAGGGACCCTATTTTGACGTTGAAGATAAAAAGGTTTCCTTTGCTGACGGTTTTGTCGTCCTTTACTATTACCGCAAGCGGCAAAGGCATGTATCTATCGATGAAGCCTTCGTTAACGTAAGCGATTTTTCTGGAGTCAATCCAACCTGCGGCAAAGGAGGTCTCCACATAAGCAAACGAATTGTCACGGCTGAAATGAGAGATTCTAATCGGTTCTCCGGGGTTCACCCGGGAAACTTGCCCGTAATCGAAAGGGTACCCTTCGCCCGAAAGTTCAGGTGACAGAAATATCGGATCATGAGTGGGAAAGGCCCTTAGCGAGCCTTCGGCTATGGTTATGCCCGGTGCGTTTATATCTTTAAATGCCTCGATGTGCGCCTTGCTGTAAATTTCGTCAAACCACCTTTTTTCTCGCGGTCTTTCATTTTCCCCGTAAACCTTGCCGGGCAAGTAAGCGTTAAAGGGCCACAAAAGGTCGTCTTTTGAATGCCTGAAATCTCCGGACCAGGGCAGGAAAAACCGGTCTTTTGCGCCACTTGCGCGGTTGTTTTGCTCATCCTTTGACAGCAAAGGCATGGCATAGTCACTTTTTAGATAGTAAAAGGGGTTTTGTGAAACCTTCGGCGTCAGTTTTTCGAAGGCCAGAGCTTTCAGGGGACAAAAACATAAAACTAAAAGAAGACCTACAATAAATTTCGTGCGATAACTTTTCATTTGCCTTCCTTCACCGCCTTTCAAAGGAAATAAGTAACAATGGCGCCTGTTTTGATGCAAAAAAATTTTCTTTGTCATCAGTTAAGCCGTCGTTACTGCATTTTAGGAAAATTTGCAAGTTTTTTCAAGCAAACTTTTGGCCAAGACATCGTTCATACATACAGGTGTAGAATAAGTATAAAGCCACTGAAGTTACTGAGGGTCGATCATTAAATTTTTTATATATCTCGTATCGTGAGGTGTTTGTTTCATGAATAGACGATGCTTCGTAGTTAACTTAAAGGGACTTATAGGCTACGGCGAAGGACTGGTTTTGCAGGAAAAAGCCTTTGACAAGGTTGTTTCAGGAAAAGCTGACGGCATACTTTTGTTGCTCGAACACAAGCCCGTTTTTACCATAGGAAGGTCCGGCGGGAAGGAAAACCTGCTCGTCGATGAAAAATATCTTAAAACCGCGGGGATAGAGTTGTATGAGACGAACAGGGGAGGAAATATAACCTATCACGGTCCGGGGCAGATCGTGGCTTACCCGATCTTTGACTTGAAGAATTGGAAAAAAGACCTTCCCTGGTACGTCACGTGCCTTGAGGAAGTCATAATCAATGTGTTAAAAGATTACGGTATAAAGGCGGGCAGAAAGCCAAAATACAGGGGCGTTTGGGTCGGCGACAAAAAAATTGCAGCCATCGGCATAGCCGTGGCCAAATGGATAACGACACACGGTTTTGCCTTCAACGTAAAAGTAAACAAAGACCATTTCAACTTCATAAATCCCTGCGGAATAACCGAGTTTTCCGTTGTCTCCCTTGACGATTTCGTTAAAGACGTAAACTTTGACGAAGTGATGGAAAAGGTAAAGGATAACTTCTCAGTGGTCTTTGACACCAACTTTAAGGAAGCTTCAAGAAAGTGGCTTGAAAGCAATTAAACAGCAAATTGGCAGCGGTTTTGCGGGCTTTTTGTCGTCACTCCGATTCCAGCCCAACCAAATAACCGTATTTTTCGATGAAGTCCTGGGGCGTCATGTTGGCGATGCGGGCCATCTTGTTGACGAAGAATTTTGACTCAAAGTCATCCCGGGTGAGCCTGATCATGTATTCTCTGGCTATGCGGTACTGCAGGGAGTTAATGTCAACGGTTCTTATCTTCATCTTGCCTGTCGTGGGATCTACGATGTCATCGAACATGATAGGGGTTAATTGGTTATTTTGTATCGTTATTATTGCGTTGGTGCCGCCGTCTGCCAAAAACTTAAAGGCTCCGTAGCCTAAGTTGCGCGTGTATTCTACGTCGAAGGGGTTTGGGGGAGCGCATCTTACTTCGTATCCGATCTCTTTGTTTTGGACCGATATGGGAATGCCCATCTTTTTTAGCTCGCAGTTGAGCTGCTTTTTTAAGCACGTCGGAGAAGTTGATCTCGGCGTATCGGACGTGGCCGAAGTCGTCTTTTTCGATGCAGTCGATGGCTGACAAGTTCCTGTGAGGACACCTTCGATATCAGGCCCTCGGCGGCCACAATGAGGCCGTGATCTTTCTCGAGGGCGAGCCTTTTTATGATGGCGCCGCTCATTATGTCGATGACGTGTTGCAGGCTTATGGTTTCGCTTTCGAATTCCTCTGGTATGATTGTAGAGTGTGGCGCTTGCGCTTTTGCCTATACCTAAGGCCAAATGCCCGCTGGACGCGTCCCATGGTAACCACCAGAAACCAGCGTCCCATGGTCTTTGCGTCTTCCATGAGGTTCATCACCAGTTCCGCACCCAATGCCCTGGCCGTCTCAAAGCCGAAGGTGGGCAGGCCCTCCGGCAAAGGCAGGTCGTTATCTATGGTCTTTGGGGACGTGGACGAAGTGGATGTTTAACCCCAGCCTTTCTCTAGCGAACTCCGAGACCTTGTAGTGCAGCGTAGGCCGTGTCGTCCCCGCCGATGGTGACGATGTGGGTAACGCCCAGGTCTACTAGGTTTTCCACAACGGTGCGCATGGATCGCCTCGCTTTTGGTGGGGTTAAATCTGAGAGGTCCTGATGATACTTCCGCCTTCCTTGTGGATGCGGCTGACCTTGTCGATGGTAAGGGGGATGACCTTTTTGTTGGCCGTAGCAAGGCTGTGAAAATCCATCGCAGATGCCCAAGTACGTCCCAACCGTTGTTGCGAGCCTCTATGGTGACTGAAGCTATTACGTTGTTGATGCCCGGTGCGGGTCCTCCTCCGCAGATGAGGGCCAATGTGTTTTCCTGAAAATTCATAAGTCCATACCTCCTTTATTTACCGTATTTTAACTACATTTGTTTATTCTGTCTATCAGCGGATAAGTTCGCGGTCCCCTTATTTTTTCCCTTAAAAATATCCTACAAATATTTTACGCTACCATAAGTTCGGCCTGCCGATGGATCTGGTAGAATAATGCTATGGACAAAGGGATAATTGCGATTTACGAGGCTTTGCTTGATGCTTACGGCCCACAGGGATGGTGGCCCGTTGCAGGAAGTTACCACCAGGGAGACTACGGATATCCCAGAAACGAAGAAGAGGCCTTTGAGATCATCGTCAGGGGCGGTGCTCACGCAAAACACGGCCTGGACGTCGGTTGAGAGGGCGCTTGAAAATTTGAGGGGCATCGATGCGTTGAACCCTCATAAAATCCTTGCCTTAAGCTTGGACGCGCTTAAATCAGCCATAAGGCCCGCAGGGTTTTTCAACCAGAAGGCGATTTATTTGAGGGAAATGGCCGACTTTTTCGTGGTATTGAAGGGGAGGACGCCATCCAGAAAGGAGCTTATGTCCGTCAAAGGCGTGGGAAACGAGACGGCCGATTCGATCTTGCTTTACGCCTACAAACGGCCTGAGTTCGTCATAGATGCCTACACGAAGCGCATCGTTACTTCCTTGGGCCTTGCCGAAAGAAAAGCAGGCTACATGGAACTTAAAAATCTGTTTGAGTCAAACCTGCCCGAGGATGTCGCTATTTATCAGGAATATCACGCCCTGTTAGTTGAGCATGCAAAGCGGTTTTACAGCGGTAAAGCAAGAGCAGTCTTCGGTAACATCTGTGGACTTTTTAAGGGATTTGTCCTATTAGTGGCAGAATTTTGGCAAAGCCATAAGGCTTCGGCCTGAATACAGAGGACGCTTTTTGTAATAATTTTGTTATATTTGTTATAATAGTGAAAGTTGCGTAACCGCCTTAAATGGCTTTCGGCCAAAAGGGGCGGTTTGCTTTTTTATCAACGGAGGCGTGTCAAATTGAACTACATGATATTTGCTACGGTAAGCGTGGCTTTGATGCTTTCTTCGATCAGCGCTACGTCCATTGCCGTGGCTTTTCCCATAATCACGGCTTATTTCATGAGTGCCGCTTACAATTGCGGGCTGGATCATAAGCGTTTACCAGCTGGGCTTTACCGTTACGATGCCCATAATCGGCAAGGTAAGCGACGTGTTCAGCAGAAAGTCTACGTTTATAGTTGTGTTTGGTGCTCTTCGTCGTCTGCCTCTACTGCCGTGCGCCTGTTGTCAAAAACGTCGGGCTGTTGGTATTCTTCAGACTGCATTCAGGCCTTCGGAGGCGGGGGGTTCATGCCGTCGGCCGTCGGCATAATCTCCGAGGAATTTCCCGAGTCGAGGCAAAAGATGATCGGGCTGTTTCAGCAGCATCCTTCCAATAGGCCAGATCATCGGGCCGAACGTGGGTGGATGGCTGGTAGGTTCCTTCGGCTGGAGGTCCGTGTCTTCATGATCAACCTGCCCATGGGAGTCGTCGTCTTGCTGATGGCCTTGTCCGTTCTTTTGCTTCCGGCAGACGAGCGAAAAAGGGGTAGTATAGACTTCCTCGGCGCCGGGTTGGTTGGCGGGGTGGTGGCCTTGCAATGCTGATGCTTGGGCTGACGTTTTTGGGCTACGGCTCAGCGGCTAAAGGGGTGGGCATGGCCGTCCTTTCGTGGCGTCCGGTGATCTCTATGGCTTCTTGCTTTATAAGGCATGAACATAAGGGTTCGAAGGATCCCATCCTGGACCTCGATATCCTTGAAAAGAAAGCCCTTCGTTGCAGCCAATTTGTACAACCTCATCTACGGTGGTGCCGTGGTGGGCGTGCTGTCACTTATTCCTACGTACGCTACAGCGATCTATGACATGACGCCCTCCGAGTGCGGCCTGCTCCTTACGCCCAGGTCGGTGGCCATGATAATAGCCTCGGTTACTGACCAGCATCTTACATAATGAAGATGGGGCTATCGCTGGCCGCTTATCATTGGCGACAGCGGCGTACCGTTGTGCAGGCTTGTATTTCTTGGGCTTGGAGCCTGCAAGCGTGCTCTTTCTTGTACCTCATCATGCTTTCTGTTGGGCGTGGGTGTGGGGGTGTTGTCACCGACAGCAAACAACGCCTGTATTGAGCTTCTTCCCGACAAGGCTGCCACCATAACGGGCATAAGAGGCATGTTTCGCCAAATCGGTGGCGCTGCTAAGCGTCACCATAGCCACGCTGGTCGTCCAGACCGTTGGCGACCCTTCTCAGAGGCTACGCCATCGTGTTTTATTGGCCATTGCCATATGCCTTCGTCGCGGCCGTGCCCTTGATCTTCATGATGCCAAGCAGGCCAAGCATAGGCGTCGAACAAAGCGAATGTTCCTTAAAGCGTCTAAAACCAACTGCGAAAGAACGTGTTCAATGACAATACCTATAAAAGATTTTCACACCGCCCATGCAAGGCCTGCGAGAAATGCAGCCCCTAAACTTGTGGCTTCAAGGGAAAGCGGCCTTTAACTAAAGTGAGGCGGACTTTACATGCAAAGGGGATGCTACATCAATGTCTGTGGAAGATCGCATATACGAAGGGCTGATAAAGCTTGTTCGCATTCCAAGCGTCACGGGTTCCGACGGTGAAGTCGAGATAGCAAGGCACATATATGATAGCCTGAAGCAAGAACGCTACTTCATGGAACATCCAGGCCACTTAAATTTGGTGCCCGGCCCTGACGGCCATCGCCATTCAGTCGTTGCCTTGGTTCGCTCTTTTTTGAATGTGCCAGATACCGTCCTTTTCATCGGACATTTAGACGTGGTAGGAGCTGAGGTGTATGGAGATTTGGCGGACAAGGCCTTTGACCCTGAAGCTTTGATGCAGGTTATGGCGAGCCGGCCCATGGATGGGCAGGCAAGGGCAGACCTTGAAAGCGGCAACTGGATCTTTGGCCGTGGCGTCATGGACATGAAGTGCGGCGTGGCCCTGGAGCTTGACTTGCTCAAAGAATTTGCCCGTGATCCTTCGCTTTTTGGCGTAAATGTTGTCGTTGCCTTGGTCTTTGACGAGGAAGGATCAAGCCAGGGTATGATTTCGGCCTTGCCCTTTTTAGTTGATTTGGCCGAGCGGGAAGGCTTGAACTTTATCGGCGCCGTAAACACCGAGCCAACCGACGCCGGCCTTCCGGGTGCCTCAGGGCCGGGATATTTTTTAAGCACCATGGGAAAGGCCCTGGTAATGGCCTACGTCATAGGGAAAGAAGCACACGGTGGCAGCTATTTTGGCGGCCTTAGCGCGTCGCTTTTGCAGGACTTCATCGACCTGGAGATTGAAGCCCGTCCCGAGCTTCGAGACGTTCTTGGTGCAAGCGTTACCTTGCCGCCCTTTGCGCTCAACCGACAGATGCAGGCAGAAGGAAATTTATTCGGTTTCCATTCCCCACCTGAGCATGGCCTACTTCAACGTCTTTACCGTGACTCGAACGCCCGGTGACGTGCTTGGGCTATTTAAGGAGGCTACCGCCAGGGGTGCAAAAAGGGCCTTAGACTACATCGACGCTTCCTATAAGGAAATGAAGAATTTTGGCTACGCTGGAGCGGCACGGGAAAGAGGCGACGTTTCGATAATTGACTATGCGGACCTTCGCCGTCAGGCGGCCCGCAACTACCCCGGCGACTTTGAAAGGGCAGAACGCGAGATGGCCTTAAAGCTCAAATCATCAGGCAAGGACTTAAGGGAGCAAGGCATTGCCTTACTTGAATGGGAGATGTCCTGGCGGGACAAAAAAGAGCCTGCCATCATAATAGGGTTTCTGCCTCCGTTTATGCCCCATCGGTCAAGTTACGGCCGGACAGAAGTGGAACTGCGCTTTAATCGTGCTGTCGAGGCTACGGTATCTTACGCCGAAAACGTCTTTGGCAGGCCTTTGATGGAGTGTCCCGCCTTTGGGGGTTTGTGCGACTTAAGCTACATAGGTTGCGAGATAGACAAAGACGAAAGGCAGACCTTGAAGGAAAACACCCCCGGTTGGGGCGTTATATACGACCTTCCCTTTGATCTGATGGAAAAGCTTAACATGCCCATAATAAACTTGGGGCCGCTGGGAAGGGGAGCGCATACGTGGCTTGAAAGGCTGGAGCGGGATTACGCCCTGGGCGAGCTGCCTCAGCTGCTGCGACAGTTTCTAATACTTTTGGGGTCAGGTCTTTAGTTTTGAATTCGTATTTTACTCACATTACTAGAATAAATTCGTAAATCGCAATGATCAACTTTCGTAGTGTTCATGTATGTGCAAAAGTAAAATATGTAGTATATTTGATACATGGCACGACCATTGAGGGTTCAATTCGAGGGGGCAATATATCACATTACCTGTCGCGGAAACGCGAGAAACGACGTTTTCCTCGACACCAAGGATCGCACGATGTTTTTGGGTATGCTCGGCAAGACCATCGAGCGATACAATTGGCTGTGTCATGCTTACTGTTTAATGGATAACCATTACCACCTTTTAGTTGAAACACCGGACGCTAACATTTCAAAGGGGATGCATTACCTCAATTGTGTGTATACGATATATTTCAATCGCAATCACGATCGAGTTGGTCATGTACTGCAGGGCAGGTATAAGTCTATACTGGTAGAGCGTGACAGTCATTTGCTTGAGTTGACTCGGTATATTGTGCTGAATCCCGTGAGGGCGGGATTCGTAAAGCGACCAGAGGATTGGCCCTGGAGTAGCTACAGGGCGACAGCGGGGATTGAAGGCGCTCCACCCTTTTTGCATACTAGCTGGTTGCTGGATCAATTTGACAAAAACAGCGAGCGGGCAAGACAGCTATATCGGGCTTTCGTGGCAAATGATGGCAAAACAGGCCCGTGGGAAGAACTCAAAGGCGGGGTAGTGCTTGGCAGCGAAAATTTTCTTGATGCTGTGAAGCCTTTGTTAGACAACTATCAACAGGATAACGAGTATCCGATCTATCAAAGAAAGGCAGCACGTCCAACTTTGAAGGAGCTATTTGCCAATATTAAGATTGATGATAAGCGTGAGCGAAACGGCAAAATTTACGAGGCAGTCCGCGTACACGGTTACACGCAAACCGAAGTTGCAAGGTTTTTAGGCCTTCATTATTCCACCGTTAGTGTAATCTTAAAACAAAAGGACAGCAATTCCTAAACTTGAGCCTGCCCGTGGGGGTCAGGTCTTTATTTTTGATTTTCCTCATTGTTTGCTATTCCTTTGATTTAACAAATACTAATTTTAAGCACATAAAGCTTGAATATGCAGCGGTCATATTTGATATAGTTTTCGTTAACGATATTGTATGTCCACCCCCCGGCGTCAAATGCATTTCCCAAGGTAAGCCTATGAGATACGCTGTATGTTTGAGAAGGTTCAGTCCATACATTAAAAATGACCGCGCTGGTTACAATTCCTCCTTGTAATTATCACCATGATGCCAACATATAGCTGCGATAAATATTAGTCCGTTACATTATATTTTCAAGATTAAAGATCTGACCCTGATAGTTACCCGATGGGCTAATAAAAATTCAAAACTAAAGATCTGACCCCAAGGATTTGAGGAAGATTGCCGTGGCAAGCTTCATGCAGTCCTTGAAGTTCCAGGGGGAAAGGCCGGAGATGGACTCTAACTTTTTGAGGCGATAAAGAAGGGTGTTTCGGTGCAACGACAGGCTTTTTGCGGCTTCGTTCGTCTTGAATGAATGGTAGCACCAGGCGCAAAAGGTCTCGATGAGCTGATTAGAATCGGGATGAGCTGTCAGTTTGCCAAGGATTTGCACAACGAAGTCTTTTTGTTTCTTTAAAGGGATGGACGCTAGGGCGCATTCCATGATGATGTCGCTTGCAGAAAAGCAGCTCTCACCTTTTTGGCAAATCTTTTTGCCCAGGGTCAAGGCCTCTCTGGCCCTCCTGTAGGATTCGGCAAGCTCTCCGATGTCTTTAGCTGGTTGCCCGATGCCGATCGAGATGGCAATGCCTTCTTTGGAAAGCAAGCTCATGCATGAGCGGCACAGCGCGAAGACGTAACGTTCAAATTTGTCGTCGTCAAGTTTGCGGTTGTTTACGAGGAATGCGCATGCAGAGAAGCTGTTTAAGGGGCAGAAGACGTTTTTGGGATGGTGAAAGGCCACTTTTAAGCGGTCCAGCACACGGCGCATCGTGGATCCCACTTGTTCGCCGACGTAGGATTCAAGCTCTACGATCATCGCTATGCGGCACAGTTTTAAGGTCGTAGCCGAGCTCTTCGCCCTGCAGCAAAATAAGCGTCTCGTTTCCGTACGCAGGATTGAAGGACGCTATGCTTTCGGCCAAATCGCAGAGCGCCTTTTCGCGAAGCATGTTCTGCTGCATGAGGGCCTGTTGCCGTAACATTATTTCAGCCTGCTTTTGCACGAGCAACCCGAACTTTTTGACCTCATCGGGGTCGCCTGCTATGGCGATGGACCCGACAACTTCTTCAGCCAGTAAGATCGGCAGCGTGAAGCCAGGTTTTACTCCGGACATCTTTGAGGCCTCGGCTTCGGTTGTCACGAGGGACTTCTTTGATTTCATTACCTCAAGAGACGGTGTGTGGCAAACTCCGATTCGAGACACATCGTCGCACTCGATTATGACCCCTTTGTCGTCAGTCACCAGGACTCCGTGGCCGATGATGTCGCTTACCGTGACGGCAATATCCTGTGCCACCTGATTTAACATTTAACACACCTCTATCTCAGAGACATGGCAAATGCATTATGCATCCGCCTTATATAAAAATAATTATAGCATATATATTTATGCTATCACCCAATGTTTTTTGAGCATCGCTATTTTACAATATCTTTAAGTCATTACGCATGAGGAGGGCTTGTCATGCAGCTAAAGTTGCATAAGGTAAAGGTGCGCGACATCCGTTGGGACGACGTCACCAAGGTCCAAGAAGGAGTCTTGTACGTAGATAAGGCGTCCGCTTTAGAGGCGGTAACAGACGACGCCTTCGCCAAGGTCGACCTTGAGCTTGCAAGGCCTGGCGAAAGCATAAGGATAATCCCTGTCAAGGACTGCATCCAACCGAGGGTGAAGTTATCGGGCGGAAAGGAATACTTCCCCGGCTTTTGTGCCCCTTTACAAAGGACAGGAAGGGGCGCAACGCTTGTGCTTGACGGCGCTGCGGTCGTGACCTGTGGGTCCATCGTGGCCTTCCAGGAGGGTTTCATCGACATGAGCGGCCAAGGAGCACGCTACACGCCCTTTTCTGAAACTAACAACGTAGTCCTCGTCGTAGAGCCGACCGATGGCCTGGATAAGCACAAATACGAAGCTGCCCTGCGTATCGCAGGATTAAAGCTTGCCACATACTTGGCCAGGGCATGCATGGGCACAAAGGCAGACGAGGTGGCAACCTTCGAAAAGGGTTCGATCGCTGAAGAAAGCGCGAAATTCCCGGGCCTTCCAAAGATTCTTTACGTATGCATGTCCATAGCCCAAGGGCTGCTTCACGATACCTACGTCTACGGCACGGACGTAAAGATGAGCTTTCCTTTCTTGCTTCACCCAAACGAGGTCTTAGACGGCGCCGTCGTGTCGGGAAACTGCGTCTCTGCCTGCGACAAAAACACGACCTATCACCACGTAAATAACCCCGTCGTGCGCGACCTGTACGAGCGCCACGGCAAGGACATTAACTTCCTTGGCGTGGTGATCTCGCCCGAAAGCACCGTTTTGGCGGGAAAGGAAAGAAACGCCAGGATGAGCGCCGCCATAGGAGCAGAGCTTGGCGCTAGCGGGGCAGTCATAACCGAGGAAGGTTACGGCAACCCCGATACCGACCTTTGCCTTACGGCCAAATATTTCGAAGAAGCCGGCATCAGGACGGTCGTCATCTCAGACGAAGCAGCGGGCACGGACGGCAAAAGCCAGAGCTTGGCGGACGCGACGCCCGAGATGAATGCCTTTGTGTCGACGGGAAACGTCAACGAGATGATCGTCGTCCCGCCGGTGCAAAAGGTGATCGGCGACGCCAAGGCAATAGCCCTGCTTTCGGGCGGTTCTGCCGAATCCTTGCTGGAAGACGGCTCCATGTACGTTGAGCTTCAGTCCGTCATCGGCTCAACGGTGGAAATTGGCTACAGCCAGGTCGGCTGCGAGTGGGTATAAGGGGGGAAGTGCGATGTCTTACCGCGTGGTTTGCTACATAAACCAATTTTACGGAGGAAAGGGAGGAGAGGAAGTTGCCGATTTCAAGCCCGAGCTCGTCGAAGGTCCCGTGGGGCCGGGGCTTGAGCTTCAAAGGTTATTTGGCGACGAAGCAAGGGTAATAGGCACCGTTATCTGCGGCGACGGCTGCTACGCCGAGCACATCGAAAAAGCCCGTGTCGAGTGTTTGAAGATCGTCGAAGAGTTAAAACCAGACCTTTTCATCGCAGGTCCGGCTTTCAACGCCGGTCGCTACGGTGTGGCCTGTGGCGACATATGTGCTGCCGTAACGCAAAGCTTAGGCATACCTTCCCTAACGGGCATGTTTCCCGAAAACCCGGGCGTTGAGCTGTACCGTGCCCAAACGTTCATCGTTAAAACCGAGGGCAGCGCCAGGGGCATGAAGCAGGCGTTGACGAGCATGGCGCGCCTCGGCCTTAAGCTGTTAAAAGGCGAGCTGCTCGGCCCTGCATACGAAGAAGGCTACATCCACCGCGGCATACGCAAGAACTTCTTCAAGGAAAAAAGAGGATCGCTTCGGGCCATCGACATGCTGCTTCAAAAAATCGCAGGGCAAGAATTTCGCACGGAATACGAGATGCCCGCCTTTAAAAAGATCCCTCCAGCGCCTCCGATCAAGGACATTAAACATGCAACCATAGCCTTGGTCACATCGGGCGGGATCGTGCCTAGGGGCAACCCCGACAGGCTTCGCGTTTCCTCGGCCGAAAGTTATGCCAAATACGACATCTCGAGGCTGGATGACTTGACTCCCGACGAATTTGAGTCGATCCACGGAGGATACGACCGGATGTGGGCAAACTTAGACCCCGACGTGGTAGTGCCCTTAGACGTCATGAGGGAGCTTGAAGGGGAAGGGGTGTTTGGAAAACTTCATCTTTATTTATACACGACCACAGGAACGGGGACGTCAGTCGCGAACGCCGAGCGCTTTGGCCAAGAGATAGGCCGCGAACTGAAAGAAGCAGGTGTGGACGGCGTAATTTTGACCTCCACCTGAGGGACGTGCACGCGATGCGGCGCATCGATGACGAGGGAAATAGAAAGGGTGGCACAAAATCCCCGTTGCCCAGATAGCGACGATAGTGCCCATAATGCTTACCGTGGGGGCCAATCGGATCGTGCCGGGCGTTGCCATACCTCATCCTGTTGGCAACCCCGAGGCAGGCCCAGAGGAGGACAAAAAGACGAGAAGAAAACTCGTGCTTCGGGCTTTAAAGGCTTTGCAGACAGATATATCCGAACAGACAATATTCGAATCCTAACCCAGCGGGGTCTACTTTAATCGGTAACCGCCTTATGATCAGGCTCGTGAATTAACCGCCCCGTTCTGATGACGCTAAAGGCGAAGATGCTGTCCGTTATGTTTAAGGGGACCACCTGGAAGGGGTGCCCTTAATGCCGAGCAAGGGTCCCCTTTATGCGATCTTCGTCAATGCGGACCATGCTTCTCAATTTGCTTTTCTCCTTTGATAGGGGGTCTTTATGTAATTGAATCCAAAAAAGATGGCGAAAACGAAGGTATTCTTCGAGATCATTTTCTAATTTTTCGTCAATTACTTGAGGTCGGATCCCTTCTATTGGAATTGTCATCCTTTTGAGCAGTTGAATATGCCAACCTTCGCCTGCAGGTAAGTCTTGGTCTATCTTTATTGCAATTTGGCTAAATATTTTTTCGACTCCAGTATAAAAGTCGTGAAGCAAGCTGCCGACCGCACGCGTTCTTGCGATTGACCTCTCTTTTGTTGCTGTAAGTATGTCGTCTAATTCTTTGGCTAATCTTTTGAGGTTGCGTAATTCATGGTCGATATCTGCTTTTAGCGCAGCAAATCTAGTCATCAATAATTACCCCTTCTTTTAATATTCGACTCAAAAAAACAGGTTCGACATCTTCTAAAGGAATCAAATCCAACTCCAAGCCGGCGGGCAGTTCACGCCAAAGTTCAGCAAGAGCCTTAAAATAGAGGTGCGACGGAAGCCCTTCGACTGCGAGGTCAATATCGGATCTTTCGTGAAAATCCTCAGGATTGGCAAGAGAGCCGATCAGATAGACTCTGCGGACCCTGTATTTGTCGTAAAGTATGTGCGCACATTTGCGCGCAGCAATATAGGCTTCACGCATTCGTTTGCATCTGCTTTTTCTTTCGATCTCGAGCCTCTCAGTCCAACCTGCAGTAAATGCATCTGTATCCATTTTGATGTCTCCCTTAAGCTTCTTTCTTTAAAGACATTATAGCAATTATATTAACAATCATGACAATCTGTGGGGTCAGGTCTTTATTTTTGATTTTCCTCATTATTTCGCTATTCCTTTGATTTAACAAATACGGATTTTAAGCACGTAAAGCTTGAATATGCAGCGGTCATATTTGATATAGTTTTCGTTATCGATATTGTATGCTCGCACCCGGGGGCAAATGTATTTCCCAAGGTAAGCCTATGAGATATGCTGTATGTTTGAAAATTTTCAGTCCATACAATAAAAATGACCGCGCTGGTTACAATTACTCCTTGTAATTAACACCATAATGCCAATACATAGCTGCGATAGATATTAGTCCGTTAAATTATATTTTCAAGATTAAAGATCTGACCCTGATAGTTACCCGATGGGCTAATAAAAATTCAAGATTAAAGATCTGACCCCAAGGACATAAATTCTTTTGCTGTTACGATCTTAATATCTTTGTATTCCTTCAATTTCAACAGATGATGGTCTCCAGAAACGATGAACTTGCATTCGCCGGCTAAGGCGCATTCTATGAAGATATTATCTTTAGGATCGTCTTCGATCAAGCAGATTTTTCTTTCGGGTCTACCAATACTACATGCTCAAAGGATAGCATCGTGTGAATTAGATTTAGCCTTTCTTCTGTAGTGCCCAGGGCCGAAAATTTATCTCTCACCATGACCTCGCAGTATTCTTGAATGATCTCACTGCTCACTGTAGGCTCAAAGTTCTTGGCAATCCAACTGTCGATTACATTGGCTGGATAACTTTCCCTGCTTATGAAACCTGAAAGTAGCACATTCGTATCTACTACAATGCGCATCACGAATTCCTTGTTTTTTCGATCTCTTCCTCTACATCTGCCTCGGTCAGTCCGGCCTTTGAGGCTCTGTCTCTGAATTTGTTGACCAATAGGGAAACTTCAAGCCGCTTTGCTTTTTCGGTCAGTTCTTTTAATTCCCTGTATTTTGAATAACTGAGCAAAACGCCCTTTAGCTTTGACCTTGATGAAATGACGAAGGTTTCGCCCTTTTCTGCCTCATCCAAATATTTGCCCAACTTTGGCCTTAATTCGTTTACGCCTATTACTTTTTCCATTATTAGCACCTCCATCGACTGCCAAATAAGATAATCTTCAGCCTATATTATAACATGTTTGTTAACATGGATGTTAACATTATTGTTTATTGTTTTCACAATATTTCCTTCAGGCATTCGATGCACCGCGGGTAATTTCCCCCTATCGACGGCTTGCGACCTCTATGAAATTGGTCATTATTCCATGGTCTCGTTCTTAGATCAAACGCCTGTGTTTTATCACGTTGAAAGCGAAAATACAGTTTGTTATGTTCAACGGAACAATTTGAAAGGGATGGCCCCCTAAACTGTCGAGACGACAAGTGCCCAAAGCCGAACCACGTTCTGCTTTAACTAAACCTTTTTTAAATTGGCCGGGCATGGTATATTTGTAACGTCAAACGAAACAAACTCTGCGAGAATGGGGGAGGATGCCCGTGAACCTGGTTGAGACTTTTGTCAGCTTAAACCCAATTGTGCAGGCGTTATTGGCCACGTTTTTTACCTGGGGTGTGACGGCCCTTGGTGCTTCGGCGGTCTTTTTGACCAAAGAGGTGAGCAAAAAACTGCTCGACAGCATGCTTGCCTTTGCCGGGGGCGTCATGATAGCTGCAAGCTACTGGTCTCTGCTTGCGCCTGCCATCGAGATGTCCGAAGGAAAGGACATTCCGTCGTGGGTTCCGCCTGCCGTAGGGTTTTTGGCCGGCGGAGCCTTCATGCGGGCCATCGACATGGTCCTTCCCCACCTTCACATAGGGTTGGAAAGGTCCGACGCCGAGGGAATCCAGACATCGTGGCGGCGCAGCACCTTGCTGGTGCTTGCCATAACGCTTCATAACATCCCCGAAGGCCTGGCCGTTGGCGTCGCCTTTGGAGCGCTTGCATACGGGCTGCCAACGGCATCGCTGGCCGGAGCCGTATCTTTGGCGTTGGGCATCGGCCTTCAGAATTTCCCTGAAGGCTTTGCCGTATCCATGCCTTTGCGCCGCGAGGGCATTTCTCCAAGAAAATGCTTTATGATGGGTCAAATGTCGGCGGTGGTCGAACCCATTGCAGGCGTCATAGGTGCCTGGGCCGTCATGATCGCCCAGCCAATCCTTCCTTACGCGCTTGCTTTTGCGGCAGGAGCGATGATATTCGTGGTCGTCGAAGAGGTCATCCCCGAAGCACAGCGCAGCGGTGAAACCAACATCACCACCATGGCCGCCATGCTTGGCTTTACCATAATGATGATTTTGGACGTGGCGCTGGGGTAGACGTTAAAATAAAGTTTTATTTTCGGTAAATGCTATAGGTTAAGTAAAGCATTACGAAGTCCAAATTTTGCCAGATAAAAGCGAGGGGGAAATTATGCTTCGAGTAGGTGTATTACAACTTGACGTTCAAGCGGGTAATAGAGAAGCAAACTTCATACGCGTAAAAGAATGTATAGAAAGGTCATGGGTTCCATCTGAATTGCCGACGGCGATCGTACTTCCAGAACTTTGGGATACCGGTTATGCTTTGGATAAAGCTAACATGCTTGCCTCAGTTAAAGGAAACGAGACCGCCTCTTTTTTGGGAGAATTAGCAAGGAAATACGGCGTTTGGTTCATCGGTGGTTCCACCTTGGCCAAAACAGAAAGAGGTGTTACGAACAGAGCTCAGGTAATAGATCCGCAAGGCAAGCTGATCGCCTTTTATGATAAAGTGCATTTGTTCCCATTGATGGAAGAAGACAAATATCTAGTGGCGGGAGATAGGGATTGCATATTCGACTGGGAAGGCGTAAGTGCAGGATGTGTAATATGCTACGACCTGCGATTCTGCGAATGGATGAGATGTTATGCCTTAAAGGGGGTGAAACTTCTTTTCATAAGTGCCGAATGGCCATCTGCACGGGCAAAGCATTGGGAAATACTGCTTAAAGCGAGGGCCATAGAAAATCAAGTATTCGTTATATCGTGTAATAGGTGCGGAGTCACAACGGAAAATACCTTTGATGGGAGGTCGCTGGTCGTCGATCCATGGGGTGAGGTTTTGTTAGATGCCGGGAGCAAAGAAGGTTTGTATTTCGTCGACATTGATCCTGACAAAGTTCTTGAAGCAAGAACCAAAGTTCCAGTATTCAAAGATAGGGTGCCAGCTCTTTATGATTATATCACTATGATTTGATCGTATTGTTAAAGCCTCTCTTTTAATTATGCATATTTTAATTTCTCATATGATTGAGGGTCTACCATTACAAAAGCCACTAAATAAGCTGTAGGTCCCAAGGGGTTTGTTAGTAAGTGGTAAAACCTATGGCTGAATTAGTGGAATAATAGAAGAGATGAATTTCTCGAAATCGCCAAGTTGTTCGGTTATTATGTCATACAGCACTTCAGGCGGTACGTCATCGTAACCATGAACTAAACGGTTACGGAGGCCTATCATTGCAGAATAAGTGTCAAAATCAGAAGATGGAATAATGCCTTTCGTATTAAGCATTTTGAACGCATCCCTAGCATCACATGGTGGATAGTTGAAGTTTTTGGCAGTGATATGATAGGCAATATCTATCATTGCTTCGATGCTTGTTTGTAGCAAATACTTTAAGGCGGAAAGTTTCAAAGGATCTCCAATTATATCTTGTCGGCTGTAAGTTTTGGTTATGTTGTTTATAGTGCTTATCTGCTGGCGAATATAGGCTATCTTTCTTCTGACCCGTTCCGTATCGAGAGTCATCATTATGCCCCCACTATTTCCTTTAGATATTTGATGTAACGCGGGTAATTTTCACTGTATCGACGGCTTATTATCTCCGTGAAATCGGTCACCGCCTCATGATCAGGCTCGTGAATTAACCGCCCCTTTCTGATGACGTTAAAGGCGAAGATGCAGTCCGTTATGTTTAAGGGGACAACCTGGAAGGGGTGTCCATCGATGGGGTCAAGGCGTATCTCCGCGGCAAGGGCTATGTCTAAATAATATTTGTCCAGCTTGCCGTAAAGGGGTTTTATGACCAGGCCGATATCTATATCGCTGTCGGGGCGACACAACTCAAGGGCAGATCCAAAGAGGTAAACTCCGGCAATTTCTTTCATATCCATTAATGCCGAACCGACAGCTTCTTTTATGCGATCTTCGTCAATGCGAACCATGCTTCTCAATTTGCTTTTCTCCCCTTTTGATCTTGTAATTCCACGTTTTTATTATACATGCAAGTGGCAATCGAGTAGGTCATCCTCGAAGCACGGCGTGGCAGTGAAATCAACATCACTACCAGGCTACCATGTTTGGACTTGCCATAATGATAGTTATGGATGTGGGGCTAGGGTAAAAAAACGGGGAGATACATTCCGATCTCCCCTTATGTCAAGACCTGCTTATTTAACGGCTTTTATCACGGCGCTGCCGAAGGCCCCGTCGAGCAGGTCGAGATCGGCAGAATCGATCTTTGCCTCGTCTCCGAGCATGGATTTTATCACGTCTTTGGTATACACGTGTTCCAGGGAAATCGTGACGTCCTTAAAGCCGACGTGGGCAAGCGTTTTGTTCAATTCGTCGACGGGCATGGAGCCGGCTATGCATGACACCCAAAGATCTGTCATTTGTCTGACGCGGTCGGGCACCTCCTTTAAAGTAACTATGTCTGCTATGGACAGGTGCCCGCCCTTCTTTATGACCCTGTAGATTTCCCTGAAGACCTTCTCCTTATCCTCCGACAGGTTCACGACGCAGTTTGAAATGACCACGTCGACGGATTCGTCGGGCAAGGGGATATCTTCGATGTAGCCTTTAATCAGCTCCACGTTCGTAAGGCCCGCCTTTTTTCTGTTTTCCTCGGCGAGGGCAAGCATGTCGTCTGTCATGTCAAGGCCGTAAACCTTTCCCCTGTCTCCGACAGATCTTTGCTGCCAAAAATGCGTCGATTCCGCCGCCGCTTCCCAAATCGAGCACCACGTCGCCTTCCTTTAGATCGGCGAATACCAGCGGATTGGCACACCCCTGAGAGGCCGCCAACGCCTCCTCAGGCAGACCCTCGAGAAACTCTTCGCCGTAAATGAGCGGTGCGTTTGCGATGGGCCCGCAGCATGAGCCGCTGCAGCAACAGGAATTTCCCTCTTTTGCGTTTTTAGCTAACTTCCCGTAAAAATCTTGTATCTGCTTTTTTATCTCTTCACTCACAGTAACAACCTCCCGATCTTTGGGTTACTATTTTATTATACAGGGTTTAAATAAAGGTGTGTCGCTCAAATTTTCTATAGGCGCTACGTCTTTTCTTTTGTAATATGTGATAAAATATTTTGGCATTTTATGCCCTGTTTCTTTTTTTGTGCGTAAGTGATACTAATTATCTGACATAATGGAGGATGAAACGATGAATGAATCCCTTGCTAAAATCCCTTCGTGGCCGATGTCTTTAATTGCTTTTGGGTTTTACTTTTCCCTCTTTTTAGATCCCTGGGGTCCCATTCCCAGGTATTTTGGTTGGCTTTTATCGATCATCGGGATAGTCGGTCTGTTTATCCTTCAAGGCTCGAAGCTTCGAAGGCCGGTTTTGGACCCTGCGGTAAAAATCATTATATATATAATGATAATATGGTCTGTTTTTACCACGCTGCTTAATTTTTACGGATGGTACCATTTTGGCAAGGGGGTATCAAACCCTTTGGAGGCTGTCTTTGGCATATGGCTGACGGCGTTCGTCGTGTCTAAAGAAGGTACGGGGCGTTTTCAAAAGGTGTGGTGGGCTTCCAGCGTCCTGATATTTGTAGCATGTATTTTGCAGGCAGTGAATGTGCTTAAGTTTAGCGTCTTTTCTCATCACAACACCCTTGGTTTGTATGCCGTCGTGACCCTTCCCATGTCACTTAACTTTGCAGTTCGAAGATATGACAGAAGGCTGCTATACGTCATTTCTTCTTTGACGGTTGTCCTTAATTTAATAGCGCTTTTTCTAAGTTTTAGCTCCGGCCCCTGGCTGGTAGGCGGGATAGAGATCTTGCTTTTCTTGATAATAGCTCGCCCTGGGAAATATGGTTTATATAAGGGGTTATTAATTCCCCTTTTAATTACGGCCATTCTGGGATTTTCGTTTGCTTTAATTCAACCTACTTACCTTGACCTCTTTAAACGAGAGATATCTCAATTGATTTCTTTCTCGGGGGATTTCTCAAAATTTACCACCAATCGCACGCGCATATGGGAAAAAACGGCGCACTTGATCTCCCAAAAGCCCATTACGGGATGGGGATGGATTAGATACAAGACCTTGTTTTTGATGAGTAATTTTGAAGCGATACCAGGAGTAGGCATTCCCGTTGAGCCTCACAACATGTACATTCAGCTGCTGACTTATGGAGGTTTTCCGCTTCTTATCGTCGTCGTGGGCTTGATGCTTCGCGGCGCATGGCTTGCCTGGATGAAATTTAAAAGCTGTAAAGGCGAAAATAAGTATCTTTACGCTGCAGTCCTTGCCACAATATTGGCTATCTTGGTCTATAGCATGGGGGGAAGTATATTTCCCGCAAGACAAAAGATCGGCTTTCTTTTCTGGGCCTTGTATGGCATCGCTGCAGCACTGCCGGAAAGGGGCAAAGATAAGGCTTGAAATGAGTTGTTATGGTAAAATCTTGATATTTGACCTGCTACGTGGGCGACTACGCAAGGGGAATGGATTCGGGTATAATTGACCTCGTCTTAGTAGGCAAAGTCGACAAAGCTTACCTACAAAATTTAATAGACAAGGTCGAGCCCATGCTTCACCGAAAAATACGCTGCCTGTCTTTAAGCGAAGACGAGCTTGAAAAGTTTAAAGCTACGCTTAAGCTTGAAGAGGCAATAGAGCTGTGGAGCAGCGACAGGGGTGAGTGAGGGTGAGGGTGGAAATTCAAAACTAAAGATGTGACCCCAAATTGGAAATTGGAAGGAGAAGCAAAACTTATGTCAACGTTGTACGAAAAGATCACTACGAAATCTGCGAAAGTCGGCGTAATCGGGCTTGGATATGTGGGCCTTCCTCTGGCGGTGGAAAAGGCAAAGGCGGGCTTTAGCGTATTGGGCTTTGACATCCAACGCGAAAAGGTGGACAAAATAAACCGCGGCGAAAACTACATAGGAGACGTCGTCCCCGAAGACCTGGCGACTTTGACCAAAAACGGGCACCTTTCGGCCACGGACAACTTTTCCCGCATTGGCGAATGTGACGTCGTGGCGATATGCGTTCCTACACCTCTGGACAACTTCAAGCAGCCCGACTTAAGCTACGTAGTAAATACGGCTGATACCCTGTCTTCATTCATGCACGAAGACATGCTCGTCGTCCTAGAATCTACTACCTATCCCGGTACCACGGAAGAGGTGCTTCTTCCCATCCTTTCAAAAGGCGGCTTAAAGGTAGGCCGCGACTTTTACCTTGCCTATTCGCCCGAGCGCGTTGACCCCGGCAACTTGCTTTATAAGACCAAAAACACGCCAAAGGTGGTAGGTGGATGCACGCCCCAATGTCTTAAACATGCCAAGGCCTTATACGAGGCAGTCCTGCAGGCTCCCATATTTGCCGTATCTTCTCCAAAGGAAGCCGAGATGGCAAAGATACTTGAAAACACCTTTCGTATAGTAAACTGCGCACTGGCAAACGAGATGGCCATCGTGTGCAGGAAGCTTGGCATAAATATCTGGGAGGTCATAGAGGCTGCTTCGACCAAGCCCTTTGGCTTCATGCCCTTTTATCCCGGCCCGGGCGTGGGTGGCCACTGCATCCCCATAGATCCCTTTTTCCTGACCTACAAGGCAAGGTCTGTCGACTATCACACGAGGCTCATAGAACTGGCAGGCGAGATAAACGACTACATGCCCGAATACGTGACCGCGAGGCTGCAGGACCTGCTTAACGACGAAAGAAAGCCCCTAAGGGAAAGCAAGGTCATACTTTTAGGCATCGCCTACAAGGGCGACATCAGACGACGTGCGCGAATCGCCCGCGCTGAAGGTGTGGGACCAGCTAGAGGCCAAAGGAGCAGACGTCACTTACTTTGATCCCTACTGCAGGTCGGTGAAGCGCAAAGGCAAAGTTTACGAGTCGTGCTCCTTAGACGAAGATATGCTAAAAAAAGCCGACGCCGTCGTAGTAACTTGCGCTCACACCAAGGGCGTTGATTACAATTTGGTATTAGAAGCTTCACCGCTGATACTTGACACCAAAAACGTCATTTCAAAAGTCACTGGCGTTGATCTTAAAAGCTGCCCGAAGCTTCATCTGCTTTAAACTTTTATGCCAAAGGAGACACCGAAGTTGCAGGACTCGATTAAAGTTGCCGTAATTGGCGCAGGAAACTGGGGCAAAAACTTAGCTAAAAACTTTTACGAACTCGGCGCGCTTTTTGCCGTCGTAGACGAGGACGAAGGCCGCCTAAACAAAGTAGGCAAAGACTATAAGGGTGTGCATTTGCTTACCAGTTTAAACGACCTATGGAAGATGGACATACCCTCGGTTGCAATAGCTACGCCAGCGCCTACTCACTACGAAATAACAAAAACAGCCCTTTCAAAGGGCAGGGACGTATTCGTCGAAAAGCCCTTTACATTAAACGCAAGTCAAGCAGAAGAGCTTGTAACGCTAGCCAAATCTTCAGGCCGCATAATCATGGTGGGCCATCTCCTTCTTTACCAGCCTGCCATAAGGTGGATCAAAGACTGCATCCTAAAAAATACCTTGGGAAAGTTGTATTTCCTTCATCAGGAGAGGTTAAACCTGGGGCGTGCAAGGAGGGGCGAAAACGCGCTTTGGAGCCTTGGCGTCCACGACGTGGCCGTGTTTTTAGACCTCGTCGGAAGAAATCCACAAAGAGTCGAGGTAGTAGGCCAGCCCGTTTTGCCAGGATGGCATTGAAGACGACGTGTACCTTCACCTCGCCTTTCCCGAGGGAGTAGCGGCACACCTTCACGCCTCATGGCTTTGGCCGGAAAAGCACCGCAGATTGACTGCCGTATTCGAACGGGGCATGCTCGTCTACGACGAAATTGCCCAGATAGTAACGCTTCATAAAAAATACATAAATTCAAAATTAGAAAACATGGACGAAGGCCAGCAAGTCGTATATAAAGGAAACAGCGAACCGCTGAAGCTAGAGCTCGAACATTTTATAGAGTGCTGCCAAAGCAGGCAAAGGCCCTACTCCGACGGCGAAAGCGCCGTTGGGGTAGTCAAAATTTTGGAAGAAGCAAGCAACAAGCTGGGGGTGAAGGTGTGAGCGATTACTTTGTGCATGAATCTTCTTACGTAGACGACGGAGCGCGCATCGGAGAGGGCACCAAGATATGGCATTTCTGCCACATAAGCGGCGACTGCGAGATAGGCTCTCACTGCTCGATCGGACAAAACGTATATGTGGCAAAAAACGTGAAGATAGGAAATCACGTGAAGATACAAAACAACGTCTCGGTATATGAGGGCGTCATCCTTGAAGACTACGTCTTTTGCGGACCGAGCATGGTCTTTACCAACGTAAGGACTCCCCGCTGCGCCTACCCACGAAACACAAGCGAAGATTACGTAAAGACATTGGTAAAAAGAAACGCCTCCATAGGCGCAAACGCCACAATAGTCTGCGGTGTGACGATAGGCGAATGGGCCTTTGTTGCCGCCGGCGCCGTCGTCACGAAAGACGTGCCCCCTTACGGGCTGGTAGCGGGCGTGCCCGCAAAGATCATCGGCTGGGCCTGTGAGTCGCGGCCTTCCGCTGCGCTTTGCCGACGCACATGCCCTATGTCCTGAATGCCTGAAGGAATACCGCAAGGAAAACGAAGCGTGCATAGTTCGAATTAAATGAGGTGAAGACATGAGCGAGCTTAAGATCCCCGTTTTAGACCTGAAACCTGAGATAAACGAGCACTTAAACGAATACATGAAGGCCATAGAGGAAGTCCTGAGATCCGCCCAGTTCATCATGGGACCAAACGTAAAGGCCTTCGAGGAAGAAGTCGCCCGTTACCATGGGGTCAAACACGCCATAGGCGTAAATTCGGGCACCGACGCATTGGTAATTGCCCTTAGGGCTGCAGGAATAGGGGAGAATGACGAAGTCATAACGACGCCCTTTACCTTTTTTGCTACGGCCGAGTCCATCACGGCTTTGGGTGCGACGCCCGTGTTCGTGGACATAGACGAACGCACCTTTAACATCAATCCTGACCTCGTAAAGCAGGCCATAACGAAGCGCACCAGGGCGATACTTCCCGTGCACCTTTACGGCCAGGCCGCGGACATGGACCCCATCATGGAGTTGGCTGATGCCTACGGCCTAAAGGTCATAGAAGACACCGCCCAGGCCTTTGGAGGTGACTACAAGGGTCGAAAGCTTGGAACCATAGGCCACGTGGGTTGCTTTTCCTTCTTTCCCTCAAAGACACTTGGCGGCTTTGGCAACGGCGGCCTTATAGCTACAAACGACGACGAAGTGGCAGAGACGGCCAAGATGCTTCGAGTCCACGGCTCAAAGAAAAAATATTATAACGAAACAGTCGGCTACAACTCACGCTTGGACGAAATACAGGCCGCGATACTGCGGGTAAAGCTTCCCTACATAGACGAAGCAAACGAAGCCAGAAGAAAGGCTGCCCACAGGTATAACGACTTACTGAAGGGTGTCTCAGGGATAATAACCCCCTTTGAAGACGCACGATCAAAACACGTCTACCACCAATACACCATTCGCGTCTTGGACGGCAAAAGAGATGAACTTCAAAAACACCTGGCCGACCGCGGCATTGGCACGATGGTCTACTACCCCGTACCCGTACACAGGCTCCCTCTATATAAGGAGGGCGCGCCTGTGCTTCCCGTCGCAGAAAGGCTGAGCAGCGAAGTCTTAAGCCTCCCTATATGGCCGAATATAGAGGAGGATGTGCAGGGGGAAGTAGCGGAGGCGGTAAAGGGATTTATGAGGTGAATGATATCAAGACTTGCAGGACAGTTTACCTAAAAGCGGTTTCAGGGAGAAATTAGTTTTATGATAGCCCGTTTGGAGAGCTTTATTGACCGTTTTCTGCCAAAGGGATCGGCAATAAGACACGTTTCGTTGGTTGCCGGAGGTACGACGATAGCCCAAGGCATCGGCATTGTAACAATGCCTTTATTGTCCCGTATTTACTCGCCGGCAGACTTTGGGGTTATGGCTGTATTTGTCTCAGTTACATCAATTTTGGTAGAAATATCGGGCCTTCGCTATCATTTTGCGATCCCGCTTCCAAAGCAGGAACGTTATGCAGATGCTCTTGTCGTGTTGAGCTTTTTACTTCAAGCTTTGTTCGTGGTTATTATAAGCCTGGTGCTTCTTGTCTTCGGCAAAACGATTCTTTCCAAATTCTCCATGGATGTTTTGATACCTTATCAATTTCTCATTCCCATAGGTATTCTGGGCATGGGAACCTACTTGATCTTAACCTACTGGGCTATCAGGAAAAAGCTCTTTTCAACTATAGGAAGGACAAGGGTAACGCAATCGTTGAGTGGTGCCTTGACGAAAATTGCCTTGGGTTTTCTGGGGTTTAGACCTATAGGCCTTTTGTTGGGCTCTATAATGTCGCAAGCGGGCGGCATTTCGACACTTTCCTTTGGTCTGATAAAGGGGAAAGGTCTCCCCAAGCCAACAAGGCCTGACATAAAAAGAGTTGCAATTAGATACCGTAAGTTTCCAATGTATGACGCATGGGCAGGCATGCTTAATACGGTAGGAAGGCAAATTATGCCCATTCTTTTAGTGAGTTTCTATAATACTCATGTTGCAGGGCTTTTTTCAATGGCTCAAAGCCTTCTTGGTCTTCCTTCTGCCTTCATTGGACAAGCCATAGGCCAAGTATTTTTACAGCGTGCGAGCGTAGCTCGCCACCAGGGCAACCTAAAGGATTTATCGATGCGTACCTACATGATCCTTCTCAGACTAGGGTTGTTTCCGATTCTTCTACTTGCCTTTTTTGCGCCACCTCTGTTTGCATACGTGCTTGGTGAAAGATGGCTTGAGGCAGGATCCTTTGCGCGCGTTTTGGGACCATGGATAGCTTTTTCCTTTGCCTACAGCCCTATGAGCAATTTATACTCAATACTCGATCGCCAAGCAGCTGGGCTTATCTTTGAAATTTTTTACATTTCAGCAAGAGTTTTTGCCTTCTGGGCAGGCACTACATTTGGTGGCCCATTGCTCGCAGCTGCCTTTTTTGGGTTGGTTGGTTTTACGGTGCTTTTTTTTAGAATGAACTACATATTGTCCGCGGCAGGCAATGACATGAGACATATTTTAAAGGTAAACATGAGCATTTTTCTGGAAACGGGGTTACTGCTTGTACTGCCAATTGCCTCTATGTTATTTGAACTTCATCCTGTAATCATTGTAGTAGCCTTATTATTATCGCTTGGCGCATATTCAAAGAGGGCTCTTGCATCGTTTAAAATGGCCGGAGGGAGAATCTGATGAACGGCAAAATTATCGTTAACTTGACCAGAAATTGGCATCCGGGGATTCCCCATTTTAGGGGAACGATATTGATTCTATAAGGGGCTTTTTATGAAAGATGTTCATTAAATTCCGAATCATAAAGGGTGAAACTTATGACTAATGTGAAAATAAACCTGAACGATGGCTGGAAGAAAATTAAAAATATTTATATAAAAGGGACTATATTTGAGGGTAATCGTATATTAAAACCTGAAGAGGTTTTTGACAAGCTAAGTGAGCTTGAGGAATCGAAAGTTATAGATTGCCTTCGCCATCTTAATGGTTATTTCAGCATTGTTAATGTTAATGAAAACAACGGCTGGATGGCTGTGGATAGGATTCGAAGTTTTCCCCTCTTTTATGGAAAACAAAAAGATTCACTGATTATTTCTGATGTTGCCAGTTGGGTAAAAGAACAAGTCGGTGATCTTGATATTCATCCTATAGCTCGCCAAGAATTCTTGCTCACAGGGTTCGTTACAGGACCAGATACTTTATTTGAGAATGTTAAGCAAGTGCAAGCTGGTGAGGTAATCTTTTTTAATGATGAAGGTTGTGTAAATCTAAAATCTGCCCGTTATTACGACTATTTTCATACACACTACTATGACACAGATAATGAATATTTATTACAACAGCTTGATGTTGTAATGTCGAATATTTTTGACCGGCTTATTACAATAGCTAATGGGCGAACAATTTTCGTTCCCCTTAGCGGCGGGTATGACTCTAGATTCATTGTCCTTATGCTAAAAAGACTTGGTTATGGTAATATTTGCGCATTTAGCTACGGAATACCCAACAACGAGGAGAGCCTAATAAGCAAATTTATTGCTAATCAACTTAATATTCGATGGAGATTTGTAGAATATACAAATGAGCTTTGGAGGCAATGGTATAATACTGACACAATGAGACATTATTTTAAAATGGCGGGAAATTTTTGTTCTCTGCCTCACATACAGGATTGGCCTGCTGTTTTGCAGTTAAAAAATGACATTGATAGCGACAGCTATTTTTGTTCCAGGAATATCGGCCGATCTTAACACCGGTGGTTTTATAGAAAAATATCCATCTATTTACGAAGCAAATGCAACTGAAGATGATTTGATAAAGCTAATATTGAATTATAGTTATGAATTATATCCTTTTAACAATATTCCTCTGGATATTAAACATGTAATCGAGCAGAAGATTCATAGAATAATTAACAACAAACCTTATGGTGGCACATATGGAGAAAAGTTTGAGTGTTGGGTTTCTACAGAAAAGGTAGCAAAATTTGTGCTGAATTCCGTTAGAGTATATGAATTTTTTGGTTTTGACTGGTGGACGCCGTATTGGGATGATGAGTTTGCCAGCTTTTGGTATAACGTGCCACATCAACTTAGGTATAGGCAAAAATTGTATACGTCATATCTGGCAAAAATTACACGAGAGTTAAATCTTCTTGGCGATATAGACCCCTTATTTAGAGATGGAAGACTTCCGCAGAAATTACGGGCACAATTGACAAACGGATCTTCGAGAAGAGTAAATTTAATGAAAATTATAAGACCTGCAGCAAAGCGCATATTGCCAGACATGGCCAAAAAATATCTTAGGTTGCCAAAAGGATATCGTTGGATGTTGCCTGAAGCTATATTAACGAGGCATATTAAAAATCATCCGATAGGAGTGTTGGGCTGCTTTCCTCGGAAAGACGCAATCAAATTACTGCGCCAAGCATATTCCTCGAATGGAATCGCTGCGTATTTTTATATTAAAGGACTAGAAGACAACTTGCGCAAAGGAGAAGTCTGACAAGTGAATTTTTTAAAACTTATACGATTCCCTAAAGCTCTTTTTAGGATAACCACATTCCTTGCTAGAAACCTGTGGCAAGCTAGGAAAATCCCTGTTATCAACAAAGGGGCATATGATGACGTTGAATTTATTCCCTGTACGAAAGATCTTGTGCCCTATGTGTCGAACCTTTACGCTCAATTCCATGAAGGCATAAAGCTCGGCCTTGATAAGAAAACGTTATACAGTTTGGCTGGAGAGAAGTTGTGTCTTGTTGTAAGGGACAAGAAGACAAATCAAATCGTTGGATATGCGTTGTATTACTTCAACCGCCGCGATATAAAAGAAGCCACTATTCACGAAGGGGATATTAGCCTGCATTCAGATTATAGGGGAAAGGGGATTGGCACAGCACAACGACTTCATATTTTGTGCCATTTTGCTCGCTGTCCTTCGATTAAAGCTCTTTCGTCTCGAATAGATCTAGATAATCAGGCTTCCTTGAGAAGTGGCCAAAAAGTTGGATACAAGATAAAAGAATGTTACTTTGATCAAAGCAGAGACAAAGAAAGGGCTTATCTCATTTGTGACCTAGCGCCATACAGGGAATGCAATACGAATGAAGAACAAGAAAGAGCCCTTCCGAAAAAAAGGATGAGTTAAATTGATGCATGATCCTTTTTATAGGGACCTTGCGACTAGCTGCTCCGCCCTTTTTCTGGATGGGTGGCTGAAGTTTAACGGAAAAAACGGTTTTAAAATTATATGTATACATAAAATCCATTTCTAAAGAATAAGGGACTTAAAATGTTTATTAACATCTATTATGTGCCAATGGAAGCTTATGCAAGCTAATTTACAAAGGAGCGCCTATAAATAAAGGGAAGAGTTCTTTTAAATGATATGTTAGCAATATGAATCGTTGCTTACTTGTTCAAGGGATACCCAAAATGTTAATTGTTGATTTGCTTAGAAAGGAATGATTTTATGTCAACCTCAATTTTAATTACATCTCCGTTATTTTTGGACGGATGGTTAGAATTTAACCAGCGTAAGTGGAACCTAAAACCCAAGGTTGTGGAATTCAGAGAAAATAACAAGGAACAGCCCCTTTTGAGAGCGGTTCTTTATTATGATAGTAAGGGCCGTGTAAAAATGCCTCCCAGAAACCCGTACTTGCCTGTAGATTTCCAGCCGACACCGACAGAGCTTTTGGGTCGTCTTGGACGGCAGTGGTTAGCTTTAGGTGCTATGATGGCTGAAGAACTGCGCCACAGCGGGGTAAGAGGATCAATTGCGTTTTCACCAACCATAACCGATATGAGACCCTTTCAATGGCAAGGTTTCCATGCGCAGGTCCGATATACTTTTTACTTAAACTTTCCTATAGATGAAAATCAGATTGACCACGCTGTTCGCAAGCAAATTAAAAAAGACCGCCAAAAGCGGTTTCAAGTGTTCTGATGCCGCGTCGCCAAAGGAAATAATAGAATGTTTAAAGGAAACGGAAGATCGTCAGGGGTTTTCTCATGGACTAACAACTGCAGACATTTGTTTGGCCAAAGACCTTTTGGGAGAGGAACACTTTAAATGCTATGGTTGCTATGCCCCCAACGGAGAGATTGCTAGTGCTCGTATAATCCTACATTCTCATGGAAGCCGGGCTATTGATTGGGTTGCCGGTACAAAAAGAGAATTCCTAAATAGTGGAGCCACTCAGGCTGTAATTGCGTTTGCTCTTGAAAATCTTGCTTCAGAAGGTGCTATTGGGTTTGATTATTCGGGAGCGAATATTCCAAGCGTGGCAGCTGCAAAGGCTACTTGGGGAGGACCATTGGTTCCGTTTTATGTGCTTAGATCTCCCGACATAAGAGGCTTGGTTAAATACGGTCTTGGTATATTAAGATATCGTGGTCTATTTGCGAGGTGATACAACCATTGACACTATTAATCAAACATCCGCCAACATTCGAAAATGAACGACTATATGCATTTCATGTGATCCTAAAGGAGTTCTTGGGTCTGGATTATCGCTCCGTTGCAGAGAAACGACAAGACGTCCTGATAACCATGAATGACACAGAAGGCCGCGAATTGCTTGTCTCAGACGTCTTATTTCAAACTCCAACGGACAAATGGATTAAGGACGATTCTTTGCCGAACCAACCGCTGGAGACATTTGATTTATCTCAGGTTCTTGTCGATATTGCATGTGTAAATCATATTATCCCGATCATCTACGGAAGCAGATTGGATAGCGGCAATTATATAGATGTTCAAGATTCTAAAGTTAAATTGGGCCTCGATATTTTTGGGAGCGCCTTTTTCATGCTCACGCGATACGAAGAGGTCGTTAAATCGGTCAAAGACGAGCACGAGCGCTTTCCGGCCCGGGCATCGCTTGCTTACCGTGAGGGCTTTTTAATGCGCCCGATAGTAAATGAATACCTGGAGATTCTGTGGTGGTCCATTAAGAAGCTTTGGCCTGGACTTGAGCGTAAAAAAAGAAGCTACAGAGTATGTCTCAGCCATGACGTAGATTGGCCTTTGAGCGTCGCCGGCAACAATCCTCTAAGGGTGTTAAAAACCGCAGCGGGAGATGTCTTAAAAAGAAAAGATGTGCAACTTTTGACGCGCAGGCTTATGTCGTTGGCAAAGGTATGCACGGGAAACGTCGATGCGGATATCAGTAATACCTTTGATTTCATCATGGACGCGAGCGAACGAAAGGGCTTAAGGAGCGCTTTTTACTTCATCGCCGACCATACGGCGGGTAGAATCGACGGAATTTACCGCCTTGAAGATCCATGGATTAGAAAGCTCATGAAAAAGATCTGCGGGCGGGGACATGAAATAGGGCTGCACGCAAGCTATAATAGTTTTCGAAGCATGGATCAGGTGAAGAGGGAGTTTGAAAGGCTTATTTCGGTTGCGGAAGAAGAGGGGATTTGCCAGGACGTTTGGGGCGGAAGGCAGCATTACCTGCGCTGGGAGGCTCCGACGACGTGGCGGGCGTGGGAGGAAGCAGGGCTAGATTACCGACAGCACATTGACCTTTGCGGATCACGTCGGATTTCGCTGCGGAGTGTGTTTTGAGTATCCCGTTTACGACGTCCTGCAGCGGAAACCTTTAGCCTTGCGCGAAAGGCCCTTGATAGTGATGGAAGGAAGCATGCTAGGATGCCAATATATGGGACTTTCGCATGAAAAGTCCCTGTCATTGATCCAAAAGCTGGCAGAAACGTGTAAAATGTTTAATGGCGATTTTACGTTGTTATGGCATAACAGCAGCTTGCTCTCAAAAAAGGACAGGGAGCTTTACGGTAAGGTGTTGGTGGGGGTTTGAATTTGAGGCGTAGTCGTGAAGGCGGCATAAAAAACGGAGTGGTCGTATTATGCTAAAGATAGTGTCTGTGGTCGGTGCCCGCCCGCAGTTCATCAAAGCTGCCGCAGTATCGCGGGTGCTTAGGGCAACAGAAGGCGTCAATGAAATCTTGGTGCATACGGGTCAACATTACGACACAAATATGTCTGACGTATTCTTTGAGGAGCTTGAGATACCAAGGCCCGATTACAACCTGGGTATCGGTTCCGGCACGCACGGCGCGCAGACTGGGAAAATGCTAGAAGCCATCGAAAAAGTTTTGTTGGAAGAAAAACCTGACTGGGTGCTGGTTTACGGCGATACAAACTCCACACTGGCCGGTGCGCTGGCGGCCGTCAAGCTTCATATACCGGTGGCACACGTTGAGGCGGGCCCGCGCTCATTTAATCGCCGAATGCCTGAGGAGATCAACAGGGTTCTTACCGATCATGCCTCGGATTTGCTCTTTGCTCCCACGAAGACGGCCGTTATGAACTTGCGACACGAGGGAATCCCAGAAGAAAGGATTAAATTAGTCGGAGATGTGATGTACGACGCTGCCCTTTATTATGGCAAAAAGGCCGAGCGGCAAAGCCATATATTAAATAAACTGGGTTTAAAACCTAAGGAATACGTCCTTGTTACTGTGCACCGCGCCGAAAACATGGATGATCCCGTAAGGCTTCGGGTCATATTTGACGCATTTTGTGAAATAGCCCGCGATATAAAGGTGGTCTTGCCTTTACATCCGCGTACCGGTGAGGCGTTGATAAAAAGCGGCATGTACGATAAGGTGGCTTCATGCATTTGCCTGACTGAGCCAGTTGGCTATCTTGATATGGTGATGCTTGAAAAAAATGCCCGCCTCATCGCCACAGATTCCGGCGGCGTGCAAAAGGAGGCGTTTTTCTATCGCGTGCCCTGCGTTACCTTGCGGGAGGAGACGGAATGGGTGGAATTGGTCGAGCTGGGGTGGAACTTTCTTACCTCCCCTATATCGAAAGAAACCATTATCGCAGGTATTCGCTACAATTATATAAATCATGATAGATCAGAGCATTACCCTTACGGTAAGGGGAATTCGGCGGAGAAAGTTTTGCATTTTCTCTTGAAATAGTTTATTTTTGATACATGAAAGGAGCCATCTTTGAGTGAAACGGCTAATATATTTGTCTCTCCAGGCCACTAAACAAGGACAGGCAAGTTATGCTCATGTACATGAAATTATCAAGGGGCTTCGCAAAAGGGGATGGGAGGTGCAGTTATTTGAACCAACCTATTCAAAGAGCTATCACACACCCGGCCCCTTCGTCCGTTTATTGGCTTTCATTAAAGTTCAATTTATACTGTTAATTAATTTGATTAAGATCAAGCCGGACGCTATTTACATTAGAAATCACTTTGCTACTTTTCCTACAGCTTTAGTAGCTAAACTATTGCGCAAACCCGTGGTGCAGGAGGTAAACGGGCCTTATGAGGATTTATTTATAGCCTGGCCAAAAACTAAAATGCTTGCGCCCCTATTTAAGTGGCTAATACGCAAACAACTAAAATGGGCGGATGCAGTTGTGGCTGTGACGCCGCAGTTGGGAGAATGGGTGCAAAGCGAAACCGGACAGCGATCAATTCAAATTATACCCAATGGTGCTAACCCGGAAATTTTCCAGCCGCAGGCTCAGTTAAAATATGATCTTCCCAAACCCTATGCAGTTTTTTTTGGTGCTTTAGCGCGATGGCAGGGAATAGATACTTTGATTAAAGCAGCCTATAGCCCTTATTGGCCCCCTGATGTCAACATGATAATAGTTGGAGATGGCGCAGAACGTGAAGTTGTTGAAAAGGCAGCTCTCGATAATACTAAAATTACATATCTAGGACCTGTTCCATATCTTGACATTGCTGGGATTGTTGCCAACAGTTTGGCTAGTCTTGTACCTAAAAACAATCAAGGCGATCGCTCCTCTACCGGCTTATTTCCTTTGAAACTGTTTGAGACTATAGCCTGTGGTGCTCCTGTTATTGTTACAGACTTTCCCGGCCAGGCTGATTTGGTAAGGCGATACAGCTGTGGATTGGTAATTCCCCCCGATGATCCCGATGCGTTGGCTAAAGCAGTTGCAACGATTTATGCCAACCCAACGATGAGATTGGATATGGGAGTGCGAGGTCGTAAGGCAATTGAAGAAGAACATTCATGGGATTGTCGTGCTGCAAAGACAGATGACCTCTTGCGTCAGATTATAGCTTCAAAAAGGGGTAAAAGGGAATGAATGAAGGAGCATTTATTATTTCTGTGTTAGGTTTAATATTAGTGCCTTTGATATCGTACTTTTTGCTCAAGGGAACTATTCTTGATGTCTCATCGCCTAAAAATAACCCTTGGCCTCTAATGTGGTATTATGAGCTTGCGCTGGTATTGATACCACTTATTATAGTAAGTGCTGTTGGTATTGATCATGTACCCATTTTTTTTAAGGCAGTACCAGGAACTGAGGGAGAAATAGCTGTTCTAGTTATTATAACGTTAGTGATGTATGTGGTAACTTTAGCGTTTTCACTTAGATTATTTGGACTTTATAAAAAAAGAACGAAACCAATGGAAGCTCCGGTATTTTCGCCTTCAAATAAAAGACTGTTGTATTCTTTATGTTTTGTCGGAATATTGTCCATAGCCGGTTTTTATTTTTTAGGATATAAACATGCTTTTCTTACGTCGATTTTAGAGGGGAAAAGGCTGTCGGAGGTACGGCTTGCCAATAGATATTTCTCTCATGTTCCTTCGCAAGTTCAATCTATAATAGATTTATTAGGGTATTTGATTGCAGCGCTTGCCGGCTATCAAGGTCGGGTAAATCTAAAAAAGTCATTAGTCTGCTTGATGGTAGCTCTTTTTATTCTAACCGCTTCTGGCAGTAAAGCTCCCCCGGCTTGGGGGCTAATTATTTGGATATTAGCTAAAGGATCCTTAGCTCCTAAGAGGTTATTTTCTTTAAAAGCATTATTGTATTTTTCGCTTATTGCATGTTTTATAATAAGTATGCTTTATTATATCGTATCATTATATATCCCTGAATTAACTTTTGAAAAATATGTATTTTATTTGACAAATAGATTAGGCATTGGTCAGATGGCGGGCGTATACGAAACGTTCGGTCTCTGGAAAGCGGGTTTATTTCCGGAGGGCAATTTTTATTGGCATATGTTTCCAGGTGCTCGGTTTTTTGCAAACTACATGGACTTTCAAAAGGTCTTAATGATGGTTACCGAAGGGTATGGGTATTCGGAAATGGGTGTTAAAAACTCATATTTTATCGCAGAAGCTTTCGCAATAGGAGGATTCCCGCTTGTGTTTCTATCGCCAATTATAGTTGCATTTTCAACTGCGTTGGGGTTAACTATATTAATTGATTTGCTCAAAAGAGTTATAGGTAAAGGATTGTGTTGGCCTATGGCCACGTTATTGTATTTTAAGACACAATCTATAACTGGAGGATTTTCACATTTTCCCCTACAAAAGGGACTTATTTTAATAATTGGACAATTGTTTATTGTTTGGTTTCTTTGCAAAATAATAATGTTCTTTTTAAATATTAAATTAAAGATAAATCTAGATAATGCCCAAAACGTAAATCTTGAGCATGAAAGGTAGACATCAATTAACGGATATATCAAGATTGTAACTTGACATAGTAGGATAATGTTTTAAAAAACCAGAATTACCTTTATGTTGGGCAACACATAGTGAATTGTGTCAAATATTTTTAGCTTTAAAGGGATGTGAAGCATTTTTTTATAAACACAGAAATATTCTTTGTTTAAGTCTGTACTACTTTATAGGCTTCTATTGGTATATGTGATTGATAATGAAGGACATTACTTTGCATGCTTAATTAACAAAACGAACAAGAACTATTTTTTGAAAAATTGTAAAAGATGGTATTTAATTGCTATTTTGCCTATCTTAGTAAATATAGAGTCGGGATCGAAAGGGGTATTTATAGTTGGCTAAAGTCGTCATAATTTCGCATTATTCACCGTCGCTCGTTAATTTCTGCGGTGATTTGATAAGGGCCATGGTTGGACTGGGCCATAAAGTTATTTGTCTTGGGCCCGAGGCAGGCTTTGAACAGCCCCTGCAGGAGCTGGGCGCCGATTGCCTGTAAATCTTATTTCACAGGACTGGGCTAAACTTGTAGACTAAGGCTATCGCTAGCGGCTATGCTTATTTTTTCTGTTATAGCTGTTGATCCCCCGATTTGCTGGACACGAAGTTAAGACTATGTAGTCCAACAAGAGCAGAAAGTTTTGCCATACCAGTGATAAAATGTCTTAGAAGCAGCTGCCATATGCTTGTAAGATGGGAAAGAAAGCAAGAAAAATATAAAGATAATGTATTCCCTGCCCTAGGTAAGGTCGAGCATATATCGAAGCAAACTACAGCCTCGAGCATGTCGTAGACCAGTGGGAGGCACTTTACAAAGAGCTTTTAACCAAAAGGAGATTGGCATAAGTGCAAGTTTGTAACGCGACAAATAAAAACAGTCATTCCCAAAATAAAGGCAAAGTCCTTTTCATCGCCACCGTCTATAACCACTTGGCAGCTTTTCACATCCCATTTATGAAGATGCTGCAGGAAAAAGGCTACGAGGTTCATGCCGCAGCTTCTTCTGTGACAGGACGCAGGGATGATGTTGAAAATGCCGGTGTGATATGTTGGGAGATCCCTTTCAAGCGTTCTCCTTATAACCCTGCTAATGTTAAGGCTTTCCTTGAGTTGAGATCTTTATTAAAGAACCATCATTTTGATCTCATCCATGTTCATACGCCTGTCGCTGCCTTTTTGGGAAGGTTTTTAGCTAAATCAACACATCAGGGGCCGGTTTTATACACTGCACACGGTTTTCACTTCTATAAGGGAGCTCCGAGGCGAAACTGGCTTATCTACCATACTGCAGAGCAAATTGCCTCCCGCTGGACGGACGGGTTAATTGTTATGAACGATGAGGATTTTGAGAATGCCCAAAAGCTTGACTTCAAGGCCGAAGAAAATTTGTTTTACGTGCATGGAGTGGGTGTCGATTTATCCAAATATGCTAACCCGTCTGTAAGCGAGAATAACATTCGTGCTATCCTTAGGAATTGGCCAGGAAGATATCAGTGATTACGTGCGTGGCAGAACTAAACGAAAATAAGAATCAAGATTTTTTATTAGATGCCTGGGGTGATCTGGCAAGTCGGCATGATTACATTCATTTGTTATTTGTAGGCACTGGAGAAAAAATGAAAACGTTACAGAGAAGAGTCATAAAAGAGCAACTTAAGCGAGTTTATTTTTTGGGCTACCGTGGCGATGTTCCGCAAATTCTTAGAGAAACTGATATCGCTACCCTTGTTTCCAAGCGACGAAGGCCTGCCGAAATGCATGATGGAAGCCATGGCTGCAGGCAAACCAGTTGTAGCAAGCAATGTCCGCGGCAACCGCGATCTAGTGGAACATGGGCGTACAGGGTTTTTGGTAGAACTTGAAGATGTTTCTGGATTAATTCAGGCGTTTGAAAAACTTATTTTGGATCGCCAACTGCGAATTTCCATGGGCATTGCGGGGCAAAAAAAGATACGCGATTATTCTTTGGAAAATGTCCTGGCCGAGATGTCCGATATATATGACCTTTATTTATCAAGAAAAAGCCCCAGGGTCGGGTCTTGAATCTTGGATTTACCTAATAGGTTAAACATGTAATATAGAGTATTCAACAGCTGCAACCCCTGGGCAGGGTTTTGTGTCAATGCAGGTCGGGTCTTTAATCTTGAATTTTAATATAAAATGTTAACGACACCTGCAAAGATGCCTCATTTTCCTTCGCGGCTGCACTATGTCTTAAGCATTACAGCAATACCCATTTTGCAATCTTTGCGCCCCATAAAGGCCTAATTTAGATTTAACCAAAGGAGACCACCAAATGACCGATACCTTACCTACACAGTCAAAAATCCTGATCACCGGCGCTGCCGGGTTTATCGGCTTTCACCTCGCCAAGTTCATGCTTGAGCGGGGGCATTTCGTCGTTGGCTTAGACAACCTAAACAGCTACTACGACCCCAAGCTCAAGGAAGACCGCCTGGATATACTGCGCGCCTATGGCAATTTCGTCTTTTACTGCGCAGATTTAAAGGAAAAACCTGCCGTGGACGAAATTTTTGCCGCTTGCAAGCCCGAATACGTGGTGAACCTGGCGGCCCAGGCGGGGGTGCGCTATTCCATCGAAAACCCCTACGCCTACGTGGATTCAAACCTGGTGGGGTTCGTAAACGTCCTTGAAGCCTGCCGAAGTTATCCCGTTAAACACCTGCTTTTTGCCTCGTCAAGCTCCGTTTACGGCGGCAATAAGACCGTCCCCTTTTCGACGGAGCACAACACGGACCACCCCGTGAGCTTGTATGCTGCCACGAAAAAGGCAAACGAATTGATGGCCCACACCTACGCTCACCTTTACGGCATCCCCTCGACGGGGGTGCGGCTTTTACCGTCTATGGCCCATGGGGAAGGCCCGACATGGCTTATTTTTCCTTCACCCGCGACATCTTGGCAGGAGTGCCTATTAAAGTCTTCAACCACGGCAGGATGAGCCGCGACTTTACCTACATTGACGACGTGGTAAAAGCCCTTTACCGCCTTATTGGCCTCACGCCAAAGGCAAACCCCGACTGGGACGAAAAGGCAGGCCCGATAAGCGAAAGCTTTGCCCCCTACAAGATCTATAACCTGGGAAACAACAGCCCCGTGAAGCTTTCAAGGTTCATTGCCGTCCTCGAAAATTGCCTTGGCAAAAAGGCCCAAAAGATATACTTGGACATGCAGCCGGGCGACGTTATAATGACTTACGCCGACGTGACGGACCTTGAAAAAGCCATCGGTTTCAAGCCCGAGACGCCAATAGAGGAAGGCTTGGCAAAGTTCGTGGAGTGGTACAGGAAATATTATAAAGTTTAAAGGGCAAGGAGTGGACGTTCATGAACAGGATAGCTGTCGTTGGGACGGGTTACGTTGGGCTTGTTTCGGGAAGCTGTTTGTCCGATTTCGGGCTAAACGTGATATGCGTGGACAAAGACGAAGAAAAGATCGAAGGCCTAAAGCGCGGCGTGATCCCCATCTTTGAGCCGGGCTTACAGCCGATAGTCGAAAGAAACGTCTACTACAAGAGGCTTGAGTTTACCACCGACTTAAGGCAGGCCGTCGAAAGCTGCGACGTGATATTTATCGCCGTGGGAACGCCTCCCGCAGACGACGGAAGCGCGGACCTCACGTATGTGGAGCAGGTCGCCCGCGACATCGCCCGCTACATGAACGGCTACAAGGTCATCGTGAACAAAAGCACTGTGCCTATCGGGACGGGCAAGAAGGTCAAAGAATGGATAAATGAAGAACTTGCAAAAAGAGGGGCAAGCTTTGAGTTTGACGTCGTCTCAAACCCTGAATTCCTGCGGGAAGGCTCGGCCGTGCACGACTTCACCCACCCCGACAGGGTGGTCATCGGCACGGATTCCGAGCGTGCCCTTGAGGTGATGAAGCAGGTCTACAGGGTCTTGTACTTAAACGAGACGCCCTTCGTCGAGACGAACATAGAGACGGCCGAGATGATAAAGTACGCCTCAAACGCCTTTTTGGCGATGAAGGTGACCTTCATAAACGAGGTGGCGAACCTTTGCGAGCACGTGGGGGCAAACGTGCAGGACGTCGCCAGGGCCATGGGCATGGACGGCCGCATCGGGCCCAAGTTCCTGCACCCGGGGCCGGGCTACGGCGGAAGCTGCTTTCCCAAGGACACCAGGGCCTTTGCCGAGATGGCGCGCAAATTCGGCGTGACTTTAAGCTTGGTCGAGCAGACCGTCGAGGCAAACGAACGCCAAAAGCTTTTGGCCGCACAAAAGATAGAGCGCGTTTTAGGCGATTTATCGGGAAAGCAATTGGCAGTGCTTGGGCTTGCCTTTAAGCCGAACACTGACGACATGCGCGAGGCACCCTCCATAACCATACTAAACGAGCTCGCCCAAAAAGGTGCCACCTTTAAGGTCTACGACCCCGCAGCCCATAGGGAAGCCAAATGGAGGCTCAAAAACATCGAAGACAGGATCATTTACTGTCAAAACGAATACGAGACCATGGAAGGAAGCGACGCCTTGGTCATCATCACGGTAAAACCTAACATGGCGGCCATGGTGGTGATGTTTGTTTCACCGCTACGTTGGGCTTCGGGGATGACTTCCTCGACGACCACAAATATCATGGCTCCCGCCGCAAAAGCGAGTGCATAGGGAAGGATCGGTTGGGCTATCATGACGGCCTTAGCGCCGATGACGCCTGCTATGGGCTCGACCATGGCAGAAAGTTGTCCCATCATGAAGCTTTTATATGGCGAAACGCCCTCGCGGCGCAGGGGCATGGATACGGCAAAGCCCTCGGGAAAGTTTTGAAGACCAATGCCGATGGCCAAAGACACGGCACCCGCCAAGGAAGCCGAAGGCAGCCCATAATGCAAAGCACCGAAGGCGACGCCCACAGCCATGCCTTCGGGGATGTTGTGAAGGGTTATGGCAAGCACCAAAAGCGTGCTTCGCTGCCATGAGGTTTTAATCCCTTCGGCGTCGGACTTTTCAAGTCCTATATGAAGGTGAGGAAGTATCATGTCTATAATGCGCATAAATACTCCGCCGGCCAGAAACCCGATGGCAGGCGGAACCCAGGACGGTATTGGCTTTCCTTCGGACATCTCGATGGCAGGAGCAAGCAGGGACCAGTAGCTTGCCGCTATCATGACACCTCCGGCAAAGGCAAGCATGCTGTCGAGCAGCTTTTTGCTCACCTCTTTGGTCAAAAAGACCGCCGCAGCCCCCAGGGCCGTCACTCCCCAGGTAAAAAGCGTTGCGATGAGCGCCTGCATCACGGGACTTAAGTTGACGAATGCTTGTGTCAAATTCATCGCATCCTCCCCATTTATGCATAATTGATTTAGTTTGACGTAATAAATATAGCATGGCCAGCCAATTTAAAAAAGGTTTAGTTAAAGCAGAACGCGGATAGCATTCGTTTATTTATATGTATAATATATATTAATGAGGAAGCTAAAAGGGCGAAAGGGAGAGAAAGGCAAGTTGAGAACCATGGTTCGCATAGATGAGGACCTTATAAAGAAGGTTGATCTACGAACGAGATCACGAAACGATCACCAATTTCATAGAGATCGTGAGCCGTCGTTATGGGGAAAATTACCCGCGCTACATCGAATGCCTGAAGAGCATCGTGGGGGCATAACGATGACTCTTGACACGGACCCGCCACAGACGAAAGATAGCCTACATTCGTCAGCAAGTGAATACTATCAACGAAATAGTAAAAACTTACGGACGACAGAAAATAATCGAAGACACGTTGATACTGAGCGCCATAAAGTATTTTTTGCAGACGAGCATTGAAGCAATGATTGACATAGTCTATCACGTGGCTGCCAAAAAATTTAATTACCCACCGAGTGACGCACGTGACGCCTTAAAAATGCTCAGCAAGAAAAAGGTCATTTCGGCCTCGGAGTTTGACACCTATTCTGCTATGGTCGGTCTGCGTAATCGTCTCGTCCGTGGTTACGAGGATGTATCGCGGGAATTGTTATACGAAATTATAACCGAGCAATTGGGCGATTTTGAGAAGTTTATTGCTTCCATCATTCCATTAATGATTCAGTTAGAAGAAAATAGGTCTTTGGAGTCAGATATTTGGTTCAGATCTTTAGCTTTGAATTTTACTCTAACATGATAATTTGTAAGAAAAGCATTTTTAGGCAGGCAAAGGCTCAATCCTCGAAGTTAAGCCTTCACCAACCCTCCAATTTAAGAACCGGGCAGGAATTTTAGAGACCAAGTTTGTGATGGATAAAATAAAATGTTAAATTGACAAGCGATGAAAAACTCAAAACTCAAGATCTGATCAGGTCTCGAATCTTGAATTTTTAATTTAGTAAATTAACGAGGCTATCAAAAATACCTAATTTCCCTTTAAATGCTCCCAAGGCTTAATTTAGACTAAAGATCAAGTTACGTTCGGCATCTTTTTGTGATATCATCAGCAAATGATGCAACATATGCTGGCTTTTTCTTCTTCGGCTACCAAAAATAAAATCATATTGCCTATTTTCAACCAAAGGAGGCCTCGCCTGTGCCAAAAGACGACCTAACGCCCAAAGACCCACACGACAGGCTTTTTAAAAGGGTAATGTCTGACGAAGCAAACGTAAGACAGTTCATAAAGGAATTCCTGCCAAAAGAGCTTTCAAGTCAAATAGATTTAAAGGAAATGAAGCTCATTCCCACAGAAAAGATCAAGGGCTACAACAAGTACTACATGGACATAGCCGTTGAATGCCATATATCAAATACTAAAGGACAAGTTTACTTCGTATTTGAACACAAGTCATATCCTGACCCTGGAGTTTTACTTCAAATACTAAATTATATGACCGTAACGTGGGATGAACAGAGAAAGAAGAATAAACCACTTACACCTATAATTCCCGTGGTCATCTATCACGGCTCTTCAAGCTGGAACGTTACCACTCATTTTCAAGGACAGTTTCAAAATATAGGTGAATCCATAAAACCTTACATCCCTGAGTTCAACTACGTATTAGTGGACCTAACCCAAATTCCTAACGAAGAGATAGAACAAAGGGCAAAAGATACACCCTTTTTGATGGCAAGCCTGATGATCATGAAGCTTGTAGCCTTACGTGACATAGAGGATATCGCGAAGATAACTGTTATAATTAACTTGCCTGAAGAAGAAAAACAGATACTGTTTTTATACCTGCTTTACACTGTGGATGTAGACCAAGACCACCATGCAACGGATAGTAAAAGAACTTGGAGGTGAAGAAATCGTGCCGTCTCTGGCAGAGAAATTGATGAGCAAGGGAGAAATCAAAGGTAAACAAGATCTGCTTATAAAACAACTGCGCCGAAAATTTGGCCTGTCGTCTTCTGACGAAAAGATGATCCGCTCCGTCACCGATGAATCCAAACTTGATGCTGCAGCCGAAGCCGTCCTTGACGCCAAATCGAAAGAGGAAGTTTTAAAGCTGCTTGGACAGTAAAGGGACAGAGTTACTATACAAAAATACTTTCAGAAAAATAGAATTTTTGCTAAGTGATACAGCGATATTTGATGAATCTCTTTTTATGTATTAGGGTTGTGCATTGGGGTTTACCATTATAAAACCACTAAATAGGCGGTGGGTCCTTTGTGAACCGCTCTGGCTTTTTGTTATTGAACCAAATCACCCACTAATGCCACTGGCAAGGCCGTAAATTCGGCGGTTCTCGATGGCGCACTATATATTAGCAAAAATTAACTGATATCATTAAAGTCTGCATGAATTTGGGGGCAGACTATTTCCATGTGATAAATTAAAATTCAAGATTAAAGACCTGACCCCATTGGCGGACAAAATCAAGCCGAGACAGATTGAAGTTGTAAAATATGCGCAAAGTAAGATAAAATGATAGCATGAAGTGGGGGGAGTAAACACCCTGATTGTCATCTAGCAGGATTTACTGCCCCAAATTTGCAACTCGAGGCTTGGTGATTAGCAATGAAGATCTTTAGAAGAACTTACATTGCAAAGTTTGCAATAGATTTATTATTAGCCTGTGGTGTATGTGTTTTTTTGGCGTTTTATTTGCGGCTTGAAGGAGGATTTCTTTCTTACAGCAATCAAATTCCTCCATATATTTTGATTACAGCCGTATCTTTGCTTTTAGTTGAAGTTGTTTACAAGCTTCCTTTGCGTTCTTGGCGAAGCACCGGGATTCCCGATTTAGTGACTTTATTTAAGGCCATGGTAATTTTTGGTTTATCCGTTTCTGGGCTGTGTTTCATAAGTGGTACTTCCTTACGCGTGCCGCGCAGCATCCCCATAATAAATACTTTTCTGGCGATGCTTGCCTTGGGCGGTACCCGGGCGCTTTTCAGGCTTTATCATGAGAACCATGGCTATAAAAATACGGAATCCTTAGTCGAGCCCAAAAACATCCTGATCGTCGGCGCCGGCGAAGCCGGGACCATGATTGCCCGTGAAATGCTGCGCCATCCCGAGGCCGGCCTAAAACCCCAGGGTTTCTTGGATGACGACCCTTCAAAAGAGGGAACGAAAATCTTAGGACTTCCCGTCCTTGGCCCCATCGATTCTCTGCCCATAGAGGTCGGAAACCACCGTATCCAAGAGGTCTTAATTGCCATACCTTCTGGCGATGGTCGCCTTGTGCGTCGAATTGTGGATTTATCCAGTAAAGCGGGCGTATCTTATCGCATCATCCCAGGCGTTTATCAAGTTCTTTCAGGCGAAGTTTCCATTTCACAGATACGCGAGGTAGACATAGAAGACTTACTGGGCAGGGAACCGGTGAGCCTTGACGTCGATGCCATATCAAAATACCTGAAGGGCAAACGCATACTCGTTACGGGAGCAGGGGGATCCATAGGTTCCGAAATTGTCAGGCAGGTTGCGCGTTTTGGACCGGAAAAGGTGGTCCTTTTGGGCAGGGGAGAAAACAGCTTATTTGAACTTGAGCTTGAGATCAAAGCTTTATTTCCAAGATTGAAATATGAACTTGTCATTGCCGACGTCCAAAATCGCCAAAAGCTTGAGCGGGTCTTTAAGAAATTTCGGCCTCAAGTTGTATTCCACGCTGCCGCACATAAACACGTTCCCTTGATGGAGACAAATGCGGATCAGGCCATAATAAATAACGTCCTCGGCACCAAAAACGTAGCCGAGCTGGCGCTAAAATGGGGCGTCGAGCGATTTGTTAATATATCCACTGATAAGGCCGTAAACCCCACGTCGGTCATGGGCGCTTCCAAGCGCATCGCTGAAATGATAGTGCGCAAATTGGCCGAAAAAGCTGCTCCAGGGCATACCTTTGTCTCCGTACGATTTGGAAACGTCCTGGGAAGCAGGGGAAGCGTAATTCCCATATTTAAACGCCAGATTGCTAGTGGGGGTCCAGTTACGGTCACTCACCCCGAGATGAAACGTTATTTTATGACCATCCCGGAGGCAGCCCAACTGGTCTTGCAGGCTGCGGCCTTGCCATGTAACGGGAAAGTTTACGTCTTAGACATGGGAGAACCCGTAAAGATCAAAAACCTGGCAGAAGACCTCATCAAGCTGTCAGGCTTTACGCCTCATGAAGACATAGATATCATATACACCGGTTTAAGGCCCGGCGAAAAATTATTCGAGGAGTTACTTACAGCAGAAGAAGGCACCATACCGTCTCCTCACGAAAAGATCTATATAGCAAACCAAAACGACATTGACGAAAGCTTCGACGAAAAGCTCGAATATCTGCTAAAGGTGGCCCAAGACGGCGACAAAGAAGAAATACTTTCGGTCATAAAGATGATCGTGCCGACGTTTAGGTTGGAGCAGACGGTTGAGGTGTGAACAAATAAAAAAGTATTTGAGCTTTTATTCTAACAAAGGACGCAATATTTTAAAGTTTGAAATTAAAAAGTGAGGGATAAAGTTGACAAAAAAGATATGGCTTTCGTCGCCGCACATGAGCGGTGAAGGCTACGAATTGCAATACGTGAAAGAAGCCTTTAATACCAACTGGATAGCGCCCCTTGGACCAAACGTGGACGCCTTTGAAAAAGAGCTTGCCGCTTGGGTTGGCGCGAAACATGCCGCTGCGCTTTCTTCAGGAACTGCCGCCATCCATATGGCGCTGAAGGCCGCAGGAGTGGAAAAAGACGACGTAGTTTTTTGCCAGTCTCTCACCTTTTCGGCCACGGCTAACCCAATCGTGTATCAAAACGCGACGCCAGTATTTATAGACAGCGACTTAAAGACCTGGAACATGGCCCCCGAGGCCTTAGAGGACGCCTTCAAGAAATACCCTAATCCCAAGGCGGTCATACTGACTCACCTTTACGGCTTGTCCGCAGACTTAGACCCGATCATGAAGATATGTCAAGACCACAACGTCACATTAATAGAAGACGCCGCCGAAAGCCTGGGCACAAAGTACAAGGGCAAATACACGGGCACCTTTGGCAAATATGGCATCTTTTCCTTCAACGGCAACAAGATCATCACGACGTCAGGCGGGGGGATGCTCGTCTCAGACGACGAAGAAAGGATAGCCAAAGTCAGATTTTGGTCCACCCAAGCCAGGGACAAGGCACGACACTACGAACACAGCGAGCTTGGCTACAACTACAGGATGAGCAACGTGCTGGCGGGCATCGGCAGGGGCCAACTTAAAGTTTTGGACCGTCGGTTAGCCCAAAAAAAGCACATCTTTGAATTTTACAAAGAAAACTTAAGCCATCTTGAAGGGCTAGAAATGATGCCCGTAAACGACTGGAACGAGCCTAACTTTTGGCTGAGCTGTATCACCTTATCTGGCAAAGTCAAGCCTTTAGAAATCCTTGAGGCTCTGGAGCGCGAAAACATCGAATCAAGGCCCATATGGAAGCCCATGCACATGCAGCCCTTTTACAGGGATTGCGACTTTTTGGGAAGCGGCGTATCCCAAAAGCTCTTCGAACATGGCTTATGTCTTCCAAGCGATACAAAAATGACGGACGATGACCTAAACAGGATATGTGAAATAATTAAAGGGGTTTGGAGATGAGATGTTTAATGAGGATGAAAGGCATGCGAGAATTTTATATGATAAATAAAAATTTTGCTGTGCAGCATAAAATAATAATTGACATAAATATTGCGAGCTTGTAAATATGAATCTCATACCCTGATACGATTAAACTATAAAAGCTTAAATCGTTGTTCTATCTAGATGTTATTCGATAAAATAAGATTAAAAGCAATTAACTGCTTAAAATCAAACTAACGATATGCCTAAATGCATCTACTAGCTACCTGGAGGAATGGTAAAGATGTATAAAAAATATATAAAAAGGTTGCTAGATTTTCTTTTCGCAATTTTATTATTAGTAATTTTCTCTCCTGTTATGTTAGCTGCAGCAATAGCAATAAAAATAGAGGATCCTTGTGGACCAATTTTGTTTAAGCAAGAGAGAGCAGGCAAAGATAATAAAATATTCACGCTTTATAAATTTCGTACCATGATAGTAAAAACTGAAAAGAATGGGGTCAAATTAAGTGATGCAGATCGTTTATTGAGGGTTGGGAATATTTTAAGAAAATTGAGTATTGATGAACTGCCACAATTGTTAAATATTATTAAAGGAGAGATGAGTTTCATAGGCCCTAGACCATTGCCAGTTATATACTTACCCTATTATACAGATGAGGAGATACATAGACATAATATAAGGCCAGGCATTAGTGGATGGGCTCAAGTAAATGGTCGTAATTATCTAACCTGGGAAGAAAAATTCAGATACGATTTAGAATATGTCAATAATGTGAGCTTTCTGTTTGATGTAAAAATTTTTTTAATGACTGTAAAAAAAGTTCTTACGAAGTCTGATATAGGTGTAAGGGGGGCAGATTTCCCCGATAAATCTTTACATGAAATAAGAAAACCTAAAAATTACATCTACAAAAGTTCCGTCGGAGGCATAAAAAATGATAATAGAGTATGAGGATATAACGTTAAGAGCTATAGAAGAAAGCGATCTAGAATTACTAAGAGAAATGATCAATGATCCCGAAATTGAAAGCATGACTTGTGGTTATTCTTATCCCGTGTCTGTATATCAACAAAGAAAATGGTTTGAAAGTTTGGCTAACAGATCAGACGAACTCAGATTAATTATAGACACCAAAGAGCATGGGGCTATTGGCACAGTGATGCTTACCGATATAGATTGGAAAAATCGTACTGCCGAGTCTCACTGGAAGATTGCTAACAGAATTGATGTTAGGCGTAAAGGATATGGCACAAGAGCTGTAAAAGCTCTTATTAAATATGCATTTGACGAACTTAATATACATTGTGTTTACTGTAAGGTTATTGAATATAATATTGCATCTCAAAAAGTTGTAGAAAAACTTGGTTTTAAAAAGGAAGGTATTTTGCGAGAAAGGATTTATAAAAATGGCAATTACCATGATGTTATTGTATGGTCGATTTTAAAGGATGAATTTAATGAGTAAAGAAATAGGGGGAGAATTTTGGTTTACTAAAGTCCCAAATAAATATATAGATAGCAGCCCTGAATGGATAAATGAATGGGGAAATCATATACTGACTTCATCAGGTAGGGGCGCTATAATGTTAATGTTGAAACATGTTAAAGATAGGGTCACATCTAAAATCGCATTGTTGCCTGCATATATTTGCGAATCCGTTATCATGCCTTTTATCAAAGAGGGATATAATTGTTATTTTTACGATATAAATTATGACCTAAAGCCGAATATAGAAAGTATAAAAAGTTACTTAAAACTCGAAATAGGTATATTTTTACATATGGGATATTTTGGTTTTTCAACTAATGATAATTTATACACCATCATTAATGATTTAAAAGCATCCGGAACAATAATTGTTGAAGATGTGACTCATACATTATTTTCGAAATTTGAAAGATACCCTGAAAACGATTACTATGTAGCCAGCCTAAGAAAGTGGGCAGGCCTTCCCAGTGGTGGGTTCATAGCTTCAAAATATGATGATGTTAATTATTGTTTTGATACACAAAGGAATTTTGTTAGCATCAGAAAAAAAGCTTTATTATTAAAAAGGCAGTATATAGAATCAAACGATGGCAAATTAAAGAAAGAATTTCTAAATATGTTTGACAAAGCAGAAAAGATCTTAAATCAAGACTTTGGCCCTTATTTGATAGATGAGGTTTCTAATGCTATTATAAGCGAGTTTGATACAGACGTTTTAATTGCAAGGCGTAGAGGAAATTTTGTATTTTTACATGATGCTTTAAAGAATCTCAAAGATATTGAACCAGTATTTAAAAATGTTTCAAATGCTACTTGCCCATTTTTTTTTCCAGTATATGTACACGCTGGACGAAACAAATTAAAAGAGTTGCTTATCAGCGAAGATATATATTGTCCAATACATTGGCCCATCCCACCACAAGTAGATATTAATAGCTATCCACTTAGCAAGCACATTTATCGTACGATTTTATCAATCCCTTGTGATCAGAGATATGACATCAAGGACATTCAGAAAATTAGAGACGTTATTTATCAATATTATTTAATATAGGTATCTGGACACGAATGGATACCGAATCAGAAATATAACATATTCCAATAATACTAATGCATTTATATGATTTTTTGGTAACAACACATAATGATTCGAGCATATGCGAGCGTATGGAGGGAAAGATGGCTTTTTGCCGACATAGATCTCTTTCCAGGGTCTAATTTTAAATGTGTGGTGATACTATGAGTAAAATAGAAGTGCTAAGCGGATCTGATCCACAAGACATTGAACGGTGGGAACACTTATTGAAAGAAATTCCTTGTGCTGACGTGTATTTTTTGCCGCAGTATGCTGGAATTTATGAGCGAAAATGTGACGGAACTTCTCGTTGTTTTGTATATCAATCGGATGATGGCATGGTGTTATATTCTTTTTTGTTGCGTCGCATCAATGATATACATACATTTCAAGATTTTGATGAGTGTTATGACATTACAACCCCTTATGGTTATGGAGGGCCAATTTATTTGTCTGCTAATGAATCTTCCCTACATCGACTTATCAAAGATTTTTTGAAAAGTTTCCACTCATATTGCTGCGATCACCATATTGTCAGTGAATTTGCGCGACTTCATCCTTTGCTGGGCAATCACCAAGTTATGCCAAAATCAAACAAAGTTTTTCATCATGAGACAGTTTTCATTGATTTGAAACAAGATGAAGGTAATCTTTGGAAGGGTATTCGAAAAGGACATAAAAGCAGCATAAAAAAAGCCCTTCGTTTTAAAGTCGAAGTCATTCGTGACCAAAGCCAGAATTACATAAATCAATTTTACGATCTATACACAGAGACCATGAAAAGGCAGCAAGCTTCGCCTTTTTATTTCTTTCCTTTGAGCTTCTTCAAAGATACACTAGAATTGCTGAGAGAGCATTCTTCTTTATTTGTAGCATTACATGAAGCAAAAGTAGCAACTGCATCAATTTTTTTACATTGCGGAGAGTTTATTCATTACCATTTTTCTGGATCCAATAGCGACTCTCTTCGTTTATGTAGCAATCATCTTCTGATTTACGAAGTTGCTAAGTGGGCGCAACAAAAAGGTATAAAGTATTTCCATTTAGGGGGCGGTATCCATCCAAAAGATAACCTATTTACCTTTAAGTCGGGTTTTTCTGAAAAGCGATCCCCATTTTATACCTATAGATACATTCATCTTCATGATATCTATCAAAAACTGGTCCGACTTAAATTAAAGAATTCGAAGACTAATGCAGGCATTACCGATGAAGAATTCTTTCCTCAATATCGTGCTTAGTTTAGTCTTAATTGAGGTTGCGAGAAGTTGTAGAGTAAATACTTCTAGAGTAAAAAGTCTAAATACTAAAGCAGATACTCACATGGGGGCAAAGGAATTAAACACTCGAGGGTCGGATCTTTAATCTTGAATTTTTTCGTTGAACTCCTTCAAAAGCAACAAAGGGGTTCTTGAATATATACTGAAACCCAAGATATAGTACCGATGTTTGTATTTTGTCAATGACTTAACAAATCGATATTTAATCGATCTTAAGAATTTTAGCCGGATATATTCCTCATATTTTACATTCCCTAAATTTTCTCACTTGTTACGCGATCTTCATTGGCATATAATAATTACGCATACGGCGTAACGCACATAGCGTAACGACGAATGCGTAAAAAGCGATGAAGGGTGGAAAGTAAATCATGGAAAATCCCTTCGTGTACGGAAAAGTGGTTCGCGGCAAGTATTTTGCCGACAGAGAGGCGGAGATTGCCGAACTCAAAAATGATATAGCGTCAAGCCAGAACGTGATCGTCTTTTCTCCGAGACGCTACGGGAAGACTTCTTTGATCCTCGAGGTCTTAGACCGCGTCAAAGTCGATGGCTTGCTTACCTGTTATATAGATTTATTTAAAGTAACATCACAGGAAACGTTTATAGCCGCTTACGCCAGGGAGGTAGCGCGCCTTCAGGGCGGCAGAATTCAAACCATGCTCAAAAAAATCAGGGACCTGCTTCCAAGATTGGTGCCAAAAGTGGTGATGAAGGGAGAAAAGGTCGACCTCGAGGTTGAGTTTGAATTTGATCCTCGCGCAGATAAGGGGCCTTTATTTGATGACTTGTTTGAGGCTGTAGCGACCATGAGCCTGCAAACGGGCAAAAAGGCCGTGGTGGTTTTCGATGAGTTTCAGGAGATCACGGGCTGGGATGTAAAGGGCCAGATAGAGCGTCAGATGAGGACTCACTTTCAAATGCATGAAAGCGTTTCTTATATCTTCATGGGAAGCAAGCGTCATCTTATGCAAGAGCTCTTCCGGAATAAAAATCGCCCCTTTTATAGATTCGGGAGGCACTTCCCGCTGGGAAAGATCCCCAAAGACGAATTTGCGGAGTTCATACAAAGGCACTTCGAGGAGACGGGCTATCAGACAGATCCGGATGCTATAAGAGAGATTTTGCATGTAGCCGATGATCATCCTTATTACACACAGCTTTTATGTCACATCCTTTGGGACCGCAAACGCCAAGAAAAGGCCATCGCAAAGGAAGATATTTACCTGGCGGTTCAGGAGGTCTTCATGAGGGAGGCCCATGCCTTCCACGACATATGGGATATGCTGCCGCTTAAATCTCGCCAACTCCTCGTGGCCCTGGCCAAAGAAGATAGTCCTCAGGTGCGACCCTTTTCTAGTGCCTTCTTGCGAAAACACAACCTCGGTTCGGCCTCAAGCGTCCAGAGGGCAATTACCCGCCTTTTGGAGGAAGAGGTTTTGGAAAAGACGGACGGAGGCTATCAATTTACTGACGTTTTCTTCAAGCGCTGGCTCAGGCAAATGTAGTTCCGAGGGCCTATTCCGACGGTTTCGAGGGTCTGATCTTGAATCTTGAATTTTTAGTTGCACGCTTCAAAAGTATCGACTCTGTACTCTAAAATTTAAAATTTAATTTAAAGATGTGGCTCCAATTTGCCTCATGACAATACATCTATTCGTAGCTATAATGTGTTTACGAAGTAGGTGAAGACAATGGCACGAACGTGCGATTCAATGGTCAGGGTGCGCATTGACAGCAAGACAAAGGAAAAGGCCGCGCATGTCTTGGATAAGATGGGACTTACTGTCTCCGATGCCGTACGTATGCTTTTGGTCCGAGTGGCCGAAGAGGGGCGTTTTCCCTTTGATCTTAAAGTACCCAACGCCAAAGAGGAAAGAACAAAAATAAAAACCCTTGAAGAGATAAAAAGCATAATCAATAGCCACAGAAAGGTACTTGAAGAAAAGTACAAGGTAAAAAGAATTGCAATTTTCGGTTCCTATGCCCGCGAACAGCAAACTGAAGAAAGCGACATCGATATCATGGTAGAATTCAGCGAGCCCGTCGGTCTTGCATTTTTCGGCCTTGCCGATTTCTTGGAAGACATCCTTGGCGTGCGCGTTGACCTTACAACCCCTGACGGCATAAAGCCAAACAGGAAAAAGTACGTTATGGAAGATATTTGCTATATCTAAGAAAGACAGGAAAGACCGGAAGCTTTTGATCGAAGATATTAACACGTCGAGGGCATGGATTTTGCGCTTTTTAAAGAGGACGAAAAGACGATTGACGCAGTCATAAAAAACCTTGAGACGATAGGCGAAGCCGCACAACATATCCCCGATGACATAAAAGCTCGCCACAAACAAGTTCCTTGGCGGGGAATAATCGGTCTCAGAAACAGGATCGTACACGGATATTTCAATATTGATCTAGAAATTATCTGGGGTATTGTAAGACAGGAACTCCCTGACTTAAAGGTACAGCTAGAGCACATTTTAAAAGCAGAGCATGACAACGATATATTTTAGATAAATGGTCGAGCATCTTTGAAATACATATTACTTTGCCGTTCTTTCTTGTTGAAGTTGCTTTATCATGGCGACTATGTCATCCTCGTCCTTCAGTCCAACACGTTCCGCTTCTTCGGCAAAGGCGGCTTGTGCTTTCTTTAAAGCCTCCATTGAAGCGTTGAGGATGTATACCTTTCCTGCTTCCTCGATAAATAAAATCTTGTCACCCTCCTTGACGCCCAATTTGCGACGGATATTAACTGGAAGAGTAATTTGCCCCTTCGAGGTTACCTTTGCAAGTTCCATTTGTTATTACTCCTTTCTCGGTCAATGCATTCCTTGCTTTCCTTACATTGAAACATTGAAAGTATATGCAAACTGAGCAAAAATATCGATGGCTTTTGCAAAGAAAATTGTGGAATAACCGTGTGATTACTTCTGCCAAGTATTTTTAAAGGAAATGATTAGTCGAGACGAGATGGCACAAAAATAAGGCCCAGGATGTATCTTTAATGTCCTAGGCCTTTATGATTACTGACTCGCATCGAAAAAAACAACAGAGAATATCTACAACATAAGGGGTTCAAACACTCAATCTAGTCTTATTATTCATTGCCTATCTAGTGCTATAGTAATATACATCCTCATCATAAAATTCTTCTCTTCGGATCTCAATCCTACGATAGGGGAACGAGCTCTCATCTATTTCTGCGTATTTCCCTTCCTTGGTTAGCTTTAAGAAGGTTAACAATGTGTTCTTTTCTTCTTGTCGCAATTCTTTTGTTTTCTCTTCCACGATTTCCCCCCGATCGATGAAGGCATCTGGCAAATATCATCTGGAAAATACAGGTTATTGTATTTTTTCGATGCTGGTCGCCGAATAATTTGCACTCACTATTTCATAAAGGAAAAGGACAAGACGCCACGCAAAGAAATCGGGAAAGCAAAAAAGCACCGGGATAATTATATCAGGGCCAAGAAAGAAAACACTATCAGTTTTAAAGATTGAAGGGTGATAGATATGGCAAGAGTAGGAAGCAGGTTCAAAAAGATTTTTGAAGAGGCGCAGCAACATCCAGCCTACAAAAAAGCGAAGGGGTCTGATTTGCTTTATCAACCTTAAGGCTTATAATGCACCGCTAAAGCTAAAGAGCCTGTTTTTCCCCATTATCCACTATGAAGCAATTCCTCATGAAAATCCAAAAGATGCCAGAGTTCCGAAGCTGAAGACCGTAAAGGCGATTCCTCAATGCGGTGATGATTTTAGAGAATGTTCTGTTTCGCTTGAAATCAAATCCGAGAGATCGTCAGAAGAAACGAAGCTTCTCTATGAATACGAAATAGTGGTATTTGGTTCATTTAAATGGACAGCAGAAATGCCGGAGGATAAAGAAATTTTATTGAAATCTTTGGCTGTAACCGGAGCAAGCATCCTCTATTCCAGCGCAAGAGAAATGCTTGCCTATGTTTCTAGCCGCGGCCCATGGGGAACGTGCATTCTCCCCACAATTAGCTTCATACCCAAGATCCGAGAACCTCGAGGGTCGGATCTTGAATCTTGAATTTTAAGCTAATGTTTTAAAATACAAAAAATTGGTTCTTTAGAGTACCAATATTCAATATTGAAGGTGCGAACACAATAGGGCTCTGTCGAATCTACTGCCGGTCTTACACTCTCGACGTAGACCAAAACACCATGCAACGGATAGTAAAAGAACTTGGAGGTGAAGAAATTATGCCATCTCTGGCAGAGAAGCTGATAAAACAAGGTAAACAACAAGGCAAACAAGATGTGCTTATAAGACTGTTGCGCCGAAAATTTGGCCTGTCATCTTCTGACGAAAAGATGATCCGCTCCGTCACCGACGAATCCAAGCTTGATGCCACAGCCGAAGCCGTGTTTGACGCTACGTCCAAAGACGAGGTATTTAAAATATTAAGGTCTACTGATGTGTAACCGTGCCGTTGCCTTTAAATTTCTAGAAGCGCCCCCACTGAAGCTGCCCGCAATAGGCGCTGATTTTGGCAACAAAAGTCATTTGATTAAATAAAATATTAACATTTAATGATAGGGTGACAGTTCCGGATAATTAGGTTAAAATAATAGCAGACGGAGGTGTGGCTCATGGTCGGTTGTTCTGTAACAGGAATTGATCCGACCTCAAAATGCCGCCTCCGTCTTTTTATATAAATCCATCGGTATCAGCTAGCCAAAAATTTATCTTATCCTTGAGATCAACGCATCCTGAGATATCGTGTGTTAGATTACTAAATTATATTTCAAGATTCAAGATCCAACCCCAAAAATCCATTTGTTAGTGCCAGTATGTTTGGATAACCCGATGATGCAGTTAATCTCTTTTATAACTGCGATGAGATGGTATTTATCTTTTGATCCGGTGCGTTTCGCGCACAAAGGCAGTTTGCGCTTCCCTTACTATACTTGGCCACTTGATATCAGTATAATATGATTGAATAAAATATAGCCTTATTATCATTCAATTTGATGTACTGCGATGGGACGCTCGTTATTTTGTATTGAGGGGGGTAATATAATGAGAAGATCAGGACGTGCCTTATACGTATCATTGATGTTAGCCATAGCACTGTCCTTGCCTACCTGTGTTTTTTCATTTGATAGCGATAAGACAATCGCTAATATATGGAATAAAGCTATGGATAAGCTTGAAAGGGCATTAATGTTATTAGATGAGATGAAAGATTTGCCCGATAAAAAAGTTCTTGCTAAAGATAAAGAAGATAATATTAAAAAGTTTAATAATATTATCTCAGACGTATTGGAAATAATATCTTCTTCAGAGGCCAAAGAAATTAGAGATAATATAATTAAACTTCGAGCAAAGAAAGAAGATAAAGAAAAAGAGATAAGAGAATATCAACAAAAAAGAGTTGTTGCTCCAGATGAGGGCGGGTTGTTTGTTACAACAAGACAAGAATATGACGAAAAGATTCAAAAGCTAAATAATGAAATTGAGGAAATCAAACACAATATTGAGGTACAAACTGATAATTTAATAGAAGTATTAGACAGTTACGGTATAAACGTATCTTATAATGAGATACAAGGTTTATTAAATACCGTTACTGGGTACGATTTAGCTGTCATGTATGGATCTTTTAACAATATTAAGATTATTACAGATAAATTAGTTAAACTTATGGAAGAAAACCAGAATGATATCGAAGCTCAAAAGAAATACTATGGTATCTATGCACTATTACTAAAAACATGTGTTTTTATGGAAGCAGGTTTTATCGATAAAGTAAATTCTACTTATTTCCCTAAATTGGAAGATATATATAATCAATCTAAGGAACTTCTTTCCAATGCTCAAGAGCAACTCAATTCATCTAAAAATCTATCTGCTAATCAAAAGAAATCTTTAGAAAGTAACATCCAATCGCTTAATACACATCTAAAAGTAATACAACAATATCGTGAATATCTCAAAAAACAATGTAAACAGGTTAAAGAACTTCAAATGAAGTTTGAGTCAGCCTATGATGTTGCTTTCAATACATATAGAACAATAAGCGTTGCTTCTGATTTGCTAGGCATGATAAAAGACAGTAAGAAAGACCTTGAAATTCTCATAAACCTTCAGGTTCCTGAAATTATAGTTTTTGACAATGAAAATCTTGAACGAGAATTTAAATCGATTTCGGAACAATTGCTCTAATATTCGTTAAAGTAGCAAGACCAAGCCTTTATGAGCAAGACAAGTTTTAACGGGCACCCCGCAGGAGGGTATAACAACCATTCATCTCGACGTACCGGCTAGAGGTTAAGGGGCTGAAATTTCTAATGACAATTGTATATGAATAATAAGAGATAAGCAAAATATTGGGGTCAGTTTTAATATACGAGGTCTTGAGTTTTGAATTTTACGCTGCAATATGAATTTATAGATGTGTTTTAACATTCGCTTGTTAAATCAGCTTTGCGAGAAGGATAAATAACTGCAAATAGTTTATCACTTGCAAACAGGCAGCGAAATAGCGGAAACAAAATGAGCTTGTGGGCTTGCTTGTACCAACCCGGTAGATGTGGCCGCTAAGTTCTCTGAAAGTAGTCAAACCGAATAAAACATGCTTTCGATAACGCTGTAAAATATCCTGCTGTTCAAGATCTCTTAAAGCCACCGAGCCCGCCCGTAACAGGCGCCGACTCCGGTGGCTTTTTTGAAACCTTAAAGAGGGTTTATATATTAACATATTAAGTTAAAATTCAAGATCCAAGATCTGACCCCAAAATTTCTTCATTATATATATGTTATGTCATAACGCAGGTCCAAAGTCGGGCAAGGCGGTTTAACCAGCCATGCAAAAATACCCGCTGGTCCGGTTTTCTTTTTACGATGTCGTTGTAAAACATGGCGCGGCACCAAAGAATGGTGCTTGGCACTTTGCTTTTCGGGAAGGCGTGGTTCCAAACCGCTGCCTTCGTCTTTGGGCCGAATATCCCGTCAACTGCCAATTTTTCGCCAAGCAGGTTCAGCGCCTGCTGCAAAAATTTTACGCCCTGCCTGACTCCGCAGTTGACGCATCCGTCAAATACCACCAAATCAATCGGCCTTGGGATGTCGTCGCACCCCGCGGGCTTCCAGTAAAAATGCTCGTAAATCGCCAATGCCTGTTCTTTCGTCAGGTCTTTTACGTCTTCGGGCAGGGCGAGGCCTTTGAGCCGGCCTCGCACGCCTGCAAGTGTATTTGCCGTGATTCCGTAATTCGTCCTGCCTCCGGGGTCTTTCGGGTTGTCTGCAAAACCTCCTTCAACTTCTAAGATATAATTTGCCACGCTTTCTCTCATCGATTCTCCTTTCTCGCTTGTCCGAAGATTTATTTATATACATGCACCGCCTTGGGTGCTTATATGAAAATTTACAATTACGCGTCTCCGAAGTACTTTGCCACTCCCTTTTCGAGGTTGTTTATCGCCAGGGACAGCTCGTCCAACCGTTTTTCCATACGGATCAAAAGATAAGCCGCGACCGCAATGGAAAACCCGGTTTGAAGCGTTGACGTTATAAATTCCTCCAAGGTTTCACCTCCTTTTAATCGCTCGTGGTCCGCCGCGAACACAGTCGCCGCATGATCGATCGAATCGTCCAGGGCCGGTCTGCGGCTTACTAAATCTCGTCTTCAAAGTGCGAAGGCCGACGCGCGGCCCTCGCTTAATCTATATCTACACCAACTGCGTGGTATCGGTTTCTACCAATTCGGCCTTTACGATCGCAATTGGTGGGATGCCGAATATGTTGTTATCCAAGATAGTCTGCATGACCGACTCGACTTCATCGGGAAGCAAACCTTCCTTGACGTCAGATATCGATAACGTCCAGGGTCCGTCCTCGGTCTCAAAGGTCATCTTCAACCTTCTTGTGGCTTTTGGCTCCATACAATTCACCTCCTTTTTTAAATTAGCGCCGCATTGAAGCGGTCTTTACGCAAAATAGTCTTTTTCCTCGTGGTTGCTAAACTTTATGCAACCCGGTCAGTGTTGATCTTTTGTGCTTCCACCAGTGCGTAGGGAAGCAGGCTAGCTATCGCCTGTGCTACTGCCATGACGTCGGCTGCATCGGCTGAGTAATCCACGCCTGCGATAGACTTGCTCTTTAGCTTTGGCTTGCCCCATTCGTCCGCCCCGACCTGAAGCCTCAGGGTGACGCGACTTGCTATTGGTTGATAAGCTGCCATTCTTTTTCCTCCTTTCTTTTCGTGATGGATCCACTATAAAACAGAGCTGCCCTTTTCGCAATACGCATAGCTAAAGGAATATTAACGATAAAGTCAAAACACGAAAACTACACGGGCGACGCTGTGCCAGAAGACCTCTCGACAACACATAATCTATAAAGCCCTTCTCCGTCACAGGCAGGGATTTCCTAAATCAGCCTCGATAAATCCTCTTGTCTTGCCCCGTAGGGAAGCCCCCTGTCTCCCAGCAGGTATGGCTTTACGCCATCTTCGTCAACGCCTTTTTTCAGCGCAAAGACGTACCAATCCTTGAAGTCCTTCATGACCCACTTTTCGCCCTTTTCTATTGCCGAAGCGACGTGGACCCAGCCTCCCATGCTTTCGATGACGAAGTGTATGCGCAGGTCACAAAATCGAACAGGCCCTCCCGAACCACAAGCTCTCACGGCCCTTAAAACGTCACACCAAGCAAGCATTGCCTGGTCTTCTTCTGTGCCGAAAAGTGCCTCAAACAACTCCGAAGGGCTTGGGAAAAATTTGCCCCTCTTCACGTGCCGCTTTATGCCCACGGCAAATTGTTCAGGCGACAAAGACCTGCAGGCATCGAAAAAAAGCGACACCTTTTCGTCAGTTAATCTAACACCGTAAAGCTTAGCCACATGCGACAACGTTTCCGCAAACTTTCCAAAATCTTCAGGTCCCATCTTTATGCCGCCTCCTTTCGCTTCTTCATGGCACCAAGCAGGCCCAGCACGTAACTGCGCGTCTCTTCGGGCAGGTCATCGGCTTTAACCTTTGAGTTGAAGATATCGTATACAAGCCCTCCCTTTTTAAAGAACCCATCTTTGACCTGGTCCATGTTATGCGGATTAAGCAGCCACCTAAAGTCAAAAACCCAGCCCGCAGCGTTATCGCCCATCAAAAAGGGCGAATCCTTGATGGCCTTAAAATACCTTTCCCATCCTTCGAGCAAATAAAGCTCATTGCGAGCCAAACATAAAAACCTCATCCACGTGCGAATGCTGTCATCCAGAGAAGGCTCCTTCAAGTTTGGGAAATACCGCTTAAAAGAGGCAAGTATTTCGTCGTAGGGAGGGTCTTTAAAGACGCCATACCGTGTGCCTTCAAAAGTCTTTGTGTTGGCCTTTGCGGCCTCGGGCGTTTTTGTTTTTTCGGGTTTTTTATAAGTTTTAAAAGAAAAAGAGGAGGGGGGTTGTTTTTTTACTTCCGGTATCAAGTCCGGTATGTAGGAAAACTGACCTTCAAGAGCCGGAGTGTTTTTCGCACACCCCTTAAGTTCCCCTGGTTCTTCTTCTTTGGATCTAGTTATATTGGATATAGTTATGGGGCCGTCTGATGACCCGGGTTGGGTCATCTGGTGACCCGCATCGGGTCGTGTGGTGACCCCGGTGAGGTCTTCACGTGGACACAAGGTGTAAATATTGCTTCTTTGCTTGTCGTTATGTTTTCTGGCAGTAATTGTGATGTATTTTAATTCCGCAAGTTTTTTAAGGGATTGGCGCAGCCTTGTGCGAGAACACCCGACGATGGCAGAAAGTAGTTTTAAACGGGGAAAGCACTTTCCATCGCCGTCCGCGAATTTGCACAAAGCAACGTAAGTCATCTTTTCGTACACGTCGAGCTTTTCGTCCGTTATTACGCATGTATGAACCTTTACGAAGGAATAAGTTTTCATCGAATCTCGCCTCCAAAATGTAGTTTTTAATTTGTGACGTGTCGGCAAAAAAAGTAGCGTGAGGCGGTCTCACGCTACTATGCCTTAATTTGCCGGGCCTCCCCGGCAGGTTTTTAAGTGTCTTTCTTTTTGTCTTCTTTTTCCTCTTTCTCCAAGAGCCTCAAATCCAATAAATGCTTTTCGATTTCTTTGATGCTCAAATCACAGCCAAGAATTTTGCACAGTCTAATAAATAGCAAAAGCGAGGGAATTCTTGCGCCGTTTTCGATTCGTGACAGCTGCCCCTGTGAAATGGATGCGGCTTTGCAGACGTCGTTTTGAGTGTAGTTGAGCTCCATTCGCTTTTGCCTTAACAGATAGCCTACAACTTTACTCAAAAACTCGTAGTGCATGGCAAACACCCCCTTCCTTTTATATATTAAAGCGTTGTTAAAACACTTTCATTCGCACAAAAAGAAGACTACCACAGGTTGAAAAATAAAGCAACCCCAAATTAAAATATTCGATATATAATTCCTTCCAGGAATAACATAGCATTAGAGAGATAAAAGATCGTGTTAATACATAGGCATAAAGACAAATAAAAGTCAGGCATTTGAATCGCTACTTAAACTTTTTATTTGTCCTTTAAAACAAGCCCGCTAAGGCATTTAAACTTAAAAAGCCTTTTCGTGCCAGTTTTTTTGTTGGTAAATTTGACGTCACGTCATTAAAATATTTTCTTGGTCATACTTTGAGTCAAATTTGTACTTGACGAAACGCTTTTTGAGTAGTATTTTTACTCATGAATGACATATGTTAGCGGTAAGTTTTTTATTTTCCCGGCTGTTTGGCCGGCATTTAGCGGGAACAAATTTTTAAAGCAGGTGGTTTTTTGAAAATAATGCTAGACTCTCTGATCACTTCCCAAACGAGGATTAAGCTTTTACTAAAGTTTTTCTTAAACCCCGAAAGCAGGTCGTATCTCAGGGAGCTTGCCGACGAATTCGGCGAATCGACCAATTCCGTGCGGGTAGAGCTAAACAGGCTCACTGAGGCAGGGCTTTTAAATTCCTTCGACGAGGGCAGGACAAAAGTTTATCGGGCAAACACCAACCACCCCCTCTTTCCTGAGATACACAGCATGGTACGTAAATTCACAGGGATTGACCAGCTGATCCCCCAAGTATTGTCAAAGCTTGGCGACATACATTCGGCCTACATCGTGGGCGACTACGCAAGGGGGATGGATTCGGGTATAATTGACCTAGTCTTAGTAGGCAAAGTTGACAAAGCTTACCTGCAAAATTTAATAGACAAGGTCGAGCCCATGCTTCACCGAAAAATACGCTACCTGTCTTTAAGCGAAGACGAGCTTGAAAGGTTTAAGGCTACGCTTAAGCTTGAAGAGGCGATAGAGCTGTGGAGCAGTAAGGGTGAGTGAGGGTGTAGGGTGGAAATTCAAGGGGAGCTGGACGTTGGAAAACATAAATATGCTGGATAAGATAAAAAGATTAACCAACACAGAAGACAAAAGACGTTTGCTGTCAAATTTCATGTCCCTGTCGGTCTTGCAGGGTGCAAATTACGTATTGCCATTAATTACCTTGCCCTATTTGGTTAGGGTCCTTGGACCTGAAAGATACGGCTTGATCGCTTTTGCCCAAGCTTTTATTCAGTATTTTAACATTCTTACTGACTACGGTTTTAACCTTTCAGCTACCAGAGAAATCTCGATACACAGGAACAACGCACAAAAGGTTTCTGAGATATTTAGCTCCGTAATGATCATAAAATTGGGCCTTCTTGTTTTGTCATTTGTTATCATGAGCATTCTTGTGTTTTCATTTTGGAAGTTCAGGCAGGATTGGCTTATTTATTATTTAACTTTTGGGATGGTTGTAGGGCAGGTTTTGTTTCCTGTGTGGTTTTTCCAAGGTATGGAGAGAATGAAATATATTACGTATTTAAATATAACTGCCAGACTTATTTTTACTGTAGCAATATTTGTTTTTATTCGTCAAGCTTCTGACTATATTTATGTTCCATTCTTCAATTTTATAGGCTCTTTGGTTGCGGGAGTTTTGGCATTGTCGATAGTTTTTAAAGATTTTAATGTTAATTTTAAACTGCCGTCTATGGCAGACATAAAGTATCAGCTGAAAGAAGGGTGGTATATATTTATCTCTCAAGTGGCAATATCAGGGTATACTTCTTCTCGCTTGTTTGCAGTAGGGTTATTTACAGATAATACAATTACCGGTTATTATGCAATTGCCGAAAAGCTTATGAATGTAGTCCAAACATTCCCATTAGCTTCTTTAGTTCAATCTCTGTATCCTAGATTAAGTAATATTTACCCAGAAAGCAAAGAACGTGCTAGAAGTTTAATGAACAGATTTCAGAATTTCACTACTATAATATATTTAATCGGACTTCCTATCATTTATTTTTTAGCTCCGTTGATTATCAAACTTATCGCTGGCGAGCCCTATCCTGAAGTTATTTTAGCTTTTAGGCTACTTTTATTTGCTATATTTTTTATTAATGCGAACGCATTTAGAGTTCATTTTTTGTTAGTATCGGGAGAAGACAGCCTTTATTCAAGAATCCATGTCCTAATGGGAATAGGAGGTTTTATTCTTACATTTTTAATGACTTATTTCTTTTCATTTATTGGTACAGTTATTAGTTTAATTGCAATAAGCTTTATCGTATTAATTTTAACATTAAGATATTTTGTTGTGGGGGTGAAAAAATAGTATGGAAAGCTCTTGTCTCTCTTGTCCTTATTCTTTCAATGAGTTAGTAGAAGAAATAAGTGATATATTAGAAGAAAACAAACAAATTGTTCAAAAAAAGGTTTGGTTAGAAGCATTAAATCCAGGATATAATATAAAGAAAGATGCTATCAATTTTGGAATAGAGTTCCATGTTTATGATCAGAAAATGGAAAGTTTTTATAGGGAAACTTCAGGTTTTATTTTTGAAACTTTAGTAGAATTTTGTAGAGCAGGAAAACAAGAAGTTTTGGGAAGAATAAGAAAAAGAATAGATGAATATTTAAAAATAAATAATAATGAAAAAATAAATATTTTGATATTAGGAGACGGAGTAGGAAGTGATACGATTTATCTTTATAGTTTTTATAAAGAATATGCTAATTTTTTCTATTTTGACGTTCCAGGAAGCAAAACTTTTGATTTTGCAGCAAAAAGATTTAAAAAATATCAGGTAGATACTAAGCTAATAACCGTATATAAAGATATACCTAGAAATTATTTCGATGTAATTATCTCTTTAGAAGTCCTGGAACATTTACCAAATCCCGAAGAATCTATAAGAGACATTTCAAAATGGTTAAAAATTGAAGGGATCGCTCTTATTACTGAATCCTTCTCAGCGATAAATCCAAATTTACCTACCCATTTAAAGTCAAACTTTAAATATGCAGGCAAAACTCCATTTTTATTTTTAAGACATAACTTACTTTTAACTTATTATTCTAACGATTCTTTCTTGTTGCTCCGTCCGATGGAGTTTGCAAAAAAGGAAAAGATAAACCTAAAAGATAAATATAATCTTATTTTTCGAAAGATTATTTTAAGAGAGTTTATAAAAGGTTATATTAAGAGAGGATTAATGAGAATAAAAAGATGAAAATCTTACATATTGGATGGGGATTTAGGCCTTGGCGGGGTGGCGGTTTAATTGAATATACAGAAGATTTGATGGAAACCCAAGCTAAAAATGGATACGAGGTTTATTATTTTTTTGCAGGCAGACACTACCCACTTTTGAGCAAGCCTCGGCTTCTAAGATGGGAAAGAAAAGGGATCCATATGTATGAAATTATTAATTCTCCTATAATTCATGGAGGGGATAGAGGCACCCTAAGACCAGAGTTAGATGTTAGCGAAAAGTGGAGCGAATTTTTTTTAAAAAAGGCATTTAATCAAATACAACCAGATATTGTTCACATTCAAGAGTTAGCAGGTTTACCATCGTCACTTATAGATATTACAAAAGAAAAAAATATTCCATTAATTATGACTTTACATGACTATTTTTCATTATGCCCAACTTTAAAGCTTTTTGATTCTACTGAAAATATCTGCATGGACAAAGATATTGATAAAAAATGTATTATTTGTTGCCAAAATGCACCTAACAAAAATATCTTTATAAAACAAAGTATAGCATATAATTTGAAGAAATGGCATCTTTATGGTATCTCAAAAAATTTATATGAGTTTATTAAAGTATTTAAAACAAGAAATAAAATTTTCCATGTTTCTTCAAAAGAAGGTATGGAGGAAATGGACCAAGATTTGGTAAAAAAATTCCAAGAAAGAAGGGATATAAACATTAAAAGGCTTAATAAAATCGATTTACTTATTGCCCAATCACATAAAGTTGAAAAGATTTATAGAAGAATGTTAAATAGAGAAAAAGGAATTATTACATTACATTCAACTGTAAAACACATAAATCATATTCAGCCAAAAGTTATAAGCAGTATGGATTTCCCTATCAACTTTGCAGTGCTCAACGGCTGTGCTTCAGTAGCCAAGGGTAGTAAGTTAGTTTTAAGGGCTATGAAATTATTGGCTGAAAGAGGGTTGAATGATTTTTTTAAACTACACATATTTGGTGGATTGTCACCAGAAGTTGAGTATGAGGTTTTAAGGTTTAATAACGTTGTTTATCGTGGTTTGTATAATGTAAATGAACTAAATATGATATTAGATGAAATGGAAGTAGGAATTATTCCTTCTGTATGGGAAGAGGTATACGGCTATGTTGGAATAGAATTTTTGGCGAAAGGAATTCCTATAATAGGTAATAAAAAAGGAGGAATAGTGGATTATACAATAGACGGATTTACGGGATGGATAAATCAAAATTCAGATGCGGAGGGATTAGCAAATATAATGACCAATATAATAAATAATCCTTCACAGATAAGCTACTTAAACAAGAAAATAGTTAACAACAGAAGAAGCATTTTAAAGACAATGGACCAGCATTTTTATGAAATTGATGAAATTTATCGAAAATTAGCTGGACAATGACGATATGAGTAAACCCTTTGACTACATAATCATCGGCTCTGGCTTTGCGGGTGCCGTAATGGCGGAAAGAATCGCTAACGTCTTAAACGAAAAAGTCCTAATCATAGAAAAAAGGAATCATATCGGCGGGAACTGCTATGATTGCAAAGATGAAAACGGAATTATAGTGCACAAATACGGGCCTCATATTTTTCATACGGACTATAAAGATGTTTTTGATTACCTTTCAAATTATACGGACTGGCATGTTTATCATCACAGGGTCTTAGCGTTTATCGACGGCAAAAAAGTACCCCTTCCCTTTAACCTCAATGCCCTTTATATGCTATTTCCCAAAACACTTGCCCAAAGGATAGAAGAAAAGCTGTTGAACAAGTTTCCTTACAATACCAAAGTGCCCATACTGGAACTTAAGAGGGAAGAGGACGATGATTTACAGTTTCTTTCAAATTATGTATACGAAAAGGTATTTTTACACTACACAATGAAGCAGTGGGGCTTAAAACCCGAAGGTATAGACCCAAAGGTAACGGCCAGGGTGCCCGTTTACATAAGCAGGGACGATAGGTATTTTACGGACAAATACCAGGCTGTGCCAATTGAAGGATATGCTAAGATATTCGAGAGGATGCTGGATCATCCCAATATAAAGTTGATGCTCAATACGGATTTCAAAGAGGTTATAAAGCTGGATTCGGAAAGAGGCAAAGTTTATTTTTTGGGTCAGGAGTTTAACGGGAATGTAATATTTACGGGCATGATCGACGATCTTTTTGAATATAAGTTTGGAGAGCTACCCTATCGCTCGCTTGGCTTGGAGTTTAAGGCTATCGAAAGGGATTATTTTCAGGAAACTGCGGTTGTAAATTATCCTAACGATTACGATTTTACGAGGATAACGGAGTTTAAGCACATGCACCCCGTCGAAAGCAAAAAGACGGTTATATTAAAAGAATACCCGAAAGCTTACCAAGTAGGGAGTGATGTTCCTTACTACCCGGTATTTAAAGAAGAAAATATCGAGCTTTACAATAAATACAAAGGACTGGCAGAAAGATTTAAAAACCTCATATTGGTTGGAAGGCTTGCGGAGTACAGATACTACGACATGGATGACGTAGTAAAAAGGGCGCTGGAAGTTTTTGAGGAGAGGATAAAATGAGCATGGATACAAGCAGTAGGAACAAAACAAAAGAAACAGTATGTGCCGTAGTAGTAACATACAATAGAAAAAACCTGCTGTTAGAATGCCTTGAGGCATTGCGTAAACAAACAAGGCCTTTAGAGGCAATTTATATCATAGATAACTTTTCCAGCGACGGCACGCCCGAAGCATTAAAGGAAAATGGATATATTATAAATTTGCCGCCTGACGATATAAGTGAGCCGTGGGAAAGAGAATTTGAAGTTAAAAATTTGACTGATGGAAAACCTATAAGGATTCATTATGTAAGAATGAACGAGAACACAGGCGGAGCAGGTGGGTTTCATGAAGGCGTAAAACGAGGATATGAAAGGGGTTACGACTGGCTGTGGCTTATGGATGATGATGCAGAGCCTAAAGAGGATGCGATAGAGGAATTAGGCAAGTATTTTAATGAAGATAACTTGTCGGCTCTGGCAAGTAGCGTAGTATTAACAAATGATGTCATAAGCTATAGCCATAGGGGGAGTATCGATTTGAATCGCGTGTTTCCTTTATTCCAAAAACCTTTGAAGTCAGAATCTTATAGAAATAATTATATAGAAATTGACATGGCTTCTTTCGTTGGAATCTTGGTAAGCAGAAAAGCTGTAGAGAAAATTGGCTATCCAAAAAAAGAGTTCTTTATTCATCATGATGATGTAGAGTATTGCATTAGACTACGGCAAGCTGGAAAAATCCTTTTGGTTCCTGATAGCGTAATAGTTCATAAAGAGGCTGCAAAGAGGGGGATAATAAAAAGTTTTATGGGGAGAAAATCCTTACGAGTTCCATATGACAAATTTTGGTTAAGTTATTATGGTATGAGAAATTTAGTCTGGCTAGGCAAGCAATATTCTACGAGTAAGTTCAATTATTATTTAGGATTGATTAGTAATCTCATAAAATCACTATTAGCTGTTTTAGCGTATGATGATAATAAAACTAAGCGAATAACTTTTGTATTCCTTTCTTATGTTGATGGCATAAGAGGTAATTTTGATAATGAAAAGCCGAAAAAAATTTTATATAGAGAATGAATCTGTGCGTACTCAACCTCGATGTGCTGTGAGAAGTGTTATGACTAATAACACTGAAAAAGAAACGCCATAATGAGGAAAAGCGGGGGAGAATACCTCCCATCGTATTCTTGCGGCGCAGATAAAAATAAGGGGCGAAAATTTTAGGAGGGCATAGTTTATGAAAGCTTTGGTACTTTCGGGCGGAAAGGGAACTCGCCTTCGGCCTTTAACTTACAATACAACTAAACAGCTTATTCCGGTTGCCAATTAGGTTTTTAACTTAAGAAGGAGGTTGCATAAGGGATTGAGAATTTTAATTACCGGACCCAACGGCCTCTTAGGCCGCGAAGTTGTTAAGGTCTTTAAAAAAGAATGCGACGTTGTCGAGTTGCCTCATGACATCCTAGATATCACGGATTTAAATCAGGTTCGTGAGGTGCTGTCCAATTACATGCCTACGGTTCTTGTAAACTGCGCCGCCTACACCGCCGTAGACAAGGCAGAAGAGGAGCCGGAAAAGGCAAACTTGGTTAACGGCCTTGGCGTGCGAAATCTTGCCTTGGCGTGCAGGAAGCTCGATATTTCATTGGTCCACATAAGCACTGACTACGTCTTTAACGGAAACACAGATACCCCCTGGCGCATATTTGACGCACGTGACCCAATAAACGCCTATGGTTACAGCAAATACCTGGGCGAAAGGTATCTAGAGACCATAAACCCTAAATACTTTCTGGTGCGCACCTCCTGGCTTTTTGGCTTAGGCGGGCCTAACTTCGTAAGCACCATCTTGCGTGCCACCTTAAAAAAAGGCGAGCTTCGAGTCGTAAACGACCAGTTTGGTTGTCCTACTTACGCTTTAGATTTAGCTTGCTTTTTGCTTAAGCTCGTCAAAACAGGCGCTTACGGGGTGTATCACATAACAAACCAGGGCATCACAAGCTGGTATGAATTTGCCAAAGAGATTTTACGTCAGGCAGGCATAGACGTACCCGTCGTTGTCGTTTCAAGCGACGAATACGTCAGACCTGCCAAGCGGCCTAAAAATTCTGCCCTTGATCCTTTCCCATTAAAAGAAACCGTTGGCATCCTGCCTCCTTCCTGGCAGGACGCACTGAGCAGGTTTTTATCCGAAGCCTTAACAAAGGAGTGTCTCGATTGAAAATTCTTGTGACAGGCGGAGCGGGATTCATAGGCTCGAACTTCTTGAGGACGTATGTCCCTAAATATCCAAATCACGCATTTATAAACTTAGACAAGCTCACCTATGCCGCTAACCTTTATAACTTAAAAGATATAAGTGATGCTAAAAACTACTTCTTCGTTCAAGCCGACATCGCAGATTTTGAAAGCGTAAAAGCCGTCTTTGACCGCTTTAAGCCTGACATCGTGGTGCACTTTGCGGCAGAAAGCCACGTGGATAGAAGCATCCTTGGGCCTGCCGAGTTTATAAAGACTAACATCGTAGGCACCTTTAACCTCCTTGAGGCATGCCGATTTTATTGGAAGGACAAAGAAGATAAATTATTTCACCACGTAAGCACCGACGAGGTCTACGGTTCACTTGGCAATACAGGATATTTCACCGAAGAAAGCAGGTATGACCCTTCAAGCCCTTACTCGGCATCCAAGGCATCAAGCGACCATTTGGTGAGGGCCTATCACCGTACTTACGGACTTCCCGTTAAGGTCACAAACTGCACAAACAACTACGGCCCCTACCAGTTCCCCGAAAAGCTCATACCTTTAACGGTACTTAACGCCTTAGAAGGAAAGCCCATCCCCATCTACGGAAAGGGCCAAAACGTCCGAGACTGGCTTTACGTGAAAGACCACTGCGAGGCCATCTGGGCCGTGATGCAAAAGGGACGCATTGGTGAGACCTACAACATAAGCGGAAACGAGGAAAAAAGAAACATTGACGTGGTAAACGAGATCTGCCAAATCCTGGCTGAAGAACTTGACAGGTCGGCAGAGAGGTTTAAAAGTTTAATCACCTTTGTTGCAGACAGGCCCGGACACGACTTAAGATATGCCTTAGACTCGTCTAAAATAAGATGCGAGCTTGGCTGGAAGCCAAAAGAAACCTTTAATACTGGCTTAAGAAAGACCGTGAAGTGGTATTTAAGCAACATCGAATGGGTAAACGCCGTAAAGACGGGCGAATACAAAAGATGGATAGAGCGTAATTACGCAGGCAGGCTGTAAGCTTTGCGGTAAAAGCACAAGACTATCTTTAGAAAGGGTTGTTATCATGAAGGGCATAATACTAGCAGGAGGTTCAGGAACGAGGCTTTATCCTACAACGCTTGTGACGAGCAAACAGCTTCTTCCCGTTTACGACAAGCCCATGATCTACTATCCCTTGTCCACCCTGATGCTTGCAGGCATAAAAGACATACTTGTCATCTCAACACCACAGGACACCCCAAGGTTTAAAGAAATACTTAGGGATGGAAGTAGGCTTGGATTAAATATATCTTACGCCGTCCAGGAAAGGCCTGAAGGCATCGCCCAAAGCCTTATTATAGGCGAAGACTTCATAGACGGCGACAAGGTATGCCTCATCCTTGGAGACAACGTCTTTTACGGCCACAGCTTTCCCGAGACCTTAAGGAAGGCGTCACGCTTCGATAAAGGGGCCGTGATATTCGGCTACAGGGTAAAGGACCCTCAAAGGTACGGCGTCATAGAGTTTGACGAACAGGGCAAAGCTTTAAGCATAGAAGAAAAGCCCGCACGTCCTAAGTCAGCCTACGCAGTGCCCGGCATATACTTCTACGACGGACGTGCACCTGAAATTGCAAAAAGCTTAAAGCCTTCACACCGAGGAGAACTCGAAATAACTGACCTTAACATGATATATTTAAGAAAAGGTCGCCTTCACGTGGAGCTTATAGGAAGAGGCGTTGCCTGGCTAGATACGGGAACGCCCGACAGCATGCTTGAAGCGTCAAACTTCATAGCCACCATAGAAAAAAGGCAGGGCTTAAAAATTGCCTGCATAGAAGAGGTAGCCTACAACATGGGCTTTATAACCAAAGACGACTTAATGAAGTTAGCCGAAAGCTTACCGAAGGGCGCTTACAGAGATTACCTGTTGACTTTACTATAAAAGGATGCGAGATTCATGGAATGGACAAAGGGACAAATAGAAGGCGTAGTGATAAAAAAACTCGTAAAACATGTGGACGAACGTGGGTTTTTGGTGGAGACCTTTAGGATAGATGAACTGCCCGAAGGGTTGCGTCCCCTCATGAGCTACGTATCCTACACGGAACCGGGCATAACCCGCGGGCCACACGAACACAAGGCTCAAACTGACATATTTTCATTCATAGGCCCCGGTAACTTCATGGTAAAGCTTTGGGACAACAGGCGCGACAGCAAAACTTATGGCAACTGCATGAAGTTTTTCGCAGGAGAAGACAACCCCCTGACCGTCATCGTCCCGCCCGGAGTCGTTCACGGCTACAAAAACGTATCAAAGACCACCAGAGGCATGGTCTTAAACTACCCCGACAAACTCTTTATGGGCTGGAACAGGAACGAAGAGGTGGATGAAATAAGGCATGAGGAGAAAGAGGATAGTGGGTTTGGGATGGAATAATGCATTTCGGCCCTGCTATAAAAAGTGGTTTAATATTGTATAATTAGCAATTGCAATTTACGAAGAAGCATATGGGACTTTTTGAAAATTCGTTTTCAAGTCTGTAAATTATTTTATGTCGTGATGTTTTCAGGAGGGAACCAAAGAATGAAAAAAGTGTATTTGTGCATGACGGGAGATATACTGCACCATGGACATATAAACATAATTACAGAGGCAAGAAAGTACGGAGAAGTCATAGTTGGTTTGCTGACAGACGAGGCGATTGCAAGCTATAAGAGGATTCCCTTACTAAACTTCGAACAAAGGAAAAGGATAGTGGAAAACATAAAAGGGGTAAGCCAGGTAATACCTCAAAGGACGTTGGACTACACGGAAAACCTGGAGAAAATTAAGCCGGATTACGTAATCCACGGCGATGATTGGAGAGAAGGCGTACAAAAGAACATAAGGGAAAAAGTGATAGAGACGCTAAAAAAATGGGAAGGAAAGCTGGTAGAAGTAGAGTATACAAAGGATGTATCGGGAAGCTTGCTTGACGAAAAGATAAAAAAGATAGGCACTACCCCGGAGATGAGATTAAAGAAGCTTAGAAAATTAATTGAGCTCAAGCCCTTCGTGAGGGCGATCGAGGCAAGCAACGGCCTAACCGGCCTGATTGCAGAAAACACCAAAGTGGTAAAGGACGGACAAGTCAGAGAGTTCGATGCCATGTGGGTCAGCAGTCTGTGTGACTCGACTATGAAGGGAAAGCCGGACATAGAGCTGGTGGATTTAACATCAAGGATAAACACCATAAACGAAATCATGGAAGTGACGACAAAGCCGATAATCTTAGACGGAGATACGGGCGGTCTTAAAGAACACTTCGTATATAACGTAAGGACGTTAGAGCGACTTGGAGTGTCTGCGGTCATCATCGAGGATAAGATGGGCTTGAAGAGAAATTCCCTCTTTGGGACGGAGGTAGTGCAAGTCCAGGATGACCCGCAAAATTTTGCGGAAAAGATAAACGCTGGAAAAAAGGCATTGCTCACTAAGGATTTCATGATAATAGCTAGGATTGAAAGCTTGATATTGAAGGCCGGCATTGAAGATGCTCTAAGAAGGGCCATAACATACATTGAGGCAGGGGCAGATGGAATAATGATTCACAGTAAAGAAGAAAGCCCGAAAGAAGTAATCGAATTTTGTGAAGAATATAAAAAGTTGGATTTTAGAGTTCCCCTGGTTGTAGTTCCGACTACCTATAACAGCATAACGGAAGAAGAACTATCGAAACATGGAGCAAAGATTATAATATATGCGAATCACTTACTTAGGAGTGCATACCCTGCTATGAAAAAGACTGCGGAGACAATACTTGAAAACGGCAGAAGCTTAGAGGCCGATGGGTACTGCGCCAGCATTAAAGAGATCCTCACGCTGATACCAAGCGAGGGAATATAAATGTTAAATCCGAAAGAGGTGTACGAGCTTTTAAGGGCCGAAGGCATAGAATTCTTTGTGGGAGTTCCGGATTCATCGCTTAAAAGCTTTTGTGCATATGTAGCAGACAACACGAGCGATGATAAAAACATAATAGCAGCCAACGAGGGAAATGCTGTGGCCATAGCTGCAGGTTATCATTTGGCAACAGGTAAGACGGGCTTGGTGTACATGCAAAATTCAGGCATAGGAAACGCCGTAAATCCCTTAGTATCCCTGGCGGATAAACATGTTTACTCCATTCCCATGATATTGCTAATAGGCTGGAGAGGTGAGCCTGGAATAAAAGACGAACCCCAACATATAAAGCAGGGCATGATAACGACTCAAATGTTGGAGACGCTAGGCATAAATTACGAAATACTAAGTAAGGAGATAGACCATGCCCGATTTCAAATTAATAAAGCGAGGGTGAAAGCAGAAAAAGACAACGCGCCCTTTGCCTTAATAGCAAGGACCGATTCTTTTGAAAAATACGAGATGAAGAAAAAGGTCACATGCAGCTGCACGTTAATAAGGGAGGAAGTCTTGGAGTATATCTTAAAAAACTTAAACTCAGGTGAAATTGTCGTCTCAACGACCGGCAAGACATCCAGGGAGATATACGAAATAAGGGAAAGAAACGGCGAGGGTCACGAAAAAGACTTCCTGGCTGTAGGCTCGATGGGCCATGCTTCCAGCATAGCGTTGGGCATGAACTTGGCTTTAAGGGGCAGGAAAATTGTCTGTATTGACGGCGACGGCGCATTTCTTATGCACATGGGAGCGGTAGCTGTAATAGCTTCGCATTCAGAGGGTAATTTCAAATACATCGTGATAAACAATGGCAGCCACGAATCAGTCGGCGGGCAGCCGACGGTTGGCTTTGATATCGACATGCCAGGTATTGCAAGTGCGGCCGGTTTTAGAAAATGTTACCGTGCAAAGGACATGGTGGAGCTTGAAAGACACTTCGTGGATTTTATTGGATCAAACGACAACGCCTTTTTGGAGATAAGGGTGAGGCCGGGTTCGAGGGCAGATTTGGGAAGGCCCAAGAGCACGCCTGAGGAAAACAAAAGGTTGTTTATGTCCTACATCAGGCAGAGCTGTTAAGGGGTAACGTAAATGAAAGTTTTGATACTTAACTCGGGAGCCGGAAGCAGGCTAAAAGAAATTACTAATGATAAACCTAAATGCCTAGTTAAACTATACAACGGAGAAACGATACTGGGAAGGCAGATTAGGCTACTGTCTAAACATGGATTTAAGAAATTCATAATCACCACGGGGCCTTTTGAGGAAAAGATCAGGGAGACGCTGAAAAATAATTTCGATGATCTGGATATAACGTATGTAAAAAACGAAAGATACAAAGAGACGAACTACATATATTCGATGCACCTGGCAGGTCCACACCTTAACGACGATATATTGCTGCTGCACGGCGACTTGGTGTTCGACGAGGCGTTGATTGAGAAAATATCGTCATCTGAAGTAAAAAACGTGGGATTGATAAACAAAACCTTGCCTCTGCCCGAAAAGGATTTCAAGGCATTGGTTGTTGACGATAGGATAGCGAGGATTTCGGTCAACTTGACGGGTGACCGCGTTTTTGCCTTTATGCCACTATATAAGCTTGAAAGAGATAAATTTGCCCTGTGGCTCAAGGAGATCGACATCTTTGTCAAGCAAGGCAACGTAAGCGTCTATGCTGAAGAGGCGTTAAACTTAATACTGCAGGACGTACATCTAGGATATTTAGATTACTCTTGTCATTATTGCAAGGAAATAGATACCCCTCAGGATTTGTTGGAAGTCGACGAAGAGATAAGAAGGTATGATGAAAATGAAACAAGTTGAGTATATAGGTTTAAATTCCCTTGACTGCTTATGGGATTTAGTCGATGAAATGAAGGTGCAGCGGATCTTTTTGGTGGCCAGCAAGAGCGCTTTTAAGGGATCCAAATTTAAGGAGATACTGGTCGATTTAAAGATGAACGGGAAAATAAAGGATATATACGTATTCTCCGATTTCGAAAATAACCCTAAATATGAGGACATCATCGAGGGGGTAAAGCTTTTTAAGGAAGGAAATTGGGATGCCATTATATCCTATGGAGGCGGAAGCACCATAGATGTCGCAAAGCTCATTAAATACTTTTCCTGCATAAAGGATGATGTGCACGCTGAGCTTTTCCCCGTGCAGGAGGTGCCTCACGTGGCCATACCCACTACGTGCGGAACTGGGGCTGAGGCCACGCATTTTGCGGTGATGTACTGCAACGGTGAAAAACATTCGATAGAAAGTCGTGACATCCTTCCCGAATACGTTGTGATAGATCCAAGGGTATTGGTCACACTTCCGGATAGGGCGCTGGCGTCTTCGATAGTTGATTCCTTGGCCCAGGGCATAGAGGCTTACTGGAGCATAAATTCGACGGATGAATCTAGGGTTTACTCAATGAAGTGCATTTCGTTAGTCATGGAAAACTATTTAAAGGCCTTTAGGGAAAGGGATATAGATTCTTTATCCAAATTAGCAAAAGCGTCCAACTTTTCCGGAAAGGCCATAAATATAGCAAAGACTACTGCCGCACATGCCATGTCGTACGTTTTAACCGGCAAATACGGCATACCCCACGGACAGGCGGTCATGATCCTCTTGCCCCATGTGTATGAATTTAACGCCCAGATCAAAGGAGAGATATGCGATCCTAGGGGAAAAGAATATGTTGAAAAAGTAATTCGGGAATTAAACGAATTGTTGGGCGTTCGATCTCCAAAGGAGGCCAAGGTGAAACTGACAGATATCATGACTTCGCTAAACCTGGAAACCAGGTTGTCTGAAATCACAAGTTTGAAGATAGATATACAAGAGCTTGCAAGCTCAGTAAATTTGGAAAGGTTGAAAAATAACCCGATTAGATTAGATGAAGCTTCTATAGGTGCGATCTATAGATGTATTACTTAAATAAAATAATTAACCGATGCTACTTAGTGAACCACATAGGTAGGACCAGAGCTCAAAGAAAAGTAATGTTAAAATAGAACAATTAAATATTTACCCTATGGGGGCAAAGGCAACTGTGGAAACAGAATTAAAAAAACTTCAAAAAGTCGAATTAAACATGTTAAAAGAAATCCATGCAATATGTGAAGCCCACAGAATAAAATATTTTCTGATTGCGGGAACATTGCTAGGTGCAGTTAGGCATGGTGGATTTATTCCTTGGGATGACGACATTGATATTGGAATGCCAAGACCAGACTATGATAAATTTGCCCAGATAGCTAGGCAAAAGCTTCCTGAATATATGGATATTCAAGCATATAATTCTCATAACTATTATCCAATTAATTTTATTAAGGTTATTGACAAGCGGACTTGCCTAACAGAAGAAGCATACAGCGAACGTGTTTCTGGGGTTTTTATTGATGTATTCCCTATTGATGGATCTCCTAATAATAGAATTTTAAGAAAATTACACTACTTGCATGTAAAGATATACCGACTTCTTATAGCCTATTGTTGCTGTAATGAAAGCATAATAAAAGATAATGGATTAAAAAGAATGATTAAATTAAGCATCATGCGTATAGTAAAGATACTAGAAAAATTAGGATTTTTAAAAATAACGTATTTGCATAAAAAAATGGATAAGTTGCTAAAGAAATACGATTATGATTCATCTCTTATCGTATGTAACTATTTAGGGGGATGGGGGCAAAGAGAATTTGTTCCAAAAGAGTATATTGGCATAGGGGCGCCGATCATGTTCGAAGGTCATGTTTTTTGGGGGGTAGAAAAACCACACGATTATCTTGTAAAAGTATATGGCGACTATATGAAGCTACCACCTGAAGAGGAAAGGGAGAGCCATCATAGTTTTTCAATATTGGAGTTATAGGTTATTATTAACCACTTTACAACATTAGATATAGATGATGTAAGACGTGCTTTTTGAGCGGCAATTCGTTGCTGGTAATTAATTTTCGTTACTGAAGAATGGTGTGCATAATATTTGCGAAATATTATAGGGAGGTACCTCGCATCCCGTCGTTTAGGTTGCGATTTGCTATTTATTTTTTTGGGTTTGTGCAAGAGGTGTTTTGTTATTGTGGCAGATAAACTTTGTTTTGTGATTTTAAATTATAAACAATCAGAGTATGTTATTAGTAATGTTAAAAGGATTTTAAAAATTTATCCACGGTCTTCAATTGTTATCATTGATAACAATTCTTCGGATGGTTCTCTTGAAAACATTACACATGAGTTTATGGAAAATACAAATGTCAAGATTTACGGTAATGAAGAAAATACTGGCTATGCTAAGGGTAACAATCTTGGCGTCCAGAAAGCAAAAGAGGCTTTCAACCCTGAATATGTGGCTATCATGAATCCAGATGTGGAATTGATTGATGATGAACTTGTCCCAAAAATTCTAAAAGCCTTTGAGAATCATCCAGATTTAGCCCTATGCTCAGGTGTAATGCTAAATAACAAACGCAAGCTGGATTATACTAAGATCGCTTGGAAGGTTCCCGATAAGTTGGATGATGTAATTTTAAATATTCCTTTTCTTGGATCTCGCCTTAGTCCGATACGCTACACCGAATATAGTGTTCAAGATAATGGATTGGCTTTTGTCGATGTTATCCCTGGTTCCTTCTTTGTCGTACGATTAAAACATTTCAAATCTCCAAATATATTTGATGATGGTACTTTTCTTTACTGCGAAGAGAGAATTCTGGGTCGCATAATAAAAAAGAGAGGTTTAAAGACAGGTTTGGTTATGACAAACTTTTATCTTCACAATCATTCTTATAATAAGATACCAGGTTTGCGACAAACTTTATTGACTTATTCTAGATTAGTTCAATCGAGAATCTATTACAACATGAAATACAATAGTTGGCCAAAGATTATAGTTATGCCACCTTTGTATTTATCCAGTCTGGTTGGTTTCTTACTCACGATTATAGGTTGGCCTGTTAAAGTTACAATCCGTTATGCTCACTCAAATGAAAGAAGATGATGATCTGACTATTGGCGCTCTGAACTGGACTGTTTTTTAGATGGTAAATTTTAAAAGAGGATGAGGAACATGCGCGCTATGATTTCTTTTATTATTGTTATGTATCCTATATTATCAATATATAGAAGCCCTATTAAAGGGGTAGACTTTGGCACGTTTGCTATTTTGGTCACGTCTCCTCTAATATTTGCACGTTTTACAAAACATTTAAAAATAAAGATTAATCATTTTATGTTAGCATTGATATTGTATACATTTATAGACTCTATATTGGCATATACGTTATCGTCACCAACTGACATTATTATGCAAATACTTAGATTAGGAAAATTTGTAATTATTTTATCTATTGTTTTCTTAATAGCAAATTATCATGCATTTGACTACAACTTAGCAAAAAAATATTTGAGAATAATGGCATTTATAACTACACTTATAATTATTATTCAGAATATAGCATTCTATATATGTAATAAATATATTTCCTTGGTAGCATATAATTATATTACGAATGAAGCATATATAAATAGTATTATATATCCCTCAATGCAACTTTATAGACCTACTTCCTTATTTCTTGAACCTGCCCATTATTCTCAATATAATATACTATGTTTATGCTATAGCTTATTTGGGGATCATCAGAATCGAAAGTCGAATTTAAAATTGGCAATATTTATAACAGTTGGCTTATTGTTATCTACATCAGGTCAAGGAATATTATTGTGTGCACTATTGTGGTTTATATGGTTCTTAAATATTATGTTAACATCTAAGATAGATATAATTAAGAAATTATTGTTATTATTTCTTGTTATTGTTTTTGTAGTTTATATTATACCTCAAATATTTAATTTATACATCATGCAGGAATCTATTTACAGAGTATGGGATTTCGAGAAAGATGAACCTGGCCCTGCTTTATCTGGTAGAATCTTTACATATTCTTATTTTAACGAACTACCACTTCTTTATAAATTAATTGGGGTAGGATTTGGCAATGTCCCCCCGGGGGTTTACTTCAATGGAATCTCATACATATTATATACAATAGGCGTGATAGGACTATTTATAGTAATGCTTTTTCTTCTTAATGCTTTCATTCACACGAGAAACTTTCAGAGATGTTTCTGTTTAATATACTTTTTACTCCTTATTGGAAGCCAAACTTTTACGGCCGTTAATATTGTCTTCTATTTTTCGTTTATATATAGTGGATATCAAAGGTACAAAAATGTTTTTCTAGTTTTTAAAAGAAAAGAACCAATTAATATCAATAATTATCAACAATATCCATTATGACCTGTCCTTGAATTGGCGGAAGAGTGGATTAGAAAGAAGTCTAAAAAAACAAATAAGATGCTCAAGTCTTCGTTGTCTGGGGTAATTTTCATACACTACATAGAAAGGAACATGATGCAATAGCATAACCCTCTGTATGTACTCGATGTACTCGTCGGTGCTCGAGGAGCACACAGCCTTATGATTAAGAGTAAAATAAACATGCCTCATATGGAGATCTGGGCGATTCATAAAAGCTTCCCTTAATGATAAGAAAGCAGGTGACAACGTGTACGTATTATTCCTGACTGTATCAAAAATTGAAAATATAAACGAAAGAGGGATATATACCGATCTCGTTAGAGAGCTCAGTGCAAGAGGAGTTAATGTATACGTCGTGACGCCCAGACAAAAGCGCGAACACTTGCCGACCGAACTAACTAGGCAAGATAATATATATTTACTTAAAGTTAAAACGGGCAACATAACAAGTACAAAGTCCTTTATCGAAAAAGGGATATCAACTATAATGATTCAACATCAATATATGAAAGCAATAAAAAAATATTTTAAGGACATACATTTCGACATGGTCCTTTATTCAACGCCACCAATTACCTTTAATAAGATAGCAAGTTATTTTAAGACTAAACAGAACAGTAGAACGTATTTGATGTTAAAAGATATATTCCCGCAAAATGCCGTTGATATCGGAATTTTAAAGAAAGGTAGCTTGCTTTGGAGGTATTTTAGAAAAAAGGAAATAGAGCTATACAAGGTGTCTGATGTAATAGGCTGTACATCAAGGGGTAATGTAGAATATTTACTAAAGCATAATGATTTTATAGAAAAAAGCAAAGTAGAAATTTTCCCAAATGCAATCAAACCAATGAGCCGCGTCGAGAAAAAAGAGAAAAACATCGAGGTGCTTAAAAAATATGATATCCCAATTGATCATACATTGTTCGTGTATGGTGGAAATCTAGGTAAGCCCCAGGGTGTAGATTTTTTACTCGAGGTAATTGACAATTTTTACAAGGTTGAAGGTGGTCACCTATTAATCGTGGGAAGCGGGACAGAATACGACAGGATCGAAGAACATATTAAAAAGGGCAAGCCAAAAAATGTAAGCTTACTTTCTAAGCTTCCGAAAGAAGAATATGATAAATTAGTAATTCATGCAGATGTAGGTTTGATATTTTTAGATAAAAGATTTACTATACCAAATTTTCCGTCAAGGCTAACGTCATACATGGAAAGTTCATTGCCAATCCTCGCTGCGACCGATAGGAACACCGATCTAAAAGATGTGATTGCCGAATCTAAATGTGGATTTTGGTGCGAGAGTGGCGACATAAATTCATTCATAAATTACGCTCAAGAGTTAGCGAAAAATGAAGGGTTAAGAAGTGAAATGGGGCTAAACGGAAGAATCTATCTAGAAGAAAATTACGATATTACGAAAACCATTGATATATTATTAAAGCACTTATATGGAGATGAAAGCAATGTTCGAAGATAAGACACTTTTAATTACAGGTGGTACGGGAAGCTTCGGCAATGCAGTACTAAAAAAATTTCTAGATACAGATATAAAAGAAATTCGCATATTTTCGCGGGATGAAAAAAAGCAAGATGATATGAGACGGATTTACAAGAATGATAAAATAAAGTACTACTTGGGAGACGTAAGAGATATAAACAGCGTCAGAAATGCCATGCACGGCGTAGATCTGATTTTTCACGCAGCAGCCTTAAAGCAGGTGCCGTCATGCGAGTTCTTTCCACTCGAAGCAGTAAAGACCAATGTAATAGGCACGGATAACGTGCTCACAGCAGCCATAGAATACGGAGTCAAAAAAGTGATTTGTCTTTCGACAGATAAGGCGGCTTATCCGATTAACGCTATGGGAATCTCTAAAGCCATGATGGAAAAGGTCTTCATAGCGAAATCGAGGACGGTCTCTCCTGAGAAAACGATAATTTGCGGAACACGCTACGGAAACGTAATGGCATCCAGGGGTTCTGTCATTCCACTTTTTGTGGAGCAAATTAAAAATGGCCTACCTTTGACCGTAACTAATCCTAAGATGACTCGTTTTCTGATGAGCATGGACGAAGCTATCGAGCTGGTTATCTATGCTTTTCAACATGCCCAGGCAGGCGACATAATGGTCAAAAAAGCACCGTCGTCAACGATAGGCGATTTAGCGCTAGCGATTAAAGAAATATTCAACGCGGACAATGAAATTAAAATAATAGGCACCCGCCACGGAGAAAAACAACATGAAACCTTGCTCACAAAAGAGGAGTATTTAGTGGCCGAGGATATGGGGGGATTTTTTAGGGTGCCGGCAGATAAAAGAGATTTAAACTACGATAAGTATTTCATCGAGGGAAGAATGGAATTGGAAGCACAACAAGAATATAATTCGAGCAACACTACTATACTTAACGTTGAGCAGATTAAGGAAAAATTGCTACAAATTGACTATATTCAGGAAGAGCTAAATAACCATTACCGATGAAAGGACATGGAAGCGATGAAAATTCTTGTTACCGGAGCAAGGGGATTTATCGGCAAAAACTTAATCGCTGAGCTTAAAAACAGAGGTTATGGGGAAATTTATGAATGCAACAAAGATTCGGAAAAGAAGCTATTGGATGAATATGTAAGGCAGTGTGAATTTGTATATCATTTAGCTGGAGTGAACCGCCCCAAAAACATCGAAGAGTTTATGGAGGGCAACTTCGGATTTACGTCAGAATTGTTGAATCTTCTTAAAGAACATAATAATAAAGCACCAGTATTATTTACATCGTCCATTCAGGCAGAAAGAGATAATTATTACGGTAAAAGCAAAAAGGCAGCTGAAGATTTGTTGTTTGCATACGGCAAACAAACGGGTGCCAGAGTATACGTTTATAGATTACCAAACGTCTTTGGTAAGTGGTCTAAACCAAATTATAATTCTGTAGTAGCAACATTTTGTCATAATGTTGCACATGGATTAGAAATACAAATCGATGAACCGGAAAAGGAATTAAGCTTGTGTTATATAGATGACGTCATAGACGAGTTCACTAATGCCATAGAGGGGAATCCTTTACAAGATGGCAAATTTTGCATAATTCCCGTAACGCATAAGATAAAACTTGGCGAAATAGCGAGACTGATTTATGAATTCAGGGAAAGCCGACATGACTTATTTATCCCCAATATGGCAGACCCATTTACAAGAAAACTTTACAGCACATATTTGAGTTATTTGCCTGAAGATAAATTTTCCTATGAATTGGTAATGCACAAAGACAACAGAGGCTCATTTACAGAATTTATAAAGACCCAGGAGAGGGGTCAGGTGTCGGTGAATATATCTAAGCCAGGAATAGTTAAGGGCAATCATTGGCACCACACGAAAAATGAAAAATTCTTAGTAGTGAGCGGAAGAGGTATAATTCGGTTTCGAAATGTTAATTCCAATGAAATCGTTGAATATCATGTTAACGGGGATAAGCTTGAGGTTGTTGATATACCTCCTGGCTATACTCACAATATCGAAAATGTTGGCGATACAGATATGGTTACGATAATGTGGGCCAACGAACCCTTTGATCCCGAAAGGCCCGATACATATCACCTGGAGGTTTAGGTATGGGAAGATTAAAGGTCATGACAGTCGTTGGTACTAGGCCTGAAATAATAAGGCTATCTGCGGTGATAAAAAAGTTTGAGGCTTCAGAAGCTGTAGATAACATCTTAGTGCACACAGGACAGAACTATGACTATGAGTTAAATGAGGTATTTTTTAAAGATCTCGAATTAAAAAAACCAGATTATTTTTTAGGTGCCGCTGGGGAAACTTCTATGGAAACCATAGGAAATACCTTAATAAGGATAGACCCTATCTTGGAAAGGGAAAAACCAGATGCCTTCCTTGTGTTAGGCGATACCAACAGCTGCCTGTCCGCCTACGCTGCAAAAAGAAGGCATATACCTGTATTTCACATGGAAGCAGGAAATCGCTGTTTTGACCAAAGAGTTCCAGAAGAAGTAAATAGAAGGATCGTCGACCAAATAGCCGATATAAATCTAGTATACAGCGACTTGGCAAGGGAGCATCTGATAAGAGAAGGATTCCCTTCAGATAGGGTGATTAAGACAGGCAGTCCCATGTATGAGGTCATTCACGGGAAAATGCCGGACATTGAAAATTCAGACATCCTCCAGAGACTGGGCCTGAATAAACAGGAATACTTTGTAGTATCTTCTCACAGAGAGGAAAATATAAATAACGAGGAACACTTTTTGGACCTTATTGACAGCATTAATGCAATTGCTGAGGTATATCATTTGCCTATCATCATGAGCACACATCCAAGGACGAGAAATATGATCAAAGAAAAGGGCGTAAAACTTAATCCCTTGGTACAAACTTTAAAACCTCTTGGTTTTATTGACTACGTTAAACTAGAAATCCATGCCAAGGCGGTTTTAAGCGACAGCGGAACCATCAGTGAAGAAGCCTCTATACTTGGTTTAAGAGCTTTGAACATCAGGGAGGCTCACGAAAGGCCTGAGGCGATGGAAGAAGCGGTTGTCATGATGGTAGGATTGAAAAAAGAAAGAATTATACAGGGCCTCAAAGTGCTTGAGACCCAAAAAAAGGATAGCCTAAGATTGGTCAGAGACTACGATGTACCGAATGTGTCGGATAAAGTGTTGAGAATAATAATTTCATATACCGATTACGTAAAAAGGGTAGTTTGGGGGGTATATAATTGAAGGTCCTGCAGATAAACTCTGTATGCGGATATGGAAGCACCGGGAAAATAGTGATTGATTTTTAAAATCTTAAAATAAAGAATATTTATTAATAAACTTTATCAATGAGGTGTTCATATGAAGCCCATAATCTTAACTCTTGTCAGTGGTTATCTTCCGGGTTTTAAATACGGAGGACCAATACGTACAATCGTGAATATGGTAGAAACGTTAGGTGAAGAGTTTGAGTTTAGAATCATTACTACAGATAAAGATCTTGGCGAATCAGAACCTTATCCTGGAGTCCAACTTAACTCATTTAATAAGGTAGGAAAAGCTATGGTTTATTATGCCACTAATGATATGTTGTCTTATCGAAAATTATGCGACCTCATTAGAAGCATTCCCTACCATGTACTTTATCTCAACAGCTTCTTTAATCCTAACTTTACGATAAGGCCGCTTATTTTAAGGCGCTTTGGCAAATTGCCTGATAAGCCCGTTATCGTTGCTCCAAGAGGTGAGTTTTCAGAAGGGGCATTAAGACTCAAGAGATGCAAGAAACGAGCATTTATAACATTTGCAAAAGCACTGAAATTATATGAAGGAGTTATATGGCAAGCCTCAAGCAAAGTCGAAGAGAAAGATATCAGAAAATGGTTTAGAAAGAACACACGAGTCTATATTGCGCCTGATCTTACCGATATGAACTCTAAAAGCATGAACTATCAGTTGGTAAATAAACACAGAAAGAAAGAAAAAGATTTCTTGAAGATCATTTTCCTTTCCAGAATATCCCCTAAGAAGAACCTTGATGGTGCCTTATACATTCTTAAAAACACAAAAAGTTGTATTGAGTTTAACATCTACGGGCCAATTACAGATCAAGCCTATTGGGCAAAATGCCAAGATATAATTAAACAAATGCCTAGTAATGTAAAAGTTTCTTACATGGGTAGCATCCCGCCTGAAAAAGTTCCAAACACAATGGCCGATCATGATTTGTTTTTTTTGCCTACCCACGGCGAAAATTTTGGCCATGTAATTTTCGAAGCCCTTTCTGTCGGTACTCCAGTACTTATTAGCGATCAAACACCTTGGAGAAATCTTGAGGCATATCAAGCAGGTTGGGATTTTCCACTAGATCAAAAAGAACAGTTTACAAAAACAATTGATTTATGTTGCTCCTTAACAACGGAAGATTACTCACCTTACAACACCGGTGCATATAAGTATGCGCTAAACGTCGTAGAATCTAACAATGCAGTGGAAGCAAATCGTCAACTTTTTCTTGAAGCAATTAAAGAGGGTTGCTATACGGGGTCGCATCTTGAATCTTGAATTTTAATTTAGCAGGCTAATGGAGCCTGCAAAGATGCCTAATTTTTCTTTGCGGCTGCACTTTGCCTTAAGCATTATAGCAATACCCATTTTGCAATCTTTGTGCCCAACAAAGGCCTAATTTAGATTTAACCAAGGGAGACCACCAAATGACCGATACCTTACCTACACAGTCAAAAATCTTGATTACCGGCGCTGCCGGGTTTATCGGCTTTCACCTCGCCAAGTTCATGCTTGAGCGAAGGTATTTCGTCGTTGGGTTAGACAACCTAAACAGCTACTACGACCCCAAGCTCAAGGAAGACCGCCTGGATATACTGCGCGCCTATGACAATTTCGTCTTTTACCGCGCGGATTTAAAGAAAAAACCTGTCGTGGACGAAGTTTTTGCCGCTTGCAAACCCGAATACGTGGTGAACCTGGCAGCCCAGGCGGGGGTGCGCTATTCCCTAGAAAACCCCTACGCCTACGTGGATTCAAACCTGGTGGGGTTCGTAAACATCCTTGAGGCTTGCCGAAGTTATCCCGTTAAACACCTGCTTTTTGCCTCGTCAAGCTCCGTTTACGGCGGCAATAAGACCGTCCCCTTTTCGACGGAGCACAACACGGACCACCCCGTGAGCTTGTATGCCGCCACGAAAAAGGCAAACGAATTGATGGCTCACACCTACGCCCACCTTTACGGCATCCCCTCGACGGGGGTGCGCCTTTTTACCGTCTACGGCCCCTGGGGAAGGCCAGATATGGCTTACTTTTCCTTCACGCGCGACATCTTGGCAGGGGTGCCTATAAAGGTCTTCAACCACGGCAGGATGAGCCGCGACTTTACCTACATAGACGACGTGGTAAAAGCCCTTTACCGCCTTATTGACCTCACGCCAAAACCAAACCCCGACTGGAACGAAAAGGCAGGCCCGATAAGCGAAAGCTTTGCGCCCTACAAGATCTATAACCTGGGAAACAACAGCCCCGTTGAGCTTTCGAGGTTCATTGCCGTACTCGAAAATTGTCTTGGCAAAAAGGCCCAAAAAGTATACTTGGACATGCAGCCTGGCGACGTTATAATGACTTACGCCGACGTGGCGGACCTTGAAAAAGCCATCGGTTTCAAGCCCGAGACGCCAATAGAGGAGGGCTTGGCAAAGTTCGTGGAGTGGTACAGGAAATATTATAAAGTTTAAAGGCAAGGAGTGGACGTTCATGAACAGGATAGCCGTCGTTGGGACGGGTTACGTTGGGCTTGTTTCGGGAAGCTGTTTGTCCGATTTCGGATTAAACGTGATATGCGTGGACAAAGACGAAGAAAAGATCGAAAGCCTGAAGCGCGGCGTGATCCCCATCTTTGAGCCGGGTTTACAGCCGATAGTCGAAAGAAACGTCTACTATAAGAGGCTTGAATTTACCACCGACTTAAGGCAGGCCGTCGAAAGCTGCGACGTGATATTTATCGCCGTAGGAACGCCTCCCGCAGACGACGGAAGCGCAGACCTTACGTATGTCGAGCAGGTCGCCCGCGACATCGCCCGCTACATGAACGGCTACAAGGTCATCGTGAACAAAAGCACCGTGCCCATCGGGACGGGCAAGAAGGTCAAAGAATGGATAAACGAGGAGATGGCAAAAAGAGGGGCAAGCTTTGAGTTTGACGTCGTCTCAAACCCTGAATTCCTGCGGGAAGGCTCGGCCGTGCACGACTTCACCCACCCCGACAGGGTGGTCATCGGTACGGATTCAAAGCGTGCCCTTGAGGTGATGAAGCAGGTTTACAGGGTCTTGTACTTAAACGAGACGCCCTTCGTCGAGACGAACATAGAGACGGCCGAGATGATAAAGTACGCCTCAAACGCCTTTTTGGCGATGAAGGTGACCTTCATAAACGAGGTGGCAAACCTTTGCGAGCACGTGGGGGCAAACGTGCAGGACGTCGCTAAGGCTATGGGCATGGACGGCCGCATCGGGCCCAAGTTCCTGCACCCCGGGCCGGGCTACGGCGGAAGCTGCTTTCCCAAAGACACCAGGGCCTTTGCCGAGATGGCGCGCAAATTCGGCGTGACTTTAAGCTTGGTTGAACAGACCGTCGAGGCAAACGAACGCCAAAAGCTTTTGGCCGCACAGAAGATAGAGCGCGTCTTAGGCGACTTATCTGGAAAGCAATTGGCAGTGCTTGGGCTTGCCTTTAAGCCGAACACCGACGACATGCGCGAGGCACCCTCCATAACCATACTAAACGAGCTCGCCCAAAAAGGCGCCACCTTTAAGGTCTACGACCCCGCAGCCCATAGGGAAGCCAAATGGAGGCTGAAAAACATCGAAGACAGGATCATTTACTGTCAAAACGAATACGAGACCATGGAAGGCAGCGACGCCCTGGTAATCATCACGGAATGGAACCAGTTCAGAAGCCTTGATTTAAACAAGGTAAAGGAACTGCTGCGCCAGCCCTACTTTTTCGACCTGCGCAACATCTACAAGAAAAAGGACATGGAATCCCGCGGCTTCAAGTACTTCGGCATGGGCCAGTAACCCCGGGGTCAGGTCTTTAATCTTGAATTTTTGGTGTAGAATGTTCGGTCGGCACTGGGGTCGGGTCTTTAATATTGAATTGTTGGTATAACCCTGGGGTCAAGTCTTTAATCTTGAATTTTTGGAGCAGGGTAAGAGGAATAGGGGTCGGATCTTTAATCTTGAATTTTCCGGCTGAATACCTTTAAAGGTTAACGGAGGTGTCCGAGAATGCCAAAATTCAAAACTAAAGATGTGACCCCAATTATATTAGTCGACAAGCATCCTTATGCCTGACAGATACATAGAATGCTCGTCCTATAGCCTTAAAGCCTGCCGGGTATTTTAAAGGCCTGCCAACAGTTCTAAGGTTATGCTTTTTCATGTACAATAAACTACGTCATTTACTTTCAACGCAAAGGAGGCCTCACCTGTGCCAAAAGACGACCTTACACCCAAAGACCCCCACGACAGGCTTTTTAAAAGGGTAATGTCAGACGAAGCAAACGTAAGAAAATTTATAAAGGAATTTCTACCAAAAGACATTTCAAACCAGATAGATTTAAAGGAAATGAAGCTCATTCCCACCGAAAAGATCAAAGGCTACAACAAGTACTACATGGACATAGCCGTGGAATGCTATATATCAAATACTAAAGGACAGCTTTACTTTGTATTCGAGCATAAATCATACCCTGACCCCGGAGTTTTACTTCAAATACTAAGCTATATGACCGTAACGTGGGACGAGCAGAAAAAGAAAAATATACCACTGATACCTATAATTCCCGTAGTCATCTATCACGGCTTTTCAAGCTGGAACGTAACGACTCATTTTCAAGGGCAGTTCAACAGCTTAAACGAATCCATAAAACCTTACGTTCCTGAGTTCAACTACGTGTTAGTGGACCTAACCCAAATTTCTAACAAAGAGATAGAACAAAGGGCAAAGATACACCCTTTTTGATGGCAAGCTTAATGATCATGAAGCTTGTAGCCTTACGTGACATAGAGGATATCGCGAAGATAACTGTTATAATTAACTTGCCTGAAGAAGAAAAACTGATACTGTTTTTATACCTGCTTTACACTGTGGATGTAGACCAAGACACCATGCAACGGATAGTAAAAGAACTTGGAGGTGAAGAGCTTATGCCGTCTTTGGCAGAAAAGCTGATAAAACAAGGTAAACAACAAGGCAAACAAGAAGGCGAAATCAAAGGCAAACAAGATGTGCTTATAAAACAACTGCGCCGCAAATTCGGCTTGTCATCATCTGAGGAAAAGATAATCCGCTCCGTCACCGATGAATCTAAACTTGACGCCGCGGCCGAAGCCGTCCTTGACGCCAAATCGAAGGACGAAGTGTTGAAGGTGCTTGGGCTGTAAATAGACGAAATGAACTTGGCATAGATCGCAGCAAGGTTAACCAGCGAGGGCTGGTTTAGTCGATTTTTATTTGGGTTATATATGTCGCTGGAGGAGATACTATGAGAGTGCTAAAGCTTCCGGAGATAAACCTCGATAATGATGATGAATTAAAGTTAGCGCTGGCTATTCGGCTTTTTATTGACTTGCCTCTTAAATATAATCATAATTGTATATATGTAGGAAAGGGGGATATAACAAAATGATCCCTTTTAGGAAGCAGAAGTTTCAGAATGCTGTAGCTTATTTTGCTTTCGAATTTAATAGGAGAAAAGGATATTATCCACGCCAAACTTGGATATATAAGTTTCTTGCACTTCTCGATTTTCGTTCGCTTAAAAAGACAGGTGTTCCATGTATTGGATTGGAATATGATGCTATGAAATTTGGGCCCGTTCCATACCCTTTATACGATATTCGCTCTGGTTTAAGATTTGAAAAGTTTAAATTTATCGAAACGGCTGACGGGGGATATAGAGTTGAACCGGTAGGTAAGCCAAACCTTGATTATTTTGCTGACGATGAAATAGATTTAATGGAAGAGATTTTGGACGAGTATACAAGGGATGACGCAAATCTTTATGATTTAATAGCAAATGCTCACAAGGAGATCAAAGCTTGGAATAAGGCCTGGGATATTGCCGTAAAGTATGGAAGGGGTAGAATGCCAATGAGATATGAAGACGAATTTGATGATCTTTCTAAAAAGAGCGAGAATGAATTAACGCCTGAAGAAGAGCATTTTTTGGTTTACAAGGGCATGAAAGACAGGGAAGAAGCAAAAACTATTTCTTAGTTTCCTGCCAGTGATTTGTCATGGATGTGGGCGATGTCTTTACGTGGGATCAGTATCCTTATTCAAATGAAGAGACGAAGCGACGGTGGTTTGTCTATTTAGGGGAGTATAAAGATACCCCGGATCCATTTGATAATACCTCTTCTATTATGATAATTGCTCCAACCACAACTACTCAGACGCAATATTATGAGCCTGGCGAAATGCGAGCGGGAATTCCCTTCGTTCGGTTTAGCCCAAATGAGGGATTTGGTTTTACCGAAGAATGTATCTTAGATTTAGCTCATAGAGGCTTAGTAATTCCTCAAGATATCTTTTTAGAGAACCTGGAGTCTCAAAAAATCCAAATTAAAGGTAAAATATCTGATCAAAAGCTTCGAGAAATTTATGATAAGATATATCATTCCAGAGGTTATTCATTGATGTTAAAGCGCCGGATTCATGAAAATCTAAACAAAGCCGGTATTTCTAACCTTCCCAAGCCAAAAAGGGAAAAAAGGTAGAATAAAAGCACAAGGGTCGCATCTTTAATCTTGAATTTTAATCTGGCAGGTTGGTAGGCTAGTGAATGGGGGTCGGATCTTTAATCTTGAATTTTTGGTGTAGAATGTTCAGGACTTTAACTTAGCTTGCATATAAATCCAACATATATGTGATATACTATGTGTATCATATATAAGAGGTGTTTAAGATGACTTCTTCAGTTCGACTCTCAAAGTGGGGCAACAGCGTTGGAGTACGACTGCCAAAATATGTGGTAGATGCATTGGGGCTGAAACCTGGGCTTACCGTCGATGTTTCGCTTGAGAACGATCGCATCGTGCTTTATCCCGCTCATAAATATTGCTTAAACGATTTGGTATCCAAAATAACCGAGGAGAACAGGCACGGAGAAACGGATTGGGGCAACGATGAGGGAAAAGAGTGGTGGTAAGAGCCGTTTTCCGGACCGGGGCGATATTGTAATCATAGATTTAAAGCCTGTAAGGGGTCACGAGCAGGGAGGAAACCCTCATCCTGTCCTTGTTCTTTCTCCTTACGAATATAATATTCGTTCAGGGCTGTGCCTCGTTGTCCCATTCACAAGTCAAAAAAAGGGTTATCCTTTTGAGGTAGACTGTGAGAAATACTCCATGAAAACAAGCGGAGTTGTTCTTGCAGATGCCATTCGAAACATAGATTGGCGGGCTCGAAATGCCAGATTCATTGAACAGGCCGATGAAGATCTTATCAGCGAAGTAATGTCGAAGCTTTTGACCCTGTTAGATTAGAGGTTTAATCTCTAATGTTGTCCGTTAAGAAGCTTTTGCACAATTCATTTTTGTCTTGAGCTAAAAGAATTTCCAAAAATATATTAGTATCTATTAAAAACATCGATCCTATCTCCAATCTAAAGCTTTATGCTGAAGGTCAACAGAACTTATTTTTATGTTTGCATCAGATAATCCGCCTTCCCAGTCAAATTTGAAACTATCTTCAATATTATTTTCATTCGTGAACATGATATCACTTCCTTTTATGAAATGGGGTCGGATCTTGAATCTTGAATTTTATTTCAGCAAGCGAATACAATAAAATTGCCTTGATCTTACAGGTGATTTGATTGAAGGTGCTATTTCAAGGACAGCATAAGGACAGTAGGCCAACTAGGGGTATATCATAATATATAAGGCAAAAAGCATCAGGTAACTGAAAAAGGCCGGGAGCAAGTTAAAGCTCCCGGCTTTCTCGTATTTCCTGGTCCAGCCCTGCAAAAGCTGACTAGATTTTTATCAATTACCTTTTCGTTATCTACTCGAAAATATATTCTGTAACGATTTTCTTTCTTCCTGTGATTTGGTCTTGGTAATACTCGTAGTAACAAATACCGAGGAACGAACCGGAGACGTTGTAGACATTTCTATATCCCATACCCTGTAGGGCCATCACGGCGTAATAGCTTCTTTGGCCTGTACGACAGTGCAAATAAACGGGTCTATCCTTGGGTATTTCATTTGCCCTGGATCTGAGCTCGCTTAAAGGAATGTTGATGGCATTTATGAGGTGTCCCTTATCGTATTCATCTTTCTCGCGAACATCGACGATGAAGGCATTATTTTCCACCAATTCCCTCACCTTCGTGACGGGAACTTGTTCGTATCTGCCGTCCAAGAGGTTTAAACCAACTAGCGCGGCGTGGTTGATCACGTCTTTAGGCGTGCTAAAGGGAGGAGCATAACACAACTCAAGCTCTTTTGCGTCTTCTAAAGTGCCGCCCATCAATATTAGCGTAGCTATGACATCAATCCTTTTGTCGACGTTTCCCTTTCCTATAGCCTGGGCACCCAGTATTCTTCCTGTTGGATACTCGTATATTAATTTAAAATGCATTATATTGCTGTCTGGCATCAGGCTGACCTTATCATGGGGTATTATGTAAACGAAATCGTAGGGAATCCCGGTGGCCTTTGCCCGCTTTTCGTTCAATCCGGTCGATGCGGCGTTCAGATCGAAAAGCTTGACTATAGAAGTACATATATGTCCGTTATTTCTGTAGGGGATGCCGTAAATATGATCGGCTGCGGCTCTTGCCTGCCTTTGCGCCGGCCCGGCCAGACCGCATGTGAAGTACCTGTGTTCTAAGCGGGAGTATACTTCGATAGCGTCGCCTATAGCATATATGTCTTTATCGCTTGTCAAGTAGTTATGGTCGACCTTGATTGCACCTGTAGCCCCGATTTCAAGCCCTGCGTCTTTGGCTAGAGCCGTATCCGGTGCAACGCCGACAGCCACGACTACGGCCTTAGCGTTGACCTTTCTTCCGGATTCCAGGACCAAGTGGTCGCTGTCAATCTTCACTACGGCATCGTTTAAGATGAGGTTGACGCCTTTGTCGTATATCTCTTTATGAAGTATTTGGGCCATATCGTTATCAAAAGGTGCCATTACTTGTTCCGAGGCTTCTATTATGGAAACCTTTTTACCCGCCAAATGTAAGTTGTCCGCTATTTCCAGCCCTATATAACCGCCGCCGACTACCGCGACGTCTTCAATGTTGTTCTTTTTAAGATATGTGTATAGCCTGTCAATATCTGTCACGCTTCTTGCTGTGAATACATGTTCTTTATCAATTCCTTCGATGCTTCTTGGCAAAATGGGGCGTGCTCCGGGAGACAAGATCAATTTATCGTAGCTTTCTTCATATTCTCTGCCGCTTGCGTGATCTCTTACCAATATTTTTTTCTCGTTTCTTTGGATTTTTACCACTTCGCTGTTAACTCTGGCTTCAATGTTATATTGTTTTAAAAACTTTTCCGGTGACATTAAAATGAGATCTTCTGTTTTATTGACGGTATCGCTAAGACGGTAGGGTAGACTACAATTTGAGAAAGAAACATGTGGGCCTTTCTCAAAAATAATGATCTTGGCAGTCTCATCTAATCTTCTGATTCTTGCCGCCGCGGAAGCTCCTCCAGCCACTCCGCCTATTATTAAAATCTTTTTTCCCATCGATACTTACCTCCTGGTAATTTAAAATATTAACAAATTTGCCTGTGCAGATTTATTAATAGTTTGCACTTTGTTGGCATTACTTACTCGGTGATTTTGCCCCTGATTTTGCAGCTAAGGATGCCACCTGCAACCATAAAAACTAAAAATATCCACCCCGATAGCGAAAGATTAGCTATAGGGCTATATAATGCCCCGACATTGCATCCATTTGCAAGACGAGTGCCCAATCCCATGCAAATGCCGCCTAATGCGAATACTGCCGCCTCTTTCTTTCTCATGCGCAGCCCTGACTTAAACGCTTGTATGAATTGCCCGGCTGTTAGCAAATATATGAAAGCGCCCACGAGAATGCCGAAGTTTTGTACCGAAGCGCCATGCCGAAAGAAGGGTAGTGTGAATGTATCGGCGGACATATGTGTAAAATTGGCGATAGATTCGGGCGACATACCAAATAGCATAAACAGTTTACCTACCCATATTCCGAAAGGAGTGGATGCCCCCCAACCGGCTTTAGTGACACCCATCAGGAACATGAAAAGCAAAGCAAGCCCAACAGCACCCTCCCTTAGTGTCCATGGTTTTACAAAGACGTGCTCGTATGTCTGGGCGCTAAAAAGCTTGAATGTTTTTGCGTTCATCGGTTTAAGTTGTTCCTGCATGATTTCAAGGGGATGGCCTGTGTATGTATTGGTTTTAATCCTGTGTTTTTCGTATAAATAACACGCATATACAACTATCCCGCTAAACAAGGTTGTGATCAAAATAGCTCCTAAATATCCTCCAAAGCCGTCGCCCTTGAAAAGATCGGGGAGAAATACTCCTCCGGCGAGCTTGAGGCCAACCTCCGTCGAAAACCAGGAGTCGTTGACCCAACTTGCCGTTCTTTGTATGGGAAAACCGAGGAAAACTCCGAGGCCAAAGAAAAAGAGCGTGATGAATGCTTTTGGAAGGGCAGAGGGAAATATTGTAAGTACTCCGGTTGCACAGCATTCAGAAAGGGACATTCCAAAGCCGAAAAGAAAGGCGCCAATGATTAATCCCAGATTTATAGGATTGATCCAAAGATTATAGGAGGCAGGATCTGATCCGAACAAAAAGGCTGCCGTCAAAAAAGCGGTAATTAAAAACATAAGCGTCATTGTTCTCATAAGCCTGGTGGATCCGGTTTTATACGCCCTGTAGACGCTACCGGCAAAGCCTGTATAAGCCCTCGATAATGTATACCCTAACCCTGCACCTATTAGCAATCTGAAATAAAGGTCACTACTGCCTAAAAATATCTTGCCTCCGATCACTACACATAAGATTACAAGAAAACCGGCGGCATACTCAACCTTTTTCATGCAAAGCTTCCCTCCATGCGCGTTTATGAACGGCCTTCTTTTATATGTCCTTAAAGGTCATGTTGTGCCGTTAGTAAAAGAACGAGTTCATTATCTCTATCTTTTTAAAGTACACTTTTTAAAGTACACTATGTTAAAATATGCACAATCTACCATGAATTATATAGCATGGGAGGTATATTTGTCAACCTTACCGGGTATGGTATCAGGGCCTGGGGGTCAGATAATGTCCAGGCTGTCGTAGGGCGGCTAGTGGCAAGAGGCTATAGTTCGTGTCTAATTTATTTAGCTTGACATCTTTAAATCAAAATACTATGATGTATGAAAATCTGTCGTATTCTGCTATGATAAACAATGTTCTTCTATGCGGCACATAATATATAACATAAGGAGAGATGTTTTGATGGCTAAGAAAAAGAGCAGGCTCGATTTCATAAGGATGAAAAAAGAAGGAGAGCAGGTTGCCTGGGTGACAGCTTACGACTTTCCGACCGCTTCCTTTGCTGAGCAGGCCGGAATGGATATGCTGTTGGTCGGAGATTCGCTTGGCATGGTGGTTTTAGGTTATCACGGCACGATTCCGGTCACCATGGATGATTGCATAAGACACTGCCAGGCTGTGCGCCGCGGCGCCCCCAACACGTTCTGCATAGGAGATATGCCCTTCATGTCTTATCAGATATCTGACGAAGACGCCGTATATAACGCCGGAAGATTCCTGAAGGAAGCCGATATGGATGCCGTCAAGCTCGAAGGAGGAAGAAGGGTCCTAACGAGGATAAAGGCCATAGCCGATGCCGGGATACTCGTAATGGGTCATATAGGCCTTACTCCACAAAGCTCAGGCGTGTTGGGTGGCTTCAAGGCTCAAGGAAGGGATCCTGAAAGCGCCAGAGATCTCATAGAGGATGCCATCGCAATTCAGGACGCCGGGGCTTGGGCGCTTCTCCTTGAGGCGGTTCCGCCGGAACTCTCTCAATTTTTAACTAAAAAGTTAGAGATACCCGTATATTCGATAGGCGCAGGGGGTCCATGCGACGGTCAGCTTCTCATATGTGGAGACATGCTTGGACTGTTTCAGGCTTTTACTCCCAAATTTGTAAAAAAATATGCCAACGTTGCAGAAGTGGAGATTAATGCCTTTAAAGAGTATGTCAACGATGTAAAGACCGGCAAATTTCCTACCGATGACCATTGCTACCATATTCTTGCCGACAGGGCAGAGGAATACAAGCGTATGTTAGAGGAATATATGTAAATGAAACTTACATTTTATTAATTACAAGAGAGGAGAAGCTTGATTGAAAATCGCAGTTTTAGGAGCCAGATCTATGGGATGTGTATATGGTGGTATCCTCGCAAAGGCTGGCTATGCTATGATGTAACTTTAATTGATGTTTGGGCAGAACATGTTAAGGCTATACAGGAAAATGGCCTGATAATAAATGAAAATGGAAGCGACATAATTATTAAGAATATTAAGGCCGTAACCGATCCACGAGAAGTGGGCGAAGTAGATTTGGTAATTGTACTTGTCAAGGCTACAGTTACGGAACAGGCAATGGAAGGGGCAAAAAGCCTTATCGGAGAAAACACCAGAGTCCTCACCCTTCAGAATGGGCTGGGCAATATCGAAAAACTCATTAAGGTAGTTGGAAAGGAAAAAGTATTGGCTGGTGTTACCGAACATGGGGCAAATATGCTTGCCCCTGGCCGAGTTCAACATGCCGGGACAGGGGATACAATCATAGGAGAACTTGATGGGAAACTGAGCAACAGTCTTAGGAAAATAGGTTCTGTGTTTGAAAAAGCTGGTCTAAGGGTATGTTATTCAAATAATGTAATGGGTGCTTTGTGGCGTAAATTACTTGTAAATGTTGGTATAAATGCCCTTACGGCAATAACCGGGCTTAGAAACGGAAGACTGATCGAACTTGAAGAAACAGACGAATTGCTCAAGATGGCAGTTCGTGAGGCTGTTTCTATAGCGAATGCTAAGGGAATCGATCTCGAGCTGGCAGATCCTGTTGAGCATGTGCGGGATGTGGCTAGAATGACCGGAAAAAATCGTTCCTCCATGCTCCAGGACGTAACGAAGAAACGCAAAACAGAAATTGAAGTTATCAACGGAGCAATTGTAAAAGAAGGAGTTCAACTTGGAATAAGTACACCTGTAAATAAAGTACTCTATAACTTAGTAAGAGTTAGAGAAAAAACCTACGATGAAGTTAACATTTAAACATAATTCTTTATTTTTTGAGGCTTTCTTCTCTCAAGAATTTTAGTATATGTCAATCCTGGGGCATTCCAATGGGTCCCCAGGATTTTCTTCATTATAAAGACGCATTGTTGCATTTTGCTATTGACAAAATAAAACTTACTTGGTATCTTTGGATTGTGCTGCTTAGAAAAACAATGTATCGCATAGCGGCACAAGACGTGAATAAAAGTAAGAAATTTGATGTCTTAAAAAAGCGTGTTTTTATTGACAATATGCTGGCGAATTGGAGGTTACTGCATGTCTGATAAGAAAATCCTTCAGTCCGTAGTGCGGGCATTTTCTATCTTGGAACTCCTTGATGAGTGTGGCGAACTGGGGATTACTGAAATTAGCGAAAAGCTTTCTTTAGAAAAAAGCACAGTATTTCGCACCATTTCTACTTTAAAATCACTAGGATATGTAGTTCAAAATCCATCAAATTCTAAATATTCGAACAGCTACAAACTCTTTGAAATTGGAAGTAATGTTGCAAGAAAGACAGGGCTCCCTAAAATGGCCTACCCATTTATGCTTGATATGTCGAGAATTACCGGAGAGGCTGTAAATTTGGCTGTCCGTGATGGCTCAAAGGCATTGTACATCAGTAAAATCGAATCTACAGATACCATTAAGGTTTGCATGAATTTGGGACAGACTATTCCCCTTTACTGCACGGCCCTCGGTAAATCTCTTATTGCCTTTCTCCCGGAAAATAGTATTCGTGAACTTTTAAGCAATGAAACATTTGTTCAGTATACCCCAAACACTATGACAGATATGGAGGCCCTTCTAAAGGATCTGGAAGTGGTTAGGAAACGAGGATATAGCATAGATGACGAGGAACATATCAAAAATATTTATTGCATAGGTGCCCCGGTATTTGATGCGAGCGGTAGCGTAATTGCTGCTCTGAGCATAGCACTTCCCAAGTTTAGATTCGATGAAAATCCAAAAAGAGAAGAACTCTATTCTCTCGTGCGCGATACAGCCAGACGTTTTTCCTGTTCGTTAGGCTGGCAAGGCAATGTGATGTTCGAAGAATCCAGGTAAGTGCTTAACTGCTATAAAAGAGGGGGGTGCGCTATGGCAAATAGCATAGTACCAGTAGCTGTTAAGATTTAAAAATATCTCAATGTTGGGAGGATTGTGCTCTATGAAAAAGACTTTGCAAGTTATTATGATGGCCGTTTTACTGGTTTTTGTGGCATCAGCTTCTTTTGCGGAAGATCCTATCGTATTAAAAATAGGTATGACGACTGAAATTGGAGGGCATTATCACAGCGGAGCCGTTCGTTTTAAAGAAAAGGTCGAAGGGTACACAAATGGAAAGGTTCGTGTTGATATATTTCCGAGCAGTCAACTAGGAAACGAGAGAGATTTGGTCGAGGGCGTGGGGATGGGGTTTATAGAGATGTGTATTGTTTCCACCGGGCCACTGCCAAACTTTTCTCCCGACTTCATGATTTTTGATTTGCCATATATTTTTAAAAACAGGGATGAAGCGTTTAAAGCCATGGATGGCGAAATAGGAGCCGATATATTAAAAAGTTTAGAGCCCAAGGGAATAAAAGCTCTTGGTTTTTGGGAGAATGGTTTTCGGCACATCTCCAACAATAAAAAAAGCATTATTCACCCTGGTGATGTTAAAGGCATGAAAATCAGGACCATGGAAAACCCCATACACCAGGCTACCTTCAAAACTCTTGGCGCAACACCAACACCTATGGCATGGGGCGAAGTCTTTGTCGCCCTTCAACAAGGGGTCATCGATGGACAGGAAAATCCTTTAGTTATAGTATACACTACAAAATTATATGAAATACAGAAACATATTTCCCTAACAGGCCACTTTTATTCTCCAGCTGTATGCATGATAAGCAAACAAGTCTTTGATGGCCTTCCAGTAGAAATTCAGGATGCTATCGTAAAAGCTGAAAAAGAAGCTCGTGATTATGAGAGACAATTTAGTGCCCAGCTTGACGAGCAACTCGTTGAATCTCTAAAAAATGAAGGAGTTGCTTTTGCCGATGTAGATAAAGATGAATGGAAAAATGCCTGCGCTCCTGTTTATGACCAATTTAAGTCTCAAATAAACCCTAAATACTTAGAAGCTTTGCTAGGCAAATAAATTCTTTTGTTCAGTGGAGTGTTCTTGTCACGTTTAAAGAACACTCCACTGATTAATTTTAGTGGCTTGATAAGTTGTGTAATACTGGGGGAGATCATTTTGAAAAAGTTCAACACATTAGAGGAATACATTTTAGCAGTGCTATTGCCTATCATGGTAATTATAGTATTTTTAGGGACCTTTGGAAGGTATTCGGGTCTTTTTTCCATGGCATGGTATGAAGAAGCTGCTCGCTATATTATGATCTGGATGGTCTTTATAGGTATAGGGGCAGGTGCCAAGAAAAATGCCCATTTTGTCGTGGAACTTATTTACATGATCATGCCGGCAAAATTGCACAAATATATTCATTTCATAGTCCTTTCTATTGTGCTCTTTTTTAATGTTACGGTTATGATTCTTTCGCTTCGCTTAGTTAAGGGATTGTATGGAATGCAACAAGTATCGCCTTCTCTTGGTCTTCCAATGTGGAGCGTTTATTCAGCCATTCCCATAGGTTGTTGCCTCATGGCTGTGAGAAGTCTTCAATATTATATCGCTTCCTTAAAGCAAAGCGCTGAAGGGGATGTTATATGATGGCGTTTCTTTTGTTTGGCGTGCTATTTATTTTATTGTTTCTTGGTGTTCCTATAGGAATATCGATGGGGATGAGTGTATTAACAGCTCTTTTCTTAGGTGGGGTACGCATTCCGGCAATGGTAGTTGCCCAGCGAATGTTTACGGCAATAGATAGTTTTCCTTTCATGGCTGTCCCGTTTTTTATTTTGGCCGGAGATCTTATGCAACGTGGCGGTGTTTCAGAAAAGTTAATTCAATTCATTCGTCAGGTTTGTTTCTGGATCCCAGCTCACCTTGGAGTTATCACTGTTGTGGCATCCGGCTTTTTTGGAGCAATATCAGGGTCAAACCCTGCCACTGTAGCAGCGATTGGTGGCATTATGATACCCGAGATGCAAAAGGCAGGATATCCGGCGGCAAAAGCTTCCGCTATAGCTGCTGCGGGAGGGACTCTTGGGGTTATTATTCCTCCAAGCATTTCAATGATTACTTACGCTCTTGTGGCTTCCGTATCTGTGGGAACCATGTTTGTAGGAGGGATTGTGCCTGGAATACTGCTCATGATTGCAATGTCGATCCTTGTTGGAATATCCTGCAGAAAATATGAGTTTGATCAAAATTATGAAATTACGTGGAAAAGCGTATTGTCTGCCTTTATCGAAGCCACATGGGCGCTTATAATGCCTTTAATAATTCTTGGCGGGATATACGGGGGAGTCTTTACTCCCACAGAAGCGGCAGCTGTCGCATGTGTTTATGCCTTTGTTGTAAGTAAGTTTGTGTACAAAGAACTCGAATACAAGGACCTTCCCGCGATCTTTGCAAAATCGGCAACAAGCACCGCCCTGGTTTTGTTTATTGTTGCCGTTTCATCTTCTTTTTCCTGGCTGATGACCAGCTCCGGGGTGCCTGCTCAAATTACCAAATTTTTGCTGGGGTCTTTTTCCAGCAAATATGTAATTTTCCTCATGGTAAATGCCAGTCTCTTATTTCTGGGTTGCTTCCTGGAAACTCAGTCAATTATTCTGCTGATGACGCCTATCGTCCTTCCCATTTGCGTGCATTTGGGAATGGATCCTATTGCTCTAGGGCTAATAATGATCATAAATACATCCATTGGAATGATAACGCCTCCGATGGCTGTAAATTTGTACGTGGCAAGCAGTATATCAGGAGTTTCGATCGAATCAATTTCGAGAAATATAGTCCCTCTGTTTTTGGTATTGACCTTTATGCTTTTCCTTTTCACCTATTGCCCGGGGATACTAATGTTTCTTCCTAATATGTTGCAGTAAATCTATTATGCATTAAGATTGCTGGAAATTGTTAAATCTGCTAAATGAAAAATAAGGAGGCGACATTTTTTGAAAAGTGACATTACAAAAAAAGGAATCACAAGAGCGACCCACAGGGCGTTATATTACTCGATGGGCCATCTTCCCGAAGATTTAAGGAAACCCGTTATCGGCATCGTGAACTCTCAAAACGAGTGCATGCCCGGTCACTTTCACCTTGACCTTATAGCCAAGGCGGTACGCGAGGGAATCATCGAAGCAGGCGGTATGCCTGTCGAATTTCCCACCATCGGTATTTGTGACGGAATTGCTCAGGGACATGGCGGCATGCACTATCCATTGGCCAGCAGAGAGCTAATAGCAGATAGTATCGAGGTCATGATGAATGCACATGCTTACGATGCCATGGTATTGATTACTAATTGCGATAAAATTACACCTGGCATGCTCATGGCATGTGTACGCCTCGATGTGCCGGCTATTATCGTGAGCGGCGGTCCGATGCTGACAGGTTGTTACAAGGGCAAAAAAATGGGGTACGCCGATCTCATGTCCTCTCAGGGGCTCGTTGCCAAAAAGGTTATCACTGATGAAGATCTGTCAGAAATGGAGCTCGATGCGCTGCCGGGTTGCGGTGCCTGTAATTTGCTGGGGACCGCCAACTCCATGAATTACCTTACGGAGGCTCTCGGAATGTGTCTTCCGGGGAGCTCAATCCCAGCCGTGTCGGCGCGACGAATCGCTCTTGCCAAAAAGACGGGCCTAAAAATAATGGAGCTTCTCGAAAAGGGCATTACGCCGTCACAAATAATTAACATGGAGGCACTGGAAAACGCCATAACTGTGGATCTTGCTATAGGTGGATCCACGAACACCATACTTCATCTTACGGCACTGGCACATGAAGCCGAAATCGATTTTGACGTCAGGCTTTTTACCGAGATGTCGAAAAAAGTCCCACACCTGGTAAAACTTAGCCCTGCAGAAAAAGGCCACTATCCTGAAGATTTATACTACGCAGGAGGCATCACAGCGCTTATGGCCGAGCTCAATGAAGCCGGATTAATTCACGGAGAAGCGCTTACCGTTACAGGGAGGTCGGTATCTGTAAATGTCGCCGGAGCTGCTGTGGTTATCGATCCTTCCGTGATTCGTCCAATCGATAACCCTTATTCCAGCAAGGGAGGCCTTCAACTTCTTTTTGGTAACGTTGCACCTGAAGGCTCTGTATGTAAGATTGCAGCCGTCAACCCCAAAATGTATGAGCATCGAGGGCCGTGTCGTGTTTTCAACAAAGAAGAAGACGCCGTAGAAGCAATATACGGAGGAAATATCAAACCTGGGGACGTTGTGGTTATACGCTATGAAGGTCCCAAGGGCGGCCCCGGCATGCGCGAAATGCTTACGGCTACTTCGGCAATTGTTGGGATGGGATTGTCCTTGGACGTTGCGCTTATCACCGATGGTAGATTTTCCGGAGCAACCGCCGGAGCTGCTGTTGGACATATTTCCCCTGAAGCGGCTGAGGGTGGCCCCATAGCGCTTATTGAGGAGGGGGATATAATTTCCATCAATATACCCGAAGGAATTATAACCCTTGAGGTAAGCGACGAGGAGATTGCTGAAAGAAAAAAACGCTGGGTCAGACCTGAGAGCAAAATTGATAAACGAAGCTACCTGAGCAGATACGCCAGGCTTGTATCATCTGCAATGTCAGGTGCTGTTTTTCCAAGATGCTGATCTTTACAAAAAAATACAAAATACACAAAGATAAGGAGAGGAAACACAGTGGAAAAAAAGAAAGTAACCATTCCTGAGATTATGGAAAGGAAACGCACCAAAGACAAATTTGCCATGATAACTGTATATGACTATCCCATGGCAGCTTTGGTAGACCAATCCGATATCGAGTTGATTTTAGTAGGAGATTCATTAGGCATGGTAATACATGGCTGCGATGGTACGGTCCATGTAACCTTGGAGGATATGCTCTATCATTTAAAGCTGGTTCGTCGCGGTGCGCCAAACACGTTTATAGTTGGCGACATGCCGTTTATGTCCTATCAGGCTTGCGAAACAGAAGCCATTCACAATGCGGGTATCCTTATGAAGAACGGCGCAGACTGCGTAAAAATGGAAGGAGATTTATATGCAGCAGAAAAGGCAGCAGCTGTCGTTAAAGCGGGAATTCCCGTCATGGGACATATTGGTCTTACTCCACAGACCGCTGCATCTTTTGGAGGATTTAAAGTGCAGGGGAAGAGTATTGAGTCGGCAAAAAAGATGATTGAGAATGCGATTGCTTTTGAGGAGGCTGGAGTGTTTGCGATTGTCTTAGAATGTCTCCCTTCCGCTCTAGGTACTCTTATTGATGAAAAGCTCTCTATACCTACAATTGGCGTAGGAGCAGGCCCTAATTGTACAGGATATAACCTGAACGCTTATGATATTTTGGGCATATTTGATAAGTTTGTGCCTAAGTTTGTAAAACAATATAAGCTTCTGGGAAAGGAAATTTTAGAGGGATTTAACGCATGGCGCGGTGAAATAGAGTCGCGAGCATATCCTGCACGAGAGCATGGCTTCAACGTCAGCGAGGATGAGGTAAACAGCCTAAGAGATTCGTTGTAAGGTACGAATCGCTTATTTAGGCTTCATGCTGCAATAAATATAGAGGGTAAAGAAGAGGCCTGCCTTCGGGTTTGCGTAGGGGCAGGCCATCTGTGTGTAATTTTTGTGTACGAGAGGGGAAATTCCCCTGCCAAGGGAACGCCTCAAATTAGCCCACGAATTAAGAGATGGTTGACAGCCCTTTTTATATTTCTCATAAGGAATGGAAACTAAACGGTTTGATCGCATCCTCGCATGAAAGAATATAACTCTTACAGCCCTCCTGCATTTGTCAGACAATTCCTGAAATTGACGCAACACCTCGAATTTGTGTTAGTATGTTTCTGGCACTTCATGCAAGAAAGGAGGTCTCGCTCATGATGTTCGCATTTGGCCGACGGTGAGTTTCGACTGGAATGCGGGTTCCGCATTCGTGCACCCGGCGTTTTGGTGATAACTTGCCTGGCCGATCAAATATGCATGGCGAGAACTCCTTATTTTCTGTAATTATCTGCTCGCCGGTCATCTGATTCCTAAAGTCCCATTCTTTCTCCAAAACGGGTGCATCGATGGTGGAGATGTCCTTTGCTTTTAACTTCGAGAAAGGTGGGATTTGAAGATGTTTCGTGCTTTAAATCGCTTACTCATGTCGCGTACAGGCCCGATCCTGACGGGTGTTGCCGTCGGCATACTTGCACCGCTTTTGACCTTCTGGGGCAATCCGGGCAACATGGGAATTTGCGTAGCTTGCTTTACCAGAGATATTGCTGGAGCCTTAGGGCTTCACAGGGCAGCTACGGTGCAGTACGTTCGGCCCGAACTTGCCGGATTCATGTTGGGTTCTTTTGTTTCTTCCTTAATGTATGGGGAATACAAGCCAAGGACGGGGTCTTCTCCGATTATCCGTTTTTTCCTTGGTTTTTTTGCCATGATTGGGGCTTTGGTGTTTTTGGGATGCCCATGGAGGGCGTACATCCGCTTGAGCGCCGGGGACTTAAACGCCATACCAGGCATTGAAGGGCTGGCCATTGGCATCGTCATCGGTATAGGGTTCCTCTGGCGTGGGTTCAACTTGGGGCGCAACTTTCCCGCTAAAAGGGCGTTGGGCTACGTGATGCCCGCCATTGCTGTGATGCTCATCGTTTTCGTGTTGCTGCGTCCGAGCTTTGGCCCCGAGGGATCGTCGGCAATCTTTTTTTCCAAGGAAGGCCCTGGTTCCATGGCAGCGCCCGTGGCGTTGTCGCTTGCGGTAGGTTTGCTTGTCGGGTGGTTAGCCCAGCGGAGCCGCTTTTGCACTGTTGGAGCATTGCGCGATCTGATAATGTTCAAGGACTTTCACCTCTTTAACGGGATTTTGGCCTTCATAGTTGCGGCTTTCATCACGAACCTGTTTCTCGGACAGTTTAAGCTCGGATTTGAAGGACAACCGATCGCCCACACAAAGGCCTTGTGGAATGCCATGGGAATGGTGTTGTCAGGCCTTGCCTTCACCCTTGCTGGTGGATGTCCGGGAAGGCAGTTCATAATGAGCGGAGAAGGGGACGGCGATGCCGCCGTGTTTGTTCTCGGGATGTTGTTTGGCGCTGCCATTGCGCACAACTTCAACCTGGCCAGCTCGCCGGCAGGCCCGGGCACATATGGCCCCGCGGCGACAGTGGTTGGCATCGTGTTTTGTCTTTTCGTGGGTTTCCTTATGAGGGAGAAAATCTAGAGTGCGGAGGAAGAGGTGAACAAAAATGGCGGAAGCGGTAATTGTTGATGCCAGAGGGCTTTCATGTCCGCAGCCGGTCGTCGAGACGAAAAAAGCCATTAAAAAAACGCCTTACGGTGAAATACACGTGCTGGTGGATACGATGACGTCGGTGATGAACGTGAGCAGGTTCGCCAAAAGCAACGGTTGGATGGCCGAATACGAGGAACTGCCGGAAGGCAGCTTTACAATCATACTAAGAAAGTAACATTGCTTTTAATCGCCGGCTTGATGGCGCTCTCAAGCCGGCGGACATTGTGGTTAGATACTGTATTGCCTGTCAAGGGATAAAGGACATTTTGGGCAAAACTGCTATAATGATTTTGCCTCAGGAGGAAAAGAAAATACTTTTTTGGATACACTGTTCTTACCCTTAATCAAAAGATACGTTTATTGTCTGTATATGCCGCCAGTGCATTGGAGCTTTTTGATTCATCTAAATAACGTTTAGTTCAGTTGTAGAAAATGTTATCTTATCGTTAAAACTAAAAAAAGAATATAGGTGATCGAAAATTGCTAATATTTATCGAGATATTATCTTTATCTTCTTTATCCTTTAAACCCGATGAAAATGCTTGGAGCAATGCCGAAGATGTTTAATGTCCGAATGGTTTTCGCTTATTTGTCATGTCTTATTGTTATTATGGTCACCTTGTTTCCTTCAGAGGTAGTTTTTGCAGTAGAAAATCCAAAGGATACAACCAGAAACACTACTCTTAAAGGAGATCCAAATTGTGTTAACGACGGTACGATCTATACGTGGACGAATTACGGATATGGCATGCATGCAAAAGATGAAGGCAATTACGCATCAAACTTCGGCACTGTAATTACGCAAGGATTTTCTGCCCTGGGCATGTACGTCCGTAACCGAGCAATTGCCACGAACAGCGGTAGTATATCCACGGGTATGAAAGGCGACTCTAACTATGGCGAAGGTGCCCACGGAATGTATGCCAGTTATGCCGCTAATATCGATAATAAGGGCGAAATAATCACGTACGGAGTTAATGCCCTTGGAATGTACGGAAATGGAGCTAAAGTCACTAACAGCGGCATCATAACCGTAACGGGTACAAATGCCGAGGCGGTTATACCGAGACCAACGGCTACACCTACGGCGACTACGATACGACCGTTACAGAAGGTGTAATAGGCGTGAGGTTTAAGGGAGAGTTTATCTCCAAGGACGGCTCGAGGTTTTCTCCTTACTTGAGGCTTTCCTATGTAAACGTCCTTTCGGGAGACGACGTTACCATAGACGAGACACGTTATGGAACAAAAAGATGGTTCACCGAAGAGCTCGATGACGACTACTTCGTCGCAGACCTTGGCATGACCCTTTATTCCGCAGATAACTTCAACGTCTCCTTAAGCTACAACGGAAGATTTGGAGACAATACCGACTCTCACGGCGGTTGGCTCAGGCTTGAGTGGAAGCAGTGATTTACTGGCTCAAGCTTCAAAACAAGCTCATGGAAGTTGACGCTACCTCCCCTGAGGTCTTTAAGAGACCTTTAAATTGGCCTCGCATCTTGTATGTAAGAGACCATAGAAGCATTACACGGACATGGGTGTAGAGCGAAGCATTTCTCAAGCTAAAAGACAAATCTATAGATTATTTTTTTGAGTGTTTTAAGCTACAATAAAGTTAAAGAAGTGTTAAATAAGTTGTCGCGCGAGGGAAAAATCTATGAACAAAATTATAACATTTCACATGGTTGCAAAATGTAAGAGTTTTACAAGGGCAGCAGAATCTCTCGGGTTAACCCAACCAGCAGTCAGCCTCCAAATTAAATCACTTGAAGATGAATGTGGAATGGAGCTATTTGAAAGGGTTGGTAAGAACATTCTACTAACGGATGCAGGCAAAACATTGCTGTTATACGTGGAGAAAATCTTACATACAATGGAAGAGGCTAAAAGAGCGCTTAAAGAAGCTCAGGATCCGTTAAGTGGGGAAATAAAATTTGGAGCAAGCATACTTTCTGGAATTTACGTCATTCCTCCAATTCTTGGTAAATTTAAAAGGGAACATCCACATGTCACGTTCTCCGTAAAAATAAGGTTTGCGAGAGACCTCATTGAGAGCATAGAAGACAATAAAATCGATTTCGCTATTATGGGAGAAGGCGATAAAAGCCAAAGAAAACAAGGTCTTTCTTTTACCTCTTTGTTGGAAGATGAGTTAGTTTTCGTCACTTCTCCGATGCATAAACTTGCTAGCAAAAAGACAGTTTCCGCTTACGAGGTGTTAAATCAAGATCTTATATTAACAGAAAAATATTCTGCTACACGTAATTACATTGATTCTGAGTTTAATAGATATGGAGTATGTATCGAACCTTATCTTGAACTGGGAAACATAGAGGTAGTAAAAAAATTGGTTGCTGAAGATTTTGGCTCTAGTATTCTATCGTGGATTTCAGTAAAAAGGGAAGTAGCAGAGGGTAATCTCCATGCATCAAAAATAGAAGAAATGAACCTCGTTAGAAGGGTTTTTCTAGTTAAGAGGAAGGGGAAAAAATTCTTGCCTGCCACAAATCTTTTTTTAAGCTTTTTAAAGTCGGAGACGGGATCAATTACGGAAACTTTTGGTTATGAGTAATTTTTATCATATTGAGAAGACATCTTTGTGATTGTATAAAATAAAAGTCGGAGAGACAGTGATTTGCAGATTTCTGATAAATGAACCCTTGAGGGAGCGTGTTCCTACAAGGGTTCATTTATCATGTCACGAATATCTATAAAAAAGCGTCACATTAAATAATGATCGCATCACCAAAATGAGGAGATCTTATGTCGAGATTAAACTTTTCACGCAATTTGTTGGCAAGGTTTGTCGATTTGGGTTCTTCTCCGTGATGGATTAGGATTAACTTTGCGTTAGAAAGCGTCTTGTTTATTATGAATTTATTGTCTGCTAGGTCAGTATGCACTTTTAGCTCTGATAGCGATAACACTGCGTTAATGGATACTTCCCCTTCAGCAAGTTTTCTGCCAAGGGTGCCTGGTGCAAGAAACCCCGAAAGAATAATCTTGTTTTGTGGTTTATCTTTGAGGAGATTGAAAATTTTAAGTGCTGGACCGGAAGACAGCATAGCATCCGGCGCTATAAAGATAGCTCCCTTTTCAACAAGGTCGTATAATTTGGATTCATCGATAATTTTAAAATAGGGAGAATCGACTAGCTTGTTGAGCATTCCAATGGCCTCGGGTTTGATATAATGCGGATATTTTAGAACTCGTTTTGTATTTTCTATGATTGATTTTGAAATGTATATTTCTTTATCTATTTTTGATAAATTTTCCAACAAAAGCAAACAAACCACTTGCCCTCTTCCTAACGCTGCCGAAGGTATGAGGACGTTGAATCTGCCAGAAGTGACATTTTCAATAAATTTTTTTTCTAGTAATTCCTTAGGCATTATTTTATCTCCGTAAGATCCATTGATTATGCCTATTTCAGCATCAAAATCAAGGTAGGGTTCCGGATTGATTGCATCATTGAAATTTATGTCGCCGAAATGTGCGATTGTCTTTTCGTCCTTTATATGTACAATGGCAGATCCTACAAGGTGACCGCTGGGAAAGAATGTTATCAACGTACCTTTCCCTGCCTCAAATTCCTGAAAGTATGGTTTTGTGACAAATAATTTCTCCAATTCATAGATGCTTTGTTTGTCGTAAGGGGGGACAAGCCCATGACTTTCATAGCTCTTATGCCAACTCTCGCAATAAGTAATAGTAAATTCCTTTGTAGGTAGAGTGGCATAAATGGGCACATTTATACCTTTCTCGACCAATAAAGGAAGCATTGCGGTATGATCCTGGTGAGCATGCGTTACCACGATAAAGTCAAGCTCAGGGAAGTCCTCCAAAGGCAACTCGCCAAGGATGCCTTCTCCAACTGTCTTTTTAACGCCATAATCTACTAGAAAACATGATTTACCCTCAACCAGCAGAGCACTGCGACCCTGCTCGCCAAATCCGCCAAGACATTTCAGTCTCACTTTCTTACCTCCTTTTCCTCATGCTCGCAATTGCGCCAATAGACTGGTTCTCCCTTGCCGAAAACCATGGCATCATAGGCAAGCTTGGTTTTACCCAGGTAATCACCACTGCGATCAAGGGCGATCCCTCTTCCAAAAACTGTAACTATTGTCCCAATTCCTATTTCACGGAGTGTAACTCCGAATTGCCTTAAAAGATGAGGCGCGCTTCCCGGTTCAGTGCTTCTTCCGTCGAGAATGATATGAAGATAGGCGTTTTCAAGATTCTGAGATCTTGCCAACATGAGAACATTCGACACATAGTCTATGACGCCGTGAGAACTTTTGTGAGAAAGTAAGCCTATGAGATGAAGACACCCTTTGGAATCATGGAGTCTATTTACAGCTTCCAGTAAAACAGGATTTTTGAAAAAGCTACCATCAGCGATGCTTTTTTCGATTATCACATCATCTTGTAGCACGACACGGCCTGCGCCTAGATTTATATGACCTGCCTCGGAATTGCCGGGTTGATCTTTTTTCAACCCAACGTCCTCGCCCGAGGCCTTGAGGATTGTATGCGGATATTCTCGCAAAAGTCTGTTGTAAAAAGGGGCACCGGCGACGTATATTGGGTTTTTTGAGTCTTCCTTACCAATGCCCCAACCATCTAACACTATTAAAAGTACCTTGCGCTGGTTAATTGCTGTACGCGCTCGAAAAAGGCTCTTTTCAAAAATTTCAGGTGGCTCTATACCCATAGAGACAAGGACGGTTGAAGCTACGTTAGCAAGTCTTCCCTCCTTGAGGGAAATCTCTTGAACCGAAGGGCCAACAAGCAAGAAGGGAACAGGGTTTGTAGTATGGCTGACGTTAGGTCTCCCATCGTCTTTGTAACCGACTTCAAGAACACCGTGGTCTGCTGTGATCATTACTGTATACTTTTGTTTAATCGCGGCTGTTACTACATCTTCAAGCGTTTTGTCTATTCCCTTAACACATGTTACTTTGGCATCGAAATCAGCAGTATGACCTATGATGTCCCCGTTGGCAAAATTTGCTAGTATGAAATTGTATTTGTCTTTATTTATTTCCTCAATAAGTCTTGTAGATACTTCGGAAAGTTTTAGTAATGGTATTTTCTCGTAAGGGATGCCCCTGTGGGATGGTATTTTTACGTCATCCTCCAAGGGAAAAACTATGTTTTCCCCGCCGTTGAAAAAGAAGGTTACATGGGCAAATTTTTCAGACTCGGCTATTCTTAATTGTTTTAGTTTGGATCTTGAAATAACCTCCCCGAGGGTGTTTGAAACAGTTTCGAATTTGAATGCAATTGGAAGATTTAAAGATACGTATTTAGAGTGATACAGGGTAAAGAGAACGAAAAAAAGGTTCGAGAAATTTTTCCTCTCAAAATAGGTGAACTCGGGCTCAACAAAGCAATCTGTAAGCTGAATTTCCCGTTCGCCTCTTTTACAGCAAAAAACAACCGAGTCACCATCATTTATTAACCCAATTGATTTGCCATCTGCATTCTTTAAAACAAGAGGCTTCATGTAATAGTCGCTTTCACCCCGCATATAAGCTTCTTCAATAGCCTTAGCCAAAATTTCGGAGGTTTCTATGAACTTTCCCATGGTGTCACCCCTTGGGCGTGATTATATTCCAATGCCAACTATTTTGAACCAGGTTAACCCGGCCACAAGGAACATCAAGTAACCTATCCCGTCGATGATCAGGCCATGCAAAAGTTGATCCCTTACCTTATAGAATCCGCTGGAGTAGTATATGAGGTTAGGTTTACTCTGTGGAGGAAGCGTAATGCACCAACAGATAGTAAAAGCGACAGGGAGCGTAAGGGCGATGACTAATTTGGTAGGATCGGCATTTAGCACTGGTGCTAATTCTTTAGCAAAGGCTATAACCGTGGGAGCAAGTATGGTAATTCTAACAATTTTGCTCGTGAATATTATGTGTGAAAAGAGAGCAATAAACATTACAACTGCGTAAATCTTAAAGAAGGTAACATTGACTAAATTAATTCTCGATAAAATACTATTGATAATAAAAGATGCAGCCCCAGTCTTATCCAATGCCATGCCCACGGCGTAAGCTCCGCAACTGAAAAGCATAAGGTCCCACGGTATTTTTACGTCGCCCCATTTCTTTATAACGCCGATCCCAGGAAGCAAACATAAAGTCGCACCTATCATTGCAGCTAGAGTGGGATCAATCTGTCTATGGAACATTGCCATATGCCACCTGTCAGTGCACCACAAAAACAAAGTGATGAGAAATATGATGAGAGCTTTTTTCTCATTGGCATCCATTGGACCTAAGTCTTTCATTTCCTTTTCCATGTTAGCGAGAGCTTCGCTGCTTACTTTTTCAATTTCTGGTGGAAATAGTTTTAGCCCAACGAAATAACCAATTATGGTAGTCACAATGGCTATTGGCATTGCAGCGATGAGCCAGGTTGAGTAGTATATTTGTGCGCCTGTTGCTTCTTTGATGAAGTTAACTGCCATGACGTTTGCCGATGTTGCGGTAAGTATACCACTCGTTGAAATTTCATTGCTTTGCATATTAACCAGCATCAGCAATTTTCCGAAGTTGCTCTCTCCGGGTATGGCGTTATAAATGTTAGCAAGCGTGATGGCAATGGGAAGCATTAAAGCTGCCCTGGCTGTCGTTGAGGGGATTAAAAATGAAATGGCGAAGTTCACTACGATCATTGCCAGAATAGCGCTTTTCGCAGTTTGTCCAAACCTCGTGACAATAGCCAAAGCTATTCTCTTACCTAGTTTTGTAACTTGCATTGCGGAATTTAATATGAAAGCACACACCATTAACCAAATTACATCGTATCCAAAAACGCCAAGAACGCTTTTTTGATCCCATGCATTAGTTAATATCAAGGCAATCATAGTAACAAAAGCAACTACATACGTGGGAAATGGTTCAGAAATCCATAATGCGAAAGCGCCAAGAAATACAGCTAAAGCAGCTTTGCCTTCGGGTTTCAGGCCACTTTCCGAAACAGGCACGAGGGCATAAACGAGCGCAAAGAGTACAATAGCGGCGGTCACTCCGATTATTTTGGTCAAATTGCCTTCTTTTCCCTTCGTCTTATCCTTCTGCATTTTTCTAGAACCTCCTTTCAATATGATAAAATAATGAAAGTATCCGCATTAAAATTATATTTTTGTAAATATGCATTTGTCAAATTTATTAATCTTATGTTTTTATAAGATTTGCTTATAGTTCCAAGGAATGTGCTGACCGCAACTATAACGAACCCGAGGGATCGTATAATAAACTGCATTATTCGAATTTGTTGCATTCAAAGGCTGAGAATGAGGAAAATTCGGGGACCCACCTAATCTTTTGTTTATATACATACACAAAGCTTGGTTTGAGAGAGTATAAATCGCGTAAAATATTTGTAGGAGTTTTTTAAGGGAAAAAAGAAAGGGACCGCTCCTTTTGGTAGAATCTTTATGTGACCAAAAATTCATAAAGGAGGGTCCCAACTTGAACAAGGATATCTTACTACAAATAGCAATAAACCTTTATACACGACCTTAAAGGGCATATGTCATAGTGGGTTTGATTTTAGCTAAACTAAATACGTTGCCCTTTAGGATACATCGGGGAGTGGTTCCCAAAAATCCTACAAAAACTTGACGCGGTCAACAGTTTTATAGCTGCTCGACGCAATATTTTTAGTTATAATATTGCTAATATTCATTGTATTTAAAAAGGGAGGGAGAAAGGTGCAAAAAGAAAGCTTCAAAAGGCCGAAAGTTGTTCTAATATTAATTATCATCTTATTATTAGTTTCATTTAATAGTTCACATTGTTTTGGCGAGGAAACGAATTCGGGCATATACACTATTCGTCTTAAATCACTTGATCTTGATAGATCAATCATCCAGAACATAGAAAAATCGCTTCCGGCAAAAGGTTCAAATACATACGTATACGTCACACTTCTGAAAGATGGAAAGCCCATTTGGTATTCTACAAAGAGAAAAATTATTTCAGGTGAAACTCACTTTGATTGGCCAAATGATCCTTCTGCGTATTGTAGCATGTTTTGGTCTCCTGATAGTACTATTACAATAAAAGTTTTTTTAAGCGATGATCCTATCGAAGCAGCCCTTTCGGCTGGTGCTGTCGGAGTTGCTGGAGGTGCCGGGGCTGGGGCATTAATCGGTGGTACTTTAGCAGGCCTTTTATCGGGAGGTCTAGGAGCTCCTGCAGGTGCAATTATAGGTGCCGCAATTGGTGGGGCAATTGGCGGCACAGGAGGGGTAACGGTGGGAGCTATTGCTGCTAAAGACACATTAGCATTTGAAAAGCATTTTGATGGAGTTGAAGAATTTCCTATTTCTGAAAATATCGTGGTATCAAAAACAAGTCCTCTCGGTGAGTTAGTAGAAAATAGAATTTCTTTTGTCACACAACAAAAGAATGAGCCATTGGGGGCAAACCAACTTGAATTACAAAAGAAATACCTCGTTCGGGTAAAGGATATTTATTTGTCTGAATATGCATGCCAAAAGGGCGGGAAGGTTGTTGAGGAAAATCGTTACTATATGATTTTAAGAATTGGGAATACTTTAGTTCGATGGCCAGTCAATGAAAAGGAATACTTTTCATATGATCCTAATATGCCAATTAGTCCAGAGGTTTTGGTCGTGTTCGTTAATACGGGCGAAGAAACTGAAATTTCAATTTACAGCAAAGTGAGGCTTCTGAAAGATGCTTTAATTTTTTCATCTAAAGTGGCCAAGTTGGATGGGAAAAACTGGGTTTTCCAAGGGGCGAGTTATTCGTCTGACCCCCAGGATCGGTCAAGTAAAGTCGTTTGTGAAACTTATGGACCGATTAACTGATCGACTAGGAAAGAGAAACGGGGGAACTATAAATAATGGGACGACAAGTTTTTATAATTATCCGAAAGCTTATCTTCATAATCTTAATTTCATTGGTTAGTTTTTTGATGGAAGATGTAAACGTTTGGGCCGGGGAAATCCCATCCTCTAAGGTACTAATCGAACAAGAGATTGAAAAGCTAGAAAAAACAAAAGAACAGATGTCAAGGAAAGGTGTAGATTACTTGAAGAAGATCGAGGTCGATGATGAGATATATTTTTTAAAAAAATGTCTCGCATCAATAGACTTGGTTGCCCTAGCAAAAGAAAGATATGAAAATGCTGTAGATAAAACATCATTTGCCAAATATGTAGGTATATATGATTCACTTTCGATTGCTTCTCGAGTGATGGTTGAATGTCTTCCAGAAGAAACCAGGGAAGAATTCCTGGATTGGTATTTGGAAGCTCGCCTTGAAATGTCAAATATTTCCAGAAATTTGGGATTAGTGTCTGAGGAAGAAAGTAAAGATAATGCTCACCATGACAGTGATATTATACAAGAAGCAGAGTTAGAATTGGATGCGTTAGTTAAGAAAGCTTTGAGCGAATCACTTCAAGATATTAATAGTATTGAACCAAACGGTTTTTTGTATGGGATCTTAGTTAAATGTCAAAAATTGCATGATAATTTGAATGATGCTTTAAATAAGTCGATAGATTTAGTGGATTTAGATGATGCAATTATTAAAGCACAGAAGACCATACAAATCATTAAAAATAGGCAAAGTTTAAAGTATAATCTTTGGGCTGAGAAAATCGTAAGATCTGTTGATATTAATAAAAAGTATGATGCGGATGAAGCATCATACTTATATAAAAAACTAGGGTTGATTGATTTAAATTTAATATTTGAGCCTTCGTTAGCTAGAGCAATAACAGAGAGGATGTATATCCTCTATGATCAGATAAAAACAGAACAGCAAAAAGCAAGAGTACGTTACGAGTCAATTTTTCTCCTTGATGAAAGGAAGGGGTTAAATGATTTCTAAAAAAAGATACTTTGCTTTATGTATAGTCATTATTTTTGTTATATTAACAGGAGACGAAGGATTGGCCTTTTCTCACATCGCCAATTATAATTATGATGACTACGGATCTAAGTACGATATCATGTTTCCTCCTTTAATAATAGGTGGATCCAGACCGTTTTTATTCCCAAGTGATTTTCTTTCTCCTGCAATCCACGATTTTCTAAATAGAAGAGCAGGCAGGTTAATAGTTACTGCAAATGAGGCGGTTCGATTTACTAGATCTGGTTGGCCACAATTTAAACCTGTTTTTTCAGTAAGAATGCCGGGAAATATGATTACTGCTTCGAGATCAGTTCATAAAAGATATGTTTGGCAGAAGTTTTACGAGGATCTTAAAAATAATCCGGAAAAATATAATTTCACCAAAAAACAAATAGAGGCTATTGAAGAAGCGGCAAGAACTGGGAAAAATCCAAAAGGTTTAGGGTTCGTAGTGCATCATTCTGAACGACCAGGAGTAATACAAGTGGTAAGCGAATCAACTCACAGGGAGGTTCATCATGTAGGCGGGTTTGAGAGGACAAGAAACTTAAGCGCGAGCAATATTATGAAAGCCACTATGAACAGGTGGATAAAGATCGCACTTGCAGATTTTGTTTTTTCAGTTGGATATTCTTTTGCAACTAATCAGGCTAATATGACAGAGGTTAAAAAGATTTCTGGAAGTGTATTTAGCGCTTGGGGAGCAGCAAATGTTACTGAGTTTTTACTGGATTATCTGCCGACAAGAGTAGCGTCAACATCTCTGCCTATCCTTATGTTTGAACCTGCGACTACGATTGCAACTATTACATATGTTATTACCCGTACTCTCGTCTACAAAATTTTGGATGATTATCAAAAGGAGCAACTGCTGAAAGTAGAGGCGGCGTGTATGCTTGCAGAGGATAAAGCAAGGTGGTCTAAACTGCAACAAGAGGTAGAAAGAAATAGCCAATATTTAATGGAATTAACAGTGATTAACTAAGAAAGGGATGGTGCTTACAGTTGAAGTGGATAAATTTTAGTAGTCCAATAACGAAGGATGATGTGCTATTTGTAGAGAAAGAAACTGGTTTGATGTTGCCAGAAGACTATGTTGTCTGTGTATTACAACATAATGGAGGAACACCTATCCCCTCTGGACTGCCTGATATCGAAACTGAAATTGATCATTTACATAGTCTAAATAAAGAGGATGAAGATTTCGTTTTAATTTATTATCGATTATTTGAAAAAGAAAGCAACGGTCTTCTATTCCCATTTGGCAGTGACGGGTGTGGCAATTATTTTTGTTTCATGTACAAGAATAAGAAAGATAAAAATCCAACTGTTGTATTCTATGATCATGAGGTGCAAAGAATCACATTCTTGGCATTAACATTTTCAGATTTATTAAATTCTTTAGTTGATGAATAATAATGATTGATTTTAAAAGCCTGTTATATAATTTGGCTCACATTATTGATCATAAAATACCAAACCATGATTTAAAAAGTGGGAATTTCTTTTAAATCATTGACGTAAATTGGGTTAGGGAAAAGGAGCCTTTTCAAGAATGACCTCATCTCTCCCGTGACGTCTCCATAGTAAATGGGAGATCCCAAGATCAGGGCATCAACGGTTCGTGTCTCCTCTAGAAGGGGAGCCAAATCGTCATTTACGGCACACCTCCCACAGCTTTCGCCGCCCTTTAATTTGCAGGCAAAGCAGCTCATGCAGCCTTTGTAGTCGAGGTCATAAAGATGTATCAACTTGGTCTCGACTCCAACCAACTCAGCCCCTTTTAGGGCATACTTGAATAGAGTAGCAGTATTCCACTTCTTTCTCGGACTTCCGTTAATAGCAACAACTTTCACTTACAACACATCCTTGTTAGGTTACCCAAACAATATAAAACCTGACATGGACAGCATACCAAACGCTAAGCATTTAAAGCCCCAACTTTGCATGACGAATCCTCAACTTTCGGTTCGGCTATAGCTGTTCTTGAACTGCTATAATTATATTTGGGCCATTGGAACAAGGGACAAGATGTTAACTTGAAAAAATGCTTTAAAGTCAGCAAAAGAAGGCGGTAATGCTGTATTGTGAATCTGAATAACGAAAAAGAAATTGAAACAAAGCTACGCAACTTTTTTGCCAGAGAAGACAAAACAAAACTGGTCTTTCTAATCGGCTCTTACGCCAAAAGGGCGGCAAGGCCAGATAGCGACGTGGATGTCGCCGTGCTTTTTGGCAGATCTTTCGACATAAAGCAGGTTTTTGAATTGAAAGAACGGCTTACTCAACTGCTTGGAAAAGATGTAGATCTGGTAGTCCTCGATAGTGCCGGTCCGGTGATGAAAATGCAGGCGTTAAAGACAGGCATCCTGCTTTATGCAGAAAGGGGAGCTTACGAGCAGTTTTTTGTAGCAACGATAAACGAGTATGACGACTTGAAGCATTGCCGCAGGGAAATTGAAGAAAACATCTTGAGGAGGCGTCTTTATGCCTGACAAAGACATAGTTTTAGCGAAGGTAGCAATGATACAAAAATGTCTCGATAGAATTCGTGACGTTACGGGTCTTGATCCCAAAAGCCTTGAAGATATAGACAAACAGGATATCTTTGTATTTAACCTACAGCGTGCTATTCAGGCTTGCATAGACCTTGCCGCCCACGCTGTGGCATCAGAGCATTTAGGCCTTCCCGAAAGCGTCAGAGATAACTTCGTCATCTTAAAGGAAAAAGGAGTAATAGGCCCAGAGCTTGCCTCAAGAATGCTCAAAATGACAGGGTTTCGTAATATAGCGGTTCATAATTACCAAGCGCTTGATTTAAATATATTAAAATCCATACTCGTAAACAACTTAAAAGACATCGAGGATTTTTATTCGGCACTTTTACGCCATTGGGGGTTTGTTAGATAAAACAAGCGAATATCATGAAGATCACGATCGCACCTGAAATCTTAAAAGCATACCCTGGTACTCACATAGGCTGGCTTTATGCTCATGTGATCGTAGAGGCAAAAAATGACTACGTTGAAGCCTTAAAATCAGAGCTGCCGCGGATCCTTCAAGAATATGGGCTGTCTAAAACAGAGGAGCTGTCAAAACATCCGAGGATCGCCAATTGGCGGAAAATCTACAGCGCCATGGGCGTCAAGCCCAGCAGCTACCGTTGCTCTTTGGAGGCGCTTTTAAGGCGCGTGATTAAGGGTGAGAACATTTGGAATGTCTCAAGCGTGGTCGATTGCTATAACTGTGTTTCTGTCATGACGCTGCTTCCCATGGGAGCTTATGATGCCTACAAACTTAAAGGAGACCTCACCCTGAGGTACGGAAGAGAAGGTGAGGTGTTCCTTCCCCTCGGATCTGGCGAGGAAATTCCCGTCAAAGAAAGCCACATTGTCTATGCCGATGAAGAAAAGATTTGCTGTTGGCTGTGGAATCACCGCGACAGCAGGTTGTGCGCCGTTACGACCGATACAAAAGAGGCGTACTTTTTCGTCGATGCAGCCCAGGAATCCGACGCACGGGACGTAGAAAAAGCTTTGGACCTACTTTCCCGTCATCTTGAGGCAATTGGATGCAAGGTCAAGGCAAAGGGAATTATAAACAAAGCTACGCCACAGGCACTGGACGTATAAGCACCGGGGTCATATTCGACCTCGGGAACGCCCCCCCTGAAAAAATTCAAGATTAAAGATCTGACCGGGAATGCCCGGGAACTGGAAATTTAGTCTTTCTTCTCGCGGATGTGTTCGAGGCCCTTCTCGAATATTTGTTTGACGTGGTCGTCGGCGAGGGAGTAGAACACGTTTTTTCCCTCGCGCCTGTTTTTTACGAGGTTTGCCTCCCGAAGCGAGCGGAGCTGATGGGAGACGGCGGACTTCGTCATGCCCAAAAGCACTGCCAGGTCGCAGACGCACATCTCGCTTTCATCGAGGGCCCACATAATCTTTACCCTCGTGCTGTCGCCCAGGACCTTGAAGAAATCCGACAAATCGTAAAGCTCCCTTTCGTCGGGCAGTATTTTTCTGACTGCGTCGACAACATCTTCGTGAATTACGTCGCAGTCGCAGACCATTTCGTCCTTTTTCATGCTATGGCCTCCATTTCAACAGAAGTTGGCGCGATAACGCCACCAAAAATGTAATGCCCCTATAAGTATCCACCAATTGTATTCTATCATTAACAAGGGCACTGAAAAAGCGTATTATTTCGCGAGGTTGCGTCGTTCTTGCGCATTGGTGCATATATTTTAAAGGTTCAGGCGATCTTGACAGTTGAACATATACTCAACTATAATTGTCTTGACAGTTGAAGGTACGCTCAATCGTAAAGCCAAGCACAAAGGAGGCGCTGGTATGAAAAGGGCATTTAAGTTGGAGGGACTAAACTGCGCAAACTGCGCGGAGAAGATAGAAAGGGAGATCAAGGCCTTGGAGGGCGTCAACTTCGCATCCGTTAATTTCATGACCTCCAAGATGGTCATCGAAGGCGACGATGCCAGATTTGACGACATCGTCAAGGCAGCGCAAAGGATCGTTACAAGATACGAGCCGGACGTGGTGGTAAAGAAGGCTTAGCGATGTCTATTGAGCCGCATCAAAAAAGGATCGCCGAGATAGCCATAGGTTCGGGGCTTTTTCTTTTTGCCATATTATTAGAGGCCGAAAACGCAGTCCGGCTGTTGCTTTTTTTGGCTGCCTACGCGGTAACCGGCGGCGACGTGATTTTGAGGGCAATAAGAAACGTCTCGCGCAGGCAGATATTCGACGAAAACTTCCTGATGAGCGTTGCAACCGGAGGGGCCTTCTGCATCGGACAGTACAGCGAGGCCGTCGCCGTGATGCTTTTTTACAAGATCGGCATGCTATTTCAGGACAGGGCAGTGGAGAAGTCCAGAAAGTCCATCGCCGAGCTGATGAACATACGCCCCGATTACGCAAACCTTAAACGAGGCGACGCTATAGATCGCGTCGATCCCGACGAAGTAAACATTGGCGACGTCATCGTCATAAAACCGGGCGAGAAGGTCCCCTTAGACTGCGTGGTCATGGAGGGCAGCTCAACCCTTGATAGTTCGCCGTTGACGGGCGAATCGATGCCCAAAGCTGTCCGCGAAGGAGACGAACTGCTAAGCGGGGCCATCAATTTAAATGGCCTGCTCGTCGCTCGTGTAACAAAAAATGCCAGCGAATCGACGGCATCCAAAATCCTGGACTTAGTTGAAAACGCCGCCGCCAAAAAGTCGAGGTCCGAGAACTTCATCACCAAGTTTGCCCGCTTTTATACGCCTGCCGTGGTGGGCGGAGCGGCGTTCATAGCCGTCGTCCCGCCTCTGGCTCTTGAGGGCGCGGCCCTTGGCGATTGGGTCTACAGGGCGCTCGTCTTTCTCGTAATTTCATGTCCCTGCGCGCTGGTGATCTCCATACCCTTGAGCTTCTTTGGCGGGCTTGGCGCCGCTGCAAGGAAGGGCATCCTCGTGAAGGGTAGCAACTACCTGGAAGCGCTGGCCGACGCGGAAGTTGCCGTCTTTGACAAGACTGGCACGCTCACCAAGGGCACTTTCGAGGTACAAGAAGTCGTCTCAAAAGGCATATATAATAATGAAGAAATTTTAAAATTTGCCGCTTGTGCCGAAAGCTTTTCAAATCATCCTGTCTCCCTTTCGATCAGGCGTGCATATGGCAAAGAAATCGACGCCGCACTCATTTCAAACGTCAAAGAAATACCTGGGCAGGGCATCACCGCCACCGTCAACGGCCGCTTCGTCGCAGCGGGAAACGCCAGGCTCATGGATATGCTTGGCATAACTGTCGAAGACCCTGGTGAAGCTGCAACGGTCGTTCACGTCGCAGTCGACAGCGAATACAAAGGCTATATCGTAATAGCAGACGTTATCAAGGAAGACGCAGCCAAAGCCATAAGCGAGATGAAGGCTCAAAAGGTAAAAAAAGTCGTAATGCTTACGGGCGACGCAGAGTCCGTAGCAGAAAGCGTGGCTATGAGCCTTGGCATCGACGAGGCCTACGGCGGGCTGCTTCCCGCGGATAAGGTGCAAAAGGTGGAGGAACTCATGGCGGGCAAATCCGCGAAGGGAAAGCTCATCTTCGTCGGAGACGGCATAAACGACGCCCCTGTGCTTGCGCGGGCAGACGTGGGCATCGCCATGGGAGGGCTTGGGTCGGACGCCGCCATCGAGGCAGCCGACGTGGTCATAATGACTGACGAGCCCTCGAAAGTCCCGGCAGCCATTAAAATTGCCAAGCGAACCCTTAGCAATCGCCAAGCAGAACATCGCCATCGCGTTGGGCGTCAAAGGCGCCGTCTTAGCCTTAGGTGCCCTGGGGATGGCCACCATGTGGGCAGCAGTCTTTGCCGACGTTGGCGTCACGTTAATCGCCATCCTTAACGCAATGCGCACACAAGTATTAGGGTCAGGTCTTTAATCTTGAATTTTAATCTATAACAGGTTAATCTTGTTTCAAAGGGCGAAGTCTTGAGGGTGCTTAGGCAGTAAGTTTTAAACAAAATCCTGTTTTGGTTTGCAAGCTTAAGGCCCTGTCTTCAGAGTTTCGCTTAATACATCATCCCAAGCAGCCACATGGGAATCACGGCAGGCAGGGGGACGTCAAGGCCGTCTCTTACTACGAAGTCTGCGGCTTTGCCCGATTTGCTCTTGCCGCCGACTTCCAGGGTTGCGTCGTCGACGACAAAGTCGCAGATCCTTTCATCATCTGCTGCAAAAACTTTCCTTCCTGCTTCTTCAAAGGAGCAGACGACGAATGCCTCTCGCACGTTTGCCGGGTTTCCGTTTAAGACATAGTAGGTCGACGGGTCGTAGAAAAAGAGCTTCGCTCCTCGTAGGTGACGCTTGGAAGCCGCGCCTTTTCTTTTGATGACGCGAATAAGGCATATACGCGTCATTACTTCAATGAGATCGTATAGCTTTACCTTACCGACACCCCACTCGCGCGTTAGCGACTCCACGCTAATTACAGGAATTGGCGACATGGCAAGATGGCCAACTATTGCCTGCATGAGCCGAAGGTGGTTTTCTGCGATTTGTGGCGTCCAAAAGGGCACATCCGAGAACAACATTTTGTCCAGCACGTTTTTCAACCTCTCCGCGTAATGTCCCTCGAGGAAAAATGGTCGAAGCCCTTGGCGCAAATATTCCCCAAAGGCCGCCAGCGGGTTTATGGCATTTATTACGCCCTGGACCGAGGGCATGTCCGGGTTGAAGGGGTCAATCACGGGAAAGAGGTGATCGTGTTTTATGGCGATGAATTCCCTGAACGAAAGAAGGGGAACCTTGATTTGAACGAACCTGCGCGATAGGTCGGAAACGCCACTTTCAAGCAATGCACTGCTGCTGTCGGTGGCCCAGATCCTTTTACCTGGGAAGGCGTCGTAAAGCGCCTTTAGGTGTACGGCCCATTCGCGGGCGTAATGCAACTCGTCTATGATAACGCCGTCGTAGCCGGCTCTGAAGGCCGCCTCGCATATATCCCACAGCTTAAAGGGCGCCACCAAGGGATTGTCTGCGGGGATGTAAAGCATTTCCTTCGACCTTGACAGCGTTAACGTCGTCTTTCCCACGCCCCTGGGGCCCAGCACAAGCAACCCCCTGGCCGACAGGTCAAGGGCGTCGAAATACGGTCGCAAACGCTTCGGCAAGTTTAAAATGAGGCGGGCCTGTATTTCTTGCAGCTTTGATAGCAACTCTTGCAAGGTCATGATATTCTCCTTTTTTCGTTCTGTCGTAGAACGATTTTATCATATATTCGTTCTTTTGCAAAACTAAATATGCTATATATCTTAAAATGCGTTTTCCAAGAGAACTAAATTAGTGGGGTTTAATGACCTTGTGGCCTATGCCCTCAGTACGCGTTCAATAAACTTTCTATGCGCATTTCGTTTTGGTATTTAAATAGAATAACGCACATAGAATGTAAGGTGATCGTTCTATTTAATTAAACTGCTATATTGAAATTCAAAACTAAAGACCTCGTATATTAAAACTGACAGACCTGCAAATAAGAGAGAGTGAATGCGGAGTAGTGAGCGTCTCGTGTCTGCTTATATGCAAGTGGTAAGCGATAGAAACATCGAAGGTTTTTGGCAATAAGCATATCCTACATAGACTTTGGGCTTCTATGCTTACTCTTATATACTTACTTCGGGATGGAGGAAATATGGGCAGGTCGATCAAGACGAGGTCGACAATCTTGTCAGACCGAGGGTCAGACGGACCGCCCCCCGACAGCCCGGACAGTATCTGGGACGTGGTATGCCCACAGTCCGTATTCACGAGACAGGGAGCGGAGGGCAGCCCCTATACCCCCATCACTTGAAAAGCGAAGGAGGCTCACCTATGAATGAGTGTATAGGAATCGACGAAGGAAAGCAAGAGCTGGTCGCATTTGACGGAAACAGGCATTATACCTTCTCAAACGAGGAAGGGTTACAAGCTTTGCGTCAATTCTTGATCTCCAGGGAGTCGTCTTTTAAGGTGGTCTTCGAACCTACCAGCACATACTCAAGGAACCTAGAGGAGCTATGCATAGATTTGGGCATACCCTTCGTGGCCGTCAACCCTCGGGCCATACATCACCTTCGTAACCTAGAGCAGATCAGGTCCAAAAGCGACAAAAGCGATTCACAGCTTCTGTACATTTACGGAAAGATGGATCATGCGGGAAAAAGCGCTCCCAAGGATGCATTAGCGAGAAAGGTCTCCTGCGCCCTCGCGCTTTACGGGATCGTCCAGCGCAACAGGATAGCCCTTCAGGGGGCCTTAGATGCCTTGAGGCATGAGCCCTTGCTGCCCGAAGATTTCTTGAAGTTATTGGAAGACGAGATAGGCCATCTTTTATCCCTGGAGAAGGAGATCTTAAAACGGGCAGAGGAGATAATCGTCGAAGGAGGACAAAAAGAGACGCTTGAACTGTTGAGGAGTGTCCCCGGAATAGGAGTTGTCCTGGCATTGCACCTTTATGCCTTCTTCGTCACCTTTCCGAACGCCAACAGAAAAGAGATAGTGGCTTTAGTCGGGATGGATGCGATAGATAAAAAGTCAGGTACATCGGTGTACTCAAAGCCACATATCAGCAAGCGAGGCAATAAACGCCTAAGAAAGACGCTCTTTCAAGCTACCTTATCCGCTGCAAGATACAACCCTAAAGTAAAGGCCCTTTATGTGCGCCTCAAAGCTGCAGGAAAACCGGACAAAGTGGCCCGTATAGCTGCAGCCAGGAAACTGCTGCTCATAGCTTTTGCCATCTATAAGTCGGGTAAGCCCTTTGTTGCAGATTACCCCGCAACAGAGGGACGTGTCAGAAAGGGTGAAACCGAGGAAAGACGTAGTGACTTGACGTGCCAGAAAGAAGCGACAGGGACAAGCGAACATGTTGAGGTAGGTAAAAACACATCGAGCGTGAACAGTTCACGCTCGAGATGGGCTTCAACAAACAAAGCTGTAAAGGGTTATATATCCTTTTCCTTTAGCCCTTGACAGTCAATACAATACCTGACCCCAAAGCTTTTACTAAATCATTTTTCAAATTCCCATAATATTCTAAGTAAAAAAATATAGCCGCCCCCATTATTTATTACTTATCACACTTTGGAGCAGCTTGCATATTGGTTGTTTTTATATTAAAGGAGCAGTTTTATTATAGGCGTAGAATCCAAAGGGAATGCCATTCCACCAGGTTACCCCAGCGATGGCATCCTTTGTCTGTGTCATCATATACCCATCAAATCGCTGGTCATCCTTTGGGTTCTTGGGAGTATTATTGAAGTCAACCCAAAATACTATCCTGTGCCCAAGCGAGCTTGGTTTTTGATTGCCGGGGCCTTGCATGCCTTCGACGGAATCCTGTGGGTTAAGGGTTATCTTATAACGGACGGCAAAGTACTTAGGTCCACCGCTTGGCAACGATTGAGTTAGCTCCCCTGTCTTTCCGTCAGGCCCTAACGTCAGATATCCCTTCCATCCATCCCAAACTATATTATAGGTGCAACCGTATGAGGAACAACCAATAAAATCCTTCTGTGTCAATGCGGCAAAAGCGATGAACGGAACGCCTGTTATGCATAAAGCGAAAAGTATTAACAGTATTTTTTTCATTTTAATTTACCCCCTCTTTAGTATTTGGGGGCGGCGACTTCTGAAAATATTATGCGTGTCACAAATTATAATGTTGTGAAATCATATTGTCAATACAGAGAGTCATTTATATGATAGTTCATATTAATGAATAACAGATAAGCTGCAGTCAAGCTTTGGGGTGAGATACTGTATTGCCTGTCAAGAGATAAAGGACATTTTGTTCCTCACACCCAGCTTGTAAGCACGCTCGCAGTCTTTGGGGAATACCTCTTAGTGGCGCCTCTTTTTGGCAACGGGATCAAAGCGCCTGGCAGCGTACTTGGAGTAATCGTCGAACTGCAGCGTGTCGTAACACATAAGCGACTCGCAGGGGCCGAAAAACCTTTCAAGAAGCGCTACGTTGCCACGAAATATCCGATCGTAGCCCATCTGTCTTGCGAGCTCTTCCGTTACGTTCATCGTGTAGATCCATGCAGTACGGGCCTTTTTAGGCTGCCGGACAGCGGCATCGGGCTCGTAGATGGGAAATTGGAAAAAGAGCCTTTCCATGAAGGACCTCATCTCTCCCGTGACGTCTCCATAGTAAATGGGAGATCCCAAGATCAGGGCATCAACGGTTCGTGTCTCCTCTAGAAGGGGATCCAAATCGTCATTTACGGCACACCTCCCACAGCTTTCGCCGCCCTTTAATTTGCAGGCAAAGCAGCTCATGCAGCCTTTGTAGTCGAGGTCATAAAGATCTATCAACTTGGTCTCGGCTCCCGCCAACTCAGCCCCTTTTAGGGCATGCTTGAATAGAGTAGCAGTATTCCACTTCTTTCTCGGACTTCCGTTAATGGCAACAACTTTCACTTACAACACATCCTTGTTAGGTTACCCAAACAATATAAAACCTGACATGGACAGCATACCAAACGCTAAGCATCTAATGCCCCAACTTTGCATGACCAATCCTCAACTTTCGGTTCGGCTATAGCTGTTCTTGAACTGCTATAATTATATTTGGGCCATTGGAACAGGGGGCAAGATGTTAACTTGAAAAAATGCTTTAAAGTCAGCAAAAGAAGGCGGTCATGCTGTATTGTGAATCTGAATAACGAAAAAGAAATTGAAACAAAGCTACGCAACTTTTTTGCCAGAGAAGACAAAACAAAACTAGCCTTTCTAATCGGCTCTTACGCCAAAAGGGCGGCAAGGCCAGAGAGCGACGTGGATGTCGCCGTGCTTTTTGGCAGATCTTTCGATATAAAGCAGGTTTTAGAATTGAAAGAACGGCTTACTCAACTGCTTGGAAAAGATGTAGATCTGGTAGTCCTCGATAGTGCCGGTCCGGTGATGAAAATGCAGGCGTTAAAGACAGGTATCCTGCTTTATGCAGAAAGGGGAGCTTACGAGCAGTTTTTTGTGTCAACGATAAACGAGTATGACGACTTGAAGTATTGCCGCAGGGAAATTGAAGAAAACATCTTGAGGAGGCGTCTTTATGCCTGACAAAGACATAGTTTTAGCGAAGGTAGCAAAGATACAAAAATGTCTCGATAGAATTCGTGACGTTACGGGTCTTTACCCTGAAAGCCTAGAAGATATAGATAAGCAGGATATCTTTGTACTTAACCTACAGCGTGCTATTCAGGCTTGCATAGACCTTGCCGCCCATGCGATATCTTGCGAAAATTTAGGCCTTCCAGAAAGGATAAGAGATAACTTCATTATTTTGAAAGAAAAAGGGATAATAGACGTAGAACTTGCCTCAAAAATGGTAAAAATGACAGGCTTTAGAAATATAGCTGTTCACAATTACCAGATCCTCGACCTAGGCATTTTAAAGTCCATACTCGCAAATAACTTGAAAGACATTGAGGAGTTTTACTTGGCACTTTTACACTATTGGGGGTTTGTGCAATAAAACAAATGAATATTATGAAAATTGAGATCACACTGGAGATCTAAAAACACAACTTGGACACTAGTTGGCTGGCTTTATGCTCACATGGCCAGAGGTATTTGTTCTCCTCGGTTCAGGCGAGAAGATTCCCGTCAAAGAAAGCCACATCGTCTATGCCGATGAAGAAAAGATTTGCTGTTGGCTCTGAAATCACCAAGACAGCAAATTGTGCGCCGTTACCCAAGAAACGAAAGACGCGTTATTTTTCGTCGATGCAGCCGATGAATCTGGCGCGCCCGACGTGGAAAAAGCTTTGGACCTGTTTGCAGGACATCTTGAAGCAATAGGATGTAAGGTCCATTTAACTTCAATCCCGCTATAAAATATATCCTTCCTGCTTTAAATGTAAGAATTAAATCATTTCGATTTATTGCTATGATACCTAACGTTAGAAGTAGCATTGAAAAGTATGTCTTTGATCTTTAAATTAACATTTTAAGGCAACATGCTAGGTAAATATTCAAAAGTAAAGATCTGACCCTCGGGGCCCTCGGGGCCTGAGATTACGTGGAAAAGCGTATTGTCTGCCTTTGTGGAAGCCATTATGGGCGCTTATAATGCCTTTAATAATTCTTGGCGGGATATACCGGGGAATCTTTACTCCCACAGAAGCGGCAGCTGTGGCATGTGTTTATGCCTTTGTTGTAAGTAAGTTTGTGTACAAAGAACTCGAATACAAAGACCTTTCAGGCTTGCGAAACAGAAGCCATTCACAATGCGGGTATCCTTATGAAGAACGGCGCAGACTGCGTAAAAATGGAAGGAGATTTATATGCAGCAGAAAAGGCAGCAGCTGTCGTTAAAGCGGGAATTCCCGTCATGGGACATATTGGTCTTACTCCACAGACCGCTGCATCTTTTGGAGGATTTAAAGTGCAGGGGAAGAGTATTGAGTCGGCAAAAAAGATGATTGAGAATGCGATTGCTTTTGAGGAGGCTGGAGTGTTTGCGATTGTCTTAGAATGTCTCCCTTCCGCTCTAGGTACTCTTATTGATGAAAAACTCTCTATACCTACAATCGGCGTAGGAGCAGGCTCTCTGTGTGTAATTTTTGCGGACGAGAGGGGGAGGAGACGGCGATGCTGCTGTATTTGTCCTAAGGATGTTGTTTGGTGCTGCCGTTGCGCATAACTTCAGCCTGGCCAGTTCCGCAGCAGGCCCGGGCATACAAGGCCCCGCCTCTTTTTCAGGATCCATGCCGAATAGATGCATCCTCTCCGCTGCAACTAACCTGATTTACTCCAGAGGCTTCAGGGCTGCTCTCTGCGCACCCTTCGCACTGGCAGCCTTGAAGTAGGACAATACTTCTTCAAGTTTCCTCGCTCCTTCGTCCAGTCCTGCTGCGTCACCTGCGATCGTTTCAGCAGTCTTGCCGATCTCTTCCAAGGCCGTTCTCATATTATCCACCAGTTCGACCATCCTGATTGCGTCCTTAGTGATTTGGTTTGTTGCGGATGCCATCTCTTGCGTGGAGGCGGACTGTTCCTCGGCTATGGAAGCCAGGGACTGTATTGATTCGCTAATCTTGGCGACTTCCGTTGTAGCATTTTCCAATGTCTTTTGCGTTTTTCCGACTGCTCTGATGACCTTCATAGTCATATCGATAGTTTCTTTAATTGTGGAGGCAGTTGCATCTGTATTAGTATCTAGATCGGATATGAGATCGTTGATCTCCTGTGCAGCTTTTGAAGATTCTTCTGCCAATTTTCGAACCTCCTCGGCGACGACGGCAAAACCCCTGCCGTGTTCTCCTGCACGTGCAGCCTCTATGGCTGCATTCAAGGCAAGCAGGTTGGTCTGGTCAGCGATGCCAGTTATCACGTTGACAAATTCAGTAATTGAATGTAGGGAGGAAACGAGGTGGTTCGTCTTTTCGACGCTGTCGCTCGCCATATTTCTAACAATTTCTAAAGACCTAGTGCAGCCGATCATCTGCCTGTTTGCTACTTCTACGGCTTTTTGGGCATTGCTTACAGCCTCAGATGCTTCTACTGCACCTTTTGCCGCATGTTGTGCTCCGCTTGCCACTTCTTCAATGCCTGCGCTCGTCTCCTCGGTTGCAGCGGAGTTGCTTTCGGCCAGCGAGTAGATCTCCTCCATAGAGTTGTTGATACTATCAAGCGACGCCGTGATTTCCTGCGTTGCTGAAGCCATGGCAGCAGAGGCATCTTTGTGCTTTTTGCTTATGCTGAGGGCATCTGCAACGACTTGTCTCAGTTTTTCGACTGTATCTTTGCATGCTGATGCTATCCTGCCGATTTCGTCTTGCGATTTTACTTCGAAATTAACGTCCAGATATCCCTGACCAAATTTTTCGACGGAACCCGTTATTGCAGCCAAGGGTTTTGTTATCTTTGAGGTGACAAAAAACATAATTAAACTGACAAGCACTAAAGCTGCAATTATGGTTATGATAACGGGAATTACGCTTTCGGAAGCAATACTTGAGATGACACTCGAAGGTATTATAACCATAGCACTCCAGCCGCTGGCGTAATTTAGCGGACTGTAAAATACCTTCAGCTGCTTGCCATTTGGATCGGATATGTCGCCCATGCCCTCTTTTCCGGAGAGAATGTTTGCTTCCAGTGCAGATAACCCTTTAAAGCCCTGGGAATCGGCCTCGGATAATTTAAGCTTCATGATGTAATCGGCATTTGGGTGAGTGACTATAGTTCCAGTACTGTCTGTTAAGACGACGTAACCTAAGCCAAGGGGAGTGAAGTCTTTTGTAATTTCGATCAATTTATCAAGGGAAACGGTAAAGCCGGCTAAGCCAACCTTCTGCCCCTGATCTATGACGGGGAAAGCTATAACGAAAGCAGGTCTTTGTGTGGCTTGCGAGATCAAAGCCTCGCTTACTGCATATCTGGTATTTTGTTCAAAAATAGCCTTAAAATAGCTTCTATCGGAAATGTCTAAAGATAGACCGTCAGTGGTCTCTGCCCTTCCGTCGGTCCAAGCTAAAATTCCCGATTCAAAGGCTGGCTCTGCCTTAGAAAGATCGATCAGCGCTTGTCGTGCCTGTTCCCAATCCATGCTTCTCACTCGAATGGTAGAAGCTACTGATTCCGTTCTGTTCATTAGCCCGTGAATAGTTTCGTCAATTTGACCTGCTACAGTCTTTGTAATCTGTTTCGACAGATCAACAGTTACGTGATTTACATGCTTTGACACTTGAAAGTAGGACGTTACAGCTATAACGACAAAAGACGCTATTACAATTGCAAGAACGCTTACCAATATCTTAGTCCGTATGGATTTCATTCAATTGCCCCCTAACCTGATATAACTTAAAGTTAAACCAATGTCGCTTCGATTTTCTAGATTGAAACGTTAATGATAATTCTGATTTTTTAATCATTTTTAATCGATATTAATAATGACACATTGGCCTTTCCCAGTCAATAACTTCGCGGCTCTATAGTAATTTCGTCGAGTACATAATGAAGGTCGTTATGGGGTAAATCGCGAATTGCTGGAGGGCTATTCTTTAAGGACAGACGATCTCTTCTACAGCATGGCCATAGACGAGGCCGCATTAAGGTTGAATACGCAGGGGAAATCACCAAATACCTTGAGGTTTTGGAAATGGCAGCCTTCGACCGTTTCGCTTGGGTATTTTTCAAAGTCTAGAGCACGAAGTTTTGACCTGCAGGCTGTTATCAAATATTGAGTGGCCGTCAAGAGGCGCCTGAGCGACGGTCTCTCGGCCTGCGCAGCCCTTGCAATGCGCAGGCGCATAGATCTTTCCTTGAATTTTCTCCACATGTTCGTCGTAATTTATTTTTCTTATTTTTAACGCCTTCCTGAAGCTGTAGGCTTCCTATTTATTAATGCAATTTGTAAATATATAGCGTCAATACGCTAGTAAGCAAGACACCTACTTTTGGTCGTGAGTTAAATACCATAAAAGCTGGAGTATATCACATTTTGCCTGCATTATAACTCTTTGCCTGTATTATAACTCAAAGCGAAGTTGAAATATTCTAAATATTAGAGTTTCAATATTATAATATTATGAAGAAAGAAGTTAAACAAACCTTAAAGCCAATGCCCAAATTTCAAGGGCTTCTATATTTATCAAAGGGCTGAAGTGGAATTGGAAGCGGCGACATGGCGAACGGACTTTTCTGCTATGTCGCCGTCTCTTTTTAATTTTCCTTCATACATAGTTACGATATAGTTATGATGAGCGTGTGAGTATCGGAATCGAAGGTGATAAACTCTACAACACCAGAGACGGGTGAGTGAACTATTTCTCGCGAACTTGGCTTCATCCCTACTGGGTAATCTTCTTTTATGTTAGCACCTATACCAACACAACATCTGAGGATACGAGGAGGGCGGCCAGGTGGTCACCTTCTTTTATGTTAGCACCTATACGAACCATGACTCCTGCAGTGGCATTGACTTGAATGGCAGCTATTTCCTCATCCGTGAGGTCTGTTATGCCCATATACTCGGCTGCGATCTTTTTGATTGCCTCGGCAGATGAATCTTCCTTTAACATAGGTGCGATTTTTTCTTCAACAGAACCCTTTACGTCAAAAAGAACTTCAGGCTTTGCCCACTGCTCCTCGCCCATGCCTATAGATAACCCTCCGGTGGCATGGTCTGCAGTAACGATGACGAGTGTGTTGCCATCCATTTTAGCGAAATCAAGCGCCGCTTTGACGGCCTCGTCAAATGCCATCATATCAGTCATTGTCGTTGGAGTGTCATTAGCATGAGATGCGTGATCGATCCTTCCTCCCTCAACCATGAGGAAGAACCCTTCTTGATCTTTGCTCAATATCTCCAGTGCGGCTTTTGTCATTTCCGCGATGCTTGGCTCTTTTTTTACGTCTCTGTCGAGCTCGTAGCTCATATGGCTTCCTTCTAAAAAAACGTTTACGTCGGCGTTAACCAACTGTTCTGCTATGGCGTTTTCGTTATCCCTGTCGTCTATGTGGGCGGCGAATACCGCAGGCGTTGCATGGGTTATTCGAGTTGTGGTTACAAGCCCAGTCGCTTTTCCTTTGTCGCGGGCATTTTCTAAAACGGTGTAGAGAGCTTTGCCCTCCGGTGTTTGAGATATAATCCCGTTATCGGTTTTGTATCCAGTAGCCAAAGCTGTACCTGCTGCAGCTGAGTCTGTGATAACACCGCTTGACGGCAAAGGATGCGTTGTCATTGCACCTCCAACAGGGCACTCTTCTTATACCGAGACTTCCTTTGGCCAGTCTTCCCAATGTAAGTTGCGGGAAGCCCATTCCGTCGCCAATCATCAGTATTATATTTTTCGGCATTGCCTCTTGGGCTACAGCTCCTCCGGCAAGTATGGTAACAAGAAGCAGGAAGACAGTTGCCCATATTGAAAAAATACGCATCTTCATTATTAATAGCCTCCTCCTTTTAAAGATTTTTCTTGCCTTTGCGGGTGGTAATGCATAATTACCGTACTTGTGGCTTTATCTTCAGCGAAAATATACAACTCCCTCCTTTCCAAACAAAATTTCCACTGACATTAATTCTATCTGGGAAAGGTTACCGATTTATTTAAAATTAGTTAAACTTATGTCACAATTGCGAGGGAGCGGAAATAGAAGGAGGGAAGTGTCCTTTTTTAAGAGATGGTGCAGGTCATGCTTTATCTTTAAGGCAAGGGCTAGTAGATGTATTTAGTAAAAGAGTGAGTCATCGGGGTTACGTCCTAAAGGCCACTGAAGGAAACATCTGCGTATTAAAGCTTAAAGTTAGAGGGCGCGAAAAGCCCTTCAGTTCAAAACTCGGGACATTTTTCAAGAGAAATACCCAAACACTCGAAAGGCTGGCTAACAGCTTACGCAAGTGTCCTTTCTACAAGGGATATAAAAGACACCCTCATTGAAGTCATACGAGATGCGATTTTAAGCAAATCTGCAGTAAGCAACTATAGCGGTGCTTTACACAAGGATTTCGAGGAGTTTCAAAGCAGGGACTTAAGCTACTTCGATATTGGCTAGACTTGCTGGTACTTATCTCCATTTGTTAAATTATTTGACCCGTACCAAGAAAGAATATTTACTCGATCATTATATGACCTTGACAAATATATTTAAAGGTTTATCATAAAAAAACCACCTAGGGAAACGATAATACGAAATGTGAAATTATGAAACACAGTACGGTAAGGTTGTTAGCGTCAAAATATTTATTTTCAATAAAGTGTTAAAACATATGTTGCAGTAATTTAAATTATTGTATCATTGAGGAGGATCTGACAAATATGCTGATAAATATGAATGATATTTTTTGTAAAATTGGATCAATAGGTATTATTCCGGTTGTAAAACTTAGTTCGGCAGAGCTGGCTTATGATCTTGGCAAGGCGCTATTAAAGGGAAGCATTCCTGTTGCTGAGATCACCTTTCGCACCGACGCAGCTGAAGAATCTATAAGGATTTTGTCAAAGGAATTTTCCGATCTTTTGGTTGGCGCTGGTACTGTCACAACTACAGAACAAGTAAAAAAGGCAAAGGCTGCTGGTGCTAGTTTTATTGTTACGCCTGGTCTAAACCCTAAGGTTGTAGCTTTTTGCCAAGAAGTAGGCATACCGATAATTCCTGGTGTCAATACGCCAAGCCTTGTCGAAGAGGCATTGGAGATGGGCCTTGAAGTCCTTAAGTTCTTCCCGCAGAAGCATCAGGTGGAGTTAAGACGCTCAAAGCCCTTGACGGTCCTTACGAAGGTAAAGCATCTTTTATCCCAACAGGTGGTGTGAATACAAAAAACCTGGCGGAATATCTTGCATGTTCAAATGTCTTTGCGGTCGGAGGAAGTTGGATGGTCCCAAGCGAAGCAGTCGAAGCATGTGATTTTAAAACGGTTGAAAGGCTTTGCCATGAGGCCAGGTTGCTTTCTTTGGGGTTCGATCTTCTTCACGTCGGCATCAACGGGAGCAATGCCGAAGAAAGCTTAGCCAATGCAAAACTTCTCTCCGAAATGTTTGGCATGCCCGCTAAGGAAGGCGACAGCTCCATTTTCGTCGGCACGATATTTGAGATCATAAAATCAAAAGGGCGTGGCACTAATGGTCATATCGCTTTATCCACTCTTTCGGTGGAGAGGGCACTCGCGTGGCTTTCAACATTCGGCATCCACCCGATAAAGGAAACCATAAAGCAGGAAAAAGGCAAGATTACTCTCGCTTATCTCGATAAGGAGGTTATGGGCTTTTCTTTACATCTTAGCAAAAAATAGGATGGAGAAATGCAGTTTATTAAAAAGGGAGGGATTGTGCGCAGTTAATTTGCATAGTGAAATACTAACAGTCTAAAGTTATCCTTGCCAGTGGCATGTGTTGGAATGTAATTGTGTAAGGAGGCAATATAATGAAAGCGCTTATATATGCAGCTCCCAAGAAGGTAGAAGTAAGAAATATACATGACTCTCTACAAAAGCCCGGTGCAGTAAAGCTTAGAATTAAATTTTGTGGAATCTGCGGCTCTGACATAGGCATTTTTCTTGGAACCCACCCGAGGGCGAAACCACCTCTGGTATTGGGGCATGAGTTTGTTGGTATCGTCGAAGAAGATGGGAAAAAATTCAAAAAAGGTGACAGGGTTGTAGCATACCCTCTTATTTCTTGTGGCCAATGTCGTGCATGTCGTACTGGCAATGCTCACGTTTGCAACCATTTAGGACTTATTGGTATTGACACTGATGGCGGTATTTGCGAGTACATTTACGTTGATGAAGATATGCTATTTAAAGTTCCAGACAGAACGTCTGACAAGGCAGCCGCGGTTACTGAGCCTTTGGCAGTTATTGTAAGATCAATTCATCAGAGTGGCTTTCAAGCCCTTGATACGGCTGTTGTTATTGGTGCAGGTCCAATAGGGATGCTTACTGGTATAATGCTTAAGAAGTTTGGTGCATCCAAAGTATATATCTCGGATTTAATTGATACACGCCTTAATCTTGCAGAATCCTTTGAAATGGTCCCCATTAATCCACAGAGAGACGACTTAGAAAGAATTGTAAAAAAGGGCACGGATAATGAAGGTTGTGATGTACTTTTTGAATGCAGCGGTTCTGCGGCAGCAGCACTTCAAATGACCGCGATTACAAGGGTCAGTGGATCAATATGCATGACATCCGTGCATAAGCAACCCCATCCAGTTAACTTGCAGCAACTCAATTTTAAAGAGCAAAATCTAGTCGGGACTCGCGTATATACGAAAGAAGAGTTTAAACAAGCCGTGGAATACACCGAGAAGGTTAATCAAGATCTCGAGAAGATAGTTTCTCACGTCATACCACTCTCGGAAAGCGAGAGTGTTTTTGACATGATAGCTGATCCTAAAAATAACACTGTCAAAGTCCTTATAGACTGCAGTAAATAGAAAAAAAGCACATAGAATAATTAAGGAGAGAAACAAATGCCAAATATGTTTGATCTTAGGGGTAAAACAGCAATGGTAACAGGAGCCAGCCGTGGATTGGGTGCTGCAATGGCTGAAGCTCTTATGGAGTCTGGAGTAAAGGCTGTCCTTTTTGCTACTTCAAATAAAATACTGACAATAGCAGATGAATATACCAAAAAAGGTTATACATGTTATGGCTTGGTAGTAGACTTGAGCTTGGAAGAGGAAAGAAAGATTGCCTTTGAAAAAGGTCTGAATTTGCTTGATAATCGACTAGATATTTTAGTTAATTGCGCTGGCGTACAAAGACGCCACAAATCAGAGGAGTTTCCCTTGGATGATTGGAACTATGTTATTGAAGTGAATCTCACAGCAGTTTTTCGCATGTGTCAAATGGCTGGCAAGGTAATGCTTAAACAGGGAAAGGGAAAAATAATCAATGTTGCATCTATGCTTTCCTTTTTTGGCGGTTTAACTGTTCCAGCTTATGCTGCCAGCAAAGGCGGTGTAGCTCAGCTTACAAAAGCACTTTGTAATGAATGGGCCGGCTCTGGCATCAACGTCAATGCGCTAGCTCCCGGGTATATGGCCACTGAAATGAATACAGCACTTATGGATCCATCAAATCCAAGATACAAAACAATAACAGATAGAATTCCCGCTCATAGATGGGGTACACCTGAGGATATGAAAGGGCCCGTGATTTTTTTAGCATCATCGGCATCGGACTACCTCAATGGGGCCATAATTCCTGTAGACGGCGGATACCTCGCATGTTAGGAGGTTGATTTTAAGTGAAGGTTATAATAACGGATTGTGATCATGATAGCATCAAAATCGAAGAGGATATATTAAATGCAGCAGGTCTAGAATTTAAGCTTTTACAATGTCGAACTGAAGATGACGTTATTCAAAAATGCGGAGAAGCGGAGATATTTATTAATCAATATGCACCTATTACGGAAAGAGTGATTAGAGAACTCCCAAATTTAAAAATAGTTATTCGCTATGGCGTAGGTGTCGACAATGTTGATTTGGATGCCGCAACTAAGTATGGAGTTATAGTATGTAATGTCCCCGATTATGGCATGAACGAAGTCGCTGAACAAGCCATGGCCCTTATGTTTGCTTTAGTTCGTAAAACTGTGATTATGGTAAACGATACAAAAGCTGGCAATTGGGATTACACAAAAGCAGTTCCAATTCATCGTTTTAATTGTCTCACTATAGGTATATGCGGAATGGGTAGGATAGGGCGTAACTTTGCCCATAAGGTGCGCCCTTTGACTTCTAATATTATTTGTTATGATCCTTTTGTTCATCCATGCGAGGCAAATGGCTTGGAGTTTGTTAAAAGCGTGGATTTCGACACATTGTTGAGGGAGTCGGATATCATCTCTATTCATACTCCATTAAATGAAGATACAAAGGGCATGTTTGATATGAACGCTTTTAGAAAAATGAAAAAAAGTGCATATTTAATAAATACTGCACGTGGAGGTATTGTTAATGAAAAAGACCTGGATGAAGCTCTTGCTATAGGGGAAATAGGAGGAGCAGCTTTGGACTGCATGGAAAATGAACCAGTAATAGGTGGTCATCCTCTATACAAGCATGATAATTTTTTACCTACGCCTCATATGTCTTGGTACTCCGAGGAAGCCTATAGGGAGCTAAAAAGGAAGGTGGCCGAAGAAGCCGTACGCTTTCAGCAAAGGAGAAAAGTTACGTGATCCCGTGAATGCTCCCAGAGCACCCAGATAAATACATTTGTTATGGAGCAAATGGGATATTAGTAAGAAAATTTCTTACTAGCAAGAATTAAAATAATAACCTGTTTTTACTATAATTGGGAGGTGTCCTATTTATGAAAGTGTTTTATTCTAATCACCCGGATGATGTTAAGAAATACGACACTGAGGAATTGCGAGAAAAGTTTCACGTAGGAAGAATTTTTAGTCCGGATTTATCAATCTCTACTATAGCCATCAAGATAGGATCATATTTGGAGGAATCATGCCTGTCGCATAAAGTGCTTAATCTTGAAGCTGCGGAAGAACTTCGTGCAGAATATTTTTTAGAAAGAAGAGAACTAGGAGCTATAAATATTGGCGGCAAAGGAGTAGTTACCGTTGATAATACGGAATATCTCATCGATAAATATGAAGCTATATATGTTGGTAAAGGGTCAAAAAAGTTAAGCTTTTCCTCCGAATCATTAGAGGATCCTGCAAAATTCTATATTGCAAGCTGTCCCGCACACAGATCTTGTCCAACCAGAAAAATTTCTTATGATGAAGCAATTCATACAAAAGCTGGAAGCGCAGCTGATGTAAATAAGAGACAGATAAATAAATATATTCACGATGATATTCTCGATACTTGTCAACTTGCAATGGGAATGACAGCAATTGAAGAAGGAAGTGCATGGAATACCATGCCATGTCACATCCATGAGATGCGAATGGAAGTCTATATGTATTTCGATATGGAAGAAGATGCAAGGGTTTTTCATTTTATGGGGTTGCCTCACGAAACCAGGCATATTGTGGTAAAAAACGAAGAAGTTGTCATTTCTCCATGCTGGTCCATACACGCAGGCGTTGGCACTAAGAATTATAAATTCATATGGTCTATGTGTGGTGAAAATAAAGATTATGATGATATGGATAATATTCCAATGGATGTTATAAGATAGCTTCTGTATCATTGAAAGCAAAAGGAGATAGAGGTGATTAATTAACAGTGATAAATACGATATGTTTGGTTTCAAAGATCATTTTAACATTTTAAGGAGGGTTTTTTATGAAAAGGCGTTTGGTGGGCGTAATTATTGGGTTAGTTATTTCGATAGTGTTCATTAATACGGCCTCAGCGGCAACTACTCTTAAAATTGCATTTAACCAAGATAAAAGTCACCCTCAGTATATTGCAATGGAGCAGTTCGGAAAAATTTTGAAGGATAAGACGAAAGGAGAGTACGAGGTTCAGATATTTCCAAATGAGCTTCTTGGAGCGCAAAAAGAAACACTTGAAATGGTTCAATCTGGGACAATCGCTATGGCTATTGTAGCTAATGCACTACTTGAAAACTGGAATTCCGATTTTGCCGTTTTTAATCTTCCATATATGTTTGAAAGCGTTGATGAGCAAAAAGCGATTGTAAACAATCCTGAGATTGTTGGGGATTTGTATCGTTCTCTAGAGCCACATGGAATTAAAGTCTTAGCTGCGTTTCATGGTGGTGTACGGAATGTTTATTGTAAAAAGCCAATAAATTCACCTAGTGACCTTAATGGACTGAAGATTCGAGTAATGCAATCGGATACAATGATTTCTATGATGAATATGATGGGTGGTACAGGTATCTCAATGGGGCAAGGTGATGTTTATACAGCAATTCAGACGGGAGTAATCGATGGGGCTGAAAACAATGAACTGATATACAACTCTCTTTTGCATTACGAGGTAGCGCCTTGTTATAGTTACACCAAGCATTTAATGCAGCCAGACGTACTTACGATTAGCACTGAGGTTTGGAATTTGCTTCCAGATAATGTGAAGGCAATTTTTGAGGCAGAAATACCAAAAGCTATTGATCTTGAGTACAGTTCTTTTGATGACGCTGTGAAAACTGCGCTTGCGAATGTTAAATCGAAATGCGAAAATTTAGTTATTACTTATCCAGACATAACACCTTTTCAGGAAGCTGTGGCACCTCTAACAGAGTCCAAACTTACCACTCCAGCTGCGAAGCAAATATATAAGCAAATTTTGGAATATAGAAGTTCTCGCAATTAAGAAACTCACTAGCGATATTGTGTAAAAAATGTAATCGTGATTAATTTTTAACTGACAACTCAAACTCCATGGCTATTTAATTGTTTTTGGAGTTTGAGTTGTCCTTGAAAAGGGAGTTGGTTCCATGTTGCGAATTCTTAATATGATGCAACAAATACATGTTTTGTTAAGAAAAATTCTAGCAGGAGTTTGCGTGGTGGTAATGGTTGCGCTAGTTTGTGCTGTTACATGGCAGGTTTTTTCAAGATATGTCTTAAGCAATCCAAGCAGTATTACTGAAGAGTTGTCGACCATATTGTTTGTGTGGATGGTACTTCTCTCGGCAGCATACCTTTTCGGAGAAATAGGTGGACATATGAATATGGGAGTTATTTCGGATAAAGCGAAGGGAAAAAAGAAGTTGGTGCTTGATATCTTAAGTCAAATTGCAATACTTTGGTTTGCTGTTTTTGTGCTTATTAGAGGCGGTAGTGTGGCCGTTATTAACTGTATGAAGCAAGTAAATTCAGCCATTCCGTCTATAACAATAGGCCAAATATATATCGCATTACCAATTTGTGGATATGTTACAGCATATTTTAGTGTTTTTTTCATATTAAAAGATATATTTGCATGTTTTATTAATAGTCATAATCATTGAGGAAGGAGAAATTCATATGATAGAATATGCTTTTGAAGTCGGGATAATTCTTGTTATATTAATTTCTGTCCTACTTTTGATAGGGACTCCTATAAGCATAAGTATGGGAATTGGAGCAGTAGCAGCATGCTTTGTCGTTTTTCCAAGCCCAAAGGTTGCAGTGACAGCGGCTCAGCGTATATACTCTGGTATAAACTCCTTTTCTCTCCTCGCAATTCCATTTTTTGTCTTAGCAGGCAATATAATGAACAACGGTGGCATAGCGCAACGATTAGTTAACTTTGCAAAATCCCTTATAGGTTCTATTCCTGGAGCGTTAGCGCAAGCGAATATTGTTGCAAATATGTTTTTTGGATCGGTTAGTGGCTCTGGGGTTGCAGCAGCAGCAGCAATCGGAGGCATCCTTGATCCCGTAGAGAGTAAGGAAGGATATGACAAACGTTATTCTGCGGCAGTTAACATAGCTTCTGCACCTTGCGGAATGCTTATACCACCGAGTAATATTTTCATTGTTTATTCTCTAGCGTCGAGTGGTGCTTCTATAGCTGCTTTATTTATGGCTGGATATATTCCAGGAATATTGTGGGGTGTTGGTTGCATGATCGTTGCTTATTATTATGCAAAGAAGCGCGGTTATAAACCGAGTCCTATTTTGGGAGCTCGTGCGAAACTTAAAACATTTGTAGATGCTATTCCGTCTTTATTTTTAATAGTAATTATAGTAGGCGGTATTCTTGGTGGAGTATTTACAGCAACTGAAGCAAGTTGTATTGCTGTCGTATATTCTTTACTTCTTTCTCTCTGTTACAAGCAATTGACTTGGAGAATTTTATATGATGCATTTTTGAGCTCGGTTAAAACTAGTGGGATGATAATTTTTATGATCGGTGTTTCATCTATTCTTAGCTGGATAATGTCTTTCACGGGAATACCGACATTTATTGCAGAAGGTTTTTTGAGTCTTACAGACAGTGGAGTCCTTATCCTTCTTATGATGAATATAGTTCTCCTTATTATGGGTTGTATAATGGATCCTACGCCAGCAGTATTAATTTTCACTCCTATATTTTTGCCAATCGCAGTAAAACTTGGTATTAATCCTATTCACTTTGGTGTAATAATGGTTTTTAATCTCTGTGTTGGCACTATTACACCTCCAGTTGGACCGATACTTTTTACGGGTTGTAAAATAGCCGACCTGAAAATAGAAAACGTGTTTAAACATCTCCTACCGTATTTTATAGTAGAAATTGCAATACTTCTTTTAATAACTTTCGTTCCAGTGTTGTCCATGTACATACCGACTGTTGTTGGTCTTGTAAAGTAGTTGTAAGTCGGGTTAGGATTATTGATAGAATCCTTTATACTGTATAATCCGATAGAAGTATGGTGTAATAAAGAGGCTTAAAAAATACTCTAAAACATAGGTATTTGTTAAATTGAGTATATTTATGATTTGCTAATGTATTGTTTATGATAGTTATAACTTGGTCAGGTCATTATCTCTCGTAAGTGGAGTGGATTATTTAGGATACCTTGACATATAGAATCACGGATCCATTAAAAGCGGGATCCCGCTTTTATCTGCGGACTCCTAATAGGAGGAAATCATGAAGATCACGATCGCACCGGAGATCTTGGAAAATTATCCCGGCACTCACATAGGCTGGCTTTATGCTCATGTGATCGTAGAGGCAAAAAATGACTACGTTGAAGCCTTAAAATCAGAGCTGCCGCGGATCCTTCATGAATATGGGCTGTCTAAAACAGAGGAGCTGTCAAAACATCCGAGGATCGCCAATTGGCGGAAAATCTACAGCGCCATGGGCGTCAAGCCCAGCAGCTACCGTTGCTCTTTGGAGGCGCTTTTAAGGCGCGTGATTAAGGGTGAAAACATTTGGAACGTTTCAAGCGTGGTCGATTGCTATAACTGTGTTTCTGTCATGACGCTGCTTCCCATGGGAGCTTATGATGCCTATAAACTTAAAGGAGACCTCACCCTGAGGTACGGAAGAGAAGGAGAAGTATTCCTTCCCCTCGGATCTGGCGAGGAAATTCCCGTCAAAGAAAGCCACATTGTCTATGCCGATGAAGAAAAGATTTGCTGTTGGCTGTGGAATCACCGCGACAGCAGGTTGTGCGCCGTTACGACCGATACAAAAGAGGCGTACTTTTTCGTCGATGCAGCCCAGGAATCCGACGCACGGGACGTAGAAAAAGCTTTGGACCTACTTTCCCGTCATCTTGAGGCAATTGGATGCAAGGTCAAGGCAAAGGGAATTATAAACAAAGCTACGCCACAGGCAAGTGTCATCAATAGCTCGTTAGGTTGCTAGAATCGGCCGTACACATTTGGGTTCAAGAGCTTCCGTTAGCACGGCAACTATCCTCAGAGCCTTGCGGAGTGGATCATGTTCCTTCTTTAAAGCTCTAAGAAAGTTCTTTATTCTTGAGTCCATTTCATGCGATACATCTTTGTGAGGGGCAAAATATCCTTTACCCCAAAAAGGAGGGGCTTCTCATGCGGCTGGAGTTGCATAAAGTGAAGGTGCGCGACGTCCGGTGGGGCGACGCCACCAAGGTTGAAGGAGGAGTCTTGTACGTGGACAAGACATCCGCCTTAGAGGAGGTAAAAGACGACGCTTTCGCCAAGGCTCGATCTTGCAACTGGCAAGGCCCGGCGAAAGCACTAGAATCATCCCCGTGAAGGACTGCATCGAACCAAGGGTAAAGCTATCTGGTGGAAATGGAAAGGAATACTTCCCCGGCTTTTGTTCGCCCATGCAAAGGGCGGGCAGTGGTGCGACGCTCGTGCTTGACGGAGCGGCGGTTGTGACGCGCGGGTCCATTGTGGCCTTCCAGGAAGGGTTCATCGACATGAGCGGGAGGGAGCGCGCTACACTCACTTTTCTAAGACCAACAACGTAGTGCTCGTCGTAGAGCCCGTCGAAGGCCTTGATAAACATAAAGTACTGAAGCCGCCCTGCGCATCGCAGGGTTAAAACTTGCAACTTATTTAGCTCGAGCCTGCAAGGATTCAAAGGCCGATGAAGTGGCAACTTTCGAAAAAGGTTCCACCGCAGAAGAAAGCGCGAAATACCCCGACCTTCCAAAGATACTGTACGTATGCATGTCCATAGCCCAGGGGTTGCTTCACGACACATACGTTTACGGCGAAGACATCAAATTGAGCTTTCCTTTTTTACTTCACCCAAACGAGGTGCTCGACGGTGCCTGTCGTATCGGGAAACTGCGTTTCGCCTGCGACAAAAACACGACCTACCATCACGTAAATAACCCTGTCGTCTGTGACCTCTACGAACGTCACGGCAAAGACTTGAACTTTCTTGGCGTCTGTCATATCGCCCGAAAGCACCGTTTTAGCGGGGGAAGGTGAGAAACGCACTTATGAGTGCCGCCATAGGAGTTGAGCTTGGTGCCGACGGAGTGGTCATAACCGAAGAAGGCTACGGCAACCCCGACACGGACCTTTGTCTGACGGCCAAATATTTCGAGGAAGCCGGCATCAAGGCGGTCCGTAATTTCCGACGAAAGCTGCGGGCACGGGGACGGCAAAAGCCAAAGCTTGGCCGACGCCACGCCCGAGATGAATGCATTCGTGTCTACGGGAAACGTCAATGAGATGATCGTGTCGTCCCACCGATGGAAAAAGATAATCGGCGAAGCCGAGGCCATAGCATTGCTGGTCGGGCGGTTCCGCCGAAAGCTTGCGTGAAGACGGCTCCATGTACGTTGAGCTTCAATCTGTCATCGGTTCGACCGTAGAAATAGGCTACGGCAACGTAGGCTGCGAATGGGTATAAGGGGGTCTATGGCTTACCGTGTGGTTCACTATATAAACCAATTTTACGGAGGAAAGGGAGGAGAAGAAGTTGCCGATTTCAAGCCCTCTCGAGCAAGGTCCCGTCGGGCCGGGGTTCTTGGAGCTTCAAAAGTTGTTCGGCGACGAAGCAAGGGCCATAGGCACCATCATCTGCGGCGACGGCTACTATGCCGAACACATCGAAAAAGCCCGTGCCGAGTGTTTAAAGATCGTTGAAGAGCTAAAACCAGACCTTTTCATAGCAGGTCCAGCTTTTAACGCCGGCCGATACGGAGTGGCTTGCGGCTACATCTGCGCGGCCGTAGTAGAACGTTTAGGCATACCTTCCGTGACGGGGATGTTTCCCGAAAACCCAGGCGTAGAGCTTTACTCAAAGCAAATCTTCATCGTTAAAACCGCAGACAGCGCCAGGGGCATGAGAGAAGCGTTGACAAACATGGCGCGCCTCGGCCTTAAACTATTGAAGCGTGAGCCGCTTGGTTCGGCCTTCGAGGAAGGCTATATCCACCGCGGCATACGCAAAAACTTCTTCAAGGAAAAAAGAAGGTCGCTTCGGGCCATTGATATGTTGCTACAAAAGATAGCAGGACAAGAGTTTCGCACGGAATACGAGATGCCCGTATTTAAAAAGATCCCTCCGGCGCCTCCAATAAAAGATCTAAAGCACGCCACCATCGCTTTGGTCACATCGGGCGGGATCGTTCCCAGGGGCAACCCCGACAGGCTTCGCGTTTCTTCGGCAGAAAGCTACGCCAAATACGATATCTCAGGCCTCGACGACTTGACCCCAGAAAACTTCGAGTCCATCCACGGGGGATACGATCGAATGTGGGCAAACGTTGACCCCGACGTTGTTCGTACCCCTAGACGTTATGCGGGAGCTTGAAAGAGAAGGGGCATTTAACAAACTTCATCCTTATTTATATACGACCACGGGAACGGGAACGTCCGTCGTAAACGCCGAGCGCTTCGGTCGAGAGATAGGTCACGAATTAAAAGAGGCAGGCGTGGATGGCGTAATTTTAACCTCCACCTGAGGAACCTGCACCCGATGCGGCGCATCGATGACTAGGGAAATCGAAAGGGTGGCACAAATTCCGGTGGCGCAGATCGCGACGATCGTGCCTATCATGCTCACCGTGGGGGCAAATAGGATCATCCCGGGCGTTGCAATACCTCACCCCTGTGGGTGACCCCGAGGCAGGTCCTGAGGAAGACAAAAAGGTCAGGAGAAAGCTGGTGCTTAGGGCCTTGAAGGCCTTACAGACCGAGATATTCGAACAGACGATATTTGATTCGGATTGAAGTTGCTTTTTACCTGAAGCAGGTGACGCGTTGGTGTTTAAAAACTAATTATCGATTACGCCCTGGATACGCATCATTATTTGGTCGTAGTTCATTATGATGTATATTCCAGGTGCCGTAGAAGCTACGGCAAGTATCCAGTCATACCAAGCAAGTGACACAATAAAACTTCTTTTCAAGATAAACCCTCCTTAACTATTTATTGAAGATTAATTTATGAAGACAAAGGTCATATTAACCCCAACTTATATCAACGAAACCTCAAGATTTCGTGGTATTATTCTCCTGACAACTCATGCAAGAAGGGAGGTCTCGCTCATGACAGCTGCATCTGGTCGCCGATGAGGCCGATGGGAATGCGGGTCACGCATTCGTGTACCTATGTATGATGCATGCGCTCGTCCTTCGGGTCATAGGGACGGAGTGGGACCTCCTACTTACCTCCTGCGTGTTTAGCCGTTCACCTATAAAATCCCACTCTATTTCTGAAGCGACGAGATGCTTAAACGCTCCATCTAAGCGGGTGCGTCGATGCTTGGAATTTTGTTTCCTTTTAAACTTTTAGAAAGGTGGGATTGAAGTGCTTAAAACTTTGAGTCGAGCGCTGACTTCGCGTACCGGTCCGATCTTGACGGGCATTGCAGTTGGCATACTTGCGCCGCTTTTGACCTTCTGGGCAATCCTGGAATATGGGAATCTGCGTCGCCTGCTTTGCCCGCGATATTGCAGGGGCCCTAGGACTTCATCGGGCAGCAACGGTGCAGTACATACGACCCGAACTTGCCGGGTTCGTATTGGGCTCCTTCGTTTCTTCCTTGATATACGGAGAATATAAGCCAAGGACAGGGTCTTCCCCGATAGTTCGCTTCTTCTTGGGATTTTTTGCCATGATTGGGGCATTGGTGTTCTTGGGATGTCCCTGGAGGGCATACATTCGCTTGAGCGCTGGAGACTTAAATGCCATACCGGGCATCGTGGGGCTGTCCATAGGGATCATCATTGGCATAGCGTTTCTGTGGCACGGTTTTAGCTTAGGTCGCAATTACCCGGCTAAAAGGGCATTAGGCTACATAATGCCGGCCGTTGCTGTGACGCTTATCGTCTTTGTGCTGCTTCGGCCAAACTTTGGCCCCAAAGAGACGTCCGCCATCTTCTTTTCGAGGGAAGGCCCCGGTTCTATGGCAGCACCTGTTGCACTCTCGCTTTTTGTAGGCCTTCTTGTCGGGTTTTTGGCCCAGCGGAGCCGATTCTGTACCGTCGGGGCCTTGCGCGACCTCATCATGTTTAAGGATTTTCACCTCTTCAATGGGATTTTATCCTTTATCGTCGCTGCTTTCATTACTAACGTGCTTCTTGGCCAGTTCAAGCTCAGCTTTGAAGGACAGCCCGTATCCCACACGAACACTTTGTGGAACGCCATGGGGATGGTGCTTTCGGGCCTTGCATTCACCCTTGCAGGGGGCTGCCCCGGAAGGCAGTTCATCATGAGCGGTGAGGGCGACGGTGATGCGGCTGTGTTCATCCTTGGGATGCTTTTTGGTGCCGCCACGGCCCATAACTTTAGCTTGGCCAGCTCGCCCGCGGGCCCCGGTGCTTACGGACCGGCAGCAACGATCGTCGGCATCGTGTTTTGCCTTTTTGTGGGCTTTTCGATGAAAGAGAAAATTTAAAACGCAGAAGAGGTGAATGAAATGGCTGAAACAATAGAGCTCGATGCCAGAGGTCTTTCCTGCCCGCAGCCTGTCATCGAGACGAAAAAAGCCATCGAAAAGATGAGCAGCGGTGAAATTCACGTGTTGGTTGACACGATGACCTCGGTAATGAACGTCAGCAGGTTTGCCAAAAACCAAGGTTGGACGGTCAATTATGAGGAATTGCCCGAGGGCGGATTTAAGATTGTTTTAAGAAAGTAACGTTTCACCTGTAGCCGGCTTGGAGGTTGTCCTTCATGTCGGCTAACTTTATAATTGATCTTGGTAGTTGTCAAATGCACATTGCAAAGGAGGTTATATTCATGAAAAAGGAAATATCCGGCGTGACGATCGAATGCGTAAAAGGAGATATAGTGAAACAACCCGACGTAACCGCTATCGTCAATGCTGCCAATGCCTGGTTAAGGATGGGTGGAGGAGTTGCAGGCGCCATTCACAGGGCTGCCGGGCCCGGTCTTGAAGAAGAATGCCGCCCACTTGCGCCCATAAAACCCGGACAGGCGGTAATTACGGGAGGACACAACCTTCCAAATAAATACGTCATTCACTGTCTCGGCCCACGTTACGGGATAGACAAACCTGAAGACAAGCTTTTGGCAGATTGCTACAGAAATGCATTAAAATTGGCAGATGAACATCGAAATAGATTCCATCGCCTTCCCGGCCATTTCCACGGGCATATTTGGCTATCCGGTCGAAGAGGCGGCAGAAGTTGCCCTAAAAACGGTCAAAGAGGTAATCACCAACACTCAAACATGTAAAGCTCATTCGATTTGTGCTTCACAGTGACTTTGACCTCAAGGTTCACGAGAAAGTGCTGGAAAGCCTGTAGGCTACTTAGAATAAGCGGCTTAACATCGGGCTTCTTTGCTATATAGGCCTTCGAGTGTTATTGTTTTGGAGCGGAATGTATAGCAAATTACATTATTAACGATTCGGGATTTCCTAAGCGAGCATAAGAAACTAGCATTACGAGAAGTTATAGTTTCGCTGTAATGGTAGATTGGTAATAGAACGAGATGAAGATAGTTGCTTTGTTTCCGCTAATAGCGAGGTTGCTTTGTTTCAAGGCGTCTCAAGGCTAACCAGTGGAGGAGTTCTGGTAAACTTTCATGAGGCCATTTGGTTGCACATAGTTGATTTCTTAGAGAGCAGATGGGCTAATTTTTGAGCATTGAACGTTGGGGATATTTCCGCTTATCAAATCCCCCCAAAGGTCCTTCAAATTTTCTTTAAGTTCTTCCAGCGCTTCTCCTTGAGCCCAGTAATCGGGGAACTCTTCGAAATAACCGACACACATACTGCCATCTTGCCAATATATAAATTTTTGCTTCATTGACCATCGGCCTCACTTTATCCCTTTTATCATGCAATAGCGAAAATTACTTAGACATAGGCAGCCTCACTGACCATATCATAACAACCAAGCTAATTTTAGGCATCCTAAAAGAGTTTAATCAGAATTTCCAAAATTTTGTTATAGAATATAATGTAATGATTAAGGGAGGTAGTTCCTGCGAGGAGGAAATGTAGTGCAAGAAATTTGGTATGTTTTTAAGGACAATAAATTCCTTTTGTGTCGTTCTTTCGAACCAAGGCTTTTGACCTCTTGCGATGTTGGGGCACTTTCTGGGTTGTTGATAAATAAAGGAACTGTCGTAATAGGCGATCGTGATAAAGGCAAGGTCATCAACGAATTTTGGGGAGAAATGGCCCATAACGCTGCAGTCCCGGGAAACATGATTACCATGGGATTGCGCGAAGTGGGATCGGCTTTTGGGCGAAGAAGTCTTTTATAAAGCTGCAAGGGCATTTCAGTTGATGAAGTGGTACGGGCATCATTTATTTTGCATGTCCTGTGGCGGTAGGCTAAAGCCTTCGCCATTTGACAACGGAAAAATTTGTCCCTCCTGTGGGGCAATCTTTTATCCTCCCGTGACGCCTGCCATTATAGTGGCAGTTGAAAGGGAAGGAAAAATACTTCTTGCAAGAAACGCCAACTTTCCCCCCGGCCGATATAGCGTAATCGCGGGGTTTGTCGAGCCTGGGGAAAGCTTTGAGGATGCGGTCAGGCGAGAAGTAAAAGAAGAAGTTTCCGTAGAAGTAAAAAACATCCGTTATTTTGGAAGCCAACCGTGGCCATTTCCTCACACGATCATGGTTGGTTTTACTGCTCAGTGGGCTTCGGGAGAAATAAAGCCGGACGGTAGGGAGATCCTGGATGCCCGGTGGTTCGCCCCTGATGAATTGCCCGATATCCCATCAGGCATCAGCATATCGCGCAAGCTCATAGATCATTTTAGGCAATATAGTATCTGATCCCCCGAAATTCAAGATTCAAGATCTGACCCTCCTAGCTTCTAGGATTACTAAAAGTTCCAAAACTTTCTTGATGTGATCTAGGACAATAGGGTCTAAGTCTTTGAGCATTTCACTAACATAATCGGTGTAACGTTTGATGATTTTTGAAACCTCATTTACACCTTTATCGGTAATTCTTATGTAGCAAACCCGACCGTCTACCGGTGAAGGTTCTCTAAAAACATAGCTTTTGTTTTCCAACCGATCTATGATTTTACTTGTTCCACTTTTCGTGATGTTCAATTTTTTCGCCATTTCTAGTACTGTGATATCATCGTATTCACATAATTTTTTCAATGCTATAAATTCAATAAATGATAAATCTCCGCAATATTTACCGCCAAGGCCTTGACTTCCGAAACACCACGATAACTCCTGGATTAAATTATAAATATCAAACATTATTCTATTCACATTTTTCCTCCTGCACGGCAATATTGTTTACATTATTTAGAAAATTTTACCAACAATAGTTTCCATTGTCAACTAGAAAGCACCTTTATTTCAAATAGTGTGGAAAGCTTCAAGCGGTGAGAACTCACACATCATCTTTCTGACATAGACCTCCGTGTTTTTTAAGCCAAAGGAGATTCGTTTTAGCATTTTAGCATTCGTGCTCCATCCTTCGGCATAGGTATTGGTAATCTTTTTGTTGAAATAGTCCTTGACATCCAAAGTAAAATTGTATAAGATTCAACCACAAAGAGTTAGTCATCACTAACTATAAATTCTATGTGGTCCCTTTCCTTGATTAAACTACACACTCAGCACCTACGGGAAAGGAAATGACTAACCTTGAGGTTAGTCATGGCTAACTCACAATGTACCTGTACAGCCTCTGGGCGAGCATGAAGAAGAGTCGATGAAAAAATAGTAGTAAAGGAGGATGGAAGTGGATGAAAATTCGATTGAAGGCGATATTGGCAATTTTGGCGGTCTTTCTATTTTCTGCAGCAACAGCGTATGCACATACCCCGATACTATACGTAGAAGACCTGAAAGATGGAACAATCTATGTGGAAGGAGGGTTTTCCGATGGATCCTCTGCTGCTGGCATAAGGATCTATCTGGTGGAGGATTTTGTCTTTGAGGGAAACACCTCAGTTCGAGATGAGTATTTGGAGGCCCTGTTTGCGAGTGAGCTTTCGGAAAGGGCAGCTTACTTAGAAAAACTTGGATGCAAAATTGATGGCCACGGCAAGGATTTCAGCTATTCAGATTTGAAACCTGAATTATTTGAGAAAAAACTCATTATATTCCAATCTCAGCTCGATGAACACGGCGAACTGGTTCTGAGCAAACCCGAGGGCAAGTATCTGGTAGTTTTCGATGCGGGCCCGGGTCATGTGGTCGTCAAACAAGGCCCCGAGCTTACAGGCGCGGAAAAAAAGAGTATCTTAAATAAAGCGGCAAAGGAGACGAACGTGAATGGCTAAAATATGCAGGTTTTTTGAAAAAGTTCTGTTTGCTGTATCGTTGAGTCTTGCGATTGTTTTGGCGTATTCCGCCTCTTCCATGGCACATTTTCAAATGATCTTGCCTTCGGATGACATCATAGAAGAGGGCGAAAGCAACGAAATCGATCTCCAGATAATATTCACTCACCCTGCAGAGGCTCATTACACTATGAACATGGAAAAACCGCTTAAATTTGGGGTTTTTCACAAGAAGAAAACACAAGATCTCACCGATGGGCTTAAGGATTTCGAGTTTCATGGAGCAAAGTCTTGGAAGAGTAAATTTGTGGCAAAGGGTGGGGGCGACTTCGTGTTTTATCTTGTGCCGCGCCCCTATTACGAAGACATGGAACAGACTTACATAACCCAATACACCAAGCTTGTTGTGAATAACGCAGGATTTCCCACTGACTGGGACGCAGAGCTTGGCCTGGATGCTGAAATTGTACCGCTTTGCAAGCCCTACGGCCTTTGGACGGGCAACGCCTTTCAGGGCATGGTAAAGCACAAAGGCAAAGCTGTTCCCTTTGCTGAAATTGAAGTGGAAAGACTTAACGCAGGAGCCTTCAGTGACCTTGTATGCCCAGGTCAAAGATATCCGTCATCCGCGCATGTGACTCAAGTTATTAAAGCAGATGAAAATGGAATTTTTACTTACGGGATTCCAAAGGCCGGATGGTGGGGATTTGCCGCTCTCATGGAGGGCGAAAAGATAGATGGCAAAGACCATGAGGTTGGTGCCGTCATTTGGGTAAGGGCTTATGACATGGAGTAATTGCTAAAGCCTTTTTTGCCGGGGCATCCTTCTCTTTGTAGGATGCCCCCTGCCATTTAGAGGTGGTCATATATGAAGGAGGCTCAATATGGATATAATGCGACTTGTCGATAATGAACGGGAGAGACTTTTAGAGGAGACGCAAACGGAACCGGCCAAGTTGGTGACTATAGCCTACTATCGCAAGGCTGTAGAGGTGTTCGATAAGTGCGCAGTTAGAGAAAGTCGCTGGAAAGAAAGTTTAAGTGTCAAAATAGATCGCGTGGTGCTCAACCGTTTTCTCGGACCACTCGTCCTGGCCGGCGTGTTGTACCTTTTATACTATTTGAGCATCGGTAAAGGCTATCAGCTGACTAACTACACATGGCCTTTGCTTGCCGCTTTTCGGAATTTTGTGGCTCAACTATTGCCGGGTGAGGGAATTCTTTTTGACCCGACGCTGAGAACCATTATTTTAAGCGTTCTTGACGGGCTTTTAGCCGTCATAAACTATGTCCCGATATTTGCAATGCTCTTCAGTATCGTTGCAATACTAGAGGATATTGGATACGTGCCAAGAATGGCCTTCATCATGGACAGGGTGCTCCGCCAATTTGGTCTGCACGGGCAGTCCGTATTTCCCATGGTATTGGGCGGAGTCGTAGTTGGTGGATGCGCTGTTCCTGGTATCATGGCCACACGAGGGATTAAGGATCAGCGAGCGCGACATGCCACAATTCTGATAATTCCACTTCTGAATTGCCTGGCGAAGACACCTCTTCATATACTCCTGATAGAGGTGTTTTATAGCGCGCACAAAAGATTTGCGATCACTTTTATATCTACTATTAGTTTAGTAATAGCTTTAACAGTGAGCAAGGTGCTGTCCCTCACAGTGCTAAAAACCAAGGAAGTGGCTCCATTTGTAATGGAAATGCCTCCCTACCGGATTCCTACTGTTTCGGGAGTAGTTCAGCGCTGTTGGGAACGATTGTGGTTATTCTTTCGAAAGATCGTTTCTGTCGTCCTTTTAGTTATGATCATAGTATTTGCTCTTACCAATTTGCCAGGCCTGAATGCCGCCAAGAGAGATGCGTATTCCCGGGAATCAGCCCAAATGGTTGAAAATTTGCTCGCATCAGTGGGTGAGGACTCACCTTACGCCCATATCCTGGCAGGTGAAGGTTTGGTGGAGCTGATCAATTTCAGCAATAAGTTCGATTCCGCGAAGAAAGCTGCAAGGAGTGAAGCCGGACTGGAAAGAGTTCACCGGAATTTTGAGGCCAAGAATTCTGAATTTTACAAGCTGGTTAACAGAGGGCGATTTAAGTCAAAAGGAGCGATGGAAATTGACAAAGAAGCCGCGAGAGTTTCCAAGGCATACCGTTCCTTTGAAAGGGAAAGAAAAATCCTAAGGTCGCAATTGCGGGATGATGTCATAGTTCACAGCGCATTGGGCATGGTTGGGAAGGTCGTCGAGCCCGTCACCAAATATGCAGGGTTTGATTGGAGAGTTAATATAGCGCTCATCAGTTCTTTCGCAGCCAAAGAAAGCAGCGTTGCGACTTTAGGAGGCATTTTTGGTCTCGGTACTGGTGACAGATTGGAAGAAAGCGTAGGCAAAGGCGCCCTTGGCTGGACTGATTTGCATGCCCTAGCATTAATGGTCTTCATGGTAGTTTTTCCGCCCTGTATTCCAACATTGTTGGCTGTAAAGATGGAGACAGGAAGCACGCTGTGGATGTTGGTATCGGCCTTATATCCTGTTTTGCTGGGCCTTTTGTTGGCCACCACCATATTCACGGGCGGAAATGCGCTAGGTCTGACGGGAGTGCAAGCCATGGGCGGCTTTTATGCAATTTTTGTCATTTTAATGTTTGTTCTCGCGATGATTAGAGGACCTGGAAGCTACTTGGATGATTAGAGAGTTTTGCAAGGAGGAATTTTACGTGGAAAACAAGGATAGAACCGTTGTGCCGCTTACAATGCTTCCACCTGGCGTCAAGGGACGTGTAGTCAATATCGGAAGCTACGGCAAAGGCCTTGCAATGCGCGTGTCAAACATGGGGCTTTACGATGGCATAGAAGTCAAAGTGTTAAATTCATCACGGGCAGGCCCCGTGCTACTGCAGGTAAAAGACTGCACTATTGCCCTGGGCAGGGGCATTGCGAACAAAATACTTGTAGCCAGAGAGGATTGATATCACATGACTGATACAGTACGATTGAATACTCTGAAGCCCGGCGACAAGTGCCTCATCATGGAAATCAAGGCTACAGGCATCACCGGGCAACGATTGATGGATTTGGGCCTTATCCCTGGAGTTGTAATAGAAGTTGTGCGAAATGCACCTTTAGTCGACCCTGTTCAATTGCTTGTCAGGGATAACCACATTAGCATCCGCCATTCAGAGGCAAGAGAAATTGGGGTGATTCTCTTATGACAGAAATAGTCGTAGCAGTGGCAGGTCAGCCAAACTCGGGCAAGTCAACGCTTTTCAACATGTTGACAGGCATGCGTCAATTTGTGGCAAATTACCCGGGGGTGACTGTAGAAAAACGGGTAGGACGGATGAACTACAAAGGATATAAATTTATGCTGGTGGATCTTCCCGGTACTTACAGCATGACTTCTTACAGCCTGGAAGAAAGGATTGCGAGAAACTTTTTGCTCAAAGAAAGGCCTGATATTGTCTTGGATGTCGTGGATGCGTCAAATCTTGAGCGCAATCTCGTGCTCACCTTTCAGCTTCTAGAGATGAAGATACCGATGGTAGTGGTGCTCAACATGATGGATGCGGCAGAAAGCGCAAGGATAAAGATAGATGTCAATGGCCTGAGCGAAGAGTTAGGGGTAAAGGTCGTTCCGACCATGGCAAAAAGGGGCGTGGGCAAGGCAGAACTTTGCGATGCTTTGCTCGATACCTATCAGTTGGCGGGAGATATCAATGACTTTCGACTTGACTACGGGCCTCAACTCAATCGTTCACTCAACGTACTGCAAGAAGCTTTGGCCGACGACGAAAGAGCATCGGCTTATGACTTACGGTGGCTTGCCGTCCGCCTGATTGCAGGAGACGAGGAAGTCAGTAAATTATTTACCGGTTCGTTAGCCTAATAGAGGAGTCCGAAACATATGTGGGGAACCGTAATTGCTGCGGTCAGTGGCTTGCTGGCATTATGCCTGTTTGTACGTAAGTTCAAGAAGTTGCATGAGTGCGAAAATTGTGTCAATCGCGAAGGATGTGCCTTTTGCAGTGGCTTTTGCAATGAAGAAAAGAAACGCAAATCTTACTCTGAAGGGCATTAATTCTTACAACAAGGCACTCAGCTTTTTATGATTTGCACTTAGAATCTTTACACTTAGCAACATGCCCTTTGAGCGCATCAAAACTTTCATCACTGATGACATGCTCGATTTGGCAGGCATCTTCTACAGCCCTTTCCCTGTCAACGCCTAATTGCATGAGCCAGTTCGAGAGTAAGGTGTGTCGTTCATAAATGGCTTCTGCAATTGAGCGCCCCTTATCAGTTAGCGTGATGTAACCATCGCTGTCCATTTTTATGCATCCGTTTTCGCGCAACTTTTTCATGGCAACGCTCACGCTGGCCTTGCTGAAACCAAGCTCCTTTGCAATGTCTATAGAACGGACGGAACCCTGCCGTTTAGTTAAGATCAAAATGGTTTCCAGATAGTTTTCCGCTGATTCCCGTATTTTCAATGTAACGCCTCCCGTAAAGGTCAAATATTGTCAGTTGTAAAATATCATATTTTCATACCAAACACAATTCTCAACGTCGTCGCTACTACGACCATATAACAAAAGAAAGAACCATTACCTTTTGATGTGTCTCTTTTGGTCATTCCACTTTATAGCACAGCTGCTATAATAATTTTGTTTGCAAATAACGGGCGGGCACAGCTTTAGGAAAAGAATATTTGCTGCCTTGAGAGATTTCACAGGGCAGATCTTTCTCTAACGGGAGAAAAAGATGTATTACGGCGAATTCAAAGCCCCAAAAGGGATCATAAAGGTTTCTTTAAAGTTAGACGGAGACAGCATATCGGAAATTCGGATAAGCGGGGATTTTTTTATGTATCCTGAAGAGGCGCTTGACGAGCTTGAAGGAAGACTCGTCGGCGTAAGTGCCGATAGGGAAAGCTTGCTGGAAGCGTTGGAGAAATTTTACTCTGAGACGAAGGTTGAAACGCCCATGATCGAACCAAAACACTTCGTTGAAGCGATAATGAGATCTTTGAGGGGATAAGATATGAAAAGCTGGAGATTGCTGCCATTAAGAGTGGACGAACCTTTTTACAGCATGGCCATAGACGAGGCGATTTTAAGGTTAAAGGCCGGCGGGAAGTCGCCTAATACCTTGAGATTTTGGAGGTGGCAACCATCGAACTGTATCGCTTGGGGTATTTTCAGAGCGTTAATCGCGAAGTTGACCTTGAAGTAGCTAAAAAACGCGGGGTGGCAGTTGTAAGGCGCATCACTGGCGGAGGAGCCGTGTTTCACGACCAAGACGGCGAGCTTACCTATAGCGTCGTTTGTGGGCAAAATGACGTCCCAAGGGACATCGAAAAGTCTTTTGAGGCAATTTGCGAAGGGCTCATAAGAGGCTTCAAACGTCTCGGCCTTGACGCATGCTTTAGCCCCCTAAACGACATCTCGGTAGGAAGCAAAAAGATCTCAGGAAGCGCGCAGACCAGGAAATGGAGATGCGTATTGCAACACGGCACCATACTCATAGATCCTGATATAAGGCTCATGTTTGAGCTTTTAAGGGTAAGCCCTGAAAAAATCACGGACAAGTTCATCTCTTCCGCTTACGAGCGGGTGACGTCAATAAAACGGGAACTTGGCGAAAAACCGAGTTTTGAAGAGGTAAAAGAAGCGATGAGGCTCGGCTTTGAGGAGTCCTTTGGCGTTAGTTTCGAGGAAGGAGAGCTGTCTTCCGAAGAAATTAGTTTGGCCAAAGAGCTGATAGAAAAATACGCCTCTTACTGAGTGGTTAATGAAGCGATGAATGATACCATGCAGACGAAAGACGCGTTTTTAAAAAAATTCAACCGCAGCAAAAAGTTCTACGCTTACTATCCTTACCCCAAGTTTCCTTCGGTTTCCATAACCGGGAAAGCTTGCGCGATGAACTGCAAGCACTGCGGGCGGCAATATTTAAAACACATGGTTTCCTGTCCCAGCCCAGAGGAGCTTTACCGAAAATGTCTTGGTCTTTGACAAAAAAGGCTTTAAAGGCGTCCTTGTAAGCGGTGGTTATAACAGTAACGGGTGGGTGCCTTTGGAAAGCTTCGTCGATGTCTTTGGCGCGCATCAAGCGTGAAACAAACCTTAGCGATAAACGTCCATTGCGGCCTCGTGCCGGACGAGCTTGCCTGCGATCTCGGCAAGGCGGGCATAGACGTAATATCCTTTGATCTCATAGGAGCTGACGAGTCCATAAAAGAGGTAATAGGAATCGAAAAAAGGGTCGAGGATTATGAGCGCTCGCTGGATGCCTTGGTCGACATCTGTTTCATCCGTTGTGCCCCACATCACGATAGGCTTGCACGGGGGCAAATTATTGGGCGAAGAAAGGGCGCTTGAAATCGCAAGCTCAAGAACGATAAGCGCACTAGTGTTTTTAGTGCTCGTGCCGACGGCCGGTACCGCCTTTGAAAAGGCCCGCCCTCCTGTGGCAGAAGAAGCCGGAAAGCTCATTTCTGCCGCCCGGCTTAAAAGGCCCGATATTCCCATAATGCTTGGCTGCATGCGACCGCGGCTCCTCGAGTATGAAATTTCAGCCCTTAATGCCGGCGTTGACGGGATCGTGATGCCAAGGCAGGAAACGCTCAAAGGCGCAAAGAGCCTTGGTCTGATCGTGCAAAGCGTTGAAGGATGTTGTGCGGTTCCGCTCAGGTTTGGAGGATAAAAATGGTTAAGTATATAAGAGTAGCTCTCGGAACGGGTGTCCTTTTGGGTTTTTGCAAGGCCAAACTTGAAGTTGCTCCGACTACGGCTCATCTTCTCACTTATTTTGAGGGAAAGTGTTTGGCCAATTGCAAGTTTTGCCCCCAGGCGAGGGAAAGTTTTTCGGACCAAAAGATGCTCTCGAGGGTGGAGTGGCCAAAGCTCGAGCTTGAGGGCGTCATCGAATCGCTAAGAACGAGCGATCACGGCTTTAAAAGGATATGCGTTCAGTCAGTTAATTACGCAGGGGTCGTAGAAGATCTCACTAGAAATAGTTTCAAGGATAAAAGGGAGCGTGCGACCTTCCCATATCCGTTGCATGTCATCCTCTTCCGAGTCAAGATATAAAGCGCTTGGCAGACGCCGGGGCAGAACGCATCGGGGTTGCCCTTGACGCGGCGCACGCCAGAACTTTTTGAAGCCATAAAGGGCAAGGGTGCGAATTCGTTTTATTCCTGGCGGACTCATTTGCGCGCCCTCCAGGAGGTAAAAAAGATAGTTGGCAAGGCAACCACCCACCTGGTAGCCGGCCTGGGCGAAAGCGAAGAGGAGATGATAAGGACTATCCAAGTTCCTGCACGACCAAGGTATAACTGTGGGGCTTTTCGCCTTTACGCCAATAAAGGGGACGCCTTTGGCCAAAAACTCTAGCCCCGATGTATCCGCTTACAGGCGGGTTCAGCTTGCCCATTACTTGATCGCAAACGGCTTTGGCAGGGCAGAAAAGATGAAGTTTGAAAATGGCAGGGCAATCAGCTTTGGCGTGGACGAAAATACGTTAGAACTTGTGGTAAACAGCGGCGCGCCCTTCATGACTTCGGGATGTCCCGGGTGTAACAGGCCCTTTTATAACGAATCGCCCCTGCGGTCCCATCTACAACTATCCCGAGAAAGCCCACGGAAGGACGAGATCGAAATCGATCAAAGAGTGAACTCGGCCTTGCGGGTCAGATATTAATTGACTATTTCGCCTTCTAAGGTTTATATTCCTTGCCGGCTTGGGGGATGAACTTCCATCTGTAGGCGCCGTCCAAACTTATATAGCTTGAAATGCCCTTCATGGAAAGTTCTTCCAATCTGACCGAAAATGACAGGGCTTCAAACCTTGAAAAGCCGTCGGCGAACCTTTCGACTACGCGTCCTATCTTTACGTCGCCAAGAAACACGGGGTCGCCGATTTTCACTTCATCAAGCGATAATACCCCGCCAAAGCCGTAATGCGGTACGCCTCCGTCTAAAATTCCCATTCCATTACCGACGAAGACCGGCATTCCGACAAAAGGACCAATGCATGTGTTTGGGCCTTCCGCTAAGACGGATCGTGGTTTTAAGGCCACAACCTTTCCCATAAATGCAGATAGTTTTAGTGCGTTCGTTGCGGGTAAGCATGCTACACCGCGTCTTTTTTGACGTTGAATCCGTGTCGTTTGATTTTCCTTCAAATATCAACGTGAATTGGAAGGCCTCCTCTTGCCCTGAGCAGATTATCGCACGGCCTTATTTCCACGTGCAAATGACGATCCGTCCAGGTATCAAAGTGGCCATTTCTTATCATTTCACCTAGCGGCTCACCCACATTTACGTAATCGCCTACCATAACGCTGGGTTTAACGTGAAGTATGCGAACGAGATACTCGGAACTGATCGGTGTTTCGATGGCGATCAGATATTCTTTCGTAGGCATCTGAAATTGCTTCGTCTTCGGAGCGGAAAATTCATAAATATATCTAACCCTACCCTCTACTGGAGAAGGCGCTTTTGAAGAAAGAGGGTAAATATCAACAGCTCGATGCTCGAAATGCGCCAAGTAAGGACTGTTGAAAAAAGACACCCTGCTTTGACGCGGAGCATAGATTTTTATCCCACAGGAGGCAGCAATTTTTATCATCTGCTCTCACATCCCCCTTTTGTAGCTGATACTGATTATACTTGATATGAGCCTGTTCAAAAATAAAGCAGAATCTGTTAAGCTCATTTAAAGGGGTGATGTCATTGGAGACGGTTTCTTTGCTTAAATGATCTTTCAGGCGTGGACGGGCCCTCAGGGTACGAAGATGAGGCGCTAAAGCTCATCGAAGAAAAAATAAAACCTTACGCGGACGTTTTAAAAACAAGCAGGCTTAATACCTTAATAGCTCTAAAACGCGGCGAGGGCACAAAAAAACTCGGGATATTCGCACACGTCGATGAGTTAGGTTTTGTCGTCGCCAAAGTAGAAGAAAGAGGTTTTATAAGGCTTGAGCCCATCGGCGGTGTCGATCCCAAAGTCGTTTTGTCCCAGCGGATAAAGATATTTACGAAGCAAGGCGTTGTTTCAGGCGTCGTTGGCTTTCTTCCCCCGCACCTTCAAAAGGAGGACCAAAGAGGGAAAGTCCCCAGCTTCGATGATATTTTCGTAGATGTTTCATGTTCATCCTTGGGAGAACATGTGAGCGTGGGAGATATTTGCGTAATCGAAGGAGAATGTACTGAGCTTGGAAGCAAAGTCTCCGGCAAAGCCCTGGACAACAGGGCAAGCTGTGCCGCCTTGATCTTGGCCGCTCAGGAGCTTCAGGCTATCAAAAACAGGGCGGACGTTTACTTCATATTTTCAAGCCAGGAGGAGATCGCAGGTCCCGGGGCGGTTTCCGTGGCTTACGAACTTGGGACTGGATGAAGCCATAGTGGTAGACGTGACCCACGGAAACGAAAGGATGCCCTCAACTTCCCCAAATAAAGATTTCTGAGGGTCCCGCCTTAGCCGTTGGGCCCGTAATAAACAGGGAGTTTTACAAGGCCCTTTCCGATGTGGCGAAGCGTAACGGCGTGAAAATACAGCTTGAACCCACGCCGGGAAGGTCCGGCACGGACACGGACGAAGTACAAATTACCGAGGTCTGGCATCAAAACGGCTCTTGTTTCCATACCGCTAATGTACATGCACACGCCCGTTGAAGTAGCAGACCCCCGTGACATAGAAGAAACGGCAAGACTTCTTGCCTTGGCAAGCACCATATGAGGCGTGCGAGGAAAGAGGTGAAGGCGATGTACCTGAAGGAATTGACCGAGCTTGACGGCGTCTCGGGAGACGAGGGGCGCGTCAGGGATTTCATAAAAGAAAAAATAGAAGGCAAGGTCGACAGCGTAAAGGTGGATGTACTGGGCAACTTGATTGCCTTTCAAAAAGGGAACGAAATCAAAGAGGAAATTCCTTTTGGCCGCACACATGGACGAGGTGGGCTTCATGGTGACAAACGTCGAAGACGACGGGACTTTGTCCTTTGCTCCCGTAGGGAGGCGTCGATCCGCAGCGTCAGTGGTGGGAAAACACGTCAGGATCAAGGGAGAGATGCCTGGCGTCATCGGCTACAAGGCCATACACCTTCAAAAGAGAAGACGAGAGGCTGGCGTCACCCAAATACGAAAATCTCCGCATATATATCGGCGCAAGTTCAAAGGACGAAGCCACCCAAAAGGTAGAGATCGGCGATTACGTCTCCTTTGCGACGGACTTCAGGTGTGAAAACTCCAGGCGCAACCAGCAAGGCCTTCGACGATAGGGCAGGATGCGCAGTGCTTATGGAGATAATAGATAAGAAATGAGCGCTTCGAGGACGACCTTTATATTCGCCTTTTTGGTTCAGGAAGAAACAGGCCTTAGGGGAAGTGCGGTGTTATTTGAACAACTTCAACCCGATCTGGCCTTGGTGATCGAGGGAACGACCGCTGGAGACGATCCCGGGCTTCCCGAACATCAGTGGGCGACTCACCTGGGAGACGGTCCGGCCATCACCTTCATGCACAGGGGATACGTGGTAAATAAAAAAATTTACGAATCCATCCTGCAGTGTTGCTCAAAAATACGACATCAAACACCAGCCGAAAAGAAGGACCGCAGGGGGTACCGACGCTGCGCGCCTCGCCAAAACTGGCGGGGGAGTGCCTGCCGGCGTGATTTCCGTTCCGGCTCGCTACATTCACAGTCCCCTATCTGTAATCGACATGGGTGATTTTGAAAATACAGTCTTGCTGGTGAGCAAAATCTTAGAAGAAGGAGAGGGTTTTGCAAGATGATAGATTTAATCAAAGGAGCTAACCGAAAGTTACGGTCCAAGCGGCAGGGAAGAGGAAGTTCAAAAAGTTGTTTTAAAACACCTTGAAGGCCACATAGATGGCCATAGATTTGACCCCTTGGGCAATTTGCTGGTTTGGAAAAAAGGCAAAAGTGACAAAAAGGTGCTGCTCGATGCCCATATAGACGAAATCGGACTTGTAGTCACAAACATCGACGATAAAGGTTTCCTGAGGATAGAACCGGTTGGCGGAGTTTCTCCCTATACCTACGTGGGCCACAGGGTTAGATTCCCCAAAGCTACAGGAGTGGTTTACTATGAAGGCGAAACACCGGATGAGCAAAAGAAAAATTTATCGAACCTGACCTTCGACCACCTTTTCGTGGACATCGGCGCTCTACGACCGAAAGGAAGCGGAAAGTTTGGTCCCCATAGGCACCTTTGGCGTTTATGATTCATACTTTCACAGAAAACGGCAAGTATCTTGTTTCCAAATCCATGGACGACAGGATCGGTTGTGCCGTTTTAGTCGAAGTCTTAAAAAATTTAAAAGACCCGAAACACACGGTAATAGGGTCTTTTTCCGTTCAGGAAGAAATCGGACTTGTCGGAGCGTCAGTGGCTGCATACGATTTTTCTCCTCAACTTTGCGTCGCCGTAGACGTTACCGATTCGGCCGACCATCCGAAGGGGCTTAAAAGGCATGCCATGGCTTTGGGCAAGGGCCCTGCCATAAAGATCAAGGATCGAGCCTCGATAAGCCACAGGAAGGTCGTCGAGACTGTTAGAGCAGGCTGCACAAAAATCAGGCGTGTCTTACCAAAAGGAAGTTTTGACTTTTGGAGGCACAAATGCCGCAGTCCTTCAAAGGACCAAGGAAGGCATCCCTTCGGCGACGCTTTCTATACCTACCAGATACGTCCATTCGCCAAGCGAAACCGTATGCCTAGACGATGTGGAAGGCGCGGTAAAATTGCTGGCGAGCTTCGTCAACTTGGAACTAGAATTTTAATGCCTTAAAAGCAGACTTGTTTGGTTAGTTTAACGTAAACTAAAAAATGGGTCGCTCATGTACATAGCGACCCATTTCGTATAGATTGTGCGGTTACTTTTTTATGGTGTTTTTCAGCAAGCGCCCGTCTTCAAAGGCGATGATAAACATCGAACTTCTCGGGTGCGGCGCCGAAATTTCCGTTGTCAGCCAGCCAAAGGTGCAGTTCCGTGTCTCCTTCGACCTCCATATTGAAGGACCCGTCCGTATCGGACAGCATCCCTCCAGATGCCGCGCGGGTCACTACTATATTCCATATGTCGTTTCCCGGAATGGTATCCCAAGTTCCGCTTTTGCTGTCCTTTGCCTTGATGGTTATGCTTTCTATGGTCCCCTTGGTATTAATGAGCTTGAGCAGCACGTGGGCGTCGGGGTTCGCATCGGGCGTGGCAAGAAGCGATGAAACCTCGCCTTTTTTCAGGTAGTTCATCGGACCCTTGCCAAGATAAGTAGCCCGAATTTTGTCTGAAACCTGAGCAGCACCGGGAGGCGCTTTAGTCTTTGGAGCCCGCTTCTCCTTCAACGGCGCGGATTACCTCCTTTTCCAGGATACTTCCGTCGCTCATTACCACGAGGACTTTATATTTCACGTCGCCCTCAGTGATGGTGCCGTTATCGGTGAGCCACAGGTTGAAGTCCTTCTTCCCGGACACATCTCAAAGAAACTGAACCGTTGCTTTCGTTTAAGACGTTTCCGGAAGAGTCCGTCACCGCAACGAGCCATTTCCCGTTTCCCGGTATCGTATCCCATTCCGAGGCTCCGTCATCGCCGCGGACGATGAAGTTGATGATCTTTCCCTCGGCTACCAGTTCAAGGGCGATCTTCCAGTCGGGCTTTCCGTCGCCCTTCAGGGCCTCGCTTCTTGAGGTCAGGTCTCCCTCTTGTAGGGCTCAATCAACACTGCAGAGAGGATGCCCTTGTCCGACGGACCGGCTTTGCAACTTCCTGACGCTCTGCTACTTTGCGCAAGACCGTGCCGTCATTGAACTTAACGATCACTTCATATCGCGTAGCGCCGGCTGCAATGGAGCCGTTGTCGGCAACCCAAAGGTCCAAGTGTCGTATCGCCCTCTACGGCAAATTTTACGCTTCCGTCCTCCCTGTTTCGCAGCTTGCCGTCGGTGTACACCGCTATGGCCCATATGCCATTGCCAGGGACGGTATCCCAGGCCGAAGATGTGCCGTCCACGTTTCTTATCGAAATTTCTTCAACTACGGATATGGCGTTAAACCGTACCTTAAAGTGGGCGTCTCGTACGCCGTCGCCATGGATCTTTTCTGACTTACCTACGACATCTTTGTCTCCAATCCCCAATCAAGACTGCCGATAATTCTTCGGACCTGCAGGCAATTCGGCCTTTTCAACTTCCTCGCGTTTAAAAATGTCGGGCATTCCCGGAACGGTTGTCTTCGCCGTTGCGGTGCTCCCGTCCATGAATGAAACGGTGACCTCATATTCCCGTGTTTCCGAAAAGGCGGTACCGTCGTCGGCAACGTAGAGATGAAGGGTAATTAAAGCGAGAAATGGTTTGGTCGAAAAGGACCCCGAGGCAGTTGTTAAATCCTCTCCCTTGCCGTCTTGTACGATCATTCCCCATTTCTCGTTGCCGGGAATTGTGTCCCATGCCCTATCCGTTCCTAGAGCTTTAAGCTCTACCCCCGTGACAGCTCCGGCGCCTTTAATGGAAACGATGAAATGAGCATCAGGTTTGCCGTCCGGTTTCAAGGTCTCTTTCATCCCCAGAAGGTCCGTTTCGGTGCCTTTGAAAGTAAAACTTTGTATTTCACCCATGGCAGCGAAGGCAGAATTAACAAATAGCATCGAGACAGCTATCAAGAAAAGGAGAAGGGCTGCCTTTTTCATTGATTTCATGGCTCAATCCCCCTTTGAATAAATTATTAATTCATCTGCTACTAAGATATTATAACATGTCACAATGACGCATCGGTATTATTTACGATAACGAACGAGTCTAGGTTGACTAAAACACCAATAGAGTGGTATGGTTAATAAACCGTTATAACGCACATATTGATCGTTATAATAAACAGAATGAGGGGAGTTGTCGATGGAAAATATGCAACTGATTTTGGCTTCTAATCTCCGAAGAATTAGAGAGGAGCGCAGGCTCAGCCTCGATAAGGTATCGGAACTGACAGGCGTGAGCAAGAGCATGTTGGGCCAAATCGAGCGCGGAGAATCAAACCCCACTCTCCAGACAGTCTGGAAAATAGCAAATGGACTGCGAGTCTCGCTCACGGATCTTACCGAGGTTCCTAGGTCAGAAACGGTGGTCATCTCAAAAGAGAATATTTCTCCCATCGTCAGTGATAACGGACTATTTCGGGTATATCCTGTTTTTCCTTTTGATGGGGAGACTAGATCTGAGATTTTGGCCATTGTCCTCGAGAAAGGAGCTTATTCTTGTTCCGAAGCCCACAACGCGCGAACTCCATGTTTTGGGGCGGCGCAGATCCGTTAAAATTCGAGTGCTTCCTGGCGCCATGTTTTGGGGGCTATATTCGTTAAAATTCAGCTTCCTGTAGAACAGCTTAGTGAAGTTGATCCTTTAATGATCAATCATCTCGGAAAATCCCCTTGCCCTAAACCTCGGGCGCTTCGACCAATATATGTATCCCTTCTATGAAGCCGATGTAAAGGCTGGCCGTTTGGATCGCAAAAAGGCACAAGAGCTCGTGGAATGCCTCTGGCTTAAACTTTCAGAGTGGGTGTGGACCATCTCCTCTAACACGGCCAATTACTTTGCCGGATATAACCAGTTTCAAAATCTAACCGTGGGTGGCCGAAAACGAGACGGAAGCGACGGCACCAATGAGTTATCTTATATTTGCCTGAAGGCCACGGAGAGCGTCAAGACCCATCAACCGGGCTTGAGCGTACGAATTCATCCCGATTGCCCAGATGAATTCCTCATGGCCGTGGCCGAACTCGTGAGCAAGGGGTTGGGATTTCCCGCCATCCATAGCGATAGGGCAGGATATGAAATGTTACTTCAGATGGGGTACGATCCCGAAGATGCAAGGGATTGGAGCAATTGTGGTTGTGTCGTTCCCCATTTCAGAAAGACGGGAGAATGGACTTCCGCCGTTAACGTCAACTTTGGAGCAGCCTTAGAGTATGCATTAAATCAAGGGAAGAGTCGTCTGTCGGGTAAGCTTATGGGGTTACCGGAAAAACCTATAGAGGAGTTTGCCCATTTTGAGGAAGTGAAAGAAGCCTTTTTTAGACAACTTTCTAATCTAATAGAACATGCCGTGATAGGAACGGTCGTAGCCCAAAAAATTCATATGGAAATGGTCCCGCGCCCCTTTTTGTCGGCCTGCGTAGACGGATGTCTGAAAAAGGGGGCAGATCTCAGTAAGGGTGGGGCAAATTATAACATAGGGCCCGTGTTAACCGGGATCGGCCTTGGGGTAGTGGCCAATTCTCTGGCCGCGATAAAGAAACTTGTCTTTGAGGACAAAATTACATCTCTGGGAGAGCTCAACCTTGCCCTAGATAAAAATTGGGAGGGTTTCGAGGAATTGCGCAATCAGGCTCTTGGCGTCCCCAAGTATGGAAATGACGATCCTGTGCAGGCTTAATGAGCCTAACATAGCTGTTAAGACCTTATTCCCGGAAAAGTAAAGAGAGATGCAGGATGCCATCATAGCCCGAACGGAGCATGGCTCCTATTAACTTTTAAGATGAAAGACAAAAAAATCTGCGTATCGCAGATACTTCATTTTACCGTGAACGACGGAGAAGGGATCCGCTCCACTGTTTTCCTAAGTGGATGTCCTTTGCGGTGCCTTTGGTGTTGCAATCCCGAGACATGGACACCAGTTCCCAAGGAAAGCATGCTGCCTTCGGGGATGCGCGAGATAATGGGTCGTTTTATGACGGTGGAAGAAATTGTTCGAGAACTTAAGCGCTATTTTATTTTCTATAGAGCTTCAGGCGGGGGCGTTACGTGGTCTGGGGGTGAACCATTCTTTTCTCCCGAGTCGTTGCGCCTCTTAGTAAACGCCCTTTCACACTTCGGCATTTCCCAGGCGGTAGAGACTTCCTGCTTTTTCAGTTGGGAAGAGGTGGCAGATATAGTGGCAAAGCTGGACTTTATATTTGCTGACATTAAGCATATGGACTGCCTTGAACATAAGCGGCTTACGGGAGTGGAAAACAGCGTTATTCTCGATAACATCAGGCGCATTGGCGCTACGGGGATTGAGACGGTCATCCGCGTTCCCCTTATCAAAGACGTCAACGATAGCGAGGAAAACATAAGGCACACTGCACGGTTTGTTTACCAACACATGACATGGAAGAAAATGGAGATGCTGCCATACCATAATCTCGGGACCTTTAAGTATAGCTTGCTGGGGCTCGAGGAGTTTCGACATGATTTCAAGGCACCCTCCAAAGAGCATATACGCAGGCTCGAGGAGATCATCGCCGAAGAAGGAGTGGAGGTTGTCCGCTTTAAATAAAATATGAAGACTGCTGAAAAACAAATATACATAAAGAACACTTGGTGTAGCTTTATTTTTGCTCAGCCCCTATTTAAACTATAGTTCATTTACGGGAGATTCAGACATTTTTTCAGCAGCCCCATCTTTATTCTAAAAACCGAAGATAGGCTAAAGCTCGATAGTCAGTCGCTGTTTGAACGTTAACGTAGAATATCGATCGCTTGCTCTGTCGTTTTGTCATCAATCCTGTTATTGCTATAATAATCTATATCATCTTTTTGGGAGTCTCATTAATCCAACAAATGAGGTTTACTGTCGATGAAGGACGTGACCAGTCGCTATAAGGGTGCTTTTTTTGTCCTTTTGTCCGCTTTCTTATACGGATTTATCCCTATCCTTGCCGTGTTTGCCTATAAGAAAGATGTCAGCGTTATGTCTTTTCACTTGGTGCGTTTTACTATTGCATCTGTTGCTCTTTTCTGCTTGCTTTATTTACGGAGGGGAAAAGCTGCGCTGATGGTGGGCAGGAAGAACCTTTTTCAATTATTCATACTTGGCGGTGTCCTCTTTACCCTCACAAGTTTTAGTTATTTTTCGAGTTTTAAATACATCCCGGCGTCCATGGCTGCCCTTATTTTTTATTCTTATCCCGCCTTGGTTTCTGTTGGTTCTTCTTATATTAATAAAGAATATCTCTCAATAACTCTCATTCTTGCGATAGGAGTGTCTTTCACGGGCCTCGTATTTCTTTCCGGAAAAACTGCGATTTCAGTCAGCATCAAAGGAGTCTTGCTGGCCGGTCTCGGGGCTTTATCATATACGTCTTATATCCTTTACGGAAACTTCATCATAAAAGACGTGCCCTACCAGGTAGTCGTCGCGTACGTCTGTTTCTTTTCTGCAATTTCTTTCCTCATCTTAGGGTCGGCCGCGCGTGGTTTGGCCCTTCCCAATGCAAGTTCCACGTGGGTGTTGCTCTGTTTTGTTGCTTTTGTTTCCCTTTTCGGGTTTCTTGCTTTCTTCCTCGGAGTTGAGCTGACCTCTCCGTCAATAGCTGCGATCTTAAGCATGGCAGAACCTCTCGTAACTGTCGTTCTGTCTCTTTTAATCTTTAAGGAATACCTGAGCATCACTCAGTACTTCGGAGGGGTCCTCGTGCTTGCGGGGTCATTTTTAGCTCTTAAAGCATCGGCGTCGCGGTAAATTGAAGGATCCAAAATGAGGATCAATGTCCTTTTGGCAGGAGTTCGGGGCCGTTTTGTCCTTTTTGATTTCCCGCAACGTCTTGGCCCCTTAATTGGCAAGTTGTGACCTTGCCCATTTAGCCCGATTAAAGCAATTTCACCATTTCTGAAAGTTTCTTGGCATTTTTGACCGCCAGGGCTTCGAAGTCGTTGTTGAAGTAAGCGTAGACGTCGATGCCTTTTTCAAGTAACGTCTTTACGCGCTGCGCCCAAGGCAGGAGTTCTTCTTCGCTGTAGTCCCACAGGTAAGTATTTTTGCCCAATCCGTGAAAGCGAAAATAGCTGGACTCTGCCGTCACGGGTGCTTCATCGGGAAAACCCCTGCGGCTTATCCCAACGAAGGCGACCTCGTGTTTGGATAAAATTTCCGCAGTTTCGTCTGAGCTTATCCCACCAGGAAAGGTGCCTGAATTCAATGGCTTGCCTTCTGGTGTTTTGGCAAAAGGTGGCAAAATTCGTCCAGCAATGAAGCGTCATATTTAAGCGAAGGCGGAAGCTGCCACAAAACGCATGAAAGCTGGGGCAGCAGGGCAAATCTCTCGAAGAAATTTTTCACTTCTTCCTCGCAACCTTTGAGGCGCCGGTAATGGGTTATCCTCCTTGAACCTTTGGCGGCAAAATAAAAACGGGGAGGAACCTTTTTAGCCCAAGACCGAAGCATGTTTTCAAAAGGGGTTCGGTAAAAGGACATGTTTATTTCAACGGTTTGGAAATCTTGGGCGTAATAAGAAAGCCTATCGCCAGTCCTTAAGTCAGGTGGATAGTAGTTTCCGTTCCACGATTCGTAAGACCACCCGCTGCAGCCGATTAGGCACTTTCCTTTTTCGTCTTCCCTGGGCCAAGGGTCCCTGAGTCGCCTTTTGGCCCATAGATCGGCTCTTGTCTCCCGCTTTCGGATGACCTCTTGCCAATCTTCTTTGGTGCGCACGTAGTTTCGGGATCTTTTCTTTTTCGTGTTCTAACTGTAGGTGAGCGATTTCGTGAAGGAGCAGGAACCTGAAAAGTTCAGATGGCGTGATGTCATCGGTTTCCCCATTGGCCGTAGTAGTCTTCGGGGTCGAAGCTTTGAAGAATCTCCACCCAGGCTTCTCCCTCGGAAGCTTATGGTGATTCGGGCGAACATATCGGCGCCCAGATATTCCCTAAAAATGAGCTTTACTCCCCACGCAGAAGCAAGCTCTTCAAGCCACGTCTTTTCTGCTTCGTTCAGCTTTAACATCTTATTCTCATTAACCATGAGGTATCGTCACCCTTTTTATAAACGAGGCCGCTGCGATGGCATCAATAGAGAGCGCTTAAAAAGTTAAGCAATGGAGCCTAAACGCGTTATATCTTCGCGCAGGCAATTGTACTCAAAGGTCATTTTTTTTCTGGCCAACGCCGGAAAGATGTCGCGCCATGGCAGGTCTTTATCAGCTGTTCCTTCTGTCTTCCAATCCACGACGACTAATTTATCACCCCTGGTAGAATGTTTGCGCACCAGGAAATTAGCAGGATTGGCCCAGTCATATATCACAAGGTCGTGTTCGATTAGAAAATCGTGAAGGTCTTCCAAAAGGTCCAGGGCGTGCTTCAACTTGTCTGGGTTATTTTTCACGTAAACGTCGATGGGTCGTGAAAATGAGCCATCCTCGTCACTAACGCGCTCGACGACCAGCCCGGGTCCCAGGTTGGTCATCACGATGCCATAACATCTGGGCGCGTGTTCGAAAAATTCTTCGCCTATTTTAAGGGCCACAGAGCGGTAGACTCTTGCTTCTTCTCGGTTAGACCAAAAATCTATGAGCCAGGGCATTAGGAGTCTTTTAAGTCGCTTTCTCGGAGAAATGTGGTAACCCTTCTTTCCAAAGCCTGTCAACTTTTATGCATAAATTTGGGTCCCCTGGATGCACGTAAGCCTCTCTTTTACTGCCGCTGTGGATCAAAAGCTCAGGCCTTAGCGTTATTATCTTGTCAGGTTTAAACCGCGGTTGCAGAGCTGGCGATTTAAAAAACATGGGAAAAAGATCGGCCAGGAAATACTTATAGTTATCCTTGGGAAGGAAGGCATTCATCCAAAGCCTTAGAGCTTTTTTGTAAACCTTTTTCGCGCCCCTTAGGTTACCGTTCGCCTTATAAATTTCGGCTAAAAGGTCCAAGTATTGAACCAGATCCGGATGATTTTCGCCAAGTTCTCTTTGGGCTGTGTCCAAAGCTTTTTCCGCATTGCGCAGGGCTTCATCGTAGTTGTTGTCTTGAATCAATTTTTTTATGTTCAAGGCTTCAATGGTATCGTTCAAAGGGGGCGCCTCCTTAAATAAAAATCCTTTATGTATTGTACAACATGGACTGTTTTATTTGACTGCGCTACAGAATGTTTTTGACTTTTTATAGACTTTGTTGATATTTCTATTACAACATTTCATTTAAATGATAAAATGGATACGTTGAGCGTAAATTTCTTTAGAATTCATAGCCCTTTAATGGATCGAAGTTCCGCACCATGAACTGTTAAATAATAAAAGATAATCCAGGGTGTGATCTTGTATGTTAAAAGCAAAAAAGATCCCCGTCAGTGATTTAGAAAAATTCAAAGGAATTGTGGCCGAGGATGTCGTATCAAAAGCTAAGGCACTTATATTGCCTAGAGGTTCAAATCTTTCTTGGTTAAGCAGTGTAGCGAAGAAAAATTTGATCGCAAAGCTCAAAGCAGAAGGGATTGAATATATAAGCGTTTACTCGAGCGATGTTGACCTGCAGAATAATTTTTTTAGTCAAGGTGCGGAATATAAAGAAAAATTAGATGTACCGGTCAAGCGAATCGACCGAGAGTTGGCAAATCAAACTATGAAGCAAATCGGCGATCTTTATCAGAGGATAGCTAGCGGTGAGGATGCCAGAGACTTGTACGAGTCTCTTATAGTTACGGGACATATCTTAACGCAAGAGATTTTGCAATCGGATGCTATAACTTTATCCCTGATCAAGGTGAGGGAAAAGGACGAATATACTTATGTACACTCCTTTAACGTTGCATTGCTTGCCGGTTTTTTGGCGGCAAGGTTAAGCAGAAGGGATAAAAAGTTAGTAGAAAAAATTACGATTGGCGGCTTGGTTCACGATATCGGCAAAGCTTTGATCCCCCTTGAAATTCTCAACAAGCCCGGACGTTTGGACGATAGAGAGTACGCAATTATGAAAGCTCATCCCGTTGATGGCTTTAACCTTGCGAGGCAAAACGGCATAGAGGACTTAGTGATACTTTCCATCATAAGGTGGCATCATGAAAGAGTAGATGGCAAGGGATATCCCGATGGACTTACAAGAGACGCTATCCCGCTTGTTGCTCGGATCGCCGCTGTGGCTGATGTATTTGATGCCGTTACGACGGACCGCGTCTACAGGACTGCTGAATCTCCTTATAATGCCATCTCCTTAATAATCATGGGAGCAAACACTCACTTTGATCCTGAAGTGGCAAGGGAATTGGTATTGGCTCTTGGCTTATATCCGCCGGGTACTGTTGTCGAGTTGTCCAATCAAAGCACCGCAGTCGTAATTGCGTCCAACCACGGCGACATGATTCGACCGGTCGTTATGGTTCTCTCGGATTTTAACGGCGTGTTTCTTGAAGAAGAACACGTTATTAATCTAAAACAAGCACCTGGTCTCTATATAAAAGGAGTGATAGGCAATTTTAATGAATAAAGAAACAAAGGGCTTATAGAAAATTCTCTTAAAAATAAGGGCAAAGCATGGTCAATTCTTATGCCTTTCGCTGTTGTCGTCCGCCACACAGTTGGCGGATTATTTTTATGATTTTAACCGGCTTTTTCAACAGTTTCGATGGATGATGTATTAAAAGAAGACTCCAGTTTTTTAAACAGATATAGCGATATTATAAAGGCTACGACAGAAGAAATGGGTTGACACCACCATATGCCATTAATGCCAAAAAGGGCGTTTAAGGTTACCGCAGCCGGATAACGAACCAGAATATTACGCGCAACCTGGGCGAATAAGTTGTAGTGCGTGTGCCCTGCACCCTGGAATACGCCGCCTATTATAATTGTCAGTGCGACTATGGGATAGCCAGTGGTGGAAGCTCTTATGGAGGCCGTTGAATAAAGGGATGTCAGGCCATCTGGCTTGAAAATGGACAAAAAGAACATGGGAAAGATGTATAGCAAGATTCCAATGCTGCACATCAATATGGCAGACCATTTAGCCGCAAAGACAAATCCGGCCTTAACTCTGCCGTAATCGCCCTTGCCCAAATTGTAGGCAACGAAGGGAACTAAAGCTGCATTGAACCCAAATACTACCAGGAAGGCGATATCTTCTATGCGGTTACCAAGCGCCCATCCGCTTATCGCCGCTTCCCCGTATTGGGCAAGTATCCTGTTGAGCAAAGCTGCACCGACCGAAAAACTAATCTGGGATAGGGAAAGCGGAAGCCCAATGGCTGTGACATTGCGCCAGGTAGGAATCGTGTTTCTCGCGAAACTAAACTTAGGGTGTATCTTGCTATGCTGCTTCAGTTTTGAAATGGAGTATAACAAAGTTAGCAACCTGCCCACGAGCGTCGCAAGCGAAGCGCCGCCTATTCCCAAGCCAAAGGTGAACATGAACAATGGGTCTAAGGCTATATTTACAGCATTTCCTATCAGCAGGCTGGACATGGGCACTATGGCATTCCCCTGGCTCCGGTAAACGGCATCCAGTAGCAGACTACATGAAGCTACGGGAAAAGACCAAATTTGCCAAAAGAGATACTTATTTAAGTAGACCATTGCCTCCGGGCTTGCGCCCATGAAGGCAAAGAAGGGATCCCTCACGCTTGGGATTAAAAGTATGCATGGCAACAGGGATATCATGAAGACGAGGGAAAGGGTGGCATTTGCCAGGTAGCGTCCGCGATAAAGTTTTCCCATGCCCAAGTTCCTGCTTATGAGCGTGGTAGCTCCGATAGTACAGCCACTCATCAAGGCATACTCCACGAATATAACGGGCAATATGAGAGACATGGCTGCCAGGGGTACGGTCCCCAACCAGGCCACGAACATTGTGTCCGCTATGTGAAATATCGTATGTCCCAGTGTCGCGATAATGGAAGGTATCGCAAGGCTCCACAGCACATGCGGTACAGGGTCTTTCCCCATGTCCACGTTTACGGTCTTTCTGCGCTGCACATTTATTCTCCTCTTATATTTCTTAACTAGTGTGGGCTTGTTTCAGGTTAAGAGCCGGACGAAGAACACTCTGTTGAAGCTTGTAGGAACCCCGCCTCGCGAGCCAGCTTCTTTTTATGTTTTACAAATGCCTTCCTCCAACGTCCGGTGCTAAAGACAAGTATCATCCCAATACCCTGGACAATATCGGAAGCGTTGATTCCAAGCCAAATCCCTTTATAACCCATTTTGAGGACGAGTGCAAAAAGGTATGCAAAAGGTATTCTAAAACCAAGTTGACCAATTGCGTTGACGATGGTAGGCACTTTGGTGTCTCCCGCGCCATTCATCGCCTGGCCAAGGATGAGCGAAAACGCAAGAAAGGGGAATGTCAAAGCTAGATAGTGTAAATACGAGCTGCCTATAGTAACGACCTCCGGATGGTCGTTGAAAAATCTTACGAGACCTGGCGCAAAGGTCAGGAAAACTATGATGATCGGGATGAGAATAAGCTCGTAATATGCAACGGTGCGCCATGCAGCTTTTTGCGCCCGCTTGGGCTTTCCAGCGCCCAGATTTTGTCCCACTAAAACGGCAGCAGCGCCAGCAAATCCATTGCCGGGCACTATGACGAGCGTCCTAAGCCTCGCACCTATTCCATACGCCGCAAGAGTCACGTGACCGAAGGACGTGACCAGGCGCATCAAAAAGAGGAAGGACACTTCACGAATAAAGACTTGAAGCGAGGCAAAGGAACCAATACTAATAATCCTTTTCATCAAAGGGGGAAGAGGCTTAAGGTATTTGAGCTTTAAATGAAGCGTAGAGTGTCCAACGAGAAGATGTCTTAAAAGAAATAAGACGCCAATGCCTCGGGTTAAAACCGTCGCTATGGCAGAGCCGGCTACGCCCATTGCAGGGAAAGGACCATACCCCATGATGAGCATCGGATCAAGAATGATGTTAAGGATGTTTGCAATTATCAGCGCGTACAAAGGAGTCTTGGCATCACCAGAACCGCGCAGAGCAAAGTTTATCCCTACAAAAATAAAAATGGAAACAGCGAATGCGAAGTTTATTTTAAGGTATTCTCCCGCATAGATTAAAACGTCCCCTGTGGCTCCAAAAAGCCTTAAAATGGGGTCCACAAGAAAAAGCGCTACTAATACCATGACGCCCGATCCGATAATGCCCAGGATAAGCGTTTGCCCTAAAACAATATCCGACATCTCGTGATTTTCTTCTCCGGTAAAGTGTGCGATGAGAGCCATCGTTCCTACGGCAATGCCCTGAACCAGCATCATGAGTATAGCTACAACTGTACCGGCAATAGCAAGTGCGGCTACTTCAACGTGTCCTAATTCACCGACAAAATATAAGTCCACCATCGAGAAAAGATCTTGCAGCAACCCGCCAATCATCATTGGGGCTGCAAGCTTCCATATGGACCGTGAAAGTTCGCCTTCTACTAAGTTTTTTTCAATTCTTCGTTCGCGCTCATTTGCCATACAAAAATCGCTCCTTGCAACTTTTGGTCTTCCGTAAAATTCAATCAATCATAGCATATTTAAAGATTATATCATGCACCATAGAGGTATTTACATTTGTATGTGCCGAAGGATAAAAAAGGAATAAATCTGCAATTAGCAAATTGTCCGTCTTATCTAGACTCCAAGCTTGACCCTCTGTGTATACCTACAATATGATATAAACGATATGGACCTCAAATCTGCTACATCAAATAGTCTCAGTTATAATCAATATGAAGCTTTCATGAATCATATATACGGTATATTATATATTATACTAGATAAAGAAAGGGGGAATGGAGCAAAGGTAGTCCTGGGAAAAAGTTAAAAAAGCAGCATAACATAGGTTGGCTAGTTGTTTGTTCAGGGGATTTGTATTTATCAAAGACGTCGTGACGTCGCGATAAGGAGGAGTGGTTAAATGAGAAGGTTATGTCACGTATTGGTGGTTGCTATTGTTGTCATAGCTTTTGCAAGCGCGGCTTTTGCAGGACCCACCAAGGTGGGGATCATGACGGGCACCACATCTCAAGGAGAAGAAGAGTACAGAGCCGCACTTGAAATGATTGAAAAATACGGCGAAAACAGGGTAATTCACGTTACCTATCCGGACAAATTCATGGATGAGCAGGAAACCACTATTCAGCAAATAATGGGCATGGCTTCCGACCCGGACGTAAAGGCCATAGTGTTGGTGCAAGGCGTTCCCGGTTCGGCAGCGGCCATCGATAAGGTTAAAGAATTTCGTCCCGATATGTTTTTCATCAACATAGTTCCCCATGAAGATCCCTTGCTTGTCGTCCAGAAAGCAGATATATGTCTTGAGACGGATAATCCGATGCGTGGTGTCACGATCATTGAGCTGGCTGAAAAAATGGGCGCTAAGACCTTCTGTCATATTTCCTTCCCTCGCCATATGTCTTATCCTCTTCTCGCTGAGCGCAGAGACATCATGAAGGCTGAATGCGAAAAGCGGGGGATCGAGTTTGTTTTCGTCAACGCACCCGATCCGACCGGAGATGCCGGCATAGCCGGAACACAGCAATTTGTCCTGGAAGACGTTCCTCGTCAGGTAGAAAAATATGGCGTGGACACCGCCTTTTTCAGCACCAACTGCGGAATGCAAGAACCGTTAATAAAGGCCGTCATGACGACAGGTGCCCTTTTCCCAGAGCAGTGCTGTCCCAGCCCTTATCACGGATATCCTGGATCGCTCGGAATAGAAATACCCCCGGATAAGGCCGGAGATGTGGGATTCATATTAAAAGCCATTGAAGAAAAGGTTGTCGAAGCGGGCAGGGCCGGAAGATTTGCGACTTGGAAAGTTCCCGCCAACATGGCATTTACCTATGCTTCAACTGAGTATGCCTTTGATGTCGCCGATGGCAAAGTATCGGGATACGATAGAGCTCATATGGAAAAGTTGCTTTACAAGTATTTTGGAGAAGAGTCAAGGATAAGATCCTACGAAAACGTCGAAGCTGGAGTAAAAGCAGATAACTTCTTGCTCATCGTTGGGGAGTCGATAATCTTTGGCGCAAATAAATAGAAAGCATACGTTTAAACAAAGAGATTAAAAGCTCTAGCGGGGTTGCTCGCCTGTGAGCGACCCCGCTACATTGTAGCTTACTTCATTTGAGGGAGGGAGGAATTTCTTAATGGAAGCTCCCCGTCTGGAAATGCGAGATATAAGCAAGGAATACTTCGGCAACAAGGTTTTGCGCTCTGTGAACCTTTCTGTTGCACCCGGCGAGATTCATGGCCTTGTCGGTGAGAATGGAGCCGGAAAATCAACGTTAATGAATATCTTGTTTGGGATGCCAGTCATAAGAAATACGGGAGGTTTTGAAGGCAGGATTTTTATCGATGGAGAGCCGGTAGAAGTAAACTCGCCCTATGATGCTCTGGAATTAGGGATCGGCATGGTGCATCAGGAATTCATGTTGTTGCCCGGGCTGACCATAACGGAAAATATAAAGATAAATCGTGAAATCGTTAAAGACAACTTATTGAGCAAGTTGCTGGGAAAAAAACTTGGAATCCTTGATTTTGAAAGAATGAGAAAGGATGCGAGAAGAGCACTAGATCGGGTGGAGTTAAATATCGATGAAATGTTGCCCGTCCTTGGATTGCCCGTTGGATTCATGCAGTTTATCGAAATTGCCCGAGAGCTGGATAAAGACTCACTTAGACTGCTGATCCTGGATGAACCTACAGCCGTACTGACGGAAAAAGACGCCGAAATGCTGATAGAGGTAATGAAAAAGCTCTCCAGAGAAGGCATTTCTATCCTTTTTATAACCCATAGGCTCAATGAGGTCTTGCGGGTGGCCGACAATATCACTGTTCTCAGGGATGGCGAAGTGGTCGGAAAGCTTCCATCGTCGGAAGCCACCATTGAAGTCCTCGCAGAACTCATGGTTGGACGCAAAGTCGATATATCAGCTCGAGCCCGCAGGGGTTTTAAAGGAGATGGGGAACCGATCCTCACGATTAAAGACCTTCACGTCGATATGCCGGGGGAAAGAGTTTCGGGCCTGTCTTTAAATGTCCATGACGGAGAGATATTGGGGATAGGCGGATTGGCCGGTCATGGGAAAATAGGAATCGCCAACGGCATCATGGGATTATATCCTGCCAGAGGTCATGTTCACGTCGCAAACTATGGCGAAGTTGAGCTTAACTCTCCGCTTTCGGCGCTAAGCAGTGGCATGGCCTTTGTCTCAGAAGATAGGCGAGGAATGGGACTTCTTTTAGACGAAACGATAGAGTTGAACATTGTTGTTCAGGCTTTGTTGAGCCGAGGCAAGTTTCTTAAAAAATATTTATTTAACATGATAGACAGAGAGTTAATCCGAAAACACGCACTTAAAATGATTAAAGATCTGGATATACGCTGCACCGGTCCAAATCAAATAGTGAGGCGTCTCAGTGGAGGCAATCAACAAAAGGTCTGCATAGCCAAAGCACTCACCTTGGAACCTTCGATTCTTTTTGTCTCTGAACCGACACGTGGGATCGATGTGGGCGCTAAAAAGATCGTACTCGATCTGCTTTTGCAGCTGAACCAAGAGCTGGGAGTCACAATTATCATGACATCTTCCGAACTTGCCGAACTTCGTTCCATTTGTGACCGGATTGCCATCATCTACAGAGGTCGCTTGCAGGGTATCCTTCCTGTTGACGCAAGCGACAAAGAATTTGGCTTAATGATGGCAGGGGAACTTTCGGCTGTTAAAGAGGGGGTATTTTGATGACTTCGGGTGATTTCAACGAACATAGCATATGGCAAAGGATAAAAGAAGGCATCGCAAGTTTTGGAGTAGCCAGATCGATAATACTCCTTTTTTTGATCATCCTTTTAATTGCCGCACAGATCTTAGATCTTCCCATGGATCAGATACTATCCAGCATGCTGAGTCGTTTCGGAATGAACGGCATCCTGGTTTTGGCCATGATTCCAACGATAAGATCAGGGACAGGGCCTAATTTTGGCCTTCCACTGGGAATTTCCTGTGGACTAATTGCGGCCGTACTCAGCATAGAACTTGATTTAAGAGGCTTTCAAGCCTTTTTCTTCGCCGTCGGTCTGGGTGGAGCATTGGGTGCCATAGCAGGTTACTTATATGGTTTACTGCTCAACAAGGTCAAGGGACAGGAAATGACGGTGGGAACATATTTTGGTTTTTCAATCGTCTCACTTATGTGCATTTTTTGGTTTTTGTCGCCCTTTAAAAGCCCTGAAATGATCTGGCCCTACGGGGGAAGTGGCCTACGTGTAACTATAGCCTTGGAGGGCCGCTTCGACAAGATTTTAAATAATTTTCTTGCCTTCGATGTCTTTGGTGTCACGATACCAACGGGATTGCTGCTTTTTTATGGAGCTTTTTGCTTAATAGTGTGGCTTTTTATGCATTCTAAAACCGGAGTGGCTCTTTCGACGGTGGGTGAAAGTCCTCGTTTTGCAGAATCTTGCGGTCTTTCCATAGACCGTTATCGCACAATAGGTTCCGTGGTTTCTCAAGCCTTAGGGGCAGTGGGCATCATCGTATACGCCCAGACATTTGGTTTTTTGCAACTCTACATGGCCCCTCTTTTTATGGCTTTTTTTGCTGTGGCATCCATACTAATAGGAGGAGCAACCTTGAATCGAGCGACCATCTGGCATGCCACGGTAGGTTGTTTTCTTTTCCAGTCGATCCTAGTTGTTTCTATGCCCGTTGCTAACCTAGTCATATCCGAGAATCTTGCTGAAGTTGCAAGGATAATAATAAGCAACGGGATCATCCTTTATGCATTGACACGCCGGGAAATCGGAGGTGGCGCCTAATGGCTAAAGAAGAAAAAGCTCCCTTTTCGGCTTCAGATAACATGCATGAATCACAAAAAAGTCAATTTGAGCTTAAGTGGTTTTTGCGCAAAAATATCGTGCCCATTTTTTTCTTCGTGCTGTGCGTCATTGGCGGGTACTACAGCAGATTGCCACTGCCTTTTTTACTCAATGAGATCATCACTCGGATGGCCCGAAACAGTTTTTTAGTGATCTCCCTCATAATTCCAGTTTTGGCCGGCATGGGACTAAACTTCGGCATTGTCCTCGGGGCAATGGCCGGGCAATTTGCCTATGTCGCCACGGTAAATTGGCAAATGGCCGGCATGACTGGCTTTTTGACAACCGCGCTTTTATCTATACCCTTAGCCATGCTGTTTGGCTGGTTAACGGGAATACTTTTTAACCACGCAAAAGGTAAGGAAATGATCACGGGAATCATATTGGGATTTTTTGCAAACGGCATCTACCAGTTGATATGTCTTTACTTCATGGGAAACATCATACCCATAAGGGTTCCGTCGATGCTCATTCCCGGCAGCATAGGACTGAGGAATACTTTGGATATAAAGCCCATGCAATACGCCCTGGATAACCTCATGAAAATACAGGTGAAGATCCCGGGCCACGTTTTCCCCGTGTCAATACCCGTTGCAACCTTCCTAGCGATTTTGGCCTTGTGCCTCTTCATACATTACATTGTAAAAACTAAGCTAGGCCAGGAGTTTCGAATAGTGGGACAGGACATGTATGTTGCAGAGGCATCGGGCATCAACGTGAATAGAGTCAGGATTATCGCTGTTATCCTTTCAACGATATTAGCTGGCCTTGGACAAGTTATTTTTCTCCAGAACTTGGGTAACATCAATACCTATGGGAGCCATGTCCAGGTTGGCACTTTCGCCGTTGCAGCCATATTGATTGGAGGAGCATCCGTTAAAAAGGCCACAGTTGGCCAAGCTTTGCTCGGAACGCTTTTGTTTCATACTCTCTTTATAGTGTCTCCCCTTGCAGGGAAAAACCTTGTTGGAGACGCAATGATAGGGGAGTACTTCAGGGTTTTTGTGACATATGGAGTAATAGGCGTCGCCTTGGCGCTGCACGCATGGCAGAGTTTACAAGAACAAAGAAGAATAGCATTGCTTAAAGCCGATATCGGTGGAGAATAAAAGAATCACGATTAATCTGGACAAGACGAGCTTTTGCTGAGCCTTTATGTGCGCTTTTGAACGAAACCATCGATTTGACTAAAGGACGCATTTCGTACATAATTATACTAAGCTAAAAAAGATAGGTGATGCTAATGTCTAGATTAACGCCAAGAAAAGAAGATTACATTAAGGCCATATACAAGCTCAGCGAAAGAAACAGGGCAGTACGCATTAAAGATATTGCTCAAGTCATGGGGGTGAGGGCTCCAACCGTTGTAGGGATAGTTTCCATGTTAAAAGAAGATGGATACGTTGAGCAGGAGCCATACGGCTATCTCGAGCTTACCGCCTTGGGCAGGGAAAAGGCCAAGACATTAATTCAAAAAGAACAACTGATCTATAAATTCTTTGAAGATGTCTTGGAGCTGCCAAGCGATGAGGCAAAAGACAACGCTTGTGCCATAGAACATTACATATCGCCCATCTGTCTTGAACGCTTTCTATCCTTTATAGAATTTCTGTCTACCTGTCCCCATGCCAAACCCAAGTTCTTGGAGCACTTTAGGAAGTTCATAAATGATGGCGACGATAAAAACCTCGCCTGTGTTGCCTGTTGCTGCCACGAGATGTCTCGAGAAAGCGAAGTTGCTCAATAACCCTTTTCCAAGGGAGGGTTACGGCCAGGTTTTGCAGGTCCCTTGTTTTTAATTTATCGTCGAATGTATTATACTAATGCTAACGTTTAGCGAAGAAGGGAGATCTGTTTTTGCGAAAGTTTCTTCCCTTAATTATTGTGTCGTTCCTTGCTATCCTTTCTATAGGGCTTACCAGTGTCGAAGCTTCGCCGCAAAGCGTAGATACTTTGTTTGTGGCGAAACAATGGAAGGCCTTGGATGAATACTTCAAAACTCACAAAGACTACTTATCGCCTCGAGAATGGTCAGTTTATGCCAACGCGCTTTGGTTTCAGAGCAGGTATGCCGAAGCCCTGGACGTGTTGCTTGAGATACAGGATAAATTTCCCACTTTGGTAAAGCCTTATGGCGAATTTTATGCCGCCCTCGCATTTGAAAGGACTAATCGGCAAGAAGAGGCAAGAACTCTGCTTTACAAGCTTTGGCCTATTTCCCCCCGGGCGCTTCGTTTTTATGTAGCCTACGGGCTTTTTCGAACAGAAGAAAGCATTGAAAAGGAAAAGTGGGGCAGAGCCATGATGTCGTCTGCCTCGGATGATGCCCAAAGGGTGCAAGCTTTGACTGCGCTGTTTTCCATCGATTCGGCCGGTCTCGAAGAAGCATTTGCACTGCTCGATATTCAACCGCGAAATTCGACTGCCTTGAATTTTTTAAAGCAGTTTCCTGAGGACACCAATGCTCGAATTCCCTTTTACCTCGGGTATGCTGCCTTTTTAAAGGGCAACTATAAAGAGGCTGAGGCGTTATTAAAAAAGATAGACGAAAGCTCTCCTCATTGGCATAAGGCCAGTTACTACCGTGCTTACTCCAACTACAGGCTCAGAAACTATGAAGAGGCAGTCGCGCTTTGGCACAAACTTGCCGCAGGGGGTCGGGATTTTGCCCTGGCTTCCGTCGAAAGGCTGGCAATGCTTGCAAGCAAAGGAAACGCAAAGGCCATGGAGGTCTTGAAAATATTGGCAGGACCGGATGGTGAAGTAGCTAGGGCTGCCTTATATCACCTCATCTCATACTACGAAGATGTCGGTGACGAGGCAACTGCGCGCGCGCTGTCGGATCGGCTTCTTTCGGGAGAAGATGATTTTTATTCGATGAAGGTCTTGTGGCGAATGGGGTGGAAAGCATGGAAAAATGAAGACCACTCGTGGGCAGCTGAGCATTTTAAGCGGGCAAGCGCTTACGATGGAGATGACCTATGGGCCGCAAGGACGCTTTATTGGGCTGCACGTGCCTTTGAGAGCGCAGGAAATGCAAAGGAAGCCGAGGCGCTATTAAATAAATTAAAAGTTAACTACCCATTGTCTTATTACGGCCTTTTAACCGAAGAAATAGAGGGCAAAATCATAGATGGCCTTCCCGAGGAATTTCAGAGCAAGCCAAGTCAGATGGAGGCTTGGGGATTCATATTTTGGGAAAGTAAGATCTTATCTCAAAGTAGCAACCTTGCAGCTCGCTATAGGAGTTCACGACTTTACAGCTGGCTTGGCAACTTCGATCTTGCTTATAACATAGCAAGGCCACTGGAGTACTCGATAAAAGGTGACGGACCCATATCCAAAGGCTTACTGGAGGTCTTGTATCCCACACCTTTCGAGGTTGAGGTGAAGGCGTCTTGCGAGAAATTTGGCGTAGATCCCAACGTCATCTGGGCCATAATGAGGCAAGAAAGTGCTTTTAACCCTAACGCGACAAGTTGGGTGGGCGCTAGCGGCTTGATGCAACTAATGCCGGCTACAGCCAATGAAGAAGCTGCGAAATTAGGGATCAAAAAATTTGACATATATTCTCCCGAGACCAATATACGCTTGGGAGTCGCACATTTTTCCTGGCTTTTGGGCAGACTAAAGGACTTGCCGCTCGCCTTGGCAGCCTACAACGCGGGCATCGGCAATGTGACGCGATGGCTACCCGAGGGGGGTGAATTTGACGTAACTCAGTGGATTGAAGACATTCCCTTCAATGAAACCTTGACGTACGTGCGAAAGGTCATCGCTAATTATAAGATATATAAGGCATTGTATGGAGATAAAACGTAAAGAAGGAGTTGTGACGTTATGAGCTGCAATCGACATTACACCGAGGAAGTGCAAAGGGTATGGGATGATTTGAAGAGCTTGGGATATAGCGGTGAAATTTTTGTGAGCGACCACACGATCTTCACGGTCGAAGATGCCTCCAAAGCCATAGGCGTTCCCGAGGAACAGATACTAAAAAGTCTCATCTTCTTGGTGGACGATGAGCCAGTATTAGTGCTCATGAGCGGTCCCAACAAGGTAGACATAAAAAAGGTAAGGAAGCACTTGGGCGCTCGCAAGGTCAAGATGGCGGGAGCAGAGTATATAGAAGAAAACTTCGGCTACAAAATAGGAGGTGTTCCTCCCATAGGATACGACGTGAAAATTAAAACCCTGATCGACGAAGATGTTCAAAAATACGAAATCCTTTGGGCAGCCGCAGGCAACGATCATGCCTTTTTCCCCGTTTCGCCGGACGAACTTGTAAGGATCACCGGAGGATTGATCTGCGATTTGAAAAAGGAGTAAGCAACCACCGGAAAATTGCAGAAAACGCAAGAAAGGCGGAGAATATATCAGAATATGAAGTTTATTTTGTAATAATCGCCGTTAATCGTCGCTAATCGTTATCGATATTATTTGAACTGAGGGCCTTTTTTGCTACAATAAAAGTGAAGGTCAGGAAAGATCAAAAAGAGTAGGGGAGGTGGTGAGCCATGAGAAGACCTGAATTACCCGAAAGAAGAGGACGCGGTATGTGGTGGTACCCATCCTGGACGGGTATCGACAAACTGCAAGAGGAGATCAGCAGAGTGTTTGACGATTTTGCTTCCAGATTTATGCCACCCGTATTTGGTGGAGGTGCGGTGACAGTTGATGTGTATCGGAAGGATGGCAACGTCATAGTTGAAGCGGAACTTCCGGGACTTGACCCCAGGGATATAGATATAAAGATCTATGAAGATAAGGTCGTCTTGAGAGCGGAGAAATCGGGAGCCAAAGAAGTTGAGTCGGAAGAGATAATTCGTTCCGAACGCTATTACGGTAAAGTTTCACGGGTGATTGCCCTTCCCGTTGAAGTGTTGCCCGATAAGGCCAAGGCTAGATACAAAAACGGGGTGCTCACGATAACGATCCCGGAAAAGGAACCCGAAGAAGAGGGCGGCTATCGTATCGATATCGAATACGAAGACTAATTTTTACATTTAAAAGTTAAAAATGTAGCTTTAATGCCTTTCACCCTAACTTTAGAATATGGGGGTGAAAGGCATTTTTCTTGTCGATCCGCATTCGATCGGATTGTTTAGCATGCCCACCACAAAGGTGGCTTCAACTTGGGGATACGGCCTTCAGGTACTGCTTCTCCCTTCCGGGGCGTATTAATTGCGGGTTCCCTGACCTGAAAGCTCTGCTCCTCATGGACTATCGATATTTCTGATGTTAAGATAGTGGTCATAAAATCTTTGATTTGGGGGTGTGAAAAATGAGCAGTAATTTAAAGAGATTTCATATATTTACAACAATCTTCCTCGCCCTCGCGTTGACTTTTTTAGTGGGCTCGGTAACCATGGTTAGTGCCAAGGAGAAAGAGTTGAGGATCAGCTATCCCGATGATCCAAAGACCGCTGATTGTCAGAAAAATACCGCCTACTATATGTTGCCGCTTAATTGCTTCGATAGGCTGATAGAGTGCATAACCCTCGAATCCGGAGCTTCGGACCTGGTGCCCGGCTTAGCTGAAAGCTGGGAGGTCACTCCTGACGGTAAGACCTATACCTTTCATCTTAGGCAGGGCGTTTATTTCCATAACGGCGAGGAATTGACCGCGGACGATGTAGTCTATACCTTCGATCGAATGTTGGACCCCAAAACCCAAGCTCTGAACACGGATATCCTCAATTTCGTGGACGGGGCTCAAGACCGTCTTGACGGAAAAGCAGATACTACCAAAGGGTTAAAGGCGTTGGACAAATACACCGTCCAGATCACATTAAGCCAGCCCTTCGCTCCCTTTTTGTCCGTCATGGCCAGCCCGCAGGCGAGCATTTTTAATCGCAAATTCACCGAAAAAGCTGGAGATCAATTTGGCCTCACCGCGAAAACGACTTGCGGAACGGGACCTTTCATAATGAAGGAGTACGTGCTGAACGATCATGTAACGCTGGTGGCCAACGATAAGTATTATCACGGGCGTCCGCAACTGGACAGGATATTTGTCAGGGTTGTAACTGACCCGGAGACCATGAGAATGCTTTTTGAGGCCGGCGAAATCGATATCTTTGATTGCGACTACGCCTTTTCTCAGATTCCCTATTTTCTTGAGAACCCAAAATGGAAGGATCGCGTCGTGAGCGGTCCAAGGGTTGGGATATATTACATGTGCATCAATCAAAAAAAGGAACCCTTCGGAGACGTAAGGGTCCGCAAAGCCCTTCAAATGGCCATCGACAGAAAGATGATTTTAGACACCTTGTTTTATGGACGCGGCACTTTGGCCCACGGCGTCATGCCAAAGGGGCTAATAGGGTACAATCCGGATCTTGAGCCAATCGTCTATGACCCAATAAAGGCAAAGGAGCTTTTAACCGAAGCTGGATACCCCGACGGAGTGGATATGACCTTAGTCCAAGTGAGCACCTGGGGACAGACTTGGGCTAAAATGAACGAGCTCGTGCAAGCGATGGTTAAAGAAGCGGGCTTTCGAGTCAAGATCAGCCAGGTCGATGAATCGACATACTATGCCGTGAGAAAAACAGGCGATTCGGATCACTACATGCAGGTATGGTCAGCCGATTTTAACGATCCCGATAACTTCTTTTACACTTTTTTTAGCAAATCCGGAACTGTAGTACGTTCATTTAACAACAACGACCCTGAGGTCTTTGAGGCTTTGGATCGCGCGAGGACCATAACCGATCAGAAGGAGCGCATAGCTCTTTATCGCGAACTTGAAAAAAAGATCGTCCACGATCAGGCAGCATGGGTGCCCTTTTTCAATATAGAACACCTATACGTGCTTGCCCCAAGGGTGAAGAAATTCGTCGTTCCGTGGAACGGTTGGAGCGACCTGTCATATTACGAAACGAATGTCGAATGACGTCGATTAAGGTGCCTGGTGCCGTGTTGCAGAAAGAGGAAACAAAAGTCAATAGGGCAAACAGGGTTTTTGGCACCTGATGGGTGATGATAAACCAGAGAATGAAACGATATCTTAAAAAAGCGATATAGGGTTTCCCTCAAAAAAGTCGGGTTCCCACACAACGTTAATTTAGCGGCACAACGTTAACGAATGTTGTGGTGTGTCTTTTAGCCAGAGCTACCTAAAGACTTCTCTTAAAACCTATAAACCTGTTTCTTTGAGGATAAAGCCTGGTTATTCATTTTCGATGTTTTGATCAATATCACAGCAAGAAGGGTGATTTATTAAGTGTGGAAATATATATTGAACAGACTGCTCATATCGATCCCTATCCTCTTGTGCGTGACTTTTCTCGTATTTGTATTGCTGAACGTCGTTCCGGGCGATCCGGTGGCTTTGATGATGAAGGAAAAGGTCAGCGCCGACGTAGTAGCGAGGGTTCGCGCCCAGATGCACTTAGACGACCCCTGGATAATAAGGTATTTCAGGTTTCTGTGGGGGTTGTTGCACGGAGACTTGGGCACGTCCTATAAATTGCAGCGTTCCGTGACTGATTTGATCCTTCAGGCATTTCCCAGGACGATGGTGTTGGCATTTTCCGCTGCTTTGGTCTCGTGGATCGTAGGCATCCCTGCAGGTATTTTATCTGCTATAAGGCAGTACTCGGTGACTGATTACTTCTTCATGGGATTTTCCCTTGCCGGCGTATCCATGCCCGTATTTTGGTCCGCCCTGTTATTTCAGTACGTCTTTGCCCTAAAACTGGGTTGGCTGCCGGTATCGGGTTTTTATGGCTGGCGATACGTAATCATGCCTGCCATTGTGCTTGGATGGAGTTCCGCCGGCCTCATTGCAAGGCTTACCAGGTCGAGCTTGCTCGACGTAATGCGTAACGACTACATCAGGACGGCAAGATCGAAGGGGGCCAGGGAACTGGCCGTCATTACCGGACATGCCCTTAAAAACGCCTTGCTGCCGGTAGTAACGATAATGGCAATTCAGGTGGCAAGCTTGCTTTCCGGAGCCGTAATAACCGAAAGCGTGTTCGGAATCCCCGGGGTCGGTAGGGTAGCAGTCGATGCCATTAAAAGCAGGGATATGCCACTGCTTCAAGGTTCCGTCCTTTTTGCTACGATTCTCGTCATTCTGGGAAATTTGGTGGCCGATATCCTGTATTCTCTCTTAGATCCCCGTATAAGGCTGGAGAAGTAGGACAGGCCATGGAAAAAGAGAAATCGCTAGCACATGAGACTCTGTTTGAAGATGTAATTCGAGCATTTAAGGAAAACAAGACTGCTTTATTTGGCCTGATTGTAGTGGTTATTTTAGTTGTTTTAGCCATATTTGCACCTTATGTTACGCCTTATGATCCTTACGAGATTGACCTCAACAATCGTTTCTTAAAACCTTCATTAAATCATTGGTTTGGAACGGATATGTTTGGCCGAGACCTTTTTACTCGAGTAATTTACGGTGCCAGGATCTCGCTTGCCATTGGCCTGATACCGAGCCTCATAGCCGTTTCCATTGGAGCGGTATTGGGCGTGATAAGTGGGTACGTAGGAGGTAGGCTTGGTTATTGGGTGATGAGGATGGCCGACGTGGTGATGGCCTTTCCTTCGCTTCTTTTAGCGATCGTAGTTATGTACACCTTAGGAGCTACCTTGTTTAACCTGTTTATAGCGTTAAGCGTGGTCGGATGGGCAGGCGCGGCTAGAGTCGTGAGGTCACAGACATTGTCGATAAGGGAAAAGGAATTTATCGAGGCAGCCAAAGCAATAGGAGTTAAAGACTTTAAGATCATGGCAAAACACGTATTCCCTAATTGTCTGCCTTCGCTAATGGTTCTTTTTACGATGAGCATCCCCGATGCGATTCTTTCGGAGGCCAGCTTGAGCTTCTTGGGAGTGGGTGCCCAACCTCCCACTCCCAGTTGGGGGCTTCTGGTCTCAAACGGAAAGGAGTTCCTTTTTTCAGCTCCCTGGGTAGCTATACTCCCCGGGCTTGCCATATTAATAACAGTACTAGCTTTCAACTTTATCGGGGATGGTTTGCGCGATGCCATAGATCCCTACCTTAAAGGTTGAGTGAATGGAGTTAGCGAGATGCAAGACAACTTTTTGAAGATCAGAAATCTCAGGACATACTTTTTCACCAGAAGGGGCGTCGTAAAAGCGGTTGACGGCGTGGATATAGAAGCCAAAAGAGGCAAGCTCACCGCGCTGGTCGGGGAATCAGGTTGTGGCAAGAGCGTAACCGGGCTTTCCATAATGGGCCTGATTCCTTCGCCGGTCGGCAAGATCGTAGAGGGGGAAATTCTCTTCGAGGATAAGGACCTGGCCAAGTTGAGCTATAAGGAAATGGCCGATTTGCGCGGCAAGGATATTTCGATGATTTTTCAGGAGCCCATGACTTCCTTAAACCCCGTATTGACTATAGGCCATCAAGTGGGAGAGCCACTTCGCATTCATTCTTCTTTATCTCCGGAGGAGATAACTGAACGCGTCTTGTCGATTTTAGATCTGGTCGGAATTCCCGAACCGCGTTCCAGGCTGAAGTCCTACCCTCACCAATTGTCGGGCGGGATGAGACAAAGGGTCATGATCGCCATGGCCATGATATGTGGACCTAAGCTTCTAATCGCCGATGAGCCAACGACGGCTTTAGATGTGACCATACAAGCTCAGATATTGGATTTGATGCTCGAACTTATGAAAAAAATAAATACGTCAATTATACTGATCACTCATGATTTAGGCGTGGTTGCCGAGGTTTGCGACGAGGTTAACGTCATGTATGCCGGAAAGATCGTCGAGAAGAGCGATGTCTTCAGCATATTTGATAATCCCTCTCATCCCTACACATGGGGATTGCTTCGGTCGATACCCAGGATAGGAAAAAAGGGGAAAGCAAAGAAACTTTATACAATCAAAGGCGTGGTTCCAAATTTACTTGACCCGCCTTCGGGATGTCGATTTGCCGATCGCTGCGATAAGGCAAGGGACATTTGCCGTGAGGAAGAACCACCCTTTACTACAATAGAGGAAGGACATTTTGTCAAATGTTGGCTTTTTGCTTGAAGCCCAGACATATTGAGGACGAATAGAGCCATGGAGAACGCGCTTATAAGCACAAAAAACCTGACAAAGATTTTCCACCTTTCGACAGGGCCTTTAGGCAGGAAAAAGGTATTTGTACATGCCGTTGAAAATGTAAATATAGATATAGCAAGCAGGGAAACCCTTGCCCTTGTTGGAGAGTCCGGTTGCGGCAAGACAACCCTTGGGAGGCTCATACTTCGCCTCATCGAGCCAACAAAGGGCGAAGTGCTCTTTAAGGGCGAAAACATCTTTTCGCTGGATAGAGAGCGAATGCGATCTCTGAGACGTGACATGCAGATCATATTTCAGGATCCCTACGCTTCGTTGGATCCGAGGATGAGGATCCTTGATATACTGGCTGAACCGCTGAAAACCCATAATAAAGACATGAGCAAAAGGGAAATAGTCGAAAGGGTTAAGGAACTGCTTTCCGTGGTGGGACTGCAGGAATTTGTCATGTCGGGCTTTCCGCATCAATTTAGCGGCGGACAGCGCCAGCGGATAGGCATTGCTCGAGCGTTGGCCTTAAATCCAGAATTTATAGTATGCGATGAGGCCGTATCTGCATTGGACGTCTCAATCCGGGCTCAAATCTTGAACCTTTTAATGGATTTAAAGGAGCGTTTTAACTTAACATTGCTTTTCATCACTCATGATTTGAGCGTCGTAAGCTTTCATATCCGACAGGATTGGGGTAATGTACCTTGGCAAGTGCGTAGAGATTGGTCCGACAGCGGATATATTTGATCATCCTCTTCATCCCTATACATTGTTCCTTTTGTCTGCCGTGCCCATGCCCGATCCTCATGCAAGAGATAGGGCGAAGCTCATCCTAGAAGGAGACATACCAAGCCCTGTTAATGTGCCATCAGGGTGTAGGTTCCATACCCGGTGTCCCTATCTTAGGGACGTATGCGTAAGCGAGGAACCGCAGATGCAATATATTGGAAACAGAGGGTTTGCCTGTCATTTCCCGCTTTATTAAAACCGATGAGGAGATGTGAAGATGATGAGAAAAGTAAAGGCTTTACGTCAAGGCGATACGATTGGTTTGATCGCACCCTCAAGCCCGGCTCCCTTGGATGACTTAGAAAAAGCCGTCGCGGCGATAACCGATCTGGGGTTTAACGTCAAGGTTGGCGCAAGTTGCTATGAATCCTACGGTTACATGGCAGGCCCGGAAGGCATTCGTGTCCAAGATATGCACGCGATGTTTGACGATCCGAAAATAAACGGAATATTTTGCGTGAGAGGCGGCGATGGAGCCATCCGTCTGCCAAGGTTGATCGACATGGAACTGATCTTTAAAAACCCCAAAGTTTTCTTAGGATACAGTGATATAACCGTTCTTCATTTGATGTTCAATTTGCATGGCCAATTTTGCACATTTCATGGTCCTATGCCTTCTACGGATATGATAAAAGGCAGCTTCTCACGGTTACGAAAAAGACTACCTCTTGAAGGCAATATGCAACGACGAGCCGATAGGGGAATTAAAACCTTACGATGGCGCATCCTCCGATGCAAACCCTGGTCGAAGGGACGGCGGAAGGGGAAACAATAGGAGGAAACTTAAGCCTGGTTTGTGCCTTGATGGGAACGCCATGGGAGATAGACACCAAGGATCGCATTTTGATACTTGAAGACATAGACGAACCCCTTTACAAGATAGACCGCATGTTGACCCAACTGTTGCTGGGTGGCAAGCTTGAGACCGCTTCAGGAATAGTATTGGGGCAGTTTACGAACATAACTCACAAGGACCCTGAAAGGACTTTTACTTTAGACAAGATATTTGAAGACGTAGTGGCAAAAGCAGGCAGGCCCACGTTAATAAACGGATATTTTGGTCACGGCGAAAAAAAGGTCACCCTGCCGTTGGGTGCTCGAGCAGTAATCGATGGCGCCAATTCGTCGTTTACGATCATAGAATCCGGCGTCGTAGGGTAACATTGCGCCCTAGATCCGCTAAAAATTATTAATCCAGATGTCACTTTTGGTGTAAGCTATTGTAATAGAATTAATCAAGGAGGGTTATTTCATGGATCTCATTCATTTCATCGATCCGGAGCTCGCCGCTGCAATAGAAGGGGAAAAGGAACGGCAAAACCTAACGATTGAGCTCATCGCCTCAGAAAACTTCGTGCCCGAAGTTATACTTGAAGCTCAGGGGTCATTGTTGACCAACAAGTACGCCGAGGGTTACCCCGGCAGGCGTTATCACGGAGGATGTCAATTTATAGACGTCGTGGAAAGCCTCGCAATCGAGCGAGCCAAAATGCTGTTTGGTGCCGAGCATGCCAACGTACAGCCACATTCGGGCGTCAACGCAAACCTTGCAGTATTTATGGCGGTCCTCAATCCCGGGTGACAAGATATTTGGGCATGAACCTAAGTCACGGCGGGCACTCTGTCACACGGTGCATCTGTCAGCATATCAGGGAAGTTTTTTGAGTCCCATAGCTACGGTGTAGACAAAGAAACCGGGTTAATAAATTACGACGAGGTAGAACGTATCGCCTGCGAGGTAAAACCAAAGCTAATAATCGCAGGAGCAAGCGCCTACTCCAGGATCATAGACTTCAAGCGCTTCTCGCAAATCGCAAACAAAGTAGGAGCTTATCTCATGGTCGATATGGCCCATATAGCAGGTTTAGTCGCTGCGGGAGTCCATCCTTCCCCGGTCCCTTACGCCGATTTCGTAACCTTTACTACCACCAAGACCCTACGTGGAGCCCGTGGGGGAAATATACTATGCAAAAAAGAATTCGCCGAAAGTATCGATAAGGCCATCTTCCCGGGGATCCAGGGAGGACCCATCCCTCAGATAATCGCCGCCAAGGCGCTTACCTTCAAACTGGCAATGACCGACGAATTTAAAGCCTACGGTGCCCAGGTCATCAAAAACGCCAAAGTCATGGCAGAAGTTCTAAAAAGTAACGGATTTGATATAGTCTCAGGAGGTACAGATAATCACCTAATGCTGGTTGACCTCAGGAGCAAGAAAACGACGGGCGCTCAGGCTGAGAGCAAGCTCGAAGAAGTGGGCGTGACAGTCAACAAAAACATGATACCCTATGACCCAGAAAAGCCAACTGTCACGAGCGGGATTCGCATAGGCCTTGCCGCCGTCACCAGCAGAGGATTTGACGAAGATGACACCAAAAGGGTGGCCAACCTCGTCGCAAAGGTGCTAGATAACGAAGATGAGCTACAACTCGCACGCTTTAAGCGAGAAGTACGCGAGTTGTGCATGGCCCATCCAATTTACATGACCAAAACGGAACTTGCCTCGCGATCGGACAACTTGCCATAAAGGGGGTAGTTAAAATGTACGCTGATGAAGTGTTGAGCTTCAGCAAGTCCTTGTCGGAGGAACTAAAAAATTTACGAAGGGATTTTCATCAATATCCCGAGCTCAGCTTCAAGGAATTTGAGACGGCAAGAAAGATTGCAATTTACATGAAAGAGTTGGGCTGCGAAGTCGAAGAAAATGTGGGGAAAACTGGCGTGGTCGCGCTGTTAAAAGGGGCATACGACGGCCCCACCATTGCCATAAGGGCAGATATTGACGCATTACCCGTAAAAGAAATGACCGGTCTTCCTTACGCCTCGAAAAACGAAGGAGTCATGCATGCCTGCGGTCATGACATACACACAACATGCGCCCTTGGGGCTGCAAAGATTTTAGACTTCTCTGAAAGATGAGCTTCGAGGAAGCGTCAAATTCATCTTTCAGCCGGCAGAGGAGATAAACCTTGGAGCAAAGGCCATGATCGAGGAAGGTGTGCTCGAAAACCCCGATGTCTCGATGATCTTTGGTTTGCACAACAACCCCGAAATACCGGCAGGCAAGGTTGGGGTAAAGGAAGGGCCCTTGATGGCAGCCGTCGACTCTACATTTATAACCGTCACAGGAAAGGGGGGACACGCTGCATACCCTCATCGTGTAATTGATCCCATAGTGTGCGCTTCTTCTATAGTCATGAACTTGCAAACGATCGTGAGCAGAAACGTCGATCCTCAAAAGGCCGCGGTGATCAGCTTTGGCAGCATCAGTGGCGGCATGGCAAATAATGTCATACCCGATGAAGTGAAGTTACTCGGCACGGTTCGCACCTTCGATGAGGATCTGCGCGATTCGATCGAAAATTGGATGAAAAGGACCGTGGAAAATACAGCCTCAAGCCTAGGATGCCAAGTTGAGCTAAACTACCGCAGAGACCTTCCTGCCCTTATAAATCATCCGGAGGCGACGAAGATAGCCATGAAAGCAGCTCGGGAAATTTTTGGCGAAGACGGCATCGTTGTGCCAATTCCTTCGATGGGAGGTGAAGATTTCGCATTATATCAAAAAAGGGTCCCGGGGTGTTACTTCTGGTTGGGTGTGGGCAACCCCGATATCGATGCTGTACATCCGTGGCACAGTCCGCATTTTAAGGCAGATGAAGAATCCCTTCCGCTAGGGGCAGCACTTTTAGCTTTAACTGCCCTGATCGCTTGCGGATCTAACGAAAGCTGTAATACAAAATAACTACATTGACATAATTGGTATGTCTAAAGCGCGAGAGGAGGCATTAACATGATTGAAGCTATTAAAAATTGGAAGCTTCATATCTTAGTTTTAATTTTCGTCATTATAGCTGAATGGATTGGCGCCTTTTCCTTTCCCATCGGACCAGGCACGGTGGTTTTGCTGCCGATGCTTTATGCACTTATAATGGGAATTCTTTCGGGGCCCAAATTTTTGAGGCTCGCCAGCCAAAAGGACATGGTCGATGCCGGCAGTTTAGTAGGAGTTACTTTAATGCTATTGATGGCAAAGTACGGAACGACGGTAGGACCAAACATTCCAATGATATTAAGAACGAGTCCTGCATTGATATTGCAGGAATTTGGCAATCTCGGTACGGTCATCATCGGTGTACCCGTGGCGGTGTACTTAGGGCTCAAGCGAGAAACCATAGGCGCAGCTCATTCGATCGCAAGAGAACCTAACGTGGCTTTAATAGGCGACATCTATGGTTTGGACACCCCAGAAGGCCGAGGAGTCATGGGTGTTTACATATGTGGTACGGTGTTTGGGACGATTTTTTTCGGTCTCATGGCGACCTTTGCGGCAGCGTTGGGAATTTTTCATCCCCTTGCATTAGCCATGGCTTCCGGAGTGGGAAGCGCAAGCATGATGACCGCTTCTGTTGGCGCTTTAAGCGCAATGTTCCCCGACATGGCCGATAAGATTCAGGCTCTGGGGGCGGCAAGCAACATGCTTACCGGCTTGGATGGCGTTTACATGTCCTTGTGGATGGCCTTGCCGATGACGGAATGGCTGTACAGGAAATTTTACCGCTTAAAATATGGGACTCAGCCGAGCCAAACTGCAGCAGGGGAGGCGTAACTCATGAAGACCATAGAAGTTCTCGCAGTACTTATTATAATTGGCGTCATTACTTTGGTTGGCAACCTGGTTGGAGCAAATATCCCGATGATCGATGCCATCCCCGGTATGATCTTTTTAATCGCCATCAGCATTATTGGGGTAATATGTGCGAAAGTCATTCCGGTTAAAATTCCGGCTGTAGCCTACGTCGTCACAATCGGATGCATAGTAACCATTCCTGGATTTCCGGGTGCGACAATTTTTAATGCCTGGGCGCAAAAAGTTAACTTTTTGGCTCTCACTACACCAATTCTAGCCTATGCAGGTATCTCAATTGGGAAGGACCTTGGCATGCTTAAAAAGACGGGATGGAGGATCTTGATCGTCTCCTGCATAGTTTTCATCGGCACCTACATAGGTTCAACGATCATCGCGCAATTAATCTTGAAGCTCATTGGAGAAATTTAAATACCTACTTTCTCGATTTGAGGGTTAAGAAGACTATTTAATCTTCGTAACATTTTGTAAAAAAGAAGTTAAGGGGCCTTCGTCATTTAAGACGAGGGCCCTAGCTGATAAGACACACTCAATGCATTGATAGTTTCGCTCACGTTTTAGGTGAGGTAACTCATTCAGTTGACATTTGTTTTTGCATTTATTATGATTAATCATGCAAGTAGATGATGTTGTATTCATGTGACCTCCGAGTCAATGGTATCTAAGGGTTATTTGACCTATGAGCATTGACCGATAGGGTCTTTTCGGAAACGAAAAGGCCTCCCGCTTGGAAAGGAGGAGATGGAATTACAACCCCCTTCCCAGGAGGAAGGGGGTTGGTTGTTTAAATTGCCAAGTTTCCTCATAAGTCTTGTTAGTAGTGTAGCTTAATATGTACCTGTTCCTCAAAGCTTGCTAGGGCTTCGGAAAGCATTTTGATGGACGCGACGTTTTGCTCGGACAATATGGTTTTACTTAAAGGAGGTGTTGCAGAAATTTTACTTTAATGGTCTGTAGTTTTATAGGATCGTCAATCATCAAGAATTCTTCTCTGATTTCATGACGAGTGTAGACATGCAAATATGGTGAGAGAGTAAGAGGTGCCGAAATGTTCCATTGGCTCGTATTCGAGATGGACTTTGAAGGCGCCGCGTTATGAAAGAGAAGGAGTGGTAAGAGATGATCCAAAAGCAGTTCTTTGTCAACGGAGTGGAACGCAACATCGTAGTAAATGGAAAGGACACCCTGGCGAAGGTTTTGCGCGAGCAACTGGGTCTGACAGGAACGAAAGTCGGTTGTGGACAAGGACAGTGCGGCGCTTGCTACGTCATATTAAACGACAAACTTGTTCGTTCATGCGCCATTAAGATCAACAAGATCAATGACGGGGACTCCATAACAACCATCGAAGGGATTGGCACACCCCAAAAGTTACACCCCCTCCAAAAGGCTTTTATTAAGCACGGAGTGACTCAATGCGGTTTCTGTGTCCCTGGTTTTATCGTCTCGGCCAAGGTGCTTTTAGACAATAATCCTTCCCCGACTCGGGAAGAAGTAAGAGAATGGTTTCATAAAAACCGCAACGCATGCCGCTGTACAGGTTACATTCCCATCGTCGATGCCGTCATGGACGCGGCCAAAGTCCTAAGAGGAGAGATGGATGAGTCGGAGCTGGATTTCAAAATGCCCGAAGACGGTAGGATTTGGGGCACTACCTATCCGAGGCCCACTTCGGTAGCCAAGGCGACAGGAATGCTAGATTATGGCGCCGACCTGGGTCTAAAGATGCCCGAAGGCACACTCCAACTGGCGCTCGTCCAGGCACCGGTGAGCCACGCAAATATCAAAAACATCGATATCTCAGAGGCCGAAAAGATGCCTGGCGTTTACAAGGTGGTCACGCACAAGGATATCAAAGGTAAAAATCGCATAACCGGATTAATCACCTTCCCGACCAACTTAGGAGATGGTTGGGATCGGCCGATACTTTGTGATGAGAAGGTCTTCCAGTTCGGCGATGCCATTGCCATAGTCTGCGCTGATACCTATGAAAACGCTTGTGCCGCTGCCGAGAAGGTCAAGGTTGATCTCGAAGTACTGCCTGCCTACATGAGCGCCCCGGCAGCCATGGCAGAAGATGCGCTGGAGATCCATCCCGGAACGCCAAACGTTTACTATATCCAAAACCTTGAGAAGGGCGAACCTACAGCCCCAATCTTTGAAAAGGCCCCTTACGTTGTGGAAGACGATTTCTACGTGCAAAGACAACCTCACATGACTATAGAACCGGACGTTGGTTTTGCCTACATTGATGACAACGGCGTCCTAAAGATTCATTCCAAGACCATCGGCGCACATCTGCATTTACTAATGATTGCTCCGGGTCTTGGCGTTAGAGCCCGATAAAATTGCGCTCGTGTCAAATCCCATGGGCGGCACCTTTGGATACAAGTTCTGCCCGACCATGGAAGGGATTGGTTGGAGCAGCGGCCCTGGCGACGGGCAAGCCCTGTTTCCTCAGGTACAATTACTTCCAGCACATGACCTACACGGGGAAGCGATCTCCCTTTTTTGTGAACATCAAATTTGCTGCAGACAAAGACGGCAAAATCCTTGCCATGGAGACTGACTATGCTCGTAGATCACGGACCTTACTCGGAGTTCGGGGATTTGCTTACGCTCAGAGGCGCACAGTTCATGGGAGCCGGTTACAACATCCCTAACATTAGGGGCATAGGACGAACGGTCTGCACCAACCACGTCTGGGGTTCTCCCTTTAGGGCTTACGGCTCTCCGCAATCACTTTACTCTTCCGAGCTGCTCATTGACGAGCTGGCTGAGAAGATCGGCATGGATCCCTGGGAGATACGCTACAAAAATTGCTATCGTCCAGGCTCGACAAACCCGAGCGGCCAGGAACCTGAAGTCTTCAGCTATCCTGAGATGCTTGAAGCCATCAAGCCAAGGTACGAGGAGGCAAAAGAAAGGGCTAAGAGGGAATCCACCGATAAGATCAAGAAGGGTGTTGGCCTTTCAATGGCCGTTTACGGCTGCGGGATTGACGGTCCGGATAGTTCCGAGGTATGGGTAGTCCTGAATCCCGACGATACCGTCACCAGTCGTAGCCGCCTGGGAGGACCACGGCCAAGGTGCCGACATGGGCATGGTAGGGACCGCACATGAAGCGCTGCGTCCAATGGGCATCACGCCTGACAGAATACGCTTCACCTGGCCCGATACGTCTAAAACCCCCAACTCGGGACCTTCCGGCGGATCACGCCAGCAGGTGTTGACCGGCAGCGCCATCAAAATCGCCTGTTCCGAAATGCTCAAGTCTCTACAGAAAGCCCGATGGGACATACATGAACTACGCCGAAGCCGTCAGTGCCGGCAAACCGCTGAAGTACATTGGCCAATATACCGTTCCAGGCGTGCCCTGCGACGAAAAAGGACAGGGAAGGCCCTTCGTAGTTTATATGTATGGAGTCTTTCTTGCCGAGGTTTCAGTTAATACCGAAACAGGCAAGGTTGCCGTAGACAAGATGACCCTGATGGCTGATATAGGAAAAGTCAATAACCGCCTCGTGACCGACGGCCAGTTGTACGGAGGCATAGCTCAGGGGATCGGCCTTGCACTTTCGGAGGATTTCGAGGACATCGAGAAACACTCCTCTCTCGTCGGAGGAGGATTCCCCTACATCAAGGATATCCCCGACAACATAGAAATAGTTTACTTCGAAAACTATCCCCGCGAGTTTGGTCCCTTTGGCGCTGCTGGAGTAGGAGAGCTGCCCCTTTCCAGCCCGCACGCCGCCATTGGAAACGCGATTTACCATGCCTGTGGGGTGAGGGTTCACCGTCTGCCCGCTACGCCCGAAAAGATACTTGCCGGCCTCAGAGGAGAACGCGTCTAGGTAAAATGCCCAATAAGCGCCTGCCCTTGACTGTTTAAAGTCAGGGCGGGCGTATAAAAAGATAACTGACATGATACTTGCTTTTATCGAATTCCCCGAAAGCGCACAATTTCAGGGCAAACCAGTCTGGTTATATGAGCTCATTGTAAGATTCTGGGGAGGAAATATTCATGGAGCGCTATAAACTCGATGATTTTGAGCAACGCTGCATTCAAGATGAACTTCCTTACTGTCAGGCGGCATGTCCTCTAAAGGTAGACGTGAGGGCCTTTTGCGGGGCCATGGCGCAAAAACGCTTCGATGCAGCAAGAAAAATCCTGGCGAAGGTCAATGCCACTGCCGGACATTATCGGCCGCATCTGTGACCACCCCTGCCAGGATGCCTGCATCCTGGCTCAAAAGGGCGGCGCCATTTCCATAGGAAAGCTTGAAAGGGCTTGCCTTGAAAACTCAAAGGAAATGGGGATGATACTGCGCCTACCTTCAAAGAAGTTGTCCGCGACCGTTTACGGAGCGGGTCTTTCTTCGTTGTCTTGCGCCATTGAACTGGCAAAAAAAGGCTACCAGGTAAGTATGGTCTTTGACGGCGAGATCCCGGGCGGCAGGCTTTTGATGTTTCCGCAAGAAGTTTTACCCCAAGAAGTACTCGTCACTACCTGGCAGAACCTGCAGCGAATGGGTGTAACGCGGTCATTTGAAAAAGATCCAATCAGCTGACGGTTTAAAAGAAGGTAAGCGTCGCCTATACGTTGGCGTCGATGATCCCGAATGGACTCATCTCGTCGATGTAAATGATGTAGATCCCTTCACCTATCGAAACTTCGACCAAGGGCTTTTTCGCCGGAGGCTACCCTCGAAGCGACATGCCTTCACCCATATGGGAGTCGGCTGATGGCAAGCGCGCCGCCAACTCCATCGACCGTTATTTTCAGGGCGCGTCGCTAATGTCGGGAAGAGAAAAGGAATTCTCGCTCGAGACGAAGCTTTACACTCTACTTGAAGGCGTTCCAACTCTTTCTCCAAAAGATGATCCGATAGAAGAAGCCAAACGCTGCATTCGGTGCGAATGCCGCTACTGCGTACGCGAGTGTGTCATTTCTTGAAAAGTACAAGGGATATCCCAAGATCTACGCCCGGCAGATCTATAACAATTTCGCCATAGTCAGGGGCTCTCACAGCGCCAATAAAATGATAAATTCCTGTTCGCTTTGCGGCCTTTGCGAGGTCCTTTGCCCCAACGATTTTTCCATGGCCGATTTGTGTCGCTTTGCGCGGGAACAAATGGTGGAGCGAAAGATCATGCCTCCTTCAGTCCACGAGTTTGCTCTCCTTGACATGGAACACGCCAACTCTCCAAGGTCATCCGGATTTAGAAGCGGAGCAAAGACCACTGCAGGCCGTTTTCTTTCCCGGTTGCCAATTGGCCGGAGCGATGCCCGATCAGACCGAAAGGGTTGCAAACTTCCTCGGCGAGATGTTTGATGGCAAGATGGGCATTTTGCTTGGATGCTGCGGTGCGCCTGCATGGTGGGCCAGCAGGCAAGACAAGGTTGAAGAAGTCATCAAAAGCATCGAAAAAACTATTGAATCCGTTGGGAAACCCAACGCTGATCATGGCCTGTTCGTCCTGTAATGAGGTGTTTAAAAACTTCATACCCAAGGTGTCGAGGGTCTCTTTATGGCAGGTGTTGCTCGAAAGGGGGATACCTGAAGCAAAGCCTGCTGCGGAAACGCTTGCTCTTCATGACCCTTGCACGACCCGCCATGAACCGGAATGGAGGGAGTCCGTTCGAAAGATACTGCGAATCGCTGGGACAACCCTACGAAGAGCTCCTCTTCGGTGGCGAAACCACGCGCTGCTGCGGTTACGGAGGCCTCCAGCTCATGGCCGACCCAGACCTTGCACATGAAGGCGTCTTGCGCAGGCTTCAAGGAAAGCGAAAACGACTTTCTGACCTATTGTGCCATGTGCCGTGAAAGCCTTTCCGGGTCTGGGAAAACGGTCTTTCATCTGTTAGACATTCTCTTTCCTCCATCCGCAGGAAAGGTGCGTTTAGGTTATTCCAAACGACAACAAAACAGGGAATTGCTTCGCGTTAAAGCTCCTTGGTCCTTGCGACCTACCTCCGGAACCGTGGGATGACTTGCCCATATCCGTCTCCGATGCGGTGCGCGAAAAACTCGAAGATCGTCACATCTTGGACAGCGATATCAAACAAACCCTGTGGGAAGCTTCTTCGACGGGAAGGTATCTCATCTCTCCCGACGGCACCAGGCTTGCCTCTTCAAGGATAGGAAACGTCACTTTTTGGGTGGAATACCGCGAAGATAATCAGTCTTTTGCGATCATCAACGCCTGGAGCCACAGGATGGTCATGGAGCTGATGTCATGAACAAGGAAAACCGGTCTAGGATTTCACGGAGAAACTAAGCTGGAGATGCAGCTGCGGCGTGCGAGCTTACGCTGCACAAGGTCGCAGCGCTTTATCTTGGCAACCGCTTTGAAATAGAGCTTCCCGCCTGTTCTCAATGTGGTTTTATTCTTGTACCTGAATCTCTTAGCAGTGGGCAAAATGCTCGAGGTGGAAAAGATATTGGAGGACAAATAATGTCTTTGCCCTACGAACACCCAAAATGGCGCGAGGTCATGGGCGAGGCACTCCATCCGGGAGGAGAAGCACTTTCAAGGAGGTTGATACGCTTATGTGACTTTCCTCCAGGGGCCCGCATTCTTGATGCGGGTTGCGGTATGGGTGCGACCTTAGGACTTCTCGTCGAAGAGGGTTTCGATGCCCTTGGGTTGGACAGGTCTGACGATTTGCTCGCGGAAGGCAAAGCGAAAGGGTCCAGGTCAGTGACATGGCCGATTTGTGTCATATGCCCTTCGAAGACGGCAGTTTTGACGGCGCGATTTGTGAGTGCGTCCTTTCGCAGCAAAAGGAGCTCTCGCCAGCCTTGTCAGAGCTTGCAAGGGTATTAAAAGACGGAGGAATTTTGGGGGTGACCGACATCTTCGCCCTCAATCGCAGTTATGACCGCCAGGGTTGGGACGGTTCATGTGCTAGCGGGGCCAGGTCCGCTCTTGAATTGCACGAAGCATTCACGAATCCATGGATTTGAGGTGTTTTTCTTCGAAGCTTACCCCAGAGTTGCTTCGGGAATGTACCGCCCAACTGATTTGGGCAGGCGTCATCGAAGCACCCATAAAGACATGTTGTAGCCTTAAGTTACGGCCTTTGGTTGTGCTAGAAAGTTGGGCGATGAAGGTTACGATTAAAAACGTAAATGAGCGATGACGAGAATTGAAGGCGCCGAATAAAGCGGCAGAGTCTAATCAGGAAGATTGAAGGAGGGAGAAGTTGAGATGGAGGACCTCAAGTACTGCAGTCATGCAATGGGGGCAGGAAGGATTTTGCTGTTCGCAGGTCATGATATTGGCTGGATTGGCACTTACTGGAAAAGAAAACGAGGACCTAACGGCAGCGATGAACGGCCTTTGCAGGGGCACATTTTCTCCTGGCTGCACCTGCGGGGCATTGACCGGCGCCTGTTGCCTTTTAGGGTTTTATGCCGGTAAAGGAGCGCCGTGGGAAGAAAAAGATCCGAGACTGCCCGAGATGATCGGCCAGCTTCACGAATGGTTTCAAGAAAAATGGGGAGAGGGCGGGCTCGTCAACTGCGGGAATATCCTGGGCTACGAACCGATTACGGATCCGAAGCAATGCTTTCAAAAATGTTTTCCGATGATAATGGAAACGTTGGAGAAGGCCTTAGAGCTTCTTGAAACTCACGGCTTTGATATACGGGAAGGACGACTCCTTTAATGGCGATTTTGCGCAATACGCACAGCGTATGCCCGATCTGCCTGAAACAGATACCGGCATTGCTGGAAAGTGATAAAGATAATGTTTTCCTGCGGAAACATTGTCCAAATCATGGAGAGTTTTCCTGTCTTGTTTGGGAGGGAACACCTGATCTTGAGACCTGGACTTCAAACCGCTTTCCCCTCGCAGAGGCCTGAAGACAGACCGCCTGAAACTTGTCCCGAAGGGTGTGGACTCTGCATCGATCACCTACAAAAAAGCTGCACCGTAGTAGTTGAGGTTACGGAAAAGTGTCAGCTCAAGTGTCCGGTATGTTTTGCAAGCGCGGGAGATGGCTTATGAGCCCGATTTTTATGTTTTGGAAAAGTTGTTACATGATGTGCATCGTAAGGCACCGAGGTGCCATCCTGCAATTTTCAGGGGGAGAACCCACGCTTGAGAGACGATTTAACTATGACCTTATTCGATTGGCTTCAAGCCTCGAATTTCCAGGAATTCAGTTAAATACCAATGGCCTTAGGTTGGCACAAGAGTCCAGGTTACGCACAAAGAGTTAAAGCAAGCAGGACTGAACTGGGTATTTCTGCAATTCGACGGCCTTCGCGAAACGACGTATACAGCCCTGCGAGGAAGACCGCTTTTGACCGACAAAATACGGGCAATCGATGCCTGTCAAAGATGCCGGCCTTGGAGTCGTGCTCGTTCCCACGCTTGTAAAAGGAGTTAACGACGACGAGATGGGAAGATATCGTCCGTTTTGGGCTTTCACGCTTTCCTGTCGTGAGAGGAATTCATTTTCAGCCCATCAGCTATTTTGGCCGTTTCCCCGAACCGCCATGTGACGGGAAACGTCTGACGCTTCCAAGGATCATGAGGGAACTGGTGGCACAGACCGATGAGATGACAAATTTATCTCATTTTCGGCCGTCTCGGTGCGAGCATGAACAATGCTCCTTTCGGGCAGTGTACCTCGTAGAATCCCCTGACAAAATCATTCCCCTGGCAAGCGAGCCCTGCTGCTGCAGTGATCGATCCTCCGACGAAGGATTTCAAAGCTCCGTCGACAGCATCCGCCGCCGCTGGGGAGCCGACATGTCCAAAAAACTACAAAAAACATGTGAAAGCCCGCAGGCAAGTGCCCAGGCCGAAGACGCCTTCGAAAGGTTTATCCGACTTTACGAAAGAGGAAGCTTCAGCATAAGCGCCATGGCCTTCCAAGACGGTGAAAACCTTGACCTCGAACGTCTGCGCTTCTGCTGTATCCACGTGGCAGCACCCGACGGAAGACTTGTACCTTTCTGTGCCTGGAACCTAACCGCCAGGGACGGTAGGGCATTGCATCGGCACCGATGAAGATTCCAGTGACTCCCCTTGACCCATGGATCGCCGGCCGCCTCGTCAAAGAGTTTCCCTGGTATGCGTCCGCAGAAAAGCAAGCGAGGATCAAAGATCGCAGTGAAATAGAAAGGGCTCAAAAATACCTCTTAAGCCGCCTTCTCGAGCATGCTTCACTTTATTCTCCCTTTTACCGAGATCGCCTTGGAAATGTAAAGGATTTGCCTTTCAGCGAACTTCCCTTTACATTCCCATCGGATCTCGCGGAATCGGGATTGCGTTTTCTCACCGTCTCTCAGTCGGAGATACGGCGCATCGTCACCTTAAGTACATCAGGGACATCTGCCCCTCCTAAGAGGATCTTTTTTACCGAAAAAGATCTCAAGGCAACGGAAGATTTCTTCATGTACGGAATGACGACGTTTACGCCCCCGGAAGGCAAAGTTGCCGTCTTCATGGAAGGGCCTTCCCACGACAGCATAGGTCAAATCCTAAAGCGCGCCTTGAAGCGCCTCGGATGCGAAACGCTTGTCTTCGGGCTTATCCACAACTATGCAGAGGCAATTCAAGCCATAGATGAATTTCGACCTCATGCCATCGTTGGCCTCTCTGGTCAAATGGCAAGGATCGCAGGCAAGACTGCGTATAAACCAGATTTCGTCCTGCTTAGCGCCGACATGGTGCCTGCTTCGATAAGACGGCGGATAGAAAATTTGTGGGAATGCACTACCTTTAACCATTATGGCCTCACAGAAACATGTTGGGGTTGCGCCGTTGAATGTCGCGCAAGACGGGGCTGCCACGTCAGGGAACTTGACCTTTTAGTTGAAGTTGTAGACGGAAAGGGACGAGTCCTCCCTGATGGGGAGTGGGGAGAGATAGTCATTACTACCCTTAACCGTATGTCTTTTCCCTTGATTCGGTACCGAACGGGCGACGAAGGCCGCGTACTTCCTGGCATCTGCCCTTGCGGTTCGCCCTTAAAACGCATAGAAGTCCTCGGACGCCTCCCCAGAAAGGGCGCAGGAGGTGTCCCACTTCGCCTTTACGATGTCGAAGATGCCCTTTGGGGCTTGCCATGGATCGAAGATTTTAAAGTGTCCCTGGAGTGCACTGACGACATCCCTGAAAAGTTATTTTTGACCATCGCCGTCACGGACGACAAACAGGAATACATCGATGAAGCAGTTGAAGTTTTACGGAAAATCCCCGGAGTTCCCCGCGAGATCATCGCAAATAGAGCAGGCCCTTCCTCAATACGACATCAAAGCCCAAAGATGGATTGGGAAGGCTGATTAATTCTCTTTCTTCTTCCTTGTCTGAATTGCACCTTAAAGTTCTTTCAAATTGGGTTACTTTATATTGATTGCCCTGACCTTTTTGGTTATACTGGGTAAAAGTAAAGAAAGAGGCGTCTTTACTCTCAAGAAGGCGTATCTTAAGAAGGGGAGGTGGAAGGTGCAAGGGTAAACTTTTAGAAGCTTTAAAATTTGTGAAGTAGTGGTTAGCGCCTGGACTGGCTACAAGTCAGTTGACGAGGTCGGGGGAGGATCGAAACTATCGGCGGATGCCCCCGTGGCCCTGGAAGATGGGCCAGGAAGTCTTCTTACAAAACCGAAGAGCGATCTGCGGGACAAAGGGAGGACAATCTTCCTCTTGTGTGCTGCGGTAGAAGGGATGAGGCAGTCGTGTGTGGTATAGTCGGTTATATTGGCTATAGAAATGCTTGTAGTGTGCTTTTAGACGGTCTTAAGCGGTTAGAATACAGAGTATACGATTCGGTAGGAATAGCGGTCAACAATAGCAAGAAAATAGAAATTATAAAAGAGGCGGGCAAAGTCTCAGATCTCGAACGCATCGTCAAAAAGATTGCCCCCTCGGGTAATCAGGGGATCGGCAATGCCCGATGGGCCAATCACGGTGGCGTTTCGTTGGTAAAGGCTCATTCTCGCCCCGATCGAGATAAACACCTCATACTTGCCCATAACGGCATAATAGAAAATTATCACGAACTGAAGGAAACCCTTCTTGCCGAAGGGTTTAATTTCACGTCCGAGAGGGACACCGAGGTAATAGCGCAATTACTGATGAAGTTTTACGACGGGGACGTGTTAAAAGCACTCACGTCTTTGCAGGGACAACTCAAGGGTTCTTACGCACTTGCCATTGTAGACGAAGACGATATAGATCATATTTACTGCATGCGCGGGGGCTTTCCCATGGTCTTGGGCATGGGCGAAGGTGAGTCCCTTTGTGCAACCGACACGCTCGCCATACTTCCTTACACCAAAAATCTGATCTCCATGGATGACGGCGAGATTGCCGAACTTTCAAGTCAAGGTATAAAGCTTTACGATGCAAAGGGGTCGCCTTTGCAGAAAAAGAACTTTTTCATTGATTGGGATTTGTCCTCGGCAGAAAGGCGCGGCTATCCTCACTTTATGTTAAAGGAGATCCATGAACAGGGAGGAGCTTGCAGATCAACGCTAGAAGGCAGATTGATAAATGGAAGTGTAGACTTTTCGGGCGAATTGACCTTGAATGAAAAAGTTATAAGACGTCTTAAGGCAATTCACTTGGTGGCCTGCGGCACATCTTATTATGCTTCCTTAATTGCCGAGAGGGCATTTGAACGCTGGTGTGATCTCGATATAAAAGTTGATGTCGCCTCCGAATATAGATATCGCAATATTCGTCTATCTCCCGATACTCTCGCCGTGTTCGTGTCTCAGTCCGGCGAGACCGCCGATACACTTGCAGCTCAAAGGAGAGCACGCGAGTTGGGAGCATACTCTTTGGCAGTCACTAACGTCCAGGAATCTACTTTAGCCCGTTGCTGTGACGATGTTTTATTGCTCAAGGCTGGTCCCGAAATCGGAGTGGCTGCAACTAAGACCTTTACCGGGCAGATTGCAGTCCTTTATTTGCTCGCCATTTACATCGCTAAAATGAGGGGAACGCTTAATCTACAAATGGAAAAGGAGTTAATAGATGAGCTGGTTCGACTTCCTTACAAAATAGAAACCGCTATAGAAAGGGAGCACGTCGTTGAGGAGTTGGCGTCAAACTTTTCCGGCAGTCAGAGCTTTCTTTTCTTTGGAAGGGGAATATCTTATCCGGTGGCATTGGAGGGAGCGCTAAAATTAAAGGAAGTATCCTACATTCATGCGGAAGCCTTTGCAGCCGGCGAGATGAAGCACGGCCCCATAGCTTTGATCGATTCAAACGTTCCCGTATTGGTTATAGCGCCCAAAGACAGCCTCCACGAAAAGACGTTATCGAGCATCAAAGAGGCGAAGGCAAGGCACGCGCCCGTTATCGCAGTGGGATTTGATGGCGACGAGCAGCTGGCAAATGATGCAAGCCACGTTTTATACGTCCCACCAACGCGCGAGGAGTTTTCACCCTTCGTAACGGTGATCCCTTTGCAGCTTCTCGCCTATTATATGGCCAAAAAGCGGGGCTGCGAGATCGACAGTCCTCGCCATTTAACAAAAAGCGTCACCGAGGAATAGGTTCGTTCAAGGCAATCGTTCGAATAACTTAGCAGTACCTTGCGTTTTTTGGTCGAGGCTATGGCCTTCGATAAAACCGGCACTCTTGTTAAAGCGAAGCCCCTCGTGGCAGATGTGGCTTCTTTAAATGAAATAGCAGGAGACAAATCGCTGCAAATATCAGCGCTATTGTACAGCGAGAAAGGATTTAAGTAGGTCTGCAATATCGCCTCGACCCACTACCACGGAGGCGTAATAAGCGTTTTCTTCGACGTTGGCCGCCAGATGCTCGAAGGAACGGGGGTCTTTTACCCGCGATGCAACCTTCGTGAGAAACTCAGCTTCGTCTTTGCTGTTATAGTATCGTTTCAAATTTACGCCTTTTAAAGTTACTGTGTCGACAAATGAAAAGCGAGGCAAACCCTTTAATGAGGAAGGCTTTTTCCCAAAAAGGACGTGGGCCCTGCCCTTTAGCTTTCTTTTGGGATAAATTAAAAAGTACACTCTGTCTTTTCGGCCCAAAAGAAGTGAAATGGGAAGGTAAAGCAAGCTGTGATGGGGCAAAAGCGATATAGTGGCCTTCACCTTGCTGTAATTTTCATCCTCCAAGACGTATTCGGCCACTACGCCCACATATCCTCCTATCCAGGTGTAGTTTTTTTCCTTGGGGCGCAGTGCTTCTTCCATCTGCCTTGAGAGTTCCCTGATTAATGTTAAGTTTAGTCTCCTGCCTCGCCAATATTGAAGGCTGGCCACCAACCCTAGCAGAAGTAAAACCATTACGCCGCGGTTCACTTAAGATCACCTATATGCAAAAAGTTAATCAGTTCTTTGCCCAGCAGGTTCAAGCCTTGAGGGGTTGAGACCTTTTCTCCCAGGTCGGGCAACTCAATCCATGAAATTTCGCCGTGAGCTTTCATGAGATCATCCAAGCCGCTTGAAGCGTAAGCTTTGGAAGGATCTTTCTTCGGGGCTTTATTTATCAAACAAGCCCTCACGCCGTAGCCGTAGGTTGAAAGCTTTTTTATGGTCCTTTCGGTCTCCTTCACGGAAAGTTTGTCTGCCTGAAGAACGAGCAATATCGAGGCACCTTCCCCGTGCAAAAAGGACTTTATGTCTTTTATTTCGCACCTGTATCTTTGAAGTTCTGCCATGACGGGGTCATCTTGGTAATCGATCTTTTTGCCCGATCCCTCGATATGCTGAAGATAGGCTCTCCTTTCTAAAATCTTTTTTCGCAGTCCCATAAGTTCGTCGATCCAAAGAAGTGTTAGGTCGGGAAGCGTCAACAGACGAAGCGTCATGCCCGTGGGTGGAGTATCAAGCACGATTGCCCCGTAAGATTGATCGAAGTTGCCTATTTCTTTTATTGCTTCAAGCAGGGCAAATTCTTCCATGCCTGGGGATTGCTCTAGGGCTTTCAAGAATTTGTCGGCGTTAAAAATTTGCAAATGTCCGTAGAGCGGCCGCATTTGATCTAATTTCTTGTCGATAAACCGCCGAACATGAGTGTCTAAATCCACCTCAAAGGCAAATAATTTATCTGACACCTTTTTTGGCTTATCATCTAAAGCATGTCCTAGGACATCTCCCAAGTTGTGGGCAGGATCCAAAGACACAGCTAAAGTGTCATGACCTGCAGAGGAAAGGGAGCGTGCAAGGATGGCAGAAATCGTTGTCTTGCCCGTTCCTCCTTTGCCCATCACTATGAAGCGCTCGATTGTGTCGTAGGACTTTGTAAGGCCTTTTTCTGCATCTTGCTTAGATCTTAAGGATCCCCGAAATTTTCGCAAAAAGATCGTCACTTTCTGCCACTCGCCTCTCAAGTAATTCAAGCTCCTGCCCCAAATGGGGGAGTAGCCGGACTACCAACCCCATCGATGGGGCCGGTAGTCCGAAGAAACCGCCCAAAAGTAGGAAGGCGAAGGTTTCCTCAAGGGCTTGAAGTTCGGTCCTAACGTAGTCGGTTGCCTGACGCTGTGCTATTGTCTTGAAAAACTTAAAGAAATCTCTAATCATGTCGTTGCTTTAAGGCCTTGCAGCCTCTTGGTATTGTCCTTTTAAAGGCGAAGTTTCTTGCATTGAGCGATAAAAGTCGTAAATGAACACCAGTGCTAAAACTATCTCGAGAATTACAAATCCGCGCACGAGTAAAGAAGAGGGGACGGCGAACAAAAACCACCAAAGCCCGGCAAAGACGGTAATCCATAGCGCCCCCGCGCAGGCGATTATGAACCTGACATGTTTTTCCAAGGACCCGGCCATCTTTAGCACCCACAGCGCCACTGTCAAAAGGGTGGCTGCTGCCAGCATTTGGTTTGCCCCACCGAAGGCAGGCCATAAGACGTTATATGCCTTGTTCCAAGCAAGCATTATGCTTAAAGCAGAAGGTATGGCAGAAGCCAACCAGCGGTTTGTAATTGTTTTATGAAACCCGCCAAGGCTTGCTTTTAACGGTTCCCACACTTCCTCCCAGGCAAAGCGCAACACCCTGTTTCCCGTATCCATGGAGGTAAGCGTAAAGGCCGAAACCCAAAGGCTTGAAAAGACCGTTCCCACCTGGGCAGAAATCCCAAAAGCCTGCTCGAAAAGTATGCCATAACTTTGAGTGAATATCCCCAAAGGTCCTCCGACAGCATCAATGGCTTTCACGTAATTTTTGCCCATATATAAAGGTTCTTTCAGATTGTCTGCAATTACGCCCATCTCGGCCAACTTTCCGCCAGCTTCTTTAAACACCAAAAGCCCGAATGCCGCGATCGTTATGGTGACCACGGTAGAAAGAAGGCCCTCTGTTAACATTCCTCCGTAACCAACTATCAGGCCCTGAGTTTCCTTGTCAAGTTGCTTTGAAGTGGTGCCTGAGCCAATGAGTCCGTGAATACCCGAAAGGGAACCGCAGGCAATGATGAGTGGAATTACAGGCCAGTAAGGCGATGGCACCCCTCCGACAATGTTTGGGCTCCAACTCGTAAAGGCCGCCAGCTCCATCTTTGCTCCAACGAGGATCAAAGCAACGACTCCCATGGCAAGGCCCAAAACGAGGATATAAGCGTTTAAGTAGTCCCGCGGCTGAAGCAATATCCACACGGGAAGGGCGCTTGCTGCCATCATGTAGAAGAAAAAGATGATTAACCATCCTTTATAACTTAAAACTAATGGCGTCTTAAATCCAAGCCATATGGCCACAAGTGTGAGCAAGATGCCAACAATGGTGCCCACCAAGAAATTAATCCTGAGTTTGTAAAGCAAAAACCCGGTAATAACGGCAGCGACGATGAACCACATCGACATGCTTCCCACGTCAGGGCGTGCTACATAAAGATAAGCCAGCGAAGTAGAAAAGGCTCCTAAGGCCAAGACAAGAGTTAAATAGGCGAATACTTGAAACAAATAAGACGTACGAGGACGCATCATCTTGCCGGCTATCCACTGGATAGATTTTCCCTCGTATCTCACTGAAGCCATGACCGACAAGTAGTCGTGCACCGCGCCTATGAGGATGTTTCCAAACCAAATCCAAAGCAACCCTGCCCACCAACCCCAGGCCATTGCCAAAGCAGGGCCGAGTATCGGCGCACCGCCGGCAATAGAGGCGAAGTGATGCCCGAAAAGCACTGCCGGATGCGTAGGGACAAAGTCGACATCATCAAACTTAGTGTGAGCCGGCGTGGGTTTGGAATCATCGGCTTTAACCACCTTGCGCTCAAGGCTTTTCCCGTACCACAAATAGCAAATGAGGTAGATTATGATTCCTAAAATGAGCACTAAAGAAGTATTCATGATATCAAACCTCCTTTTTAAATAGTCCTGGTCACTGGATGGGCCATGAAAGAAAACAAATCAAATTGAGTTTCCTGCTTTTCTTTAACGCCTTTTAGTCCTTCTATGCTTATAATCCATATGTCCATCGGTTTGGCCGGTTCTATTAGCGATGAGCCAAAATATGATAATTGGGCAAGCAAGCTTAAGGCTTCTTCTTCTGTCTCCGTGACCCATATGACCCAGCTTAGCGAATCCTGATCTGCCCAATCCAGGTCCACGTATCCGGGAATGTACATGTGTCGTTGATTTAGCAGAAAAACATGGACTTTCCCTATAGTTTCAACAATGGCAGGCACGTGTTCTTCGAAAGGGAGAAGGGCACGGAAGAAGAAGAATCTATCGGCGTTTATCAAACCATGCACGTCATTGGGATGTTTTGGGAACTTCATATAGTAGGCGAAATCGTAGCGCGACAGGTAAAGTAAGTCCACAACGAACTGCCCCGTAAAGATGCGGTTTTCTTCAAGCCACGCGCTAATTTGCTCAAGATTCCATGGTTGAATTTCTCTAGCTTTCAGTCCCGTGACGGGAAACTCCCTTTTTATCTTTTCTACATCGGGATGCGAAAGGTAGGTCCATTCCAAATTTGTGAAGTTTTGAAGGCGATATATTTCTTGTCCGGAAAGGCCGGGGACATAGTCCAAAATTTTACCGGTATGGTATTCTTTTATGCCCCATCTTGCTATGAAGGAGTTATCTAAAAGACATTGCAACCTGGTGCGCCAGAGGACCTTTTCCTGTTCTTCATAATCAGAGGGAGCTGTCCCAGGCTCAATCACAACAAATTGGGCCTGGCAAAGTTCTTTAAAGGTATTCTTCCCTTTCTCGGTCAGGCTGTATATGCCACCGGTTTCCTGCAACAACCCAAGGGTTTTAAGCCGTTGTAGGCCTTCGCTATCCTCTCCGGCCAAAGCGACGGTCTCTTCGTCCCAGCAGGGATGATCTTTATCGAAGAGCAATAAAACAGTGTCATCTTTCAGCAACAAAGTCCCCTCCTTGACGCCTTTCTCTTGATTATATCGACGATAAAAGTTATCGTGTACATTTTAATATTTTTGATATATTTTTGCCATTTAACGATGTCGATCAGGCCAAACTTTTGACTCATGGAGGCTGGTTTTAACTTTCCAGCAAATATCTTTGCAGATCCTTTCCAGTAAGTCCTGCACCAATGCCTACGGCGAGCTTGAGCCGCGCCTGCAGGGGCGTGAGATTCCCTCCTGAAAGTACCCCGATCTCAAGCAGTTTTTGTGCGCTTCCCTCGTAAGCATAGGATGTCACCACCCGTCCCCTAAGACATCTGGAGGTAATAACTACGGGAATGTTGCGTCGAATAATCTGTCTTATCGGGGGAACCCATGCCGGGTTAACATTGCCCGACCCAAAACCCGCTAAGATCAGTCCTTCGAGGCTTTCGTCTTCGGACAGCAATTTCAAGATCCTTTCGCCGCCTCCGAGTGTTGCCCAGAAAACCTCGACTTCCCTTGCAGGGATGAGATTTCCTTCTATTACCCTTCCACGCTTAGGTTTTTTTATGAGATGTATCTTGTTTCCCACTATCTCGGCAACGGGACCTCGTTCCGGCGCAGCTAAGGCGTCTCTTTTAAAACTATTGATCTTGCAGACTTCGCTGGCTGCGAACAATTGATCCTGAAAGCACACCAAAACGCCAAGTCCCCAGATGCATTCGGAAGAAGCAGCGAGCAAGGCGTGGTACAAATTTAGAGGACCGTCAGAACCCAATTGATCTGAAGGGATCATTGAACCTGTAAATATTACCGGGTAAGGATAGGGCCAAAGCAGATCAACCAGGTAAGCCATTTCTTCCATGGAATCGGTCCCTGCGGTTACGACGATGCCGTTTATCCCCTGGCCAGCCTCCCTTCTTAGCAGCTCTGCAAGATCGGCCATCATGCGTATGTTATAGTGGCTACTGGGTTGGTGGCTCCAATCAACTACAGTTACTTCGCATGGAAGTTCTTTGGACTCAAGCCAAGCAAGCATATTACCAGCGTTCAAGGTTGGAGCATAGCTTTTTGCGCGCTCATCGTACGTCATGCCTATAGTCCCGCCTGCAGCAACGATTAAGACATTAGGACGCCCTGACATCCTAAACCACCTCCTCAACGTATGTACAAGTGTAACACCTTTTTAATTACAAAAAAGGGGCGTAGTGATAAAATACTATATCCGAGGCAGAAAGAAAAATTCTTGGAAGGTGATCATTTTGCGAAGCATTGTGGTGGGAGGGGGCAGCGTAGGCTTCGATGTAGCTAAAAACTTGGTCGAACTCGGACATGACGTGGTAGTCATAGAACAAGACGAGACTCGTGCTGCCAGAATTGACGAGATGCTCGACGTGATGGTAGTTACGGGCAACGGAGCAAGGCCACAGGTGTTGGCTCGAGCAGGAGTGCGAGAGGGAGAAGGAGAAGATATAAACTTGCTAATCGCATGCACAGATAGAGATGAAGTTAATATCTTGTCCTGTTGGATTGCCAAAAAAGCAGGTGTAAAACACGTAATTTCCAGGGCAAGAAGCTTGGAATTTACAGACAGTCACATTTGGGCAGACGCGCTTGGAATTGATGAAATGATCTCTCCGGAAAGATCTGTTGCAGGGGCGATAGAAGACATGCTATCGATACGTTCAGTTATCGTAGCAAATGAACTGTGGGGAGGTATCGCCAGTCTTTATGCGATGAAAGTCAACAGAGGATCCCTCATGGAGGGTCGTAGCTTGAAGGAAGTAAGAAAATCCCGTTCCGACATCGATGCACTTATTGTATACGTAGAACGAGAAGGCGAAAAAGGTTTTATACCTCGCGGAGATACGGTTTTAAAGGAAGGCGATTTGTGTTACGTTGTTACATTAAGAAACGACGCCCACTTGCTCGAAAGCCTATTTAGCATTGAAAGCGCGTTCAAGCTAAAAAGAATCATGATCGCGGGAGGGGGCAAGATAGGTTTTCAGGTAGCGAGGCGTTTTGAGAAAAACCACAAGGATGTGGACATACGACTAATAGATTTGGATCCTCAAAAGTGTGAACGTATATCCAAGGAACTGGACAAAACTTTAGTCCTTCAAGGAGACGTTGCCGATGAAGATGTCTTGTTGAGCGAGGGCATCGAAGAGACTGATGGGTTCGTATCAACCACGGCAAATGACGAGTTAAACATACTTGTGGCCATAATGGCGAAAGAACTTGGAGCCAAAAAAACAATCGCAATTGTAAGGAATGACACCTACAGGAAACTTGAGGGCAGGCTTTCGTTAGACGCCATGGTCAACCCAAATGAAGCGCTGGTTGCAGCCATAATGCGCTACGTTACCTTGCGCACCAAGGGAGCTGCCATGTCCACAATTGAACAGATAAACGCAGAAATGATCGATTTGGTCGTACCTGAAGGCGCTTTTGTAACCGGCAAGAAGATAATGGATCTCCACATATCTCCAACAGCCATTATCGTACTGGTCCAGCGCGGGGAGGATATCTTCGTGCCAGAGGGGATGACCACATTAAAACCAAACGATCGTGTCTTGCTTTACACGAATGCTCCTAGCTATGATGAAATTCTAAATTTGTTCATGGAAGAAAAAATGACCGGCAAATAGAAATATAAGAATTAATGCAATTATCAAATATTAGCCAAAAAATGCCAAAAATATAAAATAAAGGAAAAAGAGATGCGGTTTAAAATTATAACGAATGTCCTTGGGTTAATAGTTGAAGTTGTGTCCTTGTTCATGTTGCTGCCTCTGGGATGGGCCGTCCTGGACAAATCGCCCGATGTCAGGCCTATATTTATTTCCATGATGATTGGCGTAACCTTGGGTGCAATATTGCTCCTCATCGGAGGAAGGCTGAGCAGAGAAGAGATGAGGCCAAAGGAAGCTTTGGTTGCGGTTGGATTGTCGTGGGTTTTAGCTTCGGCCATAGGCGCTTTACCTTTCTGGCTCTCCGGAGCTGTTCCTTCCTTCGCTGACGCTTTTTTTGAATCCGTCTCAGGTTTTACGACAACAGGGGCAACCGTCTTGGCAAACATCGAGGCCAACTCCAGGGGAATACTTTTTTGGAGGAGCTTAACCCACTGGCTTGGGGGCATGGGCATCATCGTGCTTGGGTTAGCAGTTTTGCCATTTCTGGGCGTTGGCGGACGTCAGCTGTTTCGCGCCGAAGTACCTGGTCCCGTGCCCGAAAAGCTGACCCCAAGAATCCACCAAACAGCACTTCTTCTATGGGGAGTTTATGTCCTTTTGACCGCCTTAGAAACGCTTCTTCTGTATTTGGGAGGTTTATCCTTCTTTGAAGCGCTCACGCACACCTTTGGGACTGTGGCCACGGGCGGTTTTTCCACTTTGAACGGCAGCGTTGGGCAATACAATTCGGTTTATGTTGACGTCGTCATAACTATATTCATGTTCATAGCAGGAGCTAACTTCGCTTTGCACTACAAGTTAATGAAGAAAGATTTTACCGCTTGGTGGCGTGACGAGGAATTCAGGTTTTATTTGTATATCGTCTTGGGGTCGATAGCGACCATTTCTTTCGTGTTGCTAAAAAATCAGATTTACAGCAGCCTTGCCGAGACGGCCAGATACGTTTCATTTCAAGTCGTAAGCATCTTGACTACTACGGGATTTGTAACGGCAGACTTCGAACAGTGGCCCGCTTATGCCCAGCTTTTACTCCTCATTCTCATGCTCATAGGCGGTTGTGCAGGATCTACAGGTGGCGGCATGAAGGTAGTAAGGGTTATGGTTTTACTTAAACACGCAGGCATTGAGCTAAAGAAACTAATTCACCCGCGCGCCCACTACTCAATGAGGCTTAACAAAGAAGTGGTAGAAAAAGACGTCATACTTTCTATTACCGCATTCTTTTCACTTTACATGATTGTCTTTGTGGTTGCTTTTTTATCTTTATCCTTAATGGGCCTTGATTTGATCTCCTCCGTCACCGCCGTAACGGCAACCTTGGGAAACGTAGGACCGGGACTTGGTGTCGTGGGCCCCATGGATAATTATTCTACCCTTGAAGCGCCGGTCAAATGGATACTATCTTTTTGCATGCTCTTTGGCCGCTTAGAATTGTATCCCATGATGGCCTTATTTTTGCCAGATTCGTGGAAGAAGTGAAAGAGTAAATATTAGTAAAATAGGCGGGAGAAAATGGTTATGACATGCCTTTTCAAAGTGCTTTTATCTGGCTATTTGAGTTATATTACGTAAAATGAGAGCAACAAATGGCTGTAGGTGAATAAAAATGGTTGAACAGGGAAATAAGAAGGCAGTGCTTTTGGCAGATGCAGCCCTTTTTGTGACCGCCATGCTTTGGGGGTCAGGGTTTGGAACAACTAATTGGTTGCTCAAGTTTATGTCGCCTCTGTGGCTCTTGTCCGTGAGGTTTCTTTTAAGCACGGCCCTTCTTGGTTTGATATTCCGTTCAAGGCTTTCTCTGCTCAGTCGAAAAGATGTCTTCTTGGGATGCCTGCTTGGAAGCCTTTTGGCTTCAACTTTTGTAGCTCACATCTTTGGCCTTCTTTTTACCACGCCCGGTAAGCAATCCTTCATCGCGGGAAGCAACGTCGTAATGGTGCCCTTTCTTTACGCCCTTTTTTATAGGAAAATGCCTTCCTTAATCGCTACAGCCGGCGCCTTTCTGACCACTGCGGGGCTTCTTGTCATGGCATTTACGCCGGGCATGAGTTTTAATCTTGGTGACGCACTCTCCTTGCTGCTTGCCTTCGGTTGTGCTTTGCACGTGCTTTTCGTTGGAAATTTAAGCAGAAAGATGGATCCGGTAGCACTCACTGTCGTGCAAATCGCTTCAGCGTGCATTATCTTGACGGCCCTGGCGGTTTTTATAGAGCCCCTGCCTTCATTTAAAGCAATACCTACAAAAGCATGGATGGGCATTTTGTACGTGGCTTTGTTTGTCACGGTCATTCCCTTCCTCATTCAGACCGTTGCCCAACGCTACAGTCCCGAGATTCACGCCGCCGTCTTGCTTTCTTTGGAAAGCCCCTCAGGTTACGTGTTTGCCTATTTAATAGGTGAAGAGATAGTTAACTTCCAAGTCATCCTTGGCGGGATGATAGTGTTCGCAGGGGTAGTGCTCACCGAGCTGGAAACCTTTATCACAAAGAAATTTAACCATTTTTTCCATAACCGTGCCTAAAGGCAAGAATTCAATCATGTTTATCTTTAGAGATTCTTCCGAGTTTACAAGCCAAGTGGCAACCATATGCAATTGATCCTTTAACATAAAAAGATGTGAAAAAACGATCTCAGGAGCACTTGTAGTGTGAGATCGCAGAGGAGTGATCATATTGATTTTAAAGACGGCATTGTTAACGTTGGCGTTACTGTCGTTATCGAGTATTTGCGGTGCCGAGTGCAAGGAAGTCGCAAGCGGCCCAGGGCCAGAGATATAGGCATAGATATTGGCATCTTCTTACCGGGAGAGTTTAATGCCATCACGGATGTGAAGGGCGTCAAGGTTGGGCATTGTACGCTGATCGAAGGGAGAGGGTGCACTGGTGCCGGGGAAAGGCCCCGTGCGGACAGGAGTTACGGCAATATTACCGCACGATGGCAACATATTTAAGGAAAAAGTCCCGGCTGCTGCGTTTGTCTTTAACGGTTTTGGCAAATCCACGGGGTTTCACCAAATAAATGAGGTTGGGAACTTAGAGACGCCAATACTTTTGACCAACACTTTAAACGTTCCCCCCTCGTAGCAGACGCCCTCATTGAGTGGTCAATGGAGCAGAATCCTGAAATAGGAATCCAAACGGACACAGTCAATCCGGTAGTCGGAGAGGTGAACGACGGCTTCTTAAACGATATTCAGGGTCGTCACGTTAAAAAGGAACACGTTTATTGTGCTTTGCGTGATGCTAAGTCAGGACCGGTGGAGGAGGGTGCTGTTGGCGCCGGCACGGGAAGTTCCTGCATGGGTTGGAAAGGCGGTATAGGGACTAGCATCCCGCGTGTTACCGCAAAAACAGAGGTGGTTTTACGGTTGGCGTTTTGGTGCTGACCAATTACGATGGCATGCTTACCGTAAATTGTGCTCCCGTCGGTCGGGAGCTCGGGCGTTATGCCTATAGCGAAGATCTTCCTCACGCCTTTTCCTGAGACGCAAGAGCCTGAATGGCTCGGTGATGGTGGTTGTAGCAACTGATGCCCCCTTAGATCATAGACAATTGAAACGTGTGGCAAAGCGCGTAAGCTTAGGGCTTGCGCGAACGGGATTTTACGGAAGTAACGGTTCAGGGGATTTCTTTATAGCCTTTTCGACCGCTGCGATAATACCTCATGAGCCTGTCCAGATTGCACTTAAAAACACGGTAATGACCAACGAGGCATTGTCACCTCTGTTTTTAGCAACTGTGGAAGCTACGGAGGAAGCGGTGATAAACTCCATATTGAAGGCCAAAACCATTATGGGACGTGACGGCAATATCAAAGAGGAGATAGACATCCAGGAATTGATCCGAGTTCTTAACAAATACAACGCCATAAACTGACCTCACAAATTAGCGCTAAGCAAAGCAAAAACCCAAGCATCCAGTGTTTTATAAAGGGCGTTAAACAATGATTGGTTTTTGTCGGGTAATTACATTTATGTAATTTTATGTTTAAGTTCTGTACATTTCAAACAAAGGGATCATAAGACCTTCCTCGAAAAGAGCTAAACATGCGTCAACAGCCCCTTCGTCAAAAAGCGTCCCACACCCACGTTTAATTTCCTTTAAAGCTGCCTCAATACCCAGGGCTTTACGATATGGTCGGTCTGAAGCCATGGCTTCAACCACATCTGCCACGGCAATGATGCGTGCTTCTTGCAGAATCTCTTTGCCTTTAAGGCCTTGAGGATAGCCGCTTCCGTCAAGGCGTTCGTGATGTTGCAGTACTATTTCAGCAACGGGCCAGGGAAAGTCTATATCCTTTAAAAGATTATAGCCTGCCTGAGGATGAGTTTTGACCAAAAGATATTCCACCTCATCTAAGGGCCCGGGCTTGCTTAATATTTCAGCGGGCACTTTGATTTTGCCAACGTCATGGACCAAAGAGGACATTTCCACTGCGTCAACACTTTCGGGTGAAAGTTCCATCTTCATTGCCATAAACTTTGCTAGTCCCGCCACGCGCTTTTGGTGCCCTGCTGTATAGGGGTCTCGAAGTTCGCCGACTGACGCTAATAATTCTATTGTTTGTCTCCATGCATGGGACAAAGTGGCAATGTTTTCTTTCATTGCCCTTTCGTAGATTTTCTTATCAGTAATGTCGCGGTAGATAGCGTAAATACCTGCTAAATTTTCATCTATCTTTATTGGAACTCCAAGTATGGAAACGTCGATAGGCGTACCGTTGGCCTTTTGGCGTACGCTTTCAGCGGAAACACTTTCACCACGAGCCGCGGCCTCAGTAAGGCTTCTTGCCTCCTCGAAGTGTTCTTTCATTAGCAACGACGCTGTCAATGTTTTTTCCTATCACTTCTTCAGGGGCTAGAAAACTCAAAGATGCGGCAAAAAGCATTGTTGGCTCTTAAGATACGACCATCTGGTGAGCATAAAATTACACCTTCAGGAGAAACGTTAAACAGCTTCTCCCAAAAAACCTTTTCCCTGTGAAGTTCATCCCTGATGTCAAGCTTGCGCATGGCGTAAGCTATATCATCTGCCAGAGTTAAAAAAAGGTCCTTTTCTTTTTTCTCCAGCTCAATATCTTTGGGCAATAAGGCACATATTATCCCATAGGTTTCCTCGCCATGTTCTAAGCGAGAAGTAATGAAGGTTTTACCTGTATAACGTTTAGAAAGTTGCCAACCCATGCGAAGCTAAATCCTCATATTTGAATGGCCAAAAAGCCATCTTTCGAATCCGGGGTCAAATAGAGATATTAATTGTGGGCTTAAACATCTCTTCATTTCCGACCTTCGTTTCTGTCAAAGAAAAAATGTTTAAAAGATCTCCTCTTTGAGGATCTAATAAAATGATCCAGACACTTTCGTAGCACTGGCCGTTGACCAGGATGTTACATATTTCATTAAGTAAATGATTGCGTCCCAATTTTTCCCTTACTATTAGTTGATTAACATTTTGAATGACCTCCAACACCCTATTTAACCGCTCCAGTTTTCTTTGAGCTTCCCTCTGTTCGGTCACGTCCCTTATAAAAACAGCAATACCAACAACTTCATCGCCGGAGAGTTTTATGGGTATTTTGTCCGTTAAGTGCCATCTTTTTCTGCCAGATGGCAGGGTTACTTTTCTAAGTAATCCAAGCAAAGGTTCGCCTTTAGTTATGACTTCACGATCTTCGCGGCGAAGGCCTTTTGACTCGGGAAGCAAATCTTGTGTACTTTTGCCCAGAATTTCTTCTCGAGGAGGCAAGCCCATTTCCTTTATAAATGACTGGTTCATCCAGATCCATCTGCCTTGCTTGTCCTTGAAGAGGACCATAAAAGGAGAAGAATCTATTAAGATCAATAGCGTTTCCATATCCCACACTCTAATTCCCCCTAAAAACACGTAATTGTCCAGCGCTTTTTATTATGTTCCAGTTGTTCTCAATCTCTCTCAGATTGGTAATCAATTTTTAAATGTATTATGACCGTTTAAAAAGCATAACTGGGTCATTGTATTTTTATGGATAGCAAGATCAAAACAATGACCCAGTTAGTAGAATATAAGTTATTTTAAAATCCGAGGATCTCGCCCACTAAAATTACATGACAGTCTCTGCCCGAGGGAGCCCGCTCTAAAATCAGCATGGCCCTACAGACTCGTTCCGGCACGTCGCAATCTACACAATAACCTAATGATGCACAGGGTGTCTTGATGTTCAAGCGCATTGCATTAGGAGGAGTGGCGAAGTTTTTAACGCGAGCTATTGCCGCTTCAAGTCCTCCGGCGCAGACTTTGTTTATTCCAATGATGTAAATAATTTTTCCCGCTGTCCAAGCCATGCCGGCCACCCTGTTGCCGGTGCCGTCAATGTTAACGATAGTCCCGTCTATGGTCAAAGCATTCGCGCTCGTTAAGAAAACGTCGCATGATAATTCCTCTTGTAATCTTCTTATGCGTTCTTCGCCAACCAAGTTTGGATCCCAGTGATGAACTATCTTGTTGCCTCTTTTTTCGAGCTCTTCGAGCAACCCGAGCTCCCTTAATGTTACGCTCCCAGGGACGCCAACACTGGCCTTTTCAGGTATAAGGTCGATTATCTTTCTTTTTGCTTCTTCTGCAGTCACTACGTATTCCGCGCTGTAACCCTTTTTATCCAAATTTTTAACAATAGCGTTGCCCAAAAGCTCGTAATGGTTTTTTCTGAAGCTTTCCCAATCTGCCATACAACATCCCTCCTCTTTGGTTTGTGAGCAAAGTTGCCTCCCGCTTGACTGTTATCACTAAGATGATAACATTAATGAGCACAAAAGATCACGACTAAGGAGAGGGTATTTATGTGTAAAGTTGTAATGCCAGAAGGAGAACACGTCCATTCCCATACAAATGACCCTTTAGAGATGGCAGAACTGATAAGGGAAGCGCTGATTGGCGAACTTGACTCCATGAGCGATTTGGCCGGCACATGGCACATGATCGAGGACGAAAGCATTAAAAACAAGCTGATGGAGGCAATAGCCTTTAAGCAAAAGACCGTCTCTGCGCTGTACGAAGCTTTGCAGGCGAGCGAAAAAAAGGCGTGGGGTTAAAAAACAGCGTAAGTTTAAGGTCTACTTTCGTAGTAACGCAGTAGCATAATAACATGATAGGCTTATAAAAGCAAGTCCTGCAATGCGTGAGCAAATGCAGGACTTGCTTTTATGTTTGTCAAGAAGACCATAGGGCAATCTTAATTCTAAAATATCGTTTTAAAAATAGTGTGTAAAAGGCAGTTTAAAATATCAAGACGAGTCATTGCTTGTTTTATCGGTGAGAATTTCTCCCCTGACATAAGAAAAATAAATTCCAACGATACAAGTAATTGCTGAAATTTTAAAGGCCAGATTAATGCTTTTTAAAAAAACCTCAATATTTGCCATACTTATCTGCTCTTTGCCTAGCATTATGGAGAATATAGCGGTAGCTAGGGCTAAGCTCATCGTTTGACCAAGCAGCCGCATCGTTGCCAAAGAGCTGGAGGCAATGCCGTAATGCTCATTCGAGACAGAGCTCATTATGGCGTTGACGTTGGGAGAACAAAAGAGAGCAAAGCCAAACCCTAGGCAACATAATGCAATGGCTAAATAAGACATTGATGTATCTACCCTCAGCGTTGTCAATAAAAGTAAGCCTAAAGCCGTAAGCGCCATTCCAGCAGAAGCTATAAATCTTGGCTCTATCCTGTCAGACATACGTCCTGCAAGAGGAGAAAAGGCAGTTTGAATGGCCGGCTGTATCACTAAGACAAGTCCCGCCAATTGAGGTGACATATTCTTTGCGTATTGAAGATAAAGGCTCAATAAAAAGGCTACCGATGCGGTCGCAGCGTAGTTTATGAGGGCAGCCAAATTTGAGTAGGCAAAGCTTCGATTATCGACGAAGAGTCTAACGTTAAATACCGGATTGGATATTACCCATTGGTACCAAAAAAAGACGATCGAAAGCGCTATGCCGGTTAAAATGAAATACAAGCTTTTAACCTGGGGAATAAGAAAGATGCCGTACATGAACGAAAGCAGAAAGATCACATACAAAAAACTGCCTAAAATATCGAAGGGCTTTTCCTCGAAAGCAATCCATTCCGTCTTTATGTGCCGAAGTATCATGTATAAAACAAGTAACCCCAAGGTGCCAGCGGTGATAAAGATGCTTTTCCATCCAAAGTTTTGGACTAAAATGCCGCCCAAAAAGGGGCCTAAGGATAATCCCAGGTAAGTCGCAGCAGTATTTATCCCCATGGCACTTCCTCTTTCTCCAGGTGGAAATACAGAGGCAAGTATCGCCACGGATGTCGTTACGATCATAGCTCCTCCTATTCCCTGAAATACGCGACAAATTATAAGAAAGGGTAAATTTATCGAAAAGAGGACAAGAAAGTTAAATAAAGCCATTATGGCAGCACCCAGGGCAAATACTTTCCTCCTACCCGCGACATCTGCTGCCTTGCCGACAGGAACTAAGGCCGTGGCTGTCGCCAGCATGTATGATGTGGCTACCCATCCAAGCGTCGCAGCATCTGCCCTAAAATATTGGCCGATGGCAGGAAGCGCTATGTTTACGGTCGATATCATGAAAGGACTCAGAAATGAAGCCGCTGCGGCAACAAAAAGTACGGTTCTTTTAAAATTTGCATTCGTCAAGGGGTCATACCCCCTCCACTGTTAGAACAAGGGACTGAATAGCTTGGTAATGCCATATACTACGTGTTCCACGGCAGGTCTTTTTTCCCAATCGCTTCGATGCAAGATTCTTGAATTTGCTATATACATTTCCTGGGTTTCGAGTACGTGTGAGACTTCAGTTTCGCTGTAAAATATCAAGTCAACTTCAAAATCCAAAGCAAAGGAGCGAATGTCAAAGTTACTGGTTCCCAGAAACGCTAATCTGTCATCGATTGTAACGGTCTTGGCGTGAAGTATATCGCCCTTATAGAGGTATATGTTGACGCCCATATTCAAAAGAGGGGTAAAATATGCTCTTGCGACTCCGCCAACTATGGCTTTGTCCGCCCTTTCTGGGACAACGAGGTTGACATCAACGTCCATGATGCGTGCCGTCTCAATGGCGTGCATCGTCTGGCTGTCGGGAATAAAATATGGAGTAGTGATAGTTGCGGTTTTTTTAGCGCTCAGCAAAGCGGAAACAACCAATCGCTGGTAATTTTGCAATTGCATCGACGGACCGCTTGGGACTGTCTGCAATACGGCACTTCCACCGGTATTGAGGTGCGGAAGAAAATACAACAATTCATTAAAAGGTATCTCTTCGTGAGTCTCGACGTACCAATCCTCGTAAAAAACAGCTAAAAGTTGGATTACAACGGGGCCCGTCAATCTGACCGAAAGATCGCGCCAAAGTCTCCCTCTGGCTTTCCTGTTATAGGAAGGTTCAATGATATTATGAGAACCCGTGTAGGCTACTTGCCCATCGATGACAGCGATCTTCCTGTGGTTTCTGATGTCATAGCGGGCGGTGAAGGTCGTTCGCCTGAGCAACCTGAGGGGGAGAACTTCAACGACTTTAATGCCGCTGCCTCGCAATAAATAAGCGTGCCGTCTCAGAAACTCTTTTGAACCCACGGAATCTACGAGCAGGTGGCATTTAACACCTCGTTTGGCAGCCCTTTCCAGGGAATCAAAAAGTTTCTTCGTTAAATCGTCGTATGCAAATATATAGTAAAGAAGATTGACGTACCTTTCGGCGTTATCGATATCATGACAAAGGCGATCCAGATATTCTTCAAAATCGCTCAATAATTCAACAGTATTGCCTGCCACGGGGTTCATGTCCACCATTTTATAAGCCATGTAGCTGATCCTCGTTTGATCTTCCTTCAAGGCAGGATTGTTAACTTCGCTTAATACATGAACTCTCAAGTCATGGAGTACACTGCCCAGTTCCGATAAAAGCTTCGATCGCCGTCTTAACCGCTCCCTGGGAAGTCCAGTGGAGCCAATTAGCGAATAAAGAATCAGACCACCCCATGGCCATATATTTATTGCCAAAAGCCAAGCAACAGCCGTCGGTGGTTCATGTTTCAAGGGGACGTAGCAAAGCATCCCAATGCGGATGCAAAAAGACGTAATGTTATACAACCACGGGAGTAATGCAGAAATATCATTCATGCTCTACTACCTCAAAAAGTATTTGTTAACCCTAGAGCGAAAAGTCACACACTATTGGCAAATGGTCGGAAAACGTCACCTTTGGAATGAGAAGGTTGTTGACCTTTATCTCAGGACTATGAAGGACAAAATCGAGCAGCTTTCGCGGCGATGAACTAGGATATGTGGGCACACAATCTGAGTTCGCGTTTTTGAGTCCAACCTTTTTGACAAATGGAGCCAGTTCTTCTTCGCCGCCAAATGTATTATAATCCCCGGCCAATATCATTGGCTTTTTGGCTGAAAGACAATTTCGGCTCAATTCTTCCAGCTGCTTTGCACGGGTTTTTCGCCTCAAGGACAAATGAACCAAATAAAGCACAAAGTCCTCGTATTCTACCTCAAGAAAAGCTCTTTTAAGGCCATAACTTAGATAATGAACGTCACAATCGAGCGGTGGTATCTTGGTAACAACGGCATTTCCCTGCGCCTTCAGCACAGGCGCCTTTGTCATAAATGATTCCGGAGGATATTTACAGCTAAATATGGACATTCCTCCTATTTGGGAGGCCATCTCTTTGGGTTGACTTCTGCCATTTTGTCTGTAAGAACCTCCGTCAGATTCGACCAAACCGACAATATCGGGGTTTAGCTTGATCAAAAAACTGGAAATATCCCGAAAATTTCTTTCAGTTTTTCTAAAACATCCCCAAAAGGGAAAGGGCACGTGGTAATCCCACCCCGTACCTGTAGCGTAGCGGATATTATAAAGCACAAAACGCATACACTGTTGCCTCCTCATCATTTTCATGCCTTTAAAGGATACAGCTTGGTCTCCCCGGCTGTCTATTGTCATTTCAGCAAAACCGATCCAGTCAGTTTCAAGATGTTTGCGTACATACAACCTGACTCACTATTTTAACATCAAATCTTACTTTGGCCACCCATAATGCCGATATTTTTGAAAAAAACTAACAATAGCGAGAACGAGTAAGTTATTAGTTATCCAGGGATGTTAAGATATGTTTCCCACTTGTCAAACATATCTTTAGGGCTTTCCCATATCCTTTTGTGAAGTTCAAAGAGGAGGGCAGGGGAGCGTAGGAGCTTCATAGCCTCGTCCTTCGTGAGACTTTCGTGGTCTCCTCCAAGAACCTTGGTTGTGATCTCTGCCTTAACGTCACGTGATATACTGCGTTTTTTGCGCATAAATCCTCTGTGAAGGGCGTTAACCCAAGGATCAAATAAAGCCAGGCATAATCCACCTTCAGATAATATTGGCGGATCGGAAAGAACTTTCTCCAGAATCCTTATTTCCAATGAAGGATTTGTCTCTTGAGGGGTGAGAAATAATCCCCACCCTTTAAAGGTTTCTCCTGCTGTAGGGCGACTCGTCCAGACAGTAAGGAAAATTGACAAAATAAAGGAAATTAAAATTGGAGAAATCCACATACAAAACGTAGGATTGACTATCCATACAATAGAGCCCCAAATAAGCCCGGTCAGCGTGCCACTCCAATGAAATCTAAGGGCCTCTCTCCAACTTATACCGACATCGGACCTTTCTTGAGGTCCCCAACCTACGGTTTTCCCCAGGAGCGCAAAGAAAAGAAACTTGCTGTGAAATAACATCTTAATTGGAGCAAAAAGAATAGAAAATACTATCTCCAAAAATACGGTCATTATGAGCTTTGACGTGCCGCCAAAGAAATGAGATTGCTTTTTGGAAATTACAAGACATAGTCCAAATACCTTTGGGAGGAAGAGCAGTATCATAACAACTACAAAAAGAGTTAGTGCCCAATTAGGATACCATACGGGCCACTCAGGGAACAGAGCGTATTCTCGCGGGAAATAAACCGGTTCAATCCAAACCTCTAGCATCGCCTGAAGTGAGCTCATTAGTATAAAACAAAACCACAGTAAACCTGACCCGTATACCATGACTCCATTTAAAAAGAGGAAACGATGTGCAGGGATGATACCCTTAAGGAGGAAAAGCCTGAGATGTTGTAAGTTTCCCTGACACCAGCGACGATCTCTCGATAATTCCTCCAAAAGGTTGGGGGGAGTTTCTTCAAAGCTTCCTTCCAAATCATATGAAAGCCACACTTCATAGCCGGCCCTCCTCATTAAAGCTGCCTCCACGAAATCATGGCTTAAAATTTCACCTCCAAAAGGAGGATCCCCCGGCAATCTCGGAAGCGCGCAGTTTTTCATGAAGGGTTCTACCCGAATAATTGCGTTATGCCCCCAATATTGCGCATCTCCTAATTGCCAAAAGCTAAGACCTGCCGCAAATATAGGACCATAGAGATAACTGGCAAACTGCTGGATGCGGCCGTAAAGAGAACGCCTACCCACCGCCTTTGGTGCGCTCTGTAAAATTCCGACCCTGGGATTGGACTCCATGATGGAAGTCATTTCTACCAAAAGATCCCCGCTCATCACGCTATCGGCATCGAAGACTATCATATACTTATAATTTTTTCCCCATCTTCGGCAAAAATCCGCTATATTGCCGCTTTTTTTCTTTACGTTCCTCGTTCTTCGTCGGTAAAAAAGATTACCCGACGGCATTAAGCCGTTCACGCCATTCGGCCCATGCCAGTTCTTCGCAAACACAAGCATCAGGATCATTGCTATCGCTCAATATGTAAAAGTCGTAATGTTTAAGCTTTCCCGTTTTCTCCAATGAACGATAGGTCGCCTCAATTCCTGCAAAAACGCGATTAATATCTTCGTTGTAGACAGGAAACACAAGGGCAATGCGTGTAGTTTCTTCTATATTTCGCGATGTAGCCCTCGGAGCATAACGATCAAAGCCTCGGAGTATTGTTATAAACCCGGCTAAAGCCGTCCAAAACCCGATGGACAGCCAGGCAAAAAGTATCGCAAAGGTAAATATCATTAAATAGCCTAAAAAGGTCATGCCTCTAAAATTTAATATCTGATTCATGAAGTAAGTGGCCACAAATGTAGATGTGATCACAAGAGCTGCAAGCAGAGTGCGCCTGTTTTTTGCTATTTCCTCCCATAAAGCCCCACCCGTGGGAAGATCGAACAAATTCGAAAAACTCACCATAAAACCCTTGGGGATCATGGAAGACCTGTTAATCGGCGGACTGGAATTAATTCCCCCGCATTCATCGTTTAACAACAACGGCATGATTTGTTCATTTAAGCTTGGCCACCTTTGGCTAACCAACAAATCATTATCTTTTAAAAGGCGCGAGCACAAATTGACTATCACGATATCAAAATAATTAGCGAATGAATTTTTGAGCGATGAAGATAGCTTGCCCAGGACCTCTAGCGCAAGTTTCAAAGAGCAAATCGGTATTATGCCCAAAAACCACATATAGTTTAAAATGCGTTTTTCCAATTCTCTTGTTATAGTTGCCATTGATAGCTCCACGTCTCCGTTAAAATGTCCGGTAGGTTGTCGCCTTTCTTTAGAAAAGCTTGGATCTTGATTTTGGGTCGTTTGTCGGGTTGAAGTTGTTCTATAGTACTTCCTCCCTTGACTCGGACCTGAAAAGCCAGCCTCCAACCTTCGGTGACTTCGTTTTTCATCAAAGTCTTTTCTACAAGTTCAGCACCTTCCGACACTGTAACAACAGCCGTTAATCCCGTATCGGCCGGAATGGCTTCAATACTTCTACCTTGGAAGTCGATCACAAACAACCTTGTATTGTCTTCTTTTCCCTTGCCGGTACGCGTGGAGACCACATAACCCATCCCGTGAGGCGAACCCTTCGGCAAATGCCAGCTTATCCTGTAGGAAAAGTTGACGGGCTCACCTATTTGAGGCAGCTCTTCGGGGACCCAAAATGCGACGATATTATCTATAGTCTCCCATATGCTAGGTATCTCTATCAATTCCACACGGCCCTTCCCCCAACGCTCTCTGGGGGCAATCCACACGCTGGGCCTCAAGTCATATCGCGCTTCCAGGTCTTGGTAATTACAAAACTCCGTATCACGTTGAAGTAATCCAAATCCATAGACATCATTTGCCGGGAAGCTCGAGACGTTTAATCGCGAAGGATTGAGCAAAGGCCGCCATTCCCATTTATCGGCCTCATAGGCAATTAACAGCCCGTCAGAATCATGTACTTCAGGGCGATAGTCATCTGGTCGATTAATCGTATTTTCACCATAGTAAAACATGCTAGTGAGCGGAGCCATGCCAAGTTTATCTACATTTCTCCTTCGAAATACGGATCCTTTTACGTCAACTGTAGTCTTTTCGCCCGGCTGTACGAAAAACTTATAAGCACCTGTTAAGCTTGGGCTATCGAGCAAGGCGTAAATTGTAATATGATTCGATCTTTTTTGGGGTTCTACAATCCAAAAATCTCTAAAATATGGAAATTCCTCCCCCGTCGGAAGTGCCGTATCTATGGCAAGCCCTCTTGCCGATATTCCGTAGCGCTGATTTTTCCCCAAGGCCCTGAAATAGCTTGCCCCAAGAAACGAAATTAATTCATCATGATAATCAGGCCTATTTAGGGGGTAATGAATCCTAAAACCCGCAAACCCTATATTTTTATAAGTTTCAACTGGCAAGGAATTCTTGCCGTAATCGAAAAGGTCAGGATCGTAGCGAAACTCCTTTATGTCCTTGGATGTTACCAAGTTGATCCTCACAGGAACGTCATACAGAAAACCCAAATGATAGAATCTGATCTGGAAAGGCAGATTTTTGTCGAGCCAAACTGACTTTTCAGGTTTAAAGCGAATATCTCGCCATTGATCATATGATAGGTTTGACAACGATTCAGGTACTTTGCCAAGAAACCCTTGATAAGTCGATAATGAAAGCTCGCGCGCCATCTCCCAAATTTCCTTTTCCAAACTCTCGAGTCGGATGCTGTCTTTTGAGCTGCCATAAACTACAGAAACCTGAAAGATGAGCATGAAATTTAAAAGCAAAGCGACAACCATTGTGAAAAGCCTATATCTCTTCATCGAAACGCACTCCTTTCAAACCCTTAAGGTCGAAAAACCTTATTCGCATACACGATTTTTTAAAATTGCAATTTAGCCCAATTTCGACGAAGTATATTTAACCATACAAAAGCCACCTTGCCACATCCGATAAATCTCGTATATTTTAGTGAAAGGATTTCAAGTTCTTAAAGTTTGCATCGTGATACTATATCATGGAGGTGTTCATTGCGTCATAAATATATTAAGTTTCAGGCGTCTAAATTAAGGGGGGGTCAAAATGATCGAGCTTTTGAGAAAAAGGAGGAGCATTCGACGCTTTAAGGATACGCCGATAGAACAAGGAAAGACCGACATCTTAAAAGAAGCTGCGCTCAGGTCACCTACTTCCAAAAACCTGCACTCCTGGGACTTCATCTTCATCGACGATAAAGAAACAATAGGCAAACTGGCCAACGCGCGAAATCAAAGTTCTGCCTTTTTGAAGGAAGCTCCCCTTTGCCTGGCGGTGCTGGGCTGCGAAGAAGTAAATGATACCTGGATAGAAGATGCTTCCATAGCTGCCATTATCGTACAACTTACAGCGTTGTCAATCGGCTTGGGTTCTTGCTGGATACAAATAAGAAATCGCATGTATTCTGAAAAAATTAGTTCTGATGAATACGTACGTTCAATTCTTGGAATACCGGACAACTATCGAGTAGTATGTTTGCTTGCCATAGGATACCCGGGAGAGCAAAAAGAGCCCGTTCCTTTTGAGTCCTTGAGATGGGATAAAATCCATATTAACAAATGGTAATTAAATACAGTGGTAAGGGGTTTTCTCGAATGATGCTGGACAACACCTTACCACTAAAACCACCTGACAAAGTCAGGCGATCATTCCCGAATCTTGCATTAATCTCATTAACCTATGGTGTGTTCCAAAAATCGCAAGAAATTTCCTCCAATGATGCCTGCAATTTCTTTCTCGCCAATTCCCCGCGAAATAAGTTCCGCCGTAAGCTCAAAGCTTCTAGCATGTCCTTTGATGCAATCGTAATTGCGTTTTTCTTCAACTGATGGAGAAGCTTCGCGAAATTCATCGCAGAAATCAAAACCATAACAAACATGATCAAAAGACCCCACAAGACCGCAGATATGATCCGCATGATCTGCCAAGTCTCTTGCGCTAACTTCTTCATTTGAATCTTTGATGAACTCGCTGCAGGCGTTCATCCCGATGATGCCGCCACGACCGGCTATTTGTAATATCTGTTCATCCGTGAGATTTCGCATGGATTGCGCCAAGGTCCTACAATTTGAATGTGAGGCAATGACTGGTTTTTCATAAAATCGCAAGACATCTTTTAAACCCTCATCGTTAAGATGGCTAACATCGATGTACATTCCAAGCTTTTCTGCCTCGCGAAGTAGCTGGACTCCAAAGTTCGTGAGTCCGCCTTTTTGCCCTTCTTCTTTGGCTTCAAAATGACAACCGTCTGCCGCGTAATTTCTTCTGCTCCATGTGATCCCCAAACCCCTCACGCCTAATTCGTAAAATATTCTCAAAAGGTTTATATCGTTGCCCAAAGGTTCTGCCCCTTCAAAGGAAAGCAGTACTGCAACCATGCCGGCAGATTTTGCTTTCTTTATTTCTTCTACGTTCCGGCACAGTGAAAAAAGGCCGGGGCTTTCTTCCATTTCTTTGTAAAACAAGCTTATGTAGTCCAAGGCTCGCCTCAATGCCATTTCTGGCAAATACTCGTCCGACACGAATAGCGACGATACTACAAGGTCTATGCCTCCCTGCTTAAATATGGGAATGTAGCGATTTTCTATGACCCTTGATTCTCCCCTTTGACGCCTGCCCCATACTAAGGGCAAAAGATCAAAGTGTGTGTCAGCTACAAAGGATTTATCATGAAGACGTTTTGCTGTTTCAATGCAATCGTATTCCACCCTTCTTTAACCTCCCCTGAACGTAATTGGACTTACTTTCAGCCCACACCAACTTCATTGCAACGAAAGTCCAGATGATTATATAATACAAGAACAAATCTTTAAAGAACGGGGACCTTAACGTGTGCGAAGATCTTATCTGCGGCGTTACAGCCGTCATCCTGGCTGGAGGTAAGGGAAAGCGGTTAGGATACAATAAGGCTTTGCTAAAGATGGGGGATACCTACCTTTTAGAAATTATCGTAAGAAACATCAAAGCGATATCAGACAGGATATTGTTCGTCGTTTCGCCAAATGATTACAGTCATTTGCTCTCGATTCATTCCTCATTGTTATCGTCCAACTGCGTTAGCGTGATATGCGATTCTATTCCAAACCAAGGGCCTTTGCTCGGGTTAATAGAAGCCCTGAAATGGTCGAATGAAGAGTGGATTTTTCTCGTTGGATGTGACATGCCTTTCATCGAGAAACCTTTGGTTAAGCTCATTTATCAAAGCCGAAAAAGTGGTTCGCAAGTCCTGGTGCCCCGATTGAACGGTTTTTTAGAACCACTTCACGCCTTTTATCATCGCTCTTGTTTAAAAGCAGCTGAGACGGCATATAAGCAAGGCAAAAGAAAGATTAAGGACTTTTATCCCTTCGTCAATGTGTCTGTTCTTGAAGAAAAGGCGATGAGAGTGATAAAAAATTATCAAATCTCTTTTTTCAATATAAATAGCGCCGAAGATTTACAAAGAGCGCAAAAAATATTTACCTGCATTCAGAAGATGTCAACGGTTGAAGCAACTTTAATCGAAGGGACTGATAGTAACAGGCAAGCAGTAGCCACGTAATTGCACGGTTAATTGCACCGGAATGTTATGCCCACCCCTTGTGTTCATGTTTTGTGCCCATTCATTTAATTTAACAATGAGAGATATGAGAGAAAATATAGCCTTTTGTAAGCATCCTCCTACAATGAAATAGGCTACAGGGGAAAGCATATGGAGTTTTATCCATTAACGAACATAAATGAGAGTTTGCAAGTTACTTGATCATAACACTATATATTAAGATAGGAACGATTTAAACAATAGTAAATACGTACTTCTCCTGCTGAGCAAGTGGCAATGAAGCTAAAAGTGGTAGAGCTAAAGCCAAGAAAGCGTTTGTACCTTGTAGCCTAGGGTAGGTTGCTATTAAGCAAAACACTTCAAGGAGGGAAGAATTATGAGAAAAGCATTAGTGAGTATGGCATGTATTATGTTTTTAGCAATAAGTACTGTTAGTGCTGTTGCAACAACAAAATCCAACGAAGTATACGCCAAACATGGTATGGTTTCATCGGCACATAAACTTGCATCTGAGGCAGGGGTAGAAATAATGAAGAAAGGGGGTAACGCTGTTGATGCAGCAGTCGCAACCTCTTTAGCATTGAGTGTCGTAGAGGGGCATTTTACCGGAATTGGTGGAGGGGGATTTATGACAATCAGGGATGCCAAGAGTGGCGAAGTTATCTTTCTAGATTACAGAGAAATGGCACCTGCCGCTTCTACGAGGGACATGTATGCTTCTGAAAAAGCAAAAACAGAAAAGTGGAAATCAATTGGCGGAATGTCTGCAGCTGTACCAGGCTGGGTTGCAGGTATGTTTTATGCACTGGACAAATATGGGACAATGTCTTTTGCCGATGTAGCAACTCCAGCAATTCGTATAGCAGAAGAGGGGTGGGTAGTTGAACCAAACCAAGCGAAATGGTATGCCGAAATGAGCCTTCCTTTGGTAGATTATTATAAAATTGAAGATCTGCCTTTTTTTAATGGTGATCTACCATACCAGACGGGAGAACATATTGTTCGTAACGATCTCGCGAAAACATACAAGCTCCTTGCAGAAAAAGGCCCTGATGTATTTTACAGTGGCGAGATTGGTGAAGCTTTTGTCAAAGAGGTCAATCGTCTCGGCGGAATTATGACAATGGAAGACTTAAAAAATTACGAACTTAAGGTTAGAAAACCAATAGAAGGAACATATCGCGGCTACAAAATATTTTCCGCTCCGCCCTCGTCAAGTGGCGGTACACATATTGTGCAGGCGCTAAACATCATTGAAAACTTCCCCCTTGATCAATGGACACCTGATTCATTTGAACGCCAGCATGTCACGGCAGAAGCAATTCGACTGGTGTTTGCTGATCGTGAAAAATACATGGCTGATTCTGATTTTGTCGAGGTCCCATTAAGGGGTCTAGCAAACAAAGATTATGCAAAAAAACTTGCACAGCAAATAAAAATTGACTCTATCTTGTCTATAATTGAGCCCGGCGATCCATGGGAATACGAAAATCAAAAGGTTGCCTATTTTGCTGGCCCAAACGGGCTTGGATCAGGTACAACTCATTTCTCGGTTGCTGATGCAGATGGCAATATTGTTGCATGTACTAATACGCATAATTACGCGGCAGGATTCGTTCCCAAGTATGGAATTGTAATTAACAATGAGATGGATGATTTCTCAGAGGACCCGAAAAGTGTAAATGCCCCTGAACCTGGCAAACGCCCCTTATCTAGCATGGCTCCGACAATTATTTTAACTCCAGATGATAGGCCTTTCATGACTGTAGGATGTGCTGGTGGATGGAGAATAATCTCGGCACTTGTGCAGATTATTTCTAATGTAATCGACTATAACATGGATATGGCAGAAGCAATTAATTACCCACGCATGTACGCATATACTGTAAGTGGCAAACCATCTCCTTACATAGCGGAGGATCAGATGCCAGAACCGACGTTGAAAGCACTAGAGGTCATAGGAGAAAAAATTGATATTCGTCCATATAGTGATTATTTCGGCACTTCACAGGGCATTATATACAAAAATGATTTAATGAACGGTGGAGCGGATTGCCGGCGTTTGGGTGTTCCTGTTGGGTTCTAGTTTTTAATTAACAAGGCGCCCTCGATGAGGAGACGCCAATCGAATTACTTTTTCATTTCATTGGAGGCTCATAAGATATGTTTAAAAAGAAAATATTCTCAATAGTTTTAGCGATATTTATAGTTGTTTTGTTCAACAGCATGGCTTTGGCGTCAACAATAGCGCTTACCTCCGCAGGCCAGAGCCCCGATGCCATGATGGTTAAGGTTATCTTGAAAAAAATGAACGTGGAGGCAGACTTCGACATGGCACTGAAACCAGATGCTATTAAAGATCATAAGGCTCTCATTATTGTGGTTGGGGGCAGCTCAAAAGGTCTCGGTGCTGCTGGAATAGATCAAGATCAAGAAAAGACTAGGGTAGAAAAAATCCTTAGCATAGCAAAAGACCGGGGTTTGAAAGTCCTTGTCATGCACGTGGGTGGTGATTCAAGACGAGGCATTCTCACGGATACCTTTCTCGAGATAACAGCACCCCAAGCCGATCACATTATTTACGTAACAGGCGCCAATAATGATGGATATTTTACAAAAATTGCAGAAGAAAAAAAGATCCCTGTAGAAGAATCTGAAAGTATTCAGAGTCTTGACATACCTCTTAAAAAAGTTCTGGGAGAGTGGGGGGTTATTTAGCCTTGCCGGCTATAGTGGAGTGGTTTTTTCCAGAAGGTCTTTACACAATAGCAATGATAGGAGTATTTGCTGTAGGAGCCTTTGCCATAAAGTTTCCAGTATCTATCGCAATGGCCTTCGCAGCCATAGCAGGAGCCCTCATAGGTGACGCAGGTTTTCCCCTGCGTCACCTTGTGGAGGGCATGTTTGGTTATCTCGATACAATACTTGTCATTGCTACAGCCATGATTTTTATGAAAACAGTGGAAAGCACAGGCCTTCTAGAAGGCCTGGCTGCATGGATTATTCGTAAATTTCGCAAAAAACCGGTGTTTCTTTCTATGGGGTTAATGTTTATAATCATGGTTCCTGGCATGATTACCGGCTCTTCTACAGCGGCAGTTCTTACCACTGGAGCCTTAGTAGCACCGGTCCTCCTCCAACTGGGAGTTTGCCCCCATAAAGCGGCAGCAGCTATTGCTATGGGTGCAATCTTTGGCATGATTGCACCTCCGGTTAACCTTCCGGCCATGATCATTGGCGGAGGGATAGATATGCCCTACTCGGGATTTGGAATTCCCCTTATTATATGCACCTTGCCTCTTGCCATCTTCACTGCTTTTCTTTTTATCTACCCTCCTCTCAAAAAAGGTGACTTTTCTGAATCTGGCCTGGAGGCAGAACTACAGCGCATGGAGCGAGAACCACTTTCTTTTCGACTCTTTATTCCATTGCTTGTCCTCATCGCATTGTTTGCGGGAGAACGCGTCTTCCCGTCTCATTGGCCTTCTTTAGGCATGCCACTCACCTTTCTTCTCGCCGCTGCTTCGGCCCTCTTTTCTGGCGTAAAATGGCACCCCCTACAGACTGTAATTAATGCTATAAACGATGCACTGCCGGTTATGGGAATTCTTATGGGTGTAGGCATGTTTATTCAGATCATGACATTAATAGGAGTACGAGGTTTCGTCACAGTTTCAGCTCTAGCTCTTCCCACGTGGCTCCTTTACGTAGGCATAGGAGTATCTATCCCTCTTTTTGGGGCAGTGTCGGCTTTTGGTTCGGCTTCGGTGTTGGGTGTTCCCTTTGTATTGGCTTTGTTGGGCCACAATGAAATTATCGTCGCTTCAGCTCTCAGTCTTATTGCCGGCCTTGGAGACCTCATGCCCCCCACAGCCCTCGCCGGTATTTTTTCTGCCAAAGTAGTGGGGGAAGATAACTATTTAAAAGTTCTTCGTTACTGCATCTTCCCCGGCATTCTCACTGCTCTATGGGGGATAGCGGTCATCCTCTTAGCGAACAAATTGGCGGTTTTTCTTTTTTAGGGAGGAATTACAAAAAATGATAATGCTCATATACCGTGGAATAGCGCTTTTCATCTCTCTCGTGGTTGTGCACTGCATGTTTCAAGAAGAAGAATTTTGGAAACAGGCTTCTGCCATTATGGTCATTATCCCTCTTATCATGAGGGTTTTGCTTATAAAATGAGGAGGCCCATTGCACAATGAACGTAAAAGGGACTCGTAAAACGGCCATGATTCTTTTAGCCATAGCCCTGTTGATCATGTACATCACGGGACGAAACTTTCTTGCCATGCGACAACCTGATGTGGTGATACCTGCTGATGGCTTCGAAAAAAGGATGCTCTCAGATTGGTTTCAAGGCATAGGCAACACACCGGCAGATACACCGGTATTTATACAGGAAGGCCAAGAGCCGGGGGGAACGGTTCTGATCTTAGGTGGGACACACCCTAACGAGCCTGCTGGGTATATAGCTGCTGTATTGTTTCTTGAACGAGCCCAAGTGCAGAAAGGACGTTTAATAGTGATACCCTTTGCAAACAATACGGCTTTCACCCATAACTCCCCTCAGGAAGGATATCCTCAATATATTCGGTTCCTCCTTCCGGACGGTTCGGTTAGAACCTTTAGGTATGGGTCGAGAGATACGAATCCTGTTTATCAATGGCCAGACCCTGATATTTACGTTCACGAACCTTCAGGACAGCGGCTTGCAGGCAGCGAAATGCGTAATTTGAATAGGGCCTATCCAGGACAGCCAAATGGTGTTATAACTCAGCGTATTGCCTTTGCTATTTTAGAACTAATTCGCAAGGAAGATATAGATTTGGCCTTTGATCTTCATGAAGCATCGCCGGAATACCCCGTGGTCAACGCCATAGTGGCCCATGAAAAGGGCTTGGAACTTGGTGCCATGGCAGCAATGGATTTGGAAGGGCGAGGAATACCTTTTCGTCTGGAGCCATCGCCTCGAAATTTAAGAGGCCTCTCCCACAGGGAGTGGGGAGATCATACAGACGTTATGGCCATCCTCATGGAGACAGGCAATCCAATCCAAGGTCGGCTGCGAGGACGTACAGATGAAGCCCTGGCCTTGACAGGCAAGGATAAATTCTACCAGAAAGCAGCAGAACTCGGGAACCTCTTCATCCCTTATGAAGATGATCAGCCCATAGCTCTCCGCACAGCCCGACATGTGACGGCTATTATGACTTTTCTGGAAATGCTGGGCTTTATCAGCGAAGAAAAAAGTGTAATAGTAAATAACATTCCCGACTACAATGATATTATTGATAAGGGGGTAGAGGCTTTTCTTTCGCCCGTCTCCTGAGTCAACGGTTATCGGCCTTTACACAAAAGCTGAGAGGTGTCTTTCTATTCCATAAAGGTGAAGCTATATGAACAAAAATGCCACTCGATACACATTGATACAAAATGATACAATAAGGGAGAAAGAAAAGAAGAGGGGAGTGTCTTAATGTATCGTGATGGCAACAAAACGCTCCATTGGAGGCAAATGGGGCGAGGATGCTTCCTTCTTATAGCGTGGTTTCTTTCGCGTTTTTACGAACGTCCTATCTATACAGTTTTTCAATATCTTTTGTTAGCTGTCGAGCATAACGATAGCGGTTATCTCATGGCAGCTTCAGCTGTTCTAGTGCTTGTTAATACAATAAAAGCCTTACTTCTTTACGAAGGGTGGCTTTTCTTTGCCGATGGTCTTGCAAATTATCTCAATAAACCCTTAATAAAGCGGCTTCTCCCCCTTTTTGCTATTCCTGCATGCTACCAAATGGTGGCAGTCTTTGATTTTCCTGGCATTCCTCATTTTGGAATGCCGGCTGTCCTTAGCATCGCTAGTGTCATGTTAATCCAATACTTCACGCGGGATGTTTCAAGGTGGTCAAATAAGGCCATGGCGCTGGGATTAATGCTTTTTTCTTTTCAGTGGCTAGATGTTGTTCCAGCTCTTACCAGTTATGGTTTTGGATGGGGAGAGCTTTCTGCTGTCCTAAAAAATATAGCAGTGATTTCAGGTAAAGCAAAGGTTTTAAATGTAATGGCAATGGTTTCATTTGGGGGAGTCTTTGCTGGCGCCCTTGTTACTATCGAGCTTTTTGTAAATTATGAAAAGCGGCTGGCCCAGCTTCAACGCCTACGTCGTCAAGAGCGAGAACTTTCCGCCTTACGAGAAGAACAGCTACGAAATCGCAGTGTAATAGAAATCCAACAACTTGTTCACGACCTCAAACGACCTCTTACGGTAATCATAGGATTGACGGATGTTTTGTCACATTCGCTGGGAAACCCTGCAGAGAAAGCACATTTGAAGGAAATTCAAGATGCGTCCGTAAACATGAATAAGATGGTTTCGGAAATTTTGAATCCTCACGTCCATCACCGCATTTCTGTGGAACACGTTGTGAATTACACTCTGAGTCAAATACGTCCCTTCCCCTGGAGTTCCGGCATTCAGGTGAGCTTGCATAACGCTTCTTCAACCTCTTTCATTGAAGCAAACCTCATACTCCTCTCCAGAGCTATTGTAAACATCTTGGACAATGCTCATCGAGCAACAGCTGAAAACTCGTCTCCCATTATTCGCTTTCAAACGGAGGTCACAAAGGATCACGTATTAATTAAAGTAGAAGATAATGGGTACGGATTTGAAAAAGAGCCCTTGCCTCATCGTTCCGCCTGGGGGTCTACTGGTCTTGGGTTACCTTTCGTAAGGAGCGTCGCAAAAGAACATAATGGAAAGCTGTCTCTTGGAACCAGCGATGAACTGGGTGGGGCTTCTATTGCTTTGCTTTTGCCTCTATGCAATACGGAAGAGGTAGGGGGTGAAGACAATCCTGTACCTCGGGGCAATTGATGATGACACAAGCGTTCTTTATACTTTGGAAGCAATGGCCAAATCTCAGGGCTGGGATATGCGAACCACGACAGAACCTGACGAGGTGTTTCTTTGGGTGATTAATAATCAGATCGACATACTACTCGTAGACTATCACATGCCTAAAATGAGTGGCCTTGAAGTTATTCAAAGGGTAAGGGAAATTTCAGATACAGTGGTACTACTAGTCCTTACCATTGAAGAGCGTCCCCAAATTGCTCGCCAGCTTCTTCTTGCCGGGGCCGATGATTTCGTGAACAAACCAGTGCGCCTTTTAGATTTCGCTTCTCGAATTCAGGTCCATGCAAAACTAGCCCACTATAGAAAAATGACACGTCAAAGCTATCCAATGAAGGGGATATCTGAAGAAACCCTTCGAAAAGTAATTGATCTCCTAGTTTCAAATGCAGATTCCGAGTTTTTTGACGTGCAGTTTCTTTGTGACAACCTTGGTCTAGCTTATCCGACAGCCCATCGTTATTTGGAATACCTAGTAGCAAAAGGGACTTTATTTAAAAGTCAAGAAAGCCCGGAAGGAAAACCAGGCCGTCCCAGAACGCTCTACCAAATGAAGTAAGCGAAGTTTTCGTTTTGTCAAAGCCTCGTTTTGTGCCACATTTAGGCGATTTTAGCGATTTGTTTCGGTGAAATATGATAAGTTGCCAGCTCAAAAATCTTTGGCTTTTTGGTAAAACCATGCAAGATTCACGCTTATGTTTTCCAAAAGCGCCGCTGGGCCGGTCCGTTGTATTCAGATAATGAAAGCTCATCGGCAGGATATGCAGAATCCCAACAGTAAATGAGAAAGTCAAGTTCATCGGCAGCAGAGACAATCAAAGCCTCCGGCGTGCTTGGCAAAACGGGAGATCCGTATTCTTTTTTTCCGTGATGGCTCACTATGATATGGCCTATTGCTAAGGTGATGTTTTCATCGAGGTCGTACTTTCTGGCAAAATCCATGAACATGGAATAGCCCAAAGGGATGTGGTCTATCACAGCACCATGCAGGGTAATTTGGGGAGCTAAATCAATTGAGTAAGCGCTAAGTTTTCCAATGTCGTGCAACAGTGCCCCGGCAGTCAGAATATCCATATCTACGTTTAATCCTTTATTTAAATAAATAAAGCCAATTGCCCGGGCACTTTTCGTGACATCCAGGGTATGCTCAAGTAAGCCGTGAACGTAGGCATGATGATTTTTAACAGCAGCTGGAGCGATTTTAAACTGTTCCCACAAATCTTCGCTAAAAAGCGTGTGCAAAAAGGTACGCAAAGGATCGCCGCATTCATCCACTATAGCCCAAAAGTCCGCTTCCATTTGTTCAAGCGGTACAGGCGATTTTTCTATAAAAGATTCTGGCGGATACTTATCGGAGTCGAGCAAGTAAATTTGGTTTATGTGATACTGGAGTCTTTGCTTGTATTTAGTCACAACGCCAAAAACTCCTACAGGTTGTCTTGAGACGCTGCTAAGACCTCCTAAATCGTCCTGAGTGAGTACCTTCTTTTCTCCGTCTCTAATGTCCCACCATTTGCTGTCCGACCATGCTCTGGCATAGAGCGTTCCGCTTGCATCCACGATGGTCAGGTCCCAGTAGGGTTGATTATTTTTATCTCTTTTTAGCCTCGCCGTGGCAAGCACTCCAACGGTTTTGAACTTATCGCCGGACTTCATGCTTTCTTTTATGCTAGCGATGGGTACACATCTTTCCTCGGACATCTTTATCACCCTTGTAAACGTAATTGCCTCACTTTTTGCAATATTTATATATAATCAATACGTATATAATCTTTAACTTAAATTTTATACCACGAATAAAGATCAAATGCCAGCCGTGCAGACTTTATTCACGAAGAGCAACACAAAGATGCAGCTATCTGTTTTGTTTAAGAAAGCGCCATAAGAAGTTTTGTAACGCCAAAAGATAATTAAATGACGAACAGGAGGAATTGTTTGATATGTTTAGCCTTAAAAGACGAATATCGAATAAGGAGACATTGCTGGGGACATTTGCGATCCTGCCATCGACCGATTCGGTCGAAATTTTGGCGTTGGGAGGATTTGACTTTGTTGTGCTTGATAGAGAACACGGCCCTCATTCCATAGAGAAACTGCAGGACATGGTGAGAGTAGCTTCTCTTCATAAAATGGGCACCTTGGTCAGGGTGCCGGAAAATTCCAAGAAAGAAATTTTATGGGCTCTGGACGTAGGAGCTGACGGAGTGTTGGTTCCCATGGTTGAAACTGCTTCGGATGCAATTAGGGCCGTAAGAAGCGCCAAATATGATCCAATCGGAGAAAGAGGAGTTGCCTTTACAAGGTCCTCGAAATACGGCGGTCATGAGCTAACTTCCTATTTCGAGGAATCCAACGAAAATACATTTATCACCTTGCAATGCGAAAATATTAAGGGGTTGACAAACCTCGAAGAAATCGCAAATACACCGGGGGTAGATATGATCTTTTTTGGTCCCTTCGATATGTCCGCTTCCTTAGGCATACCCGGCAAAGTAGAAGATCCTAGGGTCAAAGAGGCAGCTATGAAATTGCTTCAAATTTGCAAGAACGCCGGCAAGGCGGCGGGCACCTTCGCAAGTACAGCCGAGGAAGCTTTAAATCGTATACGGGAAGGATTTAACTTGGTCGGCCTTGGCATTGAAGCCACAATTTATCTTAATGCTGTAAAAAGTTTAGTGACCAGCGTAAAAAATAAGATGTTAAAATGACACAAGATAGCAAAAGTTCGCTACCAAGGCTGTATTTTTTGCTAATGCACAATTATATTCTAAATTTCTCCAATTCCGCGGGGTGAGCCGGTTTAGTAACGATATTGAGGCGATCCTCTGGGGAAGTAATTAAGATCCTCACGGCACTGTTTTCGTGATCGCTGTAACGCGCTACGAACTTTGCAGATATCTCCAAATTTTCCATAACAACTGGAGCGTCATGAGAATAAAGCAGTGCCGTTGGACCTTTTACGTTAATCGGATGTCAGTAACAACATTGAAGGAAGCCGAAGCTGAATTAGCCTTTTGTTTTCCTTGACATTTCTCCCAATGATTAAATGAGTCTTTTGAGGAAGCAAAAAATGCCTGCCGACGCGCAAAAGGGCGGCATGGTAGAAGGAAAAATGCTCCTTAAAAGCCTCCATTAATCGTCTTAACTTTAAAGAAAAAAACTTCTCCGTGAGAGGGCATCCACCTCCGGGCGAAGGATAAGTCGTGATTTGCCATTTTTTTGCCAGTTCCATTTGTTCTTTCCTGCTGCGCCCGGAAATGGAAAGCAAATTCTCCCTATTTACCAGGCCTTCCCGTTCAGGAGCCGTTGCAGGAAGCAGCTTGGCAGACAAGGGCCTTAAAATATAATCAGCGTAGCCTGAAGCAGCGTCAACCATCCTTAAAGCCGCTGATGTTTGCGATTTAGGCCTTTCTCCCAAGACCTCGCCGGTAGCCAAAAAATCATATCCTCTTTCTTCCATCATCTGACCTGCCACCTTTAACATTAAAGCGTGACAATCTATGCAGGGATTCATGTGTTTCCCGAAGCCATGCGGGGGGTTGATAAGTACGTCAATGTACGCTTTCTCGGGAAGTGGTGCTATAATTAGTGGGAAATTATAAAGGCGTGCTGCTGAAACGGACTTTTCAGCGGAAAAAAATGGAGTTGTAAAGGTCAACCATGTGATTTGTACATTGTTTCTGCGCAAAATTTCTCCGGCAAGCAGCGAATCGAGTCCGCCTGAAAAAAGAAGCAGCGCCTTTGGGGGTTTGTTTTTCATTTCTTTTGCCTCCCAAAATATATAATTTACTTATAAATCTATGTTAGCTTTGATAGACTATCCAAAGTTTCTCGATGCGTCAAATGACGTATCATAAGTGTATGGGGTGGTTAATGGATGAACAACATTAGAAACTTTTGCATAATCGCTCACGTCGATCACGGCAAATCAACGCTTGCCGACAGATTGCTTGAGCATACCAATACCATAGAATCTAGAAAAATGCGACAGCAGTTTCTGGATACAATGGACCTCGAGCGCGAAAGAGGCATTACGATCAAGCTCGTGCCCGTCAGGATGAAGTATAAGGCCAAAGACGGGAACGAATATGTGTTAAACCTGATAGATACTCCGGGGCATGTAGATTTCAGTTACGAGGTATCCAGGTCTCTTGCAGCGTGTGAAGGCGCGCTTTTAGTGGTAGATGCCGCACAGGGCGTGGAGGCTCAAACCTTGGCTAACGCATACCTGGCAGTGGAGCAGGGATTGGAGATCATCCCCGTGATAAACAAAATAGATCTGCCGGGCGCACGTCCTGAAGAAGTTTTACGCCAGATCGAAGAAGTAATAGGGCTGGACTCATCGCAAGCCATATTAACAAGCGCCAAGGAAGGCATAGGGATAACCGAAGTGTTAGAGGCAATAGTAAATCGCATTCCACCTCCTTCGGGCGACCCAAATGCCAAATTGCAGGCCCTCATTTTCGACTCGGTTTACGACAACTATAGGGGAGTAATATCTTATGTCAGGCTGGTAAATGGGCGCATTAAAAAGGGGCAACTCATACTTTTTATGGCGACCGAGAGGGAATACGAAGTGGAAGAAGTGGGCTTTTTTACCCCCTCTATGTCCCCGGCAAATGAACTAAAAGCAGGAGAGGTTGGTTATGTAATCGCAAACGTGAAGGCCATTTGGGAGGCCCGCGCCGGCGACACCATAACAGACGCTATCTCTCCGGCAGATAAGCCTTTGCCGGGTTATAAGCGCATCAAGCCCGTCGTGTTTTGCGGGCTTTTTCCCATCGATAGGGACGATTTCCCTCACCTACGTGAAGCTATAGAGAAATTACAGCTGAATGATTCATCGTTGGTCTTTGAGCCAGAGACCTCCGAGGCGCTCGGCTTTGGCTTCAGGTGCGGCTTTTTGGGATTGTTACACATGGACATAACCGTTGAACGACTTCGTAGGGAGTTCGAAATCGATCTGGTTGCCACAGCACCGAATGTCGCCTACGAGATCGTATTAAACGATGGAAGCGTTATCGAAGCACACAAGCCGTCTGACTTCCCCGATCCCGTAAAAATAGAAGAGATAAGGGAGCCTTACATAAGGCTGACGATCTTTCTGCCTGCCGATTACGTAGGAAAGGCAATGAAACTTTGCCAAGACAGACGTGGAGAGTACGTCTCGCTGGATTACATTACCACGGAAAGGGTAAGGCTAGTGTACGACCTTCCCTTGGCGGAATTCATCGTCGATTTTCACGACCGCTTGAAATCTTTGACGAGAGGGTATGCTTCCATTGACTACGAGCATGTAGGTTACAGAAAATCGGATCTGGTAAAGGTGGATGTGCTCATCCACGGAGAACCGGTCGATGCCTTTTCGTTTATTTGCCACAAGGACGATGCCTACAAACGCGCTTTAAACGTCATAAAAAAACTTAAAGAACTCATACCCAGGCAGCTTTTTGAGGTCGCCATACAGGCCTCCATAGGAAGCCGCGTAATAGCGAGAGAAAACGTAAAGCCCTTGCGCAAAAACGTCCTCGCTAAATGTTATGGTGGTGACGTGACGCGAAAACGCAAATTGCTTGAAAAACAAAAAGAGGGCAAGGAAAAGATGAAAATGATAGGCAAAGTCCAAGTTCCTCAGGAGGCATTTTTAGCCTTTTTGAAAGCCGATGAGGAAGGATAATTTAAATTACAGTATCATTCCTCTGAGCGAAAGTTTTTCTTGGGCGCTCTCGTGTCCCATTTCTCTTTACGTTCACATACCTTTTTGCGTTCAAAAATGTCCTTACTGCGCCTTTTACAGCGTGGTCCCAAAAACAGGGGACATCGAAAGCTATTTAAACCTTTTAGATAATGAGCTAAAAATGTGGACCTCCCTGACCGGAGGCAAGATCCACGCTCAGACGCTTTACGTTGGAGGGGGCACGCCCACCGTCTTAAGCTCAAAACATTGGGAGCAGCTGATCCTCATACTTGAGCGATACGTCAATTTTTTGCCCTTACTCGAAGCAAGCGTAGAAGCAAATCCGGGCACTTTGAGTCTAGGCCACATCAAACTTTGGCGCTCTTGGAGGATCACACGTGCAAGCCTCGGGGTCCAAAGTTTGGATGACGCAGAGTTAAGTTGGCTTAAACGTCCGCATGGTGTTTATGAAGCAGCTGACGCCATAGCTGCACTGGTCGCAAGCGGCCTCGATACCAGCGTAGATTTGATGTTCGGTTTTCCCGGACAAACGATACGAAGCTGGCACAGGACGATCAAAGACTGCCTGAAATTTGGCATTCGCCACTTATCGATCTACGAGCTGACGTTAGAGGAAAACACTCCTTGGGGCGAAAACCCACCTGAGGGTTTAACGGAAGGGTATCCTTTATACAGGTTTGCTCAATGGTACCTGCCTAAAAGGGGATTTATTCAATATGAAATAGCTAGCTTTTCCTTACCCCGCCACTGGTGCAGGCACAACATTGCCTATTGGCAGGGCGGAAACTTCTTAGGAATCGGACCGAGCGCGTGGGGTTATCTAAACGGATACAGATATGGCAATGCCAGTGACATCAAGCTCTATGCCGATAGTATTTCTAGGGGTGAACTTCCCATCGTTTATGAAGAGATCTTGCCAAACGAAAAGGCGGCAACAGAATCGGCGATGCTTGCCTTAAGGACAATGTGGGGCGTATCCGCTCGGGCTTTTAGAAGGAAATGGGGATGGCAGGCATACAAGAAGTTCCTTCAGGTATGGCATCTGCTTCCTGAAGATTGTAAAAAAACCATTCAAGGAAAGCACGCGTTCTCAGCCAAGGGCTTTCGCGTGGCAAATTCCCTGTGGGAACAGTTTTTGTAGTCGAGCTCTTCGCCGAAACCCTAACTCGTCAAGCCCCTATTACTTAACCGTAAATTAGGGCCTTATCGACCTCCATAATGGCTTCCGTTATTTGAAACATATTAGAGATGGTTCCCACAGTGACTTTTTCTGTTACCCCGAAATGGTTGGTGCACGTTCCACATACAAGTATGGTCGTCCCTTTTTTCTCTAAATCTTTTAATGTGTCACACGCGCTATTTTCCGGCAAAGCCAGGAGCACGCCTTCGTTCATGAGCGCTAAAACTACGGGCGGCTCGTCTTCCTCAAGCAGAACACCCAGAAAGCTTTTCATGAGCACCTCGCCTAATCCGTCATTTGGCTTGCCAAGCGTGTCTGACAGGATCAAAATCCCTATGGATTTTTTATCATTTTGGGCTGAAGTCGTTGAAGTTAAAGATGTTGTTTGGCGCCTCTCGGTTCGGTCTTCTGATGGCCCTTCGTATTTCCCGCGAATGACGTACGTCCCATCATCTTGCTTTATATCCTCGATAACACTATACCCGCGTGATTTGAGGAATCGCTTGACGTTTTGAAAGGAAACGTCATTATCAACGAGAACCTCGATTTCTTTTTCGCCTGAATCTATGGCCTGTTTCGTCAATATAACTGGTTTCGGGCAAATCATCCCCCGTGCGTCGACCACTTTCATTCCTTTTTTCACTCCCTTTGAGTAGTTTAGTTTGTCAAAATGGGCCTCGCAAATGCCGGTTTTTGCAACGTAGATTTTAAACGTTTGCTTATTGGAGCATGTTGAAATTTAACTTAAGCTTGTTTGATTTGAGAGCTTTCGATGATATTTATGCCGGCTTTTTCCATTTCTTCTAAGCTTTTTTCGACGCCTTCTTTTGTTATGCCCCGTGAAGCGTCCTCGATCACATAAACATCGTATCCCAACTTTACCGCATCGATTGCCGTTGACTTCACGCAAACGTCAGTCGCCAAGCCACATACGAAAATTCGTTTAACCCCGGCTTCTTTGAGAGTTTCAGACAGTTCAGTGCCGTCGAAAGCCGAGTATGCTTCCTTTGAAGCTTCCGTGGCCTTGCTCACGACGATGGCAGAGTCGGGGATGTAAAGTTCGGGATGAAACTCGGCACCCTTAGTATTCTGCACGCAATGAGCCGGCCAGGGGCCTCCTTGGTCTTTAAAACTCACGTGATTTTTTGGGTGCCAATCCCGCGAAAATATAACGAGACCACCCTGTTTTTCAAATAATTTTACAAGTTGGTTTACAACGGAAACTATCTCGTCCCCGCCCGGTACTGACAAACTACCGCCCGGGCAAAAATCAACTTGTACGTCTACAACTATCAGCGCATCTGCTGAACCTATCGACATTTCAAATCCCCTCTCATTTTACTTAATTTTTGAAACTAGTCAAAAATAACAAACTTTAAATTATTTTTAAACTAGTTCATTTAGTTAATTTGTATTTGTCTTAACTTGGTTTTAGCGTTGTTTGAAACATTCGTAAGTTATATAACAAAGGGAAATGACAAAAAAACAACCTATTGACAGATTGGAGAAAATTTCGGAAAATGTCATATGTTACCATGAGATAAGTTATATTATATTATAGTGCTATATTATATCAGCTGATTGATACACCACGCTTGCCAAATGACTGTCAAGTGTAGTTAAAAATTTGGCATGTCATGCGTTAAAGCTTTCTTGAGCGTTAAAAATAGAAGATAAAATAACATACATGAAAATATAAAAAATAATAATATACAAAATAACAATATTAATAAGTAGATTTCAAAATTAAAGGAGGATGTTTTCATGAGCTTTGATCTTATTGCTGCCTTTGCCACAGTTTTGCTTATTCTCTACATTGGCGATGTTGTTTCTGTCAAGACAAAGGCCTTTGTGCCGTCAGTTTTCGTGTCAGCAGTCATATTCTTATTGGGTTTCTGGACAATTTTACCAAAAAATCTTATTGATTTGGCATGTTTAGGTCAACCACTTGCAACTTTATCCATGTACTTGCTGCTGGTCCATATGGGCACTATGCTTAACATCAAGGAACTGGCAGCGCAATGGAAAACTGTAGCAGTTTCTTTAGCCGGTATAGTTGGAATAACACTTGGAACCATGACTTTAGGCAAATATTTATTCGGATGGGATGCGGTTGTCATTGCCACGCCTCCTCTCACGGGAGGGATTGTAGCGGCTTTAATGATGCAGGAAGCGGCAATGAGCAAGGGATTTTTGGAACTTTCCGTTTTAGCCATTGTAATGTACGTCTCGCAGGGCTTTTTTGGGTATCCTTTGACTGCCCTCGCGTTGAAACGCGAGGGCAAGAGATTGTTGTCTGCCTATAGAGGCGGCGAGATCAAGGTCGATAAAACCCTGGCATCGGAAAGTGTCAATCCTATAATTAAACCGTCTAAGATACAAATTGTCCCCCAGGTGCCCTCGAAGTACAGGACAACCTATATGTACCTTTTAAAACTTGGGATTGTAGCCTGGGCGTCTGCCATGACAGCCACGGCCATCAATGAGGTCGTTTCCCGCTTCGTAATTTGTTTAATTTTCGGTGTTATAGCTGCCGAAATAGGCTTCATCGAACGAAGGCCTTTAGAGCTGTCCAATTCATTTGGCTTCATGATGACAACTTTGATGGCTTTTATTTTTGCAGGCTTAGCGGAGGCTACGCCGGATATGATCATTAGATTGGTTGGTCCGCTTTTTGGGATAATAATTATAGGCGTCCTCGGGATGGCGATACTGTCAATGTCCTTAGGCAAGCTATTAGGTTATTCAAAAGAAATGGCATTTGCTTGTGCTTTAACAGCTTTGTATGGCTTCCCCCCTAATTACGTCCTGACGGAGGAAGCTTCCAAGGCTTTGGCCGAAAACCCAGAGGAATTTAAATTTTTAATGGATTCCCTGCTGCCTAAAATGTTGGTTGGCGGATTTACAACGGTTACCATAGCTTCGGTTGTTTTAGCAGGCATATTCGTCAACTTACTATAAAATTCTCTAAAATTATGCTGGAGGTGCACTCGCAAAAATGGACGTTAAAGCGTTAGCAAAGAATGTTAAGGACTACGTTATCGATCTTAGAAGAGAGTTTCATATGTACCCGGAAAGGTCTGGCGAGGAATTTAGGACTTCTCAAAGGGTCAAAGAAGAGCTAGATAAACTTGGTATACCTTACACAACGGCAGGAGGTACGGGAGTCATAGGCATCATAAAAGGAGAAAAACCCGGCAAGACCGTTGCTTTGAGGGCTGATATGGATGCCCTGGAGGTTTACGAAAAAAACGATATACCGTATAAATCGAAGACGGATGGCCTCATGCACGCCTGTGGCCATGATGGACATACTGCCATGCTTTTAGGAGCTGCCAAAGTTTTATCGATGATCAAAAACGAGCTGAAGGGCTGTGTAAAATTGTTCTTTCAGCCTGCAGAAGAAATTGCGCAAGGCGCCTTAAAGATGATAGATGACGGAGCAATGGAAGGCGTTGACAGCGTATTCGCCATACACCTTTGGAGCGGACTGCCCATGGGCAAAATCTCGGTCGAGGCAGGACCCAGGATGGCCGCTGTAGATGTCTTTGACATCACGGTTAATGGAAAGGGAGGACATGGCTCGGCGCCTCACGAAGGCGTTGACGCCCTTGTTGCGGCCTCGGACATTGTAATGGCGCTTCAAACCATAGTAAGCCGGGAGCTATCTCCCTTGGAGCCCGTAGTCGTAACTGTTGGAAAGTTAGTAGCGGGTACAAGATTTAACGTGCTTGCCTCGGAAGCTAAATTGGAGGGCACAAATCGTTATTTTAATCCTAAAATTAAAGATGTATTGCCTCAAGCCATAGAGAGGATGGCAAAAAACGTGGCTGCTGGATATAGGGCGGAGGCTCATTTAAATTATCAATTTGCTACCTCTCCAGTCATTAACGATCCTGAGTGTTCCGCTTTAGCGACAAGAGCAGTCGAAAAAATATTGGGCAAGGACGGCTTGATTGAATACGAGAAGGTCATGGGCGGAGAAGATTTTGCAGAATTTCTAAAGGAAGCCCCTGGAGCTTTAGCCCTGGTGGGCATCGGCAACGAGGAAAAAAAGACTACATACCCCCATCATCATCCCAATTTCAACATAGACGAAGATGCTTTAGAGATAGGCGTTGCCCTTTACGTTCAGTATGCCCTTGACTATTTAAATCAAAGCTAGAGAAGGTGAAAACGCGTGCTTGAGACAAACATTGAGAGGATCAAGCATAATCTTGAAACATTAAGCAGTTTTAATTCGACACCGGGAAAGGGTTGCACAAGGCTATCTTTTTCGCCGGAGCACAGAAAGGCTTTGGATTTTCTGTCAAAAGCCTGTGAATCCATGGGATTGGAAGTTATGATTGACCCGGTAGGCAACTTTAGGGCCAAGCTTAAAGGTTCCGATTCAAGCGCTCCTCACATCATGTGTGGTTCTCATATTGACACCGTGCTGCACGGAGGCAAATTTGACGGAGCAGCAGGCGTTGTAGCTGCATTGGAAGCATTGACTGTAATAAAGGAGCAAAACGCTCCCATAAGACATTCGCTCGAATTCATTGCCTTCGTGGAGGAGGAAGGCGCCTCCTTCGGAGGAGGATTGGTCGGAAGCAAGGCTTTGGTTGGCAAATACACCGTCGAGAACCTCAAAAATTTAACCAACGATGAGGGTCTTTCTTTTTACGACGCTGCTAAAAATTTTGGGTTAAACCCCGATGAGCTTGAAAATTACGTTCTTCGCAAGGGTGACGTAAAAGCTTTGCTTGAGCTTCACGTCGAACAGGGCAACGTCTTATATACCAAATCAATTCCTCTTGGCATAGTTGAGGCGATAGTGGGAATTAAACAACTTGCGGTCACGTTGACGGGAATGGCAAATCACGCAGGCACCACGCCCATGAACTTGAGGCGGGACGCACTTGTCGCCGCAAGCAATATAATATCCTTTGTCGAACACTGCGCAATGCACGAAGCCTTTGACACTACAGTCGCAACCGTCGGAAAAATTTGGTGTTTCCCAAACGTCACTAACGTCATTCCGGGAAAGGTGACCTTCACTATCGATATTCGCGATATAAGAACAGAGGGGATCCAAAGGGTGGAACAGCTGATCAAGGAAGAGGTAAAAAGGATATCAGACGAACGAGGACTGCAATATTCGGTAAACCTGGTTGGCGAGTCGGATCCCGTTAAGTTGTCGGAGAAAGTAGTTTCGGTCATACAAAGTGTCGCCGAAAAACTCAACGTCAATTTCTTAAGAATGAATAGCGGGGCTGGTCACGATTCGGCACTGCTAACGGAAGTGACGGACGTTGGAATGATATTCGTTCCAAGCATCGAAGGGATAAGTCACGCACCAAAAGAAGACACTAAATACGAAGACTTAAAGACCGGTTGCGATGTCCTGCTTAACGCCTTGGTAGACCTGGCACAATAGCCTATAGATTATAATCTTGGTATGGCTTTGAAGTTAAAATTATATATAGCAGGAGCCGTGTCTTATTTTTGGCCAAAGGGATAGTGATTAATCAAAAATGAGCGAAGATGTCAGCAGATATTTACGCAACATCCCATCTATGGACAAAATATTGTCCTTAGAGTGGGTGCAAGATTACTATCCGATGATTGGGCGTAAAGCTGTAAAATCGCTCATCGAAAGCGTGCTCGATGACTGGAGATTAAGCATGCTCAGCGGCGAGATAAAGGAAGTGGACATCGAAAGATTAATGAGCGATGTAAAAAGGACCTTGGAGAAATCCTCAAAAAAAAGCATGAGGCCCGTCATTAATGCAACAGGGGTCATAGTGCATACGAACTTGGGCAGATCCTGTCTGGCCGATGAAGCGATAGCAGCCGTCCACGATGCGTCAAGATGTTATACCAACCTCGAATACGACCTTGAAGCGGGCAAAAGAGGACACAGATACGACCATGTAGAATGGCTTTTATGCCAATTAACGGGTGCAGAGGCAGCCTTAGTGGTAAACAACAATGCAAGTGCCGTCCTAATGTGCCTGACGGCACTTGCCTCAGATGGAGAAATTATCATCTCGCGGGGTGAATTAATCGAAATCGGAGAGTCATTTAGAATCCCTGATATAATGGCCCTTTCCGGCGCAAAAATGGTAGAAGTTGGCACGACGAATAGGACGCACCTTTACGATTACGAAAGGGCTATAACGGAAGAGACCAGGTTAATACTAAAAGTTCACCCATCTAACTACAGAATAGTGGGATTTCACTCAGAAGTGGGAAGAGAAGACCTGACAAATCTTGCCCATTCAAGAGGACTATTGGTAATGGAAGATCTGGGAAGTGGCACTTTGGTGGATTTATCTACCTATGAGCTAAAGGGAGAGCCGACCATTGGCCAATGCATAAAAGATGGCGTTGATATCGTAACTTTTTCCGGTGACAAACTGCTTGGCGGACCCCAAATCGGCGGCATCGTGGGAAAGAAGGACATAATTTCGAAGCTTAAAAAACATCCCATGCTTCGCGCTTTAAGAGTGGACAAAATGACTCTGGCGGCGCTTGAGGCTACTTTAAGGATATATTTAAGGGAAGAGCATTCAAAAATTCCCACATTGGCCATGCTCATGGCAGATCCAAAGGACTTAAAGATGAGGGCAGCAAATCTGGCGAATTCATTGAGGGAATCGTTGAGGAGCGAGGAAGGTTGGAATATCGACGTCATCGAAGTAAAAGACGTAGTCGGCGGAGGAGCGTTTCCTGACGATGAATTAAGCGGTTTTGGGGTCGCCATTGCGCCACCCGAAGAAATAGGTCCCTCAAAGTTTGCGGCTTTTTTAAGACAACTGGAACCATCCGTGATAGCCAACGTGGATCAGGAAAGGGTAATCCTTCACGTTCGAACGATGAGACCTGGGGAGGACGACCTTTTAATTTCCAAAGCCGAAACATGGAGGAATATTTAATGGCGGATCCCAGGGAGACAACCATCGTCTTCGGAACGGCAGGCCATATAGATCACGGGAAAACGACGCTTATAAAAGCCCTCTCCGGCGTTGATTGCGATAGACTCATCGAGGAAAAAAAACGAGGCATCACTATTGAACTCGGTTTTGCACCTCTTGAACTTCCCAGTGGCCGAATCATAAGCATCATAGATGTTCCGGGACACGAGCGTTTCATCAGGCAAATGGTAGCAGGTGCAGCCGGGATTGATGCCGTAATCTTCGTCGTGGCCGCTGACGAGGGAGTCATGCCTCAGTCAAGGGAACACCTCGAGATTCTATCGTTGCTTGGAATTAAAGAGGGGTTAGTCGTCATGACTAAGGCAGACCTGGTCGATGAGGAAACGCTTGAACTTGCAAAATTAGATGTAAAGGATTTAGTTAAATATACGTTCCTCGAGGACAAGCCAATAATTTGCGTTTCTGCAATGACGGGCATGAATCTGGACCACTTGCTTGAAGTCATTGACGCCACTGTAGACAAACTAAGGGCGCGCGATACGGATGGCCCCTTTTTCATGCCCATCGATAGAAGCTTTCCTATAGCAGGCTTTGGTACCGTCGTTACGGGAACAGTATATAAGGGGAAAATACATGTTGGCGATACTGTGGATATATTGCCCTTGGGAAGAACCTCAAAGGTGCGTTCGATACAGGTACATGGCAAACCTGTCAGTGAAGCTCTGGCGGGGCAAAGGTCAGCGTTAAACTTACCTGACATTAAATCCACGGAGCTTGAGCGGGGCGACGTGGTATGCACGAAGAACTTATTTAAAACTACGCAGTGTCTTGATGTAAAGCTGATCCTGCTTTCATCCGCGCCTGAACCCTTAAAACACTGGCAACAGGTTCACTTTCATATAGGGACTTCTGAGGTAATGGCAAGAGTCGCACTCTTGAGTGATACAAAGATAACCCCAGGAAACGATGCCCTAGCACAGGCAGTGCTAAGCGAGCCCGTCGTTGCCCTCATAGGGCAGCGTTTTGTCATCAGATCTCATGCCCCCTTGCGCACCATAGGTGGAGGCGAAGTCCTTTTCCCCTATGATAAAAAACCGAAGGGCAGGAAGGCCAGAAACGAACTCGCAGGTTTTTTAAATAAACTTGCCAATGCATCAAATTTGACATCAAAAATTACAGCAATCATAGAACGTTACGGTTTATTGCAATTTGGCGAAGCCGTCACGCTGACTCAGCAAACTCCCAAACAACTGGAAAGCATGTTGAAGTCAATTGCAAAAGATTCAAGCGTGATGTTCGTTGAATGTGGAGACCAGCCCTTAGTGATGTCATCTGCGTATTTCGAAGCTATAAAAGACAATCTGCATAGCCTGCTGGCGCAATTTCACGAGGAAAATCCTCATTTGGCGGGAATGAAGGCTTCAGATTTGATATCTTTTACGCAACTTCCCCTGACGAAAAAACAATTCCAGGAATTGCTGAAGCTGCTCGCAAGCCACAGCGTTATCGAAATGGATGGAGAAATCGTAAGGCTTTCCGGAGCATTACCAGTGCTTGACGAAGACATCTTAGAGGATATAAAAAGGCTGTTGGCTTATTGCGATGAAAGGGGCTTTCAATTTCCAACGCTCGAGGAGGCAATGAAAGATTTAAAATGGGACAAAGGAAAACTCAATCGAGTTTTGGAAGTCGTCAGACAAAGCGGACAGCTTAGGGTAATAGGCGGAGAATTTTTACTCTCGCGAAACGTCGAGGAAAAGGCACTAGCTATATTGCGTTCGCTTTCTGAAATAACCATAGCTTCGGTGCGCGATGCTACTAACGCCAGCAGAAAATATATACTTCCACTGCTTGAGGACTTTGACGCCCGAGGAATAACTAGGCGGGTTGGAGATAAAAGGATTTTGCTTAAAAAATCTTAAAAAAAGCCTTAAACACAATTTTATTTGCAAATCTCCAAAGACTTATGATGAATTATCATAAACCAATGCTGCCTTTGCGGCACCATTGCCCAAAAAGGATCGCGTGCCTCCGCCCTCGCTAATGATTTGACACACAAGCTCCGGATCGCAGACTTTCACGCCAAAAAGTCCATCAACACCCCTCGATCGACGAGAGGGAAGCAGTAATTTAGGCCACAGCGGAGTAGAGGGGCCTATGATGACGACGCGACCCTTGCAAAGATCTAGCAGGTGGTCTATCGTTTTATTGATAAATGTGGTTCCCGTGATGAAAACCGCGCTGCATCGAGGCAGCTCCCACTCGGCAGCCCAATCGGGAAGAACGTCCCTGGCATGCTTTGAAAGGTTTCGCTCAAATATGAGTACTTCCTTAGCACGCTCGGCGATGCGTCTAGCCAGTGGAGCAATGTTACCCACCATGCCGACGACGTCATCTTCATTTATGCTCAACAATTCTATGGGTTCGATTTCTTGCAGCGGTGCATTTCGAGATAGTAGCGCGTTTACTGTAGCGAGACCTAAGGAAGATAAAATGGGGTCTGCAGTCAACAATCCTTGTGCAAGCTCCAAAGCAGAACAACCGGCTAGCGGAGTATACCAATTATAATCACTGCAGCAGTAGCCTTCATCTAAAACTGCAGCCAGGCCGCAGCTGTCATCGGATAATATAACGCAGGCGTAACGCAGGCCAATGACGGCCTTTTTAACCCTAAGCTTTCCGAGCTCCGCTTCTAACGAAGCAACAAGCTCATGAACGATCACATAATCTTCTCCCTTCTGTCCATATCAATAACATTCACGCTTAAAAACAAGCGCGGTTAAATCCTTGCGACCCTGGAAACGTTATCAAATTAAAGGCTCTGACCTCTTACTTAAGCCCGCTGAGCTTTTTATAATATCTAGTTTGTAGCCTAGTCTACAGGAAGAATCGTTTTGACCTTAAAGCCTCTAGTAATAAAAGCAAGATAAATGACCCCTACAATTATCCAGACAATACCAACACTCTTGGCTAGTACGTCAAGGCCATACCAAACAACCGCTGTTATACAAAAACCAATGATGGGCATCACTATACTTAGAGGCTTATGTTCAACTTTTACCAATCTATAGGCCAATGCGACATGCATTAGAGCAAAGGATGTAAGAGCTCCAAAATTGACAAGCGAAGAAATATCCTTGAGCGTAAGCAAGTACAATAAAGGAATTGTTATTAACGCCACTATAATAGTGGAAACGTACGGAGTTTGGCGAGTAGGGTGCAACTTCGAAAATATTCTCGGCAGGTGCCCCTGTCTACCCATAGAATACAAAACCCTGGATATCCCGGCTTGCGCAGCTATTGTATCTCCTACGCCCCATGCGAGAATAGTGCCGAACACGACTAAAATTTGTAACCATCGTCCTCCCGCTTCACTTGCAATGTAGTAGAAGGCAACATCTGGATCCGCGAATTCGTAGCCGGGGTGAATAATGGCACCCAGGTAAGTCTGTGAAACAAACATTATTCCAATAATGGGAATTACAAGAACTACAGCCTTGCTCACGACTTTCCTGGCCTCCAATGTTTCTTCGGCTAGGGTAGTCATAATATCAAAACCCAAAAAACTTAAAACTGCGACAGATGTACCACTCAGTACATATTTAAAATTAAAAGTTTCAGGATTATAAAATGCTCTCAAAGAGAAGGATAAAGCGGGATCTGTTGTAATTTTATGAATAGCTGCCACTAGAAAAACAATTAAAACGAAAACTTCAAAATAAAACAATACATTCGCAGCTTTTGCTGTGAGCTCTATCCCCAAGACATTTGTAACAGTAGCTGTGATGATAAATAGCAAGGCCCATATCATCATAGGAATGCCCGTAAGGGCTTCCAGCCAAAGGGCAGAGACCAATATGACCAGTGCCGGAATTAAAATGTAATCCAGCAAGATCGTCCATCCTGCTATAAAACCCACGTTAGCACCAATGGTTTCTCTTACGTAAGCATACACTGAGCCAGCTTCAGGATATCGCTTCACGAATTGACCATATCCCCAAGCTGTAAATACCATAGCGCAAGCTGCTATGGCGTATGCGAGAGGCACGTGACCCTTGCTAAGTACGGCAACTACGCCATAAATGCCCATCGGCGCTATCGGGACCATCGTTATTATGGCAAATGCAATTAGATCCCACATTTTTAGAACTCTTTTTAATTCCTGTTTCTCCGTCTGTTTGTTCTCTTGAGTCTCCGTCATGGTTTATCACTCCTAATTAAATCTGGCACTTTTGAGAATTCATGCGGATATTGACTTAAGAAGCTCCTCAATCGATATTAAGCTTTTGGGAAGCTTTGACCTAACCGTTTTGCGGGGATCTACAAGTTGACATATCTCCAGGTCCATTGCCATGCTGGATAACATGTATGCATCATGCCAATCAAGTTTCAGAGCATTTTGGAGGGCTCTTACGGCAACTTCCGTCGCTTCGTAAAAGGCTTTATTTATGTCTTCATCGGAAACGATAATATATAGCCAGTCCTTTGCCTCAACACAAGGCCATGGGGGCGCAAATTCGTTTAAGGATTCGAATTCAACTGTAACATACCCGGGAGTCTCGCATGCCGCAACACAAACCTCTCCATCTCCCATCACGGCGTGAAGATCTCCCAGCCCAAATAAAGCTCCTTCGTAGCTAATTGGGAAATAAACAGTTACACCCTCAGTTATAACTGTGGCGTCCATGTTGCCTCCGTGCCTTCCGGGAGTCCCCGTTGCAGTTTTTTCCGGTGTTGCTACGCCAATCACGCCTATCATTTTTTTCAGAGGCAAGCTTAAATTCAAAAATTGAATCTCTTCTGCTCCAATATCGCATACCCTAGTCCTTGCTTCTTTGACTTCATCTCCCAGGAGACCTTCTTCCGGTATAGTAACTATTGCCCCTTGCTGTTTTAGATCTATCTTGTGGATTTTGACGGCTAAAGCATCGCCCCTTTTTGCACCCTTTATGAAGATAGGCCCCGTGGCAGGATTTATCCTTGAAAAGTCGATATCCATGATTAATTGTTCTTCGCTGGCAATTTGATTTGAAAAACAATCTTTGGTTTCAATCTTCACTAAAACATTTTGCTCTACCTCGGCGATAGGAGTTAACCCCGGATCAAAGGAAAAAAACGTTGTTTCATCAGATATATTGATAAGTGGACTTCCTTTTCCAGTCATTTCTGATCACTTCCTCTAATTTTTGATGTAGTATATATTTAATCAGTAATCTACTACAAATGTCAAGGCCGCTTGCTTGAATAGCATAAACACACATAGCAAGCGGCCTTAATCAAAAATACATCTAGTTAAATTAAAAAAGTTAAAATTTGTGCTGAAGGGTCTGTTTAAAAGGCGGTTGAACCATCTCACCGAGGACGTTCTTTATGGACGCAGGCTTAATCGGCGGTGCAAATTTCAAGCACAGCCTCATCGCCGGGTTTGGCAATGCCTCCTTTCACCACTTCGAGGAAATAACCCACTTCCGGCAGCAGGCACCACCCGTGATAATCATATGAATGCGGCTCATTGGGCTTTTTGCCTTTTTCTATGACGAGCAAGACCACATCACTTCCTATTTTAAGGTGGCTTCCTATGGGAATCTCGTCGGGCAATCCCTCTATCACGAGGTTTTCTGCCAAAGACCCCGGTGGGAAAGCGAAACCTGCCTTTTCCTCGGCGCGTTTTATGTCCTCATATCTCAACAAGCTAACATGACGGGTCGAAAAGTCAAAGTGGGAATCGCCCTCTATCCCCTTGCCTTCGATGAATCGAGCATCCACTACAGGCCTTTTGGGCTCCTGTCTTTTATCACTTACGCAAATTGCTAGAACTTTGGCCATCTTCAACAAAACCTCCTAGTTCATCATTTACAAAAATGACACCAACAAGAATGACCCGGTGAAATTTCTGTCTCTTCAGGTTCTTTTTCTGCACATATTTCTTTCGCTTCCACGCATCTGGTATGAAAAAGACAACCTTTAGGAGGATCAAGAGGGCTTGGAATCTCGCCACGTGGCACTTTGCGAATCCTTTTCCCCTTGCCCACGCTGGGTACGGCCTCTAAAAGGCTTATCGTGTAGGGATGCCTTGGTTTTAAAAATACATCGTCTTTACTTCCTATCTCCATTATCTTGCCCAAGTACATGACTGCTACGTGGGAAGCAATGTGGTCTACTACGGCAAGATTGTGGGTTATAAACAAATAGGTCAGTGCGAGGCTTTCTTTGAGCTCCTGTAATAAAGCTAAAGTTCTTGCTTGGACGGAGACGTCTAAGGCTGAGGTAGGCTCATCTAGAACCAAGAACTTGGGTCTTAACACTAAAGCCCTGGCTATGGCAATCCTTTGACGCTGCCCACCGGAAAATTCGTGAGGATACCTAAACATATGTTCCTCTCGCAATCCGACACACTCCAAGATTTCTTTTATCCTTACGTATATTTCGTCAGAGGGAAGCTTATAGTGTATCTTTAAACCTTCACCGATGATATCCTTTACTAATTTTCTAGGATGTAGTGAATTGTAGGGATCCTGTTGAACGATCTGCATTTGCCTTCTGTATTTGATCAACTCTTTCGGTTTCAGCATCGTGATATCTTGGCCATTGAGATATATCTTCCCTGATGTGGGCTCGATTAGTTTCAGTATTACTCTTCCGAGCGTGCTTTTGCCAGACCCAGACTCTCCTACGACGGCAAAGATAGCGCCCTTTGGAATCTTCAGGGAAATGCCATTGATAGCTTTAACCTGAAGTGGCCTTGATAGTATCGATTTTTTAATATCAAAATATTTCCTCAAGTTTTCTATCTCAACGAGGGCTTCCACGCTTTGGCCTCCTTAAAAACTGTCAGAATAAAGATGACATGCCACGAAATGGCCTGGTTTTACTTCCTTCAGATCTGGAAGTTCTACGCAACATTTATCAAAACAAAAATCGCACCTGGGATGAAACCTGCACCCCGGAGGCGGGGCTATTAAATCAGGAACAGAGCCCGGAATGCCCGATAGGACCTTTGAAGCTCCTATGATGGGTATAGAATCTATCAGCCCTTTGGTATATGGATGCAAGGGTTCTTCAAAAATCTCCTCCGAGCTTGAGATCTCAATAGCGTTTCCGGCGTACATGACGGTAATTCTATCGCAAAACTCCGAAGCAATCCCAAGATCGTGAGTTATGAGAATAACGGCATTTCTCCCTACCCTGACAAGTTCATCGAGTAACTGAAGTATCTGTGCCTGAATGGTCACATCCAATGCGGAAGTTGGTTCATCTGCGATCAAAAGCTTTGGTTTCACCGCAAGAGCCATGGCTATCATCACTCGTTGAGCCATGCCACCGCTTAATTCGTGAGGATATAAATCCATCGATCTTCTCCAGTCAAGGCCTACCATTTCAAGAATCTCGGGAGCCTTTTCGTAGGCATCACCCATGCTAATTTCACTGCTATGAGCGATTGACTCGGCGATTTGAAATCCCACCTTAAAGACGGGATTAAGGGCAGAGATGGGCTCTTGAAATATCATAGACATCTTTTTGCCTCGAACTGTTTTATCCATCTCTTCTTCCGTTATTTTTAAAAGATCGGTTCCTTCAAACAAAACCTGCCCTTCGATTATTTCGCCGGGTTCATCTATAAGCCTCATGATTGAGAGAGCAGACACCGACTTGCCACAACCTGTCTCTCCAACGATCCCCAGACGTTCCTCTTCGTTAAGCCACAATCTAACGCCATTTAGAGCCTTGATTATCCCTCTGTATGTCCGAAAGATGACGCGCAAATTATTTACCTCAAGCAACCTCGCCATCGATCGAGTTACCTCCTAATTCTAGGGTCCATGATATCGCGTATACCGTCGCCAAGCAGATTAAAACCTAAAACTACGAGCGCTATGAATAAACCTGGAAAAGTTGATATCCACCACTGCTGTACAAGGTAGCTTCTACCATCGCTCACGATTGCACCCCATTCAGGCGTAGGAGGTTGCGCTCCAAGGCCAAGGAAGCCCAGCCCTGCAGCGGTTAGTATAATTGACCCCATCCTCAAGGATAGCTGGACTAACACAGGTGACATGCACATGGGCAATACATGAAGGAGTAATATTCTAGTATTACTGGCACCAAGGGCCCTGATAGCTTCAATATAGGGTAGGGATTTTATCTTCATGGCTTCAGCGCGCGCCAACCTCGCTATCACGGTCCATCCCACTAAAGATATCGCTATGATGGCATTAAATACCCCTCGACCAAGCATGGCAGACAAAGCCATGGCTAAGATTAAATTGGGAAAAGATAAAAATACATCTGTAATCCTCATCAAAACGTCATCTATAATGCCACCAAAATAGCCCGCCGTGATGCCCACGGCAACCCCTATCGTTCCGCTGATAACGGTTACAAGCAAAATAATACCAACCTCGATGCGAGCTCCGTATACGACTCTGCTGAAGATATCCCTTCCGAACTGATCCGTACCGAATATGTGATCACTGCTAGGAGGAAGCAGGCTCCTTGAAATATTTATCTCTATCGGATCATAGGGAGCAATCGCGGGCGCAAAAATGGCTATCACGATGAAAAAGGCCACCAATATGGTGCCAATCATGGCCAATCTATTTTGCCTCCACAGGTAAAGCGTATGTTTCCAATCCTCGATCAAAAGCTGACGACGCGATATAGCGACGTTTGAACGTTCCGTCTGCAAGCACGATCCCTCCTAAACTCGCATCCTAGGATCCAACGCAGCATAAATAATATCGACAACTAGGTTAACCAGGGAATAAACGATGGCAACAAATAAGGTGCCTCCCATGATTGCTGGGTAATCCAAAAGAAGCAAAGAATTTACTATGTAACGCCCAAGGCCTGGCCAACCAAATATAGTTTCGGTTAAAACAGCTCCCTCAAGCAAGCCGCCAAAGGTCAACCCAATGACAGTAACAACAGGTATTAAAGCGTTACGCAAGGCATGTCTATATATGACGAGCTTTCTTCCTATTCCCTTCGCCCTTGCGGTCCTTATGAAATCTTGTCTTAAGACATCTAGCATGCTCGAGCGCATGATTCGGGCAATGGACGCAGTGGAGGAGTATCCAAGAACTACAGCTGGCAATATTATGTGCGACAAAGCGTCTTTAAAGGCTTCGAAATTTCCTGCAAGCAAAGAATCCAACAGCAAAAGACCGGTAACCTTGGGCGGCAAATAAGTGAATATGCCAACACGTCCACTGCCAGGCAACCAGCCCAAACGATAATAAAATAAAATCAAAAGCAAAAGTCCGGTCCAAAAGACCGGCATCGATACGCCTAATATCGAAAATACCCTACAAAAGTGATCTATTAGCTTGTTTCGATGTACGGCAGAAAAAATTCCAAGAGGCACTCCTAAAACTACGGAGATTAAAGCCGCCACTATGGCAAGCTCAAGTGTTGCGGGAAAAAATTCTGCTATATCTTTTATAACGGGCCTGTTGCTCTTAATGGATATCCCGAAGTCGCCTCTAACCACGCCAGACATGAAATCAACAAACTGAGCATATAAAGGTTTATCCAGGCCCAGGCGCCTTCTCATTTCATCAACCAGTTCTATTGGAGCGTTACCCCCTAAAATAGCTCCTACCGGGTCTGCAGGTATTGCTCTAGCCACAACGAAAACTACCACGGAAACACCAAAAAGGACAATGAGCATCAAAAATAACCTTTTTATGACGAATGTTTCAAGCCTCATTTTATATTTTAATCCCCCTGCCTTTTAGTCAGAAAGATATTATACACTTTAAACAGAGAAGGGGCCTTTAAAAACAGAACCCCTTCCCTTTAGACACTGACTTCCACGTATAATTAAGTTCTAATGGAAACGAAATAAGGTGATTCTTAGTTTTTACTTCTTTGAGATTTTTGTAAAGTCAAAGGTAATGCTATAACCAGCCGCTGCATCCTCAAATCCAAGCACGTTATCCCTTATGACCCAAAAATCCAGTGGTTGGTAGAGCATGACGAATGGGCTTTTTTCGATCCAATATTCCTGAAGCTCCTTGTAAAGTTCAAGTCGTCGCTCTTCGTTTAATTCTAAACCGGCTTTTTCCGCCAAATCCGCGGCATGATCATCGTACCACATAGTCCTCCATGCAAGCTGCTTGACCCTGTAATTTGCAAAGGGCTTTGCCAAGGCATCGGGATCGGGATAGTCTATGCCCCATCCTGCTAAGATTATCTGATGACCTTGCTGCCTAAATTTAGCATACATTTCAGAAGCTGGCATGGTGGTTACCGTGGCTTTTATTCCAACCTCGGCAAAATTTGATTGAACCAACACTGCTTCATCCATCCTGATCTGGGTCGGGTTAGTCAAAATTTCCACTTCAAAGCCATCCGGATATCCGGCATCTTTCAGCAGTTGTTTTGCCTTTGCGACGTCTTTTTTATAGGGATTCATCTCGATGTAACCAAAATAACCGATCGGTATGAAATTTTGATTGAGCACGGCAAAACCTCTCAAGACTGAATTAATTATAGCATCGTAATCAATAGCATATTTGACAGCCTTAACTACTCGCTCATCTTTAAAAGGTCCCCACTGAGCATTCATAGCTATATATTCATTTGACTGAGAGGGTACGGCGATCAATTTCACACCTTTTTGCGGCGAATCTCTAAGTTGAGCAGCTTGCTCTGTCGTCACTCTCCAGGCAACATCAACGTCGCCTTTTTGAACGAGCAGAAACTGAGTTGTTGATTCCGGCACGTCTTTAATAAAAATTTGCTTTATGGCAGGAACTCCGGCCCAAAAATATTGATTTGCACGAAGCAAAACGTGGTCATTTCTCTTCCACTCGACTATCTCGTAAGGCCCAGCGCCTGCGCCGACAGACTTATCCAATAAGTAGGCCTCTCCAAGATCACCGTTGACTTCATTCGCCATCACGACTTTTTTGTTTACAATCCCGCCCCATGCGCCCCCGAGAATGGATAAAATAATGTTAGGTGCAAGCGGTTTTGTCTTTAATACAACAGTGCGATCGTCCTTCTTGGTGATAGTCTCTTGCATATTTTCCCTCGTGAGTCCTATTTCCTCCAACAGCCACGCAGGAGACTTGTAAATGCTTAAAAGTCTTTGGAAGGAAAACACCACATCATCGGCCGTTACAGGGTCGCCATTCGAAAAACGAGCGTTTTCTCTCAAATGAAATACATATTTTGTGCCATCTTCGAGAATCTCCCAACTCTCAGCTAAACCAGGTACGGGAGTCAATACGCCGTTCACGTAATCGATATGAGTTAATCCTGAGTACCCTGCCTCTGTTATTTGTGCAGCTAATGTTTCATAACATACGGCCGGATCTAGAGAAATTAATATCTGTGTGTCTGCGGCTATGACTAACGAGTCTTTAGGCGTTGCTGCGGGGGAGTGAGTAGCAAAGAAAAAACAGCTTAAAAACGCCAATATTAAAACTATCGCTCTCTTACGCATATTATACATACCCCCTACTTTTATTGATTGTTGTTATTCTAGCAAGACATCATGGTGGTGTCAAAAAAAGTTGGTCACGCCCTTTTGCCCATCACACATGCAGGCAACGCAAGGGCGGACAGCCACCTCTCTTTGTCTTCCAGAAACTGCTTTACAAGAGAAAGCTATCCGCCCATTTGACGAGTACAAAATAGTATTTTACTAAAGCTAGCTTAACTGAAGGTATTTATAAGCAAGCAACGCATAAGCTGCAACGCCTTTCCACAGCACGTCTTCATCTACGTCAAACTTGGGGTGATGATGTGGGAAAACGATGTTTTTTTCCTCGTTTCTGATGCCAAGTTGCAAGAACGCGCCGGGAATTTTCTGCGTATAAAATGCGAAATCCTCGCCACCCATGGTCATTTCAGCTTCGACTATAGGTCCGATGGCTTGCAAAGCTTCCGTTACAAAATCCACAAGGCTTGAGTCGTTCACGAGCGGAGGATAGGGGGCTCTAAAAAGCCCAAAGGAAGACGAACAACCCCATCCTTCGGCGTAACGCTCGGCGATGGACTGCATCCTTTTCATTAGCCTGTCTCTCAAGTTGGAATCAAAGGTCCTCAATGTGCCCCTAATTTCAACCGACTCGGGAATAACGTTGTATCCATCGCTTGCTTTTACCATTGGCAATGTTATGACCACGGGAGAAAAAGGATTGGCCGCCCTGGAAACCAATTTATGAAATGCGTTATATATGTCTGCAGCCGGTGCTGTTGGATCATTGGCCAAATGAGGATGAGCCACATGGCCGCCCTTACCGGCGATTCGGATCTCAAATCCATCCGATTTTTTCGTTCGTAGCAGGTGCAATAGCTGAGACGCCTTCAAATACGCCGGAAAGAATAATCACCAAAAACCAGAAGAACAAAAAGATCCAAAATATGTGGGGCAACTTATTACCAACGCGTTCAATCCAACCAACAAACTTAAACAATAGACCATTCTTATTCCCCTCGTTCCCAGTCAAAACTAATTCCCCCTTCCTATGTTGAAAGTACTTTTGATTGAACTCAACCATTTCAGCATTATATAAAACATTAAATATTATTGCAACCACTTTCATGATTGGCTAGCATGAAACTCAAGTCTATGACTGCTATTTTAAATTAGGCATTATAGAGTCCTGCAAGCATCTCAAATCTTATACAAGTAATAAAGTAATATGTGAGTCTAAAACTGTAACAAACCGTACATGGTAGGCTAAGGTACAAGTCATGATTTATAGGGGGAAGCTGGACCTGTTTTTTGATAAATTGATGAAAAGTCATCCAACGTGCTTATTTACATTGAGCCTGGTTTATCTCATAATATACATAAAAAGAGGTGAAGGCCATGTTTAATAATATACAAGTGTTCGTGAAAGGCATTGTCGTCGACGAGAACAACAATCACGTAGTGATGTTAAGTGACCAAGAGGAAACAAAAGTTCTGCCAATCGTAATCGGGCCGGTCGAGGCAATGGCTATTTTGATGAACATGCAGGGAATAACTCCTAACCGTCCTCTAACTCATAACCTGCTTAAAAATCTTTTAGATTTGCTGGGAGCAGAAGTCGAGCAAATAATCATAACGAATATAAAGGACAACGTTTACTATGCAAGCTTATACGTTAAGCATGATAAATATACCTTTGAAGTTGATTCCCGTCCAAGCGATGCTATAGCCATTGCCCTTGCCTACAATGCCCCGATATACATGAACTTGAAGTTGATCGAATTTACGGTAAATCCTTCGGACTTAAACGTCGATCGCAGCTGAACAGGTATGCGATATCAAGGTTCAACTTTTTAAAAAAAGCCCTCAGGTTTTACTGCAATTATCTCATGAAGTTCACTTTGCAAGCTCAAAGGGCCAGCCCTCTATGCCTCCTTCAAGGACAAATACCTTCTCAAATCCACGGCGACGAAGGATGGAGTAAGCATCCCAGCCTCTCACGGAAATCTTGCAATATGTGACGATATCGCGATCTTTGGGAAGCTCAGAAGCTTTCTCCCATAGAAGACCTAGTGGAATGTTAACACAATCGTAGGGAAGTTGACCCTGAGTTATGATTTCTTCCGGAGTCCTGACGTCAACACACAAAGGATTCCAACCTTCTTCAATTTTTTCCTTCAGTTCTAAGGGGCTTACTGACCTCATGAGGTTGTCCATCTTGTTTTTTAACGCGTTCGCAGCATGCGTCACGGGATCCAAAGCAGTTGAATAGGGTGGAGCGTAAGCCACATCGGTATTTCCAAGCATGTCAATTGTTAGACCGCCAGTCACTGCCGTGACCAGGATATCCAGTCGCTTATCGGCACGACCCTTGCCAAAAAAACTTGCGCTCCCAAAACACGACGAGTTTTCTTATCGGCAACCAGTCTGATGGTAATCAAGGCGGAGTTGGGCATAAAATGAGGAATATCCGAATTTACGATAGTTACCGCCTCAGCGTCATATCCCTCTTTGATTGCCTCTTCTTTAGTGAGGCCTGTTTTTCCTATGGTGTACTCGAAGGCCCTCATTATCGCCGTTCCGGCAACTCCAGGGAAGGTTGACGGTATTCCCGCTATGTTATCGGCAATAACCCGGCCCTGCCTGTTTGCAACCGAACCCATTGGTTGCCACGTTTTCCGACCCGTCAAGATATGATTGACCTCTACGCAGTCACCGCCGGCGTAAATATCGGGGTCATTAGTTCTCATGTGTTCATCTACGAGGATTCCGCCACTTTTTCCGATCTCCAACCCCGCATCCTTAGCAATAGCCGTATTTGGGCGCACGCCAACCGCCATGAGCACCATATCCGCGGGTATTTCCCTCTTATCGGTCTTGACCGATTTTTAACTTCTCCGTTATGGCCAACTATCTCTAAAACCCTTTCTTCACCGTAGAAATGGACCCCTTTGGATTGAAGCGCTTTTAAAAGGTATCTGCCAAAGGCGGGATCAATCATCGCAGGCAGAGGTCTGTCGAGAATATCGACAACGGACACCTCAAGGCCCCGATTGCAAAGTGCTTCGACGACCTCCATGCCTATGAGGCCTCCGCCAATGATGACGGCACGTTTTACCTTGCCGCTATCTATGGCCGCTCTCATGGCTAATGCATCGGACATGGTCCATAAGGTAAAAACCTCTGGTAAATCAGAACCGGGCAAAGGAAGCCTTATGGGTGAAGCACCTGTCGCGATGACCAGCTTATCGTAGGAAAAGTTCTTTTCCTGGCCGGAAGTAAGGTCAACAGCTATAACATTGTGGTTTTTTCTATCTATTTTAGTAGCCATATGACTGGTATGAACATTGATGTGTTTTACCTTTCTAAAAAAGTTTTCGTCCCTTACAATTCCTATATTGGCGTGGTCATCAAATCGCTGTATTCTTTCACCACACCACCTACATAGAAGGGAAGGCCACAACCTGCATAACTCAAATATTTACCCTTCTCTAAAATCGTGACTTCAGCTTCGGGATCGATCCTCATAAGCCGTGCTGCCGTCTTTCCGCCACAAGCAACGCCACCTATGATTAAAACTTTCTTACCCATTTAAACTCACTCCTTGAAGATTTTTTAAAAAATGCATTACCCCCTATGGTATTATTAAATTTAGCGCAATAGGGTAACCATTGTCAAGTGAAAAGCAACTCATGGGGTTAAAAACATGAATAATCTAAGCTCTGGATATCAATAGGTGCGGATTTCCCTGCTGGCTATTGAGGTTTTAGTTTTAGTGAGAAATTGTTTCTCTTGCTTCATTTAATTTCAAGATCCTATCTACCCTAAAGGTCCTCTCGTCATTGCGGGCGTTGCAGAAGGCTCTCATTCCTATATACTTTTTGCCTCTGTATTCCATTTCCCCAACTTCGTGCGGCCATACAATTCTTTCGCTTTTTTCGTTATTTGGCTTTAAGTAAACGATTTCCAAAGGTTGATCTTCAACGATGGCTTTTCTTATAAGATCAATCTTTTCCTCCAAAGATAGTGCTTCTTCTGACTTGTCATACTGACATTTAGTCAAAAAGCGCACGACGTTCCAGTCCATCCATATGTGTTCCTTTTTGATCGGCCTCTTTAGGATTATCCCATCCAGACAAGTGCATCGACTTAAGGCCACATAAACTTGGCCGTGAGCGAAGGCGCCTCGCCCAATATCTATGATTACCTTGTCAAAGGTCTTTCCTTGGCTTTTGTGAATGGTAACGGCCCAGGCTAGCATTATCGGGTACTGCGTGAACTTACCGATCGTTTGAGATTGCAACTTATCTCCATCGACGTAAAGGTGGAAGATCTCCCAGGTGTGAGGCGTTATCTCTACCTCTCTGCCATCAGAAAGCTCTGCTACAATGACGTATTCTTTCTTGTCCTCAAACTCTAGGACGTCCTCGTAAATATCAATAATTCTTCCAATGCTTCCGTTTACCCACCTGCCAAGTGAGTCGTTGTTTAAAAGCATGATCTGAGCTCCAACTTTTACCTTAAGTTTCGAAGCCGTTGGCAAATAGTCGTTGCTAAATTCGCCCTTGATAGCGCCGTTAAATATATAAGTTTTGCCCTTCAGTTTAGAAAGCTGCTGCTCGTTAATTTCTTCTGCCCCCTTGTTCGTTGTGGTCAAATATACGAAGAATTCATCCGGGTCGGGCTCAAAGTCGGGGACTACGCGGCTGTTTAAAAGCTCCATGTCCTCATCTGTGACGGTCTTATTGCGAATTGCGCCAAGGAGGTCTATGAATTTCTGGTCGTGTTGTCGATATATCTTATCGAGTTCAATGAACTCCATATCCAAGAAATCAAAAACCTTGGCACTGTAAAAATAGGGACTATCATAAAGGGTCTTAAATACCTCTTTTTCGTTTTTTGTAACCACAGGAGGGAGTTGATACAAGTCTCCTATGAAGATCATTTGAATTCCACCAAAGGGCAATTTCTTATCGGGTCCGTTAAGCCTCAAAAATTTGTCCACACAGTCGAGCAAATCTGCTCGAACCATCGACACCTCATCGATGACTATGGTATCAATCTTTTTATAAATATTGCTTGAACCCCTTGATGAGCTGATCTTTTTGATCTTATCAAACGTGACGTTGGGCTTAAACCCAAAGAAAGAATGTATCGTCTGGCCCCTGACGTTTAAGGCGGCTACACCAGTTGGGGCTAAAACTGCCACTTTTTTATTGGTATTTTGCTGAAAATACGACAACAACGTGGACTTTCCCGTACCGGCTCGTCCCGTGATGAAGACATTTTTATTTGAATTTTCCATGAGATCCAATGCCATGCGAAAGCCTTCGTTAATTTCAATCTCTGTCATGTGATTTCAAACCCCTGCCTGCGTTTTTTAAGGCATTCCCAAAATGTTCATTCGCTTCAGGTAAATCATATCATTGTTTAAATCGAAAATTAAGATCCGAATGCTCATTAAGCGCCACCTTTCCAGCTCCTGGGGCGCTTTTTATTGACGCAAAATCGTCAAAGCAATTACAATATAATAAACATATGTCCAAAATTATACGTGCAAGACACTAACTTAAAGCGAAAACTGATCAGCGGCAAATTTACCTAACAATAAATTTTTTAGAAATGATTAAAAGAAATGCTAACAATTGGAGTTGATGTATATATGCCAAGACCACCTAAATTTAGACGTGTCGAGTTTCTTCCGCAAGTAACAGTGTTTAAGCCAACAGGAGTTCCGCTGCGAGAACTCGAGGAGGAAGTATTGGCTGTGGAGGAGTTAGAGGCCATTCGCCTTAAAGACCTTTTGGGATTGGAACAAGAAGAATGCGCGGAGAGGATGAAAATTTCACGGCCCACATTTCAAAGGGTGCTCGTCTCGGCCAGACAAAAGATAGCAAGAGCACTAGTAGAAGGCAGGGCAATTCGAGTAGAAGGCGGAAATTACAAAATAGCTTTTCGTCCCCGCAGATGTAAATCCTGCGACTTTGAGCTTGAGGCCCTCGCTGACACTGAAGGAAATGCTAGTGAAATGAGATGCCCGCGATGTGGTGCCCGCCATGTGCGCCTTGCTGACGAGGCCAGAGACGTCAAAGATGTCCCGAGGGGCCGCCATGGCAGAGGCTGGCGCCAAGAGTAAAGAAAAAACACCTCCAAAGCTTCCAGATAAAAGATTTAAGAATTATTTTTTAAAGTTATTGACATATGTTCATAACTACTATATATTTGTTATGAACATATGACCATTTTCCACCTTACGCCACAACGAAAAGGGAGGTGTAAGAGAATGCCAAGAGGCGATAGAACAGGTCCAGCAGGCATGGGCGCAATGACCGGGAGGGCTGCCGGCTATTGTGCAGGCTATCCGGTACCGGGATACATGAACCCCTATTGGTGTCGAGGTGCAGGCTTTAGGGGGGGACTTAGGCGTGGTTGGGGAGCTGGGTTTGGTCGAGGCAGAGGCTGGAGACGAATGTACTATGCAACCGGGTTGCCGGGTTGGGCTAGGGCTTATTACCCTTATTACCACGGATGGATGGCTCCGTATCCTGAAGAGATTCCCCAAGATGTAGCTGCGGCCGAAGAGGAAACGGCCTTCTTAAAACAACAAGCGGAACTTCTGAAAAGTGAGCTCAAGGCCATCGAAAAACGTCTGGAAGAATTGTCCTGTGTCAAAGGTGAAGAGGCAGAAGGAGATAAGTAACGTAAAAGCAGGGACAGCATTTGAAAAGTTTTCGAATGCTGTCCCTGCTTCACTAATATTAAAGCGAACTAAGAAGGGCAAATCGTCTAAAGGAGATGAAATCAAGATGAAACTGGCAGTTACCGCACAGGGCAAGGACTTAGATGCGGCTTTAGATCCGCGCTTTGGCAGATGTCAGTACTTTATCATCATCGATCTGGACGCAGGAAAACACGAAGCGGTCGTCAATAAATATGCGACTGAAGCTGGCGGTGCAGGCATTCAAAGCGCCCAGCTTCTCGCAGATTACGGGGTCGATGTCCTTGTAACGGGCAAGGTGGGTCCAAAGGCAGCGCGCGCTCTCAAAGAGGCCGGCATTGAAGTCTATGCCATGACCTCGGGCAGGGTGCGCGAGGCAGTTGAAGCGTATAAAGAAGGCAAACTTACGAGAGCGTAGTGTGATAATTACAAGATTTAAAAAAATTAAAGTCTTTTGTTCTAATTTAACAATTAGCAATATCATCAAAATCTTAGGATAACCGGGAGGTTGACAGAATATGAAGATCGCAGTGGCAACGGATGGTTCTATGGTAGCCGCACACTTCGGACGATGTCCGGAATATTCGATATTTACTTTGGACGATGGAAAAATAACGGATAAAGTTGCGATCCAAAACCCCGGGCATGAACCTGGTTTTTTGCCAGAGTACCTTTCTAAACTCGGGGTCACATGCGTAATTGCCGGCGGCATGGGTTCAAAAGCCCAAAAGCTATTTGCTGAAAAAAATATCCAAATCGTGACGGGAGTTTCTGGACCTGTCACCGAGGTAGTGAACTCATATCTGGCTGGATCGCTTCAGTGTGGCCCCAGCCTTTGTGAACACGGAAAACATCACAAAGGGTGTGTCTAACACGTCGTGCCCTACAAATCTCATTACCATGGATCAGGGCTGGTGAACGTCACAAGTCTTATCCTTGCATGATTCAGCATTAGCTCGTGCAATCAATAAGGTTTGGATGCAGATCAGTTAACGATTAATTTGAAGCGATGGAGATGGACGATGATCATAACGGTAGCAAGTGGAAAAGGTGGAACAGGCAAGACCACCGTGGCGGTAAATCTTGCTTTGACTCTCGAAAATATCTTATCCGTGCAAATTTTGGATTGCGACGTGGAGGAACCAAACGTGCACTTGTTCCTTCATCCCGAGTTTAAATATTCAGAAATCGTCACCCTTCCCGTGCCGGCAGTTGACCAAGGCAAATGCGTTGGGTGCGGTAAGTGCAGCGAAATCTGCGCTTTTAACGCAATCATCGTCCTTGGAACCAAAGTAGTGATTTTCCCCGAGCTCTGCCATGGGTGTGGAGGCTGTAGTCGTTTTTGCCCTGAAGGCGCTATATCCGAAAACCCCAGGGAGATAGGCGGCATAAAAGGCGGGTGGGCGGGCCAAATTGGATTCATTCAAGGAAGGCTAAATGTAGGAAACCCACTGGCTCCTACAGTGATAAATGCGGTAAAGAAAAGGGGCAAAACTTCCCAAGCTGACGTTGCCATCATCGATGCACCGCCAGGGACAACTTGTTCAGTGGTTGCGTCGCTTAAAGATTGCGATTTTTGCATCTTAGTCACGGAGCCAACGCCTTTTGGACTTAATGACCTCATTTTGGCTGTAGACGTGGCAAGGCATCTGCAAATTCCCTTTGGAGTAGTAATTAACCGCGCAGACCTAGGCAACAAAGACATATTAAATTATTGTGAGGGAGAGGAAATACCCATATTGGCGCAAATACCATTTGATCGAAGGTATGCAGCCTGTTATGCCAGGGGAGGGCGACTTGTAGAGGAGTTTCCTGAATTAAAAGAAGCTTTCAAGGAGCTTTGGGAAAGGATTTGTGCTTTAGCTAAATATGACCCGATTGATAAAGGGGCCATCCATTAAGTCTAGACGGCATGAGGCCGAAGGGATGATATGAAAGTGAAAGAATTGCTGGTTGTAAGCGGCAAAGGCGGAACCGGGAAGACTTCAATAGTTGGGAGCTTTGCAGTTTTAGCCAAAGATAAAGTGCTCGCCGATTGCGATGTAGATGCAGCCGACCTGCATCTTTTGCTTAAACCCTATATAAGACAAACCAAGGAATTCTATGGCTCCAAAAAACCCATGATTGACTACGGAAAGTGTAACGGCTGTGGCATTTGCGTTGAAAGCTGTCGCTTCGAAGCCATTGACAAGATTAATGCCTCTAGTGACAGCAAGGTCGAGATCGATCTCATTTCCTGCGAAGGTTGTGGTGTATGTTTTTGGGCTTGCCCAAAGGATGCAATAACTTTGAAAGACCACCTTTCAGGTCACTGGTTCATCTCAGATACATCTTTTGGCCCCCTAGTTCACGCCAGGATGACACCGGGTGAGGAAAACTCGGGCAAGCTGGTGACCCAAGTACGACGTGAAGCACAATTAATAGCCAAAAGTCAGGGGTTAAGCTGCATAATTACTGACGGCCCTCCAGGCATAGGATGTCCCGTGATAGCATCCATCTCAGAAATAGATCTGGCCCTCATCATTACAGAACCCACTGTGGCCGGCATCCATGATTTTAAAAGGTTGCTTGAATTGATAAGGCACTTCAAAGTAAAAGCCTTAGTTTGTATCAACAAGTATGATCTGGACGAAAAAAAGTCAGAGGAGATAGAACATTACTGTCATGGCGAAGGAATAGATCTCGCTGGAAAGATTCCCTTCGACGAAGAAGTAGTAAAAGCTCTTTCGAAGGGAATGCCTCCAATAGCGCCGACAGCGCATGTTTTCGAACATTCTAGGCACAACGAAGGAAAGGCTTCAAAAGCAATACGTGAACTTTGGGCAAAAGTATCAACTTACCTTGAGTAATCACAAATAGGAGGATGAGAAACAATGCATATCAACACCGAGGGCGATCAAATTACAAACAACTTTGAATCCAGTCCGGTGACCGATAAGTTACCCCAAGGACAGTTTAGTAACGTTCGCCATGTCATAGCGATAATGAGCGGGAAGGGCGGCGTTGGAAAATCGTCAGTTACGGCTCTTCTTGCCACCACTTTTGCGCGGCAAGGTTATAAAGTCGGCGTACTCGACGCAGACATAACCGGGCCTAGCATACCAAAGGTGTTCGGAATTAAGGAGAAGGCCAAGGGAAATGAGTTTGCTATATTTCCGGCAGTAAGTGATATATTTAAAATTCCCATAATGTCGATCAATCTTCTCCTCTCGCAGGAAGATGACCCCGTAGTATGGCGAGGTCCGCTAATTTCAAACGTCGTAAGGCAATTTTGGACTGATGTCAAATGGGGAGATTTAGACTTTTTATTTGTAGACCTTCCGCCCGGCACGGGGGATGCACCGCTTACAGTCATGCAGTCTTTGCCGCTTGACGGCATCGTGATCGTTTCGTCACCACAAGATCTTGCTATAATGGTAGTGAAAAAGGCTATTAAAATGGCAAGAATGTTGCAAATCCCTATTTTAGGCCTTGTTGAAAACATGAGTTACGTCATATGTCCACACTGTGGCCAAAAATACGAAGTCTTCGGCACAAGCAAAGGTCAGACCGTTTCTAAAGCCATAAAGATCCCACTTCTCACCCAATTGCCGATTGATCCTAAACTTTCGGAATTGTGCGATAAAGGTCGCATTGAAGATTACAACCCTGAAGGTTTCAACGGTATTGTTGACATTATTACAAAGCACTTCAAAGGATCTGAAAAAATAAATTCAAATGAGCCTAAATCGCAATCACACTAATGCGACCCATTGTAATATTAAATTTCAAAAATCCTGTTCAAGCATTAAACTTCATTATCTAAACTAAATAAATGCAATAGTGGTGTTTTATTTTAAAAACAGAGGAGGTAAAAAAGACAAATTATTAAAAGTGGTTAAAGGCGCAACCAAAGAGGACCAAGAAATAGGAGAAGGCAAAGGAGGTGTGACAAGTGTATAGGGAAATTTTTTCATCCATTGCAGCTGTGAATACCTTCGTTGAAAACGAGACCAGTGATCGGCTTGAGGCGTTGACAAAGGGACACGGCATGTTGAACCTCGCCGTGTACAGCGTGGCTAATGCAATAGTCACTGAAATTTTAAGTGGGAGAAGCATAAAACTGTCTGACGCGAACCTGGAAGAGCTTCCCGTTGATATCATCATGGACAAGGGGATAAAAGCTGCAAAAGATGCCGGGGCTGACGCTGCGAACGCTGCCTTGATCGTAGCAGCTTTCTTAAACCTTGCCGGGACTGCTTCCAGGGCCGGCGTTCCCGCAGGTAACAGAAAACTCGGTTCAATGGCAAGGATAAAAGCAGGTGCCTGCCGTGCCGGCGTCCAAGCTATTCCTACATCGAAGCTTAGTAATAAGGTTTCCGGCTTTCCTGCAGTAAAAGCTCTTTACGATGCCATAGAGGAGGGAAGGGTCTGTCGCTTCAGCGGAGTTGATGTCCCGCCCTTTGTAGCTGGAGGTGCGGTTTACGGTCACAGCGTTCTTGGAGAAGACATGATTTACTTCGACCTCGCTAAGAATGGGACTAAGGTGGCTGTAGATGCGATGTTCAAGGCCTATCAAGGTGTAGGAATCAATCCCAACCCCTGGCTTTCTGCTGCAATTGCCGCTGCTGCTGTTTTGGAGATCGTAAATCCCGACGGCATGATTGGAGAAGATTACGGAGAATTTTTTGTTCATGGAGTTGGATACCTTGTCGGTAAGCATGCATCCGAAGCTGCAGGTCTACCAGAGAAGCTCCACATGAGGGGGACTAACAAGGAATACGATACGGCAACGCTCATAGGAGATATAGGGATGATTTTAAAGGATGTAGGGGCACCGACCGTTGTAGGAATGATGACGTTAAACGAAATGATGGCATGTTTCCAAGAAGGCCCGATGATCGGTGCAGGTTTCGGAGCTGGTCCCGTTAATCCACCCCTTGCTCACCTCGTAAGCGATAGCGTCGTTGCTGCAATGAAATTGATAGAAACGGGCGGTGACGAAGAAGCTGCAGCAGATATGATTCGCGAAATGAAATTAAACGAGTGGATCGATCCAGAAATTTCGGCCGCTTCAGCCAATATGGTAGCTCGCAAAGCGGAACAGATCATTAGGGGACCTGTTACAAATGTGGTTATCAAAGCAACCCAAGGAATTCGCAACAACATGGAATTCCGTATAGCTAAATACACCTGGGACGGCTTGCAAGCGGGCAAATCACTTGAGGACATCTGTTGTGAGCTCGATACCAAGAGGAAAGAAAAGGTAGAGGAAAGAACGGGGATGTTGCTTGGTGGCATGTTCGGAAAAGAAATAACCATCAAATTCACCAAAATTGCAGGGGGTGCTCGCAGAAGTCATCCCTTCGCAAAAACGTTCTGGGGATTTGACGCTGATATCGATTGTACAGTAACCGTCGACGGAAAAGAGTATAAAATTGAAGGCCTTTCACACAAAGTTGCCCCTGACGTGATACTGAACAAAAAATCAGAATGGTCTCTTCCCGTAACAGTAGCTTCTGTTGCGGCGCAGGAGCTTATGTACATCGGCTGTTGTACCGTTAACGTGGTCATCCCTGCAGCAATAGCGGCAACAGCGGGCAAGTTGAGCTGGGAGGAGGCAGGAGAACTAGCAGAAAAGGGTGCTTACATTACTCGCGCAATTCCCGGAGGCAAGGAGACAGCGCAGAGAGCGGCTAAATTAGCCATCCGCATTATGCAAGACATGAAAGATATGTAGGAGCTTTAACCATATGCCTTTTGAGAGCTTTTGAGAGGGGGTCCCAATGCCCCCTCTCCTTTACGGTAAAAAGGGGGAGACCTATGCTGATTCTTGTCAATACCGATAACATTTCGGGAGAAAGTTTACCATATCTAATTGACGGCCTGATGGATCGGGGGGCATCGAGCGTACATGCTGTCCCGGCAACAACTAAAAAAGGGCGGAACGAGTTTTTGTTTTTTATTGACATGCCTGAAGCTTGCCTCAAAGAAATAAGCGCCTTTCTTGCCTTAGAGCTGGATACGTTAGGCTTGCGAATTATTGAGCAAAAACATTTGTCCTTTGGACCAACAAGTGCCCTGACTATTCGCATTTATCACAAAGATTTCCCTGAACGCTTTTTCGAGGTCAGGGTAAAGGAATTGTTTGATGAATTCGGTGAAACCATATCTTGCAAGGCTGAATACGAAGACCTAAAGCAAGCAATGCATTTCTTTGAAGATGTAACGTCGATATCTTTTAAAAACATGAAATCCGCAGTGGAACTTGCGGGCATGTCCCGCGAAGATATTCAAATCGGGGAAATGATATTTTGTCTTTTATCATAGTAAAGACATCCTAAGCAAGGACAAAATCTTAGTATGATGCAGGATTCCCTATAGTCTCCTTGACTACTAAGTATTACGATTTATAATAAACGTAACACTAACTTAGGAGACACATGACATGCTCGATAAACCGATCATCGATTCATACAAGTCCTATACACGTCACCGTAATGGAGTTTTTGTTGTCCTCATTGTGGCGTTGGTGCTTACGAGCGCGATTTCCCTTTCTTTGGGCTCTTCAAAAATGAGTCTTGCAGACTTAGTAAGTGCTTTGTTAGGCAATGAAGAGAGTACCAACTCAACGATAATATGGCATATCCGTTTTCCCAGGATAATTGGAGCTGTTCTGGCGGGATGGGCATTGGCCATGAGTGGAGTAGTTCTTCAGTGCATTTTACACAATCCCCTGGCTTCCCCTTACACTCTTGGAATCTCCCAAGGCGCAGCCTTTGGCGCTGCCTTGGCCATTACCGTCATCGGTTTTAAACCTACCGAGGTAAATCTCTCGATATTAAACTCTCTTTCGTTGGGAATTGGGTTTTTCGCCTTTTTAGGAGCTTCTGCGACAACCTGGGTTATTTTGATATTAAGCCAAAAAAGAAAACTATCTTCTGAGGCTATAATACTGTCCGGCGTTGCCCTTTCCGCGCTTGCATCTGCCGGTACTATGATGATCCAGTATTTTGCAAGTGACATAGAGGTGGCTTCTATCGTCTTTTGGACCTTCGGCGACGTCAGTCGTGCTTCATGGAAGGATCTGTTCTTGGTGACAATTTTTTTATTACCGTCTTTCATTTACTTCATGCTCAATCGATGGAACATGAATGCCATTACGGAAGGCACCGAGGTCGCCAAAACCCTTGGAGTAAATGCCGGAAAGGTAATAAAAATAAGCATTATGCTTGCAGCTCTCGTTACATCTTTGGTCGTAGCCACCTTTGGCGTCATTGGTTTCATAGGACTGGCGGCACCTCATATAACCCGCTTATTGGTTGGCGGGGATCACAGACATCTTTTGCCTCAATCCTGCATCATAGGAGCACTTCTGCTACTCGTCTCGGACACCATCGCTCGAAACATCTTATCCCCTGTCGTGCTACCAGTGGGGATAATCACATCCTTTATGGGAGCACCCCTGTTTTTGTACATGCTTATGAAAAGGAGGTAATCGAAAATTTTAAAAACTAAGGATGTCTCTTTTGCGTATAGTAAAGAAATTGTACTGCAGGGAGTCAGCATCGAAGTCACGTCATGCTCTATATTGGCAGTAATTGGGATGAACGGCTCGGGTAAATCAACATTGCTTAAATGTTTAAACGGCCTGCTCAAACCGAGATCTGGCATAGTGATATTGGATGGAAAAAACTTAAACAAAATGAAATGCGAGGAGATCGCAAAACATGTAGGTTATGTACCGCAGCGTTATCACGAAGGCGATCTCACGGTTTTTGATGCTGTGTTGTTGGGACGAAAACCACATATCTACTGGTCTCCTTCGGACTATGACTTCAATGTTGTCAACTGTGCACTGCAAGCGATGGAAATAGAAAGATACGCGCTTCGTTCCGTAAGAGAGCTATCAGGTGGAGAAATTCAACGAGTAATGTTAGCAAGAGCAATAGCTCAAGAACCAAAAGTGCTTTTGCTTGATGAACCTACAAGTAGCCTTGATCTGTATCATCAAATTGAGGTAATGAATTTGCTTTACATGATGGCGAAGGATATGGGAATGGCAATTATATTCTCCATGCACGACATTAATCTCGCCTTGCAATTTGCTGACAGGTTTTTGTTGCTAAAGGAGGGTAAAGTTTATGCTTACGGCGGTCTTGAGATAATAACTCCTCAAAATATAGAAGATGTATTCAAGGTAGAAGTGAGGTTGACGCAAATAGGCGATCATATCATTGTGACGCCTCTATCGAAGTCAAAAAATAATTTTTACTTCGCCAAAAATATGAATCTGGGGGCTTAAAGATGATTCAAAAATTTTGCAAAAAGAGTTTTTTAATACTGGTCTTGGCAATATTTGCCGGTTCATTTTGGGCAACGGACCATGCCAGAGGAGAGGCGGTAACGATTGAGGATATGGCGGGTCGATCCGTGTCAATCGAAGGTTCTGTCCAGAGAATCGTTTGTGCAGGGCCCGGAGCGCTCCGTCTAATAACATACATGAATGTACAAGACAAGGTCGTGGGAGTGGAGGAGATGGAAAAAGATCCAACGGGACGTCCTTATGCATACGCTAATCCTTCATTCAAGACGCTTCCAGTCATTGGCCCAGGGGGACCTGCAACCATAAATCAAGGTCCGGATCCGGAAGCAACTTTAAATTGCAATCCTGATTTAATATTTATAACTTATATGCAAAAAAACAACGCCGATAGGCTTCAGGCTAAGCTTGGCATTCCAGTAGTCGTGTTATCTTACGGAGACGAGACGGTATCCGAAGAAACTGTATATCGCTCCTTCGGCCTGATAGGGCGTATCATGGACAATTCCAGGAGAGCGGATGACCTCGTTAAATTTTTCGAGGATATGAAAAAAGACCTGTCAGATCGTACAAAAGGTTTCGCCCAAGAGGCCCCTTCGGTTTATGTCGGCGGAATCGGACACAGGGGCGCCCATGGAATCGAAAGTACCTTTAGAAGATACCTTCCTTTCGAGTTTTTAGGGATAAAAAGTGTTGCGAGAAATTTAAAGGGTGAATATGTACTAATTGACAAAGAAATGCTTTTAGTATGGGATCCAGACATAATTTTCGTCGATGGAGGCGGAAGACATCTTGTCGAAGAGGACATTAGAGAAAATCCAGAATTTTATAAAAATTTGTCAGCTTTCAAAGATGGCAGAGTTTATTTGACGTTACCTTATAATTATTACACGACAAATTTGGGTACTTGTTTTGCCAACGCCTACTTTATTGGCAAAGTTGTGATTCCGTCAAACTTTAATGATATAGATCCAGAAAAAAAGGCTGAAGAAATTTATTCGTATCTCTTTGGAGAAGAAAAGAGAATATATACCAAAATGAAAGGGAGCTTTGGGGGATTAGTAGTGTGGCATCCATGATGAACATCAAGGCCTGATAGAAATAATTTGGAGATAATTCTCGATTCCTGTTATTATCGATGTTATTATCAATTGAGCATCTTCGGACAGGAGTTGTTTTTTATGAAGAAGAACGTTCACTGCGGGATATCAATCTCGGGTGGAGGACTTCGCTACGTCGAGCTTAAAAAAGAAGGCACATCCCTGAAATGTAACGCTCGCGCCAAAGTTTTTCTCCCCAAAGAAGTAATACAAATGGAAAGCATCATCGATACAGAGGCCCTATATGTAGCGCTTAAAAAATTAAAGAAAAAGATTGGAAGGTTTGGCAAGGTTAAAGCAGCTTTTGGAATTCCCATGAGGGATAGCCATGAAGGTTTTGTCGATTTTCCTAGGAACATGCCTTTTGACGAAGTGATAAAGTCACTTTACTGGCAATTAGATGAATTCTTCCCGCTTACGGGCGAAAAAGCTTATTACGATGCAGTAAAAATCGATTTTCCCTTTCCTCCTAAAGATTCAAGCCAGAGAGGATCGTTTAGAAAGTACTTAGTAATAGCATCGAGCAAATCCTTTATAGATAAAATCATGAAAGCCATCACGAGAGCAGGTTTTTTTCCTACTGCCTTAGAGCCCACATCGATAGCACTCTTCAGAAGCGCTCTTATATATCCTAAAGGCAGCGAGGGCCTCGCCGATGTACTTGACAGTAAAGAGGGATATTTGTCCTTTTTCCTGGGGGATACTATTTCCCTGATAGCCCTAGGTTACAAGGGTGACGGTATATTTTACAGGCCTGTAATGTTAGGGCGCAAAAGGAACTCAGAATACTTGATTCAAAACATCGTCAAGGAAATCAAATTTACCGTTGATTACCTCAACGGTCATTATCCCTATTTTGGAATAAATCGATTGTTTTTGATCGGCCTGACCAAACTCGCATTAGAGCTACAGGACGCCTTGAAATCTGCCGTGGCGCTTCCTGTAACTTTACTTGATCCCTGGAAAAACTTCCCACTCAAAGAGCGGCCAAGGGGAGGCGGTTGGGAAGCGCCACTGGGTCTGGCGTTAAGGGACATTATATGATTGCCGTAAACAACAAAACGGACGACTTCGGGGGGCGTTTTCGCTTTATTTTTTTTGGCAAGACGATTCGCCCTATTGACAAGACCAGATTATACTTGTAAGATTCATACAACTTGATTTTATAACGTAACGGCGATGAAGCAAGAGGCCGGAGGATAAAGGCGTCAACAGAGATGGGCGTTTACCGAGCTGAGAGGCGCCCTTGGTGCACCGCAAGGCCCAAAGCTTGCGAGAGCTGGCATGGAAAGGCTAAAAAGGCCGGAGTACATGCTCGGGTTGCCTCCGTCAAAGGGCTAACGAGAGGGGCACATTTGTTTTACGAACAAGGGTGTCCAAGAAGGGTGGTACCGCGGGTATAAAAGCTCGTCCCAAATTTGGGACGAGCTTTTTATTATATTCACATACTTGGAGGGATAGATATGTTCAGAGGAACCGGTACAGCACTGATTACACCTTTTAAAAAAGGAAGGGTTGATTTCGAAAGCCTGGAGAGATTGGTGGAGTTTCAAATCAGAAATGGCGTCGATTTCTTAGTGGTACTTGGAACTACAGGGGAGGCAACCACAATCAGCAGCACCGAAAAAAGGAAGATCATCCGATTTTGCGTCGAAAGAGTTGCCGGAAGGATCCCCATCGTGGTTGGCACGGGCTCAAACTGTACGCAAACAACGGTTGAACTGTCGCACGTGGCGCTGTCGCTTGGAGCTGATGCGGTGTTAATTGTTACGCCTTACTACAATAAGCCGCCACAAGATGGATTATATGAACATTATCGAACTGTTGCTTCACGCCTGGGAAGCGGACAAATAATTATTTATAACGTTCCAGGAAGAACAGGCGTAAACATCCTGCCTGAAACTGTTATCAGGCTTGCAGAAATCCCAAACATAGTGGGCATAAAAGAAGCATCGGGCAACCAAGCACAGGTCGATGCGTTAATCAAGAATGTTAAAAGAACGAGGCAGGACTTTGCCGTGCTTTCAGGAAACGACGATCAAGCATTTCATCTGGTAAATGCCGGAGGAGACGGCGTAATTTCCGTCCTTTCAAACGTAGCGCCTAAAGAAACTTCGGATATGATACGCTACACCCTGCAAGGAAAGACAGAGGAAGCGCGTCGCCTGCATCTCCAGCTTTTCCCTTTGATGAAAGGTCTATTTTGCGAAACTAACCCGATTCCCGTAAAATATGCAGCGAGCAAGCTCGGGTTGTGTCGAAATGAACTGCGGCTTCCCTTGATTCCGGCTTCACCTAAGGCAATGGCTGAGGTAGATGGGGCCATGGAAGAAGGAGGGATACTTTCATGCGTTATGGTTTAATCGGAGCCACGGGTCGGATGGGTCAAGAAATCAGGAAGGCTTTCGAGGGTCATACTTTATGTCTAACAGTGAGTACCCATGAAACTTGGAATGACGAAACGAGGCCTGAAGTGATCGTCGATTTCTCGCACAGAAGCTCTTTGCCCGATACGATAGAACTTTGCAAAAAGCACGAATCGGCTCTGGTCATAGGTACAACAGGGCTAAACGATGAAGACTTCTTAATGTTAAAAGAACTTGCGAGGAAAGTCCCGGTCATACAAAGTTATAACTTTTCCTTCGGAGTTAACGCCTTAAAGATCATACTAGCAAGTTACTCAAAACTTTTTGAGGACTGGGACTTAGAAATCGTAGAGGCACACCACAACAAGAAAAAAGATGCCCCATCGGGAACGGCCATAATGCTTCAAAATGCCGTAGGAAAGCCTTGTTCCATGCATTCCTTGAGAATTGGAGGCTTGCCCGGGGACCATAGTGTTATCTTTGCAAATGAAGGAGAGATCCTTTCCTTCAATCATCGAGCCATATCAAGAAGCGTCTTCGCCTATGGTGCCTTGAAGGCCGCAGAATTTGCATTGACTGTTAATGATGGTTTTTATACCTTTGAGGAGGTCTTGCAATGCAAGCTCAAGAAATAATTAAACTCATAAGCGAATCAAAAAAGACGACTCCTTCCATTGCTTTCGTAGCTGGGGATCTTCGAGATCTTGATTGGGGCGACTTGCACTTCGTTGGCAGTTTTGACTTTGGGGTTTTAATTGGCGATTATAAGGAGATAAAAAGGGCAAGAGATAAAAACAAAGACCGCATTCGAGATTTTCACGTTGAGGTAAGGGCTCGAAACTCGGCTATTCCCTTAGCTGACCTTACTAAATACGATGCTCGCATAGAACCTGGGGCGATAATACGGGACATGGTCGAAATAGGCAGGGGCGTTGTGATAATGATGGGCGCCGTGATAAACATAGGAGCCGTCATAGGGCCTGGCACAATGATAGACATGAATGCAGTCATTGGAGGAAGGGCCATTATAGGATCCAACTGTCACATAGGAGCAGGCACAGTCATAGCGGGTGTTATAGAACCGCCAAGCGCCACCCCTGTAGTAATAGAAGATAACGTGTTAATCGGGGCAAATGCCGTCATTTTAGAAGGAGTCAAAGTCGGAAAGGGTGCTATAGTTGGCGCAGGTTCCATCGTAACGAAAGACGTGCCTGAAAATACTGTCGTCGTTGGAGCACCGGCACGTATCGTCAAGAGAGTAGACGAAAACGTCGCCGATAAAAGTAAGATCGTTGAGGATTTGAGGAATCTATAAATAAAAACGTGGAGGGATCTTTCATTGATCGTACAAAAATATGGCGGATCATCGGTCGCAACGGTCGAAAAAATAAAAAGGGTAGCAGAAAAGATAAAAAGGGTCATCCAAGAAGGAGAAAAGGTATGCGTTGTGGTCTCTGCCATGGGAAAGACCACGGACGAGCTCATATCTTTGGCAAAAAAGATAAGCAGCACCCCAGAACCGCGCGAACTCGATATGCTTCTGTCAACCGGCGAACAGGTGACGGCAGCGTTACTTTCCATTGCGCTAAACGACTTGGGCGTACCTTCCGTCTCTTTAAATGCCCTTCAATTGGAAATGATAACGACACCCGATTTCAACAACGCACGCATAATCGATATAAATACGGAAAAGCTGATGGAAGAATTTAAGACAAATGACGTCATCGTTGTGACCGGGTTTCAGGGCATCACTGACTTCAAAGATGTGACCACCCTTGGACGGGGCGGTTCTGACACGTCAGCTGTCGCTATAGCCGCGAAGTTAAATGCTAAGTGTGAAATCTATAGCGATGTACCTGGTATATTTGCCTGTGACCCCAGGGTAGTGCCTTCAGCTAAAAAGCTATCCTACATAACGTACGATGAATTGATGGAGCTGGCATCCATGGGCGCAAAAGTTATTCATTTCAGAGCTGTTGAAATAGCTAAGAAATTTAATGTAGAGCTTTACTCTGCTTCCACACATTCCAATGAAAGGGGGACTTACGTGGTGAACACCTTACCAGAGTGGTTGGAACAACCAGTTGTTACTGGCGTTGCGATGGACAAAAATCAAAGAAAGTTTGTCATTAACCCATTGCCCGGGGGACAAAAGGCTCAGGTTCATCTATTCATGACCTTGGCTTCCCAAAACATAAATTTAGACATGATCTCCATGATCAAGAATAACGGCAATATCTGTTTATCCTTTACCGTTGCAGATGATGTAAGCGAAAGTGTGCGCAAAACTGTGAAACATATTTTATCCGAATATGGTGAATGCGCGCTTGTCGAAGACGATGAGGTGGCCAAGATAACGGCCGTAGGCGTAGGAATAGACTCAACCCCAGGGGTGGCAGCGAGATTTTTTGCTGCCCTTGACAAAGAGGGAATAAAGTTGCTTGGCACGAGCACCTCCGAGATAAAAATATCAACATTAGTTCCAAGAAGCAATGCAGAAAAGGCCGCAAAGGCAGTCTCCGAAGAGTTTGACCTGGCTTGAAAGCTCGGGATAAATATTGCCTTTAAAAAATTCTCCCTAAATTTAGGTACTCATTGAGATGGCAAAGTGTGCAGTATAATTTATGCAATATAAATACAGCATAAATGCAGCTTTTTGCTTGTATTTAGATTGCAGTTCATAGTAGTATTTATAATAAACAATAATATTGAGGAGGAGAATGAAAGATGCGAAAGGGTAAAGTATGGATTTGTCTTTGCCTTGCTTTTCTGTTTGTCCTACCTCTGGGGATTGCCTACGCGCAGGAAAAACCCATTAAAATCGGCCTTCAAGCTCCTATTACCGGGCAATGGGCTTACGAGGGAGAAATGGCTAAAAACTCAGTCGAGGTTGCCCTTCAGATGATTCAAGAAGAAGGGGGTATACTGGGCGGTCGCAAAATAGAAATCGTAATAGCAGACGACGCCTCCAACCCTCGAGATAGCGCTTTGGCAGCACAAAGGCTTGTTTCCCAACGCGTGGCTGCGGTTATTGGAACTTACGGCTCCTCGGTCAACGAACCAGCAGCAGATATATACGAAGCGAATAAAATGATCGACATAGGTTATGGCAGTACAGCTGTAAAACTGACCTTGGCCAAAGAACGCAAATATTTCTTCAGGACTTGCGGGCGCGACGATACGCAAGGACAATTTTTCAGCGAATACTCTGTTGAAGAGATGAAAGCCCGTCGTATAGCGATCATGCACGATAATACGACATTTGCATTAGGTGTGGCCGAAGAAGCCAAAAAAGCCCTTAAACAGTACCTCGATGCAGGAATAGCTGAACTGGTCTTTTACGATGCCATCACCCCGGGGGAAAAGGATTTTACGCCCATCCTTACAAAACTTCGGGAAACAAATCCTGACGTATGGTATTTCACCGGATATTTTCCAGAAGCAGGGCTGCTTGTACGCCAAGGTCGAGATCTGGGGATAAAATGTCCCTTCGTCGGGGGAAATGCTGCCATTAATGAAGATTTCATTAAAATAGCGGGTTTAGATTACGCTAAGGGATGTCTCATGACCCAAGAACCCATGCCCACCGACCTGGACACCCCGAAGGCAAAACGCTTCCTCGAACTTTATAGGCAAAAGCACAACACCATACCAACAAGTCCATGGCCAGTCTATGCTGCTGATGCCTTGTTTGCATTGGCTTTTGCCATCGATAAAGCTGGTTCTACCGAAACGGACGCCATGTTAAACGTCCTTCGAACAGGCATGGAAGGTTGCGATGGCATCACGGGAAGCATAGGCTTCACCGATCGGGGGGATAGAAGGGGAATAATCTACAAGATGTACGTAGTGACCGAAAAAGGAGAGATGGTAGTTTACAATCCATAACACCATAACACAGGGAAAGAAAGGAGCGACTTATGATAATCTTAGAACAACTTTTAAACGGACTAACAATAGGTTCTTTTTACGCGCTCATCGCGCTTGGATATTCCATGGTTTATGGTGTCATGAAGTTGATTAACTTCGCCCACGGCGATTTGTTTGCTTTGGGAAGCTATTTAGGATATTCCCTTCTGATATGGGGAGCAGGGGCCGCGAGCCAAAGATTTGGTCTATGGGGAGGCATGATCGCGGCCCTCCTTTTTTCCTTCTTCGCGGTGGGGTGCGCGGGAGTTTTGATGGAAAGAGTGGCTTACCGTCCCGTTCAAAAATCGGGCAGACTACCTTTGGTGGTATCCGCTTTAGGCGTCTCCATATTTTTACAGAACTCGATAATGGCGATATGGGGACCAAGATATCAAGCATACCCCGCTTCGGTAGTCCCCACGCACGCTATACATTTGGGATGGCTTCACGTAACAATAATGCAACTGTTCATATTGATTTTATCTTTTATGCTGATGCTAACTTTATATTACATCGTCCAAAAGACGACGTTTGGTGCAGCGATAAGGGCTACGGCTCTGGATAGAGAAATGGCAACAATCCTGGGCGTCGACGTAAGAAAGATCACGTTATTCATCTTTTTTCTGGGTCCAGCATTAGGCGGCGTGGCAGGGGTAATGAATGGGATGTACTATCGTCAGATATCCTTTGTCATGGGATGGAATTATGGGCTTAAAGCCTTTACTGCAACTATACTTGGAGGCATAGGTAACATTCCAGCAGCGATGCTGGGAGGACTGCTACTTGGCACAGTCGAGATGTTTGGAGCGGCCTATATATCGAGTGCGTGGAAGGATGTCTTTACATTTTTAATTCTCATCATCATATTAATTTTCCGTCCAACAGGACTAATAGGCGAAAAGGTCGCCGAAAAGGTGTAACCCATGGGTAAGGGTCGAGGAACATCTAAATTTTCGCTATTGGCCATCATTCTCCTTTTTTGCCTCTATCCTCTTTTTTCTAACTTTTACTGGACAGACGTGGCTTTTTTCTTCGGAGTATACGCGCTACTTGGCTTGAGCCTAAACATCGTATTAGGGGAGACGGGATTATTTGATTTAGGACATGCTGCCTTTTACGCCATCGGCGCTTATATCACAGCCATCTTAAATACGTTGTATGGCATCCCAATAATATGGCTAATTCCACTCAGTGCTATAGGTGCAGGCCTTTTTGCGTATATAGTCACTTCTCCTATCATACATCTCCGTGGAGATTATCTGTGCGTTGTAACCATTGGCATAGGAGAGATCGTAAGATTAGCACTGATAAATAACCCCTTCGGATTAACAGGTGGGCCAAATGGCATAACCGGCGTAGGGAGACCTTCTCTTGGGCCTTTTTTAATAGACTCTCCCACTCGTTTTTACTTTTATGTATGGGGTATTTTGGTCATAGTTATAATATGTCTAATTCGACTGCAACGTTCTCGGATCGGCAGAGCGTGGAATTATCTTCGCGAAGACGATATTGCCGCCGAGACGAGCGGCATTGATGTAAGGCACTTCAAACTTTTAGCATTCGTAATGGGAGCTGCATTAGCCGGAGTAGCAGGCAACATTTATGCGAGCAAATTAATGATCGTTTCACCGGATACCTTTACTTTCATGGAATCTTCCATGCTTTTTTGCATCGTAATGTTAGGTGGTTTGGGCTCCATACCCGGTTCTATCCTTGGGGCTGGCATTATAACTGTGTTCCCGGAAATCTTTCGAATCGTTGCAAACTACAGGATGCTTTTTTTCGGAGGTGCCTTGGTATTGACGATGATATTTCGTCCAGGGGGAATTTGGCCGCGAAAAAGAGAAGCTTTGAGACTGCAAGTTAGTGATATCGATGATGTCAAGGGAAAAGTAAGGGGCAAATTAAAGGCAATTGACAAAAGCCAAAACATGAAAAAAACCACGAGCAAAAATAATTCTAATGAACCAAATACAATTGGAAATCACATTTTAACAACCGATAAACTGACAATGACCTTTGGGGGGCTCGTCGCTGTTAATGAGTTCGATTTGGCCGTTAGCCAAGGAAAGATAACGAGTATAATAGGGCCCAACGGCGCAGGAAAGACCACGGTATTTAACGTCGTAACCGGGATATATAAGCCGGTATCTGGTCGAGTTTATTTCGAGGGCAACGACATCACGGGCTTGAAACCGCACAAGATCGCAGAGTTGGGCTTAGCGCGCACTTTTCAAAATATCAGGCTTTTTCCCAATCTAACTTGCATTGAAAACGTCATGGCCGGGCTTCATCATAGAATGAACTCTTACGTACTGTCTTCGATCGTAAGAACCGAATCTCAACGAGCGGAAGAAAAGTGGGCATTAGAGATTGCCATGCATTGGCTCGAAAAAACCGGATTAGGCGACGTGCATGACGAACTCGCCAAAAACTTGCCCTACGGAAAGCAAAAACTCCTGGAACTGGCAAGGGCATTGTCATCCTCCCCGAGGTTATTAATTCTGGACGAACCTTCTTCCGGTTTAAACGATAAAGAAACGGAGGAACTTATGGTATTTTTGGAGAGCCTCTTAGAAGAACAAAACCTTACCATTTTGCTAATCGAACATGACATGAACGTGGTCATGGGCATTTCCCATTGGGTCGTGGTGATGGATATGGGAATGAAAATAGCAGAAGGAACACCAAAAGAAATCTACAACCATCCAAAGGTCATCGAAGCCTACTTGGGCAGGGAGGAATAGGGCATGTCCGAGTTGTTAGTCCTGGAAAATGTCGTTGTTACCTATGGGGCTGTTCAGGCTTTAAAGGATGTATCGCTAAAGCTTTATGAAGGCCAAATAGTAGCTGTCTTAGGAGCAAACGGAGCGGGCAAATCGACCATGCTTAAATCTATCTCAAAGATAGTGCCTTTGCAAAGCGGAAAAATATATTATAAGGGCAAAGACCTGAGTCTCGTACCTGCACACGAGCTTGCCTCTTTAGGGATTTCACACGTACCCGAGGGAAGAAGGGTATTTTCCACCCTTACGGTGGAAGAAAATTTAAACCTCGGGGCTTATGGCGGAAGAGAACGGCTGTCTCAGAAAGAAGTCGAAGCGGAGAAACAATGGATCTTCGAGCTCTTCCCGGTGCTTTTGGAGAGAAAAAACCAGCTTGCCGGCACACTTTCCGGGGGGGAACAACAGATGCTTGCCCTCGGAAGAGGACTGATTTCCAAACCTACCCTTCTTTTGTTGGACGAACCTTCCCTTGGATTGGCACCGATATTGGTAAAAGAAATATTTAACGCCATAAGAAAGATTCACGAAGAACGCGGCGTCTCGATTTTGTTGGTGGAACAAAATGCTAAAAAAGCCTTAGCTGAAGCACATTACGCCTACATCCTCGAGACCGGCAAAATTAGCATCGAAGGACCATCAAGTCAACTAGCTAATGACGATAGGGTAAAAGCTGCCTATCTAGGCGGAAGCGCCTTGGAGAAGAAGTTTGAGAATAAATAGGGAGCTGCAGAAAGATGAGAACAAGATTTTTGAGTAATCTTATTAGTTGTATAATTTTGTTGCTTTTGCTCGATCTAGCGTTTGCTTTTAGTTCCAACGCAAACCTGGAGGTGTTGCAAATGCAGATAAAGATTACTTCAACAGCTTTTAAAGAAGGTGAATTCATCCCTTCCAAGTACACCTGTGACGGCAAAAATATAATGCCGCCTCTTAGTTGGCAGGGGATACCTCCTGAAACACAGAGCATAGTTTTGATCGTCGATGATCCGGACGCGCCAGGCGGGACGTTCACGCATGCCATTTTCTTTGATATCGATCCAAAAAAAGAAAGCTTAAGCGAGGGAGAAACGCCAGGAGTCGCAGGAATCAATGATTTTGGACGTCTAGGGTACGGAGGTCCTTGTCCGCCAAGAGGGCATGGCGTACACAGGTATTACTTTAAAGTCTATGCTTTAGATATTCCGTCGTTGAAACTCAAAAGCGGAGCTAACAAGTCGGCAGTTGAAAAAGCTATGAAAGGGCACATACTGGCTTACGGAGAATTAGCGGGGAAATACGAAAGAATGTAAATCTAGTTAAGTAGATACACGAATCGTGCCTTATAAGTTTAAACAGCCTCTTTTTATACTTGCAAAGAGGCTGTTTAAGCATTTTTATTATATTCATGTGTTAATATGAAAACGTGCGTTTTTACTTGTATTTTTCATAAAGATATGATAAAATATGTACAAATGTTCTTATAGGAGTGATGTCCGGTGAGTGAGAAGTTGGTTGACATACGTGAAAAATTGGCTTCCCACATCGGAGCTCGCGTTAGATACCGGCAGTCAAAAGGAAGGCGAAAGGCAGAAGAGCACGAGGGTGTAATCATGGAGACCTATCCGAATATATTTACGCTATTCGTAAAAGCCCAGAACAGCACTGTTTCGTTCCGCTATGCTGATTTGTTAACGCGCGATGTAGAGCTAAAGTTTCTGCCCTCAGGGGAACAAATCGAGTTTTAAGGAAAGCTTTTTGTTTTCTTTCATGTCATTTCAACACAAAGACTAAAACCATTAAAGGCTAGGTAGAAGCCAAGCAACGCAAAATCAAAAAGAGCTCCTTTATATAAAGATATTATATAAAAAAGACCCCCAAGGCCTAGGTGGGGGTCTTTAATTATTTTTTTAGAGCGCCTATTTATTTGAGCACAATTAATTGGTACACTTTTTGTGCGATATTTGCAATGGATTCGGGTTAAGGTAAGACAAATTGATGAAATCCAGATCGGAGGTAAGAGTATATTGATTTACATCCCTAGTTACATAAAAATAAACCTGACCTTAAGAGTCTTTGTACCTAGAGAAGATGGGTATCACGAAATAGCAACTTTATTTCACAAGCTCGGTCCCGTTGAATGGTTAGGCGTTAAAAAGTTCAATGATCCTGCTCAAAAAGACGTGATTAATTCACACAACATCGTTATCTCAGGAACTAATATTATAAACAGGGTGATCGATTTTTTGAGGGAAAAGGGAATTAAATTACCTCCTATGGAATGTGATATCTGGAAAATTTTACCAATTGGCAGTGGGATAGGCGCGGGCAGCGGCAACGCAGCAGCGATGGTGGAATGGCTTTCCACGGTGCATGATATTGACCTTGACCCTTCAGAGCTTGCCTCTATAGGAGCCGACATTCCCTTCTTTTTATCAAAGTCAAAAACTGCACTAGCGACCGGTGTAGGCGAAAGGCTTAAACTGCTGGACCAGCTCACGGGTATATATGCCTTGTTAGCCATTCCTGACAAAAGTATTTCAACTGCAGAAGCTTATAGAAAACTCGATGAGGACCGGAAAAAGGGAAATATCAATATAGTCCCTGTTTCCCACGCAATCTACGAAGCCTTAAACATATACGGCAACCTCGAAAGACGAAAGAAAATAGGTCTTCTTCCTAACGATTTCATATCTATACTGAGAAAAGAAAGCGATTTTTACGATAAATTTTTCGATTTGTGCAATACTTTCAAAAGCAGCCTAGCTTGGAGCGTAAGCGGAAGCGGTTCTTCTGCCTTCTGCCTTTTTACAGATAAATATGAAGCACTTAAGGCACAAGAGGTTATGAGCTCGAAGCTGGTCGAAATAAGCAAAATATTTGTACTGGAGTGATTGGAAGTGAAAATCCCCAGGACAGAACGCATTGCAAGAATAATGTGGAGGTTGACCAAAAACCCCTTTCGATCATTCTCGCTGAGCGATATAGCCAAAGGTTTCAAAGTCTCAAAGACCGTCATAAGCGATGACATAGAGATAATATCAAAGGCAATGGAAGATGAAGGTCGCTGTAATATTGTCATCGATAGAGGAAGAGGTGGCGGAGCCTACCTGGTTCCCGTTTTTGACGAATCCGACAGGAGGAATTTTCTTGAATGTCTCGCCAACGAACTTTCGAAGGAAGAGAGGTTTTTGCCTGGCGGATTGATATACTATAGCGACATCATATTTAACCCATACTATACACAATGGTTAGGATGGGCCTTGGCATCGATGTTTGTTGATTCTGGTGCCGATGTGGTGATGACTACTGAGGTGAAAGGTATACCTATTGCCCTCTACGTGGCACAGGGCCTGGGACTTCCTTTAGCAGTATGTAGATTTAGAAACAGACCTAGTGATGGCCCTGCCGTGGCTTTACATTATCCTTCAGGAACAGGCGAAGTAAGGACTATGTATATGGGAACGCGCAATCTAAAAAAGGGGGCAAAGGTTTTAATCATCGATGACTTTATGCGAGGAGGTAGTACAATATCAGGTATGATAATGATGACTCGCGAATTTGAGGCTTCCGTGGTGGGAAAAGGTGTCTTTATCGCATCAGCTTTGCCAGAACAAAAGGCAATTTCTCAATACAAAGCTCTTTTGGTATTGGAAAAACGCGAAGGGAAGCCTCATGTGAGCGTTCTATGACAAAAAACATTTGACTAGAATGAAATTACTGATATAGTATGACAAAAAGAGAGGTGGAGGCAAATGAAAGTGGAACTAGACCAGGAGTTGTGTATAGGATGTGGGGTTTGCTCTCAAGTATGTCCGGAGGTCTTTGAGTTAGACGAAGATATGGGTAAAGCCAAGGTGATAAAGCAAAGCGGTGCAGATTGCGCGATGGAAGCGGCTGAAAGTTGCCCTGTTAGTTGCATTACTGTAGAAAAGTAGACGAATTTTTTTCGATAAAACGACTCTTACTACTTGCCCTAAAAGGAACTGGTAGTTATAATCATAAATGCCTAAAGGTCGGGCCCATAGCTCAACTGGTCAGAGCCACCGGCTCATAACCGGAAGGTTCCTGGTTCGAGTCCAGGTGGGCCCACCAAAGTAATCAAAGCCACCTTCGCGGTGGCTTTTTCTGTTAATTGCAACTAAGCGCGAGGAGATGTTTTTATGCATTATGCAGTAAAGGATGTCTTGACCAAAATAGACCGAATGGTCCCCTTCGATCTACAAGAGGAGTGGGACAATTCTGGTCTGATCCTTGGTGATCCACACTGCAAGGTCGAAAGCGTGGTTGTCGCGTTGGACTTGACCCTTGAAGTTATAGAAAAAGCGCACGAGCTCAAAGCAAATCTCGTAATCACTCATCATCCGCCAATTCTTTCTCCTATCAAGTGCTGGGATACCTCAAATTACGCTGAATCGCTATTTTACAAAGCTGCCCACGATAACTTGAACCTAATTGCGGTTCATACCTGTTTGGATGTGTCTTATAACGGAATAAACGTTGCGTTGGCCGAGGCAATTGAGATCACCGATTTTAAGCCCTTGTCTGAAGGCCCGGAGGAAGCCTTTGGGCTGGGAGCTTGGGGATATATGAAACGCGAGGTCTCTCGGGAAGAATTGGCAAAAATCTTGAACGCTGCCTGGCAAATTCCATGGATCGCATTTTACGGTGAAAAAAAACGGTTTAAGACTATTGCCTTGTGCGGTGGATCGGGCGGAAACCTGTGGATTAATGCTGCAAACTTTAACGTCGATCTATATATAACAGCTGACATGAAATATCATCAAATAGCCGAGGCGCAGCAACGCTTAAACATTGCTTTGGTAGATCATGGCCAAATGGAACGAAGCGGTTTATCCAAGTTCATCAAGGATCTGCAACAATCCCTTGAAATCCAGGTACATGATTTAACTGACATCAAAGTTTACAGTCCCCCGAGGATAATTTCCTTTGATTAAACTTTAGTCCATCGTTAAAATTGGACAATTATGTCTGGCCAAGGAAGCCACGGTTTCATTATAATAATTGTCAAAATAATCAATAAAAAATGAAAAAGTTCAGTCCTTACTTTGCGTGATATGTGTCGCAAGAATATTTAATATACATGTAAAAGCGTTGTTCACAGAAACACTTTAACATGTTCTATAAATGTGCTATTCGTATGATGGGGTGATATGATGAAAGAATGCGTGTTTAGCGGTATGCGACCCACTGGTAAATTGCACCTAGGACATTTGGCGGGGGCTTTGACAAACTGGCTAAAACTACAGGATGAGTATGATTGCTATTATTGTATTGTTGATTGGCATGCTTTAATGTCCGAGTATATGAACAGTTCATCGATAAGGGACAACTGTAAGGAAATTTTGCTAGATTGGCTTGCCGTAGGACTTGATCCCAAAAAGGCCGTTATATTTCAGCAATCCCATGTAAGCGGACACGCCGAATTGCACCTTGCTTTATCAATGATTGCTCCTTTGGGCAGACTTGAAAGGAACCCAATTTACAAGGAGCAACTGGAAAATATTGCAGATAAAGATCTACAAACTTACGCCTTCCTGGGATATCCCGTTTTGATGGCTGCAGACATATTGCTATACAAGGCAACCAAGGTGCCTGTGGGGGAAGACCAATCAATTCACATAGAGATAGCTAAGGAATTAGCACGACGCTTTAACAACACCTTTAAGGAAGTTTTTCCCGAGCCCGAAATCTTGCTCACGCCGACACCAAGGATTCCTGGCATCGATGGAAGAAAGATGAGCAAATCCTACAATAATGCCCTTTTCATCTCGGAAGACCTAGATGAAATGTGGGACAAAGTGAGAACTATGATGACAGACCCCGCAAGGATGAGGAGAACCGACCCGGGAGAGCCCGAAAAGTGCCCCGTATGGGAGCTGCATAAGGTATTTACCCTAGATGAAGAAAAAAAACAAGAACTCGCTCGCGAGTGTAGGGTAGCCGGCATCGGCTGCATAGATTGCAAAAAAGTCCTAATGGGATGGATTAAGGAAAAACTTGAGCCAATTCAAGAGCAAAGACGCTATTTTGAGGTCCACGGAGCAGAGATGATGGATATCTTACGAGATGGAGCAAAAAGGGCATCAATTGTCGCTTCTAAAACCATGGAAGAGGTAAAAACTGCGGTAGGCTTTGTCCTTTAAAATTATTAAACCCAAGCTCAAGGGACGCCCTTTTTGACTTTAAAAAGGGTAAAAGGAGGAGGAGAAGGGAAATCACGTGACTGTTAAGGTTGATTACGAGAATTTTTATGACACTTTGATTACCCTCATAAACTTGTTGGAAAGCAGACAAATAGAGGCTTCCCAAGTAAACGTCAGTGAGGTTATCAAAGTGTATGCAAGTTATTTGTTACGTTCAGAGAAGATGTCTTTGAGCGAAATAGCGGAATTTTTAACCAAGGCAGCCACTTTAGTGCTTTCTAAAGTTCGTGCTCTTTTTCCTCAAACTGCAGACGAAATCGGCGAGGAAGACAAAGAAGAAGACGTTACTTTAGACGCAAGCGGTACACCTTCTTCAACATCATTGCACCCCTTCAGAGTTGCAGCTATTTATTTCGAGATTCTGTCTTACAGAAGATCTAAACATTTCACCAGACAAGTTGAGGAGGTGCGGCCCCTTTACGAAGTGGGCGATCTTTATTTTTTGGCCTCTCTATGGTGGAGCTTGATAAATAAATTCAATTCTAAAACCAAACCTTCAGCACAAGATATGGTCAATTTACTGATAAAAGAAGACCCTGAAGAAACCATCGAAGCTCGCATAGAGGACATTAAAAATTCTTTGTCGAGACGCAAGGAATTAACGCTGCTCGAGTTGCTAAAAGACAAAACAGGTAAAAGTTTCGTTGTAAGCACAATCGTAGCATTGCTAGAACTTGCCCGGATTGGTATTATTTATTTAAATCAAAAGCAACAATTTGGGGATATTTATGTCAAACTCAAGGAATGAAATTAAAAAAGTTGCCAGGGAGATAGAAGCAATTTTATTTGTTTCAACAGAACCAGTAAAAACAGCAGAACTTGCAAACGCACTTTCGGTAGACCATGAAACGGTAGAAGAAGCTATCCGCTGCATTAAAGATCATTACGACTTGCATCACGGCATCACTCTGATCAATGTTGCCGGAGGTTGGCAAATGGCTACGGCAAGCGATCTGAGTGACGTCATTGAAAACTACAACAGCTCCTACGGATATAAGTTGCGATTGAGCAAGGCAGCCATGGAAGCGCTTGCCATAATAGCTTACAAGCAACCCATCACGAGGACTGAAATAGAAGAAATTAGGGGAGTAAGAAGCGATAAGGTATTGGAAACCCTGCTGTCATCCGGTCTGATAAGGGTCGCCGGACGCAAAAAGGGCACGGGATTACCCTTGTTATACAGAACTACACAGGAGTTTTTAGAGGTCTTTGGCCTTAACTCGTTGAGCGAATTGCCAACGGAAGAAGAGTTAATAAATGAAGGAAATGTCACTTAATGAAAATTCAAAAAACAGGAATAACGCAAAGTACAACGAGTCTGTTAGACTAAATAAGTACTTGGCCATGTGTGGGTTGGGCTCCAGAAGAAAGGTCGAGAAACTGATCGCCGAAGGAAGGGTAAAAATAGATGGGCAGGTTGCGCCGGGACCGTGGGTTACTATAAGCAGTGATACAAAAGTAGCAGTAGATGAGCGTACGGTGGTTCCCTTAAAAAAGGTCTACATAGCGATGAACAAGCCTCGTAACTACGTATGTGCCGTAACTGACGCCAGGTATAAGACGGTCTTAGATTTACTTCCTAGGGAATTAAGGGACTATAATCCCTTTCCCGTCGGCAGACTTGATAAAAATAGCACTGGGTTATTGATCCTTACAAATGATGGCGAATTCGCAAACAATTTGATACATCCGCGAAATAACATAACAAAGACATACGAAGTCGTTCTCGATAAGCCCATTGCCCAGAAAGACATAGTAAAGTGGAAAAAAGGACTTCGAATTGACAGGAAATTTATAAGGCCAAAAAGCGTCAAAACTCTCGCAGAAAATTGCTGCGAAGTGGAAATTTACGAGGGAGTAAAACGAGAAGTGCGGCGAATGGCAGAAATTTTGGGATACAAGGTAATTAAGCTGACAAGGACAAAAATAGGCAATCTTCAACTGAAAACCTTGAAGGAGGGATCCTTTTTAAAGCTGCAAAGAGAGGAATTATCGCTTATGATTCGTAACGGTGGCGTAATTTAATTCATCTTTCAAAAGCGCAGGAGGGCAGGCTATGTCGATAGACGGAAGCCCAAAGGAAATAATAAAAAGGCGTATACTAAAAAGGGTGAAAGACATCCCGTCCTTGCCTCAATTTGTAATTTTAACGTTAAAAAAAATCGATGATGAAAGAAGTAGCGCCTCTGATGTTGCCAAATCACTTTCGAAGGATCAAGGATTAGTTGTTCGAGTTTTACGCTTGGCAAATTCTGCTTACTACGGCATCCCAAGAACCATTACGAGCGTGACGGAGGCCGTGGCTCTTCTTGGATTTAAGACATTAAGAAGTATAGTCCTAGCCGCTAGCATCTATCCCTATATGGCCGAATCACAGAAAGGTTACGCTCTGGATAAGGGCGAGCTATGGCGCCATTCCTTGGGTGTTGCCTATCTTTCACGTTATATAGGAGAAAAAGTGGGTGGCATCGATTTGGAAGAAGCGTATCTCGCCGGACTGCTACACGACATCGGTAAGATAGTCCTTAATGAGTACGTTCGTTACGGGTATTCCGTCATCAATAAGATGGTCGAGGAAAAATCCATTCCTTTTACTTACGCGGAAAGAGAAGTTTTAGGTTTCGATCACGCCGAGATAGGGGGCATGATCATAGATCAATGGGCACTACCTGAAATTTATTCCATGGCCGCCCGCTACCATCACACGCCAGAGCAGCTGCCTGAAGAAAAACAATCCTACAGGGCTATTGTTGACATAGTCCACGTAGCTAATGTAATGTGTCTTATCTTGGGCTTTGGGCTCGGCGCTGACGGATTACAACATAATATATCAGAAGAAGCATTAGAACGATTCAACTTAAAAGACGACATTGAGTCCTTGTTGTCTGAGGCCGTAAATATTTTGTATCAATTGGACGAAGAAATGAAAACAGAGGAGATCGTATGAGAAAACGTAAAATAATAACCATAGACGGTCCTGCGGGTTCAGGAAAAAGCAGTGTAGCCAAAAGGGTTGCTCAAGAATTGGGGTTTGTGCACCTTGATTCAGGGGCTATTTATAGAGCAGTTACCCTTTTTTTGTTGCAAAGAAGCGTTTCTCCCAGTGATGTCTCTAAAATTGAAGAATGCCTCAAGGAACTAGATCTCAAAGTCAAGGATCAACAAATATACATTAACGGAGAAAACGTCACAGAGGCCATACGTTCCCCACAGGTAGACGAGATGGTCTCGCTTTATTCCGCCTTGCCTGTAGTAAGAAAATATTTGCTTACTCTTCAAAGAGAACTTCAAGATGGCCAAGACCTCATCGCCGAAGGAAGAGACATGGGAACGGTCATATTTCCCGATGCCGATTTAAAAATTTTCCTGAAGGCAGATGCTAAAACCAGAGCTATAAGACGATGGAAGGAACTGATGGAGCGCGGAGTAGATATAGCCTTCGATGATGTATATTATCAGATAATTCAACGAGATGAAAAAGACAGCAATAGGGAGCTATCCCCTCTAATTCCCGCCGAAGATGCTATAATTTTAGATACAAGCGATTTAACCCTCGATGAGGTAGTTGAGAGGGTAATAAAGCTCGTAAAAGATCACGTAGAACAGGTGAAGCGTTGTGACGCTTGAGCAAAATACAATTTTTTATGCCTTCTCCAAGGGTTTTTGCCGAGTCTTGCTGACCCTTTACAACAGGCTGCACATAAAAAATGTGCCGGCGTTGCCCGAAGGACGCCCCGTAATAGTGGCTTCAAATCACAACAGCAACTTAGATCCCGTGGTCGTTGGAGTAGCCTATCCGAGGAAATTGAAATATTTAGCAAAAGAAGAGTTGTTCAAGGTGTCTATTTTAAGTTACATCATAAGGCACTTGGGAGCAATTCCCGTCTCGAGGCAGGATGAACACAAAGCAGGCGTCATTTTAAGAACCTTACTTGAAATTTTGTCTCGAGGTGAAGATATCTTAATCTTTCCTGAGGGAAGCAGGTCATTCGACGGGAAGCTACAACCCATGGAGGGCGGCGTAGCTATGCTCGCGTCTCACGCAAAGGCTCCAATCTTGCCTGTGTGCGTAAAAGGTACGTTTGAGGCGATGCCTCGCGGCTCGTCCGTTCCAAAGCCCAAAAAAATAGAGGTCATTTTTGGAAGATTGATAGATCCTTTAGATTTACCCGATGACATGAAGGAAAAAGAAAAGCGTCTTTATGTATTGGATCAATTAGAACAACAAATGAAGGAGATGATGCTCAAGCTTGGTTAACGAAAAGAAGGCTGTGCTTATCTGCCTTGAAAGGCAAGGCGCTGATGTAGATGTAGACTTACTCGCTGAGGAATTAACTTTACTTTTGGCCAATTTAGGCATTACAGTCGTGGGAAGGGTCGATCAAAAGCGAACCTCTCCCGATCCCGCCACGTTCATAGGAAAGGGCAAACTGTACGAAACGAAGGCCCTGATAAGTAATCTAGATGCTTCTTTGGTAGTGTGTAATGATTCGTTATTGCCGACTCAGCTACACAACATAGGTGCTATCCTTGGCGTAGAAGTGTGGGACAGGCCTTTTGTCATCATGAAAATATTCGAAGCAAGAGCTTATTCTGCTGAAGCTAAATTGCAAGTAGAGTTAGCTTTGTGTAAATATGAAATTCCACTTTTAAAGGGATTAGGACGTCAGATGTCTCAACCGGGAGGGGGCATAGGCACAAGAGGTCCGGGAGAGACGGAGTTTGAAAGACATCGGAGAAAATTGGAGCGAAGGGCCAAAACATTGCAGCACAAGCTCGAAAAGGTCCGTAAAAGTCGTTTTAATTCAAGAAAGAGACGTAAAAGAAACGATATTCCAACTATAGCAATTGTAGGATACACCAACAGCGGGAAATCGACTCTTCTTAGAGCTTTATGTCATGATGACGAGATCTATTGTGCTGATAAGCTATTCGCAACACTCGATCCCAAGATAAGAAGGGTAAAACTTCCAAGCGGCAAATTTGCCCTCTTTGCCGATACGGTGGGATTCATTCGAAAGCTTCCGATCGAACTTGTGGCGGCATTTAGAGCCACGCTTGAAGAAGTGAGCGAAGCAGACCTACTTTTGATCGTCATAGACCCGCTGGACAAGGACCCCCTGGAATCCCTAACGGTAGTAGAAGAGACATTAAATCAAATAGGAGCTGCCTGCATTCCTAGGATTATAGTCCTTAACAAAGTAGATATGATAGACAGCGGACAGCAAGAAGCTTTGTTGGAACGATTGGCGATGCGCTCTGGAAGCGAGGTCGTTCCTGTAAGTGCATTGAGAAAGTTCAACATATCTTCATTGCTTAAAAGGATTGAAAGCTCCTTGATGCAAATGGATTCTGCTTCAAGATCCCTTGCAGATACCTTTAAATTAGCTTGAATTAAAATCAATAATCAGAGAAGATTAAACGACACGATAAATTCAATTTTTTAGATAAAATTGGGGGGAGCATCCGTGCTAATAAGCATGACAGGACACGGCAGCGCCAGCGGCACGTTTGATTGGGGCATAGTACGTTTGGACATTTATAGTGTAAATTCAAGATACCAAAATATAGCCGTACGCTGCCCTAAGGAACTATATGCATTAGAGTACCCTATTAGAGAAGAGTTGAAAGATCGTTTCAAAAGGGGCAAGCTGACGGTTAGCCTTTACGCCTCATTTGCGCCTGACTTAAAAACTGCGAGAATTAACGGAAACGTCCTTGGAAATTATTTTGAGGAATTGATGTCGATTCATGGCAGGCTTAAACTTCTCGAGGAAATACAGCTTGAAATCTTACTGGACCTGCCGGGCGTTTTAGAACAACCCGAGGTGTGCGTCTTCGACATTTACGACAAAGTCGTTGAAGACACCTTGTCTGTATTAAATGAAGCACTGTCTAAGTGGAACGAGATGAGAAGAATTGAGGGAGATCACATCGCTTCCTTCATCATCCAAACGATCGATAAATACGAAATTTTGATAGCAAACATCGAAAAAGAGTGGGATAATGCTTTTCGTGATGAACTGGAAGAGCTAAAGCGCAAGATTAGCTTGCTTTTGCCTGGCAAAATTCAGGAAGATGAAACTTCCCACTTTGACGGAGTCGCCCTCTTGGCGGACAAATGGGACATAAAAGAAGAGATCACAAGGAGCAAATCTCATATAATAAAGTTTCGTGAGACCCTTAACTCTCCTTCTTCGGAGGGCAAAAAGTTAGACTTCTTGTTGCAAGAGATGTTGCGGGAAATCAACACAATAGCTTCTAAAGTAAAAAACGCGCAGATTCGCTGGTATGTAGTAGAAGGCAAATGTTTGCTTGAGCAAATTCGCGAGCATGTTCAAAACGTAGAATGAGAGTTGATGGAAATGCGCAAGTTAGTTCATGTAGGTTTTGGAAATGTCATTGTAGCAAACAGGATAATAGCCATAATTCACCCCGATTCCTCTCCGGTAAAAAGACTTAGAGATGAAGCAAGGGAAAGAGGCCAATTAATCGATGCAACTCAGGGCAGGAAAACTCGAGCCAGTCATATTGACCGATAGCAACCACGTAATACTTTCGGCCATACAACCTGAAACCATTGCTAGCCGTTTCGAAGGAACGGTTCAGACAGCTCCAAATTATGACCTGTAAAAAAGGGCGCTTGTTTGTCATATCCGGACCCAGCGGAGCAGGAAAGGGAACCATACGAAAGGAACTTTTTAAAAGGGTCCCCGATTTGGTATATTCTATATCCTGTACAACAAGATCTCCCAGAGAAGGTGAAACTGACGGCGTAGATTACTATTTCATAACTCCTGAGGAATTTGCCAAAAGACAACGCGAGGGAAACTTCCTGGAGTGGGCTGTGGTTCACGGCCATTATTACGGAACCCCCGAAAGCGAAGTAATAAAAAACTTGCAAGAGGGAAAAGACGTAATCCTGGAGTTGGATGTACAAGGAGCTATTAACGTAAAAAAGGCCTTTCCTGAGGCTATATTAATTTTCATACTACCTCCATCAGAGGAGGCACTAAAGCAGAGGCTTGTGTCTCGAGGGACAGAAAGTGAGGAATCCCTGAGAATACGCCTTGATAACGCAGCGCGAGAAATGAAGCTGGCAGACATTTACGATCATGCTATTATAAACGACGACGTCGAGCGAGCCGCGGAAGAGCTGGTAGATATCATTATGAGCTATAGGAAAGGAGAACGAGGAAAAATATGATATATGTAGACGTTGATCAAATAATGAGAAAGTATAATATTCCAAATAAATACGTTTTGACCATGATGATCGCAAAAAGAGCGAAGATTTTGAGCGAGGATACCGCAAAGCGCTTGTTTGGAGGAGATGAAGACAAACCCATCACTGCAGCAATCGAGGAAATCAAAAATGGAAAAATTTTGTTTAAGCCAAGGACCAAAAAACTGTAACTGATTTATAAAATTAATAAAAGGATCGATGTCCATGTTGGAATGGAAGTCTAACCGAAGGATCCTAATCGGTATATCCGGGGGTATATCGGCCTACAAGATCCCCGAAATAATCAGGGCCATTAGAAAAAACGGCAATGATGTGGAAGTGATTTTGACGCAATCTGCCACCTCTTTCATCACGCCTCTTACGATATCTACTTTGACAGGCAGAAGGGCATGGCTGGAAGAAGATTTCCTAAGCAATGAGCATGGGTGGGAAATACCCCACATTTCGCTAGCTGATTGGGCTGAAGCTTTTTTGATCGCTCCAGCCACCGCTAATGTTATCAGGCGTGCTGCCCTCGGCGAGGCGGAAACTTTATTAGGAACTGCCATGCTTGCGACAAGAGCTCCTGTCATCTTATTTCCAGCCATGAACGTCCACATGTGGGAACATCCTGCTACACAGCGACACGTAGAGATCGCACGCACGCTTGGCTATACGGTCATTTCTCCTGAAGAAGGAGAGCTTGCTTGTGGATATGAGGGCAAGGGCAGATTGCCCAAGAATGAAATAATACTCGAAGTCCTGTGGAAGGTTTTATCGCCGAAAAAGGATTTGGCCGGCAAAAAAATCTTAGTCACCGCAGGTCCGACGCGGGAATTTATGGACCCCGTGAGATTTTTAAGCAATCCAAGCTCGGGAAAAATGGGCTTTGCCATAGCCAAAACGGCTTGGTATCGCGGTGGCGAAGTTACGTTGATAAAAGGACCTACCTGTATAGAGCCGCCTTACGGCTTAAGAGTAGTAAATGTGACGACGGCCGAAGAGATGTATGACGCCGTATTAAAGGAAAGCGAAAAAACTGACATAATAGTCAAGGCTGCAGCTGTTGGAGACTATAAATTTGCTACAACTTCTGAGCAAAAAATAAAGCGAGAGGGCAAGGATCGCATTCAGGTAACCCTGGAGGAAAACCCCGATATAGCCGCAGAAGTAGGAAAAAGAAAAAGAGAAGACCAAATTTTGGTCGGTTTCGCAGCAGAATCCAACGAACTAATCGAAAACGCAATCTCTAAATTAAACAGAAAAAATATGGACATGATAGTGGCAAACGATATAACAGCTAAGGGAAGCGGCTTTGAGTCTGATACAAATTCGGTCGCCATTATATGCAAAAATGGGCACATGACCAGGATCGAAGGCACGAAGGAGGAAGTAGCCTGGCGTTTGTGGGACGTCATAGAAATGAAGTTCCTGGCTAAAGAAGATGTACGTTGACGTAGTGTTACCGGGCATATGGTGGCACCCTTTGACTTATGCTGTTTCTGAACCTGTAGAAGCAGGCTGTCGAGTGGTAGTTCCAATGGGCCCTCGTCACGGAAAAAGGGTAGGGTTTGTTTTAGCTACAAAAGAAAACATAGAAGACGAAGCAGACTACGAGATCAAAGAAATCATAAAGGTATTGGATCAAACTTCTGTGCTCAGCTGGGAGCTATGGAGTTTAAGTGAATGGGTATCTCGTCAATATCTCTGCAGTCAAGGCGAAATTTTAAAGTTAATGTGTCCGTCATCAATAACAAAGGGGTGCGAAGTCACCGATATTAATCCTTCACCGCAAAAGCCCGCACATAGTTTTTACAGTGAAGAATGTATCTATGAAATCGACGATGAAGAAAGGTACAAACGATACATCGATACAATTGAGAATGTTGGAAGTGGATTAATTTTATTCCCGGAGGAAGCGGTGGCCAAGTCCTTTTGGGACCGCCTTCCAAAGGAAATACAAGAAAGGGCACTTTTATGGCCTTCCGGCGGAGGCAAAAAAACCTTCGATGCCTGGCTAAGGGCAAGGCGCAGGGAAGTGTCCCTAGTCATAGGATCTGTAGGTGCATTATTTGCTCCACTGGCCCCGATAGAACTTGTTTTGATCGAGGAAGAGGCCAGTTATTCCTACACTTTTGTGAGATATCCTTACCTGTCATTACGTCACATCGCAGCAAAAAGAGCCCAAATGTGGGGATCAAGGCTAATCTTTGGCGGACGAATTCCTTCATCCAGGTTGTATCTTTTAAAAAGACCTCAATTGAAACGAAACGTAAGAGACCAGATTCAATTTGCTAACATCAGAACTTCGACAAAGCCGATCCTGCCTAGAATAATCCCGGAACTTCCCATAAGTTCTATGCTTTTAAAAAATTCCCTGGAAGTAATAAACCGCGGAGAAGTTGTGATATGGATTTTAGATCGCAAGGGATATGCCGGAGAAATTTCGTGCGAAGAATGCGGCTGGACAATGACATGTCCCGAATGCGGTAGCTTTTGCAGGATAAGCCAAGGCGAGACGATGTGCTTTTTTTGTGGAAGAAAATCAGAAATACCCACGGTTTGTCCTTCATGCATGTCGAGACTTTTGGTGGGAAGGCGACCTGGCATCGAAGCGCTTTATGAGATTGCCCGCGCTCTTGTTGGAGACGCAGCACCAACATGTAAGTGGTATAAGGAAAAAAGCGGCAAAAAACTTAGGGCTTCGATGTTAAAAGAGCTCGAACACGGCGGAATAATAGTTGGCTCAAGACTGTCTTTATCTTTCTGCGATGACTGTCCTGTTGGATTGGTAGGGTGGATAGATGCCGATGCTGAAGCTAGAAGGCCACAGTATGACGCTCGCTTTGCAGCATTTAGCATGATATGGGAGTCTCGTTTTAGAGGTAAAAATACCGATAAAAGAAAGGTAATCGTTCAATCAAGAAGACCCTATCGAGGATGGCAGAAGGGGCTGCGACTTGGTTGGCAATTGTTCTGGGACGAAGAGCTTAAAGAAAGGTACGAATTAAATTTCCCACCCTTCAACTTGCTCATTGAAATGACCGGTCCCTCAAAAGTTATCGAAGAAGTCTTTTCCCTGCTTGACAAATCAGGGTTTGCCGTGTATAAGCCAATAGCTGACGAAGCTCAATTATGGATCAAAACAAAAGAAATCAAGGTGCTCAGGGAGCTTTTGGAGCCTTATTTTCATATCTCTCGATCAAAAATTGGGTTTCCCAAGGCGAGAATTTGGAGAGATTAAAACGGTGAAGGGAAAGATGGGTAAAAAGGGCAACGTAGTTGCAATAATAGGAAGAACAAATGTGGGCAAATCCACGCTCTTTAACAGAATAATACAAAAACGATTGGCGATAGTTGACGATACACCAGGCGTAACGAGGGACAGAATTTACGCTCAAGTTGAATGGGCTGGTAAGACTTTTTACCTCGTGGACACCGGTGGCTATTCGATCGAAGGAGAACCCCTCTTCGAGATGATGAGCAGACAAATCGATCAAGCAATAGAGGAAGCGAACGTCATCATCTTCGTAATAGATGGAAGAGAGGGCGTTTTGCCCCAAGACGAAAAGATTGCCGAGATTCTTCGTCGAAAAAATTGTAATGTCGTCGTGGCTGTCAATAAAATCGACGAACCCTTGCACGACCACCTTGTGTATGAAGCTTACAGCTTGGGATTTAAGGAAGTAATAGGTGTAAGTGCAGAACACAACAGAAATATATCGGACTTGTTGGATGCCGTGACGGCTTACATTGAAGACGAAGACACAACAGAGCAGGATGAAACAGCGATTAAAATCGCCATAGTTGGAAGGCCAAACGTAGGAAAATCAAGCATATTTAACGCGCTCATAGGAGAAGAAAGGGCCATGGTCACCGATATTCCAGGGACCACCAGAGATTCAATCGATACGGCCATAATCTTTGAAGGGAAGAAATATGTCCTAATCGACACGGCCGGATTAAAAAGAAAGAGCAGGCTCAAAGATGACATCGAATTTTATTCGCTTTTACGGGCAGAACGTTCCATTGACAGGGCAGATGTTGCCTTACTCGTTTTGGACGTCACTGAAGTCATTACAGAGCAAGACAAACGCATAGCAGGTCTGGTTTTCGAAAAGGGCAAGGGGCTTATCGTCGCCTTAAATAAATGGGACCTCTTGCCGGAAGGGCAACCTCGTCTGGGAGACGACATAATAAGATACGTCAAAGAACAACTATACTTTACGAACGATGCACCTATCATCACGACCTCTGCCGTTTCCAAAAAAAACTTGCATAAAATTTTTAACATTTGCGATGATGTTTATCATGGCTGGCAGACCAGAATCCCAACCTCCGCCTTGAATAAAATTATTCGCGACATCCTATCCTTTCAACGACTACCCTCAGACGGCAAGGGGAGATTTTTAAATATCTACTATGTAACTCAAGTAGGATCGGCACCGCCGACATTTGTTTTTTTCGTAAATGACCGAAATATCGTAGATAAACCCTTCGAGCGCAAAATTATAAATGAAATTGTAAAAATTGGTCGCTTCAAGGGCGTCCCAATAAGGGTTTTTTGGAGAAATAGACGTAAAACGGCTTGACCGCTGGGTTTAAACCATCGATAATTGTCGATAGTAGGCTAGATTCATAAATTCGAGGAGGTGCGAAAAATGACGAAAAGTGATATCGTAAACGAAGTCGCAAAGGCCACAGGTTTAACCAAAAAGGATGCAGCCAGCGCCGTTGATGCTTTTGTCAAGTGTGTCGTCGAGGCTCTTTCAAAGGGAGAGGAAGTTCAGATAATGGGATTTGGGACCTTTGAGGTTCGCAACAGAGCTGCCAGAAAAGGCCGGAATCCCCAGAATCCCGAGGAAGTCATCGACATACCTGCAAAAAAGGTTCCTGCTTTTAGGGCAGGGAAGATGTTGAAGGAAGCTGTAAATAAGTAGTCTTATTTTGTTGATAACGTTTTCGAATGACCCTGTTTGCCTATTGATAGTTCTTGAAAATAAGGCCAAAGGATGATAGAATTTTATTACAATGGGCATTGGGTGCAAAGTTTAGGAGAGTGGGCAAATCCCACTCTTCTTTTTTTAAAAAGCAGCCTTCAGTATTAATCAATTTTCGGAGGAAGATCTGCTATGCCGGGAATAAAGGATGAAATGTCAAAAATCGAGGACGAAATAAAAAATTTAGTAGAAAAATTGGGATACGACTTCGTGGGAATGGAACTGGTTCACGAACACGGCAGAATGATTTTAAGGATCTACATAAACACCGCCGGAGGAATTAATATAAAAGATTGCGAAATAGTATCCCGAAGAGTGGGCAAATTACTCGATGCCAAGGAAGAACTCTTTGGCGGGAGATATTACCTGGAGGTCAGTTCTCCTGGCTTAGATGCTCCTTTATTTTACTTAAAGGATTACAAAAATTATAAGGGCAAAATGGTTCGCATTAAAACACACGATCCCATCGGATCGCGCAGAAACTTTAAGGGTAAGATCGTTGATGTATTAAGTAATAATGATATACAGCTACTTCTTGAAGATGATACATATGTATTGATTCCCTTTAAAAATATATCTAAGGCACGCTTAGTGCCAGAAAACAATGACGATAAGTGATCGTCTTTAATGAGGGAGATGAAAGTAGTGGAATTAGGACGAGATTTTATTCGAGCTTTAAAGCAAATAGAAGCGGACAAAGGATTACCTTTGGAAGTGATAATCTCTAGCATCGAGGCTGCATTGGTCTCGGCTTACAAAAAATATAAAGGCACCAATTCGAACGTCGAGATAGAACTCGACTCAGAAAATGGAATTATAAAAATATACGAGATGATGGAAGTCGTCGATACTGTAAGAAACCCGGCGTATGAGATTTCCCTGGAAGAAGCGAGGTCATTGGGCTATGACGTCGATCCGGGAGATATAATCAAAATAGAAGTTTCGCCTCGCGATTTTGGTAGGATTGCAGCTCAAACGGCAAGACAAGTCATCATGCAACGACTTAAAGACGCTGAACGTCAAGTCATATATAACGACTTTTCTGCAAAAATCGGCGAAATCGTAATCGGAGAGCCGTTCAAGGACGAGGAGGGCCAAGTTCTAATTCGAATAGGCAGTAAAGTTGATGCCATACTTCCTCGCGAAGAGCGAATTCCCACTGAAACCTATCGTCCCGGACAGAGAATGAAGTTTTACGTCCTGGATGTGCGCAAGACCTCGAGGGGACCACGCATAGTGTTGTCGCGATCGCATCCTGGGCTCTTAAAGAATTTATTGGAAATAGAAGTGCCAGAGATAAAAGAAGGGGTCATCGAGATCAAAAGCATTGCCAGGGAAGCCGGCGTTAGAAGCAAAATCGCTGTTACCACACTTGACCCAAACGTAGATCCAGTTGGAGCATGTATCGGAGCAAGGGGAAGTAGAATTAAAGCTATCAGCGATGAGCTTGCAGGCGAGCGAATTGATGTTATTATTTGGAGTAGTGACCCAATGACGTATATAAAAAATGCCCTATCACCTGCAAAAGTGGTCAAAGTTGAACCAAGGCTTGACGAGGATAAGGCGGTAAACGTTTACGTTAGGCCGGATCAGCTGTCTCTGGCCATCGGGAAGGGAGGCCAAAATGTAAGGCTGGCGGCAAAGCTCACTGGCTGGAAAATAGATATTCATGTCATGGAACCTGACCGCCTTCCGACTCTTCAAGATCTATTCGAGGATATAGTGAAGGGGGAATTACCCAAAGAATGGGAGATAAAAGAATGAAGAAAAGGAGACGTCCTCGAACTTGCGTAGCTTGCAAAACAGCAAGGCCAAAAACAGAGCTCATCAGAGTGGTAAGATCCCCCGATGGTCGTGTTTATGTCGATCTCACCGGCAGGGGACAGGGAAGGGGGGCTTACATCTGTAGTGCCCGCAACTGCATCGAACTGGCAAAAAAGAAAAACTTGATTTCTCGGGCTCTAAAGGTGGATGTTCCTTTTGAAATCTACGAAGAGTTGTTGCAAAAGCATGAAGAGTTGTTGCAAAAGATAGACAATATTGGAAATGCCAACCAATGATTTTCCAAAGGGGGAATGGCATTTGGGAAAAAGGAAATTAAGGATATATGAATTGGCAAAAATGCTAGACATCAGCAGTAAAGACCTCTTACAAATATTACAAGATCTAGGGGTGGAGGCTAAAAGTCACATGAGCTCCATTGATATGGATACTGCACAAATAATCGAGGAAACATTACGAGAGGAAAAGGAAACAAAACCAAGCAAGCCGGATGTAGAAGCCGTTGCAGTCAAGGAAGCCATAGAGATAAAGGAAGGTTCGACGGTTGAAGTAATAGCAAACCGCCTCGGCAAACCTGCAATGACAATGGTCAAAGAGCTGATAGCAGCAGGCTTTATGGTGCCAGCTAACGCAATTGTAGACGAAAAAATTGCAAACATCATAAGCGAGGTATATAACGTGGACGTAAAGATATCTCCAGCAGACTTAGAAAAAGATATAGAAAAAGACATGGAAAGAAAGGAAGAAGAAATAAAGGCTAAACCGGTCGAAGTGGCGCGACAAACAAAGCCCAGGAAGCTATTGCCTCGACCTCCCATAGTAACCGTGATGGGACACGTCGACCACGGCAAGACTACGCTCTTGGACTACATAAGAGAGACGAACGTTACAGCAAGGGAAGCTGGAGGAATAACGCAGCACATGGGTGCCTCTGTGGTGGAGCATGATGGCAAGAAAATCGTATTTTTGGACACGCCTGGACACGAAGCTTTTACATCGATGAGGGCAAGGGGTGCTAAAGTCACAGACATAGTGGTTTTGATCGTGGCTGCCGATGATGGGGTAATGCCTCAAACTATAGAGGCGTTAAATCATGCTAGAGCAGCAAACACCCCGATAATTGTGGCCATAAACAAGATCGATAAACCCGCCGCAAAACCAGACCGGGTGAGACAGCAACTCGCGGATTTAGGCCTGATTCCAGAAAATTGGGGCGGAGACACGATCATGGTAGACATATCCGCTAAAACCGGGCAAAACGTGGATCAGCTCTTAGAAATGATACTTTTAGTTGCTGAAATGCACGAACTTACGGCAGATTACGATGCAAATCCCGAGGGAGTCGTCATAGAAGCTGAATTGGACAAAGGTAAAGGAGCAGTGGCTACCGTCATAGTTCAGCAGGGAACCCTAAGAAGAGGGGATGTCTTGCTTTTTGAGACCACTTGGGGTCGAGTAAGGGCAATGATCGATCATTTGGGACGTAACGTCAACGAAGTCACTCCAAGCATGCCCGCGGAAATTTTAGGTTTGGAAGACGTACCACAACCAGGAGAGCGATTTGTAAAGGTAGAGGATGAGAAAATAGCCCGCGAAGCCGTAGAGCAATATCTAGAAAAGAAAAGACACCAAGAAATGCAAACCGCAAAAAGGGCGTCTTTTGAAGAACTATTCGAACAGATGAAAAAGGGAGAAAAACCTACCTTAAGGCTCATATTGAAATCAGACGTACAAGGGACTTTAGAAGCAATTAAATCATCGTTGTTGCGACTTTCTGTTGAGGAAGTTGGAATTGAGATAATCCATGAAGGCGTAGGAGGAATAACAGAGTCTGACACGATGCTCGCTGACGCATCAAACGCCATCATAGTTGGCTTTAACGTTCGTCCAGACAGCAACGCGAGAAGATTGGCAGAGCAAAAGGGAATAGAAATCAGGCTCTATCGGACTATTTACGATCTCTTAGATGACGTGAAAGCGGCGGTTGAAGGAATGCTTGCCCCAAGGTTAAAAGAACAAATCCTTGGAGAAGCTGAGATAAGGGCTGTATTTAAAGTACCTAAGGTGGGACAAGTGGCCGGATGCTATGTGCGAGAAGGCATCATAAGGCGCAACGCCAAGGCTCGAGTCATCAGAGACGGGATCGTCGTATGGGAAGGCCCGTTATTGAGCTTAAAACGATTTAAGGACGATGTACGAGAAGTAAGCGCCGGTTATGAGTGCGGAATTGGTTTGGCCGGATTCCAAGACTTGAAAGAAGGAGACATACTAGAAGCTTATGAAATAGTAGAAGAAAAACGACATTTAAGTGATGTTTCATGATAGGCATGCCCAAAATATTTTTAGCGACAATACTGATGACTTTAAGGATACCTTCAGCAGGGAGCCTAAAGGACAGGCGTCATGTCGTAAAATCTTTGATTGATCTTTTGAGAAAAAGGCTAAACGTCTCGGTGACCGATCTAGGCCCGGACAATACTTGGGATTTGGCTTACATTGCCGTAGCATCGGTAACATCTTCCGCTAAGGAGGCTGAAGCCATGCTCGATGCGGTGGAACGCCATGTTCTTTTAGCTGAAGCCAAGAATGGCTTCGAGGTAATCAGTTTCGATCGAGAGGTTGAATGCTATGGACAGGTTGAGAGTTGAACGAGTTAACAAGGAAATAATGAGAGGGATCTCTGAGTTTTTATTGAATAATACTAAGGATCCAGCTCTAAAAAAAGTCGTCATCACTGAGGTAAGATGCACTAACGATCTGAGTTTGGCCAAGGTATATTTCACCTCTATCGATAAATCTGAACTCGAAGAAATCAGCAAGTCTTTGGATAATCTATCAGGAGCTTTAAGCGGAATCATTTGTAGGCAAATGAGGTTGAGGTTCGCTCCGAAACTCCTTTTTGTATTTGACGATAGCGAAGAGCGTGCCCAAAGGATCGAGGCCCTCCTGAACAAAATAGCACAGGGGAATGTTGGGAACAAAGAAGATGATAAGTGATTCGGCCATGAGCAATTCACCTTCACTAAAAGATATTGCTGAAGCTATAACAAAAAAAGACACCTGGGCCATTTTTGTTCATGAAAGGCCCGATGGAGATGCAATAGGATCGGGAAGCGCCTTTTATTGCTGGGGCACGGAGATTGGGAAGAAATGTTTTTGGGGAGGAACTCATCCGGTACCAAGGGTATACGAATTCCTCCCCCACGTTGATGTATATCAGGTGCTCGAAAACATCCCCTACGATTTAAAGAGCCCTGATTCTGCCATAATTGTCCTGGATACGAGCAATTTAGAAAGGTGCGTTGCCGGCCTTGACGACAATAACTTAACGCTCATAGTCAATATCGATCATCATATGGATAATCAAATGTTCGGCCATCTCAACTATGTAGATCCCACCTCTTCGGCAACCGCTGAGATAATATGGGATTTATTTAAAGAAAGCTGGCAACCCATCTCTAGAGATGCGCTGTTAGGAATTTATACTGGCATCGTTACCGACACGGGACATTTTACTTACTCCAATACCACGCCAAAGACACATACGATAGCACACGATGTTTTGAGTGCAGGCATAAATCCAGAAAACATATTCAGGCACATATATGCAAATAGAAGACTATCAGGCTTAAGGCTATGGGGACTTGCCTTCATGCGCGCCTTTTCGTTGTCAGACGGCAAAGCAGTCGTCAGTTGGATCAAGCTCGAGGACTTTGAAAAACTAAACGCCGATCCTTACGATGCTGAAGGGATAGTAAATCAACTTTTGTACGTCAAGGGAGCCACCATCAGTGCTTTACTTACAGAAGGAGAAGATGAAGTACGCATAAGCTTTAGATCTGTCACCGGCATATCCGTAAGGGAGTTGGCTCAAAAATGGGACGGAGGAGGGCACCCACAAGCAGCAGCCTGCAAGCTCTCCCTACCACTGGAACGGGCTTTAGACTTGGTTTCACAAGAGCTTGAGGAATACGCAAAAAATGTCTAAGGCAGGTTTTATTTTAATTAACAAGCCTAAAGGGATAAGCAGCGCCACCTGTGTAAATATCCTCCGCAAAAAGATCGGACGCCGAATCAAGGTCGGACATGCCGGGACTTTAGACATACCGGCATGCGGTTTATTGGTTTTACTCGTAGGAAAGCTAACGCGAACGTCTTCCTACATCATGGAGTTACCCAAAAGATACATTGCAACCATAAAACTCGGCGAGCAAACCGATACCGATGACGCAAGCGGAGAGGTTCAAAACCAGACCGATTGGAAACACGTGAAGGAAGAAGACGTGGATTCAGCTTTGATAAGTTTTCTGGGGCATAGGTTTCAGGTCCCGCCCAATGTCTCCGCTGTATCGATAAGTGGACGGCGGGCATATGACCTCGCCAGGGAGAAAAAATCCTTTGATATACCACCTAGAATCGTATTTATTCAAAGCGTTAAAAGGATAAGCCCCATCACCAAGGAAGGTAAATTAGTACTAGAAGTGGTTTGTTCAAAAGGAACATACATGAGAAGTTTGGCGCGCGATCTCGGCATTACATTAGGTTGCTATGCTCATGTAGCCTTTTTAGAGCGCACCGATATTGGTCCTTTTAAACTGAAAAATGCAATCCCACTTGGTTTTATAGAGAAACTTTCGAGGGAAGAACTGCTAGAGAAGATACTCCCGCCTCAGGAGCTTTTAAAGGGCTTTTGTACTTGCAAGGCGAGCGAGCTTGACGAAGAAACTTTAACAAGAGGCCAAAAACTTTTTCACGTACCGCCAATTAAATGGTGGGGAATTCTCGAGCCGTCGAAAGTTTTTGTGGTCGAGGGCAAGAAATTAATATCCTTTTGCGATATCGAGTGGCGCAAATCAGGTTGTATAATTCAACCTGTTACAAACATTACACTTTAATTTCTTTCGATTCACGATAGAGGTGGTCTAAGGTGATCTTAGTCTTGGGTTCATTTGACGGATTTCACAAAGGACATCAAGCCTTATTTGACGTAGCAAAGGACGCCTCAAACAGGATGGGCCTTCCTTGGGGAGTGTTGACCTTTGTTCCGCATCCTCAAATCATTTTGGGAAATAGGCAATTTGTTCCTCTTTTCACCGACATCGAGAGGGATTACATTGCCTCCTTTTTAAAAATACCTAAAGTTTTAAAAATACCCTTTAATGAAATAAAAGATCTATCACCCGCCGACTTTATTGAAGAGCTAGAAAACCGTTATAAAGCAAGGGGAATCATCGTGGGAGAAAACTTCAAATTCGGCAAAAACCGCACGGGCGATGCTAAATTCCTTAAAAGTTACCTGGCAAAAAAAGGTTGGTTTTTCGCTTCAATTCCTCCTTTGAAAGTAGATGGCACTATTGTGAGCAGCTCTTTGGTCAGAAGGCTCACAAAAAAGGGACACATGCCTGAGACTGAAAAGATGTTGGGATACCCTTACTTTATTATTTCTAAAGTGATAGAAGGCGAGCATAGAGGGCGAAAATTGGGATTTCCTACGGCAAATCTGCTTTTATCGGAGCCTAAGCTCTTTCCACCTCTGGGCGTTTATGCGACAGCGACGTTAGCTCAAGAGCGATGGTGGTGTGGAGCTTTAAATATAGGATACAGTCCAACTTTCGAAAAAGGAGAGGAAATCCGCACCGAGGTATACTTAGACGGGTTTGAAGGCGATCTTTACGGCGAAATGATTATCGTACTTTTTTTAGCACATATTCGGGAAGAGAGGAAATTTGAATCAGCACAGGCACTCATCGCGCAAATGAAAGATGACATAGAGCGAGTAAAAGAAATCTACCGCAGATGGTTTTATGAACATGAATCCTTACTGGTTGCATTGGACGAACATTGGAGAAGCCATGAGTCTTACCTAAAGGTACTGTATTCCACTCAACGTTTTTGACAATATTAGCTCTACTTATGTTTGATCATGTTCGACCCATAGTATTACGCTTTTTGGAGCGTCAGACTACCAAATTCTTGCCTTCGCAAGCTTGAGCTCCTTAAGAAATTCGTTTTCTTCCATAATGTCAACCCGACATTTCGTGAAAAACGCGTTTTTAGGAGCGTCGGCCTCCCTCAATTTTTATGAATTTTTCCCAAAGGTGTTGAACCCAAGTCCACGTTCGTGATAATATTAGTCACGAACTTGTTGGGCCTGTAGCTCAGTAGGATAGAGCGACGGCCTCCTAAGCCGTAGGTCGCCGGTTCGAGTCCGGCCAAAAGCTGTAAATCCAGTTCCTGACAGCCTTCTTGGCCTGTCGGGAATTTTTTTGTCCAAATTTAGGAGCGTCGGCCTGTTTTCCTACTGTGCTCTGCTAGCTCCAGAAATTGCCTTTATTTGTGAACTGCAAGGCTTCCCTCCTTTCAGTTTTTATAAGCTTTTTTGTCGTTCATGACTAAAATCAATTACCTGTGCCAATCCATGCTTTCCGCCTCCTTTGGACGTGTTTTCCATTTCCACCCAGTGATCCTCTCGTAGGCTGCCCTCACGTCTCGTGCAAACGTGCCTTTATTAGTGTATTTGCACTCGGGATGTCTCGCATTCCATTTATGCATTTTCTTTGTCCACGATCCTGATTCTTTCACACCAAAGACAGCCAAATCAATATGTTTATCAGTAAGCTCTCTCACCTTTGTTTTGCCTGTAGCCATTTTTAAAAGAGCTTTTCTTTCTCTAAAATAAAGTTCTTGCACCTCTTTACCTGTAAGATATGGCGAAAGTTCAAGTATGATTTTCAATGCTCTACTTGTTTGTCTAAAAGTTATAGTTCCTATGCTTACCGGGCGTACCTCTCCAGTAAGAATGAAATGCACGGCCCAAGCTTCTGGCCAAAAATCTTTAAAGCTTCCGGCCAAGCGTTTTAATTGGCCCAAAATGCCATCCTTGTTTATCGGTATAGCTCCCATGTGTTTTTTCCCAGGCACAATGTAATTAAGTGTATAACCACTAGTTTTATCTACATACAAAAACCAATTTTGGCCTTCTTCTATGGCGTTCAATATCTGTTTTACTTTCTCTGAAATTCTTGATTCTAACCCCTCACCTGCGGTTACAGCAATTGATATCGAAAGTGTGTGTGATTCCCTTGCCTTCTGTGCTTTAATCCACTCCGGCACTTCTTCGGGTAATAGCAACTTTCCCCCCAAAACCTCATCACGGAACTTCTGAACGTCTTCGTCACGATTGACCAATGTGGCAATAATATCCGTCAATGCCTCGAACCGCCTGTTAGGTTTTATTTCGACCGGGGGCGAGTCTTTACCCTGTTTTTTTGGAGCAGGAAGCTTGGGACTTGACGAAAAAGCTTCGTAATCTTCCATCAATTCTTGTATCTGTTCTTTAAGGTATTCCAGCCCCTCTCCAGTCTCCAATTCCTCTTCTTGATTGGCGATATCTATATAGCCTCTCTCAATTACACGTTTCCATACTGCATCTGGTATTTTTTGATCCAATGCTTTTTGCAGCTGCTTACGCCAACCTTGTAGAGTCTTGGGTGTCAACTTAGAGCCATCCTTTCTTGGTTTTACTAATACTATCATATAAGCATGTACAAATCAATATAAAGATTTGAGGGAGGTGACTAACATGAGAAAAAACGTGACGGTTTTTGAAATAGCCATGAATTATAAAGGCATTAGCGGTGCACAGATTGCAAGAACTTTGGGGGTTGGCGAAGCTGCTGTTTCTCATTGGAAACATGGACGTTTTTACGTTCCTAAAAAACACCAACATCGTGTAGCTGAGCTTTTGGGTGTGTCCGTAGATGAGCTTTTCGATGAACGTGGCGTACCTAAAGTTGTCGAGGGGTAAAAAATTAAGGCCCTCACAGGGAGAGGGCCACAGCAAAAACATCCATTTACGAGGTGAGTATAGCATGGAAACGTTAACAAAGAGTATACCTGTACAAGTGCGGTTTAAAGATCGTTTTGTGACCATTGGCCAAATTGAAGGCAACACCTTTAAACGATCCTGCCGAAGTGATCAACTTTACAGGGCCATGGGCGGATCGCTCGGCGTGGACGATGCAGTCATGAAAGAACTTGAAAAAAACAACGTTAAAAAGCTTAAGGTCACAGTGAAAGATTGGAATGCAACGTATTGCATAGACTTTCAGAAATTTAAAAGGCTTGCAAAGCCAAGGCAGTTTTATGGCGAGATCCGCTGGCATCTTCCCTTCAATGGTTATTGGAGCAAAGAAGAATCAGCAGAGGATTGAAAGCCGAGGTGATGGGATTGGCCGGTAATGTCCTTAAATCGGATGCATTGTCGCACGTTCCGGCACAAATGAAGGCCAAAAGGAATTGGGTGCCTCGTGACGGCAAGAGGCCCTTCGGGAAATCAAACGATCCCGCAACATGGATGGCCTTTGAGGAGGCCATAAAAAGAGGCAGGGGCAACGTTGCCTTTGCCCTCGACGGGGACGGCCTCGTTGCATTGGATTTAGACGATTGCATCGACAGCGGAAGGCTTCATCCGAATGCCCAAAAGATTATTGACCTGTGTCAATCTTACACTGAAATTAGCCTCTCCGGCCGTGGTCTTCATATATTCGGTTACGCCAAGCTGCCGTTTATGGGACGAAAAAAAGGAGTGTTGGAGGTATACGGGGCCAATCGTTTCATCGCAGTTACCGGAAATATCTTTGAGGACATGCACAAATTGAGAGACATCCAAGCAGGTGTAGACATTCTGATTAAGCGATTCTTCACGGAAAGAAAACAACCCGTCATGCTAAGGCCAAGGTCAATGATCGACCTGGACGACAAGGCCTTGCTGGAGCGTATTGCCCAAAGTAAGCAAGGCGACAAGTTCCTAAAACTTTGGCAAGGTGACACGTCGGGCTACCCAAGCCACAGCGAGGCTGACATGGCTTTGTGCCGTATTTTGGCTTTCTGGACCGGTGGAGACGGATCAAGGATAGATTCCCTTTTTCGTCAAAGCGGTTTGATGCGGGCCAAGTGGGACAGACGCCTTGGGGCGGGGTATACATACGGTACTTGGACGATAGAAAGGGCCTGCCATGATTGATAATGCCTTATCTACATGGGACAAGCTGGATATCGACACACAAAAAGCAAATGAAGGCAACAAAATCATCGTCGTAGACAAGTTTTATCCAAGACCTTTCACAGAACTGCTCATGGCAAGATACGCCTTTTGGTGGGCGGGGGCTAGGGAACCACTCCTTTGGTTTGATTCCAACTCGGGATTGTGGAGAGAAGACGGCCAAGGGCTTGTTGAGTCAAAGCTTAGGACATCTTTAGATGCACTCCCTGACGTACAAAAGAAGCGTTACGTTATAGATGAGATAGTCGCCGATGTAAAGGGGTGCTCGTGGAAAGGGCAGCCTCTTCCGGAACCTGACGTTAACCTTATACCATGTGCTAACGGAGTTTACGATTTAAACACAAAACAACTACGCAATTATCGGCATGATGATTATTTTACATGGAAATTGCCATGGGATTACAACCCTGATGCAATAAGCGAGCTGGTTATCCCTTTACTTGAAAGCTTTTTACCTAAAGAAGAGACTATAACGCTGTATGAACTTATAGCTTATTGCCTCTACAGGGCTTATCCTTACCAAAAGCTGTTTATGTTATATGGCCGAGGTTTAAACGGTAAGTCTCTTTTTGCAAAAATACTTGAGACGCTCTTAGGGATAGATAATGTATCACACACTTCGATGGGGGAGATTCAAAAAAGTAGGTTCGCAGCAAGTGAGCTTTATCAAAAATTTGCCAACATTTGCGGAGAGCTTGAGTACGACGAGATTAAAGATACCAGACTATTAAAGCAACTCTGTGGTGGCGATACCATACAAGCTGACAGAAAGTTTAGAAGCCCCATATATTTCAAGAACCATGCTAAGCTCATATTTCTTACGAATGAGGTGCCAATGTCAAGGGATACGACAGAAGCCTTTTATCGCAGGCTGTTTCTTATTGAGTTTCCCAAGAAGTTCAAGGAAAACCCACGCCTTGAAGTGGAGTTGGCTAATGCTGACAATGTGGAATATGAGGCATTGCTTTACGTAACGATAAAGCAGTTGGAGAAATTGATGGAGAATAACTTTATATTTACACACCACAAAAATGTAGACGAGACGAGGGAACTTTATTTAAAGCTGTCATCTCCGCTACAAACGTTCATTGAAGAGAATTGCGAAATTACACGGATGCAAAATGATTACATCTTTAAATTCGAGTTCAAGGAAAAGTTCGCACAATGGCTGCAGAATAAAGGAAGGACTGCATACACAGCAGAAAGAATAAACTCTGAGATGGAAAGGCTCGGTTTCGAGAGCGGGCAAAAAGGTGAAAATAAATGGCGAAGTTGGGTTGGTTTAACGTGGAAAAGTGCACAGTAACAGAAGTAACAGAAATAACACAGTTTTACAACCGATATATACTAAGAAAACATTAATTATAAAAGGGCGTTATTTCTGTTACCTTTGTTACCTCGCCTTAGTGAGTGCAAGTGTGTAAGTTATGATTTTTAAAGGAGGCTTTCGAGTTGTGTGTTAAACGAACTGCAAAGGATGATGACCAAGATATTGTATGTCCCAAATGCGGGACGTATCTGGGGCCAAAGCAACCATTGCCACACAGCTTGACCAGGTGCATTAAGTGCAAGCTGTGGGTGAACAACGAGGGCAAAGGGCACCAATGGAGGTAGCGGGTCCTTCCAGCACTTAAAAGCCTTGCGATGCTTGCGACCCCCGATTTTTGCCTAGGTGTGAACGAAAAAATTTGTAGTTTCAAGTTTCTCACGGGGAGGGGTAAAAGATGAAAAACCGAATAGTAAACGCCAAAACCTTGGCCGAGGTGCTTGGTATAACAGAGCAATACGTTAATAAGCTCGCCAAGATCGGAGTACTTGAAAAACACGGACGTGGGAAGTTTCCTTTGGAGTCAAATATCACCAAGTTTGTGGAATATCAAAAGGCGAGCGAAGGTCCTAAAACTCAAAATTGGAAGGAATCCTATTGGCAAGAGAAGGCCAAACACGAGCGGGCCTTAAGACAAATTGCAGAAATTAAGGTTGGCGAAGCACAAGGCAAGCTTCATGAGGCATCAAGGATTGAGCACGTGATGACGAACATGCTCATTACGTTTAGAAACAAACTTTTGGGTGTGCCGTACAAAATTGCTAATGTGCTGGTAGGTGTCGAAACTGCCGATGAAGCGTTGCAGGCCCTCAGAAAGGAGATGTGCGAGGCCTTAGATGAACTAAAAAGCTATGATACGACCATGTTTGCCGGACAAGAGGAGGCGTTGGATTAATGACGGATAAAGAGGAAATGGCAAGGTTGTTGAATCTATCGCTTGAGGAGTTGGACGAGTTGACATTACAGGGGATCATACACGAAGAAGAAGGAAGTTATCCGATAACGTCTAATGTTCAAGCTTACTTAAATTATCTAAAAACAGGAACTGATGACAAAGAGACAAAAGAAAACTATTGGACGGAGAGGGCAAAACATGAGAAGGCCAAGCGAAAGTTGTCGGAGTTGAAGCTCAAAAAGTTGAGGGATCGCATGCATGATGCCAAAGATGTGAAACGTGTGATGACTGACATGCTCGAGCATTACAGGCAACGTGTGCTTGAGATTCCAAAGGCCGTTGCCCCAAAGATAATTGGAATTAAAAATCCCGGCGAGGTAGCTAATATATTGGACGAAGAGATCAGAGCTGTGTTAACGGAATTGAGCGAGTATCCCCCTAAGGAGTAATGTGATGACGGGCAAGCCTGTCAACAAAGACATTTTCCGAAAGGTGGAGCGGGTTTTATATGACTATCCATTATTGGCCCAGCGTCTAGCTGTTCTTGAGCAGTATCTCATTGCACGCTGCAACATCTCGGAGGGTTACATAACCTTAGACAGTCACGGCATTGGATCTTCCATAGAAGAGCGGGTAATTTTGGCAAAGGAAAAAGACAAAGAATATCAAGCCTTGCTGCTTAAGATAGAGGCAGTTCGCAAGGCTTGCGAGATGTTGCCGGACGACCTGAAGCGGTTGGTAGAGATTTATTACTTTAAGAGAAAGTCCAGGTTTGCCGTGATGGAAGAGCTTGCCATTTCGGAAAGGAGTTTTTACAGGTTAAGAAAAAGAGCATTAGAGTATTGTGCTCATGTTATAGGAGAAAGGGCATTAAACGCCATAGCCTAAGTTGGCCCAAAATGGGCTTGTTTTCCTATAAGAATACCAATATACCTTTTGGTAAAACTTAAGGGCCTCCTGGAGGCTCCTAAGAGGCCCTTTTTTGCAAGAATGGCTTGCTAAGCTTCTTCTACAGGCTCACCGGGAAAAGCTTCTTCAAATTCCACCTCCTTTTCGGGTAACCGCTCGTAAAGGTAGATGGCTTCGTCCTTCGTGAGCGGTTCTATTCTGTCCCGTTCGCCTTGCCATAACGTAAGATGCACAGCAAAGTAACGCCCGTTTGGTGTCTTATAAAGGTAAGTATTCCGCCCGTTTCGCTCCATGTTATGCCCGTCCCAAAAACAATTGTGAGCTATTATTTGGGCCTTTTTAGTGTCGTACCTTACACCGCCTATGACTGCTTTCATTTTTCCTGGTTCCATCTTTGCTTCCTCCTTTTATTTTTTTTTGATGCTTTATGTGCCTTACCTGACACGCTTCTTACTTCCCAAAAACCTCTTAACAGGCGATGCCGTCTCGTGGGCCTCCCTTATGTCTGATTCTGCAAGAGCTATATAACGCTTCGTCATGTCAAGCGTGGAATGTCCCATGATTGTTTGCAGTGCAAAGGGGTTCATGCCGTTTCTAAGAAAATGAAGTGCTGCATCATGACGCAAGCCGTAGGGAGAAAGCCTTTTAAGGCCAAGCTTTGGTGCATAGTTTTTCTGCAATCTCTGCCTCCAGCCTGAGACGGTCAGCCTGTCTCCCTCATAATTTGCAAAAAGCAGCGGTGTTTCCCACTCCCTTGGCCTTGAGGCTATTAATGCCTGCAACGCCTTGGCCGTTTCTAGAGAGAAGGGCAATGTCCTGCTTTTTCTTGTCTTTGCGATTGATGCTCTGATTAGCACAGTCATTTCCTTCAAGTTGACGTCTTCAAGCTCCAAGGCCAAGGCTTCGCTAGGCCTAATAGCCGTGTCGATGGAAAGGCACAATAGGGCGTAGTCCCGCTTGCCACAGTAGGTTGTCTTGTCTGGAAGCTTTAAGAGCTTCGTCAGTATTTCCGCCGAATGCTGCACGATTCTTGGCTCGGCCTTTCTCGTCCTTATTCCTTCAAGCGGGTTTCCTGTATAAGCCCCCTCGTCTGCTAGCCACGAGAAGAAGGCTTTAAGATACTTTCTCCTGATGTTAAACGTAGCTGGAGCGATGCCGTCTTGGTCGAGGTATGAAAGCACGGCCATTCTCGTTTTATTTGCGTCTTGAGGACTCCAGGCTTGCGGGCATTCTCTAAACAATAAGGCCACATGGTAGCGGTAATCTTTGATTGTGCGACTTGAATAGCCCTGTGCTTTTCTAAAAAGGACAAAAGACTTCAGGGCATCTTCCCAGGTTTGAAACTTCTCTTGAAATAAAACTACACGACTCGTTTGGTTCACAATTTCGCCTTGCAGTTTTACGAAAAGAGCAAATTTAGGAGCGTCGGCCTCCCTCAATTTTTATGAATTTTTCCCAAAGGTGTTGAACCCAAGTCCACGTTCGTGATAATATTAGTCACGAACGTGTTGGGCCTGTAGCTCAGTAGGATAGAGCGACGGCCTCCTAAGCCGTAGGTCGCCGGTTCGAGTCCGGCCAGGCCCGCCATTTTAAGAAGCGTCGAAGACAGGTCGTCTGGCCTGTCTATTTTTGCGTAAATGACAACCCTAACAACAAGCGAGAGTAACGACACAAAGAACAACGACACAAAGAACTTGGTTACTTTCACATATATCTTATATTCGCCATTTCACTGATTCAAAATTTAATCAAAAACATCCTAATCACGTTGAAAATTATTTGTTGCCAGGCCTAAAAACAATATTTTAAAGAAATATAGGTGAGTTTTCCGTGAAGTTTGAGAAGTGGGAAGAGGAAGCTAAAACAATGGTAGAAAATCAGATAAAAAGACGCAACATTGAAAACACCGCCCTATTGGAGGCGATGTCCAAGCTACCTCGACATCTTTTCGTCCCAGAAAACCTCAGGAACCTAGCATACGCCGATTGTGCTCTTCCCATTGGTGAAGGCCAGACGATATCGCAACCTTATATCGTCGCTAAGATGACAGAATTGCTAGATCCCCGCCCAGGGGACAAAGTCTTGGAGATTGGCACAGGATCAGGTTACCAGGCCGCTCTTTTAGCCACTATGGGATGTATTGTTTTCACCATAGAAAGGATTGCAGCTTTAGCTGCAAGTGCAAAAAAAGTCTTCGAGGAACTAGGCCTTTTGGATAAAATTAAGATTAAAATTGGAGACGGAAGACTCGGTTGGCCAGAAGAATCTCCCTTTGACTGCATTATCGTGACAGCGGCAGCACCCGAAATAGAAAAGGCGTGGATAGACCAACTCGCAGAAGAAGGCAGATTAGTTTTACCCTTAGTCGTCTCTTTTAACGTGGAACAACTAGTTAAAATAACGAAGACCAAAGGTAAACTTGAACAAAAGCATTATGATTACTGCTCATTCGTGCCTCTTTTGCCAGGGGTGAAGACTTAGTGACCCAAAAACTCAAATTTACCCTAATTGGTCTTGTGTGTTTATTTGCTCTCGCTTATTTGCTCTTTGCCCCTCACTATTGGTTGTGTATTTCACACAAAGGGGGCACAGATGTTTTTTTAATTCCTGTGGGCCAAAAAATCTTTCTGAGCTACGTTCACAGCTTAGAAAGAACCCCCGTGCAGGATGTATTTCTATTGCAAGGAGGCCAAATATGGTTATACGAAGAAAGGATCAAGTCACATAACGCCGGCCTTCCCACGTCCGATCAGTACCCCGGCTCATTGGTCAAAACGGAAGACTGGTTGATATTTCGAGGAGGTAGACGCCACTGGACAAATATTCGCTGCCGGGTTGGAAATGCCGCTATCGGGAAAAACACGCTAACGATCGGCAAGACCAACCATGAACTATATTCTTACTATCCTGAGCAGCCAATCTGCCTTTTCGTGGTCCTTAAATCCATCTTATAGTGAAATTAGTAAAGTTTAAAATAAAAAGGAGGGTAACGGATGGAAAATATTAAACCACAGGACCAGGTTATCGATCTAGACGAAATTATGAGACAGTACGATGCGGAAGCGCGGTATAGAACATTAAAGGGGTGGCAAAACGCGCTTATCCTCACAGTAGCAGCAGTTATGTCCCTCTTTCACCTCTATACGGCGGGATTCGGCCAACTTCTGGCGATGAAGCAAAGAGCGGTACATTTAGCTTTTGTGCTCTTTTTAACATATCTGCTGTACCCTGCCACAAAAAAATCTCCTAGCGATACAATCCCCTGGTATGACTTCGCATTAGCTGTTATCGCCGCTTATACATCACTTTATTTAGTTATACACTTCGATGAAATGATCACGCGTTCGGGACTTCCCACTCCAATGGACGTCTTTATAGGCTTTTTGGGCATCGCAATGCTCCTTGAAGCCACAAGGAGGGTATCGAACCCCGTTTTGCCGATACTTGCCATAATTTCACTAATTTATTGCTACCATGGACGATACTTCCCTTCACTCTTCGCCCACAGGGGTTTTAACACAGCCCGCATTATAAATCATATGTATTTGGGCACCGAAGGTGTCTTTGGTGTTCCCATCTCAGTTTCTGCCACCTTCGTGTTCATGTTTATCCTCTTTGGTTCCATTCTTCAGGAAACAGGAATGGGAAAATTCGTCATAGACTTGGCCTTGGCCATCGCAGGAAGATCGACGGGCGGCCCAGCCAAGGTTGCTGTGATAAGTTCCGGGATTATGGGCACCATATCTGGATCTTCCGTTGCTAACGTTTGCACCACTGGCACCTTTACCATACCTTTAATGAAAAGCATAGGGTACAAACCATACTTTGCCGGTGCTGTTGAGGCCGTCGCATCAACGGGTGGGCAGATAATGCCTCCCGTAATGGGTGCGGCTGCTTTTATAATGGCCGAGTTTCTTGGGGTGCCTTATATAAAAGTAGCCTTGGCTGCTGTGATTCCGGCGCTACTTTATTATGCGGCAGTCATGGTACAGGTGCACTTTGAGGCCACGAGGCTTGGATTGCTTGGACTGCCGAAAGAGAGGCTGCCTCGGCTTTGGAGTTTATTAAAATCTAAGGGGCACCTTTTAATCCCCCTCTTTGCCATAGTATATTTTCTCGTCGGCGGTTACACTCCGATGAAGGCAGCATATTATGGCGTGCTGACGACGATTGCCGTATCCTTTATATCTAAAGATACAAGACTCACGTTACCGAAGCTGATGGACGGCTTGGTAAATGGGGCAAAGGGATCGCTTGGAGTTGCATGCGCTTGCGGAACTGTGGGAATAATCGTTGGGATGGCCACCTTGACGGGGCTAGGACTTAGAATAGCAAGTTTAATAATAACGATCTCCAGAGGAAATTTGCTCATAACCATGCTCCTTACGATGGTAACTTGCATATTGCTTGGTGCAGGTCTTCCTACGACGGCAAACTTCATCGTCACGAGCACCATCGCGGCTCCGGCTTTACTTCAACTTGGCGTTGCACCAATGGCAGCATATATGTTCGTTCTTTATTTCGGAATTGCAGCTGACTTAAGCCCTCCCGTAGCTTTGGCGGCGTATGCCGGCGCGGGCATCGCAGGAGCAGATCCGATGAAAACGGGCATTACGGCGGTGAAGCTAGCCTTGGCAGGATTTCTCGTGCCCTTTATATATGTCATGAACCCGATGCTCGTGTTGGTCGATGTAACGCCTTTACCATTCATATTGGCCATTATAACGGCAGTGATAGGAGTATTTTTATTAGGCATGTCAACCATTGGATATTACAAGGCTCCGATACCTTTTTGGCTTCGGATAATAATCTTTGGCGGAGCTTTAGCACTTTTAATACCTGGCCTCTACTCTGACGCTATAGGTATGGCAATATTAGCTTTTACCTATCTTTTCCAAAAAAGACGGGCAAAAGTGCAATAAAAGAGTATTATCTTTTAGCTATTATGTGTATAATGCATTTTAAAGGGTGCCGCACTTAACTCGAGCGGCACCTTCTTAAACAAAGATACTGGGAGGTTTTATAAATGCCGGACGACTACAAAGAGACATTGAATCTACCAAAAACTTCATTTCCGATGAAGGCTAACCTTGCAAAAAGAGAATTGGATATGCTTCAATTCTGGGAAGACATCGACATTTATCAGAAGTTGATGAACAAAGGGGAAAGGGACAAGACCTTCGTTCTCCACGATGGGCCTCCTTACGCTAACGGCAATATTCACATAGGCACAGCCTTTAACAAGATATTAAAGGATATGATCCCAAAGTATAAATGGATGAGAGGGTATTTCTCCCCCTACGTGCCCGGTTGGGATACCCACGGACTTCCCATAGAACTTCGAACGCTAAAGGATGAAGGGCTTGATAAGGACTCGCTTCATCCTATTGAGCTCAGGCGCAAATGCAAGGAGTGTGCCGTTCGTTTCATAGATATACAACGAAATGAATTTAAACGCCTGGGAGTGGTAGGGGATTGGAACGATCCTTACATCACCTTTAAGCCGGAATATGAGGCTATAGAGCTTGAAGCCTTTGCAGAAATGGTAGATCGTGGATATGTATATCGCGGACAAAAACCCATTTACTGGTGCACCGACTGTCAAACTGCTCTAGCTGCCGCTGAAATAGAATATGAAGATATATCCTCTCCTTCAATTTACGTTGCCTATCCGTTAAAAAAAGAAGGCTTTCCCAACCTTGAGGGCAAGGAAGCCTACGCCATTATATGGACTACTACACCGTGGACGTTGCCGGCCAGCTTGGCAATCACGGTTCATCCCAATTTCGACTACATCTTAGCCAGCTCCAACAATAAAGTATACCTCCTGGCCAAGGGGTTGCTAGAAAAGGTAGAACGTGAAACCGGGATTAACTTTAATAATGTGTTATATGAAATTAAAGGCAAAGAATTAGAAGGTCTAAAGGCAGTTCACCCATTTTACGATGACAAAGAGATAGTGTTTGTCCTTGGAGACTACGTCTCCCTGGACGAAGGAAGCGGCTGTGTTCATACCGCACCGGGCCACGGAGCTGAAGACTTTGAAACAGGCATCAAATATGACCTTGAAATATACAACCCTGTAGACGGAAGGGGTTACTTCATGCCCGAAACGCCGCTTGTAGGTGGTTTAAGCCTTGAAGAAGGTTCGGAGAAAGTGTTGGAAGTTTTAAAGAGAAACGGAAGGCTTTTGGGGGAAGGGGAGATAATACACTCCTACCCACACTGTTGGCGATGCAAAAAACCCATTATCTTCAGGGCAACAAACCAGTGGTTTATCGCCGTGTCCATGTTCAAAGAAGACTCTTTAAAAGCGATTTCTTCTGTGCAGTGGATCCCATCTTGGGGACAGGATAGAATAGCCAACATGGTCCGCGAAAGGTCCGACTGGTGTATCAGCAGACAAAGAATTTGGGGCGTTCCCATACCAGCTTTTTATTGCAATAACTGCGGAGAGCTCATTTTAACGAGCGACAGGATAAGAAAGGTAAGCGCCAAGATCCGCGATCATGGAAGTGATTGCTGGTGGCTGATGGAGACCGAGGAGCTGCTCGATGAACTTGCTTTTTGTCCTAAATGTAACTCAAAATCTTTAAAGAAGGAAACCGACATATTCGACGTGTGGTTTGATTCGGGAACGAGCCATTTGGCGGTGTTAACGACGCGCCCTGAACTAAAATGGCCCGCTACGATGTACCTTGAGGGAAGCGACCAGCACAGGGGATGGTTTCAAACTTCGCTTTTGACTTCTGTTGCAACTAGGGGAAGGGCTCCCTTTGAAATGGTCCTAACGCATGGGTTTATTGTGGACGGAGAGGGCCGTAAAATGTCAAAGTCCCTTGGAAATGTGGTACAACCCCAAGAAGTGATAGAAAAGCACGGAGCCGACATATTGCGACTATGGGTTGCCTCCACCGATTACAGAAATGACATCAGAATTTCCGACACCATACTAAAAAACTTGGTCGAATCTTACAGGAGAGTAAGAAACACCATGAGATACATGCTCGGCAACTTGTTTGATTTCAACCCGCACAACGATAGCCTTGCACTCGAAGATATGGAAGAAGTTGACCTTTGGATCCTGTCTAAGCTACAGGGCATTATAAGCAAGGTTACAAGAGGTTTTGAGGATTTTGAATTTCACGTGCCAACCTTTACGATTCATCAATTCTGCGTAAATGAACTTTCAGCCTTTTATCTCGATATTAACAAAGACAGGTTATATGTTGAGGCTGCCGACTCGAAACTGCGCAGGAGCTGTCAAACTGCGATGTGGAATATAATAAAAACGCTGACCTTAATGCTCTCGCCAATTTTAAGTTTTACGACCGAAGAGGTATGGCAACATTTAAGGGAAATAGATCACGCGCTGCCTGAAAGCATATTTTTAGCGGATTGGCCCTCTTTGGACCCAAAATTGTACCATGAATCGTTGGAAGACAAGTGGGAAAGGATCTTGTGGCTGCGAGGTGCCGTGAGCAGGGCTCTGGAAGCGGCTCGTAGCCAGGATTTGATAGGGCAGTCTCTGGAGGCCTGCGTTAACATAAAGCTTGACTCCGAAACTGCAAAATTAAGGGACATTCTTTCTCCCTATTGGTGGAAGGGTGTTTTCATAGTATCGGACGTAAATTGGGTGGACGAGTTGCCCGAAGCACCTATAGTCCATGCCGACGAAGAAACCGGCGTCAAGATTGCAATAACCAAAGCTTGTGGTGAGAAATGCCCCAGATGTTGGATGTACGCACCAGAGGTGGCGGAAAAAGGTGTCTGTGACAGATGTAACACGGTGCTGGCGACTCAATCTTAAAATAGTATGGCGGGGGCAAGTGTATCTATGGAAATTGACCATGAAGGGATAAAAAGAAAGCTGATTCAGAAAAAGGAAGAGCTTGCCAAAATTGTAGAAGCGCTGCTCTTAGAAGCAACCAGCGGAAATTTGGGCGAATTGTCAACTCTTGATACAAATCATCTTGTCGATACAGCTATGAATATGATCAACAAGGAGCAAATCGCCGGAAAATTAGAAAGCATTAAGGTGATGTTAATAAACATTGATCACGCCCTTGCAAAGCTTGAAAAAAACGTAGAAAAATTTGGGTTATGCGAGCTGTGCAATAAACAGATAGAAGAGCAGCGCCTCCAGGCTCTTCCTTGGGCGCGTTACTGCATAGGGTGCAAAAGAAAGCTTGATAAGCGGAGATGACAACGCCTTAAGAAATGCCTGAAAAAATTGAAGTCGCAATCTCAAGTGAGTTTATCGGCGAAAGGCTCGATGTCGCCTTAAGCAAGATCTTGCCCATCAAATCTCGCAGTCATATTCAAAGAACACTGCGGGAGATGGGGTTAAAGCCTTCTATGAAGATAAAAGAACCGATGAAACTTGAAATGACCTTTCAGGAAGTTGAAGGCGCGGAGATGACGCTTGAGCCCGAACCGGTGCAGTTTGGAGTCGTCTACGAAGACAGCGACATCATAGTAATAGACAAGCCTGCCCCTTTAGTTGTGCATCCGGCAGCGGGACACAAGCGCAACACCTTGGCTCATGGACTCATTCACCGATATCCTGAATTGGTGTCACCCGATTCAAAAAGGCCGGGGATAGTGCACCGTCTAGATGCAGGCACATCAGGGCTCATGGTAGTGGCAAGAAACCTTTATTCAAAGCAAAGGCTGATGGACTCCTTTAAGTCACGCTCCGTAAAGAAAGAATATTTGGCACTGGTAATAGGAGAACCGAAAGAACCAAAGGGTACGATTACAAGCCCTATCGCCAGGAACCCAAAAAACAGGCTCAAGATGGCCGTCGTGCCCCACGGAAGAGAAGCCATCACGGAGTACAGGGTGCTTTGGAGCACGGGGAAGTTTTCTTTCGTGCACTGCATCATCCATACTGGCAGGACGCACCAGATTAGAGTGCACTTCAAGGAAATGGGTTGCCCCATAGTGGGTGACAAGCTATACGGGGCAAAAATAAAGGCCGATTGGGTCCCCAAGGATCGCTTTTTCCTCCATGCTTGGAAATTGGCTTTCCCACATCCAAGAAGCGGCGAGATTGTGTCTTTTAGGTCTTTTTTGCCTCACGAACTTATTGCAGCTCTTCAAGGAGCTCGAGCCATAAACCAGGAGAAACACGAGTAGAAGAAAAGTCGCTATAGGTAACATGCCCCGGTCCTGTTTTCGGCAAGGATTTCACATGTTTTCTTTGAGTGTAATCGACGACATGATAAGAAGCTTCTTTTGCCTTGCTGTAGTAAGCAGCTAGAGAAGCCGCGAAGTTTATCATCTTTTCATTCGCCAGCTTACCCGATAGTTTCAAGATTACATGAGCGCCTGTTACATCTTTTGCATGGAACCAAAGGTCTTCCGGCGAGGCGATCTTAAAGGTAACGTGCCTATTTCCCTTTGCGTTTAACCCTACGTAAACGATAAAGCCGTCCTTTAGATCCAGTCTTTTGTAGGGTGGCACGTAATCTCTGCTTTTTCGGCCCCTTTTGCTTAGAACGTCCGAAGAAAGATCGTCTAGTATCTTTTTCACATCGCTGACATCGTTTAGCATGGAAACAAACTCGCGATATTCATCTAATTCGTTGAGCGCGTCCTTTAACTTTTCCATCTCTCTTGAGAGCTTTTCTTCGTTTCTTTGATATTTTTTTGCCAGTTTAAAATACTTTTTAGCGTTCTCAATGGGAGACAGCTTGGGATCAAGCTTTATTTCCACCCTTCCATAGCGTTCATCCCAGCTTTTCAGACAAGCAAAGGGTGCTCCATCTTTGACCTTATGAGCATAAGATATCAATAATGTACCGTAGTGACTCCATTTTTCCGCTTCTTCAACATTTGACAAGAGAGCTGACAATCCTCTTATTTTGTTGATTATCTTGTGTCTTTTTGCATCCAATATTTTATAAATTTGCTCGAGCATTTTGTGCCTTTCTCGCTCGAAGTACTGATCTAGCAGCTTTTTTGAAGATTCAAGAGGAGACTTGCCTTCTCTCCGAGAACCGCTTAAAGGCAAGGGGAGTGCCGTCAAGTAATCGTCAATTTCTTGGCAAATCAACTCTTGCAAGGTTATAGAGTAAAGCCCTTTTAGGTAGGGCTCAAGATCTAAATTTCGAAGTTCCCATTCTTTCAACAAAAACTTTGCAAGAGGTTGACCTATCCCTCTGTATTTAGTGATGTTTGCCAAGTCGTTTTTGCTAAAAATTTCTAAGTCCGGGCCTTCAAAAGGCGGTGGGGGAGTATAAAATAGTCCGGGAAGAACCGACCTATACCTGTTGATCTCCGGATGAATGTGTTTTGCCACTTCCATAATTTTTTGCTTGTCGTCAAGGATGATGAGATTGGCCTGCCTGCCAGTGGCTTCAAACACAAGAAATCTAGACACGTTAACCCCTGCGCCTAAAGGCCTTGAAAATTCAATAGCAATTACGCGATCCCTGTTTATCTGAAATGCCTGAACCAAAAAACCTCCCACCAAATGGCTTTTTATAGCTCCCGAGATAGGGTGAGTTTTGGCCCTTAGTTCCTTTAAAATATCGAGCTCTTGTTTATTTATCACAGCCATACCGCAACTTTGGTTGTCCCAACTTAGCCAAAGCCAATTGTTGTTTCGAGAAAATTGAAGGGCCAGCCATTCTCGGCCTGCTTCGCAGCGAAAAAGCTTTTTTCCCTTATAGCGCTCATTTATATCCAAAGTCCAGGCTAATGCTAATTCTGGTCCATATCGCACGATAGATTTCCCCTTTTGTCCAGATCCCACAATCTGCAGAAAGAACAAACATAGTTCCATGAAGGCGCCCCACAAATTTCGCACGTTAATGGGGGTAGCTCTTCTTCTTTTTCTTTGGCCTGAAACAAATCAATATTTCTCACGTAATCAAAGTAAAAGGCATGTTTGGCTCCCGGAGAATTTTCTTCGATTTCATTCAATATGTGCTTCCAGCGCAAAGAGGTAGCGCCCTTAGAATAGGGACATTCCTTTTGTATATAAGGTATGCCTTTGAGCAAACAGTAAACGGCGTCTTCCTTTTCTGTGCAAAAGACCAAGGGCTTTGCTTTGCCAAATTGACCGCTTTCGATGGGCGGGGAATAAGGCGCTCCCTTAGCCAAATAGTCAATCTTCCAATAAAGCACGTTGCCAAGCAACGCCGCTGCTTGGTCATCTAAATTATGCCCTGTCACAATTACGTCAAAGCTCTCGTTTCTGGCTATCTTGTTCATGTAATATCTCTTGGTTACTCCGCAGGCCGAGCAAGGTTTTCGCCTTTTCGTGTAAGCTTTTTCGGGTATAGACATTCCATGATTTTCTTTGATATCTACAATGTATAATTTACGACCCACGCGTTCCGCAAATGACCTTGCGAATTCTTCACTCTCGTCGGAGTAATCGTCCTCTTCTATGCCCAAATTGATGTACAAACCGGAGGCATTATAGCCAAGACGCACCAATATATCCCATAAAGCCAGGCTGTCCTTGCCGCCCGAGACCGCAACAAGAATGTTGCTTTTCTTAGAAAACATTTTGAACTCATCGACAGCCTTGGACACGCGCTTTAACATCCAGTTATCGAAATGTTCGGCACATAAGGCCATATTATGCTGGGGCAGTCCAATGATCGCCTTGCCAGCGCAAATTCTACATTTCATGAGCGTCTATCCTCCGCTAACGGTATCTATTATGCGAACATCGTCGCCGGGGCGAAGCATTTCGTCCTCCGTGACGATAGTGTCGTTTTTTATCACGACGACCTCGCTTTTTCTGAGAGAAAGCTTCTTTAGCAACTTATTTACAGACATGGATTCTTTAAACTCAAACTCCTTGTCTCGATAGCGAACCTTCACCTCTATGCACAACCTCCCGCAATTTCTTTGACTCCGCTTTCATAGTTCCAACGCGAAAAAATACCATATCACATGATATGATACTTGACAAGCAACCAAAGTGACGCTTACAATGGAGATCGCCGAAGGGGCTGTAGCGCAGAGGGAGCGCGTTTCCTTCGCACGGAAAAGGTCGGGGGTTCGAATCCCCCCAGCTCCACCAAGAAGCAAATGTCGGGGCGTAGCGCAGCCTGGGTAGCGCACCTGCTTTGGGAGCAGGGGGTCGAAGGTTCAAATCCTTTCGCCCCGACCAAAATAGAAAACTTCAAGGAATCAGTCCAGTTAAACTCTGAACATAGCGTTACGAAATAAGCCATGACGTCGTTATAAGCGTCATGGCTTATTTTTCTGTGGACTCCGGCACAATATAAAAGCCTCACCGGTGAATAATCCTGTACCGGTGAGGCGCAGGACAGTAAAGAAAAGCAATCGAAGGGCGCTTATGAGATCATCTTCAGAAATTGATGATTTTCTGAGTTAAGGCTGCCGGATCGTCCCTCCTTTGGCCTGTAGTTAGTATTTATACCTTAACGCTTCCACTCAAGCCTGAGCCAACCGCCGTGAGAGTCGGTGTCGTCTCCAAATCTTCCGTTGTAGCTTAAGGAGACGTTGAAGTTATCTGCGGAATAAAGGGTCATGCCAAGGTCTGCGACGAAGTAGTCGTCATCGAGCTCTTCGGTGAACCGTCTTTTTGTTCCATAACGTGTCTCGTCTATGGTAACGTCGTCTCCCGAAAGGACGTTTACATAGGAAAGCCTCAAGTAAGGAGAAAACCTCGAGCCGTCCTTGGAGATAAACTCTCCCTTAAACCTCACGCCTATTACACCTTCTGTAACGGTCGTATCGTAGTCGCCGTAGGTGTAGCCGTTGGTCTCGGTATAACCGCCTCGGTCAAAATGTCCTACGTTAATTCCTATTTCAGGTACAATTTCCCAATTGGAGTTTTCTCCTATTTCTTTGACTACATATCCTGCACGGATGTCGTTGGTGATCGCCCAGCTGTCAAAGCTTGCCCTGGCATCTCCGTCTTTTTGCCTTCTGAAGCTGTCATGGTCGGTGGTTCTGTAGGTCAAGGTATCGGAGATGATCCACTTATCGTAGCGCTTGCAGATGTAAGCTCCTATGTGCCAGCTGTCCTGTTCTTCCCAGTCTGAGGATGCAGGAACTACGTCAGTAAAGTCGATATCCTTTTCGGTATAGCCTGCATAGATGCCCCATACTGTCTTTTCATCTGTCTTTTTGTCGAAGCCAAAGCTCAAGCCCTTTGTGTCGGATTCATAGCCCAATGGACTTCTGCCGGCGGGGTCTCGGTCCGTCTTGTTTGCAAGAAAGTGAGCGTAATATACCTTTTTGCCTGCTTCTAAATTGTCTATCTCACTTGCTACATCTTGTAGGTGGTTTGCCATGATCCAGCGAAGGAGAGACCAGTCCTCTATGGCGGAGACTAAACCAAGGGCCTGTTCGGAGAAGGCGTAATCTACCAAACTAGTATAATACCAGCTGCTTCCTGAAACCCACTTTGGCTCGTATATGGTGTAGAAGCCTTTCGGGTCGATGTAAGAGATGCTATTGAAACTTCCTTCCCTTTCTCCTGCGACATATATATAAGTGTACTTTCCAGGCAGCGGGTAGCCCGTGTAGCCTATAGTGAGGTTCCCAGCAAATTTAGCTGCACCGCCAGCCTCATTGCTAACTTTAAGTGGATAGCCTGCATTGGGATCTGATGGGACGTAGACGTGCAATGAAGCACCTGTTTCCTGGGTGTAAGATGACGTTTCAAAGGTGGCGTTGGGGGCGACCTTTATGGTCTTTCCGCTTTTGTTCTCGAACTTGGACAGGGATGAACCATCCTCAAAGATAACTGCACCCGTGCCGCTATGGGTAAACGTGCCAAAATCTTTCACAACTGCCGAGAGGTCTTGGCGCATGTTGACCTCTAAGCTGGACGTATCGTCTCCTTCCAAAATATGGGAATTGGCAAGTTTAGTTTCGTCTTTAAGGATTACGGAGCTGTTGTCTTTTGCCGTGACTGCATTTCCATGTAGGCTGTCTAAGGTGCCAGAGTTGGTGAAGGCGCTGTTATTTACGAAAACCGCATGGGCATTTGCTCCTTTGACCGTTATAGTGCCGCTGTTTGTGGCGGTGGAGCCATTATCGACACTCATGCCATGGGCATCTTCACCACGCGTGGTTATGCTGCCGCTATTCGTGACCGTGGAGTTTAAGCCACTGGCGTACATGCCATAGGCAAGAATACCGTGGGTGGTTATGCTATCTCCGCCTTCGTTCGTAGCCGTAGAGTCATATTGGGCGAACATGCCATGGGCGCCTTCACCATGCGTGGTTATGCTACCTCCAATTTTGTTCGTGGCCGTGGAGCCATTTATGGCGTATATGCCGTGGGCTTCTTCGCCATGTGTGGTTATGCTACCTCCAGTTTCGTTCGTGGCCGTAGAGTTGCCTGCAACCAACATGCCGTAAGCATTAGTACCCCCTGTAGTGATACTGCCACTGTTCGTGGCCGTAGAGTTGTCTGCAACCAACATGCCGTAAGCATTAGTACCCCCTGTAGTGATACTGCCACTGTTCGTGGCCGTAGAGCTATAATCGACCACCATGCCTGCGGCATACCTGCCATAGGTGGTAATCCTCCCATTGTTGTTTGCGGTGGAAATAAAGATGTACATACCAGCGGCGCTTTCACCATGCGTGGTTATGCTACCTCCAATTTTGTTCGTGGCCGTGGAGCTTTTAGAGACGGTCATACCAGAGGCACCTGCACCATACGTAATTATATTGCCTCCATTTTCGTTAGTGGCTGTTGAGTTGTCTTCAACCCACATTCCGCAAGCATTAGTACCCTCTGTAGTTATATTGCCTCTGTTAGTGGCTGTGGAGTTGATAAGGGTGAACATGCCGTGGGCTATTTGACCCCTTGTCGTTATATTGCCTTCGTTCGTGGCAGTGGAGCCTTTTACGGCGTATATGCCGTGGGCTTCTTCGCCATGTGTGGTTATACTGCCCACTGTTTCATTCGTAGCTGTTGAGTGTTCATAGGCAAATATGCCATGGGCATATTTGCCATAGGTGGTTATAATTCCGCCTCTTTTATTCGTGGCTGTGGAGTTGAAAGTGGTGTACATGCCGCAGGCAAATTGTCCTTTGGTATCTATGATGCCGCTGTTCGTGGCCGTGGAGTTGTTGTCGGCCCGAATGCCACAATCTAAATGTCCCTCAGTGGTTATGCTACCTCCGCTTTTGTTCGTGGCCGTGGAGTAGAGGTTAGGGACATAGATGCCGTAGGCATCATAACCATACGTGGTTATGCTACCTCCACCTTCGTTCGTGACCGTGGAGTAGGGCATAGCGGCATAGATGCCGTGGGCTCGCTGGCCATGGGTGATGACCCTGCCGAAATTTGAAGCAAAACCTCTATCTGGCAAGTGCATACCGAATTTACCATCTGGGTATGTCTCAATCATACCGTAGTTTATGCAGTTAGGGTCCACGCGGTCCCCTTCGAGAGTATCATTTATGGTGGTACCTGCTGGATTTACTTTTACTGCTAAAGCCGTGTCGGAGCAAAGCAACGATATCATGACGATAAAAAGAAAAGACAAAAAAACAAGAAGTTTTCGAAACTTCCTCACATTTTGCATTGTTCAAACCTCCTCTCTCGATTACATTCTCAATGCGTATCGTCTTCAAAGGCTTTTCTGAATCCATTTCTTTTCATAGGCTTTCTCTATTTCCTGGTGCGTGAAAGGCTTATCGCGAAAGAACTAAAGGCCCGCCAGATTCACATATTAAAATCCGCCGGGCTTATGTATCAGGAGAAGAGAATGAGGATGGAACTTCAATTAACTTAAATTAAATATAACTTCATACATGACCTTGACTTTTGGCCTGAACCCCCCTTCTTTTATGGCCCATGCATGGCTATGTCTAAAAAATAACAAGATAAAAAATAAATAATATAAAGGGAATATTTCGTTCTGGTAGGCGAGTAGTACAAATGATATCATCGGACGCCCGGCATCGGCCCACTTCCAATACACGTTGCTTCGGTAAAAGCAAGGCGCAAAGAAGTTAAAGGCCTACCCCTATTAGTCGCTTCCTCTTAAAAACCTTCATAACTAGAGACATTAGGCAATCTACGAGGTAATGGAAGGATGTTTTATATTTTGAGCTCTTCAAATTGATATAAGTTATTAAAGCACATCAGGTTTAGAAATGTCAACTACGCCGGTTAAATTTCACCCTCCAGGTATTGCACAAGGACATGCGTTATGCTAGTATTAATCGCGTCAAGGGGCGGGAATAGCTCAGTAGGCTAGAGCGGCGGCCTTCCAAGCCGCAGGTCGCGGGTTCGAATCCCGTTTCCCGCTCCAGTTTATTTTTGCAGCGCCCGTAGCTCAACTGGACAGAGCAACGGACTTCTAATCCGTAGGTTGTGGGTTCGAGTCCCGCCGGGCGCGCCAGTTATCCGAGAAAACCAGAAAAACGCGTTCGTGTTTGTAGTGCACAAAGTATCTTTTCTACACCCCTTCTTTTTGCTCCCTTTTCGCCAGCACAAGGCGAGAAGGGAGTATTTTATGGTTGTCATGCCTTTTCAGGAAAAAGCCTCTCGCTCTGTCTCTCCTGCCTTGACCACAAATACAAAAGGGTCAAAGCTAAAAAGTGCTATGTATTTTGCCTCGTGCACCTCGCCGATGTCCTTGGCTCAGGCTGCGGTTTTCACCGCCTTAGTTGGCATATTGGTCAAGCGCAATTCCATTGCTGCAAAGTCCACCAGCTGGCGAGTAAGATCCATATCCTTCATCCCTTCTTTGTGCAGGCCCAGGCAATATTTTTTGCTCGGGCCTGGGAAGACGTGTGGACACCTTAAAATTTTTGATACTTCTACGGCCCGGGTAGCGATTTCTTCATGTCCATGCCAAGCATCTCGCCCATCTTTGCATAAGCGGGTTTGAGGTCGTATTCTTCTTTATACTCTTGAGCCATCGGAATGCCCCAGCCGTGTTCTTGAAGGAAACGAGTGCCTTCTACAAAATCTGGAAGCATGTAAGGAATTAACGAAAAAACGAGCTCATCATCTTGAGCAAAGGCCAAGCGACGGTCTCCTCTGCAGGGTATGGCAACCGTGCATTCATTGGCAAGAATTGGGGGCACCACAGCGTACACACAAACAGCATGTCCAGAGAGTTGGCAATGTAGATCTTTTCCGTCAAACCAGTTTCTTAAAATCAACAATTGACTGGCCTGCATACTATTAACGTGCATAACAATGACATCAGGCATAAAATTGCACGTGTTGATGGGGGCAGAGACGATACCCTGATATATGCCGTACTCGAGATATGGCATATTTCTGCACCATTCAGAGGCTCCTTCAAGTGTTCTCACGCTGTCAGGATACCGATGATGTCCCTCAAGGAAATAGGGGATACGCTCAGCAAACCCCAACCCTACCACAGGCTCAAAACACCAATTATCCTCTTTAAACATCGCAATCATCCAGCCATCTCGTTGTGATTTAGCAAAACTCTGACACAAGGAATATTTATGTCCCCAATCACGCGTAGGGATCATTGCTCCCTCAGGTACTTCATCCCTGCTTTTCAGCATCTTCACCGCTATAGGATGGACCCTCATCCGAAGCCACTGTTCTAACTCAGTACCCAGTTTGTGAAGCTCATCCAATGTCATATAACCACTCCTCCTCGTGGAGCTATATTAATCCCTCATAGATGCTAATAACGTCTTTGCGGTCATAATCTCAGAAGTAGATTACTTGCGGGCTCAAATACCCGAGCATCAAGTAGACATAAAAGATGCTGTAATCAAGTCTTATCTGCTACTCAATCAGGCTGCCTAAAAAACTCCTCCGCCAGAGACCGATCATCAACCATCTATTCGTTATTTTATCTATAATTATCTCCGGCACCTTTTAACCGTTGACGCGGTCAAAAACCTCGTTGAATTTGACTTTTAAAATACATGTTGATAATATACACCTCGCAGACGTAAAAAGTAGCTCCAGTGTCGGCAGTAAGCGACAATTTTACTGGTAGTTGCGTGGATGCTCGGATACAGCCAGCGTTAAAAGTTGCAAGAGACTGATTCGTGGACTTCTAATCCATAGGTTGTGGGTTCGAGTCCCGCCGGGCGCGCCAGTTATCCGAGAAAACCAGAAAAACGTGTTTGTAGCGCACAAAGTATCTTTTCTACACCCCTTCTTTTTGCTCCCTTTTCGCCAGCACAAGGCGAGAAGGGAGTGTTTTTTATTTTCTCACGCATACGGACTGCAATAGACTCGAAGATATAAGCTCAGATCTACGACGAACAAGACAAAGCCTGCAACTTGTAACATCTCAAAAAGAATGACACCAAAATTTATTCGCGCTACAAGCTAATCTTCCTTTGACCTTTTTTTAAGCATTTCCATTTTGTGTTGTATTCTAGTCCTTCTTTCTTCCTTTTCTTTTGGATCTAGTTCAAAAATGACGTTGAACCAGTCGCCTTCCTTGCAACCCTCGGGCAACAGACGACGAGGTATGTCCACCTGGATCTCATCGGGAACAAAAAGCATAACTGCGTAATCTCCTTCGAAGCGGTCAATAACAGCTTTCATATCGCAATCATTCCTCTTGTTATTTTTGGAACTTGTCTTTCTCAATCCTGCTTACATATGGCGGCTGGCGGTGCTCTGGGGTCAGCCTCGTATTCTGTGTTTATGTCGTAAGTTTGCCCATCGGTGGTGATGACTATGGTACCGTGAATATCCGTGCGATAGACTTCAACTCCATGTGCATGAAGCACTTCCAAGGTTTCAGGATCAGGATGACCATATCTGTCATCGCTGCCGCAATGGATGACTGCAACGTCTGGCGATACAACTGTTAGAAACTCCTTCGTAGTGGAAGTGTTACTTCCGTGGTGGGCAACCTTGAGGATATCTACATCCAAGATGTCTACTGAATGCAAGATGTCTACTGAATGTGAATGCCGGTTAAGCATTTCTGCTTCCGCTTCCCGCTCAGCGTCACCAGTCATGAGAAAGCTTGTGTCGCCAAAGTCCACTCTGGCTACAATCGAAGAATTATTAAGGTGTCCTGGATCTGGTTTTGCCGGATGTATTATTTGTATTTTAAGCGGCCCCAGCTGCCGAATCATTCCATCCCTGGCCTCAGTAAAGGTTATATCTTCCTTTGCTAAAATTGCATCAAGATAATCCTCGAAGAGCTGTGAAGTATGTTCTACCCCAGGGTCAAGTATCTCGCCTACGGGCATATTGTCTATAATGTGTATTAGCCCGCCTATATGGTCAGCGTGGGGATGAGTGGCAATTACTATATCCAGCTTGCTTATGCCTTGGGCGCTAATATAATCGAGTACATAAGGGCCCTTAGAGAGCGTACCTCCATCTATAAGCATGGCGTAATCATCGACATGAAAGAGAGTACTGTCACCTTTGCCCACATCTATGAAGTGGACTTGAAGATCTGATGCAAGAAGGGGAGAGACCAAGAGAAAAAGCAGCATTAATAACAATGTAGTTACTTTTTTGGTCATAAAAACACCTTCCTAATTTCTAAGGACTGACCTGCAGCTGCTACCTGCTATTATAAGACCCGCAGCAATGGCGCCCTCTTTGCCTAAGTCGGCGGATTGCAAACCTTACATGGTGTGTAACCTCTTTCTTTAGCCTCTTCCAGGGTTATTGGGATAGATGACTTTTTTAGATGCTTGCATCCGGCGCGGTGGTATTTGCTGCCAGTTTTGGTTATATAGACTATGATCTCTTTAGTTTGAAGTTTCACTTCGCTCAGTTTTTCTTTGTTCCGAAGGTCTTCTTGGGCTTCTCTTGCATGTCTTTGTGCGCTTGATAAGTGGTTCTCATGTTCAGCGTTTGGCAAAAAAGTAGTGACAAGATCAAAACCTTTAAGCAATAACAGCTCGTTAAAATGTTTGCAGTCATTGAATTGAAAGATCTCTCCGTCCACAACACGGGTTATGAGCGCAATTTGTGTGCCCTCGGGGATTGTTTGCATGCCTGCGGAAGAAGCTTTAGGCATTAAAGCAAAGGCAATAGAAATCAGAAGGCAAATAACTATCGGAACCCACTTAAGTGTTTGTTTGAGCTTTTTCATCTGGCATTTACCTCTTTACACTGTTTTTATAGCGCTTAAATTATATCATACATGAATATTTAAGCATTACTGTTATACTATCTACGGGTATTGCCATCCAAGTCAGGGAGATATAATAGGTCATCGTACAGAACAGATTTCGGGGCATTTTCGCGCACATTACGCGCACATTATTCGCCAGTATTTTATCTGCCTCCCTTGCGTCAATTCTCAATAGCAGCAATGAAGTATTGAATCGCCAGAAATCAAATATAAATATCTTGAACGATTAACCGGCTACAAGAACCCACACCAGTGAAATAGATGGCACTTGTTACGGGAAAAACCGCATGCTAATATAATATTTAGATCTAAAGATTTTAAATCCTGAGCTATACATGTGAAAATAATAAATTATTTTTGAGTTTTTTGCTTAAGGCGGAGTAATGCTTTCTAAAGCGTTACATGAAGCACTTAATTTGAGCCAACATTCTTTAAAAAAGGGGGTTGCGCAAAATGAATGCGATAGGAATTGTTTGCAGTCCGCGCAAGCACGGAAATTCTGATGTGCTCGTCAGGGAAGTACTGAAATTTACCGGCAGCGAGAATTTTGAGGTATTTTATCCCAATGAAATGAACATTAGAGGATGTCAGGCATGCTATTCCTGTAAGGAACAGGGCAAATGCGCTGTGAAAGACGATATGCAAGAAATTTATGAAGGAATTGAACAATCCGAAGTCATTGTCTTTGGAACGCCCATATACATGGCGGGCGTAGCTGCTCAATTTAAATTAGTATTAGACAGGCTCTTTGCGTTTTTAGGACCTGCACCGAAATTTGAAAGTCGCCTTCCTAAAGGAAAAAAGGCTGCTCTTGTGGTATCTCAAGGCTATGAAAATGTCAAAGAATATGAGACACATATAAATCAGATGAAAGAAGCGCTACTTTCCCTTGGGTTCGATGGAGTAGAGGTCTTGCAGACTCCGGGTCTTAACGAACTTGGCGAAGCCGCAAGACACGATGATTTAATGCAAGAAGCAAGGAAAATCGGACAAGCCCTCGGTCAAGCATAAAATAAAACTAGGACATTTCAGTTTGTCTTTAAAAATAACCAACTTGACATTGACCATAAAAGCTGACCGTGATAACATCTATTTGTCCAAGCGAGGCAAGAAGTTCTTGCTAATAATAACGAAGATGTGTTATATTCTTTCTCGATGGGCCGGTAGCTCAGCTGGTTAGAGCACACGCCTGATAAGCGTGAGGTCGGTGGTTCGAATCCACTCCGGCCCACCATTTTTTAGGACACATGCTTCGGGGATGTAGCTCAGTGGGAGAGCGCCTGCCTTGCAAGCAGGAGGTCGGCGGTTCGAATCCGCTCATCTCCACCATGAACATAACTAAAACGGGCTGTGACCAGCCCGTTTTTTATTACAAGTCACTTAGTGATTGCACTTTTTAGGGTAAGCCCATCATTTATAGAGATGAAATGTACTCATATAGCCGCTGCCAATCATCTGTCTCAAGCTCCTCCGCGCGGACGGTGGGCGATAGCCCCATCTCCTCTAAAAGTTTCAAAGCTTGATCTTTTTCTTTAAAGAACTCATAAACGCATGCCAGGTTATTTATGAGCGTCCTGCGCCTTCTGGCAAAGGCAACTCGAAGCAACCTCCTCCAGGAGGAATCTGATGCCAATTTGAGATTTTTGTCCAATGTTATTTGGACAATCGCCGATTCCACCCTTGGAACAGGCCAAAAAACCTGAGGCGGCACCTTTTTTACGATTTGGGCTTGTCCCATCCTTTCTATGGTAATCCCAAGGGGAGAGCGATCTTTAGTTCTTGGCTTTGCACACAATCTATAGGCCAGATCTAATTGAAGCATCAAAAGCAGCTGCGTTGCCCCCAAGGGGACTAGACCTTCAAATATTTGCCATATCAGGGGGGTAGTAATATTGTAAGGTATGTTAGCCAGAACTTTCGTTGGGGTAGGTTGAAGTTCTTTTAGGTTAACCGCTAACACATCCCCCCAAATCAAAGCCATTCGGGACTTGCATTCACTTATCAAGGGCTCAAGAAAAGGGGCGAGGGTTTTATCTATCTCTATGACGTGTAAATATTTACATGGGCTTTTAAGTATCTCTTTAGTTAACATGCCCTTACCGGGTCCTACTTCTAAGATGACGTCGCTATCGCCAATCTCGGCAAAATCGACCATCCAGCGAGCAATGTTAGGATCTATCAAGAAATTTTGCCCTAGCGACTTTTTGGCGTAGTGTTTTGTGCCCTTTTTTAAAACTCTTTGCGAATTGTCTTTCATCTTCCTAAAACTTCACCTTCTTGTTCAATACAACTAACCATTATCTTTGTCCTTGAACTTCTCATTGACCAAACTGCCCAAAGACCTTTGAAATATAATATAATATTGTACGCGTGGATAGCGAAAATAAAAAAGCGGGGAAACCCCCGCCTTTTTTACAATGGTCGGGACGAGAGGACTTGAACCTCCGACCCCCTGCGCCCCATGCAGGTGCGCTGGCCATGCTGCGCTACGTCCCGATGCAAGACATATTTTAACCTGCAACACGGACGGGGTCAAGCAAATTCGTGATATTATCTTAATGGCATCTTCGTGGAGGATAATGGCGGCGTTTCTTTTTGGCTTTTGGCATGCAAAATCTAGTCATGGACCTGTAAATTGTAGATTGGCATTTGTGGTATAATCTTAAAATGATATTAAATTAGACGTGGGAGGGAATATAAGTGCCCGTGAATAAACACCCTAAAAAAGCTTCAGAAATACTTAAAGAACGCGGTATAAATGGTAAGGTCATTGCTGTGAAGATAGACGGTAAACTGTGTGATCTCGATATGAAAGTAGATGAAGATGCAGCTATTGAACCCATTGAAATAGACAGCCCGGAAGGCATCGAGATACTAAGGCATTCCACATCGCACTTAATGGCTCAAGCTGTATACAGACTATATCCTGGGACCAAATATGGAGTTGGACCAGCCATCGAGAATGGCTTTTACTACGACATGGATGTCCCGACGACTTTGACCGAGGAAGATTTGCCAAAAATAGAAGACGAGATGAAAAAAATCGTAGCCGAAGCAATTCCCTTTGAAAGGCTTGTTATGAGCAAAGAGGAAGCGATGCGTTTGTTCAAAGAGCGCAAGGATACATACAAACTTGAGCTACTTGATGCCATAGAAGATGATCAAGTTACCCTATACAAAGTTGGGGAGTTTATAGACCTATGTAGAGGTCCCCATGTGCCCAACACATCTTACATAAAGCACTTCAAGCTTTTGTCGTTAGCTGGGGCTTACTGGCGCGGAGATGAGAGAAATCCAATGCTTACTCGCATATACGGCACAGCCTTCCCTACGGAAGAAGAGCTTTCAGCTTACTTAAACAAAATAGAGGAAGCCAAGCGCAGGGATCATCGCCGCATAGGCAGAGAATTAGATCTTTTTAGTTTGCAAAGCGAAGCGCCCGGATTTCCCTTTTTCCATGCCAAAGGTGTCACCATCTTAAATGTCCTTGTGGATTTCTGGAGAAAGGTACATATCCAAAGGGGATATCAGGAAATAATGACGCCATTGATATTGGATCAGGACTTATGGATACGCTCGGGACACTGGGACCACTACAGGGAGAACATGTATTTTACCGAAATAGACGGCAAGCCCTTTGCCATAAAGCCCATGAACTGCCCTGGAGGAATCTTGGTGTATCAAACCCAGCTTAGAAGCTATCGCGATTTGCCCTTGAAGTTGGCGGAGCTGGGCATAGTACATCGACACGAAAGATCGGGCGTCCTTCACGGCCTCATGCGCGTGCGCTGTTTCACACAGGATGACGCTCACATATTTACAACAAGAGAACAAATAAAAGACGAAATAATCGACATCATGGACATGGTTCAATACATATACGGCGTCTTTGGCTTTCCTTACCGCATAGAGTTATCGACTAGGCCGGAAAACGCGATGGGAGAAAGAGCCCTTTGGGACGAGGCTGAGCAGGGCTTGCAGGAGGCCCTCGAAGACCAAGGAGTAGAATACAAATTAAACCCCGGCGATGGCGCCTTCTATGGTCCTAAAATTGATTTTCACCTGGAAGATCGCATTGGGCGAAACTGGCAGTGCGGCACAATTCAGCTGGATTTCCAGATGCCGGAAAAATTCGATATCACTTACATAGGACCTGACGGCGAACCTCACAGGCCGGTCATGATACACAGGACCATACTGGGCAGCTTGGAAAGATTTTTGGGCATCTTGATCGAGCAATACGCCGGAGCTTTTCCATACTGGCTTGCACCCGTTCAAGTGAAGATATTGCCCGTATCGGATGAGTACTTTTCTTACACAAAAAATATAGCTTCTGTCTTGCAGAAAAAAGATATCCGAGTAGAGATAGACACCAAAGAAGGAACTTTGGGTAAAAAAATTCGGGACGCTCAATTACAGAAAGTCCCTTACATGCTCATCATAGGCAGTCGTGAGGTGGAAAGTGGCACCGTTTCCGTGCGGGAACGAAGCAAGGGAGACTTGGGAAGCATGAGCTTGGAGTCTTTGATCGAACTTTTAAAGAGTGAATATCATCCCTTAAGGAAGACTTAAAAGGCTCGGGCTTCCGGCAGGCCGCTTGCTTTTGAACAAATTTCATGTTATACTGCGTAATCGCAATTCATAGCATAAAGTGACAAGCAGAGGGCCCATCCCTCTCGCCTGGTGGCGCAAAGGCAGCTTTCCGGGCTTACAGGTCGATAGTACATAGACTAAAAGGGGCTGGGCTAGTTTTTGCCAGCCCCTAATTTATTGTGGAGGTGACCAGTTATAGCGAAAGCAAATGAACCGAGGGTAAATGAGGAAATTAAGGTCTCTGAAGTCCTGTTGATCGATGCCGATGGCACTAAAGTAGGCGTTATTCCGATTGAACAAGCCCTGCAGGTAGCCGAAAGTAGGGGATTAGATTTGGTTGAAGTCGCACCTCATGCTAATCCGCCGGTTTGTCGAGTGATGGACTACGGCAAGTATAAGTATCAACAGCAAAAACGGGATAAAGAGGCCCGCAAAAAGCAAAAAACTCAAACTATAAAGGAAATTAAAATGCGCCCGAAGATCGACGAACACGATTACAACTTCAAGGTCAAGGCCATTCAGAGATTTTTGCGCGATGGGCATAGGGTCAAAGTTTCCGTCTTCTTTCGCGGCAGGGAAATGTCATTTTTAGATAAAGGTAGGGAAGTGCTCGAGAGAGTGGCCAGGGATTGCGATGGTTTGGGGAAGGTGGACTCACAGCCGAAAATGGAAGGGCGATACATGCGGATGATGCTTGTCCCCGTCCTGCAAAAGTCAGAAAGTAAATCGTCTAAAGACTAAAAGGGATCTAAGGCAGCGTAAAATCATGTTCAAATGAATCTCAGGGTTACTTTACATAGACGTGGAAGATGAAAGGGAGGAATTTTTATGCCGAAAATCAAAACTCATAGCGGAGCAAAAAAAAGATTTAAATTAACGGCAACGGGAAAAGTGGCTTATAAAAAGATTGGTCGTGGCCACTTGCTTCGCAAGAAAAACCAAAAGCGCATTCGTGCACTAAAGAAAAAGGGGTATCTTGGGAGTACGGCCGCAAAAAAGATAAAACAACTGATGCCCTATTCCGATTAATTGCAAGACGCAAAAGGAGTGAAAAGTCATGGCCAGGGTAAAAGATAGCAGTGCAAGCAACAGAAAGAAAGCTAAACTCTTCAAGTTAACTAAAGGATATTACGGTCGCAGAAAGAACGTGTTTAGACGGTCTAGAGAAGCGATGCTTAAGTCCCTAAGTTACTCCTATAGGGACAGACGCACAAAGAAGCGTGATTTCAGGAAACTGTGGATAACGCGCATAAACGCCGGAGCTCGTATTTATGGCATGAACTATAGTACCTTCATCAATGGACTCCGTAAATCGGGGATAGAGATCAATAGAAAGATGTTAGCGGAGCTTGCCGTCTCTGACATCGAAGCTTTCGGGCAGTTGGTCGAAAAGGCGAAAGAGGCATTGGTCCAATAAGAATAAAAACTTACGGCCCCATCAAGCTAAAAAACCATGGTATTTGGGTTCCTATCGCTCGTAGTGATGGGAACCTTTTTGATATGATTTTTAAATAAGGGCGAAAAGCTAACTTCGTTAATAAATGCATTTTTATATCGCACGAGAAAAGAAAAACGTCATCCTGCCTACATCACCATTGACTAAAGAAGTGTTAAGATATAATGAACAATGCAAAGAAAGAGATGCTAGGAAAACGCCTGGGCAGAGCCTTGGCAGAAACTGATTTCAGAAACAGAACACAGAACAAGGAGGGGAAATGGTGAATCTGGAATCTAACGCTATCAAGGATGTAAAAGAGACCTTTATGAAAGAATTGGATCGCGCTAAAGGGTCGGAGGCACTAAACGAACTTCGCATTCGATATCTGGGGCGAAAGGGAATAGTAACCCAGATGTTAAAGAGTTTAGGCACCCTTCCACCGGAGGTTCGCCCCACAATGGGGAAGACTATAAATGACTTAAAGGTTACGATTGAAGATCTGATCGAACAACGGACAGAAGAGCTTGCAGATTTAGAAGAACACGAACAGGAGCGGAAGGATGTCATCGATGTAACTCAGCCACCGAAGGGTAGACCTTGGGGCGGATTTCACCCTGTCGTTGAAGTCATGCACGAACTTATAGATGTATTCTTAGGACTTGGCTTTTCCGTGGCACTCGGTCCAGAAGTCGAAGACGACTTTCATAACTTCGAAGCTTTAAACATACCCCCCCATCATCCGGCAAGAGACATGCAGGACACATTTTACCTCGAGGGGAATGAGCTTTTACTGCGAACTCATACGTCTCCTGTGCAGGTAAGGTCCATGTTAAAATATGGAGCTCCGTTGCGGATAGTCTGTCCCGGCAAGGTTTACAGAAGAGACAGTGATCCGACTCACTCTCCTATGTTTCACCAACTGGAAGGACTTTTGGTGGACGAAGACGTCTCCATATCCGATTTAAAGGGATGCATGGTCCATTTCATCGATAAGATCTTTGGCAGACCGCTAAAGTCCAGGTTTAGGGCCAGTTATTTCCCCTTCACGGAACCTTCTCTTGAGATGGACGTGGAATGCATAGCCTGTTCGGGCAAGGACCCAAACTGCAGGGTCTGTAAGGGTACGGGTTGGCTTGAAATATGTGGCATGGGAATGGTCCATCCTAAGGTGCTGAGAGCAGGTGGGATCGACCCAGAAATCTACAACGGATTTGCTTGGGGACTGGGAATAGATAGAGTTGCCATGTTGAAGTACGAACTAAACGATTTGAGGATTTTATTTACCGGAGACATCGCCTTTCTCACAGGAGGTGTTAGTCAGTGATTGTTTCGTGGAATTGGCTAAACGAACTCGTAGAGCTTCCAGCAAACGCCCAAGAATTTGCCGAAAAGTTGACAATGGCCGGGGCCGAAGTTGAAGAGATTACTTACACCGCTCAAAGACTTAAAGGCACCATCATAGCTAAAATATTAAATTTGACTCCCCATCCGGAACGAAAAAACCTTATGGTAGTGACGCTAACGTGGGGAGATGAAGGAAGGGCCACATGCATCACAGGGGCACAAAACGTAAAGGAAGGCGATGTTGTTCCTTATGCTCCTCCCGGTGCTGTCTTAGCCGACGGCACAGTCATCGGGATCGAGGAATTCGATGAAATCAAAAGCTACGGCATGATGCTGTCTGCAGACGAAATGGGGCTGCCTTCGCTAACGCAGGAAGAAGGCATATTGATCTTGCCCCAAGACGCGCCTTTGGGCAAAGACGCCGCCTCATGGCTTGGCATCAAAGACGTAATATTTGATGTGTCAATAACGCCAAATAGGGGTGACTTGCTCAGCATGGCGGGAATCGCTCGTGAAGCTCATGCCCTGTTCCCAAGTTCTTCTTTGAAAAAAATAGACTTTCCCCACACGCACACGCCCCACGATTGGCCGGTAAATTTTCAAGGCGTTACGCTAAAGGATCCCGGCTGTCCCTTTTACGGATTGGGTTTTGCCGATGAACTGAAAGTTTTGCCCGCTCCTGTAAAGTATCGAGTACGGCTTGCATTGTGCGGGATCCGGCCGATAAGCAACATCGTTGACGTAACAAATTACGTCATGCTCTTTTTGGGGCAACCCTTGCACGCCTTTGATTTCGACAAGTTGCCGGCGCCTGAAATAACGGTGAGATCTTCCTACGAAGGCGAAAGGATAGTTACGTTAGACGGAAGGGAACACGAACTTTCTTCTGACGACCTTTTAATAACAAGCGGAGGACTGCCAATAGGGTTAGCCGGAGTGATGGGTGGCGCCAACAGCGAAATAGACGATACCACAAGAAGGATATTAATAGAATCGGCACACTTCTTGCCCCATCGCATCAGCAAGACATCGAGGCGTCTCGGGATAAACAGTGAAGCTGCATATCGTTATGCAAGAGGAGTAGATAGGGCTAAAGCGCCTCTAGCTTTATCATATGCCCTGGATTTAATGAATAAATGGGGATGCGGAAAAGTTTACACTTCTGTAATTTTGGAAGGAGACGCCAATCCCGGCGAAAGATTGGTGCCTTTGACTTCCAAGAAATTAAAGACCTACCTGGGAGACGAAGATCTGGCTGAAACCCCGAAAATTCTTTTGCCTTTAGGATTTGAGGTCCAAGCGTCGTCCGTAGAGCGCATCATTTTTAAAGTTCCAAGTTTTAGGATGGACGTGGAAATAGAGGAAGATTTAATAGAAGAAGTAGCCAGATTGAAGGGTTATGACGAATTGCCTCCTCGCCTGCCGGGTAAGATTCACGATTCGGCTACCATAGGCATGGAGTCTCGCGCTGAGAGAAAATTGAGAGAAATCTTGATGGGCCGCGGCTACGTCGAGATATTAAATTATAGCTTCATCTCACCAAAATTCACTAAGGACTTGATGCTTCCTCCTTCTGATTTGAGGGCAATGCCTTTTCCCCTGGCGAACCCCTTGAGCGTTGAGCAATCCGTCATGAGAACCTTTTTACTGCCGGGATTGGCTTACGCCATATGCGATAACTTGAGAAAGGGTTGGCGTTTCCCCATACGGATTTTTGAGATAGGCAACGTATTTTTAAAAGAGGGCACAAACTTGCGAGAGGAAAAACACATAGCCGGGGCAATTTTTTTGGGCAAAGATGACAGATCTCCCTACGGCGTCGTCGATAAAGACGACTTTTTCACGATAAAAGGCGACCTCGTGGCCCTGGCTAAGGCATTCAGGTTACATTTTGACATACTTCCTGGAAAAGAACCCTTTGGCAACGAAGGACAAACCGCCGATGTGATATTCGATGGACAAAAAATAGGCTACATAACAAAAATAAAACCATCAATCGAAAGACGCTTAGAACTTCCAGCATCGCTTTACGTCTTTGAAGTAGCCTTCGATCCTTTTTTAAGGCCACAAGCTCCGAAATTTGGAGAAGTTCATCGATATCCCGCCGTTTACAGGGATATCTCCTTGATAGCTCCCGAAGACATGACAGTCAACGAGATAAGCAGGCTAATTCGGCAACTTTCTCCAGCTTTGGTGTCCTCTGTCAGGTTGTTTGACATTTACAAGGGTAAAAACATCCCTGAGGGGCACAGAAGCCTTTCCTTTACCCTCGCATACAGACACCCGGACAGGACGCTAAGTGACGATGAAGTCGATGAACTTCACAACGAGCTTCGTGCCCAAATAGTGTCCAAGGGGTTAAAACTAAGATAGGGAAGGTGAAGGACGTGCAAGCACTGGAAAAAATGGAACAGTTGATCGACAACTTGTGTGGGAAGTTTTCTGCGATCAGGGAGGAAAACGAAAAACTTGTCAAACAGATCGAAATGATGAAAGGACAACTCCAAGAAAAGGACCTGGAGATCATCAGACTAAAAAAAGACAACCAACGTCAAATCGAAACCATTGAGCGGGAATTAATGAGACTTAAAAAAGAAAGATCGGAATACGAAGAAAAAATATCCAAGTTGCACCAAAAATTGTCAGCCTTCCTAGGAGTTGCAGAAGAAAACAAGCGCAATAACGACGAAAAGCAGGCGTGATATCCATGAGCGAGGAAAGAAAGAGTTCGCTAAGAACCATTGAAGTGACGTTAGGGGGCAGGCGGTACTCGGTTAAAACCAGCCTGGACGAAAAAACGACCGAAAGGGTCATTGAAATGCTCAAAGAGGCATTTTCACATACACCTCATCGCATTAGCCGAGAGGAGAGGTTGTTGCTAACGTCATTGCATTTGGCTTATAATATGGCTTCTTTAGAAAAACGCTTACAGAAAGCCTTAAAAGAAGCAGAAGGGCAAACAAGGATAAGCGATGAGTGATGAACGATGACGCTTGACATGCCCACTATTGCTGACTTTTTAGCGCTTCTTTTGGCGGCCTTTTTTGTCATTAAGGGATTTGTACGTGGCTTCTTGAACGAACTTTTTGGCTTTCTTGGCTTAATCGTCGGCTTCATGTTAATTTGGAAATATTCTCCAAACTTTGCGAGCATGTTGAAGTTTGGATTAAACTTTCCCGACATAGTCGCCTACATAATTGCCATTGCGTTGATATTTATCGTTGTCAACCTAACTGCTTCTTTTCTTGGAAGGCTCGTCAAAAAGATCGTTTATTTTGGCCGCGTCCCGATGATCGACAAAATTCTTGGCTCTCTTTGTGGGCTTTGCAAAGCCTCAATCATGTTGATCCTCTTTTACCTGGCCTTCGAGTTAGCAGCTATCTATCTGGGAAATGGAATACTGACATGGATGGATCAAAGCAAAGCGATGATGTTTGCAAGTAACGTTTGGAATTACCTTAGCGGCTGGTTGCTAAAAAACGGCGTCATAAACTATCTGGCGCTCCCAAATTTAATTACAAAGGTACATTTGTAATGATATCAAGCAATCAGACAAGACAATTACTTGATATTGATAAAATATTAAAATTTTATAGCAAACACGTACGTTCTGAAATAGGCAGGAAGTACGTAGAAAACATAAAACCTTTGTCCAATATCGAGATGCTAAGAGAAGGACAGGCTTTGTACAGAGAATTTGAGCGCTACATTGACATAAAAGGGGATTTCCCCTGGGATGACCGCATGGTGCTGGTCAACGATTTTTTAGATGAAGGAAAATCCCGGGGAATACTCTTTGGCGAAGAGCTCTTGCCTTTCAGATATTTGCTCGGACTTACCGTAAGAATAAAGGAGCTTTCCTTTGACCTTGCAAGGGAAGGTTACGAAAGAGTAGCGCAGAGGGCACGGGAATTTGCCGATTTTGGCGAAGAGGTAGTTTCCTTGTCCGTCCTCGATGATGACGGAAGGCTGTACGACAGCGCCTCCAGCAAGCTGGCCGAGATAAGAGGCAATCTCGCAGCCGCCAAAAGGCAGGCCCGGGCGATCGGGCAAAAGATTCTCTCAGACCAGTCCTTGACTTCTAAGCTTCAAGATCAGGTTATTACCTTGCGAAATGATCGCTACGTCGTGTTGGTCAAAAAAGAAAGTGCCCCCTCCTTTCCAGGGGTATTTGTGGATTACTCCAGCTCTGGCAACTCTGTCTACATGGAACCCAACGCTTTAGTGGCGATAAACAATAAAATCGCCATGCTAAGGGAAGACGAAAGACAGGAAGAACGCAGGATATTGCAAAAACTGACAGAGATGCTTTTGGCCAGAGAAAAAGCCATACTTAGGGCTCAAGACTTAATTGGCCAATTTGATTTGCTGTGGGGAATTTACTACTTTTTGCAATCCCATGATTGGATTTTACCGGAGATAGAACAAAAAGGCGGTTTTTATCTGACCTGCGCACGCCATCCCCTTTTGGGACCGCAAGCCGTTCCCATAGACGTACACTGCGGAAGGAACTTCAGGGCACTGGTGATAACAGGTCCTAACACGGGAGGTAAAACCGTCGCGCTAAAGACCGTTGGCCTCTGCGTGTATCTGGCCTGGTGCGGGTTGCCGATTCCGGCCAAGGAAGGGTCGAGAATCGGTCAATTTTCGCACCTTGAAGCCGATATAGGAGACGAGCAGAGCATCGAACAGAACTTATCCACCTTTAGCGGCCATGTGAAGCGAATTATCGAGATGTTGGAAATAGCTGACGAAGCCTCCTTATTTTTAATTGACGAACTCGGAGCCGGAACAGACCCCGATGAAGGCGCAGCGCTTGGTATAGCCATACTGGAGACTTTTTTAAAGCACAACTCCCTTGTATTGGCGACAACTCATCATAATCCCATAAAACGTTACGCTCTAACTACGCCAAACGTAGAAACGGCAAGCGTAGACTTCGACCCTGAGACCCTTTTGCCCAAGTACAAACTGCTTTTAGGGGTTCCCGGAAGAAGTAACGCCCTGCTAATCGCAAAAAGGCTGGGCATGCCCGAAAGCGTCTTGGAAATTGCGGAAAGAGAGCTCAAGACACGCGATACTTCCATGGAAGAACTCATGGAAAAGCTGCAAACCAAACTATCCATGCTCGAAGAAAAAGAAAGGGAGCTGGCAAAAGAAACAGCAAAAATAAATGCCATGAGGAAAGAGCTAGAAAGACAACTTGCGGCCATTGAAATGAAACGCGAACACATCATGGCAGAAGCCGAAAAGAAAGCAAAGGACATCATAATAGAAGCGCAGGAATCTGCCAAATTACTGCTTAAGGAATTAAGGAAAACCAGCAGTTTAAGAGAAGCTCATAAGAGGTTCGCCAAACACAAAAAAAGGACGGATAAAATTTTGGACGATGTGGAGCAACGCGAATTGGCCCGCATCGAGAGAAAATCCTCGATCCTCGAAGGAAAGCTTCCAAAGGTAGGCGATGAGGTCGTAATTTTGGGCACCAATGCTACTGGCATCATTGAGAGGATAGATGACGAGACGGCAACGGTCCAATCAGGGCCAATGCGCTTAGAAGTTTCCCTCAGAAGGTTAAGGGTCCTCGAGGAGACAAGCGAACAAAAAGAGAAGCCCACAGTTAAAATTAGCGTAGAAAAACCTAAAAATGTTCCCAGCACCCTAATAATAAGAGGCATGAGGGTTAATGAGGCGATACCAACGGTGGAAACATACCTGGACAAGGCCTTTAGGGCGGGTTACAAAGAAGTTACGATAGTCCACGGACATGGAGAGGGGATACTGCGCCAAGAGGTACACGAACTTTGCAAAAGACTTCCATATATCGAAGAATTCCGTCTGGGCGGACCTGGCGAGGGAGGTCATGGAGTCACCATTGTAAGGTTCGTAGATAAAGGCAGTTCCTAAAAATAAGGGACTTGCGAAATTTTCCTTCATTGTTTATAGTATATTGGCTAAAAGCTAAAGTGCCCGTAGCTCAGCGGATAGAGCGTTGGACTCCGGATCCAAAGGTCGGGAGTTCGAGTCTCCCCGGGCACGCCAAAATATGATATAATACGCAAAGAAATGGTGAGCGTAGCTCAACAGGTGAGAGCACTGGACTGTGGCTCCAGGGGTTGGGGGTTCGAGGCCCCTCGCTCACCCCATTTTTATGTCTCGACCGGTTTTTCGAAGCGTCGGGATTTTTTTATGCTCATTTTTGGAGCGTTGGACTGTTTTCTTACTGTGCTCTGGTAACTCCTAAAACTACGCCTTTTTGTGAACTGCAAGACCCCCCTCCTTTCAGCATTTTTATCCAAGCTTTTTCTGTCGTTCATGGCTAAACTGAGTTATCTGTGGTAACCCGTTCTCTTTTGTATTAGCTTTCCTATTTTGATTTTGATGAGTCTCCCACTTCCACCCGGTAATCCTCTCGTAAGCTGTCCTTACGTCCCTAGCGAATGTGCCTTTACTGGTGTATTTGCACTCTGGATGTCGCTCATTCCATTTTTGCATCTCTTTTGTCCACGACCCCGACTCTTTCACGCCGAACACGGCCAAATCGATGTGTTTATCGGTAAGCTCTCGCACCTTTGTTTTGCCTGTAGCCATTTCTAGAAGGGCTTTCCTTTCCTTGAAGTAAAGTTCTTTCACCTCTTTGCCTGTGAGGTATGGGGAAAGTTCGAGTATGATTTTTAATGCTCTGCTTGTTTGTCTAAAAGTTATGGTTCCCCTGTTCACCGGGCGTGCCTCTCCCGTAAGAATGAAGTTAACCGCCCATGCTTCGGGCCAAAGTCTTTAAAGCTCTCGGCCAAGCGTTTCAGTTGGCCTAATATGCCGTCCTTGTTTATCGGTATAGCTCCAACGTATTGTTTACCCGGCACGATGTAATGGAGTGTATACCCACTTGTTCCATCTACATATAAAAGCCAATTCTCGCCTTTTTCTATGGCTTCCAATAGTTGTTTTGCTCTCTCTGAAACTCTTGTCTCTAATTCATCACCTGCAACAACGTCCATCGATATCGTAAGTGTATGTGATTCCTTTACCTTTTGTGCCTTAATCCATTCCGGCACTTCCTCTGGTGATAGGAGTTTTCCCCTCAATACCTCATCACGAAACTTCCGAACGCCTTCGTCACGATTGCCCAATGTGGCAATGATATCCGTCAATGCCTCAAATCGCTTATTGGGTTTAATCTCAACTGAGGGTAAATGTTTACCCCTTTTCTTTGGATAGGAAGCTTGGGACTCGACGAAAAAACCTCGTAGTCTTCAAGCAAAGGGTCTATTACCTCCACAAGATATTTAAGCCCTTCTTCGTCTTTTATGTCCTCTTCTTCGTTGGCTGTGTCGATATAACCTCTCTCAATTACACGTTTCCATACTACGTTTGGTATTTTCTGGCCTAATTCCTTTTCCAGCTGTTTACGCCAACCCGGCGAGGTTTTCGGTGTCATTTTAGAGTCCTTCTATCATGTTTTTTCTTATCCTATCATTAGGACAAGGACAAGGCCAAGGCGTGGCAAAAGGCCCTTCGGCAAGTCAAACGACCCCTCAACATGGCTGTCCTTCGACGAGGCTGTAAGTAAAGGTAGAGGGGCGGTGTGCTTCGCCCTCGACGGCGACGGCCTCGTCGCCTTGGACCTCGACGATTGCATCGACGACGGCGGAAAACTGCACCCGAACGCCAGAAAGATCATCAACCTGTGTCCGTCATACACGGAAATTAGTCTGTCTGGCCATGGCCTTCACGTCTTTGGGTTCGCCAAACTGCCCTTTGCCGGTCGCAAGAAGGGGGTCATCGAAATCTACGGAGCTAACAGGTTCATCGCCGTTACCGGAAACACATTTGAGGACAGGCACGAGCTAAAATGCATACAGGCTGGTATTGACATCCTAATCCGCCGGTTCTTCACGGAAAGAAAACAACCCGTCATGCCACGGCCAAGGATGACAAGCAACTTGGACGACAGGGCTTTGCTCGATCGTATAACACAAAGCCCACAGGGCGATAAATTTATGAGGCTTTGGAAGGGTGATATATCGGGATACCCAAGCCACAGCGAAGCTGATATGGCTTTGTGTCGGATATTGGCCTTCTGGACGGGCGGGGACAGGGCAAGAATAGACGCACTGTTTAGGCAAAGCGGTCTGATGAGGGCCAAGTGGGACAGGCGTCTAAGGCCGGGCTACACATACGGAAGCTGGACGATTGAGAGGGTCTGCCATGACTGGTGAAACTTTATCTACGTGGGACAAGTTAGATATCAGCACACCCGAACCTGAAGGTGAGAGGCCGAAAAACGGCAATAAGATCATCGTGGTCGATAAATTCTACCCCCGGCCATTTACCGATCTTCTCATGGCAAGATACACGTTCTGGTGGCCGGGGGAGAGAGAACCTCTCTTTTGGTTTGACTCCAAGGCTGGCTTGTGGCGTGAAGACGGCCAATCCCTGGTGGAGTCGCAGTTAAGAACCTCATTGGACGCCCTCCCAGATGTGCAAAAGAAGCGTTACGTCATTGACGAAATAGTGGCGGATGTCAAAGGATGCTCATGGAAAGGCCAAGCGTTACCCGAACCTGACGTAAACCTCATCCCCTGTGCCAATGGCGTGTATGACCTAAGAAGCAAGAGATTACGCAATTACCTTGCCGATGACTTTTTCACGTGGAAATTACCTTGGGACTACAACCCCGATGCTTTAAGCGAGCTTGTTATACCGTTAATAGAGAGTTTTTTGCCTAAAGAAGAAACTGTAACGCTATACGAGCTTAATGGCTTACTGTCTATATAGGGCCTACCCCTACCAAAAGCTTTTTATACTTTACGGCCGTGGTTCTAACGGTAAGTCTCTATTCGCAAGAATACTTGAGAGGCTTTTGGGCACAGAAAACGTCTCTCATACATCCATGAAGGAAATACAGCGTTCTGGGTTCGCAGCTTCCGAGCTTGTTTCGTCAACTTGGCAAACATCTGCGGTGAATTGGAATATAACGAAATCGAGGACACTAGACTGCTCAAGCAGCTGTGTGGTGGCGACACAATCCAGGCCGACAGGAAATACAGGAATCCAATACACTTCACGAATTACGCCAAGCTAATATTTCTAACAAATGAAGTGCCAAGCTCACGTGACACCACCGAAGCCTTTTATCGCAGGCTGTTCCTTATCGAGTTCCCCAAGAAGTTCAAGGAGAATCCACAGCTTGAAGTGAGGCTGGCCAATGCCGATGCGGAGGAGTACGAGGCTTTGTTTTTTGTAGCAATAAAGCAGCTAGAAAAATTGATGGAGAGTAATTTTGTGTTTACACGCCACAAGGGGGCAGACGAAACACGTGAGTTGTATCTCAAGCTCTCCTCGCCACTCCAGACATTCATCGAGGAGAATTGTTTTGTAACTTTCACGCAGGACGACTACATCCCCAAGGGGGAGTTTAAAAACAGATTCTCGGAGTGGCTGCAGGCCAAGGGAAGGACGGCGTACACATGGGACCGAATCAATAGAGAGATGAAAGGGTTTGGTTACGAAGAAATGCAAAAAGGTTATAGCCGACAGCGTAGCTGGATTGGCCTTAGATGGAAGGAAATTACACAGTGAAAGCATGTGGCAATCTTCACAATATAGAACAGAAAGAACACCTTTTTACAACAATTTTTCTGAGTGTATATAAAGGTTGTAAAACCCTGTTCTTTCAGTTCTACCTGTTCGCTCAAGTGTTAAGCCGTTACTTGAGCACTGTGTATATATATAAAAGAACCATGACTGTTGCAACGAAAACAATGCTTGTTAAAGTTAAACACGATTGAAGCAGTGAGTTGCGGTAGGAAAGTAAAGCAACAAAGTCTTTCTCAAAACTTTAGCAATGCAAGTGTGACATTTTGATGGAGGTGGAGAGTAGTTATGGGGCATAAACATGAATCGATACACTCGCCGAACACTCGAGAGTGTGTAGCGAGTAAGTCGAGAATAAGGAGGGCTAAGATTGCTCGCTAAACGAGATGTAAAGGAAGCTGACGGCCAAGGGGTAACTTGTCCTAGATGTGGAGCGTACTTGGGGCCAAGGCAGCCCTTACCGCACACGTTGGTTAAGTGCCTCAAATGCAAGGTGTGGGTGAATAATGATGGCCAAGAGAGCAGAGAGCATAGAAAATCCGCATGCAAGCACCATGCAAGCACTGTACATGGCACTGTGCTGGCTGACGGGTCCTTCCACAAGATAAAAAGGGAAAGTGGTTGCGTCGAGCCCCGAAAAAGGGCTAGGTGTCATCTAAAAAATTCGCAGTTTCAATTCAAAAGGGGAGGGGAAAAATGGCAGACAACACGGTGAACGCAAAGACATTAGCTGACGTGTTAGGAATAACGGAACAGTATGTTAACAGGCTCGCCAAGCTTGGAATACTCGAAAAAATTGGCCGGGGGGAGTTTCCTTTTGTGTCAAATATTGCTAGGTTTATAACGTACCAGAAGGCGAGAGAGGGCCCAAAAACACAAGGGTGGAAAGAAGCCTACTGGCAGGAAAAGGCCAAGCACGAGAAAACGTTAAGGCAAATGGCCGAGCTCAAGCTCGGATACACGCAGGGCAAATATCACGACGAGACTAAGATCGAGTATGTATGGACAGGAATACTTGTAACTTTCAGAAATAAGATGCTTGGCGTGCCGTATAAGCTTGCCCCCGTCCTTGTGGGCGTCGAGACCGTCGAGGAGGCGGAAAGCACAATTACAAAAGAACTGTGCGAGGCCTTAGAAGAGCTGAAAGACTATGATGCCTTATTTTTACAGAAAAAGGAGGCGATTGAGCAATGACGGACAAAGAAGGAATGGCAAGCATGCTTGGCGTGTCACTTGAGGAGCTTGATGAGCTGATAAAGACCGGTGTTATAGGGGAAAAGGATGGCAGCTTTCCGGTAGCATCTAACGTGCAAGCTTATCTTAGCTACATAAAGACAGAAACCGACAGGCGAGGAAACGAAGGAAAACTACTGGGCTGAAAAGGCAAAACACGAGAAGGCCAAGCGGAAGATGTCAGAGCTGAAGCTCAAGAAGCTGAAAGAAAGCATGCACAAAGCAAAAGACATCGAGCTTTTGACGAACAACATGGTAGAGCACATTAAGCGTCGTGTGCTTGAGATCCCCAAAGCCGTGGCACCTAAGATACTTGGCCTCACGAACCCGGGAGAAATAGCACAGATTTTGGATGACGAGATAAGAACACTTTTGACGGAGCTGAGCCAATACGACGTGGCTTGTAAGTGAGAGACCGTCAGGACGTTTTCCGCAAGGTAGAGCGGACGTTGTTCGACTACCCGCTGTTGGCTAAGAGTCTTGCTGTGCGTGAGCAGTACCTCATCGCTCGCTGTAACGTGTCTGAGGGGTACATAAGGGCCAACGGCCAGCACACCGGAATGGCGATCGAGGAAAGGGTGATGTTGGCCAAGGAGAAAGACGTTGAGTTTCAGACGCTACAGCTAAAGATGACAGCGGTAGAGCGGGCCTATGAGGTGTTACCCGACGAGCTGAAACAGTTAGTGGAGTTATACTACTTCAAAAAGCGATCGAGGCAGACGGTAGCAAGCGAGTTAGCCATATCGGAGAGATCGTTCTACCGGCTTCGGAATAGGGCTATTGAAATGTGTGCTACAGGTTATAGGTGCAGAGGTGTTAAACGCCATCTCGGGGAGATAGACATGCTTCCCGGCCTTCCAGGACGCCCCCATTCGCTCTCATTATGTCCATCCTAGGGGAGATCCTAGGGGAGAGGTGAACTTGATGGAAGAAAGAGGCCTCTGGCATCATGCCCCGGATAGCGATAAAGTGGATTTTTTTAAAAAGAGATGGTAGCATTGAACTGCGTGCAGACAATTTAGCATATCCCCCACTTATATTCACAAAAGAGGACATAGAAAGCGATATGATTAAAATTCTAGGAAAGGTGATGTGCGTCATAAATAAGCCCAAGAGAGGTTTTTGAAAATAATCAACATAAGTTAGGAGGGGGAGCATACTAAACAATGATCAGAGAAATGAGCGAAAAGAAACAGATAGACAAAAAGGCATACCAGCGGGTGTTGGATGCTTGATAATATTGGTAGTGATTGATTGCGATTGTTGCATTCATGTTCTTCAAAAGAAACGGCAGCAGTAAACCATCCTCTTGGCCAACATCAGAAATAACCCCTGAGACAGTTGCGGCAGCATTAAAAGAGGATTCAGGATTAAATCCGATTTGGGAATGCAGAAACTTCAAGGACAACATTGTTGAAGTTAAAGTCATAGACAGTGCAATTAATCCAGGGCACAAGAATTTATCTGTGTTTTTCAAAATAGGACAAGTATGGGATGAAACCGATCTGGTTAGATGTGTCGGTGGTACGGTATTGTCAGCCTGCAGCATTTTGTATCAAAACCCAAAAGTTGATACTGTGGGGATGTTTGCGTTAGGTGAAATGACGGATCAATATGGCAACAGCAGCCTGGAGACTGTTGTAAAAATAATTTTTAATAGAGATATAGCCAATAAAATTAACTGGGAAGGCTTTGTTGAACAATTTAATATCGATCCAGGTAATATTTACAGAATAGCTGAAAGCTATCACATACGTAATGGCGTATTAAGATATGTAAAACCAGATAAAATCAAATTAAAATAAGTGCTGGGAACAGCACTTAAGGCTACGAGCTATAATATCGCATAGTTTTTGCACAATCCACCTAGGGCATCCTAGAGGCCTCTACGTAAGTCTTAGGCTTCTTCCACGTCTACGGTCGGAAATGCTTCCTCAAATTTCACCTCCATTTCCGGCAACTGCTCGTACAGTGCCACCGCCTCGTACAAGAAGGGTAACGGTTCCAGTCTGTCAATCTCCCCCCTGCCACAGTGTGAGGTACACCGCAAAGTAACCCCCCTTGGCGTCTTGTAAAGGTAGGTGTTGCGTCCGTGTCTTTCCATGTTGTGTCCGTCCCAATAACAATCGCGAGCAATTATCGGTGCCTTCTCTGTGTAGTACCTGATACCGTTTGGCCCTCCCCCGATTTGCAGGACACGAAGTTAAGACTATATAATCCAACCTGAAGGGGGCGTTTTGTTCATGGGAAGTGCGAGGAGACATTACAACGAGGAGTTTAAACGCAACGCAGTAGACTTATGCCATACCAGCGGCAAAAGTATTAGTGAAATAGCTAAAGATCTGGGAATCAGCTGTAGCATGCTCGCAAGATGGAAAAGAGAGCAGGAAGAATATAAAGATAGGGCATTCCCCGGCCTGGGCAAGGCAAGACGGGGAACGGATCTGGAAGAAGAAAACCGTCGCCTAAAGAAGGAATTGGCACTCGTCCAGGAGGAACGGGACATACTAAAAAAAGCTGTAGCCATCTTTTCCAAAGTCCCGAAATGAAATACCGTTTTATCCTGGATAACTCGAAGGTATTTCACGTAAAGACGATGTGTCGTGTCCTGAAAGTATCTCGTAGTAGATATTATTCTTGGCTAAAAAAGCCTTTAAGCCAAAGGCAAATTCAGGAAGAAATCATAAAAGAACGTATAATTTATATCTACAACGAAAGCCGCCGTACCTATGGCAGTCCCAGGATACATAGACAAATGGCAAAAGATGGCATTCACTGTAGCAAAAAGAGGATAGAACGAATAATGAGAAAAGCAGGTTTAAAGGCCGTAGGGAGGCGCAGATTCAAGATCACGACCGACTCGGGTTCTAATATGTCAGTGGCAAATAATGTCTTAGGCAGAAACTTTATCGCTGGATGTCCAGATGAGAAATGGGCTGCAGACATAACCTATATCCACACCTACGAAGGATATCTATACCTAGCGGCTGTAATGGACCTTTACTCCAAGAAGATCGTGGGATACTCTATGAAACAACGGTTGACCCAGGAACTGGTCATTGAAGCCATGAATATGGCGATACATACCCGACAGTCCAATGCCAGGGCTGATCGTTCATACCGACAGGGGCAGTCAATATGGCAGCTTTGCTTACAGACAACTGCTCGAAAAGGAAGGATATATATGTTCAATGAGCCGCAAGGGCAATTGTTGGGATAATTCTCCAATGGAGAGCTTCTTTAAGACCTTGAAGGCAGAACTCGTGTACCATCGCGGGTTTAAAACCAGGGCTCAAGCCAGAATTGAAATCTTTGAGTATATTGAGGTATTCTACAACCGTACTAGACTGCATTCTACCCTTGACTACAAAAGCCCGGAGGAATTCGAGAGAACATATAAAAATCTAATAAAAGTGACTTAGGTTGATGTCCGCTAAAGCGGGGGAAGTCCAGTTCATTACTTCACACATGCGTCTTGGTTTCATTTCTTACCCCTCATTTTATGCTAATTGGCCTTACCTGACCCTCTTTTGCTCCCCAAAAGCTTCTTCACTGGTGATGCCATATCGTGTGCTTCCCTTATGTCTGACTCGGCAAGGGCTATGTAACGTTTGGTCATGTCAAGCGTGGTGTGTCCCATAATCGTTTGCAACGCAAAGGGGTTCATGCCGTTACGCAGGAAGTGGAGTGCTGCATCATGCCGTAAGTCGTAGGGTGAAAGACGCTTTAGGCCAAGCTTGGGTGCGTAAACCTTTTTAAGTCTCTGTCTCCAACCCGAAATCGTTAGCCTGTCTCCTTCGTAGTTGGCAAAGAGCAGCGGTGTTTCCCATTCCCTCGGCCTTGCGGTAATTAACCCCTGTATTGCCTTTGCCGTCTCAATGGAGAAGGGTAGCGTTCGGCTCTTTCGTGTCTTTGCGATTGATGCCCTGACCAGCACAGTCATTTCTTTTAAGTTGACATCGTCAACAGTAAGTGCTAATGCTTCGCTTGGCCTTATGGCTGTGTCTATGGAAAGGCATATTAAGGCATAATCTCGCCTGCCACAGTAGGTTGACTTGTCGGGTAGCTTTAAAAGATTGGCCAACGTCTCGGCCGAATGCTGGACGATTCTCGGTTCGGCCTTCCTTGCCCTGATGCCTTCCACGGGATTTCCTGTGTAAGCACCTTCGTCCACCAGCCACGAGAAGAAAGCTTTGAGGTATTTCCTTCTGATGTTGAACGTTGCCGGTGCGATGTCGTCTTGGCCCAAATAGGACAAAACGGCAACTCTTGCCCTGCTTAGGTCGGACGGGTTCCAAGCATCGGGGTATAGGCCAAAAAACCTCGTGACATGGTAGCGGTAGTCGTCAATTGTCCCAACTGCAAGCCCATCAGCTTTCTTAAAAAGTAAAAAGGCTTCCAAAGCATCCTCCCATGATTGAAACTTCTCTTGAAATAAAACCACACGGTTCGTTTGGTTCATAATTTTGCCTTGCAGTTTTTATGAAAGGGCAAATTTAGGAGCGTTGGACTTTGGCAATTTTGCTGCGATTTGCCGAAAACAGGTTGATTAAGAACCCGCATGTGTGCTACTGTTAGAGTTTAGTAGCTCAATAGGTCAGAGCACTGGACTGTGGCTCCAGGGGTTGGGGGTTCGAGACCCTCGCTCACCCCATTTTTATGTCCCGACTGGTTTTTTGAAGCGTCGGGATTTTTTATGCCTGATTGCTGTAATAGCCTTAGAAATTACGCATTTTCCCGAACTGCAAGCATTGTATTTCCAGCAGTATACAGCTAAAGATAGATGTTTTTAGCAAAATAGAGTGTATCTTGCACGCCACCCAGAGAGCTGGTATCCTTTTCATAAAGATAGTTCTTCTTTTTGAAAATTCTAACGCCACCATGTTCACCGTCAGATCACTAGCTTGGGAGGACGATATGAATAACGGCAAGATAACCTTAAGACAGCTGGAGACCCATCTTTTCAAGGCCGCCGATATCCTCAGGGGGAAGATGGATGCCTCCGAATATAAGGAATACATCTTCGGCATGCTTTTCTTGAAACGCGTTTCTGACGTCTTTGAAGTAAAAAGACAAGAACTAAAAGACAAGTTCACTGCCATGGGTTTCTCGAAAGATGAGATAGCAGAGCTTTTGGAAGATCACGATACGTATGAAGATACATTCTTCGTCCCGACGAGGTCAAGATGGGAAAATATCCTCAACTTAAAAGAGGACGTGGGAAATCAGTTAAATAAGGCTCTAGCCGCACTGGAGGAAGCAAATCCCGAACTCGACGGGGTCTTAAAGCACATTGACTTCAACGCCGTCAAGGGCAAAACTCGCCTAAAGGATCAACAGCTCATCGATCTCATTCATCACTTTAATAAATACAGGCTCACAAACGACGACTTTGAATTTCCCGACTTACTTGGAGCTGCCTACGAATACCTCCTCAGGGAGTTTGCCGACTCGGCGGGTAAAAAAGGAGGGGAATTTTATACGCCTCCTCAGGTCAAACAATTGATGGTAAGGCTTGTTAAACCACAAGAGGGCATGTCAATTTACGATCCCACCGTCGGTTCCGGAGGTTTTCTCATAGAATCAAGGCAATACGTGGAAGAGCAGGGCATGAACCCAAAGAATCTGGCACTTTACGGCCAGGAACTCAATGGATTGACCTGGTCAATATGTAAGATGAACATGATACTTCACGATATACCTGATGCCCATATAGAAAACGAGGATACATTGACAAATCCTGCCTTTACAGAAAAAGGCTATATAAAACGCTTCGACAGGGTCTTGGCCAATCCTCCCTTTTCTCAAAATTACTCGAGAGCGAGCATGCTTTACCCGGAAAGGTTCAAGTACGGCTTTACTCCCGAAACTGGGAAAAAGGGAGATCTGATGTTCCTGCAACACATGATCGCCAGCTTAAAAGATGATGGTATCATGGCGACCGTAATGCCCCATGGAGTTCTTTTCAGAGGCGCGCAGGAAAAGGTCATAAGAGAAGGTATTGCGAGAGATGATCTAATTGAAGCTATCATTGGTTTGCCTCCAAAGTTGTTTTATAACGTAGGCATTCCAGCATGCGTAATAGTCATCAACAAAAACAAGCCGGAATATATGAAAGGCAGGATTTTGTTCATCAATGCCGATAGGGAATACGGCGAGGGAAGAAATCAAAATTACCTTAGGCCGGAGGATATCGAAAAGATTGTCATGGTCTTCGATAACAAGCTCAAGATCTCTAAATATTCGAGGTTTGTGGACCTTAAAGAGATAGAAGAAAATGATTTTAACCTTAACATCAGAAGATATGTCGATAACTCTCCAGATCCCGAGATAGAAGATGTCCGCGCCCACCTTGTTTGCGGTGTTCCAAAAAGAGAAGTTGATTTATATGAACGAAGTTTTCGCAGGTTCAACGTTCCTTTAAACCTCTTATTCGAAGAAAAAGATGGGGAGTATCTTGAGTTTCAAACAAACATAAGAGAAAAGAACGATATAAAAGATATTATCGAAAACATGAATACTATAAACGAAACTATCTTAAAACATAAAGACAGACTCAAAGAATGGTGGAACGAGGTAAATCCCAAAATCGAAAGATTTCGCGGGAACAATAACCTGTGGGATTTTAGAATAAAGGCCATAAAGGGGCTAAAGGAAGCTTTAATGCCCCTTGGGTTGTTAGATGAGTTTAGGGTCTCGGGGATATTTGTTAACTGGTGGGAAGAGCTGAAATATGATTTCAAAACCATAGTCTCCGCCGGTTGGAGCAAAAACCTCATCGAGGACGACAGAATTAAAGATAAATATTTTAAAGCCGAGGTGGAAGAAATAGAGGAACTGGAAAGCAAAATAGCCGAAGCCGAAGGAGAGCTAAACGAGCTTTTAGAAGAAGTCGAGGATTGGGACGAAGAAGAGCAGGGAAGTAAAACGGCAAATAAGGTTAAACAATACCTGGAAGAAGAAATAAAAGACATCTTGCTCGTCCCGAAAAACCAAAAATGGAACAAAAATTTTGCACTGGCTTTGACGAAATTTAACGGTGAGCCCCTATCTGATATGACTAAAAAGATGATCCGGGAGATGTGGCAACTTCACGAAAAAATCGACGATAGAAATAAGGAATTAAGCAAATGGCAGAGGAAACTAAAATCAAAAACAGAAGAGCTCGAAGGAATATATAGAAAAGACAAGAATACTGGCCAACAGGTGAAAGTTAAAGAGGGGAAAATCGACAGAAAAAGAAACTCACTCACGGAATCCGAGGCCAAGGGTTTATTGCTCGAGAAATTCTACGATATCGTAGAAGAACAACTTAACCGGCACCTCAATGCAGAGAAAAAGGAGATCATAAAGATCTTTGAGAACTTATGGGATAAATACAAGGTTTCTCTTGCTGCGCTAAAGGAGGAAAGGGACGAAGAAACAAAGAAGCTGGACGAATTTCTTGAGAAGTTGGGATATTACAATGTATGAAAGCGAAATTTTAGAACTGTTCGAAGAAGAGGAAGGCAGCAGGCTGGAGTTCAAGGAAAAATTTAACGACGGCGTCATGAAAACGATATCGGCCTTTGCAAATGCTGCTGGCGGCGTAATTGTTGTCGGCGTTAGCAATGACAAAGAAGCAGTAGGAATAGACCTCAACCGGAATTCGAGCTTATGTCCATGAAAGATATTTATACGGAAGAATACCTAAGAAATTTGGGGCTGAATGAAAGACAAATTAAAGCAGTTGTGTATGCAAAGAAAAATGGCCGAATTACTAATAAGGAGTATCAAAAAATAAATAACTGCTCCTGAAATACAGCCTCCGCAGATCTAAAAGAACTTGTAAAAAGAAAGATTGTAGAAGGAAGCGCGAAAAGGGGAGCAGGGTCCTTTTATACAATTGCAAATTAATTGCACAAACGATAAGGGCTGCATCTTTAATGAAAAATAGGCATGTCTAAAGTAAAGGGCAAGTCAAGTAATGAAATGTTTATGTTTTATGGGGGATGAAATATTGAAAAAACTTCCGGAAGGGTGGAAAGAATGTAAGCTGATAGATATTATAGAATTACATTACGGAAAAGGACTAATAGAGCAGGACAGAAAAAATGGCAATATCCCCGTTTACGGTTCAAATGGCATCGTAGGTTACCATAATGAATATTTGGTTAAAGGTCCAGGAATCATTATAGGTCGAAAAGGAAGCGTTGGTGAAATAAAATATTCCCCCCTGGATTTTTTTCCAATAGACACAACTTATTATGTTAGTCCAAAAAAAGAAATAGATATAAAATATATGTATTATTTTTTACTTACACTGCGCCTTGATGAAATGAATTCACATAGTGCTGTACCTGGTTTAAATAGAAGCAGTGTGCATTCGATAAATATAGCAATTCCTCCTCTTACTGAACAACGCAAAATAGCAGAAATCCTTGAAACTGCAGACAAAGCAATAGAAAAAACCGATGCCATAATCGAAAAATACAGGAGAATAAAACAGGGCCTGATGCAGGATTTGCTGACCAAAGGCATAGACGAAAAGGGTCAGATAAGAAGCGAGGAGACGCACAAATTCAAGGACTCGCCACTTGGCAGGATACCAGAGGAGTGGGAAGTGGTCGAGCTTAGGTGAAATTGGAGAAATAAAAGGTGGAAACAAGACTTCCTAAAGGGGAAGACTTCTCAGATTTTGAGACTCCTATTCCCATATGTAAGGCTCGTTAATATTCGAAATATGACAATAGATTTACGAAATCTATTGTATATAACAGAAAACTACAAGACGACGAATTCAGAAATATACTATCTCTTGTAACGACGTTATGATATCTATTGCAGGAACGATCGGACTCATTGCTCTTGTTCCAAGAGAAATAGATGGAGCCAAGTTTGTACTGACAAATGCAGCTAAAATCACTATTATTCAATACCTTGATAGGCGATTTATTAGCTTTATTTTATTTAGCTTTTTTTATAATCTCAAGATCAAATTGCTAAATTAGTAGGAGTTGATTGCTCAACCCAAGTTAGCCCTTTTTCGAATAAAACAAATCCAAATTCCCCTCCCACCCCTCCCCGAACAACATCGCATCGCCTCAGTACTATCTCAAATTGACGAAGTAATCGAAAAAGAAGAGCGGTATAAAGTAAAACTTGAAAGGATAAAACAAGGGTTAATGCAGGACTTGTTGACCGGAAAAGTCCGAGTTAACCATTTAATCAAGGAGACTTAAAGATGTACCAAAGGCTTGATGAAGAATATTACGTGGAAAATCCTTTCCTCGCCCAACTTTTAGGGCTCGGTTGGGATGTTTATAAGCAAAATAGTGGCGACCCGCAGGACCTAAGGGAAATTAAATCTTTTGGCCCGTCCTTTGATCCCCTATATGACGAATGCTCGCATTTACGGGAAAGCTTCAGGGATATAATTCTTGAAGACGTTTTAAGAAAATCCATTGAGAAAATAAACCCCTGGATCGAAGAAGACCAGATAAACGAGGTCGTAAGAAGGATAACTACGCCGACTGCAAATTTCCTCCTGGAAGCCAACAACGAAATACACGATCTTCTCGTTGAAAACACTTCGGTATCCGAAAACCGAAGGACAGGCGAAAAAAGCCCAACGGTCAAATTCATAGATTTCAGCAATCCCAAAAACAATTCTTTCATCGCCATCTCGCAGTTTAAGGTAAACATCCCCGGCACAGAGAAGCACATAATACCGGATATAGTATTATTCGTAAACGGCCTGCCTTTGGTCGTCGTCGAGTGCAAGTCGCCTACAACAGCAGACCCGATTGCGGAGGGAATCACTCGGCTCTTAAGATACTCCAACAGAAGAGGAATAAAGGAAGGAAATGAAAAGCTTTTTTGGTATAACTTTTTTACGATCTCGACGTCCAACCAAATTGCAAAATATGGCACCATCACCGCTGATTACGATTACTTCGTTGAGTGGAAAGATCCTTACCCTTATGCTTTATCAGACATAAATTCAAAAGGAAACATCACAAGCCAGCAGGTCCTGGTTCAGGGGATGCTCTCAAAAGACAACTTCTTGGACATCCTTCATACTTATACAATTTTTAAGGAAGACTCAAAGGGCGGCATCATCAAAGTTGTGGCAAGATACCAGCAGTTTAGAGCCGTTAAAAAAATAATAAAAAGGCTTAGGGAGGGCAAAACTCCGGAAGAAAGAGGGGGAATCGTCTGGCACACCCAGGGGTCGGGAAAATCATTGACGATGATGTTCACCGTAAGGGAGATGTACCATAGCCCCGAATTCAGAAATTTTAAAATTATCTTTGTAACAGACAGAAGAGACCTCGAAAAACAGCTGAGAGATACGTCGAGAAGCGTCGGATTTACCGTTCACCTTGCAAGAAACACGCGGGAGCTAAAAAAGCTTTTAAAAACAGATACCCCGGATCTCGTCATGTGCATGATCCATAAATTTCAGGAAAGAGATCTTAAAACTCAATTCCCCGTGCTAAATACATCGCCTAACATTCTTGTTATGATCGACGAAGCGCACAGGACGCAATATAAATTGCTTGGCGCTAACCTAAAAAGAGCCTTGCCAAACGCCGTAAGGATTGCCTATACGGGAACGCCCATCGAAAAAACGGAGATGACATTTGGGGAATATATTGACAAATACAGCATAAAGCAAGCCGTCGAGGACGAGGTAACCGTTGAAATCGTATACGAGGGTAGAATCCATAGTGCAGAGCTTTCTGACGAAGAAGCTGCAAACGCGAAGTTCGAGGACGTCTTTTCAATCATCGATGCCGATGAAAAGGCGAAAATTATGGGAAGGTACACGTGGAGGGCCTATTTAGAAAACGAGAGCGTCATAAAAGACAAAGCAAGAGACATGATAGAACACTACATTACCCATGTCTTTCCTAATCGATTTAAGGCTCAGGTCGTCACTGTCTCTAGACTTGCTGCCATAAGGTATAAAAAAGCCCTTGAAGAGGCGTTAAAAGAAAAGATAGAAGAAATGAAAAAGAAAGGCTCTAACGAGGACATAAAGGCGCTCGAAAAAATAAAAGTAGAAGTAGTAATATCCGGACTTCCCGATGACGACCCCGAATATCAACCCTACACCGATGAAAGGAAGCATGACAGGATCATACGAAGCTTTAAACTTCCCTTTGACAGAACAGGCGAAGACGGTATTTCCGGCGACGTCTGCATTTTGGTCGTACAGAGCATGCTCATCACGGGCTTTGATGCTCCCGTTGAGCAGGTGATGTATTTGGATAATGTGATCAAGGGTCATAATTTACTGCAGGCCATAGCTAGGGTAAACAGGGTTTACAAAAATAAGACTTGCGGCTTTGTAGTAGATTACGTAGGGGTCTTAAAGCATTTAAGGGAATCTCTTTCAATTTACGCCGACGAAGACATAGAAGAAATTGCGCAGGTGGTCAAAGATAAGGCCCAAAGCATCGATGAATTAAGATACATCAGTTGTCAAATAGACGATTTCTTTAAAAAGAACTACATAAAGAACTGGCGCGATGATGTGGATGCATGCATAGATCTTTTGGTCGACGAGGAGACGAGAAACGAATTCATAATGCTCGTGAGGCGATTTAACAAGGTCATGGACGCCGTCCTCCCTGACCCGGAAGGCTTAAAATACGCTGCAGACTTGAAAGTTCTTAATTTTATTAAAGAATCGGCTAGAAACAGGTACAGGGATGACAGGCTTAGTATAAGAGACGCAAGCAGAAAGATAAGGGAAATAGTCGAGGAATATCTGGTATCGAAGGGCGTTGATCCTAAAATACCTCCTACACCCCTTTTTGACGACAATTTTATGGAAAAAATAAAAAAGCAGAGGTCGAGCAAGGCTAAAGCGCAAGAGCTGAAATATGCCATAGTAGAACATATCAGCACACATTTCGAAGAAGACCCTGAATTCTACGAGAGATTTTCTGATTTATTGAATAGAATTCTTAGAGAGTACAAAGAAAACTGGGAAATCCTTGCCCTTGAACTGGAAAAGATAAGGGAGTCCATGAAAGAGGGCAGAAGCGCTGAAGAGACCTTTGGCTTTGATCCCAGGAAGGAAATGCCCTTTTTCGGGCTCCTTAAGCGGGAAATGTTCGGTAAAAAACCAATTGAAAAGCTGAGCAAGAAAGACATAGACTTTCTGGTGGATTTAACAAAAGACGTAATCGAAATCACAAAAAGGGAAATCAAGGTCGTTGACTTCTGGGAAAATTATACAAAACAGAGGCAGCTAAAGTCCTACATCATATCACGCCTGTTAATTAGCGTACAGCCCAGCAATAAAACACAACCCCCTGAAATGATTTATATGGCAAGCGAATCGTCTGAACCTTACGTTACGGGTATTAAGAAAACTTGGTTCAAAAAAAGAAACGAGATAGCGCAGAAATTGATCGAGCTTGCTTATCACATTTATGGAGAAAAATAAAATGAAGCCCATGGACGTGCAGATCGAGAAAATAATCCGAACGAAAAGAAAAACGGTAGCTTTGTACGTGACGGACGATGCCAAATTGATCATCAGGGCTCCTTTTAACCTTGATGACGAGACGATCGCTGAGATCGTCTCTAAACACAGGCGTTGGGTCGAAAAAAAGCAAAAAGAGGTCTCTACTAGAAACCAAAAACTTTCCCCAAAAGAATTCGTCAACGGGGAAGGGTTTCTGTATTTAGGCAGATACTACAAATTAAATATAGTAGAAGACCAAAGTGAACCGTTGAAATTAGGAGGCGCATTTTATCTTTCAAGATATGCGCTTCCGCACGCGCAAGAAGTATTTATACAGTGGTATAAAGACAAAGCCTTTGAAAAAATTTCCGAAAGGGTCGATCTCTACGCCAAGAAACGAGGATTAAAATATAACAAAATAAACATAACCAATGCTCAAAAAAGATGGGGTTCGTGTTCTTCTAAGGGAAATTTGAACTTTTCCTGGCGGTTGGTAATGGCTCCCTTGCCAGTTCTGGACTACGTCGTCATCCACGAACTCGTTCATCTGGAAGAAAGAAACCATGGAAGATCTTTTTGGGATAAAGTCAAAATGCTGATGCCCGATCATAAAAAACAAAGAGATTGGTTAAAAAGAAACGGCTATCTTTTGAAATTATGATGACGCAGGAAACTAATAGTAGCTGTTTAAAAGTTTCGCGCGCAATGGGTTGTATTGTGCGCAACCTCCTCGATGAAGGAACAACACTTCATTTTTTACTGCGTCTTTACACTAAGAAATTAAAGAGCATCATGGTAAGGATCCCCGCCAATATAGTAAAAAGGATGCTTTTAGTCAAAAGTGCGGTGACGATGGCAGCTATGCCCGCCAATAACCGCACGTTTCCAAAGGAAACAAAAAACTTTTCCGATTGTATAAAAAGCTCCGGAAATATCAAAGCTGTCATTACAGCCGGAGGCACATACCGCAAACACCTCTGCATCCACGAGGGCATTTCCCAAATTCCTAAAAGGAAGATAAAAGACAATCTCGTCAAGTATGTCAAAATTCCCCCTAAAAGCAAGACCAGCCATACGTTCATAGCTATTTTTTCCTCCAATGTTCAGAAACGAATCCAGTAGTTATGCCGACCAAGGAAGCTGCAATTAAACCTAATCTATAGGGAAGTTTATAAAAAATCAAAGATGAAACCCCCGCAGCAACAGCAGCGGCAACGCTGGGACAATCCTTTAAAAAAGGGACTACGATGGCTATAAAGGTTAGGGGAAGGAAAAAATCCAATGGCCAACTTGGGGGGAGTACTTTACCCATAAAGATGCCGGCAGCGGTACTCATCTGCCAAGTAATCCACAGGATAAGGCCGGCGCCTAAAAAATACCAATGACTATAGCGGTGTTCTTCCTGTCTTTGATAATAATTTATAACTACTGCATAGGCTTCATCTGTCAAAAGATAAGCCAGCAATGCTTTCCATCTAAAGGGAAGGTCCTGCACATAGGGTGCAACTGAAGCACTGTAAAGCATATGACGCAAATTTACCACTGCCACCGTAAGCACGATCAAAGACGCCGGAACAGCTTCGGCAATTAATTTACTCGCCACAAACTGTGAAGAGCCTCCAAAAACAATGTAAGACATGGACTGAGCCTGAAGTTTAGTCAGACCTGCCTCTAAAGCTACAATGCCGTAGATTACGCCAAAGGGAATAACGGCAAGCAGTAAAGGAACTTCGTCGCGAACCCCTTCCAAAAAAGTATCTAAGGCACTTTTATGGTTCATCCTCTGTGGCACCCCTCTTGTAAAAATTAAAGCGCGATAAAAAGTTTCGCAGTAATAAACAGTAACCTTTATTTTAGCCGTCTCTTACTTTATTTTAGCCGTCTCTTAAAGGAAAATAAAGATCAAAAAAATCGCCTTTGCAAGTATCAAATAAGAGGCCTTTTCTTGCATTCAAAATAGCATATAAAGTCAAATCTTATATAATACAAAAAAATTATACAATATGATATAATGCAGTGCGATTTAGTAAAGCCAATTGCCTGTATCGGATATTTGCGTCCAGATAAAGTTACACCCGATTAGAAATCCACTTCGAAATAAAAAACAATGCTAAATAAATCGATTTTATGTCAGGTCTATAAAAGTAGGCAACAGCAAGAATCAAAGTTGTCTAATTGATGAGTTGTGTCATCAGTTTGTGGATTAGTGATATGGCAGATTTGTAAGATAATAAATTACTCAAATAAATATCTTCTAGTATTAAGGGGGAAAAGACTTTATGGAATGTCCGCTTTTAAAAACCTGCAATTTTTTCCGTGATAAGATGGAGAATATGCCAGCAACTGCCGGCATAATGAAGAAGCGCTATTGTCTTAAAGACAACTCAAAGTGTGCCAGATTTATGGTAGCAAGCACTTTGGGCAGGGAAAAAGTTCCTGCTGACTTGTTTCCAAACCAGCACGATAAAGCAGAGAATTTAATAAATAATAATGGCTAAAAACAAACCATACGAAATTTACTCTAGATTTTTAGGACAGCGTGTTATCCAATAAATCTTCTTTTATATGTTACGATGATTTTATATGTTACGATGATTTGCCGGCATTTTCCCAACCTGTCGTTCAATGTTTAGTTAGCAAGGGAGGGCTTTTTACACTGGAGTCGAAATTTTATAAGATCGCGTAAAATATTTGTAGGAGATTTTATAGTCGTCTGTTGACTAATCCGCTTACCTGTGGTAATTTTCCTAGTGCTGTCCGATGTGTAATTCTCGTGCGCCCGTAGCTCAGTGGACAGAGCGGCGGACTTCGGATCCGTTGGTCGCGGGTTCAAATCCTGCCGGGCGCGCCATGATTAAAAAACACAGGCATAACCTGCAATCTCGACACTTTTCGTTAAACTTGCAATTTAGGCAAAAAATGCATAATCCGTTGTCCATGAAAAAGCTGCTTTTACACTCCCTTGCCGCCAGCATGAGGCGAAAGGGAGTGTTTTTATGGTTGTAATACCTTTCAGGAAAGACGTTTCATGGCAAGAGACGGCAGATGAATTTATATACTTCAAGATGGCCGAAGGAAGGGCAGAACGCACCATCAGGACTACACATATTATCTGTCGCGCTTCTTCAAGCGCTATCCCGACGCTTTCGATCCTCAAAAGACTAGAAAGTGCGTACTCGAGTGCATGCCAGACCAAATGAAGCCGGCTACTTACAACCTGCACCTTGCTTACCTGCGCCATGCCCTTGCCCTTTCTTACCTGCGAAACGGCGGAGATACGCTTTCTTGGCAGCGCATCATGGGACATACGAACCTCACGATGACCAAGCGTTATGTAACTTATACCCTAGGCGACATAAAAGAACAGCACGCTATGGCCTCGCCGTTGAACAAGTTTGTGCCAGCGAGGAAGAGGGTGGAAAAGGTGGGGTGATTGGCTTGGCTTTAAACCATCTTGATTGTCTACGATTATATATGTATATGTAGGAGTGAAATTGTACTTAAAAACAAATAGCAAAGATTAGACCCATATTTACGCCCTATACTTTGAGAGTGTTTAACTCTTGGCGAGTTAAGTGGAAAAAACATGAAGCAGTTCTGTTTTCGAGGATTGGGAAAGAGCTATAATTCTTTTCTCTAATTTCTGTAGATCGGTTTTGATATAATTTTCATCAATCCCAGGTGGTGCATAAATTGAGAAAAGGACGTCTGATGTAGATAGCATAATACGGCTTTTGTAATCTGGGCCTCTCAAAATACTTGATATCGTGGCACTGCAATCACAAAGCATCATATCTCCACTTACGGTGCTCACTTCTTTCCCAGAGACGGATTGATAAACCTCAGCACCGGTAGCCACCTTCAATTGCAATGGCAGATGCAATTGGGCCAAATCATGGCCAGCAGTAAGGAGCATACTCTCTAACTCAGAAAAGAGCATTGCCTGCAATAAGCCGGATTCGGTATGCAGTGATTTTTTCCCTTGCAACACGGATTCCAGTTGGGCAAGAACGTGATAACTATATCCAAACCTCTTATAATAGGCTACGTAGGCCTGAATCGGGTTAAGCTTTTTTAGCTCTTTCCTATCCAGTTGGCCGTATTTTTTACGTAATCCTGCAATCGCCTCTCTAACTTCCCTTTCCTCATGCGGATGGGAAGAGGAGACTCCACACATAATTAAGAATCCCATCTTCACTCCAGGAAAAGAGGTTTCTATACTTTCGTCAAATTTAAACAATGCCTAAAGACCCCCTTCCTTATGAACGTAAAACTTATTGCGACTATTACTACCAATTCGTGCGGACAATTTGACCAGAAAGTATGGTTGAAGCCTTAAGGTGTTCGGATAGGTTGGAATACTGTCCATATCATAATTTCCGCTACATTGTCCGGATACGTCCGAAGGCTGGGGTTCATGTTAAACCAAACGAAGTTAGCCGCCTACAACCTGGGCCACGCTTACCTGCGCTCATCCTTTTTACAGCACTGACTTCACTCGTTAGAGATACAGGTCGGTACTAACGTACTTGAGTCCCGAGTCACAGACCAGAAAAACAAGAGTGCTTCCCTTTTCTTGACCCTCCAGGAGCCTTGCAGCCGCAGAAACGTGGGCCCCTGTGGAGAACCCCCCAAATATCCCCTCGTGCTGAGCCAACGCCCGGGCCCCCTCAATGGCCTCCTCGTCAGTTACCGTCAGGTATTCCGTAACCAGTGACGGATCGACGAAAGGGAGGTCTCGACTGTAACCTCCACCCTGGATCCTGTGATTCGGATTGGTCACTTCCCGCTTTGCAAGCCACGGGCAAGAAGTTGGCTCCAGAAGATAACAACGGATCTCGGGATTATGCTTCTTCAGAGCCTTCGAACACCCCGCAAAAGACCCGCCTGTCCCGACAAAATCGACGAAGCCATCGAGGCAACCTTCAGTCTGCTCCCAGATTTCCTCGCCGGTACCGTATTCATGGGCACGTATGTTTCCTTCCAGCCTGAACTGGTCGGCCCTAAAAGCACCGAGTTTCTGCACGATCTTCTGTGTACGCTCTTCCACCAGATCAAGGTCCTGTCCTGAAACCTGACCAGGCGGCGATCCCACCGCTTGGTCCACTAGGATTACTTCGGCTCCTAAGGCTCTCATCATCCGCGCCCTTTCCATGGAATTGCCCTTGGACATGACGGCTATAAAGGGGTAGCCCTTGACGGCGCAGACTATGGCCAACCCCGTGCCGGTGTTGCCACTAGTGAGCTCCACTACGGGTTGCCCTGGCTCAAGTTCACCGGATGACTCGGCCTCCTCGATCATTCTCAGGGCGATCCGGTCTTTTTTACTTGATCCGGGATTGAGGTTTTCTAGCTTAGCGAGAAGCGTCCCCTCGAGCTTCCATGCGGCCTTGAGACGGTCAAGCTGTACCATTGGGGTCTTTCCTATCGTCTTCAATACACTATCAAAGACCTTTTCCATCAGATATCTCTCCTCTGCATGTCGCGCACAGATTTTCTTTTTGCGCCAGACAACCTTAAAAATAACAATAAAAGAACCTGTTTCACAACACATCTCTCCAAGGTCACGAAATGCAACAAAATAAAGTAGTTACAGGCATTAAGTTCAAGCATATTCAAATACAGATGAGGTGAAAGAATTGTCATATAACTTCAAGCCTTACGACGTAAAACAATTATACCTTTTGCCCCCGACATGCGCGACTGGCTTCCTGCAGGACACTTGGTGTGGTTTATACAGGTTGGATTATAGCCTTAAGTTCGTATCCTGCAAATCGTGGAAGGATCAAAGACTACAAGCGCCTATGCGAAAATGTGTAACACGCTTAAGAAACGTGGAGGTCTACGTCAAAAAGATTATGCTAGGGTTCTTGCCACCGGAAGTTTTCCACACTATTTGAAATAAAGCCTCGTTGAACTTGACTTATAAAATACGTGCATGGTAATATAATTTTCGCGACATGAAAAGCCAGCCACATTGGCGAGAAGGCACATAAAGAGGGCTGGTTTTCAAATTTCAAGCGCCGATGACGGGTTTCGGATCAGTTGGTCGCGGATTCATATTCTGTCTGGCGTATTATTTATCACGAGGTTGTATGTGGGCCGTTAGCTCAACTGGAAGAGCACGGGACTCTTAATCCCGGGGTTACAGGTTCGATCCCTGTACGGCCCACCATTTGCATTGACCTTGGGCGAGAGTGGTGGAATGGCAGACACGCGGGACTTAGGATCCCGTGGCTTCGTCCGTGTGGGTTCAAATCCCACCTCTCGCACCATTAAAATATTAGGTGCGACCTCGGTGTTAAAATACACACCGAGGCTTTTTCATGTTGAAGAAAGGAGTTTGGTGACGATGAGGTCCGAGCTTATATCTCAGGAGAAAAATATCGTTAAGATAAAAGTAGAAGTTGAGCCCGAAAGGTTCGAGGAAACCGTCAAGGATGTTATTAAGGAAATAAGTCAAAAAGCCAACATAAAGGGATTTAGAAAAGGAAGAGTGCCGCGCAATGTCATCGAACTCTATTTTGGCAGAGAAAGTATTTATCGCGAGGCTTTAGAAAATCTAATACCCGAAGTGGTGACACAAATTAAAGAGGAATATGGGTTGGAACTAATAGCCGAGCCTAGGGTTAAATTGGAAGGCGAAGTAAAGGAAGGTTCGCCGGTCCTTTTAGAGATAGAATACGAAGTCGCGCCCGAGATTGAACTGCCAGACTTGAGTCAGATAGAAGTTCCAAAACTAAAGCCCATCGTCACCGATGAGATGGTAGAGCAGGTCATAAAGGATCTGCGCGAACGAAATGCCGAGCACGTGGACGTTGAAGAAGAAAGACCTATTGAGGAGAATGACATCGTTGTCGTAAACGCCACTGCTCAAGTAGAACGCGAAGAAGGCGATGACATCGAGAAGTTCGATTTTGAAGGCAAAGAGGTGGAAGACACCATCGATTTAACGGCCGATTATTTAGACGAGAACGTAAAAAAGGATTTAGTGGGACAAAGCGCAGGAAGCACCATAACGACAACAATAACTCATCCAGATGATGGCAGTAAGCTGGCCGGCAAGCGCATTACATATACTATGGAAGTAAAGGGAATAAAGAAAAAAATCCTTCCCGAACTTGACGAGGAATTTTTAAAAAAGGTCGGAGCAGATGGCAAAGATTTAGATGAATTCAAAACACACATCAAAGAACAGCTACAAGATGTTCTCGAAAACAGAGCAAAAAACGAAGCGATAAATTTAGCCTTACAGCAAATAGTGAATCAAACAAAGATAGATGTGCCCGAAAGACTGGTAGATAGAGAATTTCAAAGCTTGCTATACGAAGAGGAGCAAAGGATTAAGCAAGCCTATAATATAACCTTGGAGGAGTACGTGAAACAATCTGGTATTGATTTCGAAGAATATAAGAAAAAAGTACGAGATCAGGCTTTCAGGAGAGTCTTAAATTCCCTGGTACTTGAGGAGCTTACAAAGCGCTTTGAGATTAAGGTGGACCCGGGGGACATCAGGTCTCATGTAGAAAGGATGGCAACCGCCTATAACTTAAGCGCTGAAGAATTGTCCTCTTTTATCGTGTCTGACCAAGATAGATTATATAAGCTGAGTTATGATATCATGACCGAAAAGACCTTGGATAAAATCCTAGATTTTGTAAATGTGAGGGAACTTGAAAAGAAAGAATATGAAAAAGCCCTGAAGGACTTGTTAGAAAAGATGAAGGCTGCATCGGCCGAACAAGAAGAAACAGAAGAAAGCGAACAAGATTCGGGCAATGAAGCAAGAGGAGGTAATGAGGATGTTAGTACCGATAGTGATAGAACAGACGGGTAGAGGCGAGCGGGCTTATGACATATACAGCAGATTACTGAAGGATAGAATTATCTTTCTAGGAGAGGTCATAGAAGAACATCTCGCCAACTTAGTCGTGGCCCAAATGCTGTTTCTAGAAAGCGAAGATCCCGAAAAGGATATCAACCTTTACATAAACAGCCCTGGAGGCTCTGTGACGGCAGGGCTAGGAATATACGACACGATGCAATACATAAAGTGTCCTGTGTCAACTATATGTGTAGGTCAGGCAGCAAGCATGGCTGCCGTACTCTTGGCCGCAGGAACTGAGGGCAAGAGAATAGCTCTCCCTAACTCGAGGATAATGCTTCATCAACCATTAGGGGGAGTGCAGGGACAAGCAACTGATATAGAGATACACGCCAGGGAAATAAAAAATATACGAGACAGGCTCAATCAGATCATTGCAAAGCACACAAATCAAGACATCGAAAAAGTAGCCCGCGACACTGATAGAGACTTTTTCATGTCTGCAGAAGAAGCCCTATCCTATGGAATAGTTGACAAAGTCATAGAAAAACGATAGGTTGTTGATGCAAACTCCTTTATAAACAAGCGAGGGGGCAATGCACGAGCTCTCTCGCTTGTTTATAAAGACTTCTGAGATTAGGCTATAATATGATTGGTTATTCTTCGCGGCCGGTCAAAATATTTCTACGGGACCTCAAGGAGGAAGGAAAAAGGAAATGCCAAAGGGTAGTGACAAAGATCCTAAAAGGAAGGGGCTTCGATGTTCCTTCTGTGGAAAAGATCAGGATGAGGTTGGAAAGATCATAACAGGACCAGGTGTTTGCATTTGCAATGAATGCATTCATTTATGCAATATTATCTTAAATGAAGAAAGAGGAATTTTACACACTATAGATTGCCGTGAGAGAGATGTTTCCAAGACTTTCGTATTGCCAAAACCCGCCGAGATAAAAGCTTATTTGGACCAACATGTCATAGGACAAGAATACGCCAAAAAAGTCATCTCGGTTGCAGTGCATAATCACTATAAACGTATTGTCAAGCACAAAAAAAGCGAAAGCGACGTGGAGGTTCAAAAAAGCAACATTCTCCTGTTGGGGCCAACGGGATGCGGTAAGACTTTATTGGCCCAGACATTGGCTGAAATATTAAATGTACCCTTCGCCATTGCCGATGCTACAACCCTGACTGAAGCGGGTTACGTGGGCGAGGACGTTGAAAACATCTTGGTTAGATTACTGCAAAACTGTGATTATGACGTGGCTTTAGCGGAAAAAGGAATAGTCTACATAGACGAGATCGATAAAATAGCCCGCAAGAGCTATTCGCCCTCGATCACGCGAGACGTATCGGGCGAGGGTGTACAGCAAGGTCTTCTTCGTCTGCTTGAAGGGACTATTTCCAGCGTTCCTCCTAAGGGAGGAAGGAAGCACCCTTACCAAGATTTCATCCAGGTCGATACGTCAAACATCCTCTTCATTTGTGGCGGGGCTTTTGGAGGCATAGAAAACATCATAGCAAGAAGAATCAACAAAAGAGTCATCGGATTTGGCGGCGATATAATAGGCACTAAACAAAAAGCATCGTGGGATATATTAAGGGAAGTGCAGCCCGAGGATCTAATGACGTACGGATTTATCCCGGAATTTATTGGCAGGCTTCCGGTAATTGTTCCGCTGGAAGGTCTTGATGAAGATGCATTGGTGCACATAATAAGAGAGCCTAAAAACTCCTTACTGAAACAGTACAAAGAACTTTTCAGCTACGAGGGAGTGGAATTGGAATTTACGGAAAAAGCTTTGCGGGCCATCGCTCGCCAGGCTCAGAAAAGAAATACTGGTGCAAGAGGTTTAAGGTCGATCATGGAAAAGGTAATGCTCGACATAATGTACGAGTTGCCCAATATATCGAACGAAGTTGCAAAGGTGAGGATCACCGAAAAGTGCGTTTTGGAAGGAGCATCTCCAGTATACATATCGAGAGATGAAGAAGTAGCCTAACGCTGCGTAAGGCATAAAACTTAAGATATAAGGAGAGACCATTGCAAAATGCGGGCTGACGATATGCTTATTCCAAAGGAGTACGAACCTAAAGAGATAGAGCAAAAGTGGTATGAATGGTGGCTAAAAAGAGGGCTTTTTCACGCTGAGGTCGACGAAACTAAAAAACCTTTCAGCATGGTCATACCGCCGCCTAACGTAACGGGATCGCTTCACATGGGACATGCGTTAAACAATACCCTGCAGGACATTGTATGTCGCTATAAGCGCATGAAGGGATTCAATGTACTGTGGATTCCCGGAACGGATCATGCAGGCATAGCTACGCAAAACGTTGTAGAGCGAGAATTAGCCAAAGAGGGCATTCAAAGAAAAGATATAACCAGGGATGCCTTCTTAAAGAAGGTTTGGGAGTGGAAACACGAATACGGTGGCAGGATTATTTCGCAGCTAAAGCGGCTGGGGGCCTCTTGCGATTGGACCAGAGAACGCTTTACTATGGACGAGGGTTTGTCTAGGGCTGTCAGGTGTGTGTTTGTACGTTTGTATAAAGAGGGACTCATATACAAAGGCAAGTACATCATTAATTGGTGCCCGCGCTGCCATACGGCTTTATCTGATTTAGAAGTTGAACATGTGTTAACAAAAGGAAAACTTTATTACGTTGCCTATCCCATCGAGGGCGAAGAAGGTTCAGTAGTGGTCGCCACAACACGCCCCGAAACCATATTGGGAGATGTTGCAATAGCAGTAAACCCCGATGACCAAGAAAACACCGGATTAGTAGGCAAAAAAGTAAGGGTCCCTATGACAGACAGAATTGTACCCATAATCGAGGATCAGATGGTCGATCCATCCTTTGGTACAGGATTAGTCAAGATAACTCCGGCCCACGATCCCAACGACTTTTTGGTTAGTGAACGACATGAACTCAAACTTATTCAAGTTATCGATGCAGATGGTCGCATGAACGAAAACGCCGGTCCCTATAAAGGTATGGACAGATTCGAGGCAAGAGAAGCAATCACGAGGGACATAAAGGCCGCCGGGTTGTTGGTAAAAATCGAAGACCACGAACACGCCATCGGACATTGCTACAGGTGCAATACAGTTTTGGAGCCCTTCTTGTCGGAGCAGTGGTTTGTCCGCACCGAACCGTTGGCCAAAAGAGCAATAGAAGTTGTTAAGGAAGGTCAAATTCGCTGGGTACCTGAACAATGGACCAACACTTACTACCAATGGATGGAAAACATCAGGGATTGGTGCATCTCAAGACAGCTTTGGTGGGGACACAGAATTCCTGCTTGGACCTGCGATGAATGCGGTCATGTCACGGTTTCAGAAGAAGATCCGATCTATTGCGAAAAATGCGGTTCAAAAGAAATAAAACAAGACGAAGACGTATTAGACACTTGGTTTTCAAGCGCGTTATGGCCCTTTTCCACCATGGGGTGGCCGGATGATACGCCTGAACTTAGATATTTTTATCCTACATCGCTCCTTGTCACGGGCTTTGACATAATATTCTTCTGGGTAGCCAGAATGATAATGATGGGATTGAAATTCATGGGAGACGTACCATTTAGGGATGTATACATACACGCCTTGGTACGTGACGAAAAGGGGCAAAAGATGAGCAAATCCAAGGGCAACGTAATAGATCCCTTGGACGTCATAAACGAATATGGAGCTGACTCGCTCAGATTTACCTTGTCTTCGCTAACAGTTCAGGGACGTGACATCATCTTAAGCGCCCAAAAAATAGAATCCTGCAGACATTTCATGAACAAGATCTGGAATGCAGCGCGCTTTGCCTTAATGAACTTAGAGGGTTTCGAGGGAAACGGAAGGATAGCGCATAAAAGCGATCTCAGACTCCACGACAAATGGATCCTCATGCGCGCCAACCAAGTCACCAAGGAGGTCACTGATTTTCTTGAGGGCTACTTTTTCGGCGAAGCGAGCAGATTGCTTTATGACTTCGTATGGGGAGAACTCTGCGATTGGTACATCGAGATGGCAAAGCCCGCGTTAAAGGAAGAAGAAGGCAGCGACAGAAAGGTTGCCTCGCAAGAAATACTTTATTACGTCTTCAGGAAAGTTCTTCTGCTCCTTCATCCCTTTATTCCCTTTGTAACCGAGGAATTATGGCACATATTCGGCTTTAGCTCGAATTCCATAGAAGAAGAGTCATGGCCATCAGTGGAAGAAATGTTCGATGAGACTACAACAGCACTACTTGCCAAGGAGATGTACATAGTTCAAGAAACCATTCGGTCGGCTAGAAACTTAAGGGCGGAAGCCAACGTAGCTCCTCAGGTTGTAGTGCCTCATTTGGCTTTTGATCCCACCGATGAGACAGCCGCTAAGGTGATCGCCGAAAATGAAGACATGATAAAACTCATGTCGAAGGTTGGCCAAATTAGCTTTGTCTCAAGAAGGCCGAGGGGCTCCTTGGTTTCAGTGCTACCTTGGGGCAATGTCTACTTGATAGTAGGCGATATCATAGATATACCTTCTGAGATCGAAAGACTGAAGAAGGAAAAAGAAGAGTTGGCATTAGAGGAACAAAGAAGCTTGTCGAAGCTATCCAATGAATCTTTCTTGCAAAAAGCTCCCAAAGAGGTGGTGGAAAAAGAGAAGGAACGCCTGAAGAAAGCAAGGGAACGCATTGAGAGGATTGATGAAAACATTACTTCGCTTAAAGAAAGTTAAGGCGATCCGAAATGGTCGATAAAGATATTGTGAAAACCTTTGATCTCTTGGAGCAGGACATTTTAAACGAATCAAGCCCGGGCATTCGCCCGGGCTTGTCACGGATAGCAAAGTGTTTGAATTCGCTTGGCAATCCACAAAGAAATTTTAAAGCAATTCATGTATTGGGCACCAATGGGAAGGGCTCGACAGCATCGACGCTTGCAAGCATTTTAACCAGTTCAGGTTTAAAGACAGCATTATATACTAGCCCTCATTTAATACATATGGGCGAGCGCCTACGCATTAACGGATCTGTCTTGAGCCCACAAAAGTGGTGTGATGCTTGGCATAAAGTCAGGGAATCGTTGCAAGTCAATTCTACAACAGAAACACGCCCAACAGCATTCGAACTCATGACTGCCATTAGTTTTTTGATCATGGCGAATGAAAACGTAGACGTCGCAGTTGTTGAAGCAGGCATGGGTGGAAGACTTGATGCTACAAATCTATTGGGTAATGTGATATTGTCCGTTTTTACATCGATTTCCCTTGATCACACAAACTTTCTAGGCGATACGCTCTCACAAATAGCTAGCGAGAAGTTTGCCGCTATAAGACCCATAATCAAGGCACTTTATGTTGGCGGCCAAGCAAATGGCATAGAAGACATATTCGTCGCTCGTTGCAAAAAGATAATGTCTGAGGGTCACTTATTTTCGCGAGAGTGTGTTGTAAGACCATGGCATATTTCTATAGACGGCGTGGTATACGATCTGTGGACTTCTCGTGGACATTATTTCGATGCCTTGGAAACAAGATTAGCAGGTGCTTACCAAATTCGTAACACCGCGATAGCAGCTTTTGGTGCAGTTCTTTTAATGGAAACCTTTCCAATGATATCGCACAAATCCATAAGGGAGGGTTTACTATCAGCTTCTTGGGCAGGCCGATTCGAAGTCCTGAGGCTCAATGGGGGTAAAATACTTATATTAGACGGGGCGCACAATCCTGAAGGAATGGAAGCACTGGCTACTTCACTAAAACTGGCACTGCCAGCCAACGAAACTTTTGCAATCATTATGGCCATGATGAAGGACAAGAACTGTCGAAGGAGCTTTAAGGAAATTAGCAGATTTGCCGATTCGAAAGTTTATATGCACCGAGGTGCCCAATCTCGAAAGAAGCATGACTTCGAAAACCTTGGCAGCCATCGCAAAGGACATCTTTCCCAACTCATCAGTTCAAATAGAACCCGAAATAGAAAATATCTTAACCAAAACACTGTATGATAACCAATGTAAATACATAGTGATATGCGGCAGCCTTTACCTATTGGGAGCAATAAAAAAAATGATATATTTGAATGAAGATTTTCTTTCTTGCGTAAGGCCAAAAACATGAAAATAAAGTGATAATGGTAAAAGAGGCTTTTAAATGTGGACTCAATTACAAGAGGTGAGTAAAACATGAATCCATTGCGTGTGGGTGTCATTGGGGTGGGTCATTTGGGCTATCACCACGCAAGGATATACACCGAGCTTTTGGAGACCAAGCTGGTGGGCGTGATGGACATCGATGAGGAAAGGGCTGCTTCCGTGGGAGAGACTCTTCAAGTGCCATATTATGGTAATTTAGACCAATTTTTAATGAAGGCCCGTCCCGATGCCTTGAGCATAGTCGTACCTACCGTGGCACATTACGAGGTGGCAAAAAAGGTTATGGAAAAAAATATCCACGTGCTCATAGAAAAGCCGGTCACCAAGACAGTGAATGAAGCCGAAGATCTCCTCAAGATTGCCGCCAAAAGAAACCTGGTGCTTCAGGTAGGACATATAGAACGTTTTAATAGCGCCGTACAATATGTGAGGGGTATCTGTAAACCACCTTTTTATATTCAAACAAGGAGGTTGGGCCCTTTTTCCTCTAGAGTTGCCGACGTTGGCGTAGTTTTGGACTTGATGATTCATGATATTGACATTATTTTGTCTCTGGTGGGTTCCGAAATAAGCGAGATTTCGGCATATGGGCGCTCTATATATACTGAACATGAAGATATCGCTTCTGCCCATCTTACCTTTAAGAACGGCACTATTTCCCATATATTGGTGAGCAGGGTTTCCGAAAAGAGACTTAGAACGCTTGAAATCATGGAAAAAGAGCGATACATAACTCTTGATTACGAGAGTCAAGACGTGTCCATACACAGATGTATTAGAGACAACGGAATGGGATTGATGGAAGTAATAGAACATCCTGTATTTCCGAAACACGAACCGCTTAAAATGGAGTTGCAACATTTTATATCCTGCGTTAGAGAGGGAAGGCAACCGATGGTCGGCATAGCTGATGGCAAAAGAGCCTTGGAGGTGGCCATTGAGGTTTTAAGACAGATACATAATAATCAGATACATAATAATATGGTAAGCCAACAAAAAAGCATCAAAACATCGCACTAAATAAAACTAGTCTTTATGAACTTATTTGCTAGTGAAGCAACGTTAAAGTAGCTTTTCGCCAGTTTTGTTTATTTATGACGGAGACTGTTGTAGAATAGAGGGAGAAAGAGGCTCCCTCTATTTATTATGAGGTGATGCAACCTTGACGAAAAGAAAAAGGTGGCAACAAAACAGCCTTGCTCGTCAAATCGTCATTTTATTGATAGTTGTCATAGCTGCTCTATCGGTTGTGATTATTGCATGTACGTATTCTAGGCCTGACAGGGTTTTTATGGAAAATATAATTTTAAAACTCATATATGAGAAACACTCAAAGGGACTTCATTAATATTTTTTTAAGATAGAGGTGTCAGTCGTCTCATGTTTCGCGCAATTCCCGATGTGAATATACAAGCATTGTTGGCCTTGGGGCTTTTTCTGGCCTCTTTGCTAATCGCAAGGATCATTAATAATATCAACTCGAAAAAGTGGCCAGGTGGAGCATTATGGGTGTTTTATTTGCGAGTGCTTCTGGGCTTCATGCTTGCTGCTTCAGTGGTTCTGGGATTTTATGCCTTCGCTGGGATAAGCATACTGAACTGAACTTAAACCAAATTCAGCTAGGTTCAGCTATGACGTGGGGTGATATAATGCGAATTGCCATTATTTTACTTATTTTGCTTTTTAATATATTATCATGTGCAGATGCTAGTGTAACCTACACTTTGCCGGAGGTCAACAAGATAGAAGCCGAAAAACATATGGTAGCTGCAAGGCGATATTTTTTAAGCGGAGATTATCTCAATTGCATTGAAGAATTAAGTGCAGCCCAACGAGAAAATATTTATCTGGTAGGCGTGTATCTTTTAAGATCCTTATGCGAAAGGCGTCTGGGCATGTGGGATAAATCGTTAACATCTATACACTATTATTTGGAAGTTGAAAGCGCAGACGTACGTGCCAGGTTAATTGAAGATCAAATTGAAAAAGAAAAGAGTTTTTTAAAGAATGTATTGTCAGGTAAAATCGAAGTCAATTCGATTCAGGCATATAAACAACCTTTCTCATTATTCTACAATCTTCCCTTGGGTTCAAAGCCGAAGACAAAAGCCCTAGGAAAAGCAAGCTCTTTCGAAGGTAGGTTGTGGATCTCTGATACGGAAGGCAATAAAGTTTTTATGATCGAAAGAAACAAAAAACCGGTCCCATTTGACATTGACAATCCCGTTTCAGTAGTGCCCTTGGATTTTGACGAGGCGATTATCGTAACCAAGGAAGGGCAGATATATAAAGTCAATGTGAGTGAAAACAACAAAAACCTCGAACACATGCACGTTAAAAAGGTGGCAAGCCTTCCTATAATTGCCTCGGATGCTGTTGTCATAGGCGAAAAATTTATACTTGTGGGCGACGTAAAAGAAGGCAAATTAACGTGTGTCGATCTTGAAGATGGAAATATTTCATATACTTGGACGCCAACGGATGAAGGACGTTTTGAGCCACTGGCTTTGTCTTATGGCGGCTACTTGGTAGCCATTGCGGATAGGGGATCCAACTCTGTAATCTTCATGGATCCTTGGGCTAAGGAAGTCGTTTTTAAAGAGCAAGTAGAACTTTTAAGAGATGTAGAATGGATTTCACCAATAGATTACGTCGTCTTGAGCGAGGATGGATCACTATACATAGGAAACATCTTAAAAGATTCGCTAAAAAAACCTATCGAAGAAAAACTCGAAAACTGCTGGTGTTTAGCAAGGTATGAAGATAAAATTATAGCGCTTGATACGGCTTTGAAAAACACCTTTTTGATCGAGCAAGTTTTAAAATTAGAAAATCTCATCGCCTTTGCTAACTTATATATGTTGGAAAAAGGGCCCGATCTCGGTTTTTTACGCTTAAAGGCCAATTTAAATATTCCCGCAATTTCTAATTATGAGCAAAAGACCCCTTCCCTTATAGTGGGTTTTGGCGAAAACTTCCTCCCAAGCAAATGGGAACGAAAAACTTATATGAACCAAAAGCCAGTCCTTGAGATTGCTTTGGCAGATAACTACGAAATTTTTTTAAGGAAAATCTATACCGTTGGCAACGTGTGGCCTTCCAGACTTGTGATGAAACAAGGACCCCATCTTTCTGGAATAACTGACGATTTTGTGCTAATGTTGGCAGGGTTAAGTCTCAGAGAAGGCATAGCCATTGATTTGCACATGAAAGACGGACCATTGCCATTGAGTTTGACAATGCTTTCGTACATATCGGGAGGAAAAATTAAGTTCTCCTCGTCACATCAAAGCGATGACTCTAAGTCAATGGGACTTGAAGGGGAAGTTTTTGTAAGCCTCCCCGAAAAGAGCATTTTGCTCAAAGCGGTTGTTTTTGAGCCGCTTTTGGCCGTTTTCGGGAATATAAACGGCATCCCCTTCCGAGACTGGATCCCCATGGATTTTTTATTCAACTACTAACTAATGCAACCGATAGGAGGATTAACTATGAACTTTCTTGTAAGAAAAGCGTTAGATGGAGATCATCGTGCAATAGCAAGGTTAATTTCATTGGTTGAGAACGAGTCATCCTTTGCGAGTCAGATAATGAAGGAGCTATATGCGTACACTGGGAATGCCCACATTATAGGGATAACGGGAAGCCCGGGAGCCGGAAAAAGCACTCTTTTAGATAAGTTAATTAGCAGTTTCAAAAAACTTGGCAAAAAAATAGGCGTCATAGCCGTAGACCCAACAAGCCCTTTCAGTGGTGGTGCAATTTTGGGCGATAGACTCAGGATGCAAAGTCATGCATTGGATCCAGACGTATTCATAAGAAGCATGGGTACCCGGGGATCCCTTGGAGGGCTGAGCAGGGCCGCATACGAAGCTGCTATGATATTAGACGCCTGTGGCAAGGATGTAATATTTATCGAAACAGTGGGCGTGGGCCAGTCTGAAGTGGACATAGTGAAAATTGCCGATACTGTTTGTTTACTCCTCGTTCCCGGCATGGGCGATGATGTTCAGATAATGAAGGCGGGTATAATGGAGATAGCTGATGTATTCGTCATTAACAAGGCAGATCGCGAGGGTGCCGATAGACTAGTTGCTGAAGTCAACGTTATGCTAGATCTCTGCGGGAGCATGGCGTGGAGGCCCCCGGTAATTGAAACCATCGCCGAGAGCGGCGAAGGGATAGAAGAACTTTCTAAGGCTTTGTTGGACCATAAAAAATACTTATCTGAAAGTGCCGAAGGCAAAAAGAGGTTCACAACAAGAATAAAGATGGAAGTCGAAGAAATTTTAAAGCGAGAGATAGCAAAGATAGTGGAAGAAAAGTGGAAAGAATGCTGCGATGAGGATTTGATAGATGCACTATCTGCCCGAAGGATCGACCCTTACACAGTAGCTGGCAAAATTCTGGGCGATATTTTTTCGAGGGGGTAGTAAGGTGAAGGCCGTTCTTGGAGCTGATCATGCCGGCTGCGTTTTAAAAAATGCAGCTAAACAATACTTAATTCAAAGAGCAAATAGAAGTGTTGGATTTGGGGACCGATTCAGATAAGGAACCAGTTGATTATCCTGATATCGGAATAAAGGCTGCGAAAATGGTAGCCAACGGGGAGTGTGACCGCGGCATTCTATCATGTGGCACCGGCATAGGAATGTCGATTGCAGCGAATAAGGTTCGCGGTGCATACGCCGCTCTTTGTACCAATACTTACATGGCGAAGATGAGCCGCCTCCATAACAATGCAAATATCTTGGTGTTGGGAGGCAGAGTTATAAATATCGATGAGGCTTTACAGATTATAGATGTTTGGCTTGAAACGCCCTTTAAAGGAGGCAGGCATTCTAGGCGCATTGAAAAGATACAAGCACATGAAGATAAGGTTTTCTTAAGCAATATAAATAATTCAAATGGACGGGTGGTAATCGTAGATCATCCCTTGGTACAACACAAACTGGGGATTATACGAAACGTTCAAACCAGCGTCAAGGAATTCAGAGAGCTAGTAGAAGAAATTGCCGGATTAATGGTGTATGAGATAACCAGACATCTACCCGTAGAGGAAATCGAGGTGGAAACACCATTGGCAAAAGCGCAAGCCAAGACGATCGCTGGCAAGAAGTTGGCAGTTATCCCCCTCTTACGAGCAGGACTTGGAATGATTCAAGGCATACTAAAACTCATCCCCAATGCTAAGGTCGGACACATAGGAGTTTACAGAGACGCAGTAACGCTACAGCCTGTTGAATATTACTGCAAGTTGCCTGGAGATATAGAAGAAAGAGATATTTTCATTGTCGATCCAATGCTTGCCACTGGGGGTTCCTCTACTTTGGCTATAGATTTGATAAAAAGACGGGGTGGAAAGAAGGTAACTTTGGTATGCTTGCTAGCGGCTCCTGAAGGGTTAAAAAGAGTGCAGGAATCACACCCTGACGTCGACATTTATATGGCTGCACTAGATGACCATCTGGACGAACATGGCTACATAGTGCCCGGATTGGGAGATGCTGGCGACCGATTGTTTGGAACGAAATGACAAGATCATGATCGAGATGGGAATCTCAATGCTTTTTGCTTTCATATGGGGATGGGCGGTGACAAAGATCGCCGTACCAATTTCTATACGATATAACATTATCGATATGCCCGAAAAAAGAAAGCTCCATAGCGAGGCTACCCCTAGAGGAGGGGGTATAGTGCTTTGGAGCGGATTGCTTTTATTTATCCTTTTATGTCACGGTCGTATCGACGTCAATCTTACGCTCTTTGCGTGGTGCGCAAGTGCAGTATTTATGGTTGGATATTTGGACGACATGAAAAGTTTGTCACCAATCTTGAGGCTCACATTGCATTTGCTTGCCTCAACCATAGTTTTGATCCCCTTGTATAAAAACGGCAACCTGCCCCTTTGGGGTTGGCTTGTTGCATCGATATGGATAGCCGCCATGATAAGCGCTTATAATATGATCGATGGCATGAATGGCTTGGCACTTTGCATTTTCGCCATAAGTTCATGTATCTTTCTTTATACTTTTAAAAGCATCTTTTGGGCTTTTGGGATTGGAATTACACTTGGCATATTACCGTGGAATTACCCGAAGGCGAAGACATTTTTGGGAGATGGTGGAAGCACGTTACTCGGATTTACTCACTCTTGTTTGCTCTTGTATTGTCTTTTTGAATCCAATGCTTTGACAAAATCTTTCATTTCCTTTTGTGTATTTTTAGCTTTAGCAGGTGGGATCCCATTTTTAGATATGTCCTTTGCTGTACTCCGTAGGATCGCAAAGGGTATTTCCCCATTTTCTCCAGACAAAGAACACATACATCATCGCCTTGTTCGAAGAGGTTTATATCCTTTTATGGTGTTGATTTTTATGGTGTCTTTTCATGCGATATTGATTACTCTGAGTTTGAAGATTTTTTAAGCTGCCCGTCCTATCCTGCAAGATTATTATGACAGCTGGAGGTCATTTTATGTCAACGATTTGTTGTATAATAGGCACTCGTCCCGAAGCTATAAAAATGGCTCCGGTGATATTAAAGTTAAAGGAGCGAGGACTGCCCTGTTTCGTGTTGGCCACTGGCCAGCATACCGACCTTTTAACCCAGGCATTAAAAACTTTTAACATAACCCCCGATTGCAACCTTTCTATCATGAAGAAAAAACAAAGCCTGGACTATATCACGTCTGCTGTATTGACAAAGGTGGGATGTGTGCTGGATGAAATAAACCCCGAAATCGTACTGGTGCATGGAGATACTACTACTACATTCGCATCGGCCTTAGCTTCTTTTTACAGGAAAATTAAAGTGGGTCATGTAGAAGCGGGGCTTAGAAGTGGTAATCTGTACCTTCCCTTCCCCGAGGAGGCCAACAGGGTTATGGTCGATAAACTTGCTACCTTTTGGTTCGCTCCTACTGAAATGGCAAAAAGCAACCTCGTACAAGAAGGCTGCGATCCAACAAGGATTTGGGTAACCGGTAACACCGTGGTAGACGCCTTAATGATGGTCAAAAAACTGAACAAGGATCCCAAATTTTTAAAGGAGAAATTGCCCCTTGACGTTCCGCTCTTGCTAGTAACGGTTCACAGAAGGGAATCTTGGGGCAAGCCTCTTGAAGCCGTCTGCAAGGCTATAATGGAAATAGTGAAGGCTTATCCCCGACCTTTGGGTTATAATACCCATGCACAAAAATCCACTCGTCAGAGAAACTTGGCAAGAACATTTGAGCTACCATCCCAGGGTCATTTTGTGCGATGCCTTAGAGTATGATGATTTCGTCTGGGTTATGGATAAAAGCACCCTGATATTGACCGATAGCGGTGGCATTCAAGAAGAGGCTACCACTTTAAAAAAACCGGTTTTAATTTTAAGGGATGTCACCGAAAGGCCAGAGGCCTTAAGTGCAGGAACCGCTTTGCTCGCTGGAAGGCAACCGTCAAACATCGTCGAGCTTGCACTTAAAATCCTGCAGGATGACGAATTCAAAACAAAGCTTTTGTCCAAGGCAAGTTTTCCCTTCGGCGAGGGGAAGGCTGCTGATATCATCGTCGATATATTAAGTGAACATATAAAGGCAAACAAGCCTTGTTCTAGGGAGTGAGAGAAGATGAAAGCAAGCTTGGAATCTGGTCTTATAGCGATAAAAGGGGGAAGTCCTTTAAGGGGAGAGGTAATAGCTCAGGGGTCAAAAAATGCTACACTGCCCATTATGGCTGCTTCTCTTCTTTTGTACAACGGAAAGATTAGCCTCCGCAACGTACCAAAACTGTTAGATGTACATACCATGAGTGAGCTTCTCATAAGTTTAGGTGCCAAAGTCGATCGTGATGATCACACCATGACCATTGAGATACAAGATGAACTCGCCTGGGAGATGCCTCCTTCGCTCGTAAGAAAGATGAGAGCTTCCTCCTTGGTATTGGGCCCGCTTCTTGCCCGTTGCGGCAAAGTAATATTGCCACTTCCCGGGGGCTGTGCCATTGGCAGTAGACCCATGGATCTTCACTTTAAGGGTCTTTCCAAGATGGGAGCTCAAATAACACTGGACAAAGGTGCTGTAATAGCGAAGGCAAACAAACTTGTGGGAACTAGAATTTATCTGGACTTCCCATCTGTAGGAGCGACCGAAAACCTACTCATGGCGGCCGCATTAGCCGATGGTGAAACTCTGATTGAAAATGCTGCCAGGGAACCAGAAATAGACAACTTAGTCAGAGCTCTTAGAAAAATGGGAGCTGTTATAGAAGGAGAAGGAACAGGTATATTGCGCATCAAAGGCAAAAAAGAATTGAATCCTGCCTCTATAACCATAATACCAGATCGCATCGAGGCTGCAACATATCTTTTGGCTGGCGTGATAACGCATGGTGATGTTGCAATCAGGGGAGTAATACCTGAACACCTAAACGCACTGCTAGCTAAATTAGACGAGGCTGGCATTGAAGTAATAAATAACGGAAATGTCCTGCGCGTGCTTAACCCTGGACGACCTAATGGCATAACGCTTAAGACCATGCCTTATCCCGGTTTTTCCACGGATTTACAGCCGCAGATGATGGCGCTTCTTTCCCTTGCAGATGGGACAAGCATAATACATGAAACCATATTTGAAGCTCGCTTCCTGCACGCAAGCGAGCTTCAAAAGATGGGCGCTCAAATTGAACTTCAGGGCAATACCGCGATAGTCCATGGTCAAGAAAATTTGATCGGGGCCGAGGTCTACGCTACAGACTTACGAGGAGGCGCTGCCCTTGTTTTGGCAGGCTTAGCGGCGGAGGGCGAAACTACTATTTACAATGTCGAACATCTCAAAAGAGGTTACGAAAATATGGTCGAGAAATTAACCCTTATAGGCGCACAGATTGACGAAAGAGCAGCAGAAGTCACGAAGGAAGATATATAATTAAAGACCAACGGCGGGAGATGTAAACATGAGGATAGATACTTTCATTCGTAAGTCAATAATGAACGTTGAGCCTTATAAACCGGGAAAATCAATAGGTGAGCTAAAGAGAGAATTGGGTTTGACTCATGTAGTTAGACTCTGTTCCAATGAAAACCCTTGGCCTCTTCCCAGTAGCGTCATTGAAGCCATAGAAGAAGCATCCTGTGAGGTTAACCGCTATCCCGATGCCGAAGCTTACTCGCTAAGAAAGGCTATCGCGAAGAAGTTAGGAGTTTCCATACAAGAGGTGATTGTTGGAACTGGCACCGAAGGAGTAACTTTTGCGCTTTTTCAGGCGTTGCTCGAAGAAGACGACGAGGTCGTGATCGCAAAGCCAAGTTACACGCTTTATAAACTAGCCGCATTAGCTCGTGGAAGTACTTGCATAGAAGTTCCCGTGGATCAAGACTTGAGGATAAGCGTAACTGACCTAATGGATGCCTGTACCAGCAAAACTAAACTGCTAATTTTATGCGACCCAAACAATCCAACGGGACTTTTCCTACCACGCTACGATCTCATGACACTTTCGGCTTTCTTAAATAAACATAACATTTTATTAGTCGTCGATGAAGCCTATGCAGAATTTGTGACTGATCCTGAATATCTTTGTGGAATAGAACTGTTTCATCAGATTGGCAATGTTTTGATATTGCGGACATTCTCTAAGATATATGGATTAGCTGGTTTAAGAGTGGGGTATGGTATCGTTCCAAAGCCCATTACAGAGGCATACGCCAAGGTGAGAAGAGTATTCGATGTTAACTCAATAGCACAAGCAGCGGCTATTGCCGCTTTAAAAGAAGATGACTATATCGAGGAAATCAGAGACAAAACATTACTCGAGAAGGAAAAGGTTACTAGAGCTCTTATTAATATGGGGGCAAAGGTAAGGGAAACTGTTACCAACTTTATTTTAATAAAGGTGGATGATGAACGTAAGATGTATGAGGCGTTACTGAGAGAAGGAATAATAGTACGCCCCGCAAGCGACTTAGGCTTGGAGGGTTACTTGAGAGTATCCATCGGGTTGCCTGAAGAAAACGAGCAGTTCGTAGGTATTTTTAGAAAGTTGATGATGCGACTTGACAACAGACTTTAAAGTCATTGCCTTCGTAGGTCCCGCAGGCACTGGCAAAAGCCAGAGGACACACTTTATAGCAAGGCAATTTGGGGCAAATTACATCATAGACGATGGTCTTTTAATCAAAGATGGGAAGATCGTTTGCGGAAAAAGCGCTAAGACCGAACAAAATCAGGTAAGGGCCATCAGAAGGGCCCTTTTTGAGTTTCCAGATCACAGAATCCAAGTTAAAAAAGTTCTTGAAAAAGCGGCACCTTGCACGATCTTGGTGGTTGCAACCTCTACAGATATGGCCCTTAAAATATGTAAGCGACTATCGCTTCCAGAGCCTGAACGATATATTTACATAGAAGAAGTTGCCACGCGAGAAGAAATAGAACAAGCTCTGAGGGAACGTCACGTTAAAAAACAACACGTCATACCAGTCGCTTACGTGCAAGTTAGGCGCAATTTCGCCGGCAAAGTTGTAGGTCGCCTTAAAACGTTTTGGTCTGCTTATGTGCGGGGTGGAGCAGATGAAGCAGAAAAGACGATTGTAAGACCACCCTTTAGCTATTACGGCGAAGTTGAGATAGGCCCTTATGCCATCGAGCAAATCGCCAGGCACGTAGCTTCTCTGGACTCTCAGGTGGTTGAAGTCAAAAGCATCAAGGTAAAGACCGAAGATGAGGGGATGGTCTCGATTAGCGTCTCGCTGACCGTGAGAACAGGTAGATACACCTTTCTAGAAGTAGGCGCTAAGGTTCAACGAAGGATTTTTATCGTCTTGCCTCTTTTGACCGGCTTGGACATAGGCGAAATAAACGTGCTGATCGAGGGATGGAGGGAAAATGATGGCTAAAATACTTCATTTTTTAACTGAAAATGAGATAGCTCAAAAAATAGATGAGACGTGGGAGACGCTAGAAGAAAAGGTTAAAGGGTGCGAGAAATGTCCCCTTTGCAAAAGCAGGACACAAAGTGTCTTCGGAGAAGGTGCAAAAAAGACCGAACTTATGTTCGTTGGAGAGGGTCCTGGTGCCGATGAAGACATGCAAGGGCTGCCTTTTGTAGGACGCGCAGGTCAATTGTTAAGCCAAATCCTAACCGCTGCGGGCATTGAAAGAGAAGAGGTATACATAACAAACGTAATAAAGTGTAGGCCACCCCAGAATAGAGTTCCTTCGGTGGAGGAATGCTCTGCCTGCAACGATTATTTGTTTGCTCAAATTTCACTTGTCCAACCCAAAATTTTGGTCACCTTGGGAAATACGCCAACCAAGTGGTTGCTCAAAACTACCCACGAAGGGATCACACAGCTAAGGGGTAAGTGGTTTGATTGGTATGGAATTAAACTTATGCCCATGTTTCACCCAAGTTACTTGCTCAGAAACCAATCGCGAAAGGTCGGAAGCCCCAGACATTTGACCTGGCAGGACATACAGGAGGTAAAGGCTCAGTGGGACAAAGTAAGGAGAACAAGGGAGAAGTAGTGCCCGCTCACATTGCCATCATCATGGATGGCAACGGAAGATGGGCGAGACAAAAACGACTGCCCAGGATAATGGGCCATTACGCTGGCGTTAAAGCTGTGGAAAAGACCGTAATTGCGGCGCTCGAGTTGGGCGTAAAACACATCTCGCTTTTTGCCTTTTCTACCGAAAACTGGAAACGTCCGAAAGGCGAGATTTATGGGCTATTTGGTCTATTTCGATATTTCATAAGGTGTAAAATTAAAAAACTTAAAGAGGAAAATATACGTCTGCGCTTTTCAGGACGCATAGACTTTTTGCCGGACAACTTAAAAGATCTAGTTAAATGGGCAGAAGGCGAAACAAAGGAAGGAGATAGACTGGATCTTGTAGTATGTCTAAATTATGGAGGTAGGCAAGAAATAATAGATGCCGTTAACAGAATTTTGGAGGCAAGTCCAAAGGATAACGACAAAGCAAAGGGGATAAATGAGGAGGATTTTAGAGACTATCTTTATCTTCCAGATTTACCTGATCCAGACTTAATCATCAGGACCAGTGGAGAAAAGAGGCTAAGCAATTTTTGGCTTTGGCAATCCTCTTACAGCGAGCTATACTTCACCGATGTCCTTTGGCCTGATTTTAATGAAGACGAGTTACGCAAAGCCATCGAGGAATATAAGAGTAGAGAAAGACGATACGGAGGGATTTGACCTTCATGAGCGAACTGCAAATTCGCACAATTAGTGGCGCCATCATAGTAATTTGTATACTTGGCGGAGTTTACGTGGGTGATCGTCTGTGGTTTGTTTTATCTTCAATCATAGCTCTGGCATCCCTGTGGGAATACTACAACCTCTTTTCCCGTTTTAGCCACGTATCAAAGGGTGTCGGTCTGATAGTGGGCGCAGTGATAATCTACCTGGCTTTCAGGGGACAATCCTTTTTGACCATAATCGTCTTGTTAGTTTTACAATCTTATGTTACTTTAGCTATTGAAATATTCAGGAGAACATCACAAGGTAAGAGTTCCGCTTTGTTAAACATGAGCGGCATATCAAGTGGGCTCATATTTATCGTATTCCCATGGTCGTTTTTGGTAATGCTGAGACAAAGACCCTTCGGCGGAAAGTTGTTACTTTCCCTATTCCTTTGCACTTGGAGTTGTGACGTGCTTGCCTATTTGATCGGAAGGAAGTTCGGCAAAACCCCCTTCGCGCACAATATCAGCCCCAAAAAGACTTTGGAGGGTTTTGCAGGCGGCCTTGTGGGAAGTCTCTTTTGTGCCGTGATTCTTTCGTTTTGCCTAAAAATACCGCCACTTCCATGGATATTGATGGGTGCTTTGGTCGGAGTTGGCGGCCAAATAGGTGATTTATACGAGTCTTTATTTAAAAGGGAAGTGGGCGTAAAAAACAGTGGCACTCTAATCCCTGGACACGGAGGATTCTTGGATAGGTTCGACAGCATACTCATTAACTCTACGCTGATATTTTTGGTTTTTGAGGTGATATTGAGTTGAACAAAAAGAGATTAGCCATCATTGGAGCCACTGGATCTATTGGCAGAGCTACCCTTGACATATGCAGGATGTTTCCGGAGACTTTCAAGGTCACGGCGTTGGCAGTCAAATCAAACTTAAAGGGACTAAAAAAACTAGAAGAGGAATTTCATCCGGAATTGTTGGTCGTTTTCGACAAATCCGCTGCATCAAGCTACATCCCTGTTTACGAGGACGTAAAGGTTTTGGCAGGTCAAGAAGGATTAATGCAGCTGGTTCAAGAAGAACTTGACCATATTGTATTTGCATCTTCCGGAACCGAAGCTATATTTGCCTTGGCAGCGGCGCTTAAAAAAGGAATCGAGGTCTCTTTGGCCAATAAAGAAAGTTTGATAGTTGGCGGACCTTGGATAATGAAAATGACTAGCTTTCCCGATCAGATCCGTCCTATTGACAGTGAACACAGTGCGATTTGGCAGTGCCTTTTGGGCGAAGAAAGAAATGAAATCGAAGAAATTATCCTAACGGCATCGGGTGGGCCCTTTTTACATTCGAGTTATGAAGAAATGAAAAACACATCTCCTAAAAATGCACTAAAACATCCCACCTGGAGCATGGGGGCCAAAATCACCGTCGATAGCGCTACCTTACTTAATAAGGGATTCGAAATCATTGAGGCCTGTTATCTTTTTTCTATGCCCCTTGAAAAGGTAGAGGCCATAATTCAACCTACCTCATTGATTCATGGTTGCGTGCGATTTTGCGATGGCAGTACAAAATTACTTTTGAGCAAACCGGATATGAGAATCCCTATATGCTTTGCCTTGTCCTATCCTAAGCGCCTGAAGATGAGCCCTGCCTTTTATCATCCGCGAATTAACAAGTGTGACTTGGATTTTTTGGAAATAGACGAAAGTAAATTCCCCTGCTACACTTTGGCAAGGAAAGCCTTACAAATGGGCAATGCCTATCCGCCAATTGTAGTAGGTGCAGACGAAATTGCGGTGGAAGCCTTTTTGACAGGGAAGATATCTATAGTAGATATTTCCCCCCTGTTGGAAAAGACGCTTTCATCTTACAATGGACCGTCGGATATAAACAGTTTAGAAGAAGCTATTTCTCTCGTGGATTTCGGTCGTTGCGAAGCAAGAAAACTGTGCCGCCTCTTTAGCGAAAGGAGATAGAGCTTTATGTTTGCCTTAGTTTCTTTCATAATAGTAATAGGAGTGTGCGTTGTTTCCCACGAGTTTGGCCATTTTCTTTCAGCAAAGTTATTAGGCGTTCAAGTACTCGAGTTCGCCTTTGGTATGGGACCGGCCATATTCAAAAAAAGGGGGAAAGAGACACTCTGGTCCATCAGGATCTTTCCAATAGGAGGTTTTGTCAGGCTAGCGGGTATGGGCGAAGCCCTGGACGATGAAACCGAGGATCCGGAAAGAAGCTTTAACGCCCAAAGCGCATGGCGCAGGTGGTTTATACTGGCTGCCGGTTCCATAACCAACGTTGTGCTGGCCGTAATAATTGCCACCTTCTTTTTATGGGGACATGGCGTGCTCGATATGGAACATGCAAGGATTGGCGAACTTATGCCCGGCTTTCCCGCCGAATCTCTGGGTCTTCGTACTGGTGACGTAATTCTATCAATAAACGATAAAAAGGTAACGACATGGCTTGAGATGGCTTCTACTTTAAAAACTTATGCTGACAAGCCCCTGACGATTGTGGTAGAACGCCCAGATGCAGGGCAGCTGGTATTTGAAGACGTAACGCTTAAACTAGACCCCACGACAGGTGCCTATATTTTGGGCATTAGACCCGCACAGGTCAGATATGAGGGTTTTTCTGCTTTCAAGTATTCATTAAAATACCTATGGGAAATGACCAAAAACATATTTAGTTCACTTATCATGTGGATATTCGGCGGTCAAAAGATCTACGTGACCGGTCCTGTGGGAATCGCCGAGATGGCTGGAGAGGCTGCGAGAAGCGGTTTATGGACCTTTTTATTCTTTCTTGGAATAATAAACCTCAATCTGGGATTATTCAACCTAATACCGTTCCCTGCACTGGATGGCGGAAGGCTGCTTTTTGTGACTATAGAAATGATATTCCGCAGAAAGGTGCCCGAATACATCGAACAAAAGGTCCATTTTATCGGGATGGTTGTATTGCTTGCTCTCATTGCTCTTATTACGTGGCAGGACATAACCAGGATCTTCAGTAGGTGATCTAAGTGTTGACGCAAAGGAAAACTGTAACTATTGAAACTCTTACAATAGGTGGAAACTCTCCTGTAAGGGTGGAAAGCATGTTAAAAACGCCCCTTGGAAACATCGAGGCTTGCGGGCAAGAAATAGATACACTAAAAGAAGAGGGATGCGAACTAGTCCGTGTAGCTTTTCCCGATATGACCTGCCTTGAGCCTTTAAAGGAGATTTTAAATATTTCAACGATACCAATAATGGCGGACATTCATTTCAATGTCAATTTAGCCAAGGCAGCTTTGGGGGCCGGGTGTAAAGCCATCCGAATAAACCCTGGCAATATGCCAAAAGATGGACTTGCCAACTTAATAAGCCTGGCAAGGGAAAGAAAAGCAGTAATAAGAATTGGATCTAACAGCGGTTCGATAAACAACTTTCAATTGGCGCGAGCTAAAGGAAATAGGGCAAAGGCACTTTTTTTGGCAGTAGAAGAACAGCTAAAAATTCTTGAAAATATGGGATTCGAAGATATTATAATTTCGAGCAAATCGACATCGATAGGCGAAACGATCGATGCAAATGTGATGCTTGCCAAACATTTTCCCCAATATCCTGTCCACATCGGAATAACAGAGGCAGGAGCTCTGCCCGAAGGGCTCATAAAATCAGCCGCCGGCCTGGCCTTGCTTTTGGCTCAAGGCATTGGCGATACGCTTAGGATCAGTTTGTCCGCGCCGGCTTCAGAAGAAGTTAAAGCAGGATATGCCCTGCTTCGGTCCTTGGGACTCAGAAAAAAAGGAGTGGAGATAATATCTTGCCCTACTTGCGGAAGGCGACGCTTGGACGTACCAAAGGTAGTAGATGAAATAAGGCCTTTGATAAAAGACTTGCCCGATGGTACGGTGGTAGCAGTGATGGGATGTGAGGTAAACGGTCCTAGGGAAGCCATGGAAGCGGATATAGGGATCGCCGGGACGCCCGATGGGATCATCGTCTTCAAAAAGGGTGAGGTAATAAAGCATTTGGCCAGGGATGACCTAAGAAAGATTGATCTGTTTTTTAAAGAATTGTTGTAAACCATTATAACTTGACAGATGGCCAAGCATGTATAAGATAAATTTAATAAAATCATGAATTAGGAGGATATTATATGGCTCAAATAGTGGACACGAGCAGTTTCAGACAAGGCATGATGATAAAGTGGGAGGACGGTATATGGGAGATCATCGATTGCCAACATCATAAAATGGGTCGTGGCGGAGCGATCGTGAGGACAAAGCTCCGCAATATTTCCTCAGGGGCTATCATTGAGACGTCTTTTAGGTCAGGGGAAAGATTTGAGAGGGTGATCTTTGACGAGAGGAAGGCACAGTATATCTACAGAGAAGGGGACAATTACGTCTTTATGGACCTGGAAAATTACGACCAGATATATATTCATGATTCAGTTCTTGGTGAAAAAGCTGCATACTTGAGCGATAACTTAGAAGTGGTCTTGAAGCTATACGAAGGAAGGGTCGTAGGAGTAGATTTACCCAATACGGTTTCGCTAAAGGTAGTTGATACTCCTCCAGGCTATAAAGGGGACACAGTATCTGGAGGTGACAAACCAGCTACACTCGAGACAGGATTGACCATAACCGTTCCCATGTTCATAGAAGTAGGAGACTCTGTGCTAGTCGATACTCGGACGGGAGAATATCTTGAAAGGGATAAATCTAAGGAGGAATAAACCTTGAGCTTGGAAGAAAGCGTGGAAGAACTTCGAGAACTATTGCTTGAGACATCTTCCTCCGATGCTTGCCCTAAAGCAAGAGAGACCTGGATAAAGGTGCTAGATGCACTGTTGTGTGAAATCAAAACCTTACGTGCTAAAATTGAAGGGGAAAGTAAGAAGCTTGAGAAACTTACTTCCCTTTGTGCTAAAATTTGTTCAGATTTTGACAACCTTAAAGAGGCCTTCGAGGATCTATGCGAATATTATGAAGACGATTTTAATATCAAAGAGGCATTGATCGACCATTACGAGTCGGCAATTTGCCCCGAATGTGAACATGAATTTATGTTTAATCCGGACCTCCTTGGAAAAGAAGAGTTTTTGATATGTCCCAATTGTGGCCGACTAGTGGACCAAAAGAAGTCAAATATGGAGGGATAGATATGGACGAAGAAAGAGAAAAATATTTGAATGATTCGCAAACAGCTGACGAACAAAGCAGCCAACAAGAAGTTGAAGCAAAGGCGAGCGAAGAAAAGATTGATTTAAAAGAAGGCCAACCTGAGGGCGAAGTAAAAATAGCCGAGGAAGTCATATCGCAAATGGCCATCGAAGCCTTAAAAAGCGTGCCGGGCGTGTTGCCAGCAAGCTCAGGCCTGGTCGCCAATTTGCGCTTGGGGCGGAGGCCAGTCAGCGGCGTTAAAATCACAATAGAAGAAGGATTCCCCAACGAGGTAATCGTAGATACCTATATTTCCGTGAAGTACGGTCTCAGAATTCCGGATGTTGCTTGGGATGTGCAAGAAGCCATCAAAAATCAAATCGAAAATTATACCGGTTACATTGTCAAAGCCGTGAACGTCCATGTTCAAGGCATCCATTTCACTGAAAACAAACCCCAAGATCAAGATACGGTTATGCCTTAATAATCATAAAAAATTATGCACACACGAAGGCACTTTAAAGGAGTTACATAAATTATGGAATATTACTGGCACAAGAGCAATCTGGGCGATCTTTGGCTTTGCAAAGATGCCATCACATCCTTGGCAAACATGAACATGCCCGACGGATATCGGGCGATAGATGCTACATTGCTCGGAGAAGAGGGCGTGGCAAGTCTTGTCATCGCTGCTCCGCCCGATAAAGATTTGAAAGCTGAAGAGCAATTAAAAGCAAAGCTGGATCACCTTTTCGCTCCTTTGGGCCTAAAAGTACAAGTATCTTGGGCTGCCAAGGGAGAGGACATTGACCTTTTGAGTTTGATTGATAAACTTAGAAAACGTCCTATATTTTGGGCAATAACCGTCTCAATAGTAGTAGGAATATCGCAACTTGGCATAAAGGGCTTGGGCCTTTGCGTATTATTTGGCCTGATAGGATGGGTAGTTGCCGAGGCAATCATAAGTGGTAAGTTAAGCAATCTTATATCACACTTTATGGATAAAAGGCATTAGACAGGAGGCAGGGTGATTTGTCTTTGCTTCAACAACAGCGACGGAGGGCAAGAGAAATAGCCTTACAGTTATTATATGCCCTTGATATGAGAAGCGATCAAACCCCCGATGAGGCGATCGCCCTTTTCCCGTGCGAGGGGGAATCAGACGAAGTCTTAAGATATGCAACTTGGCTCGTCAAAGGAATTTGGGGGAAAAGGGTGGAAATCGACAATCTCATAAGGATGCACATCACGGGTTGGCGGCCAGAACGCATGGTAACGGTTGACCTTGAAGCAATTAGACTCGCCCTGTATGAGGGCCTTTTCAGCAAAGTAGTGCCCATACCGGTAGCAATTTCCGAGGCAATAGAATTGGCCAAACGTTTCGGAACAGAAAATTCCGGTAGATTTGTCAACGGAGTATTAGGGAAGATCGTAAGATCTCTTGCCGAAGGAGAGGATAAAGGTGCCAAGGGAAATGCCTCTGCTTAACGATCTGGCAAAGAACTCTCAAGTTATTTCCGTTGACGAGCTTACATTTTACCTTAAAGATTTAATCGAAAACAATCCCTTACTCAGGAACATCGCCGTAAAGGGAGAGATCATAGAAATTAAGCGCCATAACAGTGGCCACGTTTATTTTTCGATTGGCAGCAAACAGGCCCGATTGTCTTGTGTCATGTTTAAAAGCAACGCTAACTACGTTCCTCTTTGGCCGCAAACCGGTGACGACGTGATAGTGCAAGGATATATTGGTATTTATCCACCCCAGGGAACCTATCAATTGTATGCGCGAAATATATTGCCCCTGGGCAAGGGAGCCCAGATGAGGGCAAAGGAAGAGCTCAAAAAGAGACTCGAGAAAGAGGGGCTCTTTGACCCCAGGATCAAAAGAAAACTTCCTCCCTACCCAAACAAAGTGGGAGTTGTAACATCACAAACTGGCGCTGCCGTGAAAGACGTCATTAGAGTCGCTAAAAAGCGATTTCCGCAATGTGTAATATACATTTTTCCCGCTTTGGTTCAGGGAATAGAAGCTCCCCAAGATATAGTAAGGGCCATGCAATTGACCGCCACCAAAGATCTTGATGCGGTACTTTTAGTGCGAGGAGGGGGAAGCCGTGATGATTTGGCTCCCTTCGACGATGAGAGGGTCGTGCGGAGCATCAGGGCCTGTCCCTTTCCAGTTGTAACTGGAGTAGGACATGAGATAGACTGGACTTTGTCCGATCTTGCCGCTGACCTTCGTGCTTCTACACCCTCGGCAGCTGCAGAAATAGTTTTCCCTGATCGTGATGAAATTTACAAACAAACTTACCACATGAAGGCAAGACTGGTATCTCTTGCAGCGCATCGATGTCAAAGGGAATTTAATTTGTGCGAAAGGCAATTAACTAGATTGCAAAATACGATAAAAAACCTTTACCTTTATCCGGTAAGCTTGGAAGTAGCCCAAAAAGCACAGACCCTTTCCCAAAGCACAAGCAAAATAATAGCCAACATGAAAGAAAGGCTGACCCACGCAGCCGCTTCCCTAGACGCTTTGTCTCCCCTTAAGTCACTATCCAGAGGATGGATAACCTGCCTATCTGAAGAGGAAAAACCCATAACTTCCATATATCAAGTCGAGGTTGGCGATAAAGTTTTCCTATGCATGATAGATGGAAGAGTTAAAACCGAGGTAAAATCCTTGCATCCCAAAGGGAAATAAATAGAAAACTAAGGAGTGACCACAGTTGCCCATGCCTGATCCAATAAAATGGGATGATGGTTTTTTATATTTATTGGACCAAAGAAAAATACCTTTTGAAATTACATATGTAAAATGCGCAAACTGCACCGACGTCGCCAAGGCCATTGAAAAGATGATTGTAAGGGGAGCTCCAGCAATAGGCATTGCCGCCGCTTATGGCGTAGTTTTAGCAAGCGAGGGTGGACCACGAGAGATTCAAAGAGGAATCGAACGTCTTTCAAGAACACGCCCCACGGCGGTAAACCTCTTTTGGGCCCTAAAAAAAATGGAAAACGCGGTGTCAAGCTTTCTAGACAAAACGACGGAAGATGACTGGGATGCTCACGTTCCCAAGAAACTGCTCAAGGACAAACTTTTAAAAACAGCCCAAGGCATCCACGAAGAAGAAAGACAAATAGAAAAATTAATTGCCATTTACGGTCAATCGATGTTGCCTCAAAAATGTCGCGTATTGACTCACTGCAACGCAGGGGGATTGGCAACCGGTGGCATAGGCACCGCCTTGGGAATATTAAAAATAGCCCAAAAAATGGGAAAGGAGATTCAAGTTTACTGCGATGAAACTCGGCCCCTTCTTCAGGGAGCCAGGTTATCTTCCTGGGAGCTGTGGATAGAAGGACTGGAAGTTATCGTCATATGTGATGATATGGCCGCCTTTTTGATGAAAAAAGGTGCAGTTGACTTGGTGATCGTAGGAGCGGATAGAATAGCCTTAAACGGCGATACGGCAAACAAAATTGGGACTTATAATTTAGCCGTGCTATGCAAATATCACGACATTCCCTTTTACGTGGCAGCTCCAAGAAGTACAATCGATATTGATTTAACAGATGGAGAGGCCATCCCCATAGAAGAAAGAAATCCTGATGAGGTACGCACCTTTGGTGGCATCAAGATTTTTCCCGATGACATTTCGGTTTGGAATCCTGCTTTCGATGTAACACCTAATGGCTTGATTTCCGGAATAATCACCGAAGTAGGCATTTTAAAAAAACCTTATGAGGAGTCAATTGCCAAAGCAATGGTAGCGTCAGTAAATTTTAAAGATATCCAACGAGCTGGCTTTGAATAAAAGCCAAGTTATAATGAACTAAAACAGGGAGGGTTAAGACATGGAAGAATATCGTATAGCTAATCCTGCTTTGGCGGATCAGGGCAAAATAAAAATTGCCTGGGCGTGGAATTTCATGCCTGTATTAAAACTCCTTCAGGAAAAATATAAAAAAGAACGCCCGTTAAACGGCATAAGAGTTGCTGCCTGTCTACATCTCGAGGCTAAGACCGCATGTCTGTTAAGGGCCCTGAGGGCTTTAGGCGCAGATGTAGTGGCTGCAGGAAGCAACCCCTTATCCACTCAAGATGACGTTTGCGCCGCCTTAGTGGCAAACGGCATAAAAGTATACAGCTGGCACGGCATGACGATGGAGGAATATTACGGAAACCTGCATGCGTTGCTTGCGTGGTCGCCACAAATACTGATAGATGATGGTGGCGATCTCGTAACGCTCATACATAAACAAAGACCCGATCTCCTGCCATACATTAAAGGCGGATGTGAGGAAACCACAACAGGCGTAAAGAGATTAAAAGCCATGTCAAGGGAAGGAATTCTCGCCTTTCCCATGCTCGCCGTCAACGATGCATTAAGCAAACATCTCTTTGACAATAGATACGGCACCGGCCAATCCGTGTGGGACGCCGTATGCAGGCTGACAAACATGCTCGTGGCAGGAAAAGAAGTCGTCGTGTGCGGATATGGATGGTGTGGCAGGGGAGTTGCCTCGAGAGCTTCTGGGTTAGGAGCACGCGTAACAATAGTTGAATCCGATCCTCATAGAGCTTTGGAAGCCTATATGGACGGCTTTTACGTCACGGACATGGCAACGGCAGCATGTACCGGAGACATATTTATAACCACCACCGGAAACATTAATGTGATAAGAAAAGAGCACTTCGCCGTCATGAAAGATGGAGTGATTTTGGCAAACGCAGGCCACTTCGACGTTGAAATATCCTGTATAGACTTGAGCGAAATATCTGCCAAAAAAATGCCAACCCGTCAAGGCGTAACCACTTACATAACAGATGACGGAAGGTCTTTTCACCTTTTAGTCGAGGGTAGACTCGTAAACCTGGCCGGCGGAGATGGACATCCGATCGAAATAATGGACCTGTCCTTTGCGCTTCAGTTGTTATCGGTGCTTTACATCAACGAAAACGACCTGGAACCAGGTCTTTATCCTGTTCCAGTGGACATCGACAAGAAGGTTGCACATTTGAAGCTTGAGGCCTTGGGAATTAAACTTGAAAAGTTGACACCGGAACAAGAAGAGTACATGGGAAGGTGGGAAGAATGACCAGTTGTCACTTTGAACCTGAGTCCGATAGAGAAACAGATCTGATCTTCAGAGATGCCGTCGTGTTGGACGGATCGCGTGAGAAGGCAGAAGTATGTGATATCGCGGTAACGCAAGGCCACATATCTCATATACTCTCGGGAGAACAAAGATCAAGTATAAAAGCCAAAGAAGAATACCTATGTCAAGGCAAGAAAGCTCTGCTGCCGGGTTTTGCAAACGCTCATACACATGCGGCTATGACGTTGCTTCGAGGGTTGGGAGAAGAAACACCCTTGAAGGATTGGCTTGAAAAACACATCTGGCCAGTAGAAGAGCGTCTTAAACCTCGCCACATAAGGATTGGGACTCAACTTGGAGTAATTGAAATGGCGAGGTCAGGCATTACATGTTTTGGAGATATGTATTTTCACATGGATGAAGTTGCAAATGTTGCCATGGAAGCTGGGATGAGATGCGGTCTTTGTCAAGGCTTGATCGGCAAGCCTCCTATTTTCTCGTTAAAATTAAAGGAGGGAATAAAACTTTACGATCGCTGGCATGGTAAAGATGACTTAATAACGGTTCAGCTTGGACCTCACGCCCCTTATACCGTTTCTGTGAAATCGCTTTCCCGCGTTGCTGAGGCTGCCAGAGGGCTCGGCATAGGAATACACACTCATTGGCTCGAGACGGAGTGGGAGGTGGGATATATAAAGGAAGAATTAAAAAAAGATCCGATTGACCTGCTTTATGAAACGGGCCTTACGGATGCCTCTCACCTCATCTTGGCTCACGGGGTTTGGTTTCCCCAGAATAGACTGCAGGAAATTGCAAGGGACAACGTCACGGTCGTTCACAATCCAAGCAGTAATTTAAAGCTTGGAAGCGGTTTTGCTCCTGTATCGCAGATGATTGAAAGAGGAGTCAACGTAGCCTTGGGCAGCGATGGAGCAGCGAGCAACAACAGATTAGACCTTTGGCTTGAAATGCGAACGGCTTCCTTGATTCAAAAGGGTTACCACAGGGATCCCACCTTGATTAAATCGAAAGATGCGATTAAAATGGCAACTTACGCCGGACATAAGGCGCTGGGTTTTTCCGAAGTTGGCCTCATAAAAAAAGGCTGGAATGCGGACTTTGTCGTGGTAGATTTGGACAACCCGCGTTATGTTGGATGGAACTGCGATAACTTGGCAAGCTTCATAGTTTTTTCTGGAAGTTCAAGAGACATTTGCGGGACCATGATAAAGGGAAAATGGATATATAAAGATGGCGAATTTACTACTATGGACTATGAAAAGATTCAACACGAGGCAAGAAACGCGAGAGACGAATTAATGGCCCTTTAGTTTGCAATGAATTATAATTATATTTTAAGCCTTGCACACCTCGAAAGGAGGATTCAATTTCCCGTGAAAAAAAGAAGCGGAAAAGAATTAAGAGAACTTTTTCTATCTTATTTCGAACAAAAGGGACATAAAAGGTATCCCAGTTTCAGCTTAATCCCCGACGACCCATCCTTGCTTTTTACCATAGCAGGCATGGTTCCCTTTAAACCCTATTTCCTGGGGCTCAAAAAACCCGAGGTTTTAAGGGCCACGACCTCTCAAAAGTGCCTGCGCACCAGTGACATAGAAAACGTAGGGAGAACCTCAAGGCATCATACCTTCTTTGAAATGTTGGGGAACTTCAGCTTTGGCGATTACTTTAAGGAAAAGGCCATTCCCTGGGCATGGGAGTTTTTGACAGAGGTAATTGGTCTTTCTCCGGAAAGGTTATACGCTACCATATATCTGGATGACGACGAGGCCTTCGAAATATGGCGCACTGCTGTAGGGCTTCCTAAAGATAGGATAGTGCGGATGGGGGAAGAGGACAACTTTTGGGCTGCCGGACCGGTAGGCCCATGTGGTCCCTGTTCCGAGCTCATTTACGATCAAGGACCCGCGTTTTCCTGCGGAAAGCCCGATTGTTTTGTGGGTTGTGACTGCGATAGATATCTGGAGGTATGGAACTTGGTGTTTATGCAGTACAACAGGGATGAGGAGGGCAACCTCACGCCGTTGCCGAAGAAAAACATTGATACCGGGTTAGGCTTGGAACGACTTGCCTCTATCGTTCAGGGTGTGAGGTCTGATTTCGAGACGGATTTATTCATGCCCCTCATAAACAAGATATCGAGCTTGTCCGGCGCGAGATACCTCGTAAACAAGCAATATGATACGGCCATGAGAGTTATTGCAGACCACATCAGGGCACTGGCTTTTATGATTGCCGACGGCGTCCTTCCCTCTAACGAAGGAAGGGGCTACGTATTGAGACGACTGCTTCGAAGAGCATCGCGCTATGGGCGATTGCTCGGCTTAGATAGGCCCTTTTTGATAGATTTGCTGCCTGAACTGATAGAAACTATGGCAGATCCATATAAAGAGTTGGTGGAATACAGGTCGACCATAGAGTCAGTCATCAGCGTGGAGGAGAAAAGATTTAGCCGGACATTAGATCAAGGCAGCACCCTGCTTGAAGAGGAGATATCTAAGATTACAAAGGAAGACGGTGTCATTTTACCCGGAGAAACAGCTTTCGTATTATACGATACTTACGGTTTTCCCTTAGAACTTACCGAGGAAATATGCCAGGAACATGGACTTAAGGTTGATAGGGAAGGGTTTATCAAATGCATGGAACACCAAAGGAAAACAGCTAGGGCGGCAAGCAAGCAGCTTAGCTCCGCGACAGAAACGGAGACCTATTCTTCGATCGCAGCTAAGTTAGGTTATACAGAATTTGTGGGCTACCAGACAAGCGAAGCAAGCGCCAAAGTGGTAGCAATACTCAAGGAATCCCAAGAAACACCAGAAGCCCATGAAGGAGAAGAGATAGAACTTTTCTTGGATAAAACTCCCTTTTACGCCGAGAAGGGCGGACAGGTAGGAGACAAAGGATGGATAGAGTCAGCTACTGCCAAGCTGGAGGTACTTGATGCTTATTATGTCCTTGATACTCTCATAGCACATAAGGCGATAGTCAAATCTGGGTATATAGCTGTCAACGATGAAGTGGAAGCAAAGGTGGACACCTCAAGGAGAAATGCAATCAGACGTCATCATACCTCTACGCACATAATACACGAAGCTCTTGTAAGGGTGCTTGGTTCGCACGTGCGTCAGGCCGGTTCGTATGTTTCTCCCGATTACTTGCGTTTCGACTTTACTCACTTTGATTTCATATCTCGGGAGGAATTGGTCGAAATCGAGCGCATTGCCAATGAGATTATCCAGATGAATATAAAGGTAAACGTATTCGAGACCACGATGGATAAAGCCAAAAAGATCGGTGCAAAGGCTTTTTTTGAGGAAAAATACGGGGAAATAGTTCGAGTGGTGCAAATACCCGGGTATTGTGCAGAGCTGTGCGGGGGTTTGCACGTAAACGCCACGGGCGATATAGGCGTGATAAAAATCGTGAGAGACGAAAACATCGGATCCGGTCTTAGACGTATCACAGCCCTTGCAGGCATGCCGGCAGTCCTTCATTATCAAGAATTGCACTTTTTGACAGAAGACTTAGCCGCGACGGCTGGTATCGAGACAAAGTACTTGAAAGAAAAGTTTACCTCGACACTGAAAGAACTAAAGGATATCAAGACGGAATTAAACAAGACAAAATTAAAGTTGGCTTTATCTCAATGCGAAAAAATTACATCCCAGCGTCAGATAGTGGGGGACGTAACCATTCTCGTGGGAAAATTTGATGATTTGGAAGCCGAAACCTTACGGGAAGTCGGAGATCATTTAAAGAAGGGTTTTAAAAAAGTTCTAATAGTACTAGGTAGCGTTTCTGACGAAAAAGTGCTGCTTGTAGCCATGGCGGACGATGAAGCTGTTAAAGAAGGCATTCATGCCGGGAAATTAATAAATAAAGTTGCAGCCATAGTTGACGGAGGCGGAGGAGGAAGGCCAAACATTGCCCAGGCTGGGGGAAAAGACGCAAGCAAGCTCGAAGAGGCTTTAAACTCCGTTCCCCGGATCCTGCAAGAGATGATGGAGGCATAAAGGTTGGGAAATATTTTAGCCTTAGACATAGGAAGCGTTCGTATCGGCGTGGCGATAAGCGACCCCTTAGGCATATTTGCCCAAGGGGTTGGTTTTTTAGATGCTAAGGGAAATTGGCTTGAAGATCTGGCTCGACTTATAAACGAGCATGACGTTTCAACCATAGTAGTGGGCCTTCCAGTCCGCACGTCGGGAAAACAAGACAAGGAAGCAAATGAAATTGTGTCTTTAGTGGAAAAATTAAAAAAGATATTTCCAGACATCACCTTCATACTTTGGGACGAACGATACACTACAGCAATGGCTCAAAAGTTTCTGCGTGAGTCTAACATGTCAGGGAAAAAAAGAAGGAGTAAGGTCGATATGGTTGCTGCTTCGCTCTTGCTTCAAAGCTACCTTGATTTTAAAAATTTATCGGATGACCCAAGAACCACCAAGGGCTAAAGAAGGTATCACTTGCCGTGAGGTTTCAAAACTTATATAAAACTCTTTAGTTTAGGGGGAAATGACGTGACCAAAAGCGAGGGCAAAATCCCCGTAGCTGCCATCATAGGCCCCACTGCTGTAGGCAAGACAGCGATCTCTCTTGAGATAGCACCTTTGATTAAGGGAGAGGTAATCTCTGTCGACTCAAGACAGGTCTACAGATACATGGACATAGGTACCGATAAGGTGTCAAGAAAAGAAAGGTTGCACACAATTCATCATCTCATAGATGTAGCGGATCCCGACGACACCTTTACGGCAGCCAGATTTGTAGAAGAAGCCAACAGCGCCATAAAGAGGATCACCGTTCGAAAAAAAAGACCGTTACTGGTCGGTGGAACACCTTTTTACTACAATTCTTTGTTTGCTGAGTTGCTTACGGCTTCACTCGAAAGTGATCCCGAGATAAGAAAGAGTTTGCTCCAAGAGGCAGAAACCAAGGGGAAAAAGCACCTATACCATAAATTAGAGGAGTCCGATCCTAAATTAGCATCGCGGATTCATCCTAACGACCTGGTCAGGATAGTCCGAGGCCTGGAAATACTTTACACGACCGGCAAACCTGCTTCTTGGTGGTATAAGCATGGCAAAAAAATCAAAAACCCTTACGATGTCCTTTATATTGGTATAATCAGGTCAAGAGAAATTGCTTATAAAAATATAGAACTTAGGGCAAAAGGTCAATTTCAAAGGGGTTTAATCGATGAAGTAAACTGGCTCCTAAAAAATGGTTTTGACGAAAGATTTGCCCCTATGCAGGGATTCGGATATAGAGAAGTCATTAAGTATCTACGAGGGCTTTACAGCATGGAGGAAGCTTTGGCATACTATATTAGGGCTACAAAATCCTTTTATAGAAGACAAATGACGTGGTTTAAAAAATTTAAGCCCGTCATGTGGTATGATTTAGATGAAACAAATAAAGAAACAGTAATTAATGATATCGTTGAGAAAATTTTAAAGCACACGGGAGCCGAGTAAGGAAATATGAGATTGGTCATTGGCAAACCATTGGGTTTCTGTTTTGGAGTAAAGCGAGCCATAGACAAACTTGAAGCGGCTTTGAAAGATTACGGCAAGGTCTACGCCCTAGGTAGCCCAATCCACAATGAGGAAGAAGTAAAGAGATTAATCTCCTTGGGATTGGAGTTAGTTGAAGAGGTAGAAGAATTACCACAGTCATCCGTCGTTTTCATAAGAGCTCATGGTACCACCCCCGAGATTCTCGAAAAAGCCCGGGAAAAGGGATGCACTATAATCGACGGAACATGCCCCTCCGTGAAGAACGCTCAAGAAAAAGCCCGCCTTTTATCCCGAGAAGGGTACGAAGTGATCGTAGTGGGAGATCCCAAACACCCTGAGGTTCAAAGTATTAAGGGGTGCACAGCGGGTCGGGCTAGTGTGGTCAGCTCCTCAAAGGATGTCACAGATTTTCCCAGCAAAGATAAAATCGGCGTGGTCTCTCAAACAACTCAAGAAGAAGGGACCTTGCTCTCCATCGTTAGCGTTCTTTTGCGAAAGGCCCGGGAATTAAGAGCCTATAATACAATTTGCAAGGCAACTTTACACAGACAGGAAACAGTGAGAAAATTAGCAGCTGAAACGGAAGGAATAATTGTGATCGGTGGACGCAACAGCACCAACACAGCTAAGCTCGTCGAGGTAGGCAAAAGGGAGGGAAGCGATGTCCTTTGCATCGCAAAACCTGACGAAATAGACAAATCTTGGTTGGAAAATAAACATATAATAGGCATAGCTGCCGGAGCATCGACTCCGGATTGGCTAATAAATGATGTAATTAATTCATTATCAAGTAGGTAGTTAAGGGAGGATGGTTGGTAATGGTTGAGGGAGAAAAGCGAGAGGGACAACAGCAAGTTGAAGCTGAGACGAAGGAGATCCCTCCCGCGCAGGAAAATCAAGAAACACAGGAAACACAAGAAACAGAAACACAAGAAACAATGGAGGAACTTATAACGAAGCACGGGCCAGAGAGCATACACAGAGGCAAGGTAGTGGAGGGCCTAATAATCGACAGCAATGACGATGGATGGTTAGTTGACATTGGATTTAAATGCGAAGGATTTCTGCCAAAGCGCGAGTGGACACATAGAATATTAGTTGACGATGGCAGGGAACCAAACGTTGGCGATAAAGTTCGCGCCGAAGTAACCCGGGTAGTCTATGGCGAGGAATCCCAGGTATTCCTAAGCCGATGGCGCTTGCTCTTCGACGAAAGATGGGATGAATTGGAAAAGACCTTGAAACAGGAAGAGACAATAAAGGTCCTGGGCCTGCGGAAGGTAAAGGGCGGTTTGATCGTCAACGTTCATGGACTAGAAGGTTTCATTCCAATTTCCCATTTAGCGGAAGAAGGCAGGATGGTGAACCCCTCTAAGTTCATCAATCAAGAAATAGAAGTAAAGTTGCTGGAAAAGGACCGCAGAAAAAGGAGACTAATCTTTTCGAGGAGATTGCTATTGGAAGAGGAAATCGCTCGCAAGAAGAAGGAATTCTTCGAAAACATAAAAGTTGGCGATGTGCTCGATGGGGTAGTAACCAGCATAACTTCCTTCGGAGCGTTCGTAGATTTAGGTCCCGTAGAGGGGTTGGTTCACATTAGTGAGCTTTCCTGGAGAAAAAACATAAAGCCACGTGATGTAGTTAAAAGAGGCAGTAAGATAAAAGTCAAGGTTTTAAGCATCGATCCTGAGCAGGAAAGGATTTCCTTAAGCATGAAACAAACCGAACCAGACCCGTGGGAAGTAATAGGAGAAGAAGTCAAACCGGGAGACAAAATCGTGGGTCGCATCACTAATACCGTGGACTTCGGCGCCTTTGTCGAGGTCAGACCAGGTGTAGAGGGTTTGATTCATATAAGCGACATTTCCTGGGGACATATAGATCACCCGCGCGAGATCTTAAAGAAAGGCCAGGAAATCGAGGTTCAAGTTTTAGATATCGATACAGATCAAAAAAGAATGAGCTTGGGATATAAGCAATTACACGATCCTTGGAACACTGTGGCGGAGCGTTACCAGCCTGGCCAGGATGTTGACGTCAAAGTCGTAAAGGTGGTCGATTTCGGCGCTTTTGTAGAAATTGAAAAAGGTGTGGAAGGGCTTGTTCATATATCCCAAATTTCCAGACGACATATTAATGATGTATCAAAGGTTTTAAAGAAGGGCAACGAAATAAGGGCTAGAATATTGGAAGTTGATCCTGAGGAAAAACGCATAAGATTAAGCATCAGAGCACTGGAAGAAGAGGAAGAAGAAAAACAGCGCCAACAAGAAAGAGAAGAAAGGCAAAACCAAGCCAATAAGGAGAATAAAGATAATCCTCTGGCCAAAGAAACCGAGGAAGCCATGGTAACAATAGGTGATGTCTTAAGGGATCAGCTCAAAGCCTAAGCCCCCTTTCTACGCCAAAATGTGTATGCTATAATCAAAACAAGAAAGTTAGTCTAAAAGGTAACAAAGAGGCGCTTTAAGAAATGCGCCTCTTTGTTCGGGAAAGGGGTATCAAGGTGGCAATTTTGGAGATCAGGGAATATCCCGATCCAATCCTTCGTGCCAAGAACAAAAAGGTAATCGTCTTTGATGACAGTCTAAAGAAAATAATAGATGATATGTTTGAAACAATGTATGCAAACGATGGATTGGGGTTGGCTGCCCCACAAGTTGGAATTAACCTTATGATAGCCGTTGTAGACCACGAAGGAAAAAAATTCACGCTAATTAACCCCGTCATTATAGAAAAAAAGGGAGAACAAGCGGGAGAGGAAGGATGTCTGAGTTTTCCCGGCGTGTTCGAGGAAATCAAAAGGCCTGAGACGGTGATAATAGAGGCTTATAATGAAGAGGGAGAAAAGTACACAGTGGAAGCATCAGGCATGCTGGCAAGGGCCTTTTGTCATGAAATAGATCATCTGCGGGGCAAGCTCATCATTGATTTAGTATCGCCCTTTAAGAGGAATTTAATCAAAAAAAGGTTAAAACGAATTAAAAAGGATGAAGCTCATTGAAGTTTTGGTATATGGCGTCAGGTTCCTGGGGTGCACAGTGCTTGCTTGAATTGACCAAAAAGGGTGTTTTTCCTGATTTGGTGGTCACATCGAATCCAAAGCCTTCTGGAAGAGGCTTAAAGTTAAGGCTTAACAAGGTCGAAGAAGTAGCAAATTCGCTAAAGTTAAATCTATGGAGGAGCGAAAATATCAATTTAGATGAAGCTCTCAAGGGAGAATTAGGAGCCCAAAAGCTCGATGTAATAATAGTGATAGACTTTGGACAAAAGGTGAAAGAACCTTTTCTATCCATCCCCAAGTTTGGCTGCATTAATTTACATCCCTCCCTTCTGCCCAAATATAGGGGAGCCGCCCCCATACAAAGGGCATTGATGGATGGTCAAAAAGTGACGGGTGTAACGGTGTTCAAACTAACAGAGCTGATGGACGCAGGGCCTATCTTGGCACAAGAAGAAGTTCCTATTGACATTGACGATACGGCTGGTATGTTAAGCGAGAAACTCCTTTCTGCGGGTGTGGATTTGCTTGTCACTGCTTTGAATTTACTCGTTGCCGGAACGGCCAAATTCAAAGAACAAGATGAGTCAACGGCTACATATGCACCCAAAATTACAAATGAAGAAGCTTTTTTTGACTTCGACAAAAAGGCAACTGAGATTCACAACAAAGTGAGGGCGTTAAATCCCAAGCCAGGTGCATATACTATCGTAAACAACAAGAGATTGAAGGTTTGGAGAACGAAATTGATCAATAAAGAAGAAACCTTAAGCACGCCAAGGACAATCCTAAGTATTGACGAGGGGTTTCCGGTAATCGCCTGCGGAAAGGGGGCGGTATCGCTACGGGAAGTCCAATGGGAAGGAAAGGCTATTATTGACGGACGATCATTCATAAACGGGTTGCGCTTACATGAGGGAGATGTGTTGCCTTGACAATTTGGGATGATATAAGACAGAAAGCTTTGATGAAATATCAATGGGGGAAAGTGATAGCGGTTACAGGAAGATTGGGTTCAGGGAAAACTGAATTTTTGCTCAACCTCGCAAGTGCATTTAAGACAATCGATGAAGATGTAACTGTAGTAGACGTTGACATTACGAACCCATATTTCTGCGTTAGAGAAATTGCGGCAAAGCTGCAAAAAGAAGGATACAGGGTTGTCACCCCTCCTGGAGAGACCAAATGGAGCGATCTGCCTCTAGTTAGTTCTGAAGTGCACTACGCAATCATGCAAGATAACAGGGTATTGCTAGACATCGGTGGTGACGAAAAGGGGGCCTTGGCGCTGACACAACTTCTTCCCGAAATTGAACAACAGGATCACTCTATCTTGTACGTAGTTAACCCCTTTAGGCCGATGAGTTCTACAGAAGAAGATATCACCAGGTTGAAAAACGGCATAGAAAGGACTTCAGGGTTATCTATCGATGGCATAATATGCAATCCCCATCTGGGGAGCGAAACCAGCAGCGAAGATATAGTTTCGGGGTATGAGGTAGTAAAAAGTTACTCTATACAAAATAATGTCCCTCTATACTATCTGAGTACCTTAACCTCGAACTATCATGATGTTGTAAATAGGGTTAAAGACGTCACGGTTTGGCCTCTAACCCGAAAAATTTTGATGCCTTGGGAAAGGAGTGAGGTTTGAATGCCCAAAGGGCGAATTGAGGTTTTGGAGGAAATGTGTAAAAGCTGTGGACTATGCGTTGAGGCCTGTCCCAACAAGGTACTTAAGATTTCCGATCGCATTAATAGCAAAGGCTACAGGCCTGCGGAACAGTACAAAGAAGGGTGTGTAGCTTGCAAGATGTGCGCTATGATGTGCCCTGACGTAGCAATTGAGGTATACCGCATAGAATCTTAACCAGGTGGAGGTGTGATAAGTGTCGAATCGAGTTTTAATGAAAGGCAATGAAGCTTTTGCCGAAGCCGCGGTGCAAGCGGGCTGTAAATATTTCTTCGGATATCCAATAACACCACAAAACGAGATACCTGAATATATGTCGAGGCGATTGCCCGAAGTGGGTGGGGTATACCTTCAAGCCGAGAGCGAAGTGGCCGGAATTAACATGATCTTTGGAGCGGCTGGAACAGGTTTTAGGACGTTGATCTCCTCGTCAAGCCCGGGCATTTCCCTCATGAGTGAAGGAATTAGCTATATTGCAGCGGCGGAATTGCCATGCGTAATAATCAACGTAATGAGAGGAGGCCCCGGCTTAGGAGGAATCTTGCCCGCTCAGTCAGATTACCTTCAAGCCACAAAAGGCGGTGGACATGGCGACTATCGTCTTTTGATACTTGCTCCTGGTTCTTTGCAGGAAGCCACGGAGTTTATCATGATGGCCTTCGACCTTGCAGAATTTTACAGAAATCCCGTCATGATTTTGACTGATGGATTCATGGGCCAAATGATGGAAGCAGTTGAGTTCAAGAAGGTAAAATTAGGCTACGATATTCCAGACGTTAAAGAGTGGGCCGTGGGATACATGGCCCAAAGGGGCAAACGAACTTTGTTAAAGAGCTTGTCCTTGGATCCTGAGGTACTCGAGCAACATAACCAAAAGCTTCAAAAGAAATATCGTCTCATGGAGGAAAAGGAAGTAAGGTTTGAATCCGCCAGCGTCGATGATGCCGAAATAGTAATAGCAGCTTACGGCACAACTGCAAGAATCGCCAAATCTGCCGTCAAGAAATTGAGGGATCAAGGAATTAAGGCGGGAATAATAAGACCTCAAAGCCTGTATCCCTTCCCTTATAAACCTTTTAGCGAACTTCCGGATAACGTGAAACACGTGTTGGTCGTCGAGATGAGCTGTGGCCAGATGATAGAGGACGTGAAACTAGGTGTCAGTAAGAAAGTTCCCGTGAGCTTTTATGGTAGATGCGGCGGAATGGCACCTTCGGTTGAAGAGATAGAGCAAGCCGCAAAGAAAGCTTTAGGTCGACTATAGGGGGGATAATAATGCCTGAGGTAAAAATTTTTGAGCGCCCTAAATGCATGACAGACGTTTCCACGCACTATTGCCCAGGGTGCACACATGGCATCGTGCATCGCCTGGTAGCTGAAGTAATAGACGAATTTGGAATTCAAGAGAAAACCGTTGGCGTAGCACCCGTCGGGTGTGCCGTGTTAATGTACAACTACATCAATACCGATATGTACGAGGCAGCTCACGGACGCGCCCCGGCAGTCGCAACGGGCTGTAAGCGAGTGAGACCAGACCTTACTGTCTTCACTTACCAAGGTGACGGGGATTTGGCTTCAATAGGTGTCGCAGAAATAGTCCATGCCGCTAACAGAGGAGAAAACATCACCGTAATATTTATCAACAATGCCATTTACGGTATGACGGGCGGACAGATGGCTCCAACGACCCTTTTAAAACAGAAAACCACCACATGCCCCTATGGTAGGGATCCTAAGGTCAATGGCTATCCTATAAGAATAGCAGAAATGTTGGCAACCCTGGAGGCCCCGGGTTATATTGCACGCGTTACCGTGGCAAGGCCAAAATATGTCATCAAGGCTAAAGAAGCTATAAAAAAGGCCTTCCAGACACAAATAGAGGAAAAAGGTTTTTCTCTCGTAGAGGTACTTTCCACCTGTCCGACGAACTGGGGCATGCGTCCCGCAGAGGCCTTGAAATGGTTGGAGGAAAACATGATTCCTTACTATCCTTTGGGCGAGTTCAAACTCCCTGATTAAGGTAGGTGACATAAATGAGCTTTTACAGAGAAATGATAGCCGCTGGTTTCGGTGGGCAAGGCATAATGCTGCTTGGGCAGATAGTAGCCCATGCCGCAATGAACGAAGGCAAAAATGTCATGTGGATACCTTCCTATGGTCCTGAGATGCGCGGTGGCACAGCAAATTGCAGCGTTATAGTAAGCGATGGCGAAATCGCCTCTCCTCTTGTTTCTTTTCCTGACGTGCTAGTCATCATGAACCAGCCATCGCTCACGAAGTTTGTAAACAGGTTAAAAGAGGGTGGAACTTTGATATACAACGCAGATCTCGTAACTTACGATAACCCACGCGACGACATAAACATAGTCAAAGTAAACGCCAACAGCATTGCCTTAGAATTGGGCAATGAAAGAGTAGCCAATATAGCAGTTTTAGGGGTGTTAGCTGAGGTTACCGATATGGCTTCCGCCGATGCCCTCAAAGAAACAGTGCAAGAAATATTGGGCGCAAAAAAAGCTCACCTCTTGGAGATTAACATGAAGGCATTCGAAAAGGGACAAGAGGTAGGAAAACAATACGTTGCCCAAGCATAACAAAAATAATTGATCATGGATAGAAGCGAATGTACCAAAAGTTCGAGAGAGATTTATAGTGGAAAGATAGTAAAATTACGAATTGATGAGGTTGAGCTTGCCAATGGCCATGTGACAAAAAGGGAAGTCGTTGAGCACGCCCCAGCTGTAGCCGTAATAGCCGTTGATGATGAGGGAAACATTTTTGTCGTTCGTCAATTCAGATATGCCGTGGGGAAAGAACTGCTTGAGATCCCTGCAGGCATAATGGAAAAAGGTGAGACGCCTGAGGAAACAGCGAAGCGCGAACTAAGGGAAGAAATCGGCTATGACGCGAGACGCTTGGAACACGTAGCTAGCTTCTACTCATCACCTGGCTTCAGCGACGAGATAATACATCTTTTCTACGCCACTGAATTGTTTCTGTCGCGACTGGATAGTGACGAAGACGAAATAATCGAAGGAGTCACATTGACCCCAGATGAATGCAAGCGACTCATCGAGGAAAAAGAAATTGCAGACGCCAAAACCCTTGTTGCATTAATGTGGTATTTAAGTCGGCCAATAATCAATCGCTAGATTAGGTGCGAACAAAAAGCCATTTGATCGTGCTTTTGGTTAAACCGAGGGGCGATATGCAGCTACGCCTATATCCAAAATAAGAGTAGCTGTATATCGCCTTAAAAATAAGCAAATGCCTGCCAAAACCGAATAACGCTTTCGAAGGCAATTTGCAAATATCTTATAACGCAATGTAAAGAGAGGTGAAGCAGGTGGCTGATCTGGAACACGCTTTAATCGATGGATTTGTGGGCTACCTCCGCCTTGAAAGAGGGTACAGCGAAAACACCATTCAGGCTTATATGACAGATCTGGTGAAGTGGTTCGATTTTTGCGAACGCCACCATATTAATCCTTTCCCCCCAAGGCATGAATTCATGTCACGTTTCTTAAAAGAAATGTCGGAACAAGGTAAATCCAAAGCGTCGTTACAACGTTATGCTGCAGCAATACGATCGTGGAACCGCTACCTGTCAATTGAGGGATGGATAGAAGAAGAGCAATGGCTACCCTCACTGCCTTCTAAAGAGCAAAAATTGCCTCAAATTTTGAGCGAGGGCGAGGTGGAACGCCTTATCTCTTCCTGTAGAGATGGATCAATTTTGGGACAAAGAGACGAGGCCATCTTTGAGGTTACATATGGTTGTGGGCTTAGGGCCTCCGAAGTTTGCTCTCTGACTCTTGGCGACATTGACTGGCATGGCAATGCCATGAGGGTAGTGGGTAAGGGCGATAGGGAAAGAGTTGTTCCATTATTGGGATCCATCAAAGAAAAATTAAAAAGATACGTCGAAATCGTACGACCGCAACTTGACCGAAGAGGGGAACATTGGTTATTTTTAACGCGAACGGGACGGAGACTTCATCGAGAAGATCTATGGAGAATCATGCGTCGTAGAGGAAGGGCAGCGGGCATTCCAACTTCGAGGCTTCATCCGCACGTATTGCGACACTCTTTGGCCACGCATATGTTAAGACGCGGGTTGGATTTAAGGACGTTGCAAGAGTTGCTCGGTCATGCCTCTATATCTACTACGGAACGATATACACATTTGGATTTAGAGCTCCGCGATATATATGATAGATGTCATCCAAGGGCTTAGGCTTGAACGGAGGTGCGCTCATTTGAGGACATTTCTCATAATTTTGGACGGTTATGGTGTAGGTGAGGCACCAGACGCGAGCCTTTACGGCGATGAGGGGAGCAATACAGCCTATCATGTTGCCTTGGCAGTTGGAGGCATAAACTTGCCCAACTTAGGAAAACTTGGTTTACCCTTAATAGTCGACCTGCCAGGAACTCCCATCCAGTGGCCCCCGTTGGGAGCTGTTGGGAGGCTGCGCGAGCTTTCGGCAGGCAAGGATACGACCACAGGACATTGGGAGCTCGCGGGGATAATTTTGCGTGACCCCTTTCCCACCTTCCCAAATGGTTTCCCCGCAGAAATCATTGAAAATTTTGAAAGGGCAATCGGCAGAAAAATATTGGGGAATTATCCTGCCTCCGGGACAGTAATAATAGAAGAACTTGGGCCAAAACACTTAAAAACAGGCTATCCGATAGTCTATACATCGGCAGATAGCGTCTTTCAAATAGCGGCACATGAAGACATTGTACCGGTGGAAACCTTATATGAGTGGTGCAAAATAGCGCGCAAGCTGCTCCAAGGCCAAGTAGGTGTAGCAAGAGTCATAGCAAGGCCATTTGCCGGAAGACCTGGCAATTTCTTCAGAACCCCCAGGCGCAAGGATTTTTCACTTCCTCCACCTAGGGATACGCTCTTGGATAAGCTATCCGGAAAGGGCTATGACGTCATAACTTTGGGCAAACTAGAAGATATATTTGCAAATCGCGGCATGACTAAGTCTTTGCACTGTTCGGATAACGATGAATGCATGAAGCTTCTTCAAAAATTTAAGGACGAGGACTTTAATGGACTGTTATTTAGTAATCTCATAGACTTCGACATGAAATACGGCCACCGAAACGACCCGCCCGGCTTTGCTAAGGCGTTGCTGGAATTTGATCGTTGGCTTGGCCCTTTCATCGATGGCATGCGATCTGACGACCTTTTAATAATAACCGCAGACCATGGCAACGATCCGCTTACCCCAAGTACCGATCATAGCAGAGAATACGTGCCCTTGATCATCTATGGAGACATGATACGTCCCGGAAATATCGGAACCTTTAATGGGTTTTGCTGCTTAGGCAAAACTTTGGCAGATCTTTACGGGGTAGACGATGAGGAAATGGAAGGCTCCTCCTTTGTTACCTTAATTTTAAAATAGCAAAAGAGTGCTTGACTTAATGGGAGTTGATACAAAATGATGTACAAGGACAAAATATTCGAGGCTGTTGAGTTTTTAAAGACTAAATTACCGAAAAGACCTCAGATTGCAATGGTCTTAGGCTCTGGGTTAGGCGGCTTCGCAAAAGAAATTCCTAGCGCGATTGATATTCCTTATGAGGAGATACCATTTTGGCCAAAATCAACCGTCCCCGGACACGCTGGGCGGTTGGTATGCGGACAAATGGGAAATAATTACGTAATGACCCTGAATGGCAGGGTACATTACTACGAAGGCTACTCCATGGACGAAGTAGCCTTCCCCATTCGCGTCTGCGGTTTGCTTGGCGTCAAGACGCTGATATTGACCAACGCTTCGGGAGGCATTAATTACGGACTTACCCCTGGAGATCTCGTGCTAATATATGATCATATAAATTTCATGGGGGTTAACCCCTTAAGAAGTGAGGAGGGCAATCTCTTTGAACCGCGCTTCCCGGATATGACCTTTGTCTACGATAACGAGTTGATGATATTATGCGAGCAGATAGCGAAAGAAAATGGTATCATGCTTAAACGCGGGGTTTACATAGCCTTTAGCGGACCTTCTTTTGAAACTCCGGCTGAAATTCGCATGGCAAGAGCTGTAGGAGCGGACATAGTGGGAATGTCCACAGTTCCGGAAGCCATGGCAGCAAAACAAATGGGCGTCCGCGTTTGTGCCATTTCCTGCGTAGCAAACTACGCAGCGGGCATGGAAGGCAAGCCGCTGACCCATGAAGAAGTTCTGGAAGAAACTAAGAAGGCTTCAAGTAAGCTAGCAATCATATTGCAAAGCTTGTGCGATACTATAAAGGAAAGCTAGACCTTTAAAAGTATAATTTAAGCTTTTAGCTGAACTTTAAGCGCATCCATTCATTATGCTCTAAGTCTATCCAAAGCAGGTGGTCTTTTAGTATTTCTCCTTTCTTCAAAAGTAACTTAATAGCTTCATTGGCTTGAATAGTAGCGATTAGGGCTGGAGTTTGAGGGGGATTTCCTAACTTTACCTCTATGCCTTTATCCGGAACGTCTTCCCCTAAGATCTCAAAGGGGTGCGGGTCTCCGGGCATTATGACCTTTACTTGTCCAGCAAATCCTCCAATGGCTCCATGGACGACGGGAATTTTTTTATCCCTGCAAACCTCAAAAAGGAGGCATCTGGAACGATTGTTATCCAAAGCATCAATTGCGACATTCATCCCCTCGACTAGCCTTTCAGCCGTCTTTTCATCAAACAGGCAGGGACAAACATCTACTTCAACGCTCGAATTGACTTCCTTTATTCTTTTTGCCGCAGCTAGTGCTTTTTGCTCCTGCAACGAACTTTCCGTCGCCAAGAGCTGCCTATTCAAGTTATGTGCCACAAAATGATCATTATCCACCAAGCGAAGATATCCTACGCCGGCTCTTGCCAATATTTCGACATTCCAACCCCCAAGACCACCGCATCCGACCACAATAACTTTGCTTTTTAACAGTAAAAGCTGTCCAGAAACTTCGTAGGTGCCAATGTTTCTTGCGTACCTTTCAGGGACCAACCCTTCTTCGAGCAACATTATTTCCAAACTTTTTTCAGGGATATTGTATTCCACAGATGCGGTTTTTATGGATTTAAAAGGCACAATTGTGCTACCATTTTTAACACTGCCTTCTGATTGTAATCTTTTTAAGATATGCGTGTTCAAGGTATTTAGACCTCCTATAAGATATGAAAGGAGCAATATTAGATTGGACGAAATCTTAGTCAGCTTCACCCCTCTAATTTTAAAGGTGGCTTCGCTCTTGTCAAATAAAGATCCAAATCTAAGGGAAGACCTCATACAGGAGGGGTATATAGGATTATATCAAGCTATACAACATTATCGCAAAGAAAGGGGAAGTTTTCCTGCCTTTGCGAAGACATGCATTCGCAACGCAATGATATCTTATCTTAGAAAAAACAAGACGAAAGACCTCATCTCCTTGGAAACGATACCAGATCAACCAAGTGAGATAGATATTGATGAAACGTTAAAACAAAGGGAGTTCGCTAAGAATTTATATGCTATATTGACTCCAATGGAATCGACGGCGCTTAAAGCTTTCCTTTACACAGGAAGTATAGCTGAAGCAGCGCGGTTTTTATCGTGGCCATATAAAAGAATGGAAAACGCCATTGCACGGGCGAGAAAAAAGGCGGGCATTCTTGTACAACTGGACAAAGGAGGGAAATAACTATAAGATTTAGTAGACTGAGGAGGCGCTTGGTCGCTGGTGCGGCCCCCAGACTTCAAATCTGGTGTGGGTTAGTGAGGGCTGGCCCGGGTGGGTTCGATTCCCATGCGCCTCCGCCAAGGAGGATTTTGGGTGTCGCAAACGATAAAGGTCGTCGTGATTAATGAACATCGATTATATCGAGAATGCTTTAAACATATACTAGAGATGGAGATGGATATCTCCGTAGTGGGGGAGACGAGCCATGCCGATGATATATACGAGGTCGTAGGCACGACTCATCCTGATGTTGTTGTATACGATGAAGATCTATCGAGAGATGATACAGTAGATCTTATTCAAGAATTATCCAAGAGGTTTAACTCTCTCCGATGTGTTTTGGTAACGACAGAGAATAACTTGCCTCCGGCACATAATCTAAAGAAGTTTGGCATATATGGATGTGTTTTGAAATCGTCAAAGCTCAAGGATCTCTTCTTAGCCATTAGGCATGCAGCAAAAGCTGAGACTTACATAGATCCGCGATTAGAAGCATACAGGGATCATATCGCTTCAATAGGGGACAATGTAGGTCAGTTAAATCATCTAACCCCCCGTGAGAAAGAAGTCCTTTATTGGCTATCTCAAGGTTTTTCCAATCAAAATATAGCTAAAGTAATGTATCTATCCGAGAAAACGGTTAAAAACCACGTCAGCCGCATCCTAAAAAAGCTCGAATTCTCTGACAGAACACAAGCAGCGGTCTTTGCCTGGAAGGTAGGATTTGCGCAAAGTACGCCCGAACAATTTTACGACGACCTGGAAAAAGGAAAAACAACCTGATGCAAAATAACTTCTATGTCTCCTTACTCCTTCCTTTTCCAACGCGTTCCAAAAGGAGTATCCTCCAATATAATACCCCTGTCAGCAAGCTCGTTTCGTATTGAATCGGCCCTGGCAAAATCGCGCATTTTTCTTGCTTCGTCCCTTTCTTTTATGAGCCTTTCTATCTCACTGGACGGCATTTCCTCGGTCTTTGCTAATATCGTTTCTATCCCTATGATGCCCATGATGTCTTCGACCGTTGCAAAGAATTTTCTTGCATTAATTAAAGCCTTTTTATCTGGGGTTACATTTTCCTTCAAGTAATTATTTAACTCCCTTACCACTTCAAAAACTACCCCTAAAGCCGCCGCCGTATTGCAATCGTCATCTAAGGCTTCGCAGAACCTTCCGTATCCTTCATCAACGATGTCATTAAGCCATGTGTCTGGCACATCCTTTTCTTGGCTCCGTTCCAGGTGAAACATCAAGTCGGAGTAACAATTGCGAAGTCGTTGCAAGCTTCTTGTCGCTTGAGTCAATGACTCATCGGAAAAATCGAGCGGGCTCCTGTAATGAGCTCCCAATATAAAGAGCCTTACGGCAAGAGGTTGATATTTCTTAATTATCTCTCTAACGGTCAAGATGTTACCCAGCGACTTGGACATCTTTTCCTTGTTTATCAGCAAGTAACCGTTATGAACCCAGTATCTTACAAACTGCTTGCCGGTGGCAGCTTCAGCTTGGGCTATTTCGTTTTCGTGATGAGGAAATATCAGGTCGCTTCCACCGCCATGTATGTCCACTGTTTCGCCCAGATACTTCATCGCCATTGCACTGCATTCTATATGCCATCCAGGCCTTCCTGGTCCCCACGGACTATCCCACCAAGGTTCGCCAGCCTTCTTGGCTTTCCACAATACGAAGTCAAGGGGGTGTCTTTTTCTAACATCCACCTCAATCCTGGCCCCAGCCTGGAGTTCTTCGATGCTCTGACCGGAAAGTTTTCCGTATTCAGGAAAACTTTTGACGTCAAAATAAACGTTACCTTCGGTTACATAAGCGTGGCCATTCTCCATTATCCGCGATATGAGATCAATGATCTCATCGATATGCTCCGTGGCAAGGGGATGGATTGTCGCCCGCTTGACGCCCAAAGGCGCGATGTCCTCGAAGTAGGCATTTATAAAGCGCTCAGCTAATTCTTCGACCGATATGCCAAGCTCGTTAGCTTTATTGATCATCTTGTCATCTATATCAGTGAAGTTCTGGACATAGATGACTTCCAAGCCTTTATGCTCCATATATCGTCTCAAGACATCAAAGACGACAAAGGGCCTTGCATTGCCGATATGAATGAAGTCATACACTGTAGGTCCGCATACGTAAAAACCAACTTTACCTTGAATCAAAGGCATAAACTCTTCCTTGCAACGCGTCAAATCATTATATAAAGTTAAACCCATCCTTGCTCTCTCCCTCCCAGTGTGTCAAAATTACATTTATAATCCTATAATAAGAACGTGAAATTAGAAAGTGCGGGAGGAAATTTTAAAAGCAAAAATGCAAGATAAAAATAAGGATGGCCGAAAAATGCCAACAAACCTTGAGGAAAAGGTAAGATGCCTACCTGATAAGCCAGGTGTATATGTCTTTCACGACGAGGACGATAAAGTTTTATATGTAGGAAAAGCAAAATCTCTCAAAAAACGAGTTTCTTCCTACTTTCGCCATAAAGGATTTGCCTCTCCTAGGCTGCGAAAACTTGTCCAGCTAACAAAAGATATCTCTTTTATAAGGACGGAAACGGAAGCTGAGGCCTTTATCGTCGAGGCACGCTTGATAAAACACTACCAGCCCTTCTTTAATATCGAGCTGAAGATGGGCGAACGCTATCCTTACATCAAAATCACAAACGAGTTATTTCCAAAGGTAGTCATAACGAGACATAAGGAAAACGATGGTTCGATTTACATGGGCCCTTATACGCGGGTCAAAGAACTGAGACAAATTTTAAGGTTAATGGAACGTTATTTTCCTTTAAGGGACTGTAGTTTAAACTTGAAGGAAAAGGCCGTGCAAAGTCGTCCTTGTCTTCGTTACAATCTAGGAAAATGCCTAGCTCCCTGCGCAGGCTTTTGCACACCCAAAGAATACCAAGAACTGGTGGACGACGTCATCTTGCTTTTGAGAGGACAAGCCAGCGCATTGGTCGAAAGTCTCAGAAAAAAAATGGACGAAGCAGCATCGTCACTGGCCTTTGAGAAAGCAGCCCTTTACAGGGATGCCATAAAGGCAATATGGCGTTTAAGCAGACAGCAAGTCTCGTTTACTCTCAAAGATCCAATTGATAAAGAAATTTGGGAGGCAATAGAGAGTTTGCAGGACCTCTTAGGCCTGTCCTCGCCTCTTTGGCGCATTGAAGGCTGCGATATCTCCCATTTAAGTGGAAAAGAGGCATATGGAGTGATCGTGGTTTTCGAGCAAGGCTTGCCGAATCCCTCGTTATACAGAAGATATAATATTAAAACGGTAAAAGGGATAGACGATTTTCGCTCCATCGAGGAGATCGTTAAAAGACATTATTCTTCCTCGTTGAAAAGAAATCAACCCCTTCCTCAACTTCTCCTCATAGATGGTGGCGCTCAACAACTTTCCTTTGCTATGCACGCCTTGGCGGAGCTCAACATCAATGACATTGCCGTTGTAGCACTTGCTGAAAAAGAAGAAGATCTCTACATTCCAAACTCTAGCCTACCGATTAAACTTCCTTTGGATGATCCCGGGCTCAATTTGCTGAGGAGGGTAAGGGACGAGGCTCACAGGTTTGCCCTCTCGTCCCATAGTAGCAAGTTTAACAAACGGTACAAACGTTCCGCTCTAGAGGACATCCCCGGAGTAGGAAAAAGAAGGGCGGCAGCCCTTTTGGCCCATTTCGGTAGCGTAGCTCACATTGCGACAAAAACTCCGGAGGAGTTAGAAAAGGTCAATAACATAGGACCTAAAATGGCAAGGCAAATTCTTAAATTCTTAAAAGGTGAATCTGAAGATGAAGATTTCAGAAAGAAGAGCTCATGAACATTACATGCGAATAGCCATAAGTCTAGCCAGAAGGGGAACGGGCACTACAAGTCCAAATCCTAAGGTCGGATGTGTGATAGTCAAAGATGGCGTCATAGTAGGCATGGACTTCCATCGGTACCCCGGGGCCCCTCATGCCGAAGTAGGCGCGCTTTCGATGGCAAAAGAACTGGCGAAAGGCTCTACTCTTTATGTCAACTTGGAACCATGTACTCACTATGGACGCACACCGCCGTGTTGTCCTTTAATTGCTCAAAGTGGAGTAAAAACTGTTTGCATAGCTGTCGAGGACCCTTTCGCCAAAGTTCAAGGCAAGGGGATAGAATATCTTCGCTCAAGTGGAATAGAAGTAATCGTCGGTATATTGGAAGAGGAGGCAAGATGGTTAAATCGTGGTTTTTCCATGGCCTTCAAAGAGGGAAGGCCATGGATTACGCTGAAGGCGGCCGCAAGCTTGGATGGCAATGTAGCTCTTATAGATGGAAGCAGCCGATGGATTACTGGACAAAGCTCCCTTAAGCGATCGCACTTGCTTCGAGCAGAAACAGACGCCATACTTGTAGGGATAGGTACTGTCTTAAAGGACGATCCTGAGCTAACGGTTAGATTGATCGACGGCAGAAATCCCCTTAAAATAGTTTTAGACACATATTTAAGGATCTCGCTCGATGCCAAGTTGTTCAATGAGGGAAAGACGCTAATAGTGACGTCGAAGAATTCGTCCCCGCAAAAGATGGAAGAGTTGATCTCCAGAGGAATAGATGTGCTTCAAGTTCCGACTGATTTCAGCGGAAAATTAAACATCAAAGAAATGGTCTTTAAGCTGCCATCGATGGGCATTCACTACCTGTTGGTAGAAGGTGGACCCAGGGTTCTGTCGTCCTTTTTTGAAGCAGACCTTTGTGACGAAATGGCATTATTTTATGCGCCCAAAATTATAGGTCAAGGAAAAAGAATATTTCCGCAAATTTTGTTCAAGGATATGATGGAAATTCCTGAGGGAAAAATCAGAGGTGTAAAAAGGCTGGGCGACGATCTCTTTATGGAGGTCGATCTGTGATGTTTACCGGTTTGGTGGAAACCATAGGAACTGTGTTATCCATAGACAGGCGTGGCGACGTTACGAACTTAATAATAGAAGCCCCTGAAATATCTCCCGAACTTTCCGAAAACGAATCTATCTCCGTATCGGGAGCTTGCTTGAGCGTTGTAAAAGCGGGGCACACCAGCTTCATAGCCGAGATGATGGGAGTGACTGTCGCCGTAACGAAACTTGGAATACTGAAACCTTTCGATAGGGTAAATTTGGAGCGCGCTTTAAAGGTTGGCGACCGACTGGGCGGCCATATAGTCTTGGGCCATGTTGAAGGCATAGGTGTCGTAAGCGAAATATCAAAAAAGACACAAACGAGTATCGTAAGGATAAATGCGGATACTTCTATCATGCACTATATCGTGCCAAAGGGCTCTATAGCAGTGGATGGAGTGAGTTTAACGGTCATCGACGTCACAGAAACCGATTTTACCGTCGGCATAATCCCTAGCACCTTAAAACTAACTACCCTTGGCAGCTTAAAGGCTGGAGAACTGGTAAATCTAGAAACGGATATAATAGGTAAGTATGTAGAGCGATTTTTAAAATGCTCATCCAGTAATGAGAAAGATAGACCAAGCAAGCTAACTTGGGAGAAGTTAGCCAAATATGGATGGCAGTGATGGGCAAGAAGGAGGAATGAGCGAAAATGGCCTTAGATGAGGCTTTCGCATCGCCCGAGGAAGCCATAAACCTAATAAAAGAGGGCAAGATGATCATCGTCGTCGATGACGAAGACAGAGAAAACGAGGGAGATTTACTTATGGCCGCGTCGAAGGTGACGCCCGAGGCGATAAATTTCATGACTAAGTATGGCAGAGGGTTGGTATGCGTTCCACTGACGGAGGAAAGGGCGAGACAATTAGAATTGAAACCAATGGTGCTTCACAGCACAGACCCTCACAGCACCGCCTTTACCGTTTCAGTTGACGCTAAGGAAGGCACTACTACAGGAATATCGGCTGAAGATAGAGCCATTACGGCTTGCTTGCTTGCGGATCCCAATGCCAAGGCTTCGGATTTTAGACGCCCAGGTCATATCTTTCCGCTGATAGCAAGAAAGGGGGGCGTATTAAAACGAGCTGGTCACACAGAAGCTGCCGTCGATTTGGCAAGACTTGCGGGACTGGAGCCGGTGGGTGTGATATGTGAGATAATGAACGATGACGGCACCATGGCCAGGCTCCCTCAACTAATCGAGTTCGCAAAAAAGTTTGACCTCAAGATAATGACTATAAAGGATCTAATACGCTATAGGCACAGGAGAGAAAAGCTCGTAGAAAGGGTTTCAATGGTTGCCCTTCCAACCGAGTACGGCAATTTCGTTGCCCACGCTTATCATTGGACGTTGGACGACGATCTCGATCATTTGCACATTGCTTTAGTCAAAGGGGAAATTAACGAAGAAGATGAAGTGCTCGTACGAGTACATTCCGAGTGTCTTACGGGTGACGTCTTTGGATCTCTCAGATGCGATTGTGGCGCTCAACTTCGCAAAGCCCTGCAAATGATAGAATGCGAGGGGAGGGGCATCGTACTTTACATGCGCCAAGAGGGCAGAGGCATAGGGCTGTACAAAAAACTTAAGGCTTATGAGCTTCAGGAAAGGGGAATGGACACTGTGGAAGCCAACCTCAAGCTTGGGGTCAGTCCCGATTTGAGGGATTACGGGATAGGAGCTCAAATACTCTTTGACCTTGGGGTGAGAAAGCTGCGTTTAATGACCAACAATCCAAAAAAGGTCATTGGCCTTGAGGGATATGGCTTGGAGGTCATCGAGAGGGTCCCCATAGAAATAAAACCCAATCCATATAATTTTAATTACTTGAGAACCAAAAAAGAAAAGATGGGGCATCTGTTTCATTAAAAGGGGCATCCCTAGCACGATTAAAAAATTCCAAAAGGAGGGCAAATATAATGCGCATTCTTCAGGGCAACCTCATAGGAGAAGGACAAAAAATTGCTTTGGTGGCCTCCCGTTTTAACGAGCTTATTACTAGTAAGTTGATAGAAGGAGCCAAGGACGTATTATTCAGACATGGGGTTAGACAACAAGACATAGATTTGTATTGGGTGCCCGGTGCTTGGGAACTTCCCTTGGTAGCTCAAGAGCTAACATTGTCCGGTAAATACGATGCTGTTATTCCTTTGGGGGCCATCATTCGAGGCGATACGCCTCATTTCGATTACGTCGCTTCCGAGGTTGCAAAGGGATTGGCCAAAATCGCCTTGGATCATCGAGTTCCTGTAGTCTTTGGCGTACTCACCTGCGATAATCTTGAACAAGCGTTGCTGCGTGCCGGAAGCAAATCGGGCAACAAGGGCGCAGAGGCAGCCATGGCCGCCATTGAAATGATTAATTTACTTGCTCAAATACGAAATCAGAAAGGTGGTACTCAAATTGCTTGACATCAAGTGGATTAGGGAAAATACAGATGAAGTAAAGAAAATGCTCGAGAATAGAGGCTATGACTACCCTCTAGATGAATTATTGAAACTAGATACCTTGCGCAGAGAAAAGCTGATCGAAGTAGAAAGCCTTAAGGCCAAAAGAAACGAAGGCTCTAAGGAAGTGGCTAGACTAAAATCGGAGGGAAAAGATCCCTCGGATTTAATGGAGGAAATTCGAGGGATAAACGAAACGATCAAAACCCTCGATCAAGAAGTCCAGGAAATTGAAACACGGCTAAGGGACCTGCTACTTCTGATCCCCAATAAACCTCACGAGACAGTACCAGTTGGCAAATCCGATGAAGACAACTTAGTGGTTCGCCACGTCGGGGAAATCCCTAAGTTCGACTTTGAGCCCAAGCCGCACTGGGAATTAGGGGAAAATTTGGGGATATTGGACTTTGAAGCAGGTATAAAGTTGGCGGGCAGCAGGTTTACTGTCTTGAGGGGACATGGGGCACGTTTAGCAAGGTCTCTCATCAACTTTATGCTGGACCTACACACTCGAGAACACGGTTATCTTGAGTTCGAGCCGCCCTTCCTCGTGAACTCCAAGACCATGGAAGGCACTGGACAGTTGCCCAAGTTTGCAAATGACCTATATCACTGCGAAAGCGATGATCTATGGCTGATCCCAACCGCAGAGGTTCCACTCACCAACATGCATGCGGAGGAAATATTGGAAGAAGATGTATTACCTCTTTACTATACTGCCTATACGCCATGCTTTAGGAGAGAAGCTGGAAGTCACGGTCGAGACGTGAGAGGCATGATGAGGCAACACCAATTTGACAAGGTAGAGCTTGTCAAGATATGCACTCCCGAAACTAGCTACGAAGAATTAGAAAAGCTCACGCAAAATGCTGAGGAGGTCTTAAAAAGACTGGGACTTCCTTACCGCGTCGTATCTCTTTGCACTGGAGATCTGGGCTTTGCCGCCTGCAAAACTTACGATTTGGAAGTATGGCTACCATCTCAAAACACTTACAGAGAAATCAGCTCCTGTAGTAATTGCGAAGACTTCCAAGCCCGACGCATGAACACAAGATATAGGCCCCGCGGAGTAAAGGGAACACGCTTCGTCCATACACTGAACGGCTCGGGAATAGCCGTAGGCAGATGTCTCATAGCGATCATGGAAAACTACCAGCAGGAAGACGGATCAATCAAGATTCCGGATGTATTGGTTCCCTACATGAATGGGCTGACTGAGATACGGCATTTTCGCTAAAAGGGGGATAAGCCCATGTAAAGGGGCTTTCAAAGGGCTCTGGCCTATCCTTAGTGCAGATGAATATAGACTTATCATCGTTGCTGACGGAATCTAGCTGCACGGGAAATATAAACTTGTCAAAATCGAGGAGTGGTTGAACTTTCTCGATCAATTCATGAGTTGCCTGTTCTGGAAGGCGGAATCCATCGGCGTATAATTTGCAGTTTTTTAAATATATTTTATTTCCGTCTACGACTTCAAGTTCGCCAACAAGTTTGGCCAATATGTTAAGCTTAAATAGCAATAGTGGTTGTTCATAAACAGCGATAGCGACAACTTTACCATTCCTTAAATCGAACTTAAAATTGCTCCATCTTTTATCCTTTAGCTCATATTCTTTTAATGCATTGTTTATATCTTGTTCAAGCAATCTTGCTTCAAAAAGGACGGTTGAGACTTCTTTTGGGCGTAACTTTTCTTCCCACTCGGCAGGCGGATTAAAATGAACGTCTCTCGCTTCGATGGCTATCTCGTCAATGCGCAAGCCCTCCACAACCGCTCCTTGCAGGTTAATGTATAAATGAGATACATATCCGTCACAGGTTGGAAGGTTGTCTACGATGACTAAGGCTTGTTCCGGGGAAAGTTCCTCTACGAAACGACCGCCCAGCACCTCTATTGGCACAGCGCTGGCTCCGGCAGGGAGGGACATAAATATGATCAGTAAAAAAACTAGCCAATGTTTAATAAGTAGTGAGGTGAAAATGTTTCTTTTAAACTTCATGTAATACATCAGCCCTTTCATGATAAAATTATGAACAGACCATCTTGAGGGGAGAGATCCCAAAATGGGAGAGGCTTATCTTTTGATCGTTCTAACGGCATTGGGTTGTTTGATCTTTGAAAAAGCAACAAAAAAACGACTCTCCACAGCCCAATGGGATTATACAAGAGATGTGCTCATGGTGGCCAGTGTATCCTTGCTTTCCATAAGCATTGGTAGTCGTGTTTCTTCTATTATAGTTGCTTATGGAATCGTTTTTGCTGTCGCTGCCATGGGAGAAAGGCTGTATCCTTCAACATTCTGGCCTTTTTTAAAAATAGCGCTGGCATTCGCCTTTGCTTTTAAAGGACCGCAAATAAATTTCTTAAGCTTGGGAAGGGATAGCTTTTATTACCTATCCTCGAAAGTAGCCGTTATAGCTACGGCTACTTGGTTGTTGCTGTGCCAGGCTTTCTTAAGGGAAGTGGATGAAATTTCAGGTCTGTCCGGCCATTTAATGGCCATAACGTGGGTTCTTTTATGGGGGGTCAGCTTCTTTTTAGGGCAAGACCTGAAGGATGCAATGTGGATTTCCTTTACCGGTATACTTCTTTGCCTAATCTTTTGGAGTAGGATAGGTCATACTTATCGAAGGTTGGGCAATCCTCTTGTCTATTTTTGGTCTACCCTCATTGCTGGCACATCACTCATAGGAGTCAGCAAGGGCGTCACCTTCGCAACAATATTATTGCCTTTATCCTTATTTGCCCTTCCGATCATGGAAGCCTCGCTCGGATTCGCAAGTAAAGCCTTCACCGATAATGCGCAATGGAACATTTCCCTCTACGAAAAACTGGTGTCAATGGGCATAGATCATCCTCAATCTGTAAGATTGGTTGCCGCCTTTTGCATGACCTTGGGAACCTCTGTAGCTCTCTTTCAACTTATCCCTTCTCCTTGGGGATTAAGGATCTCCCTTATCGTTCTGGGCGGAGGCATAGTAGCCTTTTTAGCCTACATCTCAAGGAATACGGCTCACGAGGATCAACGCAGACCAGCTTTATGGGGCATTTTCGTGGATAACGTATCCTTGGACTACGTGCTAAACAAGGTGATCTTTTGGACGAATCAGGAAAACGACCAAAACTACATGATAGTGACACCCAATGCCCTGGTGGCGGAAAGATCAAGATACGACAGAGAGCTAAGAGAAGCTGTAAAATCTGCCGATCTCTCGTTGCCCGATGGGACCGGACTTATATGGGGATTTAGGTTGTTGGGAATTAAAATCCAGGAGCGAATTACCGGCATAGACTTTATGAAAAATTTATGTGAAATTGCCAGATATAGGGAATTACCGATATTCTTGTTGGGCGGCACTGCTGAGGTAGTCAAAAATGCTTCCGAGCGCCTAATGGACGAATATCCTGGCTTAAAGGTAGCCGGCTTTCATCACGGTTATTTCACAGAAGAAAATGACAAAGAGATATGCGAAAAGATCAACGAAAGTGGTGCCAAAATCCTTTTCGTTGGACTAGGCGTGCCCAAGCAGGAAATATGGATAAAACGCAATTTGGAAAGGCTTAAAGGCGTTGTTGCTATAGGAGTCGGCGGCAGCTTCGATGTCATCTCTGGCCGCCTAAAAAGGGCGCCCAAGGTGTGGCAAAACATGGGATTGGAGTGGTTATATCGAACCATTCAGGAACCATGGAGATTAAAACGTACAATCAGATTGCCTTTGTTTGTGATACTGATCCTTCTTACCAGGTTAGGACTTTATAGCAGGAGGATAAGTTAATGGACATAGTTGCACAAGATCTAATGCAAAAAGACCTCACTGTTTTATTGAAGGATGATTTGGTAATTGATGCAGTAAAAATGTTTTACATTCACAAAGTCACCGGCGTGCCTGTAATAGAGGGGGATTGGCACCTGGTTGGCTTTATTTCAGAAAGCGATATTTTAAAAGCCACACTTCCTACCTATCTTGAGGCCATAACCTCATCCGCTTTTTTGAGCAAAGAAGGAGAATTAATTTTTTTCGATAAAATCCATGACATCGGGCTTAAAAGGGTAGAAGAGTTCATGACGAAAGAAGTCATTTACGTTGATCCAACGACAAGTCTGATAAGCGTTGCGGACCTAATGATGCGAAAACGGGTCAAAAGGCTTCCTGTGGTTGAAAATGGAAGGTTCGTGGGAATGATAGACAGAAACGCTTTCTGTGAGTTTCTCATGGAAAGGGGGGGTTTGAGTGAATAAGCAAGTTAGCGAAAATGGAGATTTCATGGAAGAAATAGAGTCCTTTAAAGATTCGCTGGATCAAGAGTATGAACGCAGGATTGCCGAGGTTAATAAAAAGCGAGAGGAAATTTTGAGGCAAATCCAAGAGATGTGCGCTAAGAAAATGGAATCCTTCCAAGAGAAGCTCAAAGAAGAAGAAAAAATAACTTTGCTTCAAGCTGAAAAGCTGGAAAAAAGATATAAAGTCATGGCAGAAGATCTTATCGCAAAAATCAATAAATCCAAGCTGATCGAATCGATACTCCACGACATTTCAGGAGATTTATGGCCAAACCTCAGCGGCACAACTAAACAAAAAGCCTAAAAAATACGGAAGGAGGCTTGGATAAGTTTTGATCGCAGATATGGTTAATCTCAAAATAATAGGACTAAAAGGCGATAGCAAGGATTTGATAGAACACATACGCGATCTTGGTGTCCTTCACATTGAAGAAGAAAAGGAGTATTACCAGGCTACCGAGGAACCGTTGATCGAAAAAATGCGGTTTTTACGAGCTGGCGTTTTAGGCTTACTGGAAGATCTGGGTTGGAAGGACTTAGATAATCCGGATTGGGGTCTAGTCGAATCGCTACGCGAAATTGTACCACTTAATGATATGGCAGTCTTGGAAGAAATCGAAAAAAGCTTGATGGAATTTAAAGAACGTCTGTGTGAAATGACAGATGAAGTACGAGCTCTCGAAGAGTCCACGGTTGCCCTTAAGCAAGTTCATTACATCGCTACTCACTTTCATTCTTTTTTCTCGGAAGAAAAAAAGAAGGAAAAAGTCGTTTCATTATGGTTAGTTGACTCGAGCAAACTGGATAACTTGCTAAAGGGGTTGGAAAGAACGATTCGCTCCCTTACTCCAGTGGTGGAAAGACCTTACCTTAACCACAAAGCAATTTCTCAGGGAGAAAATTTCCTCGTTTTAGCATTGAGCGTCAATCCTGAAAGCTCCTTGGCAGTTTCAAAAATCATGGAAGAATTCGGTTGTATATCCTATCTGGTCCCCAAAACCGCCATGGGCGAGTTGGCTCTGGAGTCACCGAATATGTCTCAAATGGAGCTTAAATGGCTACCAAAGAAGTTAGCGCAGGCAAAAATAACGCTGGATGCAGCCAAAAGGGAGTGGGGGCCACGATTGGTTGCCCTTTACATTTTATTAGATGAAGGGCTAGAATTGCTTGTCTTAGAAAAAAGGTTCTCAGGAGGCGGGGAGCTCTTTACTTTAAACGGCTGGGTCCCGCTCTCAGCACTCGAAGACACAGTTTCGGCTCTAAAGCACCGATTTGGCGAGAGAATACTTGTGACGTGGCGAGATCCCGAACCGCAAGAATGGCCCAAAGTTCCAATTTTGCTTAAAAACCCCAAATGGGCGAAGCCCTTCGAGCTATTTTTAAAACTACTTCCTATGCCAGGCTACAAAAGCACAGATCCTACAGCCTTAATAGCCATATTTTTCCCATTTTTCGCTGGCTGCATGATAGGAGACATAGGATATGGTATTGTGTTTGGGCTTATTGGTTTATGGATGTTTAAAAAATATCGCGATAGAAGCGCCATTATGATGAATGTCTCTCAAATACTCATGAACATAGCCATTTTGAGTATTTTATGGGGTTTCTTGTATGGCGAGTTCTTCGGTGATTTAGGCCATAGACTAATTCACCTAAAACCACTGTGGGTTGAAAGAACAGAAGGAATCATTCCGGTGATGGCTTTCACCATCGCCTTAGGAATGGCTCACATATTATTGGGGCTAGCGTTAGGAGCATACGAAGGTGTCAGGCATAATAAAAAACGGCATGTTTATGAACGATTAGGAACTCTTTTCACATTGCTTGGCATCTTGCTTTTCATCGTAAATCACATGGACTTGGTCAACATCAATTTCATGTGGCTAGCTTTGGCTTTTCTTGTCTTTGGATTAGCATTTTTGATAAAGGGGAGAAATCTTGCGGGCCTAATTGAAACAATAGGATCTATCGGAAACATACTTAGCTACATCCGTATTGCAGCGATAGGTTTATCATCGGCCATCCTGGCTATGGTCGCAACAAAATTCGTCGACGTTTTAGGGGTTTCTTTTTTCGGGATATTACTTGCCTTCTCGATCCATTTGCTCAATTTGATTATAGCTATCGCAGGTTCTGTATTACACTCTGCTCGTTTACATTATGTGGAGTTTTTTGGTAAATTCTATGAAGGGGTGGGAAACAAATACAAACCACTTAAAAGAAGGAGGGGAACCGCTTGGAAAAAGCCTTAATAGGATTAGGTGCTGCTTTAGCCGTGGGCATTCCAGCTTTAGCTACCGCTTATGCCCAAGCGAAAATAGGAAGTGCTGGTGCTGCCACGATTGCGGAAAAACCGGAAACGGCCGCAATGATGATAATACTTGAGGCCCTACCGGAAACTATGGTAATATTGGGCTTCGTTGTGGCTATAATGCTAATTTTACAGTTTGCTTAAAATTAACCGAGTGGTCATCGATGGATTCGCAAGAGCTAGAAAAGTTCAAAGCTATTTTAAAAGGCGAATACGAAAAGCGCATTAGGGAATATGAGCAAAAAATAGAGGAAGAATTGGCGGAAATCGCAGCCTCTAAGATGCTGGAACTTGAAAGGGAAATGGAAGAGATCAGAAAGCGTCGTTCTAAAACCTTACAAGAACGCCTGGACTTTTTGAAGTTGAAGGCAGTAAAATCAGGTAAAGACATAATAATCAATGAAGCAAACACACTTTTTCTCGATATCGAAAATACAGCCAAACAAATAACATGCAATGCTAAGGTAAATTCAGCAAATTATAGCAGAATGCTAAACGAGCTTATTAAAGAAGCTGTTAAGGCATTATCTAGCGAAAGTGGCATCATTTGGCTCCCTCCCGATGATAAGGACTTGCTTGCTTCCATACCAAAGGGATTCAGCCTTTCGATCATCGAAAACCTTGAATCATGGGGAGGACCCATAGTCACAGACGAAGAAGGGGAAAGGATTGTCGAAAACACAATTAAAGGGCGATTTGAAAAACTCGCTCCCCTCATCCAGGAAAGGATTGGGAAAGTCCTATCTCCGCTTTTGGAGGAGATTGATAGGGCATAAAGAAAACTACAGCTACTTATGTGCCGCCCTAAAAGGAAGGGCGGCCAGATTTTATAAGTGGGAAGAATTATGCGCTTTGGCTCGTGGTGATTTTAAGGCGTTGGAATCCGAATTTCTTGAGGGACGATACCGCGAAAGCTATCGTTCGCAGATATTGTCAACTCTGTCTTCACCCTTGCGCAAAATTGAACTGTCGATCATGTTTGAGGTCACAAAACGCTTAAGAACTGCTCATTCAAAAGCCGAAGGGGAGCCTTATGACTTAATGTCAGCAGTTTTAAGCAGGGGAGATCTTCACAACTTTCGCGTAATTCTTCGAAGGTTCGCCAGCAATCATCGCATTCAAACTGAGGAATACTTGTGGCATTTGTACGGAAATCTTCCCAGGAAGTTCTACAAGAACATATGGGATTCCAATAACATACCTGCGGCAAGGGAGCAGATTTATCTTTTTGACGACCCTCACGGGATGATATTGGATAAGGCCTTGATGGTCTTGCAAAACACAGGAAACTTGATCAAAGCTGAGCGGGATTTAATCTTAAGCTACATAAATTATCATGAAGGCATCGTTTCAAAATACCAAAATAAGAATGGGGCGTTAGTCCGAGAATTCCTCGGCAGGCTTGTCGATCTATGGAACATAAATCTATGGCTTAGAGAGAGGGCCAATATAGTAAGCAAAGAAGAGGGATTAAGATATCTTCCAGGAGGAGCGTGGATTGATCCCGAAGTTTTGGCCAAAGCCAAAGTCATAACCGAGGCCGTCCATGGCACCCCTTGGCGTAAGGCCGTTAGAAAAGGTGGATTTAAGTCATTTCAAGAATTTCAATGGCACCTTCAAAGCGAGTTTTGGACGTGGCAGGTATCTCTTTTTCGCAAAGACCCATTGGGTTTTGAGGTGCCCTTCGGATACATAGCAAAGGTGTTGGTGGAGTGGAGCAACTTGAATATCATAGCCGTAGGAATCGCCTTTGGGTCACATCCTAAAAAAATCACAGACAGGTTAATCCCAATCAAATGATCATCAGGAGGACTACTTCATGAAAAACTTGGCTGTCGAGCTGGAAGTAATCGTCTTAGGGAGAGAGATATTTACAGACCTCTGGAGATTATTTGGTTTTAAAGCAGTGATATGTGAAGATCCCAATAATGTGTATGCAATTTGGAAGGAGCTCATATCAGAAAACGTTGCAGTGATAATAGTTGAAGATGACTGGTTTTCCGAGATGCCCCTGAGACTGCGCCTACTGGCAGAGCGATCCGTTACCCCCACATGGGTGCAATTTCCCACACTATCATTAGAAGGAGAGGACATAGTTGCAAAATAATGAAGGACAAATCAAGGGTATATCGGGATCAGTTGTAACGTCGAGGTGTTTTTCTAACACGTCAATTTACGAAGTCGCTTACGTAGGCAGCGAAAAATTGCTTGGAGAAGTGGTGCGCCTCAGGAAGGACATGGCAGATATTCAGGTTTACGAAGACACGACTGGCCTTCGGGTCGGCGACCCGGTGACATTTACGGGTGAGCTCTTGTCCGTTAAGCTTGGACCAGGCTTGTTAGGACAGGTTTTAGACGGCATTGGAAGGCCTCTTGGGAAGCTCGGAAAGATTTCTCCTTATGTATCAAAGGGCATTCATATCGATACAATTGGTGACGAAATATGGTCTTTTAAGCCCCGCCGCCATAAAGGAGATCATGTTGGGCCCGGTGACATATTAGGAGAAGTAAAAGAAAAAGGCCTAACACACATGATCATGGTCCCTCTAAATATCAATGCCGAAAGCCAACTGGAAATCACATGGATAGCACCTTCCGGCGAGTATTCAAATGGCGATATAATATGCGAAATAAACGGGCGAGCTGTAAAGATGCATCAGAAGTGGAACGTACGGATTCCAAGGAAGGCTGGCAAAAAGTTAGATTTAAACAGGCCCCTGATAACCGGAACCCGAGTATTGGATGTCTTTTTTCCGCTTGCTTTAGGGGGCACTGCCGTAATTCCTGGTGGATTCGGCACGGGCAAAACCGTAACACAACAATCCATAGCGAGATGGGCCGATGTCGACATTGTCATTTACATTGGTTGCGGAGAACGTGGAAATGAAATGACCGAGGTTTTGGAGGAATTCCCCACACTAAAGGACATTCGTAAGGGAATTCTCCTCATAGACAGAATGATACTCATCGCTAATACATCTAATATGCCCGTAGCAGCAAGAGAAGCGAGCATATACCTAGGCATGACCATAGCTGAGTATTATCGCGATATGGGATATAATGTTGCGATAATCGCTGACTCCATCAGCAGATGGGCGGAAGCGTTAAGGGAAATCTCTGGACGACTCGAGGAAATGCCTGGTGAGGAAGGTTATCCAGCTTATTTAGCATCTAGGCTCGCAGGTTACTATGAACGTTCGGGAAACGTTGTCCCACTTGGAAGCCCTGAGCGTACCGGATCCATATCGGTAATTAATGCTATATCACCGCCAGGTGGTGACTTTTCAGAACCTGTCACCCAAGCGGGTTTGCGCCTTTCTGGGTGTTTTTGGGCGCTGGATAAAGCTCTTGCCAGAAAAAGACATTTTCCATCCGTTAATTGGGCACAAAGCTATTCGCTATACATCGAATCTCTGGACGATTACTTTGGGCAACACGTTTCTAAAGAATGGATACCCTTGAGAGAATTCGCCCTTGGGGTATTGCATGAAGGCAAAACATTGCAAGAGACAGTCCAAATTGTTGGGAGAGACGGTATAACGGAAGAAGAAAAATGGACCCTTAAGCTGGCAGAGTTGTTTGATATATTTTATCTCCAACAAAACGCTTTCGACATCATAGATGCTTATTGCAATCCTACCAGGCAATTCATGATGCTAAAAACTTTAAAGATATTGGATGAAGAGGTCAAAAGGGCACTGTATAGTGGCGTATTGTTTGAACAAATAGACTCCAAGTTGTCCTTTGCTCGAGATCTCATGGATCTACGAATAAAGGAAAATGAAGCTTATGAGGAATCTTTAAATTCCTATATAACAGAGCTAAAGAATAATCTGTCTAATTTTTTGGCGGTGTAGATAAAGATGAGATTACTAAAAGAAGGCTACATGACGATCGAAAAAATAACGGGCCCGTTGATTTTCGTCAACAAAGTAGCAAGCGCGGGCATCGGCGAAATCGTTAGGATAACATCGAATTTTGGGGAAGATTACGGTCAAATACTTCAGATTACTGACGATCTTTGTCTAATACAGGTCTTCGGAGAAACAATGGGACTTGCACCGAACAACACTGTCGTATGGCTAGAAAGAGACGTGATAAAAGTCCCCTTGGGCATATCACTTCAAGGGCGTATACTAAACGGTCGAGCCGTTCCAATGGACGGAGGAGGGCCCATATCCTGTGTAGAAAAATGGGCACCAATTCAAGGTCATATAATAAACCCCTGGAGGCGCAGAAGCCCCCATGAATTTATTGAAACAGGCATATCAACAATTGATTTTATGAATACTCTGGTAAAAGGACAAAAACTTCCCATCTTCACCGGAAGTGGACTCCCAGCCAACAAGTTGGCAGCGCAAATAGCAAAATATGCAAGGACTTTTACATCTTCGGACAATGCGCCACCTTTCCTGGTTGTGTTCGCCGCTATCGGCATAACCCAAAGGGAAGCGTCTTTCTTTAAACGAGTCTTCGAGCAGGACGGATCTATTTATCGAGGGGTATTTTTCTTCAATTTGGCCAAAGATCCGACCATAGAAAGGATCCTGACTCCCAGGATGGCCTTGACCGTGGCCGAATATTTTGCCTTCGAGAAGGGATACGATGTCCTTGTAATACTCACTGACATGTTACATTACTGCGAAGCGCTGAGAGAAATAAGCTCGGCCCGAGAAGAAATCCCAGGGCGAAGGGGTTTTCCTTCTTACATGTACTCGGATCTAGCCAGCATTTATGAGCGAGCTGGTTGCATTTCCGGAATTGAAGGAAGCGTTACCCAAATTCCGATCGTAACGATGCCGGACGATGATTTGACCCATCCCGTCCCCGACCTAACAGGATACATAACCGAGGGTCAGATAGTGATGGATAGAAAACTTCACGGTAGGAGAATATATCCTCCTATCGACATCCTCTCAAGTTTAAGCAGGCTAATGAATAAAGGAATCGGCGAGGGATCTACAGTACCAGAACATCGCCTCCTATCTGATCAACTATACGCCGCTTATGGGCGTTTTAAAGATATAACTAGGCTTAAGGCCATAGTTGGCGAAGAGGGATTGACAACCACGGAGTTATCCTTTTTAGACTTTGGCGAAAAATTTGAGACTCATTTCGTAAACCAGGGAGATAGACGTCGTCCCTTCGATGAATCGCTTAAATATGCCTGGGACTGTCTGGCAACGCTCCCAGTGGAAGAATTGCATCGTCTGCCATCGCAACTCATCGATGAATTGATTGCCAAGAAGGAGCTAAACCATGATTCGCAGACCACCGACTAGAAATCAACTTCTAGAACTTAAACGAAACATATATTCTGTTGAACAAGGCAAGGAGATCCTGGAAAAAAAGAGAGACGTCCTCTTGCAACTAATAGAAAACGACAGGAAACGTTTTAAAGATGTAAAAAATGCATTCTTACAAAGTTGTACAAAGATATATTCATCATATACACTGACACGACTACACGATGGAGAAGCGTCGATATCGCTTTTGGGGGTTAGTATACCTCCAAGTAGGGTTTCGAGAAGGCTTAATCAAGCGATGGGGTGTAAATATCCTTCTTTCTTTCCCATCGAGGATTTTCCCTCATCAACAGAACTCTACGATCCCATGCTTTTTTCACTTCATGTAGACATGTTAATACATGATCTGGCGGAGGCAAGGAAATCACTTTGGGAGTATATAAATTTACATGTAAAATCAAAGGCATTGGAAGGAGAGCTAAGAAAAACGCTTCTTCGGATTAATACAATGGAACAATCTATCTTGCCTAAGCTAGAAGAAGAAAGACGCCAAATTGCTTTCCATCTAAGTGAAAGGGAAAGACAAGAGCAATTTATCACAAAGAGTTGGTTAAAGAAAAAAAGACCTACTGGGAGGTAGTGAAGATGAAAATGGACAAGCTAATGAGACAGGCTCAGAAGATGCAGGAACAAATGCTAAAAATTCAAGAGGAGCTCGCCAATGAAACTGTAGAAGGCGAAAGTGGAGGAGGAGTAGTCAAAGTAAAATGCAACGGACAGGGGGATTTTATCTCTATCTCGATAGATCCGGAGGTGGTAAACTCAGATGACGTCGAAATGCTAGAAGACTTAATATTGGCAGCCATAAATGAAGCCCAAAGAAAAAGCAAGGATTTGGCGAACGAAAGATTGAGCAAATTAGGAGCTGGCTTTGGTTTGCCCGGGCTCATATAGCAACAAGGTGCAATTGTAAAAAATCAATAAAGCAGGTGGAATAGTTGGCTTTAGCGAAGTCTTTAGATGATTTAATACGTTTGCTTGAGAAATTTCCTGGCATAGGGGAGAAGAGCGCCCGTAGAATGGTTTTGTTTTTGTTGCAACAACCAAAAAGTTTTTCTGAGGCCTTAGTCGAAGCTATACATAAGTGTAGTTTTTCCCTTTTTCCATGCAGTCTTTGCGGCAACATTACCGACGAAGATCCTTGCTCTATTTGCAATGATCCCTTTAGGGACAGGTCTACCATATGTGTCGTAGAATCCGTAGAAGACCTCATCACACTGGAGCAGGCAGGTATATACAACGGGCTTTATTTCGTACTCGGTGTATTGTATTCTCCCTTAGATGAGAAAGAAGTGCCTACCCAAGTTATTGAGCACCTGATTGAGAGGGTGTCGCAAAGCGATATAAAGGAGGTAATATTGGCGTTTAGTCCAAAGGTAGAAGGAGAGTTGACGATGAATTTGATCTCTTCGGCACTGGAATCTTTGCCTGTAACAATAAGCAGATTGTCTTACGGCCTTCCCGTTGGTGGCAGTGTGAGCTTCGCTGACAGAACGACCTTACACGCCGCATTTGAAGCTAGGACATGCTTAAAAAGAGGTAAAAGCAGACAATAAACAGGAGGTATACATATATGCAAGATGGCATGGGACGACTTGTCAACATAATAATAAGAACCCTTTTAAGCATATTAGGCGCAATAGCCGGATATCAATTAGCACAATATTTATCGGGAACTTCCTGGTGGCCAAAGGATGCCTTAATGTGGGATCTTGCGATGTGGGGGGTCATTATTGCGATTCCTGCCCTCGCTGGCTACCTAATAGCTCCTTTGTTTATCAGAGGGATTGCACGCATCGGTCAGATATTTGAAAAATCCCTACAGAGTTTTTCATGGCAAGATTTGTTCGTCGCTATTTTAGGTTTAATTGTAGGCTTAATAGTGGCAAATTTATTGGCCATGCCTTTGTCGGCTATACCGAACTTAGGTTTTTACTTAGCAATTCTGTTAAACATTGTCTTGGGATATATTGGCCTAATCCTTTTTTTAAAAAGAAAGGACGAAATAGTAGGTATGTGGTCCTCTTTTGAAACCCTGCGGGATAAATTTCATCTGAAGGGTAAAAAAGTGCGCGAAGAGGACACGCAAGAAAGTTTCAAGTTGCTCGATACAAGCGCACTTATTGACGCTAGAATTTTAGATATCGCTAAAGTTGGCTTTATAGAAGGTTTTATTTGTATTCCGGGATTCGTACTGCTGGAGTTACAAGCGATTGCTGACTCAACCGATCCTCTCAGAAGGGCGAAAGGACGAAGAGGTATGGAAGTGGTGGAAGAGCTCCAAAAACTGCCCAACGTAAAGGTTGAGATATTGGAACACTCTTTAAAAGAGTTGAAGGCAGACACGGTCGATGAAGGTTTAATAGAGCTCGCCAAGAGGTTAAAGGCAAAAATAATCACTACTGATTATAATCTTAATAAAATAGCAAGCATTCAAGGATTACACGTCTTGAACGTAAACGATCTTGCCAATGCCCTAAAGCCTGTATTGATACCGGGAGAAACCTTGGAGGTTGATGTAATTAAAGAGGGAAAGGAACCAAACCAAGGAGTGGCATATCTTACAGACGGAACGATGTTGGTCGTCGAAGATGGAGAGAAGTACATTGGGAAAAGGGTCGAAGTGGTGATAACTTCCCTGCTGCAAACCTCAGCGGGGAGGTTGATATTTGGCAGAGTGAAGCGTGAGGCAAATTGATGACCTTCAAGAAATGTTCCTTTATCCTGCTGGCTGGGGGAAAGGGAGCGCGAATGGAAAGCCCTTTTAAACAGTTTCGTCATTTAGGTGGCATGCCCCTTTGGGTTTGGAGTTTTAAACTTTCAAGCGAACTTTACGATATGGGACTCATTGACGAAGTGATCGTGGTTTTTCCAAAAGACTTTGACTTTTCAAATGAGGTCAAAATTATAAACGAGCTAAAAGTACCTTTTAAAGTTAATGCCGTTGAAGGAGGGGAAACAAGGGCTATATCCTCATTAGCAGGTATAAGTGCTGCCAGTGGCGATTATGTATTGGTACACGATGCGGCTCGTCCCTTTGCCTCTTCCTCTTTGGTTCAACGTATAATATCGTCTATAACCCCCCTAACCGGAGTCATACCCTTGATCCCTGTTAGGGACGCCTTAAAGAAGGTATCAAACAAGGGTGAAATTTTACCTGTATCAAGAGAAAACCTATGGTCCACACAAACGCCTCAGGCTTTTCCGAGGGAGGAGTTGATCGCGGTCATGAAACTCGCGGACGACAATATGTCTGACGAGGCAGAAGCCTGGATAAAAGCAGGATATCCCATTAACTTTGTTGAAGGCGAGCCAAGCAACATTAAAGTTACTTATGAAAGCGATTTCAAGTTTTGCGAGACGATTGCTAGAGGAATGAGCCAATGGAGAGTGGGACACGGATTCGATGTGCACCCTCTGCGACCCTGGCGAAAACTGATCCTGGCGGGACATCTAATACCCGATGCTCCCTTGGGATTAGAAGGTCATTCAGACGGTGATGTGATCTCTCACGCAGTAGCCGACGCATTGCTTGGAGCTGCCGGGGAACCTGATTTAGGCACTCTTTATCCTTCTTCGGATGAGCGGTATAAGGATGCCTCAAGCATTATTTTCTTGGAAGAGATATCGCAGTTCTTATCAAAGAAAAATTGGAGCTTAATTTGGCTAGACATCACGCTAGAAGCACAATTACCCAGGCTTTCTAAACTCATCGATTGTTTTAAGATGAACTTAGAAAACGCGCTCTCTAGCCTTACTTGGGCTATGAACAAAAGGATTAACCTAAAGGTAAAATCAGGAGAGTATATAGGAGCGGTTGGAAAGGCCCAGTGTATGAAGTGCCATGCCATTGCAACGATGAGGGGTGATATTACATGGAGAAAGTGAACAGAAAGCCAGTCTTATACGCTGCCATAATTGCACTAACCCTCCTTCTATCGAAAAAGACTCATGCATCTCGCCCATATTCCTGGATCGATGAAAGGGGGCCAAAAGTGGAATTACACATTAACGGAACACTTATAGCCTCCGCACCCAAGGAAAAGGCAGACATGGTTCGCTCATCTTTGGGAAAATTAGAAAAGGCGTTTAGTGAACAACGCAAACATTATTACTACAGGATCATCAAATACGAAAACGAAACCTTCGCTATATCTTTAAAGGACGGGGAAGAAATCTTGAGGATAACACCTGATTTAGCAAAATATCACAAATGCTCTTCGAGATTGCTAGCCGGACTTTGGTTAACCAACTTTTATGAAGCCCATTACGGCTTTAAAAACAAAGTGGAAGGATCAAATTACTTGACCGTTACCTGGTATGGAGGTTCTAAATGGAACGGCAGACGCACCGCTAGCGGAGAAATTTTTTACGATTGGCAATTAACGGCAGCATTTAATGACGTTCCCCTAAATTCTTTGGTAAGACTGTCCAATCCGCAGAACAACAGAAGCGTAATTGTCAGGGTCAACGATCGATGTAAAAAGGACGGGATTGTAGACGTATCTAAGCTAGCCGCAGATTTGTTGGGAATTACCCGCAAAGGGGCGGCTAAGCTGAGGGTGGAAATACTGCACTCATCGAAGTAGTAATGAAGGAAAGGAGCTTTCGTGAAATGCATGTTAGAACTCGCTTTGCTCCGTCGCCCACAGGAAACCTACACATAGGCGGTGCAAGAACCGCGCTATTCAACTGGATATGGGCAAAAAGATGGAAAGGCAGCTTCGTGCTTCGCATCGAGGACACCGATAAAGATCGTTCCTCACCTGAATTCGAGGATTCGATAAAAAGAGATCTTTTATGGTTAGGCCTAAGCTGGGATGAAGGTCCCGATATAGAAGGTCCTTATGCTCCATACAGGCAAAGCGAACGCTTGGACCTCTATTCAGAAACCTTAGAAAAACTCAAAGAGCTGGGTAAAGTTTACCCCTGCTACTGTACTGGGGAAGAGTTGGCAATGGAAAGGAGAGCTCAATTGGCTAAGGGTATGCCGCCAAGGTATTCCGGTAAATGCAGAAATTTAACGGAAAAAGATAGAAAAAAACTTGAAGAGGCGGGAAGGGTTCCCTCATGGCGTTTTAAAGTACCTCAAAAAACGGGTAGAATAGAGTTTTACGACGAGGTTCACAAATATTATTCGCTATCATACAAGGATATCGGTGATTTTATTGTGATGCGGTCCGATGGGATTCCAACCTACCTTTATGCAGCAGTAGTGGATGACCATCATATGAAAATTACCCATGTGATAAGGGGTGACGAGCATCTCCCTAACGCGATAAGGCAACTGCTCATATATCAGGCTCTATCCTGGAATCCTCCTTCCTTTGCGCATATACCCATGATCCTTTCCAGAGAAGGAAAAAAGCTGAGCAAGAGAGAAGGTGCCGAGGGAATAGACGACTTAAGAAAAAGAGGCTATTTACCCGAAGCTGTAAGAGCCTACTTAGCAACTTTAAGTTGGGCAGTGGAGGGGGAGGATTTTCTATTCGATCTAGATGCCATGGCCCAAGCATTTGATCTTTCTCGCGTTTCTAAATCATCTCCGATACATGACGAGGATAGACTGAGATGGTGGGGCAATAAAGCTATTAAGAAAAAAGATCCTCGTTGGGTTGCGGAAAAACTAATAGAAATGGCAAAAGATAGTGGTTTGCAGTTTGTATGTACAAATGAATCGTTAGTTTCATTGATACCTGAAGCTATATCCAATCAGGCCACCCTTGCAGAGCTTTTCGAAAGCTTAAACTGGCTTCTTACGAGACCAAAAAAACCTGAGACGCAACCAGAGTGGTTAAGGGATTTGGTGAATGAACTTTATTCGCTAAAAGAGTGGAAGAAAGATGAAATAGAAAAGTTGCTTCGAGCTTTTCAAAAAAGACATGGATTAAAGGCAAGAGACTTTTTTCACCCACTGCGCATCTACATAACCGGCGCCCATTCAGGCCCTCCACTACCTCTTACAATGGAGGTCTTGGGCAAAGATGAAGTTTTGTTCAGATTGCAAGATTAGGAGGGTTAGGCAATGGAATTGCTAAACAAATTTGTCACTTACGAAGGGTTTACCTTCGATGATGTACTGCTAGAACCAAGATATAGCGAGGTTACGCCATCACGGGTTTGTGTAAAAAGCTTTTTTACTCCCAAAATAGCGCTTAATATCCCCATATGTAGCGCCGCCATGGATACTGTCACAGACGGACGTCTGGCTATTGCCATTGCAAGAGAGGGAGGCATCGGCGTGGTTCACCGTAACATGACACCCGAGGCGCAGGCCGAGGAGGTTGACAAGGTAAAACGATCGGAATCGGGCGTAATCGTCGACCCCTTCTATTTACACCCAAACGATACACTGGGTGACGCCGTTGCCCTAATGGAGCATTATCACATTTCGGGTGTTCCAATCGTCGACCCCGATATGAAATTGGTGGGAATTATCACTAATCGAGATTTACGCTTCATAACCGAAGCCGACCATGGTCAACCTATCAAAGATTTCATGACTAAAGAAAATTTAATAGTCTCACCCGTTGGAACCACCCTAGAGGATGCGAAAGCCATATTGATGAAACATAAAGTTGAAAAATTACCCATTGTCGATAGCGAAGGTCATTTGAAAGGTTTGATCACCATCAAAGACATCGTCAAAGCAAGGGATTTTCCTAATGCATCCAAAGACTCAAAAGGCAGACTGCAAGTAGCTGCGGCGATAGGCGTAGGGCCTGAGGCCATTGCAAGGGCCGATCTTCTTGTCGCAGCCGGAGTAGATGCCATAGTGGTCGATACCGCGCACGGCCATTCTAAGTTAGTACTGGAGACTATTTGCAAACTGCGGGAAAGATTCGGTGATCTATCGATAGCAGGTGGCAATGTGGCGACTGCAAAGGGAACGGAAGCATTGATAGAAGCGGGAGCTGATGCCGTAAAGGTCGGGGTAGGACCCGGTTCTATATGCACGACACGAATCATAGCCGGCATAGGAGTGCCTCAAATTGCTGCAATAATGAACGCCGCCCAAATCGCAAAACCAAGGGGCGTTAAAATAATAGCAGATGGAGGGATAAGATATTCTGGCGACATAACTAAGGCGATAGCCGCGGGAGCCGATGTCGTGATGATAGGCTCGTTATTTGCCGGCACAGAAGAAAGCCCAGGGGAAGAGGTAATTCACAGGGGCAGATCTTTTAAAAGCTATAGAGGCATGGGTTCGCTAGCTGCCATGAAAGAAGGCAAAAGTACGGACAGATATTTTCAGGAAGGTATCCCAGCTGAAAAATTGGTCCCCGAAGGCATTGAAGGCCTTGTTCCTTACAAAGGACCTTTGTCATCACTGATCTACCAGTTGGTTGGTGGTTTAAAGGCAGGGATGGGCTACGTCGGAGCACATGACATAAAATCCCTACAGGACAATGCCCGTTTTATAAGAATTACCGCGGCCTCGGTAAAGGAAAGCCATCCCCACGACGTAGTTGTCACAAAAGAAGCCCCTAATTATTGGATGGAGTAAGCTCATTAAAACTTGCACAGCTAGCAAAAAGCTAGAAATGGTATTTACCGAGCTAACCTTTTGTTGACGGAATGATAAAATGTTGCTATAGTTAGTGGCAAAGTCGCATCGATGAGTGCGATTGATTTCTGTAATCGGGAGGAGCAAAGCATGTTAGGAACTGTAAAGTGGTTTAATGCTACGAAGGGTTATGGCTTCATTACTTCGGAAGATGGGAAAGACGTCTTTGTGCATTATTCAGCTATTGACATGAAGGGCTTTAAAACCCTTGAGGAAGGTGACAAAGTGGAGTTTGAAGTTGTAGAAGGAGCTAAGGGACCGCAAGCGGCACATGTAAGGCGTGTTTAAAAAAAATAGCTTTTCATTCCATTTAAGGAAGAGTAGGTAGAATCAGCGATATACGAAACAAAAATAAAGGGAGGTTAACCTCCCTTTATTTTTTATTTATTTTTTTGCTTGAGCTCTGCCAAAAACCTAATTAGACCAATGATCAATGCCGACGGCCACTTGGCCCAAAGATATGCATTCATCATTAGGAGAGGTGTTTTTGTGCACTAAAGGTTCCAAGCCCTCTTTCTTTAAAAGGGCAGAGGTTACGCTTAAAAGTCTTTTGTTTTGCCACACCCCGCCAGACAATGCTACATGTCTTATGCCTGTTTGAGAAGCTATCCTCTTGCTCACTTCGACTAGAGCCCTAGAAAGGCCATCGTGAAAACCAGCAGCTAGTTGTTCTTTCCCTTTATGCTTTAAACCTTCCACGAGCCATTCAATGGCAGGCCGCCAATCGAGGAGCAAATCGCTACCTTCGTCTTTTATATCAAAGGGCGCACATTCTTTGCCCTTTGCCATGGCTTCCAGCTCTATAGCTGCTTGGGCATCGTAAGATACTACATCTCTAAGCCCTAATACCGAAGCAGCAGCATCAAACAACCTTCCTGCTGATGAGGTTTTAATATATATACCCATATTTCGAAGAAGGGGCTCTAATATCCTTTCTCTTTTGGGCCAAAGCATGCGAGCCAGTTCTAAAGCTTTCTCTTTCCCAAAGGTTTCAAGCAAAAGGGAAAGAGCAAATCGCCAAGGTTCCAAGACCGCCTTATCGCCCCCCGGTAGTGGTGCGTTCAAAAAATGGCCAACTCTGACAAAATTTTTTGCACTGCCAACCAAAAACTCGCCTCCCCAGATATTGCCATCATCGCCGTACCCGGTGCCATCAAGTATCAAGCCAATGGCCTCCCCTGTAAAATGGTTATCCCAGAGACAAGCCGCTAAATGCGCGTGGTGGTGTTGTACGGCAAGGCTGTCTTTTATGTGTGGCAGCTTATTTTTGGCTATCCTCGTCGACAAATATAGTGGATGTTTGTCATAAACCAAGTAAGAGGGCGAGATCTCATAAAGCAACAAAAACAAGTCCATGACATGCTCATATAGCGAAATGCTTGAAAGCTCCTTTAAATCGCCTAGATACTGGCTAGTAAAGATGTAATGGTCATGTGCAACCGAGAAAGTTGATTTCATCTCTCCTCCAGCACCGAAAATTGGCGGCAACAAGTCCTTGGAAATGTAAGGTTGAGGCACATATCCCCTGGCTCTCCTGGTCAAAATCGGTGTCCTTCCGGCCAAGGCAATAACTGAATCGTCTATCTTAACGTAGATATCACGGTCGTGCATGAGAAAATAGTCGGCTATCGAGCCGAGCTCCCTCAAGGCTTCCCTATTACCGGCAACCAAAGGTTCATCGGAAAGGTTCGCACTTGTCATGATGAGAAGATCTTGATCTTCTAAAAGTAAATGATGTACCGGCGTGTAAGGCAACATCACTCCATAGGTGTCAATATTGGGAGCCACGTAAACTGACAAGGGATCGCCGCTTCTTTTAGGACACACAACTATGGGCCTTCTTGGCGATAGTAACAGCTTTTCAGCCCTTTCATTAATAAATACCACTTTTTTGGCCGCATCCACACTCTTTGCCATAAGTGCAAAGGGCTTATCAAGCCTTCTTTTTCGAACTCGAAGTGTCCTTACAGCTTCATCATTATTTGGATCGCAGGCTAGATGGTAACCACCTATACCTTTTATGGCCAATATCTTGCCCATTTTAAGGTATCTTTTGGTCAATTCGATGGCTTCGTCATTTATTGCCAGCTTCTTTCCTTCCACGTTGCAAATCCATAAGGTGGGGCCACACCTTGAACATGCATTTGGCTGAGCATGATAGCGCCTATCGTTCACATCGTGATATTCCCTGCTACAATCCTCACACATGGGAAAACAAGCCATGGTAGTTTTCGTCCTATCGTAGGGTAGCCCTTTGATAATTGTATACCTTGGCCCACAATTCGTGCAGTTAATGAAGGGGTAACGATATCTTTTGTTTTTCGGATCCCTCATCTCCATCAAACAATCATCGCAAGTCGCTATATCAGGCGGTATCAATACTTGTTGTGTCTCCTGCTTTTCGCTTTCTTTTATCGTGAAATCCCTAAAGCCATCCGGAACATCATCCTCACAAACAACTTCTATTGCCTGAATCATTGCCAGAGGAGGGGCCTCCTCGATGAGCCTTTCCATGAATGCTTTTATGTTTTCATCTGTACCGCAAAGCTCTATCATGACACCTGATGAATTGTTTTGTACCGACCCACCAAGCTCGAGTTCCTTCGCCATTCTAGAACAGAAGGGTCTAAAGCCTACACCTTGAACGACACCTTTAACGAGGAAAACTTTTCGATTCACTATTGACATACCTCCCTGCAACAGGCATTGTAATACCATAAAAAGTTTGTTTCAATGGGAGTGACCTATTGTGTCTTTGTTTGAAAGAGGATTAGTCCACGTATACACTGGAAATGGCAAAGGAAAGACCACCGCAGCTATGGGCTTGATCGTGCGGTGCGTCGGTCATGATGGAAAGGCTGCTATGGTTCAATTCATGAAGGGATGGCCCTTTTATGGCGAAATAAAGGGCCTTAGCTATCTTCCCAACGTTGAACTGTTTAGGACAGGGGGAGACAAATGTTTTAGAAAAGGCGAACATTCCGATAGGGACTTGAAAGAAGCCCAACGGGGGCTTGAAATCGCTGAAAAATGCCTCACTAATCCGAAACACGACTTGGTAGTTCTGGACGAGATTAATGTTGCCGTTGACTTCGGTTTGCTCAAAATATCCGATGTGCTAAACTTGATCAGCATAAAACTCCCAACCATCGAGCTCGTTTTAACCGGACGAAATGCTCCCGAGGAAATCATAGAAATTGCTGATCTGGTAACGGAAATGGTTGAGATTAAACACCCATATCAAAAAAACGTCACAGCACGCAAAGGTGTAGAATATTAGGGACAATCAAAGGGAGGACCGCCGTTGGAAGACGTAGTTCAGCTAAAGAAATTCCATGATATACCCGAGGAAGAGTTGCTTTCCCTGCTTCATTCATCGAGAGAGTGTGGACTATCGAGTGACGAAGCCCTAAGGCGCTTGCGAATCTTTGGGCCAAACGAACTGGCAGAAGAAGAAAAAACTCCATGGTGGAAGTTTTTTTTAAGACAATTTAAGAGTCCTATGGTCTACGTTTTAGCCATCGCCGCATTCATCAGCATCATAATGGGCGAAAGGCTGGATGCAGGAGCGATAATAGTTGTAATATTGATTAACGCCGCCATTGGTTTCTTCACGGAATACCGTGCTGAAAAGGCGTTACAGGCATTAAAATCGATGGTAGTACATCAAGTTAAGGTATTGCGAGATGGAGAGGTCTCATTATTGCCTTCACAAGACCTGGTCCCGGGAGACATAGTTTTGCTCGAGGCTGGCGACGTAGTTCCTGCTGACGGCAGGTTGATCGAGGGCTACTCAGTGGCTGTAGATGAATCGGCCCTCACTGGAGAATCGGTCCCCGTAGACAAATCAGTGAACACCTTGTCAGAAGACACTCCGCTTCCCGACAGAACTAATTGTCTTTACGCAGGAACTGCAGTCGTGCGAGGAAGTGCTAAGGCCATAATTTGTGCTACCGGCCTTAATACCGAGCTTGGACGCATAAGCGAGATGCTTCAAAGGGTCGAAAAAGAGAGATCCCCCTAGAAGCACGCCTTGCCAAATTCAGCCGATTGCTCATCAAGTTAGTGCTCGCTATTGTAGCAGTCACGGTCGCCCTGGGTGTATTTGAGGGCAACAAACTTTTACCCATGCTTCAAACAGGCATCGCCTTGGCTGTAGCGGCAATACCCGAGGGACTTCCCTTTGTAGCAACGATGACTCTTGCTCTGGGAGTCCATAGAATGGCAAAACTCAACGCATTAGTTCGAAACTTAGCCTCCGTGGAGACCTTGGGAAGCACTTCTGTAATATGCACGGACAAGACAGGAACTATAACGGTAAACAAGATGACAGTTCGGGAACACCTCGTTACAAATGACCGAGCAAGGGATTTGATTTTTAAGGTTGCCCTTTTATGTAATAACGCTACATTAAATAACGAAAATCAGGTAGGCGATCCCATGGAAATTGCCTTACTCAAATGGGCATCCGAGAACGGCTTTGACGTCACAGAGATCAGAAAAAAATTTCCCAGATTAAAAGAAGATCCCTTCGATTCCTCCGTCATGCGCATGGTTACATACCATGACGATTTTGTGGCCGTTAAAGGTGCACCGGAACGCTTGTTACAGGATTGCAAGTTCGTCTACGAAGATGGTAGTTTGCAACCTTTTTCTCCTGCCGCTTGCGATAAGTGGAAAGAGTCAGTAGAAAAATTGGCAAGCATGGGCATGAGAACCCTTGCCTTCGCCATTGGCAAATCTTTAGAGGAGTTGGCCTTCTTGGGAGTGGTGGGAATAATGGACCCTCCTCGAGAGGAAGCAAGGGAAGCCGTCGCTAATTGCCGTGAAGCAGGGATCCACGTGATAATGGTCACGGGAGATCATGTTACCACAGCAATAGCCATCGCCAAGGAAGTCGGCATATTGGATGATAGTGACTCTAGAGCTTTAGATGGCCAACAAATCTCCGCGATGAGCGAGGAAGATATTGCGCAACGCGCGAGAGAAGTGGCGGTAATTGCCAGGGTACTTCCCGAACACAAATACAAGATAGTAAAAGGCCTTCAGAAGGCAGGCGAGGTAGTAGCTATGACAGGCGATGGTGTAAACGATGCTGTTGCCTTAAAGCAAGCCGACGTAGGAATAGCCATGGGCATACAGGGCACCGAGGTCAGTAAAGAGGCTGCCGACATCATACTTGAAGATGATAGATTTGCAACTATAGTGAACGCTATCGCCGAGGGTCGCAGGATATTTGACAATATCAGGAAGGCTGTCGTGTACTTGCTTTGCTGTAATTTGAGCGAAGTTTTAATCGTATCCGGCGGAATCCTACTTCAACTTCCTGCCATCTTACTGCCTCTCCAGATTTTGTGGATAAATCTCGTAACCGACGTGATCCCAGCCTTAGCACTATCTTTAGACCCGCCAGAGGCAGATACAATGAAAAGGCCGCCCAAGAGAAAGGACGAAGATATCTTGACGAAGGCACACCAGTTGAAAATAGGCATTTTTGGCATCGTCATGTTTTTGGGAGTTTTGGGCGCAACCCTTTACACACTGAAATTTCTCGGATTTTCCTCGCTTAAGGCGACAGAAATAGGCTTTCACAGCCTGGTTTTGGCCCAGTTGTTTTTTGTCTTCAACGTTAGAGAAGCTAGCATTTTAAGACATCCCTCCAGCTTGTGGAGTAACGCTTATCTGCTTTGTGGCGTGCTAGCCTCAATCTTACTCCAAGTAACGATAACCTATGTTCCAATATTTCAAAATGTCTTAAGGATAGTGCCCCTATCCTTAAGTGAATGGAGCATTATATTGACAAGTGCCCTGATCCCGACGATAATTCTACAATTACACAAATTAACAAAAGGTGTGTGATCCCCAAGGTGAAAGTGATAGCAGCCATAAGTGGTGGAATCGATAGCTCATTCGCCTTAGCGTTATTGTTGCAACGTGGGTATGATGTAATTGGTTGTCATCTGCTGATGTCAGATAACCATGAAGAAGATGCTGAAAGAGCGAAAGATGTTTGCCATTTTTTAAATATCCCGTGCTATTTCGTCGACGCAAAGGAAAAATTTAAAAACGAGGTCATAAAACCCTTCATCGACTCTTACTCTAGGGGAAACACACCAAATCCTTGCATACTTTGCAATCCAAGTATTAAATTTAAAACCTTGTTTGAGATGCTTAAAAAATTGGGCGCTGATTTCGTCGCAACGGGACATTATGCTAAAATTATTGAAAACAATTCGAATTATCATCTGGCTCGTGGCAAAGATTCAAAAAAGGAACAAAGCTATATGCTTTACCGTCTCAAGAAGGAATGGTTGGGCAAAATAATTTTCCCTTTGGGAGTGTGGACAAAGGCCGAAGTAAAAGATAAGGCTAAAGGGATCTTTGGAGACATGTTCAGCGATGTCCGAGAAAGTGTAGACCTATGTTTTTTAAGCGAGCGAAAAACTTTAAGGAATTTTATCTCTGCCAAGATAAGGGCAAAAAAAGGTCCCATAATATCCTCGCAAGGCGATTTGCTCGGATACCATGAAGGAGCAGTCTTTTATACGGTTGGACAAAGGGAAGGATTGGGATTATCTAACGGGCCGTGGTATGTATTAAGCGTTAAAGAGCATGATAACACTTTAATAGTTGGTAGGAAAGACAGATCTATACAGGCGAACCATAAAATGCCTTTGCCCTCATTGGCTTGAAAGACCCAGAAATCGGGGAAGCATATACAGCACAACACAGGTATAAAACGACACCCAAACCTGTTGTATTGTCCCACCTTGACAAGCACGAATTTACAGTGGAAGCACTTGAATCCCCCCTTTGGGGTGTCGCACCCGGTCAATCGCTGGTAATCTACGATAGAGAAGTCGTCATGGGCGGGGGCATTATAGCTGATTCCACCAATTCCAGCAGTTAAAGGAACTTGAAGCTTAAAGGAGGTTAAGAATACATGTCATCATTGATAGAGGAAAAAAGAGTGCCTAAGGAGTTGCTCCGCTTTAAATCATCTATTGAAAAGTTTGACTTTACCACCACAGCAGATCTCGTTAGCGATAATAGACTAATAGGTCAAGAAAGGGCGGCAAAGGCGGTTTCCTTTGGATTGTCGCTCAACAAGAAAGGGTATAACATATTTGTGGTGGGCAATCCCGGAAGCGGCCGCATGACCTATGCCATGAGGCAAATTGGAGCGAGGGCAAAAAAACTGCCTGCTCCAGATGATTGGCTTTATATGCACAATTTCGATAATCCCAGCTCGCCAATGGCAGTAAGCATGCCCGCGGGAGAAGGTAAAAGGTTTGCCCAATCGATAACGGAAGTTATCGAGGAGCTTAAATCGACCTTAAGTAAGGCTTTTGAGGACAGTCAGTACGAGGATGCAAAGGCTCAACTTGTCAAGGAATTTCAAGAGCAAGTTAACGAATTAATGGAACGTTTAAGAAATATAGCTCAACAGAACGGGTTCATCATAAAGCGCACCCCACAAGGCTTCGTAAACATACCGCTAGTCAAGATTGAGCAAGAAGGCAAGGTAGTGCACAGAGAAATGCAGCAAGAAGAGTTTGAGGCCCTTTCAGATGAAGAACAAAAAAGGTTACAAGAGATATCAGAAAAGATATCCCAATACACCTTGGATACCTTAAGAAGGATAAGAGATCTCGAGAAGGGACTAAAGGATAGGATTAGAGAGCTAGAAAGAAACATCTCCCGTAACGCCATAAGTCCCCTTTTATATGAGGTCAAGGAAAAGTACACAAAGTCGGAAAAGCTGTCGAAATGGCTCGATTCCATGGAGGAAGACGTGATCAAAAACTTCAACATATTCGTTGCTGCCGCGAGGGATGAAAGCATAGAAGTGGATTTTGGAAAATATATGGTAAATGTCTTTGTCAGTAATGACCCCGACGAAGGCGCGCCGGTGGTTAGGGAATCTAACCCCACTTACTACAATCTAATGGGCAAGGTGGAATATGAAAGCAGACAAGGCTATCTTTATACAGACTTCAGGAAAATAGTTGCTGGTGCGATTCACAGAGCAAATGGCGGATACTTAATCCTTGAAGCAGAGGAATTACTAAGGCAGTACCTCTCTTATGATGCACTAAAGCGCACCCTTAAGGATGACCAGTTGACCATAGAAAATTTGGGAGAACAACTCGGATTTATACCCGTTTCCTCCTTGAGACCCGAGCCAATTCCGTTAAACATCAAAGTTGTGATCGTGGGTACTCGGTTAATTTATTACTTACTGAGCTTGTATGATAAGGAATTTTCCGAACTTTTTAAAATAAAGGCGGACTTTGACGTCGATATGCCACGAAACGAGGCCACTGAATATGATATGGCTACCTTTGTAGCAGAATACACGCAACAGGAAAATTTGCTTCCCTTTGACAGGGAGGCGGTGGGTGAAGTAATAGAATTCGCCTCTCGATTGGCAGATCACCAACACCGAATGACAACGCAAATGAATAAAATAACGGAGGTATTGGTTGAGGCAACAGCTTGGGCCAAAGAGGAGGACAAAGATATAGTAGAAGCCGCACACGTTCGAAAGGCAGTTAGCGAGATGCGCTATCGAGTTAGTCTAATCGAAGATCGTATGTTCAAGGCCTTTGAGGATGGGATCCTTCGCATTGAAGCCGATGGCGAAAAGGTTGGACAGATAAATGGACTTACCGTTATAGGCATGAGGGATCATACTTTTGGTCATCCTGTAAGAATTACATCCAACGTCTATATGGGACAAGAAGGGGTCGTTAACATTGAAAGAGAGGTCAAACTTACAGGGCCCATTCATAACAAAGGTTTACTGATACTTTCAAGCTACCTAGGCAAAAAATACGCCCAGGACATGCCTTTAACCTTATCAGCAAGGATTGCCTTCGAACAAACTTATGAGGAAATAGAAGGCGATAGTGCTTCGTCGACGGAGTTATACTGTTTGCTATCGTCTCTTTCTGGTTACCCGCTCAAACAGGGCATCGCGGTCACCGGTTCGGTAGATCAATTTGGAAACATCCAACCCATTGGAGGGGTAAACGAAAAGATCGAGGGATTTTTCAGGTACTGCAAACTACGCGGCTTGACTGGTAAACAGGGTGTTGTGATCCCTAAACAGAATTTAATTCACTTAATGCTAGATCATGAGGTTATAGAGGCCGTAGAAAATGGTGAATTCAACATATGGGCAATAGAGACCGTCGATCAGGGTCTAGAAATTTTGACGGGCGTTCCAGCAGGCCTACCCGATGAATCAGGTGAATATCCCAAAGATTCTGTTCATGGCAAGGTCAAGGAAAAACTTAGATCTCTTATGGAAGAGGCAGCGAAACTTAAAAGGAAACTTCGAAAAGAAGAGAAAGAAGAGAATAATGAAGAGAACGATGAAAAAGAATAAAACAAAGTCAGAAGTCGCTCGGGAGGAAACGATGATATGACAACCCTGGCGAAAAAGTACCCTTCGCCAAGTTCCAACAACTTCGAGCTCACAGATCGACAATGGGCGCTGAGCGTCATAGAGATTTTGGCGGGTTTGTGGGGTCACCTGCGACCCGCCAAGAAAATACGAGAAGAACCACTGGATGGGTTAATCTTGACAATATTGTCACAAAATACAAACGACAAAAATAGAGATCAAGCTTACAAGCTTTTAAAATCACGTTTTTCGCAGTGGAGCGATGTACTAAAAGCCACTCATGACGAAATAGCGACTGCTATTAGGCCTGCTGGCTTGTCCAATATTAAAGCTTCTAGAATTAAAGAAACACTCAAGATCATAGCAAATCGATTTGGCAACTGCAGCCTCAAGCAACTACGAAAGATGAAAAAAGAAGATATAATTGAATTTCTAAGCTCTCTTCCTGGCGTCGGCCCTAAAACCCTTGCATGCGTTTTACTGTTTGATCTAGGAATACCTGCCTTCCCAGTCGATACCCATGTAAGTCGTATATGCAAAAGGATTGGATGGGTCCATCCTCAAACAAGCCCTCGTGAAATTCAAGAGATCATGGAATTAACTGTTCCCGAAAATTTATACTGGTCCGCCCATCTAGACCTCATTTCTCACGGCAGAAACATATGCATGGCCAGGAAACCTAAATGTGAAGTATGCCCCTTAAATGAGCACAATTTATGTCTTTTTGCATCGGGGGGGAAAGTGAATGACAGATAAGTTTCTGGTATCGGTAAGTCGTTGTTCTTCCTATGAAGCAGACGAGGTTTACAATGCTTTGGCCGACGCTTTAGGGAAGATCGGGGGGTGGCCTAAGGCCAATATGCCCGACGAGCTCCTTTTCAAGACAAACCTTCTCGCCCCGAAGCCGCCTGATAAAGCCGTCACAACTCATCCTTCTGTTGTGAGTGCTTTAATTAAACTTGCTAGAAATAGTGGCTTTTCGGGAAAAATAACCGTTGCAGACTCTCCAGGACATCTTCATACAGACAAAAAAGAGGAGCTTTTAAAGATAACCGGTATGTTCGATGCTGTAAAAGACGATGGCAACGCTGTCGCTACAATTTTATCGGACGCTGGCTTCGTAACACTCAAACGACCTTCTAATATCATCTTAAAAGATCTCACCGTATCAAAACGTTACTATGAAGCACCATACGTAGTAAATATGGCCAAATTAAAGACGCACGTTGAAACGGAAATTACTGCTTGCATAAAAAACTGTTTTGGCATTGCCGATACAAACACGCGGAAAAAGGCTCATTTGTCCACATCGATCAATAGGTTATGCAATGCAATAATAGACCTATACTCAATAAATCCTCCGAAGATAAATATCTTAGATGGCATTTACGCAATGGAAGGAAACGGTCCAACTCACGGCAAACCAAGGTTTGCAGGCCTTTTAATGGCGTCCGAAAACGCTTTGGCAGTTGATTTTGTAGCAGCAAAAGCAATGGGATATAAAGATCCCTTAGACATTCCCTTGATAAACTTAGCCGCTAAAAGGGGAATAGGACCTTCTTCAATGAGCGATATAACCATAATTGGCATAGATCCGGATAATTTGGAAATAAAGGGATTCGCTAAAAGAGCTTCTTCATCGAGAATGCTTCCAACGTGGTTGAGGGGTTGGGCACATAGATGGGTAGCCTTGAGCCCTCATCTTCAAGAAGTTAACTGCATTAGGTGTGGCGTTTGCGTTAAGGTTTGCCCCAAGAGCGCCATTAAGATGAACCCCTTGCCTGAAATCGACAGACGAATCTGTGTTAAATGCCTTTGCTGTCATGAAATGTGCCCAACGGGCGCCATGGAGGTTCGCGAAAACTTTATTATGAAGTTGCTAAGAATGTAATTCTTTTACCTTTCTTGAAACAAGAAAAGGACGACAGCCTTTTGACTAATGTCGTCCTTTTCTATCATATCGCCAATGCCTTTGACACTTAAAAAGTTACTCCGGCCTGGTTTCGCCTTCGAAGGTCTTGAGCCTCTCTAGTACCAATTTGTATCCATCAGCACCGTACTCAAGAAATTTCTTCACCCGGCTTATGGTTGCCGTGCTTGCACCCGTTTGCTGTGCTATCTGGGGATAAGTATACCCCTCTTCGAGTAAGCGAGCGACTTCAAGCCTTTGAGCTAGTGCCCTTATTTCACCGATAGTTGCGACGTCTTCAAGAAAGTTGTAAACTTCATCAATGTTTTCCAAGACCAAGAAAGCTTTGCAAAGCTGGTCGGTCAAACGATCCTTCCACTTCTCTGTCATTTTTTATCCCCCCTTTTAATGCACATCTTGATAATTCGCGCTTTATTGTACGACTTTTAATCGCCAGCTTCAATATTACAGCTTTAAATGTGCATTTGTCAAGGGGGTAAAATATCTTAAGCTATAACAAATTCAACATTTGGTTGTCGCACAATGGAACGAAAAACTTGTATAACATAATTCAATTCGTCTTCTTTTCCAATGGAAATACGCATCCAGGTAAAACCATCTATATCCAACTCGAGCATATTTAATCTTATACCCTTCTCCTTCAAAATCGTGCTCATGCATTCCCTGTCAATATCCGTGCGTACCAGGACAAAATTACCCTGACTTGGGTAGGCATGAAAAGATTCTAGCTCGTTTATTTCTTCTATGAATTTATCACGTAAAAACCTAATGCTGTAAACTCTACTCTTCATCCACTCGTCATATTCCAGCATTATACAAGCAATTTCTTGCGATACAACATTGACGTTGAAAGGACTTTTTACGTCAAGAAGCTTCATAGCGATATCCTCAGAACATAAAGCATATCCAACCCTCAAACCCGCAAGCCCCCACGCCTTAGAGAGAGTCCTCAAAATGCACAAACTTGAGGGAATGTTTTTATCTAAAACATCCAAAGACGACTTTGTGGCGAATTCAACATAAGCTTCATCAATGACAAAGGGGCAAGGGGATAACTTTGCAGTTTCTAGTAATACAGCTGGATCCAAGAACATTCCAGTAGGATTGTGCGGGTTGTCCAGTAAAATCAGTTTGGGCGAAATCCTCGCTACAGCATCTAAAAGCTGCTCAACATCCAGCGTGATCTCATTTTCATGAAAACCTAGATGTAAGACGTGTTGTTCAGCCCCAAATATCCTGCACAGTCGGTTATATTCGGAAAAACAGGGATACGTTGTAAGCACCCTGTCGCCTGGTTTTACGTAAGCCGTAAACAACATAGAAAGTATTTCATCGCCGCCATTGCCAACGACAATGCATTCTTGCGGATAGTTTAATCTCGCGCTCAATTTGTTCCTAAGCTTTAAAGCTAAGGGATCCGGATAGCGATTTAGATCAATACTAGAAATTAACTTCCTCATCTCTTCCCTAGGGGAAGAGGGAAGTTCGAAGGGATTTTCGTTTTTGTCGAGTCCTAATTCTCTATCTAATGTGAGTATATGATCACGCAACATTGTGCAATCCTCCTAACGAATTATTCAAATGAATTCATGATGCAACCAAAATCCAGTTTATCATAATCACATGTTTTTCGTCAAGTGCGTTGCTCACATTTTGTGATCATCATTTATGAGGGTAATATGTAATCTGGTTCATATAATGTCAACAGAACGTATCACTATTTTGTTTAGCAAATACAACTATGGTTGTCTAGTATCTGTTTTTGCTAATTTCTGATTTTTAATGCAATAGATGTTCTGAAATAATAAATCAAGTTAGTAATGTTCACGAAGACAAAGCTGACAATGCATTGTATAATGATTTTGGAAAATAACTTTAGAAATTTTAGGAGGAGTTATTCCATGACGACAACGAGAAAAATAAAGTTCACTATAATTCCAGTGGTGTTTTTAACTATAGTTTTAGTATGCCTTTCCTTCTCAGAAGCTTGGGCAAAAACACCACAACAAAGAATAACCCTATCAACTCAGCTTTTACAAGAAATGAGCAAGCAAAGTGATGTTGAAGGTTTGATAGACCTGCTAAGCGATTGTGTGGGCGTTGCAATATTCCCTAACGTCACAAAAGCAGGGTTTGTATTTGGGGCTGAATTCGGAGAAGGGTTGCTGCTTCGAAGGGAGCCCAATACAACCCGATGGTACGGCCCGTCTTTTCTGAATATAGGCGGAGTATCCTTGGGGCTTCAAATAGGCGTACAATCTACCGACATGATATTGGTTATAATGGACGAGGCTGGATTGAATGCGCTGAAAAAAGAACATGTAAACTTGGGGGCTGACGTTTCAGTTGCAGCAGGTCCTGTCGGACGCAGAGCGGGAGCAGCGACAAACTCCATATATAGCTATTCCTTAGCAAAAGGTGCGTTTGCAGGTGTCTCTCTGGGTGGCGGCACTGTAGATATCGATGAAAACGCTAATATTGCCTACTGGGGCAAAAACTTGACGCCTGAGGAGATCTTGCAGAAGAGGGCTACGCGGAGCGATGTGCAACCTTTAATTAAGGAGCTAAACTCGCTCATTGCAATGGCGAAAAAAAATAAAAGCTGATCTCAACCCCCACTTGACTAGAAATCTACATCTTCATATAATGGTTGTGCCAGCCGGGCTGGCGGAATGGTAGACGCACGGGACTTAAAATCCCGGGGACGCAAGGTCCGTGCGGGTTCAAGTCCCGCGCCCGGCACCATGTGGTGCATATGTTCTTTGCATAATTTATATCGCGGGGTGGAGCAGGTCGGTAGCTCGTCGGGCTCATAACCCGAAGGTCGCAGGTTCAAATCCTGCCCCCGCAACCAATTATTATGGCGGTGTAGCTCAGATGGTGAGAGCATGCGGTTCATACCCGCAGGGTCAGTGGTTCAAATCCACTCACCGCCACCAATTTGTTGATACCAATAGAAGCGTTAAGAAGGCGGGGGGATCCCCGCCTATCTTTATTATTTTGTACAGGTGATTTTCTAGGTGGATACCTCAAAAAGCATCCCCAAATGGGTTATGAAGGAATACTATCCCAGGTTTAGAGACACCGGCATTCGTCAAGACTGGTGGAATGAGACCAACCCAATTGTAGCAGGTATTTCCGGTGGACCTGACTCCATCGCGCTTCTTTGGCTGCTTGTTAATCTATGGCGTGGCAAAGTGATTGTGGCACACTTTGAACATGGCATAAGAGGGAAGGAATCTTTGAATGACGCACTTTTCGTACGTGATCTGGCATCTAAAATGGAATGTCCTTTTTTCATGGAAAGAGCTCCTGTGCCCAAGCTACGCCAAAAAGGCGAAAGTGTCGAGGAGGCAGCTCGTAGGTTACGCTATGCCTTTCTAGAAAAAGTCAGAAAAGAAAACAAAGCCTCCTATGTAGCTGTAGGTCACCATAAAGACGATCTGGTTGAAACGGCCCTTTTTAACATTATAAGAGGCACAGGAATTAGAGGAATTCAGGGCATCCCCGAAAAAAGGGGATACATAATAAGGCCTTTGATTGAATTTGACAGATCTGAGATAATTAAGCTTCTGAATGGCCTCAAAATGAGCTGGAGAGTAGACTCCACTAACCTTGAAGTCGATTACGCCAGGAATAAAATACGCTTACACTTAATTCCACTGCTGGAGAAGGAGTATAACCCAAGGGTCAAAGAGCACATCGCCACGCTTTCAAGACAAGCCGTAGGAATCGTAAGCCAGCTAGAAGCACAGGCTGAAAAAATAAACAATTTATTAAGACGCAAACCGCTTCCTTACACAATAATCACCTGGGATAGGAAAGTGTTAGAAACTTTGGAGCTTCCATCGCAACAATTAGCCGAGTGTATCAGAAAACAGCAACGCGATCTTTCTTTAACTACTCTTTCCAGCAACCGAACAGAATTACTGGTAAAACTTGTGAGGGAAAGTTTAAATTGGCGATTTCAGTGGGAAGATAAGATTGAAGTATGCGCCGATAAAGATTTCATCGCTTGGGTAAATTGGGACATGAACGTCAAATCCATAAACACATCAATTGACCTTGGATCGCAACCTTCAGGGAGTCTTTTTTGGAATGGCTGGAATATATCCTGGAAACGCTTGAATAGACGCTTTCAGACACCTAAGTTCGGCTCGCACCAATGTCGTCTTTTATTCGATGATAAAGATGATGTTTTTTTAAGAATAATTTCTGCTAAAAACGCCCGCAAAATTCTAGGACAAACATTCGATTTCATGCCTTGGTGGTCTAAACAAGGATGGCCAATATTCATTTTAAGTTGTAAAATGTGGTGGGTACCGTTACACGGTAAAGGTGGAGAGCGTAGAGCTGGAAGTCGTTCATTGGACGCGATTCAAATAAAAGCACAATATAAGAGAAGCGAAAGGATGTAATTTTCGTGTCGTACGAACTGAGCGAAGTCCTGTTGAGCGAAGAGACGATCAAAAAAAGAGTAAGGGAATTAGGACAACAAATATCTCAAGATTACTCTGGCAAGGAGTTAATTGCGATTGGCGTCCTAAAGGGGGCTGTTATTTTCTTATCAGATCTAGTGCGCAACATCAATAGCTCCGTAAAAGTAAAGATTGACTTTTTAGCGGTATCATCGTATGGTGCCTCTACAAGGACAAGCGGCATCGTTAGAATCGTCAAGGACATTGATGCTGACATCAAGGGATGCGAGGTCTTAATAGTTGAAGATATCATGGATACGGGACTAACACTTTCTTATCTATCGAGATTAATGATGGAAAGACAGCCTAGGGGACTTAAAATCTGCGTTCTTCTCGACAAGCCGGAGAGGCACCAAACAGAAGTTATGATAGACTATTGTGGATTTACAATACCTGACGAGTTCGTAGTTGGATATGGGCTCGATTATGCAGGATTGTGGCGCAATTTGCCCTCCATACACGTTGTAAGGCCTTCAGTGTAGGGTAAAAAATGTGCCAAGTGGCAAAAGAGGTGGGAATAACTTGGGTAAAATGATGAAAAATTTGGGGTTATATTTGATCCTAATAGTGCTCGTCGTGAGCCTAGTCAACATGTTCATGGCTCCCATGCAACCGTCCCGCGATGTGACCCCTCTATCTTATTCAGAGTTCTTAAACCAGGTAGACAAGGGTAACGTCGCGGAGGTCACTGTAGATGGTTCTAACATCACAGGAAGGCTGAAAGACGGTCGTCATTTCAACACCTACGCAGTAGGCATTGGTGATTTGGCAAAAGAGATAGCGAAAAAGGGTGTCAATGTGGAGGTAAAGCCGCCTCAAGTGACGCCTTGGTGGTCAGGCATGGTTTCTTCCCTATTTCCAACTCTCCTTCTCATAGGAGCATGGATCTTTATCCTTTATCACATGCAGGGCGGCGGAAGCAAGGTCATGTCTTTTGCCAAGAGCAAGGCAAAGATGTTTTTAGATAATCGTCCAAAGGTCACCTTTGACGATGTTGCCGGTTGCGACGAAGCAAAAGAGGAATTACAAGAGGTAATTGAATTCTTGCGCGATCCCAGGAAGTTTACAGCTTTAGGTGCAAGGGTACCTAAGGGCGTGCTTTTGTTAGGACATCCAGGAACGGGCAAGACTTTGCTTGCACGCGCGGTAGCCGGTGAGGCAGATGTGCCCTTCTTTAGTATAAGTGGTTCAGATTTCGTTGAAATGTTCGTCGGTGTTGGTGCCGCCAGGGTGCGAGACCTATTTGAGCAAGCAAGAAAATATCAACCCTGCATCATATTCATTGACGAGATAGACGCCGTGGGCAGGCACAGAGGAGCAGGACTTGGAGGGGGACACGATGAAAGAGAACAAACCCTAAACCAATTGCTCGTTGAGTTGGATGGATTTGATGCCTATACGGGAATAATAGTATTAGCTGCCACTAACAGACCGGACATCCTGGATCCCGCTCTCTTGCGACCAGGACGATTCGATCGTCAAGTTGTGGTCGATCGGCCAGATTCCAAGGGTAGGCTAGCTATACTCAAGGTTCATGTGCGCGATAAAAAAGTGGATCCAAATGTTGATCTCGAGATAATCGCCAAAAGAACTCCTGGATTCGTAGGTGCCGACCTAGCCAACCTCGTCAACGAGGCAGCATTGCTGGCTGCAAGGCGCAACAAAAAGCTCATAACGATGGAAGAGTTCGAGGAGGCCATTGACAGGGTCATAGCAGGTCCTGAACGCAAAAGCAGAGTAATAAGCCCAAAGGAAAAAAGAATCATAGCCCTGCACGAATCAGGGCATGCCTTGGTGGCCAAGTTGTTACCTAATTGCGATCCTGTTCATAAGGTCTCCATCATCCCACGCGGACATCACGCATTAGGCTACACCATGCAATTGCCCGAAGAAGACCGCTTTCTCATTTCCAAGAAGGAATTGTTGAACCGGGTATGCGTCTTACTCGGCGGAAGAGTAACCGAGGAATTAAAGGGCGACGATATAACCACTGGAGCTCAAAATGACCTGGAGCGGGCTACTCAAATAGCCAGAAAAATGGTGACGGAATTTGGAATGAGCGATCGACTGGGCCCTATACGCTTGGGTCGGAAACAACACGAGATCTTTCTTGGAAGGGATATAGTTGAGGACAGAAATTACAGCGAAGAGATAGCATACGCAATAGACCAGGAAGTAAGGCGCATCATCGACAATTGTTACGAGACAGTTAAAGATCTTTTAATTAAGCACGAGTCAGTTTTAGAAAAAATTGCCGAAGTTTTACTTGAAAAAGAAGTGCTGGAAGGAGAAGAGCTGGATATGTTAATAAACCATGCGCTTCAAGGAGATCCGGAAGTCAAAAGCGAAGAAGCAGAGGAACAATCGGTAGCTGCATCACAGGCAATCGACAAAAAGGCGCCAGTCCAGTGGGAGCCTCGGATAGATCCAGCTTGAAATTAACTTGTTTGAACCTAACTTAATAGGTCGTCCGAGAGCACTTTATTATATAAATGACGCGTAGAAATCTCTGCGCGTCATCCTTTTTCTTGATATCATATGTGTTTGAGGTGGTATTTGAAATATGAAGCGCCAAAGGGAAAGTCTGGAAAGGTTTGAGCTGAAAGCCCCTTGGGAACCGGCTGGAGATCAGCCACAAGCCATAGAAAAATTAATTTCGGGCTTAAAAAAAGGTATGCGCTATCAAACTCTTCTTGGAGTTACGGGTAGCGGAAAGACCTTCACAATAGCTAGCGTCATAGAAAGGATTCAAAGACCTGTCTTAGTAATCGCTCATAATAAAACTTTAGCAGCTCAGCTTTACAGTGAATTTAAAGACTTTTTCCCAAACAACGAAGTTCACTACTTCGTGAGCTACTACGATTATTATCAACCTGAAGCTTATCTGCCAGTTCAAGATATTTACATCGAAAAGGACGCCTCAATAAACGAGCGCATAGAAAAATTAAGGCTTGCTACGACTAAATCGCTGCTTGAAAGAAGAGACGTCATTGTAGTGGCAAGCGTATCTTGTATATATGGTTTGGGCAAGAAAAAATCTTATGAGGACGCAATTTTTCGTTTCGGTGTCGGAGATATCATAAGCAGGAAGAGCTTTTTTAAGAGATTACTCGACAATTACTACGAACGCAATGACGTAGTGCTGGAACCTGGGACTTTCAGGGGACGAGGAGATATCATAGAGATCTATCCTGCGTATAGCGATACTGCTTTGCGCATATCTTTTTTTGACGACGAGATAGAAAGGATCGAAGAAATTGACCCACTTTGGGGAAAAACGATAATTGAAAAAGATCACGCAGCCATATTCCCCGCACAACACTATGTGACAACGCAAGATAACATACAAAAAGCCTTAAAGGCAATCGAGGAGGAATTGAAGGTCAGGGTTGCCGAACTTCAAGCATCAGGCAAGATTCTTGAAGCACAGAGGCTTATGACACGAACGAGATATGATATGCAAATGCTATCGGAAGTTGGATATTGTTCCGGGATCGAAAACTACTCCCGCCATCTTGACGGACGAAATCCGGGCGAGCCACCGGGGACCCTTTTAGACTTCTTTCCCGAGGATTTCATCGTTGTGATAGATGAATCGCACATAACCATCCCGCAAATTAGGGGAATGTATAACGGCGACATTTCAAGGAAGAAAACGCTGGTAGAGCATGGATTTAGACTGCCTTCATGCTTGGACAACAGGCCGTTGCGGTGGGAAGAGTTCGAGGATTACATGAAACAGGCCATTTTCGTTTCAGCAACGCCAGGTGACTTTGAGATTTCCGTGTCAAAGCAAATAGTCGAGTTGCTGGTCAGGCCTACCGGGATATTAGATCCCAAAGTTGAGGTGATTCCGGCCAGAAATCAGCTGGATGATTTGCTTTATCGACTGAAGGAGTCCGTAAAAAATAACCAAAGGGTTTTAGTGAACACCTTGACGAAGCGATCAGCAGAAGATTTGGCTGAGTACCTCGCGGGGATCGGATATAAAGTAAAATACATACATTCTGAATTAGATGCATTCGAGAGGGCCGAGCTGCTGCGTGACTTAAGAATTGGAAACATTGACATTTTAGTTGGCGTAAATTTGCTTAGAGAAGGGCTTGACTTACCTGAAGTGAGTTTAGTGGCGATACTTGATGCAGACAGGGAAGGATTCTTGCGCTCTTCTCGTTCGATCATACAGATGATAGGCAGGGCAGCAAGACATGCGGCCGGCACAGTCGTGCTTTATGCTGATGAAGTAACTGAAAGCATCGCCCTTGCCGCCAAAGAAACCGAGAGGCGGAGGAAAGTGCAAGAGGCCTTTAACCGCAAGCACGGAATCGTTCCTAAAAGCATAGTGAAACCCGTAGTTCACCTTCTGCCAGAAGAACTCTTGGATAAAACAAGTGATGAAAGCGATAAGGCCATGCTTCCAAGGTCAAGTGAGATTTCACTTGAAGAGCTAGAACGTATGATGTGGGATGCCGTCTCCAAGCTTAACTTCGAAGAAGCAGCCAAGTTGCGAGACTTGATCGGTGAAATCAAGGGAGGAAAAATAACACGTGGAACAATACATAATCGTAAAAGGGGCAAGACAGCATAACCTAAAAAACATAAACATAAAGATACCAAAGAACAAGTTGGTGGTAATGACAGGTCCGTCAGGTTCCGGTAAATCATCACTAGCTTTCGACACAATATATGCCGAAGGGCAACGTCGATACGTGGAGTCTTTATCGGCCTTTGCAAGACAATTCTTGGGCATGCAAGACAAACCTGATGTTGACGATATTTCAGGCCTCTCGCCGGCTATATCAATAGAACAAAAAGGAATTTCTCACAATCCACGTTCCACAGTTGGGACCGTGACTGAAATTTACGATTACTTAAGGTTGCTATATGGAAGAGCAGGCACGCCTTACTGCCACATTTGCGGCAGAGAAGTTCACAGTTACACTGTGGACGAGATAGTCGAGCTAGTCCTGAATAAATGGCCCGATAGAAGGCTTTCTATTCTTGCGCCTGTAGTTAAAGGAAAAAAGGGAGCACACAAGAACATATTTTTAAGATTACGACAAGCCGGTTACGTAAGAGTAAGGGTTGATGGTCAAATTCTTTGGCTTGAAGAAGAGATAGCCCTGGATAAAAACAAACCACATAACATAGAGGTCGTTTTGGACCGCATACGCGCTCAAGAAGCGAAAAAGGACCGTTTGAGTGAAGCTGTAGAAAAATCATTTGAATTAGCGGACGGATTTGTATTATTCGTCATCGACGAAAAAGAAGAGGAGTTGCTCACCAACAAATTCGTGTGTTTGGACTGTGGGATTTCTATTCCAGAGGTAGAACCAAGGCTTTTTTCATTCAACAGTCCTTACGGCGCATGCCCCTCCTGTTCGGGTATTGGAAGTTACGAGTATTTCTCAAAGGATTTAGCTATAGATCCAGAAAGAAGCGTCCTTGACGGCGCCATTATCCCCTGGGGCAAAAATCACTATATGCTTAGGCGCATGGAAGCGCTTGCTAGATCAAAGGGGTGGAATCTAAAAGGACCATTAAAATCTTTGCCTCAAGAGATCATAAACACGATAATAAACGGATCCAACGACAGAGCCCTTATGACTTATAGGAACCACGGCGAAGAATATACCTATATGGGACGATACGAAGGATTAATACCCTGGTTAGAGCGGCGGTGGAAGGAAACAAAATCGGAAAACGTTAAAGAAGAGCTAGCTCGTTTTCGCACTGAGGACATTTGCGAAGCTTGCAGCGGAAGGCGCCTTCGTCCTGAAGCTCTGGCAGTAAAGGTGTCAGGGTACAGCATTGGAGACATGGTGGAAATGCAGGTTGCATTTTTGGTAAATGTGATTAAAAACGTAAAGGCAAAGGAAAGCCAGTGGGAAATGGTGGTACGGCCGGTTGCGGAAGAACTTGTAAAAAGGCTTTCTTTCCTCGTAGACGTAGGCGTCGGTTATTTGACGCTAAATCGGAGGGCCGATACATTGAGCGGTGGAGAAAGCCAACGCATTCATCTGGCTACTCAGATAGGCTCAAAACTTAGTGGCGTGCTTTACGTATTAGACGAGCCCACCATAGGACTTCATCCGCGGGACACTAACCGATTGCTAAAGACTCTCGAGTCAATAAAGGAGATAGGCAATAGCATAATAGTGGTAGAACACGACAGGGAAGTGATGATGGCTGCCGACCACATCATAGAACTTGGACCCGCGGCAGGAGAACATGGGGGGAAAATAGTCTTTGAGGGTTCGATAAAAGATATCCAAAATTCGAACTGCCTCTCTGCTCGTTATCTTAGAGGGCAAAGCTCAGGGATCGTACTCCTGCCTTACAACAACAGAAGGAAACCAGAAGGCTCCATAAAAGTTTACGGAGCTCAGGAAAACAATTTAAAGTCAATTGACGTCGAGGTTCCGTTAGGAGAACTAGTTTGCATTAGCGGAGTTTCCGGTTCTGGAAAGAGCACGTTGCTCTATGAAATCATCTTCAAGGGCATCAAAAAGCTCTTAGACAGTGATTTTAGGGCAAGGGTCGGTAAACATCGATCCATAGAAGGATATTCTCAAATTCAAAATGTAGTACTGATAGACCAAAGCCCCATAGGCCGCACTCCCAGGTCGAACCCGGCTACATATACTGGTGTATTCACTCACATCAGGGAGCTTTTTTCCATGTTGCCAGAAGCAAAACTGCGAGGATACAACAGGGGTCGTTTCAGCTTCAACGTAAAGGGTGGTAGATGTGAGGCCTGCAAAGGAGAGGGATTAGTGAAAGTTCCGATGCTTTTCATGCCCGATGCTTACGTAACTTGCGAAGTTTGCAAGGGAAAACGTTATAACAGAGAAACTTTGGAGGTAAAGTTCAAGGGCAAAAACATAACAGACGTACTCAATATGACCGTAGACGAAGCTTGCAAGTTTTTTAAGGACATACCGAAGATTGCAAGGAAACTTTCGGTGATAAGGGAAGCCGGATTAGGTTACATTCGCCTTGGTCAACCTGCACCTACCTTAAGCGGAGGAGAGGCACAGAGGGTCAAACTTGCCACGGAGCTTTCTAAGCAATTTAGAGGGCATACGTTATACCTTTTAGACGAGCCAACTACAGGTTTACACTACACTGATGTTAAAAAGTTACTTGTGCTACTGCACAAGCTTGTCGATCAGGGCAATACAGTTGTTGTGATAGAACACAATTTAGATTTTCTAGTCTCTTGCGATTACATCATTGATCTTGGCCCAGAAGGCGGAGACGAAGGAGGCTATGTCGTAGCGACAGGAACACCGGAGAAGTTGGCAGAAAACGGGAACAGTTTCACTGGCAAGTACATCTCCGCATTTTTGCAGGACATTAGAGGAGGAAAGTATTTAGTATCATGAAAGACGAAAAGACAAATGATATTTGTTACGGTCGCAACCCAGTCCTGACTCTTTTGGATGTGGCTCCTGATCGTTGTCATAAAATATTAATATCAGAATCAATAAACAAAAGACTGGCGGATGAAATCTACGATAAGGCGCGAAGGTTATCCGTGCCCGTTTCAAGGGTAAAACAACAAGCCCTGGACAGAATAACGGATGGAGCATCGCACCAAGGCGTGTTGGCTTATACTGTAATGGGAAAATTAGGGGACTTGAGCCAATTATTGGATAAGATCTCTCAAGCTAAAGACAACGCGCTGGTGATCATCGCGGATAAAATCAAAGACCCTCATAACCTTGGCGCTATAATAAGAAGTGCCGAAGTTTTTGGAGCGCTTGGAGTCATCTTCCCTAAGCGCAATAGCGCCTACCCAAATAGCACGGTACACAAGACAAGTGCTGGTGCCAGCTTAAGAATTATGACAATTGCGGTAAGTAACTTAGCGAAGTCGATAAAGGAGCTGCAGGAAAAGGGAGTTTGGGTCGTTGGGTTAGATCACAGGGCTAATAGATTTATATGGGATGAGCCTTTCCTTGGCGGGAAATTAGCTCTTGTGGTTGGATCTGAAGAAGCAGGCATCTCTCCCATCGTAGCTAAAACCTGCGACGATATAAGATCAATTCCCATGCTTGGGAAGACGGGTTCTTTAAATGCTTCTGTCGCAGCGAGCATAGGAATGTACGAATGGCTGAGATGCTGCAATAAAGGAAAGTCTCAAAAATCGCGATAGCTATGTCTAAAATTATCTTTTGCAAAATTTTGTTGCAAGTTCCGGAGTCAGAAATCTTCTACCTCAGCACCATCGTCGATAGTTACGATAATTTAGGTTATATCAGAAAAGAAGAGGCTCCAATCGGACATACATGGCTTTTCTTTTCTAACGACATGAAAGATGAAGTTTATGAGTTGCTTTTACTGCTTCAAGACGAAATTGAAGGTCTCAAAATAAAAGGGGAACCCATCGCGGTGGAGGTGTAATTTTTTGTCATTAAACATCCTTTCTGAAATATTGACAAACATTGGGAAAAAGCACGATCTTTTCTGCGATCTCTACATGCAGCGCTCAACGGGGCACTTCATAACAATTGAGGGTGGTAGAGTAGAGGAATTGGCTCATGGCACAATAGAGGGTTGTGGGTTCCGCATACTTCGTGGGAACGAAATGCACTTTATGCATACCCATAGGACAACAGCCAACACGGCAATAAGATTGATTTGCAATACAATCGAACCATTAGGCATAAAAGTAAAACTTCCTTCTGCCATCTCAGAAGAACCTTTAATAACAACAGGCGGTGGGGAAATCTCTCAGATTGATAGCGGACCTTTAAGAAATTTAGAAAAGGTTATATTGAATGAAAGTAAATACATCAAAAAAGTAACACTAAAACTGAGCACCTCGCAAAAAGAAATAGCCATAGTGGCAAGCAATGGCAACCTTGTACAAGAGGTAAGATATTTGACTCGCTTTGCCGCTCATGTCATTGTAGAAAGTGATGGCAAGCTTTTCTCTGGCTATAACGCCAGCGGATACAGCGTGCCATTAGACCGTTTTCTAAAATTAGCGAACATTGGATCAACAGCATTAAGTGCCGCTAAAAAGGCCCTCCTCGGACTGGAGTGCGTGCCTTGCCCGGCAGGCAAGATGCCAGTCGTATTATCTGGGGAGGCAGGAGGAACCATGATACATGAAGCTTGTGGACATGCCTTGGAAGGTGATATAGTATACAAAGATTACTCCCTATTTAAGGATAAAATTGGCGAGGAGGTTGCAAGCCCGGCAGTAAATTTGATAGACGACGCAACTATTAAAGATGCCTTCGGATCATATAAATACGATGACGAAGGTACTCCTTCGCAAAGGACCACGCTGATAGAAAATGGGATCTTGAAGGCCTATCTGTCAGATGTTTTCTGTAATAAAATGTGGGGACTTCCCCTCACGGGGAACGGAAGGAGAGAGTCGTACATGCGCCCTCCAACAGCACGAATGTCAAACACCTTCCTGCTCCCAGGCAGCGAAGAGCCGGAAAAAATCATCTCGCGCGTCCAATACGGTCTTTTCGCGAAAAAGATGGGTGGCGGAGAGACTAATCCAACTTCTGGCGACTTTGTATTCCACGTAGATGAGGGCTATTTGATCGAAGACGGAGAGGTAACAGTTCCGGTTAAGGGCGCGATTCTGGTGGGAAATAGTGCGCAAGTCCTAAAAAATACTTTAGCTGTAGGTAACGATCTTGGATTTGACGTGGGCCTTTGCGGTAAAAATGGACAGTATGTTCCCGTTACAGATGGTCAACCAACTATCCTCATCAAAGAGTTAGTTGTGGGAGGAAGCGACATATAGATGTCAAAACATTATTCACGAAAAACAAAAGGCAGGTCAAAAGACAAAAAGGGAATAACAAAAAAACTCGGTACATTTTTTGACAACGCCCAAAGAGCTGTCGACGATTTTTTTGAAGAAGAAAGACACCGCAAAAGAATAAAAAAAGCATCGAAGATGCTCGACTTCCTTCTTCTATTGGCGCTTTTTGCCATTATCTACTGCATGGCAAGTATCTTTACTCCCTGGACTGGCGCTGTTGGCGAAGCAATTAAGGAATTTATGACAGGCAAGTGGGGCTTAGCTTCTTTGATACCGCTATCTTTTTTGGGATATCTAAGCGTCGCTCTCTTAGTTAAACGCGAAATTCCTGCTTTCTTAGAACAACTAGTGGGAATGATCTTGTTTTTTTTGGCTGCTGAATTGCTATTAGGACTGATACTTATAAACAACCCAAAGTCCGCAAACATACATTTATGCGGAACATGGGGGCTTTTTATTGCGACCATATCTCTAAAAAGCGTCGGTCCTTTAGGTGTCTCCTTATTTGGATTAACGCTTGGCTTTTTCGTCTACTTTCTTTATGGTACCGGCAATTTCAGGGAATTTGTCGCTGCTTTTCGTAAATTGCTTTCAAATATACATGGCAAAATAAAGGATCTTTTCCGACCATTGTCCAGGCAAAAAAAAGCACCAAGCGAACCTGAATACAGAGAGAGGGAAATTAAATTATCCGATCTTTCCAAATTGCCTGAAAGTGAATTTTATAATACAGATGCAAAGAAGGGACTTGCAGTTGAAAGCGCATTTGACAAAAGACCTTATCGCGGAGAAAAAGAGGCGTACGCGCTATTTGAAGCAGATGATTCTGAAGATGGCTTCGTACTTCCCCCCGACTTCGAGCCTGGTAAGTTTCCTCCGCCCTTAGAGATACTAGGCGTACGAACCGATCACGACACGACGGCAGATATCAAGCCTACATTGGAAAAATACGGGGCAAAGATCATAGAAACCTTAGCCGAATTTGACATAGAATCGGAACTAGCGGACATTGTGCTGGGTCCTACGGTAATCCAGTTTCGGATACAAATTGCACCTGGCATCAAAGTTAGTAGGATTGCAGCCCTGTCAAACGATTTGGCTTTAGCCTTGGCTGTTCCAAGCCTTAGGGTAGAGGCACCAATACTTGGACAACCTTACGTTGGCATTGAAATCCCCAACCCCAAACGAAGGCCAGTACTCTTGAGAGATGTTATTGCGTCATCCGATTTCATGCAATCTAAATACGAACTGCCCCTACCTCTCGGACTGAAAGTCGATGGGACTCCTATGGTGGTAGGGCTTGAAAATCTTCCTCATTTACTCGTTGCCGGGACCACCGGATCGGGCAAGAGCGTATTTGTGTCGTCCTGTTTAATTGGGCTCTGCTTCGTAAGACGCCCCGATGAAGTCAAATTTCTTCTCGTTGATCCCAAAAGAGTAGAGATGACTCTTTTCGAGAAACTTCCTCACGTCCTGACTCCACCTATAGTGGAGACTAAAGAAGCCGTCGCAGCGCTAGCTTGGGCCACGAGTGAAATGGAACGAAGATACGAATTATTTGCAAAAACGAGAGTTAGAAATATAAAATCTTACAATGAAAAGGTATTGCCGAAAGACAGGTTATATAATCTCGTAATAATTGTTGATGAATTAGCTGATTTAATGATGACTTCCCCAAAGGAAGTGGAGGACTATATATGCAGGCTAGCTCAGATGGCAAGGGCCACGGGCATTCATCTTATTTTGGCAACACAGAGGCCTTCTGTAAACGTTGTTACAGGATTAATAAAGGCGAATTTCCCTGCACGAGTGGCCTTTACTTTGCCGTCACAAGCGGACTCAAGGACCATACTCGATGTTGGTGGAGCAGAAAAATTACTAGGAAGGGGAGACATGCTCTTCTTATCTCCTAAATTTGCAAAACCGGTTAGAATACAGGCACCGTGGGTGGAAGAGGAAGCTGTAATCAGGTTTATAAAATACACTATAAATATTTTTGGCGAACCGGAATATATAAACATTTCAGAGGGAGAGCAAGCAAGTTATGAAGCGATATATCTGGACGATCCATTGCTCGAGGAGGCCGTGGAGGTAGTATTAGCCACAGGAATCGCTTCAGCAAGTAGGCTACAACGCCAACTCAGGGTGGGATTTACCCGCGCTGCTCGACTAATAGATACTATGGAACAGCTTGGCATCGTTGGCCCTCAAGAAGGATCCAAACCAAGAGACATATTGCTCGACGAAGATAGAGCAAGAGAGGTTTTGTCTCAGGCATTAAGTGGTGATTGCGATGGAATTAATCGAGGTTGAAACTTTTGCAATTCAACGTACGCCTCCTTTCCTCGACGACAAAGTGCTGATTGTCGCAGGAGGCAAACCTCCAAACGACTTATGGTTTAAAAAGATATCAAAAGATTTTGACATTTGGGCAGTTGATGGGGGAGTCCGATATTGCAGAAAGCTTGACATCACACCTAAGGCACTTATAGGTGATGGAGACAGTTCTTCTTCCGGAGACTGGATTTGGGCCAAAAAAAGGGGCACAAAAGTCTGCAAGTACCCAAAAGATAAAGATTATACCGATCTACAGCTTACACTAATGCAAATCGGCGAAAGCTATAAATCGGCCTCTGTGTTTGTAACTGCAGGGCTGGGGGGACGATTAGACCATACGATGAGCAATGTCTTTAGTCTGCTCTGGGCCGAAAAGTGGGGAGTAAATGCCGCTGGTTTTATCGATGACGAGGAATCGCTGTTGCTTCTTAGGTGCGGTGAGGAGTTAAAGATTTTTTTTAAGGAAAGACCTTTGGCGATTTCTTTGTTATCTTTATCGCCGCAATCCCAAGGCGTATATTTAAGGGGGGTAAAATGGGAGCTAGAGGACGCTACCTTAAAGTTGGAAGAACCCTTCGCCATAAGCAACGAATTAAAACATGAAGAAAAAGTCGTTCATTTAAGGGTAGAGTCGGGATGTGTGGGAATTTACATTTGTCATCCTCGTGGTGGAGTGAAATAAAAAAGCGGGCTTTTAGATCGCCCGCTTTACCAAGCCAGAACGCAAACAACGCGTGCATGCCTTCATGCGCTTCTTAACACCGCCTCCCAAATCCACGTTAACTACTTGCAAGTTAACCAACCAGCGATGGCGAGTGCGACGGTTGGAATGACTGACCCTATTTCCAGTTATTGGACCACGCCCACAGAAATCGCATTTTCGAGCCATAAATCAAAACCTCCCTTGTTTGTTATAAAATAACAGCTATGGTATTTTAACATGCCTGACCAAAAAAAATCAAATAGTAATACTAGTCTGGAGGAATGATGATGTCATTTTCAAAGGATATTGAGGAATTGGAAAAAATTATCCAGCGCTTAGAAAAAGAAGCTTTGACCTTGGAAGAAGCAATGGAAATATTTGAACGTGGAATTACTTTGGTACGGAGTTGTCAAGCCTATTTGACAGAAGCACAGCAAAAGGTGTTGCTCGTCAGCGAGGAAGGCAACGAGTCAACTTGGGAGCAGCAGAAGGAGAATGAAAATTGAGCAGCGGAAGCGATCTGAAAACCCTATTTGAACGGAAAAAAGAGCTAATAGATGAATACTTAAGAGAAACGCTGTGCAAAAAGAAAATACCGGATATATTGGCTCAAAGCATTGCCTACTCCTTGCTGGATGGAGGCAAAAGGGTCAGGCCTGGGTTATGCGCGATCACAGCCGAGAGTCTAGGAATCAAGCCCAGCAGGGTGCTGCCTTTGGCTGCAGCCATTGAGATGGTGCATACTGCATCCTTAATACACGACGATTTACCTTGCATGGATAATGATGATTATAGACGGGGAAAGTTAACGAATCATAAGGTGTACGGCGAAGCTATGGCGGTGCTTGCAGGCGATTCTTTGCTAGCCTTCGCCTTTGAAATTTCGTTAAATGAACTGCCCAAACAAGGTTTTTCGCAAAGCCATATCCTTCGGGCGCTGAGCATATTATCAAATGCAATTGGACCATCTGGCATCTGCGGTGGTCAAGCTTTGGATATTACGCAAGAATATGGAGAAGATAATGAAGAATTCCTGTGGAAAATGAGCGAACTAAAAACGGCAACATTGCTACGGGCTTCCTTGACAGCTCCTGCAGCGCTGGTCGGTGTAGACGAACAGACAATGTCATGTTTACATAATTATGGGACACATATGGGAATATCCTTTCAAATCGTAGATGATATACTTGACGTGACGGGAACAATCTCAGAACTTGGCAAGACGCCCGGAAAGGATGAAGCATCCGGAAAGGTAACTTTTGTCTCCTTTTACGGGTTGCAAAAAGCAAAAGAACTGGCCTTAAATGAAACAAAAAAAGCTGTGGAGGCAATAACCCCTTTGGGCGAGAAGTTTAAGGTGTTTGTAGAGATCGTAGAGCATTTTACAAGGAGGTCTAGGTGAGGATTGACCTATATGTATTTAAATAAAATTACGGATTATAAAGACCTTCAAAGATTAAGATATACAGAGAAGCTTCGACTCTGTAATGAGATCAGGCATATGATAATAGAAGTTGTAACAAAAAATGGAGGACACTTAGCGTCATCTTTAGGAGCAGTAGAGTTGATCATTGCGCTGCTGTCTGTCTTTGACCCAATGAAGGACAAGATAGTATTTGATGTCGGCCATCAAAGTTACGCTTACAAGATACTTACGGGGCGCAAAAGCAACTTTCACACGCTCAGGCAATGGGGCGGTATAAGCGGTTTCCCAAAGAGGGAAGAAAGTCCATGCGATCATTTCAATACAGGGCATGCTGGTACCTCCATTTCTGCTGCAATAGGTTACGCAAAGGCTCGTGATCTGCTAAGCCAAAAACACGACGTAATAGCCGTCGTAGGAGATGCTTCAATCTCAAACGGCACATCCCTCGAGGCCTTAAATCAAATTGGCGAGCTTAAGACAAAATTAATAATCATTTTAAATGACAATAAAATGTCCATCAACGTTCCGATTGGAGGAGTTGCTAAACACTTAAGTCACATAAGCACTAATCCTTCCTACAAACGAGCAAAGGAAGCGATAAAACTGGCTTGCAAAAGCTTGCCTCTGGGTGGCGCTTTAATTGAAGATGCCCTAAAGAGATTGAAATATCAAGTAAAGACCATGTTTCAGCCGATTAACATGTTCGAAGCCCTGGGAATTAATTATTGGGGCCCTTTTAATGGCCACAACCTTGAAGAACTTGAAGAAGTCTTTAAATTGGCAAAGGTATTTGATGAATCCGTTTTAATACACGTGATAACCCAAAAAGGTAAAGGTTATGAACCCGCCGAAGAAGACCCGACTAAATACCATGGAGTATCACCGAAGACAACAACCTCTTTAGATTCTCCCGAGGATTCTATTTCATGGAGCAAAGCTACTGCCAAGTGTGCGGAAAAATTGGCCGAGAAAAACAATAAGATCCTTTGCCTCACCGCGGCGATGGAAGAGGGATGCAGTTTATCCGATTTCAAGAAAAGGTTTCCAAACAGATTTTTCGATGTCGGCATCGCAGAAGAACACTTGCTAACCTATGCCGCCGGATTAGCGGCGGGGGGGATGCAACCTATAGTGTTCATTTATTCTACTTTCTTACAACGAGCCATGGATCAACTTTGTCACGATATAGCCATGCAGGGGTTTCCGGTCATCATAGCCCTCGACAGATCCGGATTAGTAGGTGAGGATGGCGAAACCCATCAAGGATTACTTGACGTCCCGTGGTGTAAATCCATTCCAGGACTCATTATCGCCTCACCCAGAGATGTGGTGGACTTAGAGTACATGTTCACATGCCTTATCGAGAACTGCGATAGCCCGGGTATAATAAGATACCCCAAGGGTGAAGCGCCGAGATCCCTGGCGAGAAAAAAAGGAGGCCTTCCATCGCAATGGCTCAAGGCCGAGGTTTTGCGCGAAGGAGAAGAAGTTCTTTTAATAGGATATGGAAGTACCATTCCGATGTTATTAGAATCTAGCGAAGAGATTAGAAAAACCTTAGGATTTGAATCCACTGTGGTTGATCTAAGGTTCATAAAACCGCTGGATTTGAAGACATTAAAAGAATTATTTGCCGCACATTCTTTAGCTGTAATGGCAGAAGAAGAGTACGCAATCGGCGGAGCAGGCGAGCAATTGTCCTGCCTTGCTTTCAAAGAAAATAAAGACTTGCAGTGGATTCATTTGGCCGTGCCCGACACATACATTTCACATGGAACGAGAGACGAGCAGCTGCAACATGTCGGGCTTAACAGCAATGAGGTGGTGAAAAGAGTAAGTGAGCATCTCAAAACAGCGTCTCGATAAACTGCTGATCGAACGAGGTTTTGTGAATAGCAGGAACAAAGCAATAGCCCTGATATTGACCGGAAAAGTAAAGGTCGATGGGAAAGTTGTCGTTAAAGCCGGCACACAGGTCAATGTAGCTTCACAATTGGAAATAATCCAACAGGATAAATGGGTAAGTAGAGGTGCTTACAAACTCCTCAAGGCATTAGATTGTTTCGATGTAGATCCAAAAGACGCGATATGCTTCGACGTTGGGGCATCCACTGGTGGCTTTACGCAAGTATTACTTGAGAGAGGCGCCAAAAAAGTTTATGCCATTGACGTGGGTTATGGACAGTTAGCGTGGACATTAAGACAAGACAAACGCGTTGTAGTGCGCGAAAAAACAAACGCAAGGTATCTGCGCAAAGAGGATTTCGATGAGGAAGCCGATTTAATCGTTGTTGATGTTTCCTTCATCTCATTAAAACTAATAATACCGGTATTGGCAAAATTACTGTCCGCCAGAGGAGATATCCTGGCCCTTATAAAGCCTCAATTCGAAATAGGAAGGAAATATGTTGGAAGAGGGGGCGTCGTAGCTGACCCCTTGTTGCACGAGAAGGTATTAAAGGATGTTGTATGCTACGTTACGAATATTCCACCGTTAAATGTGGTTGGATTAACTCACTCGCCCATTAAAGGCCCTAAGGGCAATATCGAATTTCTCTTGCACGCAACGGCTAGGCCTAAAGATCCTCTTCCCTTAGATTTCATGGAGATTGTCAATGCTGCTCACTTCGAACTCACTTAGGAGGGAAGCCTGTGAATCAAATCCTTTTGATAGTAAACACTAGAAAACCAGCAGCTTTAAAACTAGCTTACAAACTAATAGGATGGAGCCAGAAAAAAGGTGTCAACTTCGTGGCACCTTCTCACGAATCAGCCCTGCTTGGACTACCCGAATACGATTGGAGCTTGCCATCTGACTCGGTCAAATTTGGGGTAGTTCTTGGAGGAGATGGGACGTTCTTAAGGGCTGCTCGGATGGTGATGGACTACAATATTCCTTTGTATGGCATCAACGCAGGTCGCCTTGGTTTTTTGGTGACCGGTGATCCCGAAAAGGCTGAGGAAGAAGTTGAAAGAATTTTATCTGGCGAATATAGAATTCAGAAACGCAGGGTGCTAAAGGGAAGCGTTACGCGTAAAGGCAATCTTGTTCATGTGTTGTACGCATTAAATGATCTGGTTGTTACTAAAGGCCCGTTGGCTCGATTGATAGAGGTGGAATCACGGGTAAATGACTACTTTTTGAGCCTGCTGCCAGCAGATGGCATTATAATATCAACACCTACTGGCTCAACAGCATACGCGCTGTCGGCAGGAGGACCAATTTTACCGCCTCACGTAGATGCAATGGTCATGGTTCCTATATGTCCACACACTTTATACGCGAGGACTTTGGTCCTAGGACCCGATGATATGATTTCCCTGATACCCAAAAGCGATCAAAAAGAGATATATCTCACTCAAGATGGCCAATTGGGCTACGAACTTATGGTCAAAGACAGGATCGATATATCGCTTGCTAAGGACAAAAACGTTTTAACCATAGAACTGCCCGAAGATAACTACTTCGACCTTCTGAGAGAAAAGCTGCAGTGGGGTAACATGCGCATTCGCCAAACCGAGGAGGAATAGTAAGTGCTAGAGGAACTTAACGTGAAAAATATAGGGGGTATAACCACTGCCTCCCTAAAACTTCAAGGCAACTTCACTGCCGTCACAGGTGAAAGCGGTGCAGGCAAGAGTAGCCTGGTTCGGGCATTGGAGTTACTAGCAGGCAAAAGAGCCCAAGTTAGCTACTTGCGTGTAGGCGAAGCGTTAGGCGAGGTGGAAGGAGCTTTTTTAGCGGATCACATTCCGTCTCTTCCCGAAGAACTTCAGCCACAAGAGGGAGTATGGGTCGTAAAACGCGTCGTTACATCAGAAGGTAGGAGCAAATCTTACATCCAAGGACATGTCGTCCCCTTAAATGTATTATCGAGAGCAATGACACATTTCATGCACGTACAAAGTCAGTTCTCCCAACTGGACTTACTTGATGAAAACAATCAACTGGACTTACTTGATAGTTACGGTGGCGTAAAGTTATTGCAAAAAAAGATGGCCTTGGCAGATATTTTTCACAAAGCCGTAGAAATGGAAAGAAAGATCCAGGACCTTTATCGAAAAAGAAAGAGGGTTGAAGAGCGTTACAATGGAGCAGTGGAGCTAATCCAGTTGCTAAAAGAACTGAATCCTTCTCTTTCCAGCGAATACGAGTGGGAAAATGAATTAAGGATTGTAAAAGAAGCAATAAGCAGAAGAGAAGAACTTGAAAGTATATTGATTGTCCTTGAGGGAGGAATGGCATCAAGCGGACTTGAAGGAGAACTGGAGAACATATCTTTGCAACTTAAGTCGGTAATAGGCTCAAATGAAGACATTGAACAAACGAGTCAAAGTGTTTTAATGGCTTTGCAGCAGTTAATACGTCAGATTAGGGAACTTATTTCAAGTAAGACATCGCTTGAAGAGTTAAAAAGAAGACATGAAGAACTCGAATGCAAGCTTGGCAGCTTAAGGAAGTGCAAACGCATAGCCCGTGTTTCCACTATGGAAGAACTCGTCGAATACTATACCGCCGCAGAAAGGGAAATATCTTGGCTGTCAGAAAGCCTTGCAGAGATCGAGACCCTGAAAGAAAAATTAAACAAATTAAAAAAGGACGTGAGTCAACATGCTCTTGACTTACGATCTTTAAGAACTGAAATAGCCAAACAATTGGAGGAAACAGTTAATTCACACTTAAGGGACTTGGGAATGGAAAGTACAAGGCTCACTGTATATATCGAGGAAATGAAAAAGGTTCGCGCAAATGGAGCAGAAACTGTTAGTTTCATGATAGAGACAGATAATAATCTTCCTGCACCTATATCTAAAGTGGCTTCGGGCGGCGAGCTAAGTCGCATATTATTAGCGCTGCAGATGGCGCTTCCCGAAGAAGTCCTGCCAAAACTTCTGGTAGTAGACGAAGTAGAAGCAGGACTGGGCGGTAAAGCCGCCTTGCTCACCGGACTTAAACTCAAAGAGCTTTCAACTAAATGCCAAATCATCCTCATTACACATGAAGCCACTATAGCCTCCCTTGCGGATCAACATTTTCGCGTCACGAAGGAAGGCGAAGAATCGTACGTCAAGGAGCTAAACGATGAAGAAAGAGTACAGGAAATTGCACGCATGTTATCTGGAACGAGCGAGATAAGAGAGGCCATTGCCCATGCCATGCGGTTGTTAAATTTGCGCAAAAGATGATGAATAAGACTTTTGTTATTGACTTCAAGGGCCTTCTTGTTTAAAATGCATGAGTCCCAATCGAATATATCGAATATAAAGTGGCAATAACCGCTTGAGACGGGTTTCTCAAGGCAATTGCCGCCCGAAATGCTCAGCGAGAGGAGGCAAAAAACATTGACTTACGCTATTATAGAAACAGGAGGAAAACAATACCGCGTCTCACCAGGGGACATATTGAAGATCGAAAAGATTGAGGGAAAACCAGGCGATGTAGTTGAACTTGACGGTGTGCTAATGGTATCCGACGATCAAGGGGTAAAGGTTGGCAATCCCACAATCCCAGGAGCTCGCGTCGAAGCGTCCATCAAGGCACACGGCAAAGGTAAGAAGGTCACAGTATTTAAGTTCAAGAACAAAAGGAACTATCAAAGATTCAAGAGCCATCGTCAACCCTACTCAGAGATCGAAATCTTATCCGTGAAGCATTAATGATCGAAATTAACGTATTGATGGGCAAAAAGGGACCCCTATCCATCGAAGTCAAGGGTCACAGCGGATATGCACCTGAAGGCGAGGACATCGTTTGCGCAGCGGTATCGACGTTGATGTATGCTTTGCTCTTAGGACTAAAGGAAGTAATAGGTATATGCGATATAACTTCTGAGATAAACGATGAGATTCCCAAGTTTTCGATCCTTTGGAATGAAAAAAACATGAGCGACGATAGGACAAGGGCAGTCATAGATACCATACTTAAAAGCTTAAAGTACATCGCCGGGGCATATCCAAAGTATGTGCACATTGTGGAGGTGAATAAAAGTTGAAATTCAATATACAGCTATTTGCTCACAAAAAAGGGCAAGGTAGCAGCCAAAACGGCCGCGATAGCGTCGGCAAGAGGCTCGGAGTAAAAAGGTTTGGCGGGCAAATCGTCAGCCCGGGGAGCATAATTATTCGCCAACGCGGTACTAAAGTACATCCAGGCCAAAATGTTGGGATGGGAAAGGACCATACGCTTTTCGCACTCACAACGGGACTAGTGAAGTTTGAGAATAAGAAAAATAGAAAGTACGTCAGTGTTATTCCCGTTGACTAATAATAGAGTAGTGGAGTGGCGAATGCTGGAATAGGGGCCTATTGTATGGGGGGTCCCTATTCTATTGCAGGTATACAGGTGATGTGAATTGAAGTTCATTGATAGAGCTGAAATAAATGTTCATGCAGGTCGTGGTGGCAACGGATGCATGAGCTTTAGGAGAGAAAAATATATCCCAAAAGGTGGCCCAGATGGCGGAAACGGAGGAAGAGGGGGAAACGTTTACATTAAAGCAACGGACAGGTTGCAAACCCTCGAGGATTTTACTTATAAGACGCAGTTTAAGGCACAATCAGGGGAAGAGGGGCGAAGAGCAAACCAATCCGGCAAGGATGGCGAAGATTTAATAATTGAAGTTCCTTGCGGAACGGTAGTTTGGGATGCCGAAACCGGTGAGCCCTTGGGCGATTTGGTAGAATCAGGAGACACATTGCTCGTTGCCCTTGGAGGCAGAGGGGGCAGGGGCAATGCGACCTTTGCCACATCAACGAACCAAGCCCCTCGGTTTTCGGAAAAGGGAGAAGCCGGGCAATCCAGGCACTTAATCTTAGAGCTTAAAATACTAGCCGACGTCGGGATTGTAGGTCTTCCTAATGTGGGAAAGTCAAGTCTATTGGCTTGTCTATCCAGCGCTAGGCCAAAGATAGGTAGTTACCCATTTACAACCCTAAACCCTAACCTGGGCGTCTTGCAATTGGGAGAGAAACGCATAACCTTGGCCGATATTCCTGGCCTAATAGACGGTGCCTCTGTAAATAAAGGCCTAGGTTTATTGTTTTTGAGACACATAGAACGAACAAAATTAATTCTGTACGTCATAGATTTATCTAGTAATTCAATTGAGGATTTAAACAGACAGTGGAACGTTTTGCAAAAAGAAATAATTAACTACAACCCGGAGATATTAAAAAAACCATCCATGTTGATTGCTAATAAAACCGACTTAGTTAATGATTCTTCTTTTCTCGAGCAAGTAGCTCAATGGGCGAAGAAAATCGAGCAAGAAGTCTGTTTTACTAGCGCCATCACAAGACAAGGAATTGACAAACTTTCTTCTTTACTTTTGCAAAACCTTTCGAATTTAGACTCGGGAGGCAGGCAAAGGCTTTATCCTCTTAAACACGCAGTGAGAGGACGTATTTTACGACCTTCAGAAATTGAAATCGAACCTCTCGGCGAGGGTAAATTTAGGGTAGTTAATCAATATCTCGAGGAGCTGGCTAGTAGATACGACTTTAGCCAAGATGAAGCGATTATACGTTTTAGCAAAATCATAGCTCGATTAGGAGTTGAAGAATCACTGGCCAAGATGGGTGCTAAAGACGGCGACACGGTTTATATAGGAGAATTGGAGTTCGAGTATAAACCAGACATCGAATAAAAAAGAGGGGGTGCCGCCTTGCCTCAAATACGTTCAAATTTTATGAGCAGGATAAAAGTAGGAATCATGGGGGGGACCTTTGATCCCATTCACTTTGGCCACTTGGTGGTTGCAGAGGAGGCTTACACCTCGTTAAATCTATCCGAGGTAATTTTCGTGCCTACTGGAAATCCTCCCCATAAAAAATTTAAGATGGTAACTCCAGCAGAGGATCGCTATATTATGACCTGTATGGCCATAGTTGATAATCCTCATTTTAAAATTTCTAAAATCGAAATAGAACGTGAAGGCACATCGCACACTATCGATACGTTGCGAGAAATGAGACATTGGTATTTGCCCAAAGAGGTCGAGTTCTTTTTCATAACTGGTATAGATGCAGTGTTGCAAATGACCTCATGGAAGGAACCCTCTGCTATAGCAAAAATAGCTCACATTGTGGCCGCCTCTAGGCCGGGTTATAACATTTCGCAACTAGAGTCTTTACCCGAGGATATCAGAGAAGCTGTCATACCGCTTGAAATTCCTTTGTTAGCCATCTCGAGCACGGAAATAAGACGACGCATCGCTGCTGGTCAAAGCATCAGATACTTTTTGCCTTGGACCGTCGAACACTATATTTACAAGAAAAACCTTTATTCTCTAGAGGGAAGGTGACCCCTTTGACTAAATCACGAATTGCTCTCTTGGTATTAGCCTTAGTCATTGCAACTATCGGAGGAGCTTACGTACGTCTTCACAGCTACTTCGCGCCCAACCTAGAATCAATCAAAGGAACAGTGCGCCACGATGAACGAACTGGCAAGATAAATATATGTATTATCGGAAAGGATGATACCGAAAATTCACAACGCCCTGATACAATTCTTTTTACAGTATTGGATATCGATAATAAAAGCGTTCAAGTGTTATCAATTCCAAGAGATACAAGAGTTCAAATTCCGGGTCACGGCTGGAACAAAATAAACCACGCCTATCCCTATGGGGGTGTAAATTTGCTCAGCAGGACCCTCATAAATTATCTAGGAATGCCCATTCATTACCATATCGAGCTAGATTACAGTACGTTTCCTAAGATAGTGGACATGTTAGGAGGAGTAGATATTTATGTCGAAAAAAAACTCCAGTATGTAGACAGAGCCGCTGGCCTTTATATCGATATTCCCAAAGGGCTACAACACATGGATGGAGAAACGGCATTGAAGTTCGTCAGATTTCGACATGACGCTTTAGGAGACATAGGAAGGATCAAAAGGCAACAACAATTTATGAAGGCCTTGCTTCAGAAAATATTCGATCAAGCTATAAGCACTAAAATGCCCTTCTTGCTCAAGGAAATTCTGCAAACCGTTCAAACGGATTTGCCAGTGGAAGAGGCGCTGAAATTAGCGATGTATTTTAAGGACGTATCGTCTGACAACATCAGGTTTTTTACCCTACCAGGCAAACCGGCGGTTTTATCAGGAGTGAGTTATTGGCTGGGAGACGTAAACAGAGCTTTGGCAATACTTTCCACACCTCCCAGCGAATCTGAACCCACAGAAACAGTGAATGCTCAAGTGAATGGAGTAGTGTCATCAGGGCAATCTGGAGAAAAACCTGAGACTCCAACAATCGACAGAATGACAATAGGTCGAAGCATAACAAACAGGATTGCCATTCTTAATGGTGATGGAACTCCTAAATTGGCGACACAACTAGCTGACTTATTACAACGTTATGGTATAGACATAGCCTACAAAAGCAATGCAAGACATTTTGATTATCATTACACCTCTATTTTGCATCCTCGAAACTTGGACAATGAAGCTAAAATGCTTGGCAAACTGCTGGGGATCCCAAACAATCTAATAAAGCCGAGCGATGGATCATCCTACCTTACGATCATTATAGGACATGATTACAAATCCATTTTTGCTCGATTGGAAAGCCAGCTGCAAGGCATTCAATGACCACCAAGATAATGACAATCGAAATAACCAATCCAATAAGTTATAATATGTGTGAACACGATCATAATTTAAAAAAAGGAGAGGTGATTTGGCATCCGCAAGTACAAAGAAGATTTAATAAAACAGTATGAGTGGATACCCAAGGCTCTGGCTTCAAAAAAGGCAGAAAATATCATATCAATGGACGTAAGTGATGTTTCTGGATTCACCGATGTATTTTTCATAACCAGCAGCAATTCCGATACCCACATGAAGGCGCTTTTGGATATCGTCACCGAAGCCTTAGAGGCTCATCACGTACAATACGTCGTCGAGGGCAAGAATAGTAGTTTGTGGCGTCTGATAGACTGTGGCGACGTAATAATACATATATTTAGCTCTGAGGGCAGACAGTTTTATGACTTGGAGCGCATCTGGGGAGATGCACCTCAAATACAGTTCGACGAAGAGGGAGAGCTTGTTCTAGCAGTTAATGTTTAAATATAACATATGTTAAGCAATAATAAAGGCGAAAGATCGCGGCTTCACATGCTGGCCTTTCGCCTTTATCTTGTTTTCATATGTCCTATAATGTATCTTATGTTACATTAAGGCTAAAATTCCCGGTTCTTACAATGCCCCACACATTCCCACACATCATAATAATACATCGGTTGTATTTTTAACAATTTTAAGAAAACTTTCTACGTCCAAGGAAGCACCACCGATTAGAGCTCCATCAATGTCTGTTTGAGACATCAAGCCCTTAGTGTTGTCAGGTTTCACGCTACCGCCATAAAGTATGCGAACATTTTGGGCCGCCGTAGAACCGAACTTATCACCAATAAACCTCCTTATAAAGAGGCACATCCTTTGAGCATCTTCATCGCTGGCCTTACGGCCCGTTCCAATGGCCCACACTGGCTCGTAAGCTATAATTACATCACCCTCAAGATTTGGATGCCCTGTAAGGCCTCTAAACGCCTCTTCTAGCTGTTCTTCGACAACAGATTCGGTTATGCCCCTGTCTCTTTCTTCAAGCGTTTCCCCCACGCATAAGATGGGCTTAAGTCCTGTGTTGAGAGCCTTTTTCATCTTCTTGCCTATCATTTCATTCGTTTCTTGAAATATGTGACGTCTTTCACTATGTCCAAGGATAACATATTCACAGCCTACCTCTTTGAGCATCTCTCCCGATACCTCACCTGTAAAGGCACCATTATCCTCCCAGTGCATGTTTTGTGCACCTAATGACATGGGGATGCCGGAGATAGAAATGCCTTTTTTAGCACGCTCAAGACTTACAAAGGGCGGAAAAACGCCAATTTCAATTATCCCAGCTTTTACGGCCTTTGACAGGGATTCGTTGTCATGTATCGTTGAGGCCAAATTTTTAATGAAATTTTCGGCCTCCAAGGGGCCCTTATTCATCTTCCAGTTGCCAGCCAAAAAAGGAACGCGATTCACCGTGTAACCCTCCCTCCTTAAACCTTTTTAAATTTGAGCGGAGCACTTTTGCCCTGCGCTCCGCTCTACTCTCCTCAGCATGACAATATAGCATTAATATGCTAATCTAACAATGGCTCGATGCCCGGGAGCATTTTCCCTTCCATGAACTCCAAACTTGCGCCACCGCCAGTTGACACATGAGTCATTTGGTCAGAAAGACCAAACACATTTACCGCCGCAGCTGTATCCCCTCCACCGACGACGGCATATCCGCCCCTTTTTGCAACATCGGCCACGGCAATTGCCACCTTCTCCGTTCCAGACCTAAAAGGTTCAAGCTCAAAGACACCCATGGGGCCATTCCAGAATATCGTCTTTGCTTCTTTTATGACCTCACAAAAGGCTTTTATCGTCTTAGGCCCGATGTCCAACCCCATCATGTCATCGGGTATCGATGTTTCGGTGTCAATAACAATAGTTGGCACATCGGCTTTCGCCTCCAGAGCAGCCACGCAGTCGAGAGGCAAATGAATTTTAACCCCTTTAACCTGAGAAAGTGTGATCAATTTGTTAGCGTATTCAATCTTGTCTTCTTCGCATAAGGATTTCCCTATGCCGTAACCTTTTGCTTTAAGGAATGTGTAGGCCATACCGCCACCGATTAGGATATGGTTTACTTTGGGCAAAAGATTCTCAATCACACCAATTTTATCAGACACCTTAGCACCACCCAAAATTAGCACGTAAGGATGCGTTGGATTATCTCTTACAACGCTTAAAGATTCTATTTCTTTCTTGATTAAAAAGCCAGCAAAGGATTTTAGATAATCTGCAACACCGCGCGTTGAAGCGTGAGCTCTATGAGCGGCACTGAAGGCATCCATGACGAAGACTTCGAAGGGCTTTGCAAGTTTTTCTGCAAAAGAAGGGTCGTTTTTAGTCTCTTCCTTATAGAATCGGACATTTTCTAGCACTATTATTTCATCTTGAAGTTGTGACGCGACGGCTCCTTCGACTGCTTCGCCAATACAGTCAGGAATAAAATTCACCTTCCAGCCGGTTAGGTTGCTCAGGTACTCTGCCACGGGCTTGAGCGAAAACTCAGGATCCCTTCCCTCCTTTGGACGTCCCAAGTGGGAAATGAGCGTGATAAAAGCTCCGTTTTCTTTTAAGAACCTCAGGGTTTCAAGGTGGGCCTTGATACGTGTATCGTCCGAAACCACGCCATTTTTAATGGGCACATTAAAATCAACCCTGACCAGCACCTTTTTTCGTGTTACATCTTTTGCTTCGGGGATCCTTAAAGCCATGTAAGATCACCTCGCTAGATTAAATTGTCTTTGCAATGTAATTTACGAGGTCCACCAACCTACAGGAATATCCCCATTCGTTGTCATACCAGGCAAAGACCTTAGCCATTGCATCTATGGCCATGGTTTCATTGGGCATAAATATGGCAGAACGCGGATCTCCGATGAAATCAGAAGAGACAAGAGGTCCAGGCTCATAGCCAAGTATGCCTTTTAGCTCACCTTCAGCATATTTTTTCATCGTTGCGTTAATTTCCTCTGCTGTGACAGGTCTCTTTAGCTCAACGACCAAATCCACTATAGATACGTCGGGAGTTGGCACTCGCAGGGCTATCCCATTAAGCAATCCCTTTAACTCTGGGATTACTTTACCAATTGCTCTAGCTGCACCGGTAGACGTAGGAATTATCGAAAGGGCCGCTGCTCTTCCCCGTGCCGGATCCTTCCTGTGGGAACGATCCAAAGTAACCTGATCGTTGGTATAAGCGTGCGCTGTAGTCATCAGACCACGTATAATCCCAAATTCTTTATGCAGCACTTTGACTACAGGGGCCAGGCAGTTGGTAGTGCATGAAGCAGCAGAAATTATAACGTGCTCTGAGGGATTGTACGTCTCCTCGTTCACGCCCATCACTATGTTGACATCTTCGTTAGAAGCAGGAGCCGTTATTATCACCTTTTCAGCTCCAGCGTCTATGTGAGTCTTTGCCTCCTTGCCATCGGTAAAACGACCTGTAGACTCGATGACTATATCAACCCCCCAATCCTTCCAAGGAAGCTTGGACGGATCCGTCTCCGTGGATACCTTTATTTTGTGGCCATCGACTATCATTATATTGTCCCCTTCTACTTCAACCTTGCCGGGATAACGACGATGTACGGAATCGTATTTAAATAGATAGGCTAATATATCAATAGGGGATCTGCTGTTGATGGCAACCACGTCACACAACTTCTGAGTGTCATATTGGAACATCGCTCGCAAAAACAAACGACCAATCCTTCCAAAACCGTTTATGGCAACTTTTTTGGTCATACCACACTACACCTCCCGCAAAGATTAAAAAAGTCACTAAAGTTCAATTGACTCTAACTCACATACTATTTTAACAATGATTTTTGCTCGTCACAAATCCCATTTTTTATCTTACGATTTGGCTTGTAAAACATTTGTTCCGCCATCAAAGAGACCGTTGATCATGTTTTCCAATTTATTCCATCGATACTCAACAGTGCTTTTGCTCACCGGTTTAGGCAACAGCTGGCCTATCTCGCGGAGCGTAGCGCTGGGATAGTTAAGCCGTGTAAATACGAGATCCTTAAAGTGAACTGGCAGGTCATCTATTAAGCCCGTCTTCACTAGCAATTTGCTAATATACAGTTGTTTCTCCGCAGCTTGAAGGCTTTTTTTAATGTTTGACGTATCACAGTTAACTTGCATGTTCACCCTGCTTTTTACAGACCTTATTATGGCTTTCTCTTCTATCATGAGCGAAGTCTTCATAAGTTCCATTCCAGCTAAAATTGTAACTATAGCTTCATGGTTTCTGACTTGAATCTCGTAGTTTCCGGATCGATGTCTACAGTTGTTTTTTATTCCTCTAGTATTCAAGAATGCTATTGTCTTATCGCATAATTGCTCATTTTTAACCCTAAAGGTCAAGTGATATCCATTCTTCGGCCAAAATATTGATCCACAACTACCAAATACACCGCGCAACCAAGCCCAGGAAGTCCTTGAAGAACGGGAAATATCCTCGTAAAGCTCGAAGGGCAAAATTAACTTGACACGTCCCTTTTTGCTCTTCGGCACTCTCATGTAAGATGAAAAATTCACGTCGGACCATCGCGTATACTTCCATATAGCATAAAGTCTCCTGAAAACCCACAATCTCAGGGAAGCGAGCACTGCATGGTCCATCTTTCTTGCTACGAAAATCCCTTCGATAATACCTGAACATTCCGCATCGTTCTCTTTTTTGTCGGGCGATATACTATTTACCCACTCATCCCAGAGAACTGAATCGATTCTTTCCATATCTCCCTTTCCCTCGCACTTCTTGCTATTCTAATCAGGCATTCTGCCAATTTGACTGAATTATGCCTAACAGCACCTTCTTCGCTAATCTCATATAATTTATCTTCTATCAAATCTATCCCGATCTTTTTAAACCTCTCCTTTTCCTCCGTCGTCACTAAAAGAGGCATAGAACCTGCGGCAGTATATTTTGAAGATATTTCTTCGGGCAAAGACATGGCATTGACAACTACAAAATCAGGAAACCCTCTAAGGACCTTGGCAATCCACCTTACATGATCCAATACGGTAAACCCTTCCGTCTCCAGTGGTTGCGTCATGAGGTTACAAACGTAAACCACAGGGGCAGGCGAAGTCACTATAGCATTGGCGACCTTTTCCACTAGAAGGTTGGGTATGACGCTTGTGAAAAGACTGCCAGGTCCCAGTACTATTAAATCGGCATTACTGATGGCATTTAACACCTCTGGTAGAGGTTTTACTCCCTTTGGCTCTAGCCATATTTCTTCCAAGCTTGAACCGTAATTAGTGATGTTTAATTCTCCTTCTACTCTAACGCCGTTTTTGGTCCTCCCAACCAAACATATGCTTTCGGTAGTAACTGGGAGAACTTGACCTCTTATGGCGAGCATATAGTTTAATTCCTCGATGCCCTTTCTAAAATCTCCTGCTATTTCCGTCGCGGCAAGCAATAACAAATTCCCGAGGCTGTGACCGGCCAATTCGCCACGATCGAAACGAAAGTTCAGCAAGCGATTTAAAGAACTATCATCTTCGGCCAGCGCTAAAAGGCAGTTTCTAATATCCCCCGGGGGAAGCATTCCCCACTCCTGACGCAAACGACCTGAACTACCACCCTCATCCGTCACAGTCACCACAGCCGTAATATTTCTAGTAAAGCACTTCAATCCCTTTAACAAAGTGGATAAACCTGTACCACCACCTAGGGCTACAATATAGGGCCCTAAAGAAAGCCTCTGGCGAGATGCGCTAAAATATACGTCCTTATACCTTTCCTTGATTTTATCCCCTGTTTTGCTATCACGCTGCATGTTAGATGTTCTTCGAGAAAATAAGTAAGCCACAGCCCCTCCCAAAAATATACCTGCAAAAAAACTAACCAGCGACGACATCGCCAATCTTCTCCTTGTCTTTCCCAATATCACGGTGTCTCACTATACATTTTTCTCCATCTGCACTTAACTGTCTTGCAAGCCATTCAGCATAAGCCACTGAACGATGTCTCCCACCGGTACATCCTATTGTAATGTGAACCTGTGGCTTTCCAGTCTTCCTGTAAAGTGGAAGTATCAGCTTTATTAGCCTTAACGATTCGTCGTAGAATACGACCGTTTCTCTAAAACTCAACAAGTATTCTTGAACTTCAGGTTCCACACCAGTAAGATCTCGAAGCTGTGGGCAATAAAAAGGATTTTCCAAAAACCTCACATCCAAGACGTAATCACTATCGGAAGGAATACCATATTTATAACCAAAGGAAGTAATGATCACGGATGGTTCAACGTCTATCACTCCAATTGATCTTAAAATTGCTTCTTTAAGTTCTTGAATGCTCAAATGACTGGTGTTTACGACCACATCCGCCAGCTCTCTGACAGGGGCTACCATCGTTCGTTCTTTTAAGATCATTTCGCTTAACGGAAGGCTCGACACCTAAAGGGTGCCTTCTTCTCGTAGTTTCATAACGTCTGATTAAGATTTCATCGCTAGCGTCTAAAAAAATTACCTTAACCAGGGATAATTTATTTTTTAATGCCTTTATTACGCCTTCAAAATCACCCAGCAAGGTTCCCCCTCTGACATCCATGACAACGGCAATACCCATGTTGACGGCTGCCTCGTGCGAACCTAACATGTCTATAATTTGGGGCAATATAGCTGGTGGGATATTATCGATGGTGTAAAAACCGATGTCCTCCAATACTTTTAGCGCAGTCGACTTCCCGCCACCCGACATTCCAGTAATTATGATGCATTTGGATATATGCCTATTTTTATGGTCAAGATAATCTACTCCGCAACTAATTTCTGCTTGTCTCTCGTAATTATCCCCTTCAATGACGAACATGTCTGCCTGTGAGCACCTCCACAGCATGTCTTAAAGCGGGAGATACGGCACTAAAACACTCTCTCGCTCCCCTCTCACTTCCAGGAAGGGCAAGTATAAGCGTCTTTTCCCTCGTTACAGCTAAACCTCTGCTCAAAATCGACATGGGGTTTTTAACGGCCGTCGACCAGCGCATACATTCGCCTATTCCGTATACAATTTTATCTGACAAGGGCATTATTGCCTCCGGGGTGACATCTCTCCGTGAGATTCCCGTTCCTCCTGTCACCAAAACCAAATCGAGCAACTTTTCGTCACTCCATTTGCGTATTATATTTTGTATCTCATCTACGGAGTCAGGAACAATCTCGTATTCCTTACTGACCGCACCAATAGAAAGAGCTAATTCCTCCAGGGATGGGCCCGAGGTATCTACCAATTCCCCCCTGCTAGCTCTGTCACTTACAGTAAGGATCCCCAAAGAAATGGGAAACCATTCTTCGTATTCCGCAGAAAGACTCAAGAAACCGCCCTTAAAAACTTCTACCTCATCCTCATCAAGAAATTTAACTATCACTTCTCCATTTGAAAAGGAGATCAAATTTCCCTTGTCGCTAACCCCATGTGATAAGACCAAGATTAAAGAAGGCTCGCACAAAGAAAACAAAGGCATGGGTGAAGTTGCAAACAACCTCCTAGCCATCCCATCGACCATGTTTTCACCCAAACTGCCTTTACGAAGAGAAACCGCCGTGAGATCTCTTTCGCTGTCATAAATTCTTATAAGCCTTTTCTTAGTCGCTTTCAGCACGTTTTGCATCCTCCGAAAGATAGTGTCCGCTTTTGCCTCCACTTTTTTCAATCAAATGGACATCATTAAAATACATCCCTTTGTCAATGCCCTTGCACATGTCATATATCGTCAGAAGAGCAACGGTCACAGCCGTTAAAGCTTCCATCTCGACACCCGTAACTTCTCTTGCCAACACCTTGGAAGTTACTTTTATGCCTCGGCGCTTTTCGTCCAATTCACATTTTACCTCAACGTGATCTAACCTTATATTATGACACAAAGGAATCATTTCCCATGTCCTTTTTGCAGCCATTATACCTGCCAACTCGGCAACTTTAAGAACGTCTCCTTTAGGAACACTTCCTTCAGCAAATCGTATCATAAACTTTGTCGGGCAAAATAATCCAACCACAGGCTATAGCTTTTCTGTCCGTTGGGCTTTTAAATCCCACATTCACCATTTTTGGATGGCCATGTTCATCGAGATGCGTTAAAGATCCCATAAAATTATCCCCCTATTTGAGACATGTGCCTATTGCCACGAACCAACTTTTTCCAATTTGCTGGCTTTTCCCAAGAAGCAAGCAGTATCCTCCTTTTAACTTCCTCCAAATCACCCGCCCTCAAGGGTGAAAGCAAATCGATCCCTTTAGTAGCAAATAAGCAATTCCTGAGCTCTCCTGTTGCGGTAATTCGAAGTCTATTACATGTCTCGCAAAAGTGATGCGAAACGGCTGATATTACTCCAATCCTTTGGCCTGTCTCTAGGTTAACATAATACTTTGCAGGCCCATCGGTGTCTGACGGCCTTTTGCCAACCTCTTCCCATTCTCCGGAAGAAAAAAGAAGTTCTTTGATAGACGAAGCGGGAATGAAGGAATCTTGCGTCCACAAACTTTGATCTACGGGCATGAACTCTATAAATCTCAATACAGCACCCCGTTTTCCTCGCAAAATTCGCCAAGGCCTTAATCTCATCTTCGTTAAATCCCTTTATCAAAACCGTGTTAATTTTTAATGGCAAATTTAACTTACTCCATTCAGTAATCCCGTTGATGACGTCGTTTAAGTTCCCCATCCTCGTCATATATTTAAATTTTTCGGCATTGAGCGTATCGAGACTGACGTTTAGGTTAATTTTAAGATCTTTTATTTCATCTATAAACTTAGAAAGCAATGACGCATTTGTCGTAATGGCAAGCACGAGCTCAGGAAAGGACAGGCGAAGCGTACGCAAAAATTTCGAAATGTCCTTCCTAACAAAAGGCTCTCCCCCCGTTAACCTCACTTTTTTGATGCCCAACTCGGTTAATATTCTTATAAGCGAATGTATATCCTCATACCTCATGATCATTTCATGAGGTATCCATTCCACGCCTTCGGGGGGCATGCAATATTGACAACGGAAGTTGCACCTGTCAGTAACAGAAATACGCACATATGTTAATTTTCGCCCCAATTTGTCTACTAGTTTCAAGGCCAACGATATCCCCCCATTGTGTTAATTCTTTCTTTAAACTCGGGATCAGAAAGGGCATCTAGCAAAGCAACTACCCCCGGATGATCTAATTCATCTTCGGGAATAATGAGCTCGTAAGGTTCTTCTGTAACGGGAATGAAATCTAAATCTAAGGCATCTGCTGCAAATTTTATCCCCAAGGCAACGTCAGCTAAACCCCACGCTACCCTACAAGAGGCATCGAGGTGCGTCACCATCTGATCCTCGTATCCCTTTATCAATGAGGCTTCAATGCCATGTTCTTTAAGCATGGAATCCAGCAATACTCGAGTTCCAGCACCAGGTTGCCGATTGACTATGCGAATATCACTACGTGCTAAGTCCTCAATGGAGTTTATGTCCTTCGGATTTCCTTTCTTTACGATAAATCCCTGTTGTCTATAAAATAGCAAATAACGTTTCCATTTATCGCTAATCGGCTTAAAACTTGCTATGTAGCTATCATTATATAGGCCACTTTCAGGATCCAAAAGGTGTGCGGCCGAGAGGTGGGCTTCGCCCCTAGCAAGGGCCGCTAACCCGCCTAAGCTACCAACGGGACGTATGACTAAGTCAGAGCCCCGTCTCCTTACCAAAGAAACAAGTCTTGCCACTGCAGGATCATCAGAACCCTGAAACAATGCCCTATTCTCCCACAAGACATCTTTTATTAGCCTGACTTCTACTTCTTTGCCCTTCGGGCATTCATAAGCCTCTGGAGGCATGAGAGCAAATCCATCTGCTTCAGCTGTGGCTCTCATGGAACTTGAGCCTCCTGAAATCGGCCAGACGTACTTTTTTGATCCCAACAGGACTGCCTTTATTCTAAGCCATTCACTTATTCCCTGTGGTGATGTATGAGATATTAACAAAGAGGCCTTGAGTCTTTCTTTTACATCCATGGCTTCATCCAAAAATTTATCTTCGTTAAAGCTGCCCTTCGTCAGCAGTTCTATTAGAGGGTATACCACGCTCCATGCAACGACCATTGTAGACATTGGAAAACCTGGCATGCCAATGACAGGTTTATCCCGAACCACACCAAGCATCGCAGGTCTCCCGGGCCTCATTAAAATCCAATGAAAGAGCAATCTTCCCTCTTGTTCTATTACATCGGCTGTAAAATCCCGCTTTCCCTTGGCGGACCCGGCCCCAATTAACACCAAATCGTATTCATCAACGGCCCGAAGCAGGGCTTTACTCAAAAGCTGTGGGTTATCTTCCACATGTTGATCTACAAAGAAGGGTACGCCCCATTTTTTAAAAATACACTCAAGCATAATTGAATTGCTCTCCATTACCTTGCCAGGAGGCAATAAGCCGAGGTCATTAACGCTCTCCCTAGGAATGATCTCGTCACCTGTAGGTATGAAGACAACTTTTGGTTTGGCTAACACAGGCAACTCGTGCATTCCAATCGCATAAAACAAAGCCGTTAGGTTGGGGTCAACCTCATCCCCGAAATGGGCAACGATTTGTCCCTTGATAACGTCCTCCCCGATGGGTCTGAGGTTTGCCCCGGGTAATTCAGATTCATAAACGTATAATTTTCCTTCTTTAATTGAGGTATCCTCCACCATGACGACGGCATCAAACTGAGGAGGAACAAAGGATCCTGTATTGACCCACTGAAATTGTCCTTCATCTAAGATTGCCGGAGTGGCTGCAGTCGCCATGGAAGTAGATATTGACAAAACCGCATAACCATCAACCGCAGATGCCGGATAGTGAGGCACATTAATCGGAGAAAGGATATCTTCAGCCAACGACGCACCAAGTGCCTGCTGTAGAGGAACATGGATCACAGAAAACTTTCCGCCCCATTTGCTCTGTAACAACTTCCAAACCTCGTATAACGATAAATGTTCTTTTACCATAAAATTACCTCTATCTCCTCTCCTGCTCTCAATGTCTCTTTATTCACAGGCAACATACCCAATCCGATGGTCCCATTTAGCGCAGAAATATACCCTGATTTAGAGTTCACGGGAACAACCCCACCCGGCTTAGAAGCGACAGGCACATATTCTTCTACGCCACTTCTACCTATAACATCATCTAGGCACTTCATCTTCGCGGGCACGAAGTTTCTTTCATATAAATTTATTCCGCCGATCATCATGTCCAATAAAGGCAACAAAACTACCCTTGCCACAACGGTGCAAGACAAGGGATGCCCCGGCAAAGAAACGACCAGTTTAGTAGGCTCTCCTTTAATGCCTCCGATTAAAGTTGGCTTGCCGGGTCTCATGTTTATACCCTTAATGATCAGTCCCGGGTCGCCTAAATTCTTTATCACTTCGGAGCAGTAATCCCTGGTCGATACGGAGGATCCTCCGCTTAATATGACGACGTCGTTTTTTCGCAAAGCATCTTGAACGGCTGATGTTAGAACTTGCAGGTCATCGCGCACTATTCCCAAAAACTGAGCGTCGTAACCATAAAACTTGAGCAGTAGCCGCAACGTAGTGCTATTGACATCCCTAACACATCCGGGAGGAACGCAATCTATTCCTGCTTCTACTATCTCATCTCCCGTACTTAAAATGCCGATCTTTAAATCTACCACCTTAACCTCTCTTACTCCCAAGCCAACAGCGGCTGGGATGTTTTTAAAATCGAGCAAATCACCTGCTCTTGCAATGATATCTCCACTTTTTATCTCTTCGCCTTGGATAATTACGTTCTCGCCCGGCATTACACCCTTTCTTACCTCGATCCATGGACCGATTTCCTCAGTGTCTTCAACCATCACAACGGCATCGCTGCCAAGAGGCAAAATCCCACCCGTGAGGATCTGCATAGCAGCTTCCTTTGGCAAAGATTCTCGGATCACTTTGCCCATGGGAATAATGCCACATTTTCTCAAAAAGACAGGGGAGGAGATCGAGGCTCCCTTCACATCAACGCTTCTTACTGCGTATCCGTCACGTAAACTCCGGGAAAAGGGCGGATATGACTCCGGTGCTTCAACATCTTCTGCTAATCGCATTCCATAAGAACTTTCAACAGCAACTGAAGTGCACCTCAAAACTGCAGGAAAAGACATGCTATCGCACACGAGTTGAAGCGCCTTAAACCTTCCTAAAAGCTCTTCCGTTACGCCAGCCATAAAAACACCTCTTCAAATCAATACTTCACTACTAAAGTAGGTAGATTCATATCCTTCAGCTTTTTTTCTAACTCCTTCGCGTCTGACGTTTCAGTACCGGCGTAAACTTGTACCCTATAATAAAGCTTACCGTTTACGGTAGCCTCAATTATACGCACCCTGTCTGTATACCCTGCGCTTTCAAGCTTCTTTTTAACCTCATCTGCTCTCCACTTTTCAGTAAAAGAACCAACCTGGACTCCCCAACCGCCCTTTGAAGGTTGAGATACCTTCACAGAAGGTTGTGGTGTCTGGGCCCCGGTAGCTTCGCCTTTAGTTGCTTTTTCAGCCGACCTGGCAGGACTCTCGGTAGAAGGCACCGCTATCACATCTTTAGAATCCAGAAAAGGTTCTTCTATAGGAACAGAAGGCGCAGCAACCGTGGGGGTTTTAGCGCTCTCGTCGCTCACGCTGGGAGCAGGTTGTGCCACGATATCGGGTGCCCCTACCTGATCGGAGATCGTTTTAACGGGTGCAAAGAAAAACATCTTAACCCCCAGATACAACAAGCCTATAGCGACCAAACCTACTAGGGGAATCATTATTTGGCCAAAGGAAAAGATTGGCTTTTTATCGTTTTGCCTTTCTCTTTTCATCATTAATTATCACCTCTTATAGTCTTGACACAACATAATATGCTCGCCGAAATCGAAATAAGGAGAATGTTTTATCAAAAACCAAGCATGAAAATTTGTTCCCGAACAACCTCTTTAGAGAATGCCAAACAAGAAAGATCATCTTTGTCGCCGTCATCAATCATGTCTAATAAAACCTCGGCCTCTTGTAAACCATACCACGATAACGTGTATTCTTTTAAAGATCCCCTCAAATCCACAGGCCTTATTGTAATAACTTTGCCAAATCCTTTTAAAGATCTACGTAATATGTTTAATTTGCGTCGGCCCTCGGATATCCCTACGAAAGGCTCATTTGAAAATGGAGTGCCCGGCTTTGGCACAAAAATGCTTACAGAAATAACTGACTTCAATTTTAGCAGCTCCCATACCTGTTTCGACAATTCAGCTATGGATCTAACATCGTCATCATTTTCTCCAGGGAGACCTATCATAAAATACATCTTCACTGATCGTATTCCAAAGTCCTTCGCTAAGGCGAGTTTTTTTATGATAGTTTCATTAGTGAAGTGTTTATTTAATGATCGTCTCAAAGAATCACTGCCTGTTTCAGGAGCAATCGTTATACTTTTTTTACCTCCAATGGCCATGGTTTCCAGCATTTTTTCGCTTAAAGCATCGATACGAAGCGAGGCAAAACTTACTCTCCTTTCACAGTCATTAATGGCATCCAAAAGGCGATCTAGCTCCGGATGATCCCCCGCTTCCGGCGTGACTAAACCAACATTGAAGTTATTATATGCCTTAAATTTATATAACAGAGAAATTAGTTCATCAACGGGCCGAAATCTAGCTTTCCCGAAATTACTTGGCATGACACAATAGGGACATCGCCTAAAACAACCTCGCTGTAACTCCAAAAGCAACGTTCTCCCAAAGGCAGCCTTGGGAGTCATCCACACGCTATGACCCAATGATGCAGAGAGATTTTCCAGATTCCCCCTTTTTCTACCAAGGTTCGCTTTTTTTGAAATGACAAGTTCATTATGAAGTGGAGGCACGTATACATGCTTCGAAGCCGATAAATCCTCCCACAACTTTCTTCTATTCCCATGCTTCATATAGGAACGAAGGCAGGCTATCAGGTGATCTACAACTACCTCTCCGTCTCCTAAACAGACAAAATCGACCATAGATGAAAAAAGGAGGGGATTTATGTAGCTAACAGCTCCCCCCACGCCGACCACTGGGCCATTAACAAGTGCCCTCCTATGCCAATGAAGCGACACCTTATTATTAAGCAATATCTTTAGCAATATGATATAATCGGGCTCGTAAGATACCGATGCCGTGATTACGGGAAATTCCGATAAGAAACGTCCTTCCTCAAGTGATTTATCTTCAGTATCGGCAAATATCCTCTCTGCGCCTACGCCTCTGCTTTTTAACGCTGCATAAATATAATGATAGCCCAAATTCGCCATGCCCACTCCGTAAGTGTTTGGATATAATAACGCCCACGGAGGAGCCCCACCTTTGGGCAAGTTCAAGAGGATCGTTTCATCTGGCATAATTTGCGACACTTGTTATTCCTTCTTTTTCCTCCTCACCACGGTTGGAAGATCGAATGTATCAACTTGAACACCGCTAATCCTAAACAGATCTTCTTCAGGCACCTTGATCTCGGCTTCTTCCAAGTCTATGCGCGATCTTCGCTTTCCCGAAAGAGCTTTATCGCGACCTAACTTTCCAGGAATCGAAGAAAAACCGGAGGCTATCACGGTAATCTGCAGTTTGTCATCCATCTCGGGATCCAAAACATGACCCCATATGATGATCGCATCCTCAGCAGCTGTTTCTGTGATAACCTGAGCTGCCTCTTTGATTTCGTGAATGCCAACATTATTGCCGCCGGTGATGTTAAACAAAATCCCCTTCGCGCCTTGCATAGGAGTTTCCATCAACGGGCTGTTAATGGCGGCCTTTGCGGCGACAATAGCCCGATCTTCGCCTGTAGCTTCGCCTATGCCCATTATCGCAGATCCGGCATTACTCATTACAGCCCGAACATCGGCAAAATCTACATTGATTAAACCCGGTCGTAAAATAAGATCGGTCACGCCCTGAACTGCCTGCCGCAAAACCTCATCAGCCAACTTTAAAGATTCCTGAAAGTCCATCTTTTTATCCGATATCTCGAGTAGCTTATCGTTTGGGATCACGATGAGGGCATCGACCTTGCCCTGTAAATTTTTAATTCCTTCTAGCGCTTGATCAGTCCTCATTCTACCCTCAAATATAAAAGGCTTTGTCACGACAGCGACAACGAGAGCGCCAACTTCCTTGGCAACCTCAGCTATGACAGGAGATGCTCCCGTACCAGTACCTCCTCCCATGCCAGCCGTAAGAAAAACCATATCGGCTCCCTGCAAAACCTCTTTAATGATATCGATCGACTCTTTCGCAGCTTTAAAACCAATTTCAGGATCCGAACCTGCACCTAACCCCCTGGTTAACTGCTCTCCAAGGATTATCTTGACGTCAGCCAGATTCTGATTTAAGTGAGCAATATCTGTATTTGCAGCGATAAATTCGACACCCTTAAGACCATTGGATATGATGTGATTTAGCGCATTATTTCCACCACCTCCAACGCCAACGACTTTGATGATCTCTTTGTATTTGCGATCATCCAAGTTATCAATTTCAAATATCCTTTCCTTGTCCCTGTCAGCCATCTCGCAACTCCCCCAAAAATTCACTTAAAAAAGTTCCTTAAAGGTTCTCTTTATAGCATTTAAAACCGACTTGAAAAAGTCTATCGCACGTAAACCATGGACATCCTCTCCGTAAGATCTGCCCCTTTTAGATGAGATTGTCGATGTGAGGGTTATAGATGGCCCGATAAACTTGAAGGGGCATTTCTCTATTATATTCATATATTTAATAATTCCAGCTAGGGATGCATATTCAGACCCGTTCCTCCCGGGGGGCATTTTAGCACTGTCCAATGGATTGGCCACTCTAACGGGCATATTTAAAACTTCGGAAACCATTTCAGCAATGCCTTTCATTTTCGCTACGCCACCAGTTAAAACAATGCCGCTTGGGAGAAGTATTGAGCCTACATCGCGAAGTTCTTTTTTAATGAAATCATCAAATAATTCCTCTAAGCGATTGTATGCCACCTCGTGCACTTGCCCTGCACTGCAAAATCCTCGCTTGCCCTGCACCATGAACTCCAGCTCTTCATCGTAGGCATCAAAATCTTCACCTAGGGAAACGTATCTTTTTAATTCCTCAGCCACCTCTATTGGCACCTTCAAAACCCTCGCGATATCGTTAGTAATGTGATCTCCCCCAATTTGTATGACGGTAAGCCTTTTGAGCGCTCCATCGACGTAGATGGAGATTCCTGTTGTGCCACCGCCAATGTCTATGACAGCTACACCCGATGATATCTCCCCCGGGGATAAGACGCCTAAGGCGCTTGCTAGCGGTTTTATAACAAGCCCCGCTACGCTCACCCCGGCTCGTTCAGCACAATTAACCACATTTTGAACAGTCGCGGTAGGTGACATGATGGATTGGACCTCAACCTCCAAGCGCACGCCCGTCATACCCAAAGGATCGTCTATTCCTCTTTGCCCATCGATAGAATAGGTCACTGGTATAGTGTGTACAGTGCAATAATTATTGGGCATACTTATCTCGGACAAAGAAGCCTCTATAACCCTTTGAATATCTATTTCGGTAACCTGTCTTGGAGTGCTGCCCAAAGAAACCATGCCTTTTGAGGTAATACTAGTTGTGAGAGCTCCACTAAAACAAACAAATACACTATCGGCACGTATGCCTGTCATACTTTCGGCATCTTCTAAGGCATAAGAAACGGATCGGACAACTTGTTCAAAGTTAACGATTAAGCCTTTACGCAATCCGGCGGAGGGAACGGATCCAACCCCAATAATTTGCGCTTCTCCAGTATATCGATCCCTCTCTGCCACAATTACCGAGGTTTTTGTCGTGCCTATATCAAGTCCCGCAATTAAATCTATCTTCTCATACATTTAAATGCCTCCATCCCTCGATATTAACCCAACGAAGATGTTCAATAAGAGGCTTACTTGTTTCTAATGACGATTTTGTCTTTATATGTTGCATCAAGGTATAAAGCCTTTGCATCCGAAGATTTAACGATTGTTTCCATTGCCGGCGCCAAATCGTTCCACTTGCTTTCAGAAAATTCAAATAATATACTAACATCTTTATCCAAGGATGCAACCTCAACCATAACGGCTAATTCTCCTGCTATTTTTATCAACTCTAAGGCCTTTATTTTTTGAATCCATGGCGTTTTTCGTATTGCTTCAACGAGTTCAATCGTACGTACTACCGGGAAAATGCTTTGGCGTACTCCATTGGGATTTGCTTCATCCGGCACTAAGGGAGGCATGGAATTATGCCATTTTAAAGTCAGTAAATTGTGGACATCCGGATTGGCTTCACTCCACAAAGGGTTGCTCTCATGCCACGTCATGCCGTTGGAAGTAATAAACCATCTTTCGTTATGCCAATTAACGATAAAGATTGGTTGCAGACAAAGCCATTCAATCACCACTTCTCCCCATCCATCAACTCTAATTAAGAAGCGAACCGGGTATTTCTTCTCCATCTCCATCTTCCATGACGGGTAGCCTATAAAAAGTAAAGGCCAAAATCTAGCAGATGATCTACTTATCAAGCTGGCTGTTTCTTTCTCTATCAAGACGTTTTCCGGAACAACATCTATATTTCTCAGTCTAAAAAGATAAAGTTTCTCTTCAACGCCATAAAAAAAACCACAAGCAACGGACATCACCATTAAGAGGGATATTATCCTCATCTTGGCTGTCCAAACTTTACTCAATATATCACGTCCACCATACAGCGTCCACCATCACATGGATGCTGTTTCTTGCTTATTGAAATTCGAGATAATCACGTTTAATATTTGACTCCCAAACACATCAACGTCACCTGCTCCCAACGTCAAAAGAACGTCCCCAGGTAGCAAATCTTCAACGACCTTGGAGACGACCTCTTCCTCGGCAACGGTAAGGCAATACTCATGAGCGTAATCATTAATCAGGCAGTTTGTTATTAGATCTGAACTAATACATTCCTCTAGTTTCTCGTCAGCCGGATATACAGGTAGAATATACACTATATCAGCATTCATCAAAGCCTCAGCAAACTTTCTGTACATGGCTTTTGTGCGCGTGTATCTGTGGGGTTGAAATATCACGATTAACCTGCGTGACGGAAATATATTGCGCATAGCATCTAAAGTAGCGCGAATTTCTCTTGGATGATGTCCATAGTCATCGTAGATATATATATCGTTACTTGCCCCTAGACACTGCAATCTTCTTTTAGTTCCCTTAAAATTATAAAGTGCTTTTTGGATCGTACCAAAGTCTATGTTTAGCAAATCTCCAACAGCACAGGCAGCCAAGGCGTTCAGGACGTTATGTTCACCTGAGACTCTAAGCTTGACGCTACCCATTTCATTACCTTCTTTTACAGCGGTAAACAAAACGCCCCCACCCGGTCTATGTTTTACATCGATAGCGCCCCAATCCCATCGTTTCCCCCAACCATAGGTAACACAAAAGGGAGAAAAAAGCTTTGACACAGCCTGACATCCAATATCTTCCCCGCATATCACAATTTTCCCATCACTTTTTCGATTCGATAAAAAGCGAATAAAGGCGTCTTGAACGGATTGAAAAGTGGGATAGAAATTGACATGATCCCAGTCTATATTTGTAATTACCGGTATATGGCAGGCAAACAATTCAAAGGAACCATCGCTTTCGTCCAATTCCGATACCATATATGCTCCCTGGCCCAACCTCGCATTGCCTCCTATATCAGACACCTCTCCTCCTATCGCCACGGTCGGATCGAGACCTGCAGCATCCAACACGGTCGCAATCATGGACGAGGTAGTGGTTTTGCCATGAGCCCCTGCTACACCGATGCCTTTTAACTGATTAAACAAAGCGCTTAAAATATCGCCCCTTCTGGCTACGCATACGCCAGCTTTTCTTGCGTAATCAAGCTCGATGTTGTTCCACGCAATCGCACTGCTGTAAATTAACAAATCTGGTTTAAAAATATCAATGTGGGATGCACAGTGGCCGCTTAAAACTTTTATGCCAAGTTTCTCTAAATTGGATACATAATTCGTCCTTGCAACATCACAACCGGATACTTCATAGCCCAGCCCTTTAAGCAAGTGAGCCAATCCGCTCATGCCGGCGCCTCCAACCCCCATTAAATGAAGAGATCTTGTATTGTCCCCGAAAATCATCGATTTCCTAAGCACATTCAATAGAGCCCTCCCCTTTCGTAGAAAAAGACAATATCGCATTCCAGAAACGGGCACATATATCGTTTCTTTTAATATCACACCCACCATTATTACAAAGCTTGCGCATATCGGATACCTCTAAAAGAGCAGCTTCCAAAAGCTCGATATTTTCGCTCTCGCGCCATATTCTACCCTTTCCTGAGCGCAAGAAGAGTTTGGCATTTGCTAACTGATGATCGTCTGAAGCTCCTTCCCAAGGTATCAATACACCCGGTACATCATAGCAGATAAGTTCCGATAGTGTCGATGCCCCACATCTTGTAACAGCATAGTGAGCCAATGAAAAATGAGCCGATAAATCCCAGGAGGGAGGGATAGCTACGACGTTGCTCGAAAGCCACTGCAAACCGCTCTTTTCGTTAGTTCCAACCAACATGAAAATGTGATCTTTTAAAGAATCGTGCTTTGCAACTTCAGTAATAGTTTGCATTAGCGGCTTGCCCCCAATTGAGCCTCCCATCACCAATGCAAATATCTTAGACGGAACTATACCCTTGCCTCCAAGCAATTCCCAGGCTTTTTGTCTGTCCATAAGGTTTATTCTTCGTACGGGAACACCAACGGGCATAAAACTTTTTTTATCTAAATAAAGACATTCATTCCAACCCGTAATGATTGGAATCCTTCGTTTCGAGCACAATCGTGTAGCTTTTCCAGCAATGGCATTTTGCTCATGTGCGATCATGGGGACATTTAGAAAAGATAGCAAAGCAAAGGGAACCGATAAGTAACCACCAAAAAGAACGATTACATTAGGTTTGAATTCCTTGATTAACTTATGTGCTTTTACCAAAGAAAAGATAAATTCTTTCCAACGCAAAATAGAGCGCACCCCCTTCACTCCAAAGGGAGAACCTGATAAGGGCAATATTGCGTGATCCACGTGCAAAGCTTTGTAAATTTTGCGCTCTAGTTCTCTGCTTCCACAAAGATAACCGACTTCAGCAGGTAAATTATTTTCCCTTATCCAATCACCTAATGAGACAGCTGGCAATATGTGTCCTCCCGTACCACCAGCAACAAACATGATTTTCAATGTATTGCTCATTTATCCAAAAGCGCTCCTTAATTATTATTACTACTTAACATCGGCTGAACAACGCAATAGCAAACCAATCTTCACCCATGTCGCAGAAAGAGCACTACCACCATAACTCATAAAAGGCATCGCCTTCCCCGTAAGAGGAATCAAGGTGGTCACTCCACCAGCGTTGATAAAGAAGGGTATCAAAATAGAAAGCCAAAGACCTAGGACTAAAAATCTTAAATATTCTTCATCCGCATCGCGCCAAAGAAGATAAATCCTCCTTGTCATTAAGGCAAAACCACCAATCACCAATAGCGAGCCTATGACACCAAGCTCCTCAGCACATATAGCAAAAATGAAATCGGTGTGAGCAGCCGGTAAATATTGAAGTTTTTGCAAGCTCCTCCCAAGTCCAACCCCCCAGAAGCCACCGTTCGCAAAGGCAATTAATCCCTGGATGATCTGAAATCCTTCGTTTAAGGGGTCTTGCCAAGGATCAAGCCATGCCTTTAAACGTCTTAATCTATAGGCGGCACTAAATGTTAAAACAATTATCGGCACTGCGGCTATAAAAGCCAAAAACAAAGGGTATTTCCATCCATACTTCGCTATAAAAATCCCGAATCCCAAAATCAGAAGGATTAAAGCAGAACCTATATCTGGCTGAAGAAGAAGCGGAATAGTGCTTATCATTAAAATTCCGATTGTGCGGACAAAGGCTTTTTCAGAACTCCCCCCTTCTCTAGAAATAATATCAGATAGATGAATAACTACTGAAAATATCAGCATCTCCGAGGGTTGAAACGAAAAAGGACCCAGCCTTATCCACCTGGACGATCCACTTACCGACATGCCCAAAAAAGGAATTATCGTGGCAAATGTGAGAGCTATAGCGATAATCCATAAAAGGCCAGAACAGCTCCTCCACAGCTTAGTCGGGATAGAGTATGTTATTGCCATGCCAACCAAAGAAATCAATAACCACTTTATTTGCTTTATTCCGTATGTCCATGGCGAACCAAAGAATTTTAAAGAAAAGTAACCAGAGGCAGAAATGATCATTATGATCCCAAATATCGATAAAACCAGAGGGACCACTAACAACAACATATCAAAAGAGTACATATTTTCACATCTTGGGGTTTCAGTTACTCTCTCGTCCATTTTTTACTACACAAGCCTCAATTAAATTTTTTACGATTTCTTGAAAATCTTTTCCCCTCTCGTGATAGTTTCTATACATATCCCAACTAGTGCAAGCCGGGGAAAGCAGGACTATATCCCCTGGACAAGCCATTTCAAAGGCTTTATAGACTGCCTCTTTCATTGAAGCCGCCAAATAAAAATTACTAAAGCCTGCGCTTCTCAAGCTTTTTGCTATGACCTCTTTTTCTTCACCCAACAATACCGCTGCCCGTACATGTTTTTTTATCGCCCCAGCAAGTTTATCATATTTCTCTCCCTTTCCCCTACCTCCCAGTATCACCACTTTGACACCCGGAATCGAGGCAATGGCAGTAACGCTTGAAGCCACGTTTGTTCCCTTTGAATCATCTATAAATACTACCCCATCTTTTTCGCCCACCTTTTCACAACGATGAGGAAGGTTCTTAAAATCAGGGAGAAATTCGCGTGCTCTTTCCACTTCACACCCGAGATAATATATTGCAGCCATGGCCATAGCAGCATTTTCAACGTTATGGTACCCGAATAAGGATAGCGACTTGAGTGGGAAAAGCCTTATATGTCCACCTTCTGTCCTTAAAAGGGCTTCTGAATCGTTTAGAATGAGCTCATCTTGCACTCTTTCTGCGTCATGCATGAATTTTTCGAAAGACCAATACAAACGGGCTCCCCTGCCCTCACGAACTTGTAGGATTTCTTCATCTTGTGCGCGGTAAACCAAACACCCTTTGGGAGAAAGAAGCTCTATTATGCGTCTTTTAGCGTTAACGTATGCTTCAAAACTGCCATGCCAGTCGAGGTGATCGGGATAGATGTTGGTAATAATCGCAACATCACAACTAAAGCGCTTTGTCCAGTGAAGTTGGAAGCTACTTAACTCTACTACAATAAAATCAAGGGGCATCATCGCAAAATCGGCCAAGGGGATGCCAAAATTGCCAGCTAGAGCGACGTTATATCCCATTTTTGACAACAAATGGTTTATCAAAGCCGCTGTAGTGCTCTTGCCGTTGGTGCCAGTAACGCCTACGATTTTACCTGACAAGTAGGGGTAAATGAAATCCAGCTCGCCTTGCAATGGCGTACCTGTTTTGCGGGCCATTTGTACCGGAAGAGTTTTATCTGATATCCCTGAGCTTAATACTACCAAGTCGCAGTCGAGTAATGCCTTTGTGTGTTCACCCTCTTCCCATTGTATATCCTTTTCGCGAAACAGGGCTTTAGTGTTTTCATCTAACTTTCCTTGCTCCGTCACAAATACATCAAAATTCGCACTCTTTGCCATCAATGCCAAGGATTTCCCACTAATGCCGCTTCCTACAACAGTAACCTTCATCCCCTAGATCACCTGCCAGGTCCATAAGGCCCCTAAAAGAGAAATCCCCATAAGGTGTATCAACCAGAATCTGACAACTATGTGTTCCTCAGGCCATCCGCATAATTCAAAATGATGATGCAATGGACTCATCTTGAAGATCCTTTTTCTAAAGCACTTAAAAGATATCACCTGAAGTATCACGGAGACTATTTCAATACCGAAAATAAAGGATATGGGAAATATCAGCAAAAGATCTCCCGACATTGCTACGTTACCCATTAAAAGACCAGCGATAAAATGCGCTCCCACATCTCCCATAAACACCCTTGCCGGATAGGAATTGTACCACAAAAACGATAAAACACACGCTAAGCCGACAACTAGGGACAGTCGGCAGGGTTCGATTTCTAGAACGAAAAGAAGTGCTACCAAAGATATTACTGAGGCTCCTGCTGCAAGCCCGTCAAGGCCATCAGTTATGTTCAATGCATTATACAAGCCTACTGCGAAAAAACAAAGAAGGACGAAAGTCAAAATAAAGTAAACAGAGGACGAATCTGAAATTAAATAAAAAGGAACCTCCTTAGCAGTAATCCATGCCCAAGGCAAAACAACCATAAATTGTCCCAGCAACTTTTGTCTTGATGTTAAACCCTCACTTGACCTTCTAACAATCTTTATGACATCATCCGTTAACCCTACGGCAGCCCCCCCAAAGGGCAACCACCATAAAATGAACTTGTCGATTATACTTGACTTATCATTGCTTACAAATGCTAAAGCAATCAAAGACAACGCTATAAAAATGACCCCACCCATGGTGGGTATGCCTGCTTTTAAAACCACGTGACGCTTCGGTCCGTAGCTTTTAGGCGTTTCCCCCATTTAAATCTGCTAAAAAGCTCTATCCATAACCTTTGCAAAACGATTCCTAATATCATCAACAAACAAAAATAAAGCATCAAATATTTATAACTCATCTAAGGACCACCGATCGTAAATGCGCTCCATCTCATAAAATCTTGAACCTTTAACTAAAACGACGTCGCCAGATAGCAGGATGTCTTTTAAATAACTGCTAACCTCTTCTATTTCTTCAAACAGAAGAACAGTTTTTGTTGAATTAGCGTGCAAGTCGTCCCATTCCTGTCCATATAAAACAGTGATATCCGCAACAGATGTAACGACTCCTAAGACTTCTTCATGAAATTGCTTTTCGCAACCACCCAATTCCCTCATGCCGCCCAAGACCGCCACTTTACGCCCTCGCCAAGGCATGGCCTTTAAATTATTTATGGCTGCCTTGACCGAAACAGGGCTAGCGTTATATGACTCATCGATGAATAAAATACCTTCTTTGCTTTGCAACAAAGCGCCCCTACCCCGCGGAGATTTCATGTGACGCAAGCTTGAGGCTATTTCATCAAAACCAACGCCCATCTCTAGGCCAACGGCCAAAGCTACGGCCATCGCATTGACGTTTTGCTCTCCCCATAATTTGCTTTCAACTTCTTTTACTCCAAGGGGAGTAGCTATAGACACCCTTCTAGAATAATTTAGACCGTCCCACCGCAAAGAAGTATCTAAAATCCTGAAAGGGCACGACGGATTTCTTCCAACGCTGATTACTTTTGAAGGCTTATATGGAAGCTCTACAAGCCCTTCCCTCAAGATCGAAGAATCGCCATTTATTAATAAAACATCGCAACAGTCAGTGACAATTTCCAACTTGGCCTGAAGTATACCGTTGATATCACCAAATCCCTCCAGATGAACTGGATCGATGGACGTTATAACTGCAATGTTGGGCGTAAAATAACTGACCATCTCTGCAATTTCCCTCTTGGCATTAGCTCCCATCTCTAACACGAGAAACTCCGAATCCCTGGGGGCAGACAATATCGTTAACGAACAACCCAAAAGAGTGTTATGATTTCCCCTTGATATATGAGCTTTATATTTTCCCCGCAAGACAGCACCGATGACATCTTTAGTGGTTGTCTTTCCGACGCTTCCGGTGACTGCTATGATTTTCTTCAGCGATGGAAGGCAAACAAGGTACTTAACAGCAGCTTCAACTATCGCGTGCTCCGGGGAAGGCACTCCAAACAAAGAAACATCCTGATCACGCGAAATAGCAAGGTACTTTGGCACTTCCTCGTCCCTTAAGATTATTCCTCTTGCACCTCGATGTACAGCATCTCCTATGAAATTATGCCCATCCACCCTGCTTCCCTTCAGAGCAATAAAAATGTCGCCTTCCTTTACATTTCTGCTATCGGTTTTTATTGAGATAGGCAGCGAAATATCCGCTCCACAAAGGCTAGAACAATTGAACGTCTTTCCTATGGTAATTGAAGAAGGATCTTTCAAAAAACTCATAAAAACTTCTTCCCCCTTGAATCACACCATTCCTTCAACGCGTCAAAATCACTGTAAGCCACCACGTGATCCTTAAAGATTATCTGACGTTCTGGCCCTTTGCCTGTAATCAAGACCACGTCGTTTGCACGAGCATGATCTAAGGCAAAATGTACAGCTTCTTTTCTATCGATGATTATTTTGTAGTCCGGATCCCGAGAACTTGATTTTATGCCCTCCACTATCTGAAGCGCGATTTCCCCTGGATCTTCGCTTCTGGGATTATCCATGGTAACGACAATATGATCTGCCAAACTGGCCGCCACGCTACCAAGCAATGGTCTATTTTCCCTAAAGCGATCGCCGCCATGTCCAAAAACTAGCCACAACTTTCCACCACATAAAGGCCTGATTGTCGAAAGGGCTTTCTCTAAAGCATCTGGAGTATGAGCGTAATCTATTACACAAATCGAACCATCCTCTATAAAGTATCTTTCGAGCCTTCCCGGCACAGGAGGACACGTCTCAAGACCCCTTCTAATTACATCTGGCGAAAAATTAAGCGACCAAGCTGTGCTACAAGCGGCCAAAGCATTATATGCATTATGCTCGCCAATTAAAGGTAAGACAACGTTTGCCAGCGTTATCCCATCAGGTAAGACGATGTCCATGACAATGCCCTCAAGAGAGCTACTAACTATTGAACCATAAAACCTCCCTTTTTTCCTTTGCCGAATCGAAAAACTTAGGGCATAAGGCTCAAATGTTTCTTGTATCATCTTGCCATAAACATCGTCAACATTCGTCGATACTTTCCAGCCCCCGCGCATGTATTTTTCAAGCAATTTTTTCTTTGCTGCAAAATACTTATCCATATCGCCATGATAATCGAGATGCTCTGGTGTTAAGTTTGTAAAAATTGCTCTATCGTAAAAACATCCAACGATGCGCCCCTGCTCGATACCATGAGAAGAAGCCTCCATAACGCAAGCATGACAGCAATTTTTCACCATCCGGCTTAACAAGTTTTGAATCAAGGGCGCCTGTGGAGTTGTTCTTTCAGCTTCTTCTTCCTTTTCGCCATCATAATAAATAATAGTACCTATTAAACCGCACCTCATTTCGCCAGCATCTAAAATACTTTTAATTAAATAGGTTGTCGTGCTTTTACCGTTGGTACCGGTCACGCCAATCAAGAGCAACCTGCTCGCCGGTAATCCATTAAAGTATGCTGAAGCATATCCGCAAGCATCTCTTGCATTTGTAACTATCAACTGAGGTATGTTAAGATTTTCAATCCTTTCAGTCGCAAGCACAGCTATAGCACCATTCTGCTCAGCGTCGTGAGCAAATTCTATTCCTCTTCTTTTAGTGCCATCAAGGCAACAAAAAAGGGCACCTCTTTGTACGTGCCTGCTATCTATACAAATGTTGGAAACATTTTGTGATAAACTATCTAAATTCGGAGCTTTTATTTCCTTTAGACATCGTCGTTGAAAGAGAAATTCTGCTAGACTTTTGAGCGATACTTCCATTAGCCGTCACCTGTCCATTCTAGTTATTAATCTCAAATCCGCTTGTCATAATCTCTTCCACTATAGATTTGAAAATGGGAGCTGCGACAAGACTCGCAAGGTAACCTTTCGAACGTGGATTACCTATCACTATGACCAAAACATAATGCGGGCTCTCATGAGGCCAAAAACCCGCAAAGGTCGCCACATGGGCATCTTTTAAATATTGACCCTTGTACGCCACCTGCGCCGTCCCGGTCTTGCCTGCCACCTTTGCTGCTCCTACATCTGCTTGCTTGCCAGTGCCCTCCACTACTGCACGCCTTAAAGCCGTTCGAAGTGATTTTGACGTGCTTGACGAAAGCACTCGTGCAATCTCGCGCCTTTGACCGCAATAAACTCTGTTACCTTTTCCATCGAAAACTTCTCTTGTTACATAAGGACGGATTAAAACGCCTCCATTGGCAATTGCCGAAAAAGCTTGAGCTAACTGTATGGGCGTAATCGCAATGCCCTGACCTAAGGAAATATTAGCCGGCACAACTCCCCACCATTGCGATGGGAGTGGAAGCAATCCTTCTTCTTCTCCCGGCAATTCTACGCCTGTGGGAATGCCAAAGCCCCAGCCTTTTAACGCGTTATAAGTAAAGTTCGGGGGCATCTTCATTCCTACTTGAGCCATTCCTACATTGCAAGAATTTATAAGTATCTTGTAAATGTCCTGCGATCCGTGAGCGCGGCCCCCTACTTCGCGAATGACATGATCTGCTATTCTTATAGACCCACCACAGCGGAAGGCGCTTTTTGCATTAACATATCCACCATCCATGGCGATGCCCATCATTATGGGCTTGAGAACAGAACCAGGTTCATATACTCTTCCTATAACATTGTTGCGAAGTCTTTCATCTGTAAATGTACCCCTATCCTCCGGATCAAAAGAAGGGTAGCTTGACATCGCCAGTATTTCGCCCGTCATGGGGTCCATACACATGGCAGCACCCCACTCCGCTTGATTTATCTCAGCACCTTTTTGCAAGGCGCTGTCAACGATATATTGTAGCCTCCAATCGATAGTAAGAATTACTTTGCTCTTAGGAAAAACTGACCCTTTGTCGGACAAAGTAGAGGCCATTTCAAAATAGTTCCCTGCCGCGTCTCTTACTAAGGTCCTGACTTCCGGAGGAGTATACAGAAAAACATCCCATTGCCTCTCGACGCCGGCGAGCCCTTTTTCGTCTATATCAACGAAACCAAGCAAATGAGCCATGTACTTTCCAAAGGGATAGGAACGTTCCATTTCTTTGACGCCATAAATCCCTTTTAAGTTTAACGACAAAATTTCTTCTCCCTTGGGTAAAGGCAATTTGCGAGTCAGCCAAATAAACCTTCCCGCAAGGGGTTTATGTAATCTTTCAATTACGTTTTTCGGCAAGTATCTTGACAAAATCGACAATTGATCCGTATCCCAAAAGACAGGATCAACGAACAAACTCCATCTTGGCACCGACAAGGTAAGCGTAACGCCATTTCTGTCGGCTACGACGCCTCTTGACGATGTCGCCAAAATTTGTTGCCAGTACTGGCTTTGTGACCAAAAAACGACCTTAGAATCGGGAACAAGGCATAGCTGAAAAACCCTAGCGGTTATGACAGCGAAAACTAAAAAAATTATATGCCAAATGCCCTTAGACTCCCTCAAAATTGATCCTTTCGCTCCTCCCTGGCGCTAGCAAAGGGATTAAGCAATTTTAAGATCCCCCTCTTCTCTGTAATCAGAGGTATTGAGGCTGTGAACGGCGATTTTTCATCTCGAGATACAGCAGCGACTCGGATAGTTGTGTCAATCCCTAAATCTTTTGTCATGCCTAAGCTACCACTTGCGTAATATACCACACGATCGGGCGCCATTAAAGAGAGGAGGCGTTGAGATAGGAGCAAATTCTTTTGCTGCAATTCATCGATTTGTTGATTTAGTACGATTAACTCGTGCTCAAGATACAAACTATAAAAACGAAGTCCAGCAAGCCCGAGGAGAGCCAAGGAAATTAATATGATATAGCAGTACACCCCCTTTTTCCCCATCCTTGCTGCCAATTTCTTCGCCCCCTCACTGCCAAGATTAAAACTTTGCAAATGCTCTCAGCTTAGCACTCCTGGATCTAGGATTACTTTTAATTTCTTCCGCCTTCGGCGATATCGGTTTTTTTGTATATAAACTTCCTAAGCCATCAGTTTCCCACCGTTTAAATGTATGTTTAACTAGACGATCCTCCAAAGAATGATAACTAAGGACCACGATAATGCCTCCGCTTCGCACGCATCCTGCGCTTTTCTCCAATCCCATTTTTAACGCATTTAACTCGTCGTTCACGGCAATTCGAAGCGCTTGAAAAACCCTTCTGGCCGGATGCTTTCCCATGCGCCTTTGAACTTTCGCCGGCAGGGCACCACGAATAATATCAACCAGCTCTGACGTTGATGAAATTTGGCCGTAGCGATCACGATGACGCACAATTGCCCTTGCCAATAGGCGCGAAAAACGCTCCTCTCCATACTCATAAAAAATCTTCGCTAACTCATCATAGGTTAACTTATTAATAAGATCGCAAGCAGTTACTGTCGCATCTTTATCCATTCGCATATCGATAGGGCCTTCTTTGTTAAAGGAAAAACCCCTCTCTTCATCGTCAAGTTGCAAAGAGGAAACCCCTAAGTCAAACAAAATTGCATCTGCATTCTCTTCTTTTAGTAGGTAAGTTTTTACGATCTCATCGATATGCTTAAAATTAGACTTGAGTAACAAAACTCTTTCTCCAAAACATTCCAGTCTTTGAGCAGCCATAACTAGTGCTTGATCATCTTGATCAATACCTAAAAGCCTAACTCTGGGAAACGAAGAAAGAATCTCGAAAGCATGTCCCCCTAACCCAACCGTTGCATCTATCACATAGCTCAAATTATCAATTTTCGATAATATAGCTATAATTTCCTCCGACATCACGGGAATATGTTTTACTTCTCCCATTCTACGCCCTCAACTATGGAAGGAAAGTTCGCCAAAATGTCTTGCCTGTATTCGTTCCATTTGTCGCGATCCCATATCTCTAAATGATCACCTACACCGATAACGCTTACTTCAGAGTTTAAAGAAGCATGGGATTTGAGCATCTGCGGAAGTAATATCCTGCCAGCGGAATCAACTGAAAGCTCGTGTGCAGTTGCCAAAAAGACGCGCAAGAAATCTCTTGCCTTGCTTCGTGAGAAAGGCATTCGTTGCAATCGCTCGAGCAGCTTCTCCCATCCGTCTTTCGAGTACAAAGAGACGCATTGTTCAACTCCAACGGAGGCAACAAGTTCATCTCCGAGCTCTTGCCGGAATTTAGAAGGTAATACTAAACGCCCTTTCTTGTCCAAGCGATGCTCATAGGTGCCTATCATCATCTTTCACTTCATCCCACTTTATGCCACTTTCTACCACTTTACCATCAAGTCAATCCATAATGCAAGCCCCGAGACCTAAAAATTTCAAAAACTTTAAGGTCTCGGGGCTTAATATGTTACTCTTTCGAGCATCCCATAAGCCGGGTTCTGTGACAACGATGGCCATTTCTCTCAGAAAGGACTCACGCCCTTTCTTAAGCGATCAACCCGGAGGTCAGCGGGCCACCTCATCCCTCCCTATTTGATCTTGCTCCAAGCGGGGTTTGCCTGGCTCATCGGTCGCCCGATGACCGGTGGGCTCTTACCCCACCTTTTCACCCTTACTCCTAAAAGGAGCGGTATGTTTCTGTGGCACTTTCCCGAGGCTCGCGCCTGCTGGACGTTATCCAGCGCTTTGCCCTATGGAGCCCGGACTTTCCTCATTCCTATACGGAACGCGGCCATCTGGGATACTCGGACATCTTGCCCTAATTCTGTTTTAAAGATATCATCATCATGGCCTTCATGCAACCCCGCCGTCCAAAAGATATTCAGGGAGGTTTAGACAGGTATAGAATGGAAACACAATTTTCCCCCATGCCGGGATACGAAGAATTCAAGAAGAAAATACGAGCATTGATCGATATTGATTTAGATGCCTATAAATATCAAATACATAGGCGGGCTCACATGCTAATGCAGCGTTGGAAATGCGCAAACTATGATGAATACTATAAGATACTGAGAAAAGATCCTGAAAAACGCAAAGAGTTCCTTGATTATCTTGCAATTAACGTTTCAGAGTTCTTCAGAAACCCTTCCATATGGTGGTCCCTGCGAGACAAAGTTTTGCCAGACATTATAAAAGACAGGGGTAAAAGAATGAAAATATGGAGTGCTGGTTCAGCCACCGGTGAAGAAGCATATTCCTTGGCAATACTAGCTTATGAACTAAACTTGCTATGCCCTCCTTTTATCGAAGCTTGGGATATAGATGAAGAAGCAACAAATATAGCTTTGAAAGGAGTCTATCACCAGCGACAAATTACAAATGTCCCCAAGGAATGGTTAGAAAAATACTTCACTAAAGTTCAAGATGAACACATTAGAGTAAAAGATGAAATTAAAAGGCGCGTGCAATTTAAGATAGTTAATTTATTAAGTACGACATTTCCACAAAATTTATATGATCTAATACTATGTCGCAACGTCATGATATACTTTTCCTCAGAAACGAAAAAAGAACTTTATCCGAAGTTTGTTCAGGCTCTAAGACCCGGTGGTGTTTTGATGGTAGGTGCTACTGAACATATATACAATTACCGGGATCTAGGATTAGAGCCCCTTGATCAATTTTTGTACAAGAAGTTAGTATAGTTCGCAAAATCCTAATCATTAACTCTTTGTCTGTTTTCTTTCCCCGCAATGAAATTAACCGATATAAACACCCCTTCCCATGGAACCCTAGCAATAACATCGCAGATTCCATGGGAAAGGTGCATGCTATTTGCCCTTAAGCCTAGATACACATACAGAAACGGCTATATTTATTTGTAAAGCAGTTTAGTGAGATCTGACAATTTCCTTTATGCGCATTAATCGACTTAAATTAGATCGCTCCATCTCGTCTAATTTCATAGTTATATCCCTTATGGTCTCCTCAAAGGCAGGGATTAAAACGTATTCGAGGGCATTCACCCTCCTCCGCGTTCGCTCAATCTCGCAAGCCATAAGACGAAGTGCCTTTTCCTCGCTGGCCAAGCGTACTAAATCCGGAAGTAGTGCTGCAAATTGCTCTAAAGCCAGATCTAAACTACCTGAGGTCATTGCAAAACCATAACCTATTACTTGTTCCTCAGTCTCTTCAATGGCAAATTCAGGCACAACTACGCTCATGAGATTGCGTTTTTTTACATCAACCATGGCCTCGCCGCCACTGGCCATTAATAGCGACTGTTCCAATATTGCCGGCACCATTTGTGCCCGTGCCATCAAGAAACTTCGATAACAGGTAGTGAGTGCTGGCTCAACTTTTTCCCGCAATTTCATTACTTCTCTAGCTTTTTGCAAGAACTCTTTTATCAAAGCATCTTGTTTGTCTTTAAGCAGTTTGTGGCCTCTTTTTGCGGTAACAAGACGCTTTTTTATGACATTTAGCATCATCCTGTTGGGATTTACGTTTAACTTATTAGCCAACTTCGATCACTCTCTCATCCTGTGATTGGCTATCTTGTCGTTTAGGCTTGAGGTATTTTTCAATGTATTCATCCCTAACGCGCTTAAGTTCGGTTAGTGGCAATGGGGCCAAAAGCTCCCATCCTAGCTCTAAGGTTTCTAAGATGCTTCTGTCTTCATACTCTCCCTGTCTTACATATTTATCTTCAAATTTATCGGCAAAGTCTGCAAAGGCCTTATCGTTTTCAGTCAGGGCTCCTTCGCCAAGGATTGTGGCTAACTCCTTGGCTTCTTTGCCCCTCGCGTAAGCGGCAAATAACTGGTTAAGCAAATCGGCATGGTCTTCTCGTGTTTTGCCTCTTCCTATGCCTTTATCCTTCAAGCGAGAAAGGGAAGGCAACACGTCAACCGGTGGATAGATGCCCCGGCGATGCAAGCCCCTGTTTAATATTATTTGTCCTTCTGTGATATAACCGGTCAAATCAGGTATTGGGTGGGTTATGTCATCCTCGGGCATTGTAAGTATGGGCAGCTGAGTAATTGATCCTTTATAACCGCGCAAACGTCCTGCTCGCTCATACATTGTAGCAAGGTCAGTATAAAGATATCCCGGATAGCCCCTTCTTCCGGGGACCTCCTTTCGTGCAGCTGATATCTCGCGCAGAGCCTCACAATAATTGGTCATATCAGTCAGTATAACTAATACGTGCATGTCAAGCTCAAAGGCTAGATATTCAGCACAAGTAAGAGCTAGCCTGGGCGTGGTTATACGTTCTATAGCAGGGTCATCAGCTAAATTCAGAAACATAACAGCTCGATCAATGGCTCCCGTCCTTCTAAGGTCATCCATGAAGAAAGAGGCCTCCTCGAAGGTAATCCCCATAGCGGCAAACACGACAGCAAAAGCTTCCCCGGTTCCCAAGACAGCAGCTTGACGTGCAATCTGAGCAGCTATTTTATTGTGAGGCATCCCGCTGCCCGAAAAGATGGGCAACTTCTGGCCTCTTACTATAGGATTCATGCCATCGATTGTCGATATTCCCGTTTGTATAAACTCTGACGGATAGTCCCTTGAATAGGGATTTATGGGGTAACCGTTTATATCGAGATGTTTCTCTGGAATTATCCCAGGACCATCGTCTATGGGCTCTCCCCGGCCATTAAATATTCTTCCCAAAATGCCTTTGGAGACTGGTATCATCAATACCTTGCCCATAAAACGAACCTTGGTACTCTCGAGGTCGATTCCCGTCGTTCCCTCAAAAACCTGTACCAACGCCCGATCCGTCGATATCTCCAAAACGCGGCCCCGCCTTTTTTCCCCGTTGCTCAAGGATATTTCGACCAGCTCATCGTATTGAACGTCAGTTGTCTTTTCAACCACCATTAGCGGACCGGAAAGGTCGCTTATTGTTCTATATTCCTTAGGCAGCATAGTTGTCGCCTCCTGTAGGTATGATCTTGTTTATCTGAGAACGGATCTCTGCTTCAAGCTGATCTAAGAACTCAAGGTTTTCTTCAGCAATATATCGCATCCTCGCTATCTCTTCTCTAACAGGAAGTTCAAAGAGTTTCTTTATGTCCGCCCCTCGCTTTAATGCATCCATTGCCGTACGATGAAAAGTCAAAATATTTCGCAACATCTTAAATTGTTTATCCATTGAAGCATAGGTATCTATCTCATGAAAGGCATTTTGATGCAAAAAATCCTCCCTAATAGATTTTGCAGTCTCGAGGATTAAACGTTCCTCCCTGGAAAGAGCATCTATACCGACCAGCCTGACAATCTCTAAGAGTTGAGCTTCCTCCTCCAGAAGCGACATGGCTTCCGTTCGTTGTAAGCTCCATTCGCCATCATATCTTTCATCCCAGTATTCTCCAAGCACATCGGTATAAAGGGAATAACTGTTAAGCCAGTTAATCGCTGGAAAGTGACGTTGATAAGCCAATGAAGCATCAAGACCCCAAAACACTTTTGTCACCCTGAGGGTATTTTGGCTGACAGGTTCCGAAAGATCTCCACCAGGAGGAGAAACTGCTCCAATGACACTTATGGCTCCTTCTCTCCCGTCTTTTCCTAAACACACACACCGTCCGGCACGCTCGTAGAAGGAGGCTAGCCTCGTACCCAGATAAGCAGGATAGCCTTCCTCACCTGGCATCTCCTCGAGTCGTCCTGATATCTCGCGCAGAGCCTCTGCCCACCGACTTGTGGAGTCAGCCATCAGGGCAACCGAGTATCCCATATCTCTATAGTATTCTGCGATCGTAATAGCCGTATAAACGCTGGCTTCGCGCGCTGCCACAGGCATATTGGAAGTATTGGCTATTAGCACCGTTCTTTTCATCAGCGGTTGCCCAGAACGCGGATCTGGCAATTGTGGGAACTCAAGCAAGACGTCGGTCATCTCGTTACCCCTTTCACCACATCCTACATATACAACTATCTCGGCGTCAGCCCATTTGGCGAGTTGATGCTGAATGACGGTTTTACCGCTACCGAAGGGTCCTGGAACACAGGCAGTTCCGCCTCTTGAGACGGGGAAAAACATGTCTAAGACGCGTTGACCTGTTAGTAGAGGTACTTCGGGGTTTAGCCTCTTTGCCACTGGCTTGGGAAATCTTACTGGCCAACGTTGCATCATCGTAATTTTATAGACGTTGCCCTCTTTTCCTTCAACTTCGGCGATAACTTCTTCTATTGTGTTCTTTCCTTCTTTGATGGATTTTATCCTGCCTTCAATGCCAATCGGAACCATTATGCGGTGTTCCACCAAAACGGTCTCTTGTACTACTCCAAGCACATCCCCTGAACTTACCAATTCTCCAACTTGAACTTTAGGAATGAATTCCCATTGTTTCCTTCTGTCCAAAGAGGGTACGTCTATACCTCTAGTAATGTAAGGACTTTGTGCTTCACTTTCAATAATATTAAGCGGCCTTTGAACGCCATCGAAAAATTGTTCGATAAGCCCAGGCCCTAACTCAACGCTCAAGGGGGCACCTGTACTGATCACCGGTTCTTTTGGTTTTAAGCCTGAGGTCTCCTCGTAAACCTGAATGAACGCATTATCCCCTTTAAGCTCTATGATTTCTCCCACAAGACCTAAATCGCCTACGCGAACTACGTCGTACATAGACGCGCCAGCCATACCGCTAGCTACTACTAAGGGCCCCGATATTCTAGAAATTGATCCCTTTATCTGCTGCTTACGAGCTTCTTCGCCCATGAAAGTTCCCCCCAAATCCAAAAATTTTCCTAATCATTTATTGGCAAATATATCGATGCCGACCGCCTTTTCCACCCAATTTCTTATCTGTGATGTGCCGTAACCGGTCGAATACTTTAAAGTTGGTATGGAAATTACGCTTAACATGTTATCACATGTTAAATCATCTATCATTTGCTCATATCTCCGGCAAAGATCTTCCGTCATGAAGCAAATAGCGAATCTCTTGTTTATCAAATCAAGGAGAATCTCTCTTAACCTGTTTTCATCATCAGGGTCATCTATTGCGAATTGTCTTAGCCCAATGGCTTGAAAAGGTAAAATGCTATCATAATCACCTACAGCTGCAATTCGGTGACCTCTATGCTGCATGACGTAACAACCCCTTTATCATGTCTTTCTCCACTCCGCTTGCTTTGCCAACCAGAATTATTCTGAGGTTACGAACTTCCATCTCTTTAAACCATAGGTAGCGCACTACTTGTTCTGGTGCAAATGGATCGTACTGATATTGGTCCAAATAACTACTTATTAATCTATCCGAACGTCGCTCTACCTCGGGCAAGACCTGAAAGTCTTCTACCTCTTCTATACCGCTTAACGCGTCGCCCATATAACCAAAAGAAAGCGCCCTCGACCACGACTCTCGAGGTTCGGGATAAAGCTGGGTTAAGAGATCTGAAGAAAAAATCCCGCCAGGGTGAAGGTGATCTAAAACCTCAGAAACATCGACATTCAACCTTTTCAGGCGCAACATCGTCCTAATATTTTCTCCATCTATGCGAAGACGAACGTATTCCTTCACGCCAGGAAAGGAAATATCATCGGCAATAAGGCGCATGGCGTAAAACATATGACGATCCAAAATGTTTTCAATTTCCAAGATATTCTTGGTCTGCTCCCATATCATGACACAAGAAGGTATAACCCTATGCAACTGATAAGGAAGGAGGCGATAATCTTCGCTTTCTATGGCCAATATCATTTCATCAGCCGGATAAGATCCCATAGAAACCAAAAGATCCCACCGGCTCTCTCCTCCACCTCTTTGTGCAAACAAGCTTTTCAACACAACCTTCATATTGTGAAAGTCATAGGGAACTTGGAACAAGGAAACTATCGAGGGATCAGGAACAAATTTTCTAAGCTCGTTGTAAAGATAGGCAAGTTCTGCTTCTAGTAACTTATCATACGAAGAAGCACCAGTCTCGGCTACCCACTGTCCATAACAAGTCTCCATAAGCAACTTCCATGCACTATCAAAGCCGTCCGCATCAGCCATTTGCTGCAGAATGGTCGAATCGACCATCCGATTTTCCATGGCCTTGATACGAGACACAGCATATGTATAATCACATTCAGCTTTCAACAGCCTCACCAACCCTAAAATATTTCATGATTCGTCACCTAAAAGTTGCCAATTTCAACGAAATAGCCACCACGTTATTCTGCTATCTTAAAGGGTTAGTTCACAAAAAGTTCCTCCGCAATGGTCAATTCCAGATCATCTTGAATGTTGGTTATTAGCATGTCAAAAGAACAATTAATATCTATATCTCCCAGATTAAGCACAAAGCCACCTTTGTGTGGCAAACGCTCATGTGCCAAAACAAGCTTCGTACCGTTTTCCTCATTAAAACTGGCAATCCACTCGTTGGTAATGACCTTTTCATCCTCACCAACGTACAATACGCCTTCCACCGACTCTGATTCTTTGACGGCCGTTTTTAAAAGTTTTGCCACGAAGGCAACATGCGTCTTCGAGTCAAGTTGACATAGTTTCTCGCGAGCCTCATTCAGTACTCCCTCGATCAGGGATCTCTTCATGGCTAGTTCCAACTTCCTAAGATCTAGATTCGCCACTATCTCCCTTCTTTTGAAGACGTTTTCTCTTTCTTCCTTTGCACGTTGCATCCATTCTTTTTGTATTTTTTGAGCCTCTTCTTCAGCTTTTAAGATGATATCATCTGCTTCTGCTTTAGCCTTTTTCAGTATCTCCTCAGCCTGTCTCTTGGCATCTTCCTCTATCTTTAATTTCACATCAGCTAGAGCCATTGCATACACCTCTATAGGCTAATGCCATTTAGCAATATAATGCTCATCAATAAGGCTAAAACAGCGTAGGTTTCAACCATAGCCGGAAGTATGACAGCTTTACCCGTCTCTTCCGGTCGTTTGGCGATAAGCTGGATGCAAGCAGCAGAGGTCTTACCCTGGGAAAATCCTGATATATAGCCCACAATGGCAATTGGTAGGCAAGCGAAAAGTATCGCCATCCCCTGTTCTAAGCTAACAGGAACCGGAGAGCCGCCCAACAAACCCACTTTCATGATGGTAAAAAACCCGGTCAACAATCCATATATTCCCTGAGTCCCCGGTATCGCCTGAAGAAGCAGGATTAATCCAAACTTTCCAGGGTCTTCCGTCATTACTCCTGCTCCGGATTCACCAGCAACACCTACTCCCAAAGCAGAACCGGAACCAGCACACCCTGCAGCTAAAGCAGCACCTAATATTGCTAAAGCAAGTCCCCATTCCATTATCAACAACACGCTCCTTTCAAAAAATATAAATCAGCGTTAAACTACTCCATCTTCAAACATGAGATTAACTGAAAGCTTTGGCCCGAATTAACACTTCATAATCACGGGCATCGGTAACATTGATATATCGCGCGTCCATATTAAAGGGCTCAAAGGACCTGCCGCCGGTTTTGTAAAATTTACTAAAGAATTCAACGTACTGCAAACGCAATGAGTGCACAAAGGCGCCTAAAATGTTTACCGCAATGCTAAATCCATGACCCCCTGTAAATAAAACGAAACCCAAAAGCCATCCTATGTAAGGAATACTAAATAACTGCATCGTTAGGGTGTTAATAATCATGGCGATAGCTGAGGTTGCTAGACCCAGCGCTAAGAGTCTGCTGTAACTTAAAACATCACCCAAATATGAAGTGATAGAATACAAACTCATCACGCCAGAGAACAGCTTGGAAAATATGTTCTTCTTTTCTCTTCCTTGAGTGGCAATTAATATGCCGGCCCCAACTAAGGAGATAATCGCGCTTGGCGATGAGAAGACGGGAGATAGCATTCCAGCGCGAACCAAGATGTACATAGCCAATCCTAAAAGAAACGTTATCCAGCCTCCCTGATCTCCAATCGCTCCAATGTAATCTTTCTTACGGAGATTATCAAAAAAGGCTATGAAAAGCCCGAAGATGATTTGAACAAAACCTATAAACAACGAAAATCCCAAAAAAGGCATTGGATCGTGCATCACGTCTGTGATCTTCACTGAGTTTTTTAAATCTCTCAATGCTGCGAAAATGGGAAAGGCGTCGATCATATCCCCAAACAAAGAACCCGTCAGAATACCAACCAGAACCGATGAGACTCCTCCTAAGAGGAGCAAAATAAAAAACTTCAAAGCATCTCTACGCGGACAATACTTCAAGATTGCAAAAAGGAGGATTAACGCAAAAATCCCGCCGTAACCAGCATCTCCTAAGCACATGCCAAAAAATAGAAAATAAAATGGGGCAAAAAAGGGAGTCGGATCAATGCCATCATATTCAGGCAACCCGTATAGTTTAGTCAATGGTTCGAATGGCAACACCCATTTTCTGGAAACCAAAAAAATTGGAGGTTCTTCTTCCTCCTCCGGGTCTGAAATTTCCATATGCACTAACTTATCGTAGCAAGATAACGCTTCACTGATAACATCTATCACTACCCGAGGAATCCACATTTGCATCCACGTTGCATGCTCCGTAGATAAGCCCGAGCAAAGAGCCTCAATCCTTTTTTTGGTAAGATTGTAATAATCGTGAAGCAGCTGAACCTTTGAGAAATTCTCTTGAGCTTCTTCGGCAATTTGCTCTAAAAACCGCTCTTCTTGAGATTTCAACTCTTCCTTATGATTAGCAAGTTTGCCTAATTCTTCGGCAGGTGTCCCAGATAACCTTCGATCGAGTTCAACTATAGACGCTCCACTATTGTTAAAAATACTTCTGATCTCTTCATTCTTCTTTCTAATAAAGATCGCAATCGCATAGACTTCCTTATCTTTTTCGGCAGGCATAGAAATGTGAAATTCCCCTTCATCTGGCTTGAGAAACCCACCTAATTCTGTTTTCAGGACACCGACTTGTTCCACAGGAACAGTGGCAATCAAACCAGTTATGTACTCCGTGCCTTCTGTCAATAAAGACAAAGGCAACGAAAAGTCTTTTATTTTCACAAGAATCTCTTCTGCAGCTTTAAGTTTTGAAAGTTCGGTCCCAATTTCTGATAGTTTTTTCTCCATTTCCCTGAGTTTCGAAGAATAATCTACTAAATCAAGTGATTCCTCTAATTTGGCCATCTCATTCAAGGAAACCTTTGGTTTATTTCCCAGTAACTTCGCAATCTTATTTACCTCGTCCTCGTAGTATGGTTCAAGAAACCTTATCACGAACCTCGCTTCGGACAATTTTTCATCAAGATTCTTTAAACCCTCAAGCTGCCGCATATCTCCCTCTGTCCGTTGAGTCTTGATGATCTCACAACATCCAAGCTTTTGTAGATCACTTATCACCTCATCCCTCACGGACTCATGAACCACCAAATCGAGCTTGCAGAACTTAGCTATAGCCATACTTCTTCATCACCTCTTCCACGACTAAAGCAGCAACTTGATCAACCTTGGCTGCATATAGCTCCTTTTGAGAAGTGATTTTCTTTCTTCCCTCCTCTATCGATGAGAGGGCCTTCTTCTCTGCTTCCTCTTCGGCCTTTTGAATTACTTCCCTATACTGAGCCCGAGCTTTGGCTTTTGCTTCTCTGAGTATTTCCTCTGCTTTTGCGCGGGCTTCTTCGAGAATGCTGTGAGCTTTGACTTTCGAGTCATCCACCAACTTCTTAGCGGTTTCTTCGGCTTCTTTTAACTCTTGCGCAATATCAGATGGCATCCTACTCACTCCTTTGCCGAAATTATGTAAAACACACCTAAAATATCTAAAATATATATAAGGAACAAGTTATGATTGCCACAATTGAAGTACAGTCTACTAATTTTGACAAGCAATGTCAAATTACTCCGGTTATATGCAATATGCACAAAAAAACGGAGCGGACACCGGGACTAGAACCCGCGACCCTCGGCCTAAAAAGCCGATGCTCTACCTTCTGAGCTATGTCCCGATCGCGCTCCAAATAATATTAGCACAGATAGGGCTTCTTATTCAATGACTTTTTTAAAGATTCATACAAATTCGATAGAGGCCGACGCTCCTAACTCGATATAAAAAAATTCCTGACAGGCCAAAAAGCCAGTCAGGAACTAAAGTCTGGAGCGGACAACGGGATTCGAACCCGCGACCCTCGGCTTGGGAAGCCGATGCTCTACCAGCTGAGCTATGTCCGCCTGCGCATAAATTATATCGGGAAGGTGTTCCTTTTGCAAGGATCCGATCTTCCTCAAGATGTAACTTTTATGGGCACAAGATCTTCATTAAAGCAAGCAAACAACTAACAATTGTAATGCTGATTGTTAAGAAGGGCCTTCGATATCTCCTCAAGCTTCTCGTCAGTTATGCTGAATTTTTTCTCGAATCTTTTGTCGTTAACTTTTGCAACGATAATCTTGTCGGGAGAAATTTCGCGGATTATGTTTTTCAACTTATCAATTGATCCCGGATCATCGCTACGACCCTTGATGATGGTAATTTCGAATATAAATTTCCCTGAGTATTGCCTCCTAAAAGTGGCCATGTTTGAGATATATTCAGCTAAAGTATACCCTTCGATAGGTCTTTGGAGCTTTTGAAAGTCCTCTTCCGATAATCCCTTTATCTCACCTACAACTTCATCGCAACTATTGGCAATTTTCATATATTCACTTCTACCTAGCAAATATCAACACAAATGCGGGATTACATACAACACCCGGAATACAAAAACTCCTTAAAAATTGTCTGAGCCAGGTGCTCTCGATAACTTAAAGCTCAAAGATTGACCATCAGTTGTCTGCGAAGTCCTCGTCATCAAGGTCACGCACTCTACGTGGCTTGTCTGAGGAAACATATCGAAAGGGCAGTAGGCTTGACGGGTTGATATCCCAAATGTCCAGCAAAGACTTTGCCGTCCCTTGCCAGTGTAACCGGATTGCATGACACATATACTATTCTTAGTTGGTCCTAATCGTGCCTATAGAAACGTCAAAACATCCTTATGACAACCCGTCCTCGCGGTGGATCCAGGACTATCACATCAAAGGTCGCCGTCAATTCTTGTTCCAAAGACCACATCTTCAGCCTTTGCCACAGAGCAAGCAAGCACATTCGAGAGGCCGTTTTTAGCAATATTCAAGCGATCAACGACTTGCAAGCAGGCTGCCATTCCTCCACCGCTACCACGTTTTCGCAGTATAGAGGCCAAAAATACACGTTATTGCTGCCTACTCCAGCAGTAAAGCTCTAAGACCCTGCCTGCTTGTCTGCTATATGCATTCTGATACAGTTTTGCATATATTGTAAGCCTGAGGCTAACATTAACTTGAAAAAAATCGCTTAATCGTCGTAACTGTAACTCAAAAGCCCCGATAAATTCCTCGTAAGCTCGTCATCGTCTCCAGCTAAAAGAAACGTTTCATGTGCCCCACACGAAAGTTACCGCTAGATGTGTTTATATTGACCAAAACGCCCTGCAGAAAGGGACGATAGCTCTGTCGATGAAACTGAGTTGAGATATACGCTTTAATTTCGTTTAACTCAGAGCGTTCGAGGATTACGGCTTAAAATCCAAGCCATCAGATGCTCTTTCGATTTGCCAATGATGATCTAATAACGATATGGCGGAGAAGACCCTCGCTGCTGCGCTCATCATAAAAGGTAATGTCATCTTGCTTTATGATGTAAGACAACCGGTTATAAACGCTGTTTATCAAAGGGATCAAGGATGAGACATCTTTTAATGTCGATGACTTCATGTGTGCCTCGGGCAAAATAGCCTAACTTCTTCCGATTTTTCTGATAACGCGCATGGATTATGGCTTTATTTCTGTACCCCCACACTTGCGGACTGGGGACTACTCGGCTCAATGATCACATTCGGCCATTTTCCTATCCTCGTGATAGCTTCTCCAATTAAGTGTTCTTTCGCACTAAGCTGATAATCATATGAGGCGTGCTGAAGGTCGCACCCTCCGCACGCCTCATAATACTCGCATATTGGGTTCCACACGATATGAACTAGCCTTTGAGTATGGATTTCACCGTTGCAATGGCGTAATGCCTTCTACGGTCAACAATTTCAGCTAAAACGACTTCGCCCAGCAATGCGCCTGGAACAAAAATCACCTGACCCTCGGCTCTCGCGATGCCACGAGCTTTGCTGTCTATCCCTTCTATTGTTAGGATAATCCTTTCATCAGAGAACTGGTTCATGCCATTTCAACATCAAACTTGAATTACAGCTTCTCCTTCATGAGGCCATATCCAAGCTCAAAGGCTTTCAGGTTTAATTCTTCTGTTCCCTTCGGCACCCGGTCCAATATGGCCTTGCGTATGGATTCTGGCTTAGCCAACTCCCAACTTTCCAAGACCCGTGCTACAGCTCCTAAGGCAACCATATTCGTAACTATCTCTCTTCCAACTTCCTCCCTGGCAGTCTTTACAATTGGAAGGGAATATACTTTTGCATCCACTTTTGGTGGCTCCGTAACGAAGAAATCGTCAACTATAACAACACTGCCAGGAAGAGCATCATGAACGTATTTATCACAAGCCTTCTGAGTTAAAATAACCTGCAAGTTTGGGCTTGTGACCTTAGGATAATCTATCCTGCTCCGTGACACGACGACCTCGGCCTTGGAGGCTCCTCCTCTTGCTTCAGGACCGTAAGCTTGAGTCTGTACGACATTTAAACCTTCTTCGTATAAAGCTAGGGCTTCTCCAACTATGACGGCCGCCAAGATAACGCCCTGACCACCTGACCCAGCTATACGAATTTCATAGCGTTGATCGCCCATCAACTATTACCTCCTACGCGTTCAATCAAATTCAAATATTGTTCTACATATTCAGGCAGCTCTACGTTTGCAAACTCACCGATCACTATCTTTCCTTCCAATTGCTCGGGTGGCATAGTCGCAGCCTTGTTGTACATAATGCTGTTGTCCTTGAAGAAATTGATATTATCAATCGGCCTCGGCCTCTTGTTCTTTCGACCAAACTGAGTATGACAGTGAGTCATGACCTCGACCACCGCAAAACCCTTTTTTGAAATAGCAGTCTTAATATACTTCTCAACAAGTAACGGGTGAGCTACCGTCGCTCTTGCCACATAAGAAGCCCCAGCCCCGACGGCAAGCTTGCATATATCAAAAGGAACATCGAGCACACCGTAGGGTGCCGTAGTGGCATAAGCGCCCACAGGAGTTGTTGGAGATGCTTGCCCTCCCGTCATTCCATAAATGTTATTGTTCATGACGATAGCGGTGATGTCAATGTTACGCCTGCAAGCGTGTATGAAGTGATTGCCCCCTATAGCAGTGCAGTCTCCATCACCCATTACATCAACTACGGTCAACTCAGGATTTGCCAATTTTACCCCTGTGGCAAATGCCAAAGATCTGCCGTGAGTTGTATGCATCGTACAGGCATCAATATAACCGGGCATCCTGCTAGAGCAACCAATGCCAGAAGCGATAACTGTCTCTTCTTTCTTTTTCTCCAAATCTACAAGAGCCCTTAACAAAGCATGCATTATGATCCCATGGCCGCACCCAGGGCACCAAATATGAGGAAAAAAGCGCTGGCGCAACCAACCAAGTACTTCCGGGCTAGGCATCTTACGCTACCTCCTTGATAAACTCAAAAATTTCTGAAGGCCTAAAGAGATCACCATTAACCAAACCCTTCCCAAAAACTTTGGCCTTGCCTTCCACAGCCCTTTGCACCTCCAGGACCATCTGTCCACAGTTAAGTTCTGGGACTAGCACTGCCTTAACGCCATCCAAAAGGACTTGTAGTTCATCCACAGGAAAGGGCCAAAGCGTTATAGGTCTGAAAAACCCGACTTTTATGCCCCTGCTTCTTGCCTCTCGCACCGCACTGAGAGCAGTACGGGAGACGGAACCATAAGCCACCACGATCATATCAGCATCTTGAGTCTCATAAGTATCGCATTTAACGATCTCGCCTTTAAAGCGGTCCACCTTTCGCACCAATCGCCAAATCTTGCTCTCAGTCACGTCTGGATCGTTGGTTGGGAAACCCCATTCGTTATGGGTCAAACCAGTAACATGCCATCTATAACCATCTCCAAAAGAGGCCATAGGGGGAATGTCGTCTTCGGGATCGGGCTTATAGGGTATGTATTCCTCAGGCTTCACCTTAGGCTTTTTACGGTTTACGATGGGAATTGACTCCCCTTCGGGAATAACTACCTTTTCTCTCATATGACCGACGACTTCATCGCTCAACAAAATGACGGGTTGTCGAAAGCGCTCGGAAAGGTTAAAAGCATCTATCGTAAGTTCGTAACACTCTTGAACCGAGGCGGGAGCCAACGCGATCGTTTCATGATCTCCATGTGTACCCCACCTAGCTTGCATAACGTCTTGTTGAGAAACCTTAGTGGGTAGGCCCGTGGAAGGTCCCCCCCTCATAACATTTACCACCACTATTGGAACTTCCGTCATATAGGCAAATCCAATATTCTCCTGTTTTAGCGAAAATCCCGGACCAGAAGTGGCCGTCATCGCTTTGTACCCAGCGATGGAAGCACCAATAACGGCAGCAACGCTACCAATTTCGTCCTCCATCTGAATAAACTTTCCGCCAACTTTGGGCAGCTCAACTGCCATTATCTCAGCTATCTCAGATGAAGGAGTTATGGGGTAGCCCCCAAAAAAACGGCACCCCGCAGCTATTGCACCCATTGCGACAGCTGTATTACCCTGCCAAAATCGGATTTCAGGCATCAGATTTCGCCTCCCTAACTGTGACTGCAAAATCAGGACAGATATTTTCACATTGATGACACCCAATGCAATCGTCCAACCTTGTGGGCTCCGCCTTGACTTTTTCGTTAAATTCCAACACTTTTTTAGGACATATGTCTATGCAAAGCCCACACCCCTTACACCAATCTTCGTCAATGCTTACGATAAACTTTGCCAAAGGAGACACCACCCTCCACAGAATCTAATGATTATTTAGTAATTACAAAGTCAATTATGACGATAATGGAAATATCATGCAAATATAAACATGATTTTACTATTGCGAATATTCTGACATTAGAGGACAAGTATGTTTACGATCCAATATTTGCTAAAAACAACATGTATCACCAAACAGATCCAGTAAACATCTCAAAGGGGTTGAAACAATTTGGGAACCTACCCCCAGTATGCCCCCTTTCACGCCTTTGCACAGCATGTACAATATGTTTCTCAACTGTAAGGTTCTCTCAGATACAGCGCCCTGATTTTCGAAGGACATTTAGCCTCGCTTCTAAACCTGAAGCCGAGTTTTGCCACGTTACTGCCTCGTGTACTGTTGGGCACGAGGCATGCTCCTTCAGGCTTAGCACGGAACCGAACCACATCATCGCCAATCACAAATATCTGCTCACTTCTCCTCTTTGATATATCATTTATCATCGAGTGAAGCTCTTTCTCGTCAATGACCTTAGGTTCTATTATTTCGATGAAATCATTTCCATTACTTTCAAAGGCTGAGGCATAATATTCATGGCCTCTGGCCCAAATCACAGGAATAACTACAACATTCTTTACGAAAAGAAAATCGCACGCTAAGGCTTTCAGGGAAAGTATCGGGATAACGGGTACTTCCAAACCAAAGGCAAGTGTCATGGCATAAGACAATCCCACACGCACACCGGTAAAATAACCAGGCCCAATGGTGGTAGCCACGGCATCTATATCGGTCAAAGTAAAACCCACGAAGCCTAAAAGTTTCTCCACCAAGCCTGGGAGAAGTGAAGATTGATACCTACCGATATCCAAGGCCATTTCCCCAATTACTCTATCACCCTTTGCGTAACCTACGGCCGTATATCTCGTAGAACAATCGATTCCCAGAATCAAGCAATCCTTGGATTCTAAGCACCCCATGGCGACACCTTCCTATTTAAACGTCTTAATGCTTCGATTGCATTAACCCCCGAAGCCCGCATTTTGACCATTCTATGCTCACTTTTAACTGAATCATCGTCGTATAAAATCATGACATGCCACCACTCGGTTGTAAAGGAAAAATAGTCGGGCTTGCCCCATTCAATTATCACTAAATAACCGTTATCTATATACTCTTCAATACCCATCTCTGCTAACTCTGATGCTTTCAAGCGGTAAAGATCAATATGAGCTATTGGCGGATCGGTAGGATATTCATTGATCAATGTAAAGGAAGGACTTCTTACTTCATGCCAATCAAAAGCCGCTGCGATTCCTCTTACTAAGGTCGTCTTGCCCGTTCCGAGCTCGCCATCGAGGTAAATGACCAATCCTGGAAATGCGACAGTTCCCATTTCCTTTCCAAGATCCAGCATCATCTTAGGAGATCTAACAACGTAAGAGTAAGGGAAAACCATGAGCAATTACACCACCAATCATCTTTTTCTCAGGCCAAATAGCAAAACGACACCTAAAAGCCCGAATAATATCACAATAACGTAGAAAGGAAGAGAAAAGCGAGGGCTTTGAAATTTAGACCACATAAAAAAAAGCCCTATAAAAGCGAGCGATAGAACTGTAATTTTAAAGCCGTGTAAGCGCGTCCTTTCCGTCTTTTTCAATTCCTCTTCCCAGTCTACCCTTTTTCTTGGCATACCGAATATCTCCTATTACATTCCTAATTTCATCAGCAATTTCCCTCGATAATACTCCATCAAGACCTTTCTTTAACTCCAATTCTTCCCCAGCCTTTGCGTGTAACCACACAGCCAAGCTCGCTCCATCAGTTAAATCAAGACCTGAGGCCAAGAAAGTCCCAATGATACCACTTAACACATCGCCTGATCCAGGGACAGAAAGAGCGGGGCTTCCAGCATCGCAAATTCGAAACTGGGATCCGTCACTAATTATGCTACGAAACCCTTTAAGCACGGAGGGGCCAAATCTAAGAGAAAGCTTTTGTATTGCCTCCAAGCGATTCGCCCGAACCCACGCTGGTTCACAACCTAATAACCTAGCTGTCTCTCCCTCATGTGGAGTTAAGACTACATCGCTTCTTCTTCTCAGTATCGACGAAGCAACCGAAAGAGCATATAATGCGTCAGCATCGTAGACCATCATTTTTGGCCATTTTTCCCAAAGCTTTAAAGCTAGTTCAATTGTCTCGCTTTCTCGGCCCACGCCTGGGCCCACTATTAAAACATCTATTTTCTCTTTGAGAGGAAGTAACACTTCAAGCGCGCCTGCGGACAACGTCCTTCTATCGGTCCTTACCGGAAGGCAAATAGCTTCGGGAATAAATTGGCCTGATTGTGAGTAAACATCTTCTGGAAGGATTATATACACTATGCCCGCCCCGGCTCTTAAGGCACCCAGGGCAGAAAGCATCGGCGCTCCCCTATAAAGATCAGACCCTCCCAGAATGGCTACACAGCCCCTATTGCCTTTATGCAAGCCTAAGGGCCTATCAGGCAAGACATCAAGTGAGGACTCTTTGTCCCACAAAAAACAGTTCGTCTCAAAGGTCAACGCCCCTAACATGGGATGTACGCCTATATCAGCCAATAAAACCCTTCCAGAGTAAAAAGCGCCAGGAGCTATATAAAGTCCTAATTTATAGACATGCATCGTTATAGTCACATCAGCCATTACCGCCGCACCTGGAACACACCCGGTCGAAGACTCAACCCCGCTCGGGACATCCACAGAAACCACGAAAGAAGCTTTGCGCAACGCTTTGATCAACCTTGCAATTTCGCCTTCCGGAACCCCCTTAAAACCCACCCCCAAGAGCGCATCTACACATATATCGGCTTCTTTTATCTCATTTACAAGCTGCGAGTCGGAAAGTTCATCGGAAAAGGCAATTTTGCCTCCAACTTTCATGAAAGCATTAGCGTTGGTGAAAGCGTCTCCTTTATAGCGTTCAAGCATAGACACCGAACTGATCAACTTGACGTCTAGGCCTTCGTTAAGGAGATGTCGCCCTGCCACAAAGCCATCTCCACCGTTATTCCCAGGGCCCGAAAATATTAAAACCCTTCCTTTTCCTCCTTTTTCTTGGGCTAAAAATTGCGATACGTACGATGCAACGGTTCTGCCGGCATTTTCCATCAAAACAAGTCCAGGCAGAGAAAACTCGTCCATAATCCATCTGTCGATCTTTTTTGCTATCTCGGCGGTATAAAGTGGAATCATCCTCATGCCTCCAATATCACAAAAGCTATAGCCATATTATTTTCGTGACTGATCGAAAGCCAAACTTTACTTATCCCTCTATCTTCCAGTATTTTAGCCAATTTATCGTTAAAACAGAATCGCGGATCGCCTTCCTCGTTGTGAACAACCCAGGCATTTTTTAACCCCATGCGCCACAAACCCAGCGTCAAGGCTTTAGAGAGAGCCTCCCTAGCTGCATAAAAACCAGCGAGATGTTGTTCTGGACAGGCTTTGGAAAAGGCAAATGCTATTTCGGTCTCCACAAATATCTTTTCTAGAAACTTTTTTGATTTCATACGAACACTTATCCTGGATATGTTGCACAAATCCACCCCGATCCCTTTTATCACTACATTACCAACTCTCTTTCCGTAAACTTATAAAAAAGGGAGTCCAGCATTTTGACCAGACTCCCTTTATGACCTTTTGGTGGGTGGTGCAGGACTCGAACCTGCGACCTCTTCCGCGTCAAGGAAGCGTTCTCCCTCTGAACTAACCACCCTTGGGACAAAACGTACACGGACTTAAATTGTCAACATGAGATAAATGCTGCTTTGGCCATTGCGACTAACTCGCTCAAAAACACCGAGGCGCAAGCTCAATTTTAACGTTAATCGTGCAACCGTCAATTAGACTTTATCAAACCCAATCAGCGTTGTCAACATAGCTTGCCGATGGTCTTATAAATAGGAGCGATCTCGTGCTTCGTCGGAGTCTTCGGATCATAAATTCCTCTCAACCTTTTTCAGTCCCTCGATCACCCGCCCATCAATTTCTTTCAGAAGATCCTTTAAATCGGCCCTTAGATCGTCACAGAACTTTTGATCCTTGATGCCTCCTAAGTTTATCCTCACATTGTAGGCAGCTGCTTTTGCAGCACTAGAAGAAAGCAGCAGAGCTGTACCACTATCAGTAATTGCATTGACGTTTCCTTTCTCAACCACAAGCACAGCTTGCTTTGAAAGTTCAAGACAGTCTCTCAGCGTCTCCATCGGCACAAGTGCAGCCTTTTTAAGGGCTTCCTGCATGGCAACGCTTCTTTTGGCCTTATTTTCATCTGTATCTTTTGGGAGGCGCATGGCCTGCATGAACTCATTGAAGGCCAATACGTCTTCGTCCATCAAAGCAAGAAATTCATCGCGTAACTTGTCAGCCTTTTCTGCCAATTCCTCCATCAATACCCATTCTTCTTTGTATTTTTCCTTTCCCATAGTAAGCCTCGCCACCATGGAAACTAAGGCTGCTCCTAAAGCTCCGCCCAGAGCAGCTACGCTTCCTCCTCCCGGTGCTGGAGAATCTGAGGCTAACTCCCTTAAAAATTGTTCAATGGTCATTTCCATCATAGACATGTTCCCACCCCCAACGAAACCTCTTGGCCCATTTTATATACTTCCTTTACATTAAACCATCCTAAGTGATAGGCAATGACACCCGGAGTTTCTCCTTCCAATACCACAAAGTCCGCTTTTTTACCCTTTTCAAGGCTTCCGACAAGGGAAGCCATACCTATTGCATAAGCGGCGTTAATTGTCGAAGCTACCAATGCTTCTTCTACCGATAAACCCATGCCCAAGACGGCGAGCCTAAAGACGACCTCCATTGATTCGCAATAACAAGAACCGGGATTACAATCAGTGGCCAAAGCTACTGGAACACCCAACTCAATCATTTTTTTCGCAGGGGCATAAGGCTTTCTTAAACTGAGAGCCGTTGCCGGCAAAAGCACTGCAGTCACATTGCTCTCTGCCATGGCCTTTAATCCCTCATCGTTTGCTGCTAGTAAGTGTTCAGCTGAATCCACCTTTAATTCAGCTGCCAACTTAGCCCCGCCTAAATCACAAACCTCGTCAGCATGAAGCTTTAAACCCAACCCATGATCTTTAGCTGCGCTTAAAATCCTTCTCGAATCTTCAATGGAAAAGACGCCTTCCTCACAAAAGACATCGCAATATTTGGCAAGTCCTTTTGTCGCAACGTACGGTATCATTTCCTCGATTATAAGATCTACGTAAGCTTGTGGGTTGTCCTTGTATTCTCGGGGAACTGGCGTGAGCTCCCATAAAGGTGGGAACTACATCGAGTGGCTTGCCATCTAATTGCTTTATGACCTCTAACATCTTCACTTCATGTTCCAAAGAAAGTCCGTAGCCACTTTTTATCTCCATCGTCGTAACACCGTTTTTTAAGGCCCTCATGACGATCTTTTTGGTGTTGTTGTAAAGTTCCTCCTTACTGGCCGATCTTACGTTATCAACAGTAGAAAGGATTCCACCGCCCTTTTCAAGGATTTCAAGATAGGTAGCACCTTGAAGACGCATTATAAATTCCTTTTCCCGTGTTCCTATAAAACAAGCATGCGTATGAGGATCAATGAACCCAGGAATTACACATCTGCCGCCCATGTCTATTTCCTCGGCTTTCTTTGGAGCACGCTTCATGACGTCAGATTCTCGGCCTATATCAACGATATAGCCTTCCTTGGTTGCTATCGCCCCATCTTCTATAACTAAAACACGCCCCATCTCCTCGCCTTTCAAAGGTCTGCCCTTATCAATAGGTGTATATATGTGAGCATTTCTAAAAATTCTAGTCATGACCCCTAATCCCTTCCTAAAAGATCTAAGAGCCTCAGCTCTATGACTTGATTTGGATCAAATTCGGCAATTTGCATGTAATAAGAAGTGCTTTCAAGCAAAGCAGCAGCCGGAACTATTCCATATACCTCAGTCTCGGCCACTAAAACACCCCAACGTTTTGCCTCTGCCTTGATTAACTCCAAAACACGATACATTGCATTTTTCTCAAAGTCCACGATGTTCATGCTCACTTGCGTCATGCCCTTTTCCCTAAGCTCGAGCCCAATAGCTTTGACTGCAGAAAATCCTCCGCTTGAAGCCCTGACAGCCCTAGCGATGGCCTTAGCCACACTTACGTCTTTAGTACGCAGGTTAACGTTGAAGGCAATCAAAAACTTTCTTGCCCCAATTACTGTAGCACCGGCGGTCGGGTGCAATTCGGGAGCACCAATATCTGGATGCCTTTCCGGTTTTGTGATTTCTTTTTTTAGGGCTTCATATTGTCCCCTTCTTATCACTTCCAAATTGCGTCTCTCGGCCCTTAAAGCCGATTCCTCGTAAAAGTACACCGGCACTCCCGTTTCCTTGTGAAATAAATCAGCAAATTTTCGAGAAAACTCCACGCATTCTTCCATGGAGATATTCCTCAAAGGTACAAAGGGGATTACATCTATCGCACCTATCCTTGGGTGAGCACCTTGATGGTTGTTTAGATCTATGTTTTCTATGGCAATCCTAGCTGATTTTATCAGTGCCTCCTCTAGTGCTTCGGGCTCCCCCACCAAACTAACTACCAAACGGTTGTGATCAGGATCAGCCCTATAATCCAGCAAATAGCAACCTTTTACATCTTTAAATGGCCTTACAATGGCCTCTATTACATCAGTGCGCCTGCCTTCGCTGTAATTAGGAACACATTCTATTAACTTGACCATAAGTTACAATACCTCCTGTAACAGTTATTTTCGCTATTCATGACAAGCCTACTTGCAGTTTTCAAGCGCCATTTATGTTTAATCCAGTTCACCTATCTCCTCTTCCACTGCCTTTATGATTTCACCGCTTTCTACGAGACTCATTACTTCCTCTATCAGGGGAGCCATGAAGACATCTTCTTCTAAAAAGGGGACCTTTTTTCTGATGAGCCTGTAGGCTCCATAAACGCCTTTGCCGGGTTTGAGGGGCGAACTGAAGTCCAGGGCCTGAGCTGCCGCCAGCAGCTCTATAGCGATGACTTTCTGTGTATTTGATAGTATGGTGCGTCCCTTCCTTGCGGCGTAAGCTCCCATGGAGACGTGATCTTCCTGATTTGCCGAGGTAGGAATGGAATCCACCGAGGAAGGGTGTGCAAGGACCTTGTTTTCGGAGACAAGGGCGGCACAGACATATTGAGGTATCATGAAGCCGCTGTTGACTCCGCTATTTTCCATCAAAAAGGCCGGAAGGCCGGATAATTTGTGGTCGATGAGCCTTGCCACTCGCCTTTCCGATATGCAGGCAAGCTCTGCAACTGCAATGCCCAAAAAGTCCATGGCCAAGGCTATGGGTTGAGCGTGGAAGTTGCCCCCACTCAAGGCCTCGCCGTCGGCGGGAAAGATCAGAGGGTTGTCGGTGACGGAGTTAATCTCTATGTCAATTTTCTGGCGGACGAAGTCCAAGGCATCGCGGCTTGCCCCATGTACCTGGGGGATGCACCTAAGGGAGTAGGCATCCTGCACTCGCGAGCCCCTGAAAGCCTCTATGATCTCGCTTCCTTCGATGAGGCGCCTAATGTTCGATGCGCTCGACCTTTGGCCGAAATGGGGCCTCAAGTCGTGCGTCCTCGAGTCAAAGGCATAGGGGACGCCGTGAAGGGCCTCTAAGGACATGGCACCTGCTATGTCGGCTACCTTGGATAAGTTTAAGGCATCGCAAAGGACCAGCGAAGCGATGGCCGTTGTGGCGGCCGTGCCATTGTTTAGGGCAAGCCCTTCCTTGGGCTTTAATTTGACGGGTTTAAGACAGGCTTGTTCCAAGGCTTCGGCGGCAGGCATCCTTTGACCCCTATAGAAGACGTCATTTAAGCCCAAAAGGGCAAGGGCAAGGTGGGAGAGGGGACACAGGTCTCCACTGGCGCCCACCGAACCTTGAGAGGGTATGACGGGATGGATTCCGTTGTTTAGCAGATCCACCAATAGGGACAAGGTCTCCAGGGTGATGCCGGAAAAGCCCCTGATCAAGGTATTGATGCGAAGTAACATGATGGCCCTCACCACGTCTTCGGCGAAGGGTTCGCCCACGCCGGAAGCGTGGCTTTTCAACAAGTTTTCCTGGAGGATTTCACTTTGCTCGGGAGGTATGGTGACGGAAGCCAGGTCTCCAAACCCCGTGGTGATCCCGTAGACTATCTTGCCTTCCTTCACCCACTCTTCTACAGCGGAAGCTCCTCGTTTGACGAAGGCCTTTGCGGCCGGATCCAGGTCCACCTTGTAACCGCAACGGGCGACCTTGATGACATCATCCAACGTTAAAGAATGACCGTTAAGGTGAACTGTTCCCATGTTTGCCCCTCCCTTAATTTCTAAAAACAGAAATTTGCTATTTAAAGTATGCCATAAAATTAAAAAAGCACAATACCTAAATTGAATCCACAGGCAGGGCACTTGCCATCGGGGGTTACATCCAATAAACTGACGTGATAGCCGCGTCTTTTTATTGCCAATCTACCGCAACCAGGACACTCTGTATCAGAGTCTCCAGGCACATTGCCGAGATAGACGAACTTTAGATATTTCGAGGCCACTTCTTTAGCTTTTTTGAGCAATGTCATGTTCGTGGAAGGCTTGGTCCATTTATATACCGGGAAATATCTTGAAATGTGAAAAGGTATTAATTCTCCCAATGTCTTAGAAATCCAGGTGCACATATCTTCAAATTCCGCTAGATTATCGTTTATTCCAGTAACTAGAAGATGCGTAATTTCAACGTGTACTCCGGAACCAATTAGGGTTTTTAAAGTATTTTGAACAGTCCTAAGATCGCCACCCAGTTTTTTATAAGTTGATTCGTCAAAGGTTTTTAAATCGACATTGGCTGCGCTTATATGCGGAACAAGCTCGCTTAAGGGCGAAGGGTTTATCAGGCCGTTAGTCACTAAAACCACCTTTATTCCCTCTTTTTCCAAGACCGGCGCGGAGTTTAAAAGATATTCATAGGATATTAAAGGCTCGTTGTAAGTGAAGGCAACTGCCTTAGAGCGATATCGCTTAACCAAAGAAAGTAAATCATTTACATCGATGCGCGACATCTCTACTTGGGTTCCCCAAGTAGAGATGTGCCAATTTTGACAGAAAGGACAACTCATATTGCACCCAACAGAACCTAGCGAGAGGACGTTATCTCCGGGCAAAAAGTGATAAAGGGGCTTTTTTTCCACGGGGTCTGACGCCACGCTCGAAAACAAGCCGTAGGTCACAGCTACCAATCCCTCGCCCGGTACATGTTCACGTACGCGACAAAACCCTCTTTTGCCACTGGGGACAAGACAGTTATGGGGACATAGCTCACACTTCACATTGCCATCTTCCCAATGCCAGTAAAGAGCTTTCATCTATCTTTTCTCACTTCCTCGTAACGCTTTACTGTAAATCTATAGATTCTAGCCCCTTTCAACGAACTTATGCCAGCTTTTCTGGCAACGATATCAAGCTGTTCTTTTACGGTGTCGATGCCCTCTAAATCGGGGAGCAAAACACCTTTCTTGAAGCCTTTTTCTAAAACGACACCATATTTTTTAGGTTCAAGTTCTTCTATCGAGGTAACACGCTCCGGCTCACTCAATACATCCACAGAAAATATAACGCCTGGGAGCTCTTCCTCTTTTAAAGGCATGAATCTCGGATCCTCAAATGCTGCAGCTAAAGCATTATATATGATTTCGGAGGCTAGATTCTCCCTTACCGGGCGAATAGTGCCTATGCATCCCCTCAGATTTCCGTTTAAAGTCTTGATCGATACAAAACACGCAAGTCTTTTATCCCAAAGCTCCCTTTTGGGGGACAAGGAAAGCGCCTCCGAGGGATCCAATATCTTTCGTGTCTCAAAATAATACTCTACGGCACGTCTTGCTAACTTAACATAAGGATGTAAATCATCAGCGTTCACTACCGTATCACCTCCCCATCTAGGACCTCCAGAGGGCCGTGCAATAACCTACTCCAAAAGGCCCCTCGTAAGAAAGAACTGTAATGGCCTCTCCTCTTACCATGCCAAGAAATGCAAGAGCGGAGCGCAATCCGCATTCCCCTGCTCTTTCAATCTCGTCTTCCGATAATGAAAGGAGCACGTCGGCATTTGAGGTTTTAAAGGCCCTCACGATTGCGGCATCAAAATCCTTAGCGCGGGGATAATAGCCAGCAGGCGCTGTTGGAGTAAGCCTGTGTGAAAGATCTCCACTAAATATCGCTCCTACCTTCTTGTCTTTTACATCGAAGAGTCTCAATAACTTTCCTAGGGTATGGCTTTCCTCGTAGCTAAGCCCCAAAGGATTTGCCAAGACAACTTTTGGCAACTTCCTCCAGGCTTTGTTAAGATAATAAAGAGGTATAAAAGAACCGTGATCCAGTTCAACAGCCTTTCTCATGGAGTAAGTTACAGACAAACCATTAGCTTTGAAATAATTTACAAGTTCAGCGGCAAGTTCAACATCGCCATCTGCCTGCAACTTGCACTCTCTGGCACGAAACATTCCCATATCGCCGCTAAAGTGCTCGGCACTTATCACATTTAGACCCCTAGCCATAGCGTGATGGGGCGTTAATATAATTAAAGAATCGGGCATTTCATCCTTTAACATCTCGCCTATCTTTTTCATGCCTTCCACTGTTTTAGCTGCCCCCGCTTCCTCTCCTCTTCCAACTTCCGGTATTATGATGGGCGGGTGCGGCACGAAGATGGCCCATTTCCACACTGTTATCCCCTCCACTGATTAAATTATCAGCATAGCATCCCCAAAGGAATAAAACCTGTATCTTTCTTTTATCGCTTCTCTATATGCCCGCATTATCAATTCATAACCAGCAAAAGCGGAGACCAACATTAATAAGGTACTCTTAGGAAGATGAAAGTTCGTGACCATCCCATCGATGATCCTAAATTTATAGCCTGGAAATATAAAAAGTTCTGTACTCCCTTGACTAGGCATCACCAATCCCTTCTTTGTAGCCGAAGATTCTAAGCACCTTACCACTGTCGTTCCTACAGCTATAACTCGCCTGCCCTCTTCTCTGGCTCGATTTATTAATTCAGCCGTTTCTGGTGAAAGGTGATAGTCTTCTCGATGCATATCGTGTTTCCTTATGTCTTTTGCCTTGACGGGCCTAAAAGTGCCGGGTCCAACGTGAAGGGTCACATAAGCTAACTCGATCCCTGCTGAAGCCAGCCTTTTTAGTAATTCTTCAGTAAAATGAAATCCAGCCGTCGGAGCAGCAATCGAGCCATTAATGCGCGCATATACCGTTTGATAACTTTTTAAAGCTACATCATTTTCATTTATATAGGGCGGCAGGGGAACTTGGCCCTTCTTTTTTATTATGTTGTGAGGCAAATCTCTGCCAATTATTTGGACCTTCCTCATGCCCTGAGTAAGCCTATCTAACACCAAAACCAAAGACTCAGAATCTATAACTATTTTGTCACCGGTCTTCAATCTTCTTCCGGGACGCACCATGGCCTCCCAATATTCCCATCCAGCATCCAATGGTTTGACTAACAAGACCTCTGCCTTGCCCCCTGTTCGGTCCTTCCGACCCAAAAGACGCGCTGGTATGACTTTTGTGTCATTTAATACCAAGACGTCGCCTCGTTTGAGGTAGTCAAGTATCTCATAGAAACGCCTATGCTCGAGCTTGCCCGTAGATTTTTCTACAACCATGAGCCTTGATTGATCGCGAGGCTCGACGGGATGTTGGGCTATAAATCCTTCGTGGAGTTCGTAATCGTAGGCAGAAATATCAAAAAGGTCGATCGTAATTGACCACTCCTTGAATGTATGCTCAATAAAGTTTTCGCAACTCAGTTCCAGGATAGTAATACCTCACAATCTTCTCGGCTGGCCAGCCATTTTCAGCCATGGCTTTAGCTCCCCACTGAGACATTCCTACTCCATGACCCCAACCCTTCCCTTGAAATAAAAAGGTCGTACCACGCACTCCTCTCGTCTTGACTTCATCGTCAGCGGACGTATCCCACTGTGGCCATAAAAGTTTCGGATCCTTTTTCTGTGATTTTTTCGATGTCTTGGCAGTCGATTTTCCCCTGCGGGCCAAGGCTTTTTTTAGATATTCACCCCTTTTTTCGGGATGAAGGAGCATGTCCATGAGTTCTTCGGAAGTAAAAGCCCCCTCCTGAGTCAAAGATATCAAAGTCGCGCTATCGGATTGCGATTCATCTATAAAATCTTCAGAAGCGGCCAGTACATCGCGCCTCGTCGTGCCACCATCGCCATCTAAAGAAAAAACGGTGCTCTTCAATTCCTTTGCGCCCAAAGCCATCCTAAGCTCGTGGGATTTAATCGTCTTTCTTCCCTTTGTACCAACTACCTCAACCATCTCAACCCTATCGCCAGGACCGATCTTGACAGGGATAATCTCAAAAACCGATCCCACGTTGATGCCTGCCTGAGATAGCCTCCGACCAAGTTCATCTCCACTAATTTTAAAGGACCATGACGAATAGGGCGACTGATATTGGAAGGGTTCTTGCACAGGCTTGAGGTAGGGTATATCCGCCCCCCACACGGACTGTACATCCGTCGTCCAGCCACCACTATCGGAGTGGAAGAAGGTCCTCGCTGGCTTGCCTTGATAGAGCAAGACCATGCCCCTCGTACTTTCAATGGCGTGCGTCAGCTTTGGATCTTCGGCGTTAACGCCCCTATAGGGAATGCAATGATCCGTCGCACAGAGATCAAAGCCGGCACTGCCATGTCGGCCCTTTTCGGCTAACGCATAAGTCCTGGCCGTAATAGCTTGAGCTCTTAAGACCTCCGCTGGCCAACTGGGATTAACCTCCATTTTCAAGACTCCCTTTAAGTAATCTTCTAAGGGTAACTCATTTACGACTGTAAAGGAACCGCTGCTTGCAACCAGCACAAAAACTCCTCTGTAGGGTTTATCGTTTAAATACAACAATCCCTTTGATCTCACGGTCACGGGAAGAGCGAGTGACTTGCCACCAACGATGACGCTGGCACGGCCTCCAGATTTGACTGTAACGGTCCCTTTCATGTTTACCTGTTTACCTGAAGCGTCATAAAATGTCATATTATTTGAGCGAATTGCACAAGAAGAAACACCTTGTGCCAATCCCACGGATATGGCGGGCTCCTTTGAGATTCCCTGAACGCAAAAAGGGACCAAAAGCAAAAACAACACAAGGGACATCTTGAACCAAAACTTCATGGCCATGTCTCCTTTCTTAATACATTTATCTAAACCATCGGCTCAGCAAATTGAGCACAATGGTAAGTATCACACTTAAAATCAACATACTGACTATGGGAAACATGATCATGACGTTTTTCCTGCGTATTACTATGTCTCCGGGTAAACGCCCAAAGGGAATTCCACCTTTGCCGGTGAAATAAAAAGCTACTCCGATGATCAAGATCAAGAGTCCCGAAAGTATCAATAATTTACCCACATCATGCATAAGGGATCACCCCAATTTATAAAGAATCATCAAAAGAGGCGCAAATTTTCCTCTCCCTCTCTAGCGCCTTTAAAATAAGGAAGGCCGAGTCGTTCGTATGCCTTTTTAGTCGCGATCCTACCTACCTTCGTTCGTTCGAGCAAGCCATTCCTCAACAAAAAGGGCTCATAAATCTCCTCTATGGTTCTTTCCTCCTCACTCATGGCTGCAGCTAAGGTCGATAACCCAACAGGACCTCCCTCGAAAAGCTCAATTAGCACACTCAAAAGCCTTCTTTCCTGCTCGTCTATCCCTTCGTCATCGATGCCCAATATGTCTAAAGCACGTTTGGCAATCCTCAAATCCACTTTTTCTTTTTTTTGAGCTTCAGCGATGTCTCTCACTCTTTTTAATAAACGCAATGCAACGCGAGGAGTTCCCCTCGATCTTTTGGCTATTTCTAAAGCGGCTTCTCGTTCTTCAATCGCTATTGACAAGACTGAAGCCCCCCTAATCACTATCTCGGTTAACTCATCCACCGAGTAATATTCCAGCTGCTCAATGATGCCAAACCTGCCCCTTAAGGGAGCTGAAAGAAGAGTTGGCTTCGTAGTAGCCCCTATCAATGTAAATTTCGGCAAGGTGAGTCTAATGCTCCTAGCCATTGGCCCCTTCCCGATAATAATGTTCAAGAAAAAATCTTCCATGGCCGAATAGAGTACCTCTTCAACTTGAGGAGAAAGCCTGTGTATCTCGTCGATAAAAAACACGTCCTTTGGTTTAAGGGAAGATAGGATCGCCGCTAGATCACCTGTTCGAGAAATAGCGGGTCCCGTAGTAGTCTTGAGTTCTCCTCCCATCTCATGGGCAACCACCCCAGCCAGGGTGGTTTTTCCCAAACCGGGAGGACCACAAAAAAGGGTGTGGTCTAGGGGCTCGCCTCTAGCTTTAGCCGCCTTTATAAACATGCTCAGTTTATTTATTACTCTGGCCTGACCGATGAACTCGTCAAGCCTTTGAGGCCTGATGAAGACGTCCTCTTCCATGGATAGAGGTTGCTCGCTCACCAATCTAGCTGAATTCCTCTTCATAACACACCACTCCAGATCGTCATCCGCTCAAGATCTTCAGGGCTTCGTGCAATAATCTTTCCTCCGACCTCTCAACGCCATCACTTAGACTTTCTAGGTATTTGATTGCCCTATCTATTTCCATATCGCTAAAATAAAGTTCTTTCAAAGCCAAGCGAACCACTTGAAGCTTGTCGTTGAGTTTAGACCAACCCGCTTCTTCGCTGCTCGCAGGGTACCCTTTTACTTTGTCTTTAAGCTCAAAACAAATCCTTTCTGCTGTTTTACGGCCTATTCCAGGCACTTTCTTGAGCTTTTCCAAATTTCTTTCCCGAATGATCTCGATCATCTCTCGCGCTGACAACCATCTTAATACTGATATAGCTGTCTTGGCACCCATGCCCTTGACATTTATCAACAATAAAAAAAATTCTCTTTCCCCATCATTGCCAAAGCCAAAAAGCGACGGGCCGCTTTCGCTCACCGATAAATAAACTGACAAAGTCACCCTTTCTCCCACTCTGCACAGAGACAGGGCTTCCCGCGAGCATGTAACCTCCAGACCAAATCCAGCGACGTTAAGTACTACAACATTTCCTTTGACATCCACAACTACACCTGAGATAAATCTGATCATCCTTTAACACGTACCTTCATTAGATACTTTCCTGCAATCGCCTGAGTCTCCAGACGGATAAGCCAGCAATTGCCACGGCCAAGGCGTCAGCTGCATCGTCAGGTTTGGGAACGGACTTCAGGGATAGCAGAAATCTTACCATCTCCTGGACTTGAACCTTGCTAGCTCTCCCATATCCGCAAACGGCCATCTTTACCTCCGATGGAGTGAGCTCCACGATAGGAAGTCTTTTCTGAGCAGCAACGAGTAAGATAACGCCCCTAGCTTGCCAAACGTTTTCGGCAGTGGTCAAATTCTGTCCGAAAAACAGCCTTTCCATCGCCAAAACATCGGGCACTGTCCTTTCAATATAGCTTTTTAGCTCATCATAAATCAGATTCAACCGGTCTTGAACGGAAAGACCTGGATCCGTATCGATACACCCGAAGGTCAAACTTGATAAAACGCTATCTTCTTCTTTGACAAAACCAAACCCCACTCGTCCGATGCCAGGATCTATACCGAGGCACAACATGATATTTTACGCGCTTTCAACCTGTTCAAAGATCTCATCGGGGATATCAAAGTTCGCGTACACGTTTTGAACATCCTCATGTTCTTCTAAAGTATCCAAAAGTTTTAAGAGTTTCGAAGCTTCATTTGAGTTTGTCACTGGGACGGTTGTCTTTGGTACCATGACTATTTCGCAACGATCAATTGGGTATCCTTTTTGTGCCAAAAACTCACTAACTTTGCTCAAATCAGTTGGCTCAGTGTACACTATGAAAGAAGAATCTTCGTTTTCAATATCTAGTGCCCCTGCCTCGGCTGCCGTCAAAAGCAACTCATCCTCGTCAACTTTAGAAGTTATATAAATCGCCCCTCGCTTTTCAAATAACCAGGAAACACAACCTACTTCTCCAAGGGATCCGCCATGTCGAGTGAAGATGAAACGCATCTCTGAGGCGGTACGGTTGCGGTTATCGGTGGTTGCTTCAACGAGTATGGCAACTCCTCCTGGACCGTAGCCTTCATATATTACATGTTCATAGGAAGCACCCTCGAGTTCTCCAGTACCACGCTTTATGGCCTTCTGGATGTTTTCCATGGGTACATTGGCTGCTTTGGCCTTTTCAATGGCATTTCTCAAGGCAACGTTATAAGAGGGATCCCCTCCTCCTTCTCTGGCAGCCATAATTATGGCCCTAACCAACTTTTGAAATAACTTGCCCCGCTTTGAATCTTGTGCGGCTTTTCTATACTTTATATTTGCCCATTTCGAATGGCCAGCCATTCAATTATCACCTCTAATAAATCAAGTTTACCTCTTTTGGAATATTTGCGTTCTTTAAATTTCACACACACATATAGGAGGCATTCTTCGCTTATGCTCACTTCGCTTTCTGGCTCCTTCGACGATATCTCTCACTCTCTCATCCCCCTCCCTCGTACGCAAATACCTGTCAATTTCGTCATAGGTCGCGCCTATTTCCTCCTCATCGGTCTGTCCAGGCCATAAACCAGCGGATGGCGGCCTCTCTATTATCGAGGCTGGCACTCCAAGGTGCTCAGCAAGAAGCCTTACCTCGCCCTTTAAAAGGTCGCCCATGGGAAGCATATCGACGCCGCTGTCTCCGTGTTTTGTAAAGTAACCAATTTCTAGTTCGTCTTTATTGCTGGCGCCACACACGAGAAAACCGAAATTTTGAGCGAAGAAATAAAGCGTTGTCATTCTTAATCTAGGTTTGATGTTCGCTACAGCTAAAGCTTTCATATCATCTTTTTTGAAGGGCAAGGCATCTAAAAGGACATGAAAAGTTGATGTTAAGTCCACTTCCTGAACAGGTACATTACAGCTGTCCGCTAATAAAAGGGCATACATGCTGTCTTCAGGTTGACTTTCACAAGGCATTATGACACCTAATATATTATCATACCCGAGGGCTTCCTTAGCCAATAAAGCAAGAACAGCGGAATCCAAACCACCACTTAATCCGAAGACCACTCCTTTGGCACCCGCCTCTTTCACTTTTTCCCTGATCCACGTCACTATGCACTCCTTCAAAGAAAGCGGGTCTCTATAAATGCTCTCCAAGTTGGCACCTCCTAAAGATTAGGCTATACTTAGCATTGATATAAATTTTAACATAATCTTAGAAAATCCTTGAGAAATCCATCGATAAATAAAACGGGAAAGGGGTGCATTTATGCCACTTGGACTCATTTTCGACGGATACGTCGATGAGCCCGCATGTCTTGGCGTACCTCCCTACGTTTCCCCCTATGTTCGATACTGTGCTGGCGTTTTAAGATATTTTGATTACGATGTAGCTTACTATACTTGCGACCAATGGAGAAAAGATCCAAAATCCGTTGAAGAGGCTCTGGCAGAAGCGGATATCATCGCAATAATAGCTGGGCTTTCTGTCCCCGGTCGCTACAGGGGCGGTTCTCCTTTGTTGTTGAGCGAACTGCAAAAGATCGCCAATTTGAACAGAAGGGGGCTGCTCTTTTTAGGAGGCCCCATAGCTTCCGGTTATGTCTTGCGAGGCGGTATGGACGCACTTACGATCTATCTCAATGAAGTTGACTGTCTAGTCACGGGGGACATAGATGAGGTTTTGTACCATTACCTTTCAAGACGTGAAATTATCTCGCACTTAAGGCGCGGATACGGCAACGTAAACATTTGGAGCAGACTGGGCAGCGAAGTGGTAAAGCTACACCCGTGGTACCCTTGGATAATGGCTGAAATAGAATTGTCCAGAGGTTGCGACCAAGTGGGCGCTCCTTGCTCCTTTTGCACTGAAGGCACTTCCGGCGAATTTGAAGAAAGGCCGATATCAGACGTTATAGAAGAGATGAAGGCTTTATATAAAGCAGGCGTCAAAGCCTTCAGGTTTGGCAAATGCGCCAATATACTGACCTACCAGGGCACGCTTTCAAGTAAAGGAAGAAGGCCGAACCCAAAGGCTTTGGAGGAACTTTATAAAAATGCCTTGGAGTCATGCCCAAAATTATCGGTGCTGCATACCGACAACGCAAACCCGAAAACCATTGTAGATTTTCCCGAAGAGTCGGCCGAGGCCATAGAGATAATCTCCAAGTACAATACTGAAGGGGACGTGCTTTCCTTCGGCATTGAAAACCTTAATCCCAGGGTGAGAAATATTAACAACTTAAAGGTCGATTTTGAGGAGGCTCTTTTCGCGGTAAGGTTGGTAAACGAAGTGGGCGGATGGCGGCCAACCAAAAGAAGCCTCCCAAAGATTTTGCCAGGTCTTAATTTTATCGTTGGACTTGCAGGAGACAGCAATGAATCACTGGAAATACATGCTAAGTTTCTAAGAAGCATTCTGGAAGAGGGGCTCGCCGTGCGCAGAATAAATATAAGAAAGCCCATGGTATTTGAAAAAACCCCTTTAAAGACGCTCTTAACTATGTATCCAAGTAAAGTAAAGGAAAGCCGTTACAGAAAATGGAAGGAATGGGTGAGAAGCGAGATAGATCAACCCATGTTACGCCGTATTGCTCCATTGGGATGCGTCATAAGGGACTTGCGGATCGAGGAAAAGGTAGGGAAATTAGCCTTCGGACGACAACTCGCGACTTACCCGCTTTTAGTCGGGGTTGTTGATGAAACTTTGCCCGTGGGCGCGATCTTAACGGTGGCCGTAACTGACTATGGAAGGCGTTCAATTACAGGGGTTCCTTTCCCCTTAGACATCAACAATTGTCCTCTAAGCTCCCTCACAGCTATACCTGGCATAGGTAAAGCCCGAGCTACTAGGATAGCACAAAAACGACCTTATGCCTCTCTTGAAAAACTAAAAGAGGCAGTAGACGATGAGATTATATTGAATGTTTTGGAACTTTTTGCGCCCTTTAATAAATTCCTTACATGCCAAAACAGGGCTGAGCACGATGACTAGATTCGCCATTGCCAGTACAATGACTCGCCAGTGGATACCTCTTCGCCCTCATCTGAAAAGGCCACAAAATTATATTTCCTTCCAACAATGCCATAAATGGAGGCGGCTTTAACGTTCCCTTCTAACGACAAGGCATTTAACCTCACCTTTAACTTCGAATCTTCATCATCATGGCTTAAGGGATAAAACAACAATACCAAATCGGGTCGCATCCTGTAAGCTTCGTATCGGGCCGGGACGTCATCAAAGGCATCTCGTGAGATAAAAAGAACCCTGATTCCATATAAATAAAAAAGGTAAAGACCGAAGTCTTCATTTTCTAACTGTCCGGAATCATCGCATAAAAATAACTTCGTTGTTCCTTTATTGTCGATTCTGCTGCTGGCAATATAGCATATATTCCGTGATGCAAAGGCCAATACTTTCACAGGCTCGCCTTCATTGCCCTGTGGAGGTAAAAAAAGGAGGTTTGTTGAACTCATATCTCTTTTTTCGAGTTCTTCGACAGACAAGGTCGTTAATGCTACACTTACGTTGTTCCCCATTTTTCTCGTTATCACCCTTTCGAAGGAGGCAAAATCACCATGGAAGAGGTAGTAAGGTTTAGCGTTTCTATGCCAAAATCTCTGTTAGACGAGTTCGATAAATGGCTACGAAGTCACGGGATGGCCAATCGCTCCGAGGCCTTGAGGCAAATTATGCGATCCTTCATTGCCCAATCTAAATGGGAATCCCAAGAAGGCATGGTATGCGGCACTGTTACGATAATATACGATCATCACAGACACGACGCAGTGTCCGAAATAACTGCCATCCAACACAATTACGGGGATATAATAGTCTGCACCACCCATGTTCACATAGATCACTTTAATTGCCTGGAAGCCATCATCTTGATGGGCGAAATAAACGAGATAAAAAAGTTCTTGATAGACTTGAACTCCCTAAAGGGCATTAAAGAAACCCGGGCCTCTATAGTAAATATCTAAACACCCGCAAGGGAGGTATGTTAGGCTACTCCTAGAAGGCCGCAAGTCCTCTTACGTCTAAAAATTTTTACTTACCATAAAGGTCTCGTTACAGGTTGCCTATGGTAGCTACTATCACCGCTTTAATCGTATGAAGCCTATTTTCAGCCTCTTCAAAGACCTTGGATTGAGACGATTCAAATACCTCTTCTGTAACTTCGTTACCCTTTACTGCAGGCAAGCAATGTAAAAATATGGCATCCTTGTCGGCAAGATTCATGAGAGATCTGTTTACCTGATAGGGTTTCAACAACTTAACGCGTTCTGCAAGTTTTTCTTCCTCGCCCATGGATGCCCATACATCGGTATAGACCGCTTGCGCTCCCTTCACAGCCTCATAAGGATCTTCCATGACTTCTATAATGGCACCGTGTTTGGCTCCCTCACTCCTACACTCCTCGAGCAATGACTCGTCGGGATGCAATTCCTTTGGAGCTGCCGTCACGTAGTGTATGCCCAACTTGGAGGAAATGATCATTAGTGAGTTAGCCACATTATTTCTTCCGTCACCGACATATACCAACTTCAACCCCTTTACGTCACCAAAACATTCCTGCATAGTCATCACATCCGCCAACGCCTGAGTAGGGTGATAACTATCTGTAAGGCCGTTCCAGACGGGGACTCCGGCATACATAGCGAGTTCTTCCACCACTGATTGCTTAAAACCTCGAAATTGAATACCGTCAAACATCCTGCCTAACACCCTTGCAGTATCTTTGACGTCTTCTTTATGGCCCAATTGAATATCGCTTTTGCCCAAAAACTCGGCATGTCCTCCTTCGTCCAGGCAAGCCACGGTAAAAGCGCACCGGGTGCGCGTCGAGGGTTTTTCAAATATCAACGCGATATTTTTACCATTCAGCAAGTTCCCCTTTATGCCCGCCCTTTTTTTTGCCTTCAACGAGATGGCCAGATTTAAAAGATATTTTATCTCCTCGGGCTTATAATCCTTTAGCCATAATAAATGACGTCCCCGCAAGTTTACAGGCACTTTAATCTCTCCCCTCGCAAAAATTAAATTAATTCCGAAGCAGTGGCATGGACATGCACCTGGGGCCTCCACGCCCACGACCTAGCTCTGCTCCTTTGATCTCGTACACTTTTATGCCATGGGCCCTAAGTTCTTGGTTTGTTATCGCATTTCGACGATAAGTCACTACAACTCCGGGCGCTATGGCAAAAGTATTGGTACCATCGTTCCATTGCTCCCTCGCAGCGGCTATGGGATCTCCTCCACCCGTTTCAACGAAGGCGATAGTGTCTAGCATTAAGTTACGTTTCATCGTCCCAACCAAGTCGGTTGATTCGGTTATATCCACCACGGACCCGTCCTCTTCATAAGCAATCTCCCAAAGGCGAACGCTGCCCCTTATGCCAGGGTAAATTACGAAGCAATTGCGATCTACCATGGTGAAGACCGTGTCCAAATGCATATAAACCCGCATTTTGGGAATATCAACTGCGAGCAATTTTTTTATTCCCAATTCTTTTGCAAGCTTTCTGCCCACCACCTGTATTGCACCTGCCGTGGTTCTTTGGCTTATGCCAATGGCCACCACTTCATCGGACAGGACTAATATATCTCCGCCTTCAATAAAGTAGGGATGAACATTGGCCGTTTCTTCTCCATATATAATTTTTAAACCAGAAAAGTAAGGATGATGATTAAATATATATTTTGCGTATAAAGGCTCCTTGCGACGTGCTTCAAACCGCATAACACTTATGATGACTCCGTCTTTTACGAAGGAGAAGGGATCACGTTGAAACAGTATGTTGGGAAGAGGCTTTATGAGAAAGTCTGTTCTTTCTGAAGTGAGCAAACAAAGGCTTTTGATGTTGCCGACAAGTTCTTTGGCCTCCAAAGCTGTCAAACCAGCTATGAGGACTTCCGACAAATCAGCGGGAGGCATATCGTAAAACGCATGAGCCAGGGCATCCTTCAACTGATGATCCAATGCTTCCAAGGCAAGCGCCTCTTCCAATAAATTCTTGCGTATTTCGTCTTCCTTTAATATATGCGCTAAACAATTACGGAAGTACACAACTTCTACGCCATTATCTCTGAGCAAATCGGCAAAGGCATCATGTTCTTTTTGAGCCTCTTCCACCCAAAGAATATCGTCAAAGAGCAATTCATCTTTGTTATCGATGGTTAAACGGGACAACTCTAACCCTGGTCTATGAAGAAGTACTCTTCTAAGCTTGCCTATTTCCGAGCCTACATACAATTTTTTGTCGTCATCATCCACTTCCCTCACCACCACAGCATAGATAGAATAAACAAAACCTATCCATGAGTTTACCATATTTGATCATGGCTTAAAAGGATACCCTGTTCGGATCGACAACTTCTGCAAAAACAATTCAAGGCTTTTAAAGACACCGTAAAATTACTCGTCCACGATGGCCTCCCCGGCTGAATCAATGGCTATGTAATTTTTATTTTCGGTCGTAATTAAATTGCCCCTTTTTATCTCCATAGTTGTGATCCTTTTGGGTTTAAAATAATCCAATAAATACTCAAAGGCCTTCCAGGGGTCCGCCTTATCTCCGCATGTAAAGAGGTCTATAGCAGCGTAACCATACTCAGGCCATGTATGAATGGCTAAATGTGACTCCGATATCACTACGACACCGCTAACTCCGTAGGGCTCAAACTTTCTAAAGGCCACGTCTACCACAGTGGCACCAGTCCGTTCGGCTGCCTCGATCATAGCTCCTTGAATTCCTCTCATATTGTCGAGAATATTGTACCCACAGTCGTAGGCTTCCACTAAAATGTGCCTCCCGAGCGCTTGATTATTGGTCAACGCTGTCACCTCCCAACATGATTAAAACCTCTCGTATAATTTTGGCACCCAGTAAAGATGTGATGGCATTGACATCGTTAGGCGGAGATATTTCCACCAAGTCAAACCCAACGATATTAAAGCCTCTTAACAAGCTCAATGCCCTAAAAAGGTCTGAAACGCTAATGCCTCCCGGTTCCGGGGTACCCGTACCCGGAGCAAAGGAAGGATCTACCACATCGATGTCTAAGCTCACATATATGGAACATCCCCCGATTTCGTTCAAAAGCCTTCTCAAAGGCTCAAACAACTCGATCAGATGAAAATCGGTGTTCTTGCTTCCCCATTCGATCTCTTCCCGCGATCCAGATCTAATGGCATACTGATGTAATTGCTTACTACTCGCTAGAGTTTCTGCTACCCTTCGCATTACCGTGGCGTGACTATATTTGCTCCCTTGGTAAAAGTCCCGTAGATCCGCATGAGCGTCGAAGTGAAGGACGTGCAAGTCGGGGAACCTCGAAAGCAATCCTCTGATCGTGCCCAAACTAACCAGATGTTCTCCCCCGAGCATCAAAATTCGCTTGCCCTTATTTGCAAGTGAAGACGACATCTTTTCTATCTTCAACAGTGAACCTCGCACGTCCCCAGGGGCAAAAAAAAGATCCCCCATATCGAAAAAGGAAACCTTCTCCAAATCCTCACTCAGGTAAGGAGAATAGCTTTCGATATGATGGGACTCGCTTCTTACGGCATCAGGAGCATAACGAGTGCCACCCTTTCTTGATACGGTGGTATCACAGGGCGCACCAAAAAGAACCCATCTTGCCTCTGCAAAACTTGGACCACTTTTTAAAAAGCGCGTCAATCCCCTTTTGCCTCCTCCAAATTGCCTCCATTTATGATTTCATTGATAAAAGGAGGCAATTCAAAGGCTAAAGAATGCATTGCATCGCTATAATATTTAGTCCTCTGTGGCGCCGGCCTCTTTTGCATCCTTGGATCTAATTTCTTGCTTCCAATCGCATAGGTCCAAAGGCCCGTTGGATAGGTTGGCACCACACCCCACGCCAAAAACACCTTTTCAAAGGCCATTCTCAGCCCCCTAACAGCATCGCGCAACAAATCGGGTTCTGAGAAAGGTGATTCTGTTTGGGCCACCATCATGCCCTCTTCCTTCAAAGCAACGTATACGTCCTTGAAAAAGGCCGGTTCAAACAGACCCTTGGCAAAATCCACAGGGTCAGTGCTGTCTATTATAACCACATCAAACTCATTAAAATGTCCCTTTACGAACAAAAGGGCATCCATTGGCCTTATCTCCACGCATTTATCATCAAGTGCACAGGACACCGCCGGGAAGAAAGTTTTTGACGCTTTTATGACCTCTTCATCTATGTCGACTAGCGTCACCTTTTTTACGGTCTCGTGTTTAAGCACCTCACGCACAACGCCACCATCTCCGCCTCCTATGACAAGCACTTCTTCTGGATTCGGATGTGCGCACAGTAGCAAATGAGCCATCATTTCATGGTAACAAAATTCATCCTTTTCGGTGAGTTGAATCGCGCCATCCAAAACCAGAACTCTGCCATATTCCATAGTATCTACAACCAAGATATGTTGATATGATGACCGCTTATTCAAAAGGACATCTTTTATCCTGAGACCGAGTCTCAAATTAGGTGTCTGATATTCGGTAAACCAAAGATCTGGGACCCTGCGTTCTATTCCCTTCATCGCTTAACATCCCTTATCAGAAACTTCGTAAAAGAGAGGGCAAGCCGCGATTACCGAACCGCAGCGTTCAACCTTGTGCTCTATTGATTTCACTTTAACTTCTTTAAGTGGAAGATTGCGCATTGCGAAAGCTTCACGAACCATCTCTTCGACCTTCAGGGCTGCCTCGTTAGCCTTGCAAAAACCTGAAAACTCCATTATCATCCCAAAAGAAGAAGGATCTTCTGGAATTCCAACGCCAATCGCGGCTGATATTATTTCGCCCGGAACATCGCTCGTTAAAGATCCATAGGCAATTGGAAGCAACGATCCAGCTGGCAACTGAAAAACACCCTCAAAAATACACCCGGGCGGCAAAACGCTGCTAACCCTGAGCAAATTCATATTCCCTATGCCCGCATCAAGCAAAGCGGCGTCAAAGGCAGTTAATTTTTTATCGCCTTCTCCATGGCCAACAACCAAACTGAATTTCGTTGGAATTGGTATCATTGGGCATACCCTCCTCACATAAGGTCTTCTCTAGCTTTCCTCTTGATAAAGAGCGGATTACATTATAACGTCCAAGGGGGGTGTGTCAATCGAAAATATGTATTTTTTTAAATTTTTTTTACCCTTGGTACCCCATCCATACGAATGAGGTCCATCAAATCAAAAATGTACTCGATATGCCCTTCAGGAAACGCTCTTTTAACTTGAAAAAATAAACGTGTTATAATCTCAAATGTCAGGGGCAAGAAGTGTTCAGGAGGTCTCGGCATGCGAAATCACGAAAGCAAGAACTCAAATGGAGGACGTTTTAAATTTGCATTAATTTATACTTTTTTATTATTTTTTGCAATCGCCTTTGTCCTTTGCGCAGGGTTCGTTTTTAAGCTATCCACGGAGCTGCCATCTTATGATGAGCTCATAGCCTTTAATCCTAACCTTTCAACTGTGATCTACGATAGAAACGGCGCAGAAATAGCGAGGTTGTTTAAGGAAAACCGAACATGGATACCGTTAGAAAAGATTTCCCCTTGGGTTGCGAAGGCCGTCCTGGCCGCGGAAGACGATGATTTTTATAAACATCGTGGTATCGACATTAAGGGCATCACAAGGGCGGCCATCGTAAATTTCACGAAGAGGGACACTTTGCAAGGCGGAAGCACAATCACACAGCAGCTCGCTAGGAACTTGTTTCTTACTAGAGAAAAGACGTTGGAAAGAAAGATTAAGGAAGTCATCTTGGCCTTCAGATTGGAAAGGTTATATTCCAAGGACCAGATTTTGGAAATGTATCTAAACACCGTATATTGGGGCCATGGTGGGTACGGAATATATGCTGCTTCTTATAACTATTTTGGCAAGGAGCCTTTGGCGCTAACGCTACCTGAGGCCTCCATGTTGGCTGGATTGTTGGCCGCACCCGAGTACTTTACTCCTTTGCGCCATCCGGATAGAGCTAAATTGAGACAGTCCTACGTCTTGGGGCGAATGGAAGAATTGGGATGGATCACCCAAGATGAAGCTCGGAAAGCCTTGGATACCGAACTCGCCTTTTCTAAAAAGAAACAACCTACTCTAAGTGATAACCCGGCGCCTTACTTTGTCTCCTACATACTTTTTAATCATTTGTTGCCCAAATATGGGCCGGAAATTGTCTATCAAGGTGGTTTAAAAATATACACCACTCTGGACCTGGGGCTTCAAAACGCAGCCGAGAATGCAACTTCTAAACTTAAAAGCGAAGGCGCACTTGTAGCAGTGGATCCAGATACGGGCGAAATACTCGCAATGGTGGGAGGAAAAGATTTCAACATAAGCAAATTCAACAGGGCTGTGCAAGCATACAGAGAACCTGGCTCAGCATTTAAGCCTATAGTGTATACGGCAGCTCTTGACAAAGGCATAAGACCCATTGACAGGGCTTTAGATGCTCCCCTCTCCTTTCCAAACGGGTGGCAACCAACTAATTACGGGGACAAGTATCACGGAGAAAGCACTTTGTTAGAAGCCCTGACGGATTCTTACAACACCGTTGCTGTTCGCATCGCTCAACTGACAGGTGTAGAGGCAATAATAGAAACAGCAAGAAAGATGGGCATCAAAAGCCCTTATCTCCCCCACGATCTATCAATAGCGTTGGGTTCAGCAAGCTTAACGCCAATTGAGATGGCAATTGCTTACAGCGTGTTCGCCAATGACGGATACCGTGTAGAACCCTTCGCAATTAAAAAAATTATCGATTTTAGGGGAAAAATCCTTGAATCAAATGGCCCAACGCTGACAGAAGCCATCGATCCAGCTATTGCAGTAACTCTACGTTCGATGTTAATAGATGTTGTAAATCACGGAACCGGAAGACCGGCAAAGATCCAAAATTACGAGGTTTTTGGCAAGACGGGAACTACCAATGATTGGAGTGACGCTTGGTTTGTGGGAGGCGTTCCAGGTTTGGTGTGTGTTGTCTATGCAGGACATGATGATCACAAATCTTTAGGTCATGGCAATACAGGAGGTCGTGTAGCCGCTCCTGTGTGGAAGGATTTCATGAGTAAAGCCGTAAAAATCGCTCACCTGAATGAAAATTTCTCCCTTGCCGGGGTCATAGGAGAAAAGGTTCTGAGAGTAGAAATTTGTCGTGAAACGGGATATCCTGCCAGTTTCAACTGTCCGAAGAAAACGGCCATCTTGTTACCTCTGGATTACGTTCCCGAAAGAACCTGTCCCTATCATGGCGATTCCTATAGCGCCTTCGCTGAGGCCTATGACTTCAACGAGCCTAAACTCTACTTGATCACTGGAGATGATTTGCTCCTCGCAAGTTATGGAATGAGATTGCCGACCTACGCAAGCTACCCAGATCCTACGAAGCCGCCACTCGACTTTGACAGTGCACCGACTACCAATATACCCGAACCGCAAATCATGAAACCCAAGGGGGAACCTCCTGCTGAACCGTCAAAGAAGGTCTATCACGAACCTTCTCCCGATGAAATTGAGAAAAGATATCAACAATTGCTCAAGGAGTACGGTCTGACAGACTGATGTCAAGCGGCCAAGGCGTAGGCACGGCAATGTCACCAAAAAAGGCCATGGCATATCTATCGGTCATTCCTGAGATGAAATCGATTACTCTCGTTATAGCGTTGGCCTCCACATCTGTAAACTCGAGGGAATCAAAAACATGAGGGTTTGACAAGAGGTAATGAAAAATCGTGCTCAAAACGTGTTTTACCTTTGGTCTTTCTTTTCTCGCTTGAGGGCCCAAATAAACACGCTCATAAAGGAAAGATCTCAACAATTCCATAGATCCCAGAGCCGCGTCGCTAAGGTAAATACCCCCTTGTCCGCTACTATTTACCACATCCGTTACCAAAGTACCAATTCGCTTGCTGTGGGTATCTCCCAAAAGACCGATCACCTCTTCGGGAACTTCATGTATTGAGACCAAACGAGCCCTTATTGCATCGTCTAAATCGTGATTCAGGTAAGCTATGGAATCACTTACCCTTACAACCCAAGCCTCATAAGTCGAGGGTTCGAATAATTTTAACCCTTCGTGGACGTCTACTTGCCCTTTACTATGCTGTAGTATTCCTTCTCGAACCTCCCATGTAAGGTTGAGACCTTTGCCATCCCCTTCTAAAGAGTCCACTATTCTAAGGCTTTGTTCTGCATGGTGAAAACCATTTAAACCGTTCTCCTTGGCCAACTCGTCCAAAACCTCTTCCCCCATGTGTCCAAAGGGAGTATGACCTAAATCATGGCCCAATGCTATTGCTTCCGTTAAATCCTCGTTTAAACGCAAGGCTCTAGCTATGGTTCGCGCTATCTGGGATACTTCGAGCGTATGTGTCAACCTTGTCCTGTAGTGATCTCCTTCAGGCAACGGCAATACCTGCGTTTTATACTTTAGCCTTCGAAAGGCCTTGCAATGGATAATCCTGTCCCTATCCCGCTGATAGCAAGTCCTTATTGGACAAGGAGGTTCATCAGTCCTTCTTCCTTTCGAGTCGGCGCTCTTAGAGGCAAAATCCGCCAGTAGCTGCCTCTCTACTGTCTCCCACATTATTCTTGGGGTCAATCATCCAACACCTCATATATTCAAATAATCCATTATCTCTTGTGCCGTCTCCTCAACGGCCTTGTTCGTAACGTCGAAGATCTCGGCCTTCAGCACTTCCATAATCTGCTTAGCATATCTTAGCTCTTCTTCTATACGCTCCTGCCTGGCATACATCGAGACTCCCGGATCAAGCCCCAAAACCCTCAACCGCTCTCGGCGAATTCGTGCTAATTTGGCTGGATCTATCATCAACCCTATGATCTTGTTATTTGGAACTTCGAACAATTCCATTGGCACCGGGCTCTCTGGAACCAACGGCATATTGGCAACCATCAAACCCTTATGGGCCAGGTACATTGCTAAAGGAGTTTTACCGCTTCTTGAAACCCCTATTAGCACTATATCAGCTTCCCTTAACAGCTCCGGACTTTTACCGTCATCACATTTAATGGCAAACTCTATCGCCTTGACCCTTCTAAAGTATTCCTCATCCATCCTCCTCATGAGTCCAGGCGTCTCGCGTGGTGGAGATCCGATTCTTTTCTCCAAGGTTCCGAGTATGGGACCAAGTATGTCTATGAAATCGATATTCCTACGGCTTGCTTCTTTTGCGAGTAAATTGCGCAATTGATGATCTACTAAGGTGGCGATGATAAGAGCATCTTCATCTTGGGCTCGCCGTAGCACTTCCATCAGTCGATCTTGGTCATTGACGTACCTAAAGCGCACTAACTCGCTTGCCTTGCTACTAAACTGGCTGGTGGCGGCCTTTGCAACGTGCTCGGCCGTTTCGCCCGTGAAGTCTGACACAATAAAAATCCTCACACTCATTTTTCCCACCTGGTCTAGTCTCTGATGGCTCCAAGGTCTCCCACCAAATGAAATAACTTATTGCACTCATATAAAAGGGAGAGCCTATTTTGCCTGATCTCCGGATCTTCTGCCATTACAAGCACCTGATCAAAGAATTCGGATATTATCGGTTCAAGATCCAACAACAAGCTGATAATCTCTTTCCATCGATAGCTCTTGAGCGCACCACTTAGCTTTGGCGTTATCTCCTGGATTTTATGATATAGTTCCCTTTCTAAGTCATTCTGAAAGAAAGTTTCGTTAATTGCAGTCGGCACGAAGTTTGGGGCTTTGGCCAAGATGTTTCTGACCCTGACAGCAGCAGTAGCTAAGCGCTGAAACCATTCTTCGTTTCTGACGGATTCCAATTCTTCTGCCAATCTTACGACCTGCAAGGGCCTCTCGCCTATTACTGCCAATGCAAGCGAAACAACATCATGGGAGAATCCTTTTTCCCTTAACTGAACATACAATCTTTGCTTTAAAAACTCAATTACACGCATTGTTACCTCTGACTCGCAATCTAAACTTTTAGCCGACAGGCTCACAAGATGACTCAGATCGACATCGATCCCAAGCCCCAGGATCAACTCGTTTAAACACCTTGCGGTCCTCCTAAGGGCGTAAGGATCCTGCGAACCGGTCGGAAGTAAATCCATCTTGCCACAAGACGCAATGTCATCAATTCTATCGGCTATGCCAACGATGGCACCAATAATATCCTTTGGCAAAACGTCGCCAACGAAGGCAGGAAGGTATTGCTCATACAAGGCTTGAGAGACTCGTTCGTGTTCGCCGTTGGCCTTGGCGTACTCCCTTCCCATCACGCCTCGAAGTTCTGGAAATTCATAAACCATATTGGTCACCAGGTCTGCTTTGGAAAGATATGCAGCTCTTTCTACCAAATCTGCTGTTTCTTTGTCATAACCCAGATGCTCGCACAAATGCAGGGCCAGCTCTTTGATCCTGGCTACTTTATCATACAAAGTTCCTAACGATTCTTGGTAGACGATGTTTTGTAGTTCGTTTACTCTCGCGGCTAAAGGTTTCTTTAAATCTTCATTATAGAAAAAGACCGCGTCTGATAATCTGGCCCTAAGAACCCTTTCATTACCCTCTTTAACAACTTCCATATCGGTAGCCCTGTTGTTGCTGATGCCAACAAAGGCCGGCTTCAATTTCCCTCCGTCATCTTTTAGGGGAAAATACTTTTGATGATGGATCATGACCATTATTAAGACTTCTTCAGGAAGCGATAAGAAGCCTTCATCGAATGTGCCAATAAAGGGAACTGGATATTCCACTAAAAAAACGTTTTCGTCTACCAGTTCGTGGGGCAGCATAGCTTTAACGTGGTGCTCCCTTTCAATTGAGGCAATCCCCGATAAGATTTTTTCTTTTCTCTTTGCTTGATCGACAATTACATAATTGTCGTATAACTTCTCAAAATATTCGTTCGACGAGTTTATCTCAACCCTGCTTGAACCCATGAATCTATGACCGCGCGTCACCTTGTCTCCCCTTAGATTCCCCAATTCCATGGGTACTACTTCGTTGCCGTAAAGACATAAAAGCCAGCGTATAGGCCTCACGAACCTGAGGCTGGGTTCTCTCCAATACATATTTTTAGGAAAAACTAAACGTCTTACCAAGCTACCTAATAAATCGGGTAATATTGAAGTCGTATCTTTGCCCTCTTGCCTGATCACGGCAAAGGCATAAAATTGACCATTGACTTCTTCTTTTTTCAGCGATTCTACCGGAACGCCACGACTTTTTGCGAAGCCCAAGGCAGCCCTGGTTGGGTTGTTATAAACGTCGAAAGCCTGGTTCCATAGAGGTCCTTTTATCTCTTCTACGAGATCTTCCTGTTTCTCCTGCAATCCTTTTACATGAATGACAATGCGCCTTGGAGTTCCAAAGCTTTCTATGACATTATAGCCCAAGCGCTCCTTTTGAAATTCTTCCGCAGCCAATTCCTTGATCTTCTCCAAAGCCCACGGCATAAATCGAGCGGGTATCTCTTCAGTGCCAATCTCAAACAGTAAATCTCTTGTTCCCATGATAGCGATCCTCCTGACTGGCTAAAACTTAGCAATGTTGGAATTTTTCCATAAAAGGATAACCTGCCGCTTCGCGTTGACCCAGATATTTCTCACAACACATGGACGCAACGGCCCTAACTCTGCTTATAAAGCCTGTCCTTTGGGTGACGCTAATGGCATTCCTTGCATCGAGCAAGTTAAAGGTGTGAGAACACTTCAATACGTAATCATAAGCTGGTAAAACTAAACCTTTTTCTGCAAGACGCTTCGCTTCTGCTTCGTACATATTGAACAGTTCAAAGAGCATATCAACATTGGCTTCATCAAAGTTATACGTAGAATGTTCCACTTCTCCTCTGTAATGTATATCACCGTAGGTGATATCTCCAACCCAACGTAAATCGAACAAACTGTCAACTTTTTGTACAAACATGGCTATGCGCTCTATTCCGTATGTTAACTCCACCGGGACGACATCCATGTCGATACCGCCTACTTGTTGAAAATAAGTAAATTGTGTTATTTCCATCCCATCAAGCCAAACTTCCCAACCCAATCCCCACGCTCCAATGGTCGGAGACTCCCAGTCATCCTCCACAAACCTGATGTCGTGATCCGCGGGATCGATGCCTAAAGCTTCTAGGCTTTTAAGGTATATATCCTGTACATCGTCCGGAGCCGGCTTAATTATCACCTGGTATTGATAATAATGTTGCAATCTGTTAGGGTTCTCGCCGTAACGTCCATCCGTTGGACGCCTGCAAGGCTCCACATAAGCGACCCTCCACGGTTCTGGACCTAAAACCCTCAATGTGGTCGCAGGATTCATGGTGCCTGCTCCCACTTCGATGTCATAGGGCTGTTGAATCAAACAGCCCTGTGTCGCCCAAAAGCGTTCTAACCTGAAAATGACCTCTTGGAGGTTCACGAAAATTCCCCCTATCCTGCTTAATGTTCGCTAATTTATATTTTTAAGTTAAGCTTCGTTCCAAGATGTTCTTTAACTTTTCATTATAAAGTGCATAGTTTGCTTTTGACTTTTTCTTTTGAGTCCATTCAACTAAATTTTTTCGAGAAAGCATGACTACAGTAATTAGCTCTCTCAATATTTCGCACGAAATTGCTTCACCATTTTTGGGATGACAACGCTCGCAAAGGAGAACATCTTCATCCCAGCAGGCTTTTACAAGTTTTTTGCCGCACGAAGCGCACCTAGAGATGTCGGGAGCCAATCCCCACCTTTTTGTCCATCTGTAAAGAAAACGCCACTCAACGAGACCCTCTTCCACATCCCTTTCAAGTAGGTATAGGGAATCGTAGAAAATGACCAATACATCGTTGCAAGGATGCGCGGGTAGCAAATATTTGACCAGGAGGCGAGCCCAAATCATGGCCCTTTCAAGCTTGTTGGGTTTTGTTCTTATTCCCCAATGATCCTCTTTTACCTCAACCTCGCGCAAGTATAATTGATTTGGACTCCTGTAACAACCAAAGTATCCCCATATCAAGGGTTCCGTAGCCCCGCCAAATCTCCTCCTGCCACGAGCTGCTCCTGGAGCAACAACCCACAAAGGGCCGCAATCTCGAAAGAACACGTATAATCTTATGTCTCCTTCGTTCGTTTCATACCTTCGCAAGACTACCCCTGTCAACTTACAGTATCCCTGTCTCATAGATAGGTCGCCAAATTTCCTAATCTTTCAAATGTCTGGCTCAAGATTCAACGGGCTCCTTCCCGTTACTTTTCTCAGTCTCGTTGTCTGCTTCTGGAATCTTGCTCAATTTAAGTTTTTTTACCCTACGCTGATTGACCTCCAAAACCTTTATAACCCACTCTCCATAGGTAAAGGATTCGCTGGGAAGCGGAAATCTTCCGAAATGACTCAGGACAAACCCGCCGGCAGTATCAGCATCCTCGCATTCAAAGGGATAGTCGAGATATTCGCTCAAATCTTCAAGGTTTACAAGTCCATCTACGATGTAAACTCCCTCCGATTCTTCGTATATGGATGGCATTTCGGCATCATATTCGTCCTGTATTTCTCCGACTATCTCTTCAAGTAAATCTTCCATGGTGATCAATCCTGCGGTTCCCCCGTATTCATCGACAAGTATAGCCATGTGAACCCGCTTGGCCCTCATGGCATCGAAGAGATCACTTATCTTTATGCTCTCGGGAACAAACATGGCCTCTCTCACGTATTTGGCAACGGGGTCATCATAATTTCCTTTATAAAGCGGAACTATGATGTCCTTTACGTATAAAATACCCTTTATATGATCGATATCCCCTTCATATACGGGTACCCTGGAATGTCCGTGCTGACTAAAGATTTCTATGGATTCTCCTATGGTAGTGGTGCTGGGAATTGCCACCATGTCCATCCTCGGCACCATGACCTGATAGGCTCTGGTGTCTTCAAAGGATATTATGCCCTTAATCATGCGCCTTTCATCATCTTCTATTGCCCCAGTGGCTTCTCCTATCTTGAGCATCTCTTCGATGTCCTCTCTAGTCATAAAGGCACGTTGTAAGGACAAATCGACGTGGATTACTTTCCCCAAAATTTTGGTTATCAAAGTAACGATCCACACTAGCGGAGAAAGGATCAACCAAACTAACCTAAGAAAGGGCAAAAAGAGTGATACTACTTTTTCAGCATGAGAAATAGCGAGGGTCTTAGGAAGAATCTCGCCAAATATTAAGATCAGAAATGTCATTACAAGGATTGCAACTGGCAATCCCTTATCCCCAAAAAGATACACAGCAACTGATGTAGCTACAGCACTAGCAGCGATGTTGACCAAATTGTTTCCAATCAGCGTAACGGTTAAAGCCCGATGAATATCCTCGACCAGCCAAGTTATAGATTTGGCTTTGTTTGACGGCTTCTTTTCCTTGATTGCAAGTAGCTTGCCTTTTCCCGTCGCCGTTATTGAGGTTTCCGAGGCGGAAAAAAACCCCGACAGTATCAGACAAAAAAGTAGCAAATAGATACTACTGGGCAGATCGGTATCCACCTTTATTATCGCCCTCCCTTTATATAATTTTGATATTCCTCTTGTTTTTTCCACATGATTGCTTCTTGTTCCTCGGTAGTATGGTCATACCCCAGCAAATGAAGTAGCCCGTGAATGTAAATCAACACGATCTCTTCTTCGGGCTCTTTCTCTGAAGCTCGAGCAAAGTCGATCACAACTCTGGGACAGATTACAATATCGCCCAAAGCCACTTCATCCCAGTCCTTTGAAGGCAGCAAAAATCTACCATCCTCTTCTTCCCATAAGGGAAAGGAAAGAACATCGGTTGGTTCATCGATACCTCGGTATTGCTCGTTCAATTCTAACATCTCATCGGGTTCCACGAAGGTCAAAGATACCTCTATTGACTTTATGTCGTGTTTTTCCTCCAACTCCTCCTCGAGGACTTTAGCTGTTAATTTTTCCAGTTCCTGCAAGAAGACGGGCTTCCCAATCACACGCTCGAGAAGTTCCTCGCCCTTAATATCCAGCCTTACTTCCAATATACCACCTTCTCCTTCATGGTCATATTTTCTCCTTTATCTGCCTAGTATGATACATGGACATCAACGTCGCAACGAAGGCCTCTTGTATCTCCTTAAGATCCTTCATCGTCAAGTCAACTTCATCCAGCTGGCCTTCCCGTTTTTTTGCTTCTATAACTTGTCTTACGGTGTCGCCAAGGGCTGCCACACTTAAAACCGATAGCCCTAGGGCGCGCACCGCTGCTTCAACCGAATCGGCAAGCATCAACAAGGCTGTCTCCCTCGAGCGCGGTTTAGGACCAGGATAGCAATACTGTGTCTTATCAACTTCATCCCCGCTTTCTTTTGCCTTATTATAAAAGTAAGATAAGCAGGTCGTACCGTGATGCTCGCTAATAAAGTCTATCATTACACCGGGAAGTCCATATTCCTTTGCAAGGTTTATGCCCTCTTGAACATGAGACAATATCACAAGAGCAGATAGAGGCGGAGAAAGCGTGTCATGTATATTTTCTCCTTCTATCTGATTTTCTATGAAGTACTGCGGCCTTTTAAGTTTACCGATATCGTGATAATAAGCACCACCTCGAACTAAAAGGGAATTGGCACGAATTTGCTCAGCTGCAGCTTCAGCCAATGTACTCACCATCATAGAGTGGTGATAGGTACCCGGAGCTTCAACTTGCAAACGTTTTAGCAACACGTTGCTTGGATGAGTAAGCTCCATCAACTTAATAGGAGATACCACGTCAAATGTCATTTCAAGCATAGGAAGCAACAATACAAATGCCCCTCCAAGGATTAGTAATAACATTAATAGGAACAGTACATCGGGAATTGTCGGCGCGTGATAAAAAACCCAGCTGAACACATACCACAACGCTACGGCCCCAAATCCAATGGCTTGCACTTTTAAAAAAGCTTTAGCACGTGTAGTGGGTCTTTCCTTGAAGATCGCGTGTGCCAATACCGTTATCAGCACGACAAGCAGCATGGAATACAAATAGGCGAAGGAATTAACATAGCTTATCATAACCCCTAGCAATCCTCCGCTTAACCCCAAATAAAAGGCGCTTATATTGGGCAATGTCAAATAACCCCAACCCACTATTGGCAAAATACCGATTCCGCTATATAGGGGATTTAATCTAGCTACACTAAATTGAATCAGCCAACCAAAAACCAGTAAAGAGGCAAAATACAGTATCTTAACTTTAGGGGCTTCTTTCCACTCCTGCAGTTCGGTATATCGGTGCAAAAAGGACCAAAGAAACACCATAGAAAGCAGCATAGCTGCTTGCATCCAGGGAAAGCGCTTTTCGAAATAGCCTTGCGACTTAAGGATTTCGGCTATCTCGGGCGTAACTATATCACCTTTTTCCACCAACAATGTGCCCGGTTGAAGGATTCTTTCTATGGGCTCGACACTTGATTTGTAAAACTCCCTGATTAAAGAAGTTGCTTCATCATCAGTATCGACAACGATGGCAAAAAGATAGCTCAATATTTGGTATGCAACATTTTGATCGGCGATCGGCAAATCTGCCTCGGCAAGATATCTCCAAAGATCTAATTTAAGATCGACCTTATCGACACCATAGTTATCCGAACTTAAGAGGTGCAATCCGACATCACGTGTCACGTTTAAGACACGCTCTCTTTTAGGGGAGGGTAACGTGCTCAATATATTCGCTAATCCACCCGGCAAATAAAGCCAAGATGATGGATTATCGATATCCTCGAGCAATGCCCTGACTATGGGAGTGAGTGAAATGTCACGAACCACAACGCCCATTACTCTAGATGCTAAATTTTCTTTCAATTGTTCAGTTGCTTTCTCATCCAAATAAATAATATTCGACAATACATAATAATCTCTTGGGGATGGAAGGCCAACTTCAAACCCTTTGTTAGCCACGTCCAACCTCCATCCCCAAAAGAATAAAATTCCTACAACTGTCAAAATAAAGAAACGCAAAAGCCACTCTAAGCGCAAAGAACTCTGAGATAAGGCGATAGCTACTCTCTTAGGGTAGCTTCTGGTCGTCCCTCTTCTTTTTTTCATAAATTTCATAGGCCTCAACTATCCTCTGCACCATCTCGTGTCGCACCACATCATAGTTGGTTAAAAACACGAATTCAATGCCCGGGATACCTTCCAAGACACCTTGAATTACTTTAAGGCCTGACTCTTTCCCAGGGGGTAAGTCAATTTGCGTTATGTCTCCTGTCACAACCACTTTGGAACCAAATCCCATTCTGGTCAAAAACATCTTCATTTGTTCCGGTGTCGTATTTTGAGCTTCGTCCAATATTATGAAGCTGTCGTTTAACGTCCTTCCCCGCATATAGGCTAACGGCGCCAGTTCTATGACATTTTTTTCAAGATGCCTCATGAATCTTTCCGGGGATAATAACTCGAAGAAAGCATCGTATAAAGGTCTCAAGTAAGGTTCAACCTTCTCTTTTACGTCACCTGGCAAAAAACCAAGCCGCTCCCCTGCCTCCACAACAGGCCTTACTAAAACAATCCTGCTTACAACGGATGCCTTTAAAGCCGCAACTGCCATGGCTACGGCCAAATAAGTTTTACCCGTACCGGCTGGGCCTATTGCAAAAACCACTTCGTTGCGTCTAATTGCTTCAATATATTTTTTTTGTCCGGCCGTTCTAGGCCTCACCGGTTTTCCCCTCGAAGTGATGTATATGACCTCTTCATAAAGAGAAAGTAAATCGACCTTGCCGCCCTCGCCCAGTATATTCATTCCGTATTTTACTTCGGCGGGCGTAAGTCTATAGCCCTTTTCAGCTACCTCTGCCAATTGTCCAAGAAATTTGGCAACTAGCTTAACCACTTCGATATCGGGACCGTGAACCTGTATTTCGTCTCCTCTAACCGTTATCCGAACAGGAAATCTTTCTTCTACGGCACGAATGTTCTCGTCCCTTTGGCCTAAGATTTTTTCTAATACTTTCTCATCTGCCACGACCAGAATTTCGGGCGAGGAATCTTCACGACTTTGTACTCCACCTTTAGAATTAAATGAACCCGTCAAGGATAAAAAAATTCCCTCCCTTAAGGTTAGTCAACGCTTTCCACGGACTTCACTGCGTCAGGAAAGCGTCCCTTCAAGACATTTTCCACCTGAAATCGCAACGTCTCCCTGGCAAAAGGGCACCCTCCACAGGCGCCAGTCAAACGAACAAGGACCTTTTTCTCTTTCTCATCATAGCTAACGAACTCTATGCCCCCACCATGAGACATCAAAGCAGGCTTTATATCCTTTTCTATAATTTCAGTTATGCTTTTTTGCACTTGTAGCACAATTCATTACCTCCTTTATCGTTAATAACCTGATCTACACCGGATAAGCTACCCCTTCAACGGGTTCTTCAAAACCTACATCCCTCTTTAACGTCCTTGCGAATTTTCTCACAAGGAAATCCCTAGCAACGTTGGGAAATAGTGCGTAAGTTAAAACATCTTCAGGCTGCAAAATCCAAGGCTTTATCGCCTCGCGAGCTTCCTCTAAACCAGGCTCCAAAATTTCACCGGGCCTGCAGGTAATTGGCTCTTCGTCTCCAACTACCTTCACGGCTATTTCCGGATCGACTTGTGCCGGAGGCCTGCCATAATAACCCAGAAAGTACATTTTAACTTCATTGGGCACTATATGCCACCTTTTACCCACGAGGACATTTAAAGTAGCTTGAGTACCAACAAGTTGGCTAGTTGGAGTTACCAAAGGAGGATATCCCATCTCGCGACGGACCTTAGGCACTTCCCTAAGGACTTCCTCAAGCTTGTCAAGGGCGTTTTGTTCTTTTAATTGGCTTACCAGATTGGAATACATTCCACCAGGAATCTGATATATCAGGACGTTAATATCAACTCCCGTAAGGCCTACTATTAGGTCTTTGTTTTTCTCTCTAACTTCTTTAAAGTGGTTGGCTATCGGAACCAGATCTTGTAATTCGATCTCAGTATCGTATATGGAATCTTTTAGAGCTGCTACCATCGATTCTGTAGGCGGTTGGCTGGTTCCCATGGCGAAGGGTGAAATTGCACAGTCAATTATATCAGCTCCAGCTAAAACAGCTGCTAAATAGGCCATCGAGCCCATTCCGCTCGTGTAATGAGTGTGAACGTGCACGGGCAAGTCGCACTTTTCCTTAATAGCTCTAACCAGCCGGTAAGCGACAACGGGAGAGAGCAATCCCGCCATATCCTTGATGCATATTGAATCAGCCCCCATATCCTTCATTTCAAGGGCAAGGTTCGCAAAAGATTCTAGAGTATGTACGGGGGAAATAGTGTAACAAATGGAAAGCTGTAAATGAGCTCCTTCTTTCTTCACCTGGTCGGCAGCTACTTCCATATTTCTCAAGTCATTTAAGGCGTCAAAAACACGAATTATATCGAGGCCGTTTCCAACGGCTCTTTTCACGAATTCTCGAACGACATCATCGGGATAGTGTTTATAGCCAACTAGATTTTGGCCACGTAGCAACATCTGAAGTTTCGTTTTTTTGACTACACGCCTCAATGCCCTCAGGCGGTCCCAAGGGTCCTCATCTAAGAATCGCATGGCTGCATCGAAAGTGGCGCCTCCCCACATTTCAAATGAGTAATATCCCACCTCATCCATCCTAGCTGCAATGGACAACATGTCCTTCGTCCTCATTCTGGTAGCCATCAACGATTGATGTGCATCCCTTAGCACAGTTTCTGTAACCAATATTTTCTTTCTTTTTCCTCCATTGCCTTTAATTTGCTCAGCAAATATGTCCAAGCCATCAGCGCTAATCATCCAAATTTAACCTCCTCGCGATTCTTCATTGAGCCTTTCTTTTGCAGATTGCCAAAGAACCTCCAGCTCGTCAAGTGTGTAATCACCCCAGCCGCGTCCACTTTCCTCTACGCTTTCCTCGATAAAACGAAACCTCTCTGAAAATTTTTCGTTAGCCCCTTGTAAAGCCTCTTCTGGGTTAACTCCCACATGTCTTGACAAGTTAGCTACAGCAAAGAATAAATCACCAATCTCTTCCTCAACGCTTTTCATGTCGCCCTCTTTTAAGGCCTCACGAAGCTCACTAATCTCTTCTTCTATTTTATCCCATAAAGGCTCGAGATTACCAGATTGCCAATCAAAGCCTGCTTTTGCAGCTCTTTCTTGAATAGCGTAAGCTTTAAGTAATGCCGGCATAGTTCGAGGAATGCCGGCTAATCGGGACTGGTCCTCCTTTTTTCGCTCTTTCAGTTTTATCATATCCCAATTGCGTCTGACTTCTTCGCTATCTAGCACGAAGGTATCGCCAAAAACGTGAGGATGTCTTCGCCTCAACTTATCGCACAAAGTATTTATAACATCTCCAATATGAAACCATTGATTCTCCGAGGCAATCTGAGCGACAAAAAGGACCTGCAAAAGCAAGTCGCCACACTCTTCGCATATGTTTCTTGCATCTTCGGCCTCTATTGCATCGATCAGTTCATAGGCTTCTTCAAGTATGTACTCTTTAAGCGTGCTCAAAGTTTGCTTCCTATCCCAGGGGCAACCGTCCGGAGCTCGCAGCCGAACCATTATATCTACAAGTTCTTCAAAACTCGCTCCTATATTGCGCTTCGATTCCATTCTTCGACCATCCCCTTACCGCACTCAAATGCAGCGATCATATACCCCACAAGGCGTTTTAGCCCACTGGCGCCGCCTGGTCCGCTGGCGCGGCTTTTGCTAATTATCCAGCAGGGCCTGCCACCGACCAACTGAAACAATCCCCCATCTTTTCCTTGCAAGACGATTTCTTTTGAATCAATCATTATTTCGTTTACCCGAAAATGGGGTAATCCCGCCCTCAATTTTGCAACGTTCAGCAGTAATTTAACTTCCTCAGGCAAGGGTCCAAACCTGTCTACTAGTTCGCCTTCCAGGTCATCGATATCTTCAAAGCTTAAATCCCTGAGCAGTCTTCTGTACAAGGCTACCCTCAAGGAACCTTGCGGTATGTAGTACTCAGGAATACCCACGGGTATTCTTACGTCCACGTAAAGGCCTTCGATATCTTCCCCCTTTAAGCTTCTCATGGCATTTTCGATCAATTTATAATAAAGTTGAAACCCGATTTTTTCCACCTGGCCATGTTGCTCTACACCGAGCAAATTTCCTCCTCCTCGAATTTCGAGATCTCTTAAAGCCAACTTATATCCTCCGCCAAGTTGATTACATTCGGCTATAGCTTCAAGCCTTTGCATTGCTTCGCTAGTCAAAGGCTTATCTGCCGGATATAGCATGTACGCAAAGGCTTGCCTGCTCCTTCTGCCAACTCTACCGCGAAGCTGATGAAGTTGGGATAAACCAAACATATGGGCATTATCTACAATCAAGGTATTGGCTTTCGCTACATCCAGGCCACTTTCGATGATCGTTGTGCAAACAAGAACGTTAATCTCGCCTTTTAAAAACTTCATCATGGTCTTCTCCAGCTTACTTTTGGGAAGTTGTCCGTGAACTACGCCGATTTTAGCCTCAGGGACAAGCATTTGCAGACTTCGGGCACGCTTCATAATACCTTTAATGCGATCATGCACGAAAAAAACTCGACCATCGCGGGATATCTCCTTGAGGATCGCTTCTCTCACCAAACTGTCCTTCCAAGGCCCTACTACGGTAATGACAGGTTGTCTGTCCTTTGGCGGTGTGCTCAGAAGGGAAATATCCCTTATGCCAGATAGGGCCATATAAAGCGTTCTCGGTATAGGCGTAGCGGATATGGACAGGACATCGACCTCCGTTCGCATTTTCTTTAAAAACTCTTTTTGCCTTACGCCGAACCTATGCTCTTCATCTATTATTACCAACCCCAAATCCTTAAAGCGAACGTCACCCTGCAATAAGCGATGCGTTCCGATCAAGATATCAACCCGGCCTTCCATGGTATCTTTTAGTATCTTGCGCTGCTTGGCCTGCGTTTCAAAACGAGATAATCGCTCGACCCTTATGGGTATATCGCCTAACCTGGAAATGAAGTTTTCAAAGTGCTGTTCCGCAAGCAAGGTCGTCGGGATTAACACTGCGACTTGTTTCCCTCCCTCTACAGCCTTTATCGCAGCCCTCAAAGCAACTTCGGTTTTCCCAAAACCAACGTCTCCGACTAACACTCTGTCCATTGGGACAGGTTTTTCCATGTCACTTTTTATCTCTTCTATAGCCTTCAACTGGTCTGCCGTCTCTTCGTGAGGAAAGGTCCCTTCAAAATATTTGGCCATCTCCCCATCCTTTAGAAATGAATGGCCTCTTTTCATCTCTCTTAATGCATAGAGTGAAACGAGGTCTTCCGCTATTTTTTGAGCCTTTTCTTTAGCTTTTTGCAGAGTTCTTTTCCAAGATCGTTTGTCTAAACGATCTAACTGACGTTCTACTCCATAAATACCCTCATAAGGCGCTATCTTATAAAGTTGATATACAGGGACTAAAAGTCGCTTTTTATCACCATATTCCAAAATCAAATACTCCGATTTGCCCTCTTGGGTATCGACATAACTGACTCCCCTAAAAATTGCTACGCCATAATCTTCGTGTACGACGTATTGCCCAACCTCTAGGGACTCTTGCCAATCCAAGGGTGGTCGGTAGGTGTAATCCGATGCGAAAGGCTGTTCAATACCTGCAAGTGCTGACTGCGACAAGACCATATATTTGCCACTTATATCCATGAACCCGCCGCTTATTGACTGAGGAATGAATTCTACGCCAGTTTTATCTGCCCATTTCCCTAGATGATCCATATTTGCGTACAAACAAACCTTATAACCCTTAGCCTTCCATTTGCTCAAATAGGCATTGGCCTCTTCCAGTTTTCCTCTGAAAAAAGGTTCTTTTAATATATTAAAACGAAATGTAGCACCTTGAAGGAGAGAGGTGATCCTTATACGAGGCAATGACGCTATTGCCTTGTAAACTTCCTGCCATCGGGGTATAGGTGGCAATGAACGATCGTTATCGCACAGTTTGCACCAAAGCCAGCAATATATATCCGCCTGCGATTCTAATTCTTTGGGTTCAAAAAGGATTATCCTGCAATCCTCTGGGAGCATATCGAATGGAAATGCCGGCTTGCTCCCAAAAATGCGGTGTATCTCTATTTCTTGATGATGGGCCACGCTTTTTTGGGTTTCTGTGTCAAAAGCCCTAATGCTTGCTACCTCATCGTCAAAGAATTCCACCCTTATTGGATATTTGTAGAGCGGATCAAATAAGTCCACCAAACTCCCCCTGACCGAAAAATGACCAGGGATCCAAACCAAATCTACAGCCTCGTAGCCGCTGTTTTGAAGCCATCGAGCCAGATTGTCTCTGCCAATGGTTTCTCCAACCATTATGCTAAAGCTATCTTCGGCAAAAGAAAGGGGCGTCATCAGTGAACCGGGAGTCGTGATCAAAAGCTTTTTTATATCACCATCGCGCCATTTTCTAAAAGATTCTCCTCTGTTTACCCACAAAGCAGAATGTCCAACCTTATCCGACGATAAAGGCAACTCTTGCAAATAAATGATCTCCTCTTCGCCAAACAAGGCCTTCCAATCGAAGTAAAAGTCAAGGGCTTGCCCATTATCAGGAAATACAACTATGCTTTTAACAGTACAATCCCTGCATACCCAAGCTCTAGCCGCTCCCTTTGCCTGAAGGTAGAGAGCATCACCCCTTGTCCAATTTTTGAGATCAACATCCCAAACTTTATCAATGTATGCCTGCACTGTTAACATCCCATCCTAAAGGCCACTATTTACATATGAAATGGCACGTTCGATATCCAAGACAATCCAAGCAAGAACCGCCTTGGCAGCTCTTTCAAGAATCTCGGGCAAAGACTCCATTTCGTCCTCATCGAAAGAAGACAGAACAAAGGCGACCAAATCCTGGGCGGGCGTTTCTTTCCCGATTCCAACTCTAAGCCTCGGCACCTCCAGGGTGCCCAAGGCAGCGATTACAGAAGCCATCCCTTTGTGTCCGCCGGCGCTTCCCTTGGCTCGAAGTCGGAGTTTGCCAAAGGGCAAGTCTACATCGTCATAAATGATCAATATATCTGAAATGCCCACCTCCAGCTCCCTTGCCGCCTGAGCAACAGAACGACCACTCAAATTCATAAATGTCAAGGGCTTCAACAAGTACACCTTCTCATCCTCTACGTCGAAAGGCCCCCAAATCATGCCTCTATAGCGATATTCATAGCTAGCGCCGCTTTTTAATTTCTCTAGCAAGGAATCTACGACTAGCCAACCGATATTGTGCCTCGTTATAGCATATTCTACACCGGGATTACCAAGACCAACGCAAAGTCGCACGCCCACTCTAAATTCCTATTCCTCCTCTTCTTCCTCCTCTTCTTCAACGACACCCTTCTTGCCAATAACCTCTACTTCCATTTCTTCTTCAACCTCTTCTTCAACGGCTTCCTCGATCTCTTCAATGATTGGCTCAACGACCTGAACTATAGTCTCTTCAGGGTCAATTGAGATAACTGCACTTTCAGGTAGCTCAATATCGGACATCCGAACGCTATCGCCTATATCAAGCGCAGCGACATCCACATGTATCCCATCGGGTATCTCGCCAGGTAACACTTCCATCTCAATCTCGTACAGTGGTTGAACCAAAACCCCGCCTTTTTTAACCCCTATACAGTCATCTCTGTTCTCCAAAACTACGGGTACTGCTACAAGCACCTTATGACCCTTCAAAAGTTGATAGAAATCCACGTGAAGAATTTCCCTGCTCAAGGGATCTACTTGGAGATCTCTTATCAAGGCCGTTTCCGTCCTGCCATCAGGCAGGGTAACATTAAAGGCGTAAGTTCCCCAATGCGAGGATTGTAAATAGGGCAATACATCGTCGATACGAACCATGACGGGAATAGATTCCTTATAACCCGGCCCGTAAAAAATAGCCGGTAAATATCCTTCTTTACGCAACTTCTTTGCCTTATTTTTCCCCGTCTCTTTCCTAAGCTCTAATTTGATTTCAATGCTTCTAGCTGCCATATCAAATTCCCCCTAAACATTAAAATTATGACCCAATTGATATGCCATCGGCACAGCGATCTTAATCAATAAAAATAAGGACCATCTCAAAATCATAATAGTAATTGAAACTCAAATTCTACATTCATTAATGTAGATACATTAATGTAGATAGTTATTCATCGGAACAATATGCTAACAGAGTCGTTAGAATGAATTCTGCTTATGGCCTCAGCAAAGAGAGGAGCTATGGATAACAAGGTGATTTTATCCAACATTTTCTCTTCGGGCAATGGGATAGTGTCGGTCAAGACCACTTCTTCTATGGGAGAGTTTTTTAACCTTTCGATAGCCGGACCAGATAAAACTGCGTGCGTCGCGGCTGCATAAATCTTTTTCGCTCCCCTTTCAAACAACGCCTCAGCGGCTTTGACAACTGTACCGGCTGTATCTATTATGTCATCTATAAGTATCACTACTTTCCCCTCGACGTGTCCTATTATTTCCATGACATCACAATGATTTGCAATATCATAAGATCTTCTTTTATCTACAATGGCTAATTCCGTGTGCATTGGTTCGGCAAACCTCCTCGCCCTCACCACTCCACCTATATCCGGTGAGACGACTACTAAGTTGTTGGCTTCTATCTCGTCCTTTAATTTTTCCTGAAAGTAAGAGGCGAGCAAGGGAACTGCCGTGAGATGATCCACAGGGATATCGAAAAACCCTTGAATTTGCCCAGCGTGAAGATCCGCTGACACAACTCTGTCAGCCCCAGCTTTTTCAAGCAAATTCGCTACCAGCTTTGCCGTTATGGGTTCCCTACCCCGTGTCTTCCTGTCTTGTCTGGCGTATCCAAAATATGGTATCACTACGTTGATCTGATAAGCAGAAGCCCTCCTAAGGGCGTCCAAAAATATTAAAAGCTCCACGAGGTTTTCATTAGCCGGATAACATGTCGATTGTATAACATATACGTCGGCACCTCGAACACTTTCTTCTATAGAAATCCCTATTTCACCATCGGAAAATCTATAGATCTTCGATGCTGCCAATGGTATGTAAAGGCTTTCGCACACTTTCTGCGCAAATTCCGGGTGAGACTGCCCTGAAAAAATTTTCAGTTCTCTATCTTCAACAATCATCAAGACCGACCCCCATTATCGTTGTTGTTGATATTTTCCCTTCTCTTTTTCCATCCTAAAATGTTTCGCTGCCGCGCCCTGGCCAAAGCAAGCGCTCCCATTGGAACGTTTTGAGTAATTACAGAACCTGCCCCTGTCGTGGCATCGTCATCGAGCTCGACAGGTGCTACTAACATTGTATCGCTTCCAATGAAACAGCGGTTGCCTATTTTCGTTGGATGCTTTCTCTTTCCATCGTAATTACAAGTAATAGTACCAGCGCCTATGTTGGTGTCCTCGCCAATCGTGGCATCGCCTATGTAGGATAAATGGGGAACCTTACTTCCGCTTCCAATTTTGGAGTGTTTAATTTCAACGAACTTTCCAGCAAAGGACTTAGGGCCGATTTCCGTCTCATCCCGCAAATACGCGAAAGGCCCTACGATGGCGTTCTGTCGAACTACAGAACTTTCAATAACGACATGGGGATGAACAGAAACGCCGCTTTCGAGCTTGCTATCTTTTAATATAGAAAAACTGCCAATACTGCAGCGATCACCAACGCTAGTCTCGCCAAAGATTTGCACATAAGGAGCAAGATAGGCTTCACCTTCGAAGTCTACCCGGGGACCTATCCGCACCGTCTCAGGATCGGCACATTTGACTCCCTTTTCCATCCAGCGTTTTACGAGCAAGTCTCTCAACAGGTTGGTCGCGTAGGCCAATTGCAAAGGGTCATTGACCCCTAAAAATTCATCTTCACCGTCCATGGATAAAACCTCAACTCGCTCTTTGTCCTGCTGAAAAAGTTCAACTAAATCCGTAAGGTAATACTCTCCCTGTACATTTTTACATCTTAGCTCATTAATATATCTTTCTAATGCAGCTGTCGAAAAGGCATAAATTCCGCTGTTCACCTCGTTGATTGCCAATTGATCCTCGGTCGCGTCCTTTTCTTCGACTATTCGAATCCCGCAATCGGACCTGATGACTCTGCCATATCCGGCAGGATCTGCAACTTTAAAACTAATGAAACTCAATGATGAATCGGACAAAAGATGGATTCTCATTAGTTGCTTGATCGACTCGCTCGTAATGAGAGGGACATCTCCAGGAAGGACTAACATATATTTGTAGTCTTTCCAAAAGTGAAAACCCGCTTTAACTGCATCTCCCGTGCCCTTTTGTTCCTTTTGCTCAATTATCGCAACTTGGGGCCATTCCTTCGTCAAATAATCGCTAACTTCCTGCTTGCCGTAACCCACCACCACCCCTATAGAAACACCTTCACACTCACTTAAAGTCCTCAAAGGATAAAAAAGCATCGGCTCGCATAAAATGGGTTGCATCACCTTTGCAGTAGCGCTTTTCATCCTCGTGCCCTTACCAGCGGCAAGAATCAATGCTCCCCATTCAGATTTCATTTTTTAATCCTCCCAATGCAATAAAGTGGGGGGAGCCATTCCTCCCCCCATTTATATACCACATATATGGCTGGGGTGGCAGGATTCGAACCTGCGAATCGCGGATCCAAAGTCCGCTGCCTTGCCAGCTTGGCTACACCCCATCGTAAGGCAAGTTGAATTATACATGAAATATTGACATCTTGTCCAGATCAAATCCAAGAATGCGATCTCATTTTTCTGTTCGACCGAAGGGAAATATTTCTCTTGCAAAATTACCTTTAAATAGTTATAAATTAAGTAACAAGCTGGGGGGGTATGGAAAATGTGGAGTATTGATGAAGTCTTAGAAAAACTTAAATCAAGGGGATATAAATTGACTGGCCAACGAAAGGCTATTATAGAAAAGTTGTGTGGGCGAAAGGATCACCCTACGGCAGAACAACTTTATAGCGAGCTACAAAAAAGTCACCCCGCCATATCTTTTGCTACTATTTATAGCACAGTGCAATTGCTAGCAGAGATGGGCTTCTTACAGATACTCACGATAGACGATAAAAAAACCCACTTTGATCCCACTCCGGAGACACATGCCCACTTTTTTTGCCAAAGGTGCGGATTGCTTGAAGACATTGATATGTCGCAAGAAGAAAGAGACACATTAAAACGCCTGAGTAAATACAGAGCGCGGAGCATGCAGGTTTACCTCTATGGATTATGCCATGAGTGCGATAAAAAGTAATGTAAAGCTTTTTTGTTACATTATTATAATACTAACACTCGCTTCGTCGGTCATCGCCATATTTGCGCAGAAGAAAGAAGCAAAATTCTTAAGAAGCATCTTTTGGGTTCTATTCTTCTTAATGATGGTTTTAAGTTTTTTGGTCCTGCTGGTCTTCGCCCCCTTTTACATAGCCATAGCTCCTTTGATACCTGTCGCCATGTACATTTATGTTTTAATGACCAGCCGTTTTCGCAACAATCACCAAGGAAGATGATAGGAAAATTGCTTTAATATCTTACACTTTTAAAAATATTATATTAAGAAGCCGTAAACTAGGCTACAAAAAACTCATTTATTCTTTATATTCTTCTTCCCGCAAAACTTCAAGAACCACTTCTTTCAATTCCGGGTCTTGAAGCCCCCTCTTTATAATCGATTTAAACCATCCCATTTTAGTACCGCAATCCAGGCGATCTCCGTCATACACTACTCCCCACAGTGGTTCTTCTCTCGCTAAACTTCTTAATGCATCTGTAAGTTGATATTCCCCTCCCTCTCCTCTATCGATGTTTCTAATATGAGCAAAGATGGTGGGAGACAGGATGTATCTTCCAATAATGGCCAAATCGCTAGGTGCCTTATCTTTGCTTGGCTTTTCTACTAAATCGTTAATTTGATACACATTGTCCGAATACAAACGAGCATCGACAATGCCATATCTTTCAGTTTCTTCATGGGGAACCCTTTCCAAAGCTATCACTGAGCCCCCCAGTTTCTCGCGGACATCTAGGAGCTGCCTTAGGGCGGGTTTTGAGGATATAATAACATCGTCAGTCAATATAACGGCGAAGGGCTCGCTGCAAAAAGGTTCCGCGCAAAGTATGGCATGTCCCAATCCCAGGGGTTCCGGTTGTCTAACATAAGCAAAGTCAGCCAAAGAACTTATTGACAAAATTAAATTGTAGAGATCTTCCTTGTTGCGCTCCTTCAAGAACTGCTCTAACTCGTACGACCTATCGAAATAATCTTCCAGGGCCCTTTTGCCTCTTCCTGTTATGAATATTATTTGCCTGCATCCGGAGGCTACAGCTTCTTCGACCCCGTAATGAATCACAGGTTTATCAATTAGCGGCAGCATTTCTTTTGGTATCTCCTTAGTAACTGGCAAAAAGCGAGTTCCAAGGCCGGCTACAGGAAATAGACATTTACGAACCTCGGACATGAAAAGATGCCTCCCTCATGTAATTGTATTTTTGAGCTCTTCATCTATTATCTGAATTTGCAAAGCCAATTCTCGAGCTATCGATTTCAAATCCATATCTTTAGCCTCAAGTAAAATTCTCACCAATGGCTCCGTCCCCGAGGGTCTGACAAAGATGCGCCCATTTTCTCTTATCCTTTCCTCGCACTTTTTAAGACATTTTAAAAAGCCAGGATGTGATAGGATTTTTTCCTTGTTACGGACTTTAACGTTTTGTAAAAATTGAGGATAGGGAGAAAATTCATCGAAGAGTTCGTCCATTTTTAACCCGAGTTCATCGCAAGCCATGAGAAACATCAACGCGGTACACAGGCCATCGCCCGTCTGTACGTGATTTTTGATTATTATGTGACCCGATTGCTCTCCTCCAAGCAAGGAATTCGTTTTTTGCATCGTTTCGTAAACATAGCGATCACCCACGGAGCAACGATGAACGGCTATGCCCTCCTCTTTTAGATGCTCTTCCAAAGCCATGTTGCTCATGACAGTTACGACGACCCCATCTCCCAGGGCTCCCCTTTTGCGAAGCCATCTCGCCAAAACCCAAATTATCATATCTCCATCTATAACGCGACCTTTGCCATCTACGAACAAAACTCTATCGCCATCTCCGTCAAAGACAACGCCGAAATCTGCCTCCTGCCTCAAGACAGCTTCCCTTGCCGTATCGATGCACATTACTCCGACGCCTTCGTTGATGTTTAGACCATTTGGTTCATCTCCCAAAAAAAATAGTTCCTTAGGTTTTAGGGCCGAAAAAACCAAACGTGCCGGCTCAATTACAGCGCCATTAGCACAATCAACAACCACTTTATATCGAGATAAAGACAATGAACTAGCTGTGGTAAGCATGTGCTTTGCATAACTATCCACCGCGTCACTTACTTCAACGACATGCCCTATAGATGCACCGGTGGGTCTCCATTCATCCAACATGGAGTCTCCCAGATACTCTTCAATGGATGCTTCATCGTCATCGCTCAACTTAACTCCATTGCGATCAAAAAATTTAATTCCGTTATACTCGGCTGGATTATGAGACGCGCTTATTACCACACCCCCTGCCGTGTTATAATGTCGTACTGCAAAGCTAACTCCCGCAGTGGGAATAACTCCTAAAATCAAGACATCAGTTCCGGCAGACATGAAACCCGCCTCAAGAGCGGATTGTAACATTTGGCAAGAAAGCCTCGTGTCCATCCCTATCGCAATTTTAGGTCTCGGCATTCCTCTTTCTGCCAAGAAAAGAGCATATGCTCTCGCCAAACGCAAAACCATCTCTGGAATCATGACTCCCTTATTGGCTACATCTCTCACTCCATCTGTTCCAAATAAACAGCGAATCTTTCTGTCCATCGGAAGTTCACTCCTATTTTGTTAAATTTCGCTATTTTACTATGTTTATTATTTATTCTACAACAGTAAAAGTAACTCTTTCGGGATCTATAGACATCACTTCAATGCCTTTAACCTTAATTTCCACATTAACAGGTATGGACAACCTTCTAGAAACTATGTTTGTGATATCGACATAAACAGCGACCGCGGGATCCTTTCCTTCAAGCGAGGCAATGAGCGAAGGAGGACCTGTGATAACGACGTTGGCCTGGCTGGGTGATATTTCCCATTCTTTGTAAATACCTCTGCCCCTTACTTCTATCCTTAAATTTTCGTACTTCATGGTAGCAATTTTTTGCTTTAAGCTAACCCTAACCGTCAGATTGGTCTCTCCCAACAAAGTGACGTTCTTAGGAACCGAAATGGGAAGTTGTACTTCTATGTTATTGGTTATTCCTTTGATATCCAAGGGTTTTGTGGTAATGGCTTTAATTTCATCAAGTGTTAATTTTGGGCCTTCTAGTATCACTGTGCCAGGAGTAGTGACTATAGAGGTCACAAGATAATCGGGATGGGGCTCGCCTTCGATGGGTACAATAACAGGAATTTCCTTTTTTATTTTAACAATATCAACTTCTGCTTCCAAATTGATCTTGTCAGGTAACACAGTAACACTGGACCAATCGTGTCCCCGAGGCTCCAGTATGACGTCAAAACTTCTTTTTTCCTTTGAAAGCAAATCGGCGAGTGTAGGTGTTACAACAGCTTTAGTTATCTTTTCTATATCACTTTCGGACCCACGCACTATCACTTCGGAAGGAAAAAGGGCGATACTTCGGACCACATAACCGTCCATTATTTGAGGCAACTCTGGCACTACTGAGATGGATTTTTCCACGGTCCTGTCCAATCGTAGCTCGACCATTGAGGGATTTAGCGATATCAACTTCAAGCCCGCGGACAAGGAAACTTTGACAGGAAGCGTATGACGCCCTGGCTCAAACCCCTGAAGATCTACGTAACAGACGATATCTTTTTCAGGGATTATATTCGAAGCCAAAAATCTATTTGCCGCCACTTGAACTTCTATATCCCTTGGAACGCGCTGGATTACCACCCCGCTCGGAACATTGCGAAGCTGTAATGCCAATCTGTAAGACCTAACTATATCCGTATCGCTTCCTCCTGTAACGTAAAACCATAGCAAAAACGCCAAAACGAGGGAAACAACCTTCAAAAACGCTCTGGAGGAAAATAGCTCATCGAATCGTTTCATCATCGTCTACACCTCCAGAGCGAAATGAAATAAGGGCCATCCTAATCCTCTCCCACAATGTCTTCGGTTCATCTTCGGAAAGAAAGTAATGCAAAAGCAGCTGACGCAGTTGAGTTTCCTTAAGCCCCCTGGACAAATGTCCGCGAATGGCGAAGGAGACCTCTCCCCTCTCCTCCGAAACGACTAAAGATATGGCGTCTGAAACTTCTGTTATGCCAAGTGCAGCTCTATGTCTCGTGCCAAGCCACCTAGAGATGTCCGGGTTATCGCTCAAGGGCAAAAAACACGATGCAGCTATAATACGTTCCTTGTCCAAAATAGCTGCTCCATCGTGCAACGGGTTCCCCGGCCAAAATATGGATACCAGGGCTTCTTGGGAAATCTCGGCGTCAAGCTTTACCGCTGATTGCCATATATCCTTGAGGCCCGTGCTTCTTTGCAGGACCAGCAAAGCCCCTATCTTTTGTGACTGAAGATACATGAGCGCCCTTAAAACCTCATCTGCCAACGATTGAGCCTTCTCCCGAGAAATCGTTCGCCGCCATATGCTTCCCTTGCCAATTTCTTCCAGCATACGCCGCAATTCAGGTTGAAAAACTATTGGAATGGCTATGAACAAAACACCCAGGAACTTGCCCAACATCCACGACAAAACTTCAAAGCGAAGCGCTCGTGCTAACACGCTCACCAAACCTATAAGGAGCAGCCCCTTGACCAGCTGCATTGCCCTTGTATCCATCAATAGCAACAATATCCTATAGATCAAAAAAGCTATGATCAGTATATCCAAGAGATCGCGTACTGAAAGGAACTTAATCATCGCTCCTCTATCACCACTCTTACATAAGGCGACGTAGTGGCAGCAAGCATTGCCCCATAATCGACCTTAAAGCTAATGATGCTGCCTATCGTAATTTCACCAGCCAGTTCTTCGATATCTACGATTAAGTGATCGCTTGACGCGCCAAGCACATAAACGCCTTCCTGCAGAGGTGATATCCCGTCGAGCCTAACATCCTGCTTGCCAATGGCCAAAATACCCCGGAGCCTCACTCCCTTATCCGCAAATGCTGGAACGTTACCAAAGGCATCTGCACCGACTCTTCCGATAGGAACGCTCGGTTTTCGCCTCAGTTCTATGACCTCCGCCTCTAATATCATGGTATCTTGATTTAAGTAGGGAATCGATCTTCTTCCCGTTACATCGCTTCCAAGCAAAATTGCCTCTCCAACCCTTAATTGATTAATTTCTGAAGGCATGATGCCCTTTTCAACTAAGGCAAGCGACGAGGTAGACCCTCCTGAGTATATTTTCAACTTATAACCTAGAAATTCTTCGAACTCGTGCCCGACTTTTACCAATTTATCCAAATTTTTCGGCGACGGCAAAACTCCACCGAAACATCCGACATTGGTCCCTACACCAATGCAACGAACTCTTTGACAACCCCTTAAGGTCCTTGCCATATTTTCAATCTCTGATTCAGAAGGCCATATGCCCTCGCGTAAATCTCCTACATCGACCATGACGATCACGTCATGGTATAAATTTTGGATCCGACAGGCTTCGTCAATCAACTTGACCACTTCGGTCATAGAAACCAAACTAAAGTTGACCAAAGAAACGATTTCGTCAATCTCGCTTGGCATAGGTAAACGAAGGAGCATAAAAGGGCTATCAAGATTCTCTTTTTTGAGGTTTATGATGTTTTGTATTCGACTATCTGCCAAAAAGGAACATCCACCATCCACCATCGCCCTTGCAACGCTGACGTTTCCGCATACCCCCTTTGCCACCCCGCCGACCTCTATTTTTGAGCCCTTACATAGATCGACAACCTTTGAAGCATTGTCTTGAACCTTACTTAATCGTATCCTCAGTTTGGGATTACGCCCCATTTCTGTCTCCCTTCGGTCTTGTCAATAACCTCTGAGTTTTCTTAATATGGACAAATTGCCCTCGTCGCCATGTCCGTCTTTAGGCGTTTCTAAAACGCACGGCACATGCTTCCATCGTTCATCCGTAAGTATGTGGGCAAAGGCATCGATGCCGATACAACCCTCTCCTATATGGGCATGTCTGTCTTTTCTGCTCCCCCTATCATAATGACTATCGTTTAGATGCCAACATCCAACCCTATCAATACCTACGTATTTATCAACTATTGAAACAAAACGCTCGTAGCTTTCACGAGGTGCCAGCTCATATCCGCTCGCAAACAAATGACAAGTATCAAGGCAAACGCCAATCCTTGAATTGCCATCCAACAGCTCGAGCAAAGCTCCAAAATGAGATAAATCTCCTCCTAAAGAGAATCCCTCACCAGCTGTAGTTTCGAGTAATATTTTAGTTTTTGCATCATCTGTTCTCGCCAGTATTTCCTTCAATGCGTCAGCCATGCGCATTAATCCCTTTTCAAGGCCAGCTCCACCATGAGAGCCGGGATGCAAGACGAGACAACCTATTCCCAATTCTCTACACCTTGATACCTCATCAACTGCAGCCGATATGCTTTTCAATCTTATGTCGCCCTTCGAGGCTAGATTAATTAGATAGGAAGCATGCGCTACTATATCTTTCACGTAGCTTTCTTGCCATTTTTTGTAAAACATGATGCTATGCTCTAATTTAAGCGGTGGCGACTTCCACTGTAACTGATTTTTAGTAAATATCTGTATCGCTTCACAGGATAAGCTTTCTCCTCTTTCAATCGCCCGATGAAGCCCTCCGCGAATCGACACATGTGCCCCTATCAAGGCCATTTACTCCCTAGTGCTCCTTGGAAAAAATCCTCCGCGTAAGCAAGTATCTTTAGTAAAATGCGAGCCGTTACTCCCCATATCCTAAGCCCGCCTTTCAGTTCGTATTCCGGGTACAACAACGATATCCCGCTACTTAATGTATGCGTTTCTACTTTGAAGTCCTGCTTGTTTGCTTCATCCAGAAAGAAAAGGATAATTCTTGTTATCTCGTTAGTATCGACTCTGACTTGTTTTAATATGTCGGCATTCTTTATGAAGCCTACTATGGGAACAATAACGTAACCGGTGGTATAAGTCACTTCAGGCTCCAACATGCCCACTATACAAACCACATCGGAAGGCAATCCAGTTTCTTCGGCAAACTCCCTCAACGCCGTATCCACTGGTCCCACATCGTAAGGTTCTTTCCTTCCTCCCGGAAAGGCAACCTGTCCACCGTGTTTGGGAAGGCCCTTCCTCTTTTCAACTAGCAAGACAGCCGGTTTGTCCGATATCTGCAACAATGGGACGATCACAGCACTACGCAACAAAGAGGAAACATCAGTGCTTTTGCCAAACAGCCTCATTATGTCCTCGTCTATCCGTTGCCAATCACAAGAGACTAAAGGTTCGCGAAGACAAAAATCACAATCGCGAGAAATTATACCGCTTTTTTTGTCATAGGCAAATTCCGCATTCACTTCATTGCTTCTCCTTTAAATAACAAAACCGCCATTAGCGGAGCTTTACGTTTCCTTGATATACAACGCCCCTTGCACCATCAACGGTTACCACCATGCCGTTTTCCAAAACGCTTGTTGCTCCTTCGGCACTTACGATACAGGGAATACCTAATTCTAAGGCTACTATGGCCGCATGACTGGTAAGACCGCCTTCTTCTGCAATGATGGCTTGAGCCTTTCTCATCGCGGGCAAGTAAGACTTATCGGTCTGTCGTACCACCAATATATAACCATCCTTCATGGTAGCAATGGCCGTATCGGAATCTAAGGCCTTACAAACAACGCCCGAGGCTTCTTTTTTAATCAAGGACAACCCTCGAACCAATATCTTGCTGACAGGATGAACTTCTATCATATTAGTTGTACCTGGAATTCCCATCGGCACGCCTGCAGTTATAACTGCCAATTCGCCTTCTTGTAGGAGACCCCTTTCTCTGACTGATGACAAGGCCTTATCTACCGCTTCGTCAGTTACTGGGATCTCAGGCTGAAGCATCGGAGTCACGCCCCAAACCAAGGCCAGCTCTCGATAGGTCTTGATCTTTGTTGTGGCCGCGATTATGGGTGATAAAGGCCTGTATTTGCTCACCATTCTCGCCGTACTTCCGCTGCTAGTAAGAGAAAGGATAGCTCCAGCATTCATCTCCTCTGCTATCGAAACTGCCGCATGGCTCACCGCATCTGGAACACCTTTTGCTCTAATGGGAATTGTAGCAGGCCTCTGCCAGGTACGAAATTCTCGTTCGACGCGCTCCACGATAGCTCTCATGGTTCGAACAGCCAGCACGGGATATTTCCCTATTGCCGTCTCGCCAGATAGCATGACGGCATCGGCACCGTCCAAAACCGCATTGGCAACATCGCTTGCCTCCGCCCTTGTAGGTCTTGGATTTCTAATCATCGATTCGAGCATCTGCGTAGCTACTATTACTGGCTTCCCGTGATACCTGCAAAGATCTATCATTCTTTTTTGTGCTAAGGGGACCTCTTCGATTGGCATCTCCACTCCTAAGTCTCCCCTCGCCACCATCATTCCATCTACAATAGAAATGATTTCATCCAAATTTATCACAGCTTGCTTAGTTTCGATTTTGGCAATTATTTTAATATCGCCGTTCAGTTCCTCTATAATTCGTCTTACACTGATGATCTCATCTTTGGTGCGCACGAAGGAAACGGCAACATATTCCATCTCATGATCAAGACCCCACTTGATGTCCTCGATATCCTTCTGAGTCAAGGGAGGAACGGAAAGATTTACATCGGGCACGTTAATTCCCTTATGCTCACCCAGTTCTCCCCCAACAACTACTCTACATACTATATCCTGACCTCTTACTTCCTCAACCACGAGGGCTATAGCACCATCGTCAACATATATGTTTACCCCTGGCCAAACATCCTTGTGTAGCTCCTCGTAGCTTATTGAAATCTTAGTTTTATCACCCTCGATGGGTTCTGGGGTTAAGATAAGAGCCTCGCCCTCGTGAAGCATCACTGGTTCGTGATCTGCGAGGGAACCTGTTCTTATCTCGGGACCTTTGGTATCTAACATGGTAGCTATGGGTCGTCCCAATTTGCTTTCTATATCCCTAACAGAATTTAAGTTTTTACCGTGTTGGTCATATGTGCCATGGCTGAAATTTAATCTGGCAACATCCATGCCTTCTTGAGCCAGTAGTTTAAGGATCATGCGATCGCTACAGGCAGGACCTAACGTACATACTATCTTAGCTCTTCTCATATCCATCACTCCAAAAAATCAAACTTAGCACATGATCTCCGTGAAACTTAAAATCTACGGCGAAGCTATGCCTCAAAAGTGAGGTTCAAGCCTAAACCGCGATTTCAAGAAAACTTCCGATCCTATCCTCAATCTTCTCGATCAACTCGTCGCTCGTGTTCACCAAAGTACCGTTTAACAAAATGAATGCTGAAAATTTATCATTATACACTTCTACGAGAACCTGGTCCTTTCCTGGATAGCTTTTGCAAGTCCTGAGCAAATCCCTCAAAACCGTTTCGTCGCAGAGATGAAAGGGAATACGCAACCTAAAGATCTGGTGGTTCTCACTTTCGGCGACCTCCAAGGAAACAATGTCTTCAGCAATCATGGTCAAACCTCCTCTTTCCTCCAAACGACCCGTTACCAGGATGACATTGCCCATTTGACAAAATGCTTTGACCTTGCTCCAAATCCTGGGAAAACAAACGATTTCCAATTTAGCTTCCAAGTCTTCTATCTCAACGATTCCCATAAGGTCACCTTTTTTGGTATATCTTTCAGTTACTTCGGTAACAATGCCACCTATTAAAGGTGACTTTTTAGAACACCAGTATACGAGCTCAGAGGGGGTGCAAAAAGCGTATTTACGCACTCTCGTCTCGTAGGCCTCGAAAGGATGACCCGATATGTACAACCCGACTGCCGCCTTTTCCAATTCAAGCTTTTGGCGAAATTCGAAATCTTCCACTTCGACTAACGCCGGCTCTTCGCTAAAGAATCCATCTGCTTCAAGACTAAATAACCTTTGTTGATATTTGTCCTCTTCTTGACGAGCACGCATATCCAACAAAATGGGGAGAGACTCTAAAATTTGACGTCGGTTGTTATGCAAGCCATCGAAGGCTCCGACTCCTATTAGGCTTTCAATGACTGATCTATTTACGGCCCTCAAATCTATCCTAGATACAAAATCCCATAGGGATTTGAAAGGTCCCCCTTCTTCTCTTGCTTTCAAAATAGCCTCTACGGCACCGGAACCCGCCTTAGCAACGGCAGTTAAGCCGAATCTTATGACGCTTCCAACAGCTGTAAAGCCGGCCTCGGACTCGTTTACATCAGGCGGAAGGACTTTAATTCCGGCAGCCCTGACGTTTCTTACGTATCGGGCAAGAATCTCCTTTTTTGCGCCTATGTGGCTTGACAGAAAAGCAGCCAAAAATTCTACTGGGTAATGTGCTTTGAGATATGCTGTTTGATAGCTTATCATAGCATACGCGGCACTGTGCGATTTATTGAAGCCATAACCAGCAAAATATTCAATTAGATCAAATATCTCGTTAGCTTTCTCCGCGCTCACCCTATTTGCCAGACACCCCTTTAAGAAGACTTTCCTTTGTTCTTCCATCTCCTCAACCTTTTTCTTTCCCATTGCCCTGCGAAGGATGTCTGCTTGCCCTAAGCTGTAGCCTGCTAATTCTGCCGCAATTTGCATGACCTGTTCTTGATAGAGAATAATGCCATAGGTCTCTTTGAGCACGTCTTCCAATGCAGGATGAGGATATGTTACAGGGGACCTTCCACGCTTTCTTTCTATGTATTGGTCCACCATACCGCTACCCAGGGGGCCAGGCCTATAAAGTGCCAAAACAGCTATTATGTCTTGGAAAGAGTCAGGGCTTAACTTCTTCAAAAGCTGTCTCATGCCAGAAGATTCAAGTTGGAATACCCCCATGGTATCGCCCTTTTTAAGCATCTCAAAGGTGAGCTTGTCATCCATGGGCAACCCGGTAAGATCGGGCGTCTTTTTGTCGTTTCTAGAGATATTGCTCAAAGTCTCTTCCATCATGGACAAGGTCCTTAAGCCCAAAAAATCCATCTTGACGAGTCCAAGTTTTTCCAACGGATCCATGGAGTATTGCGTCACTATTTGCGATCCGTTAATCGCCTTGAGAGGTACTATATTTACTAAGGGTTCAGGTGATATTACAACACCTGCAGCGTGTTGCGAACAGTGGCGGGCAATTCCCTCGATATGACTGGCAAAATTCAATAACCGCTTAACCTCGCTGTCCCCGTCATAAATTGCCCGCAATTCGTGTGATAATTCCAAAGCTTCCTCTATCGAAGAAACATTAAAAGGGATCAATTTTGCCACCTTGTCGACCTCTGGGTAAGGCATGTCCAAGGCTCTACCCACGTCTCTAACGGCAGCTCTGCTTTTCATTCTATCGAATGTTATTATCTGAGCTACCCTGTCCCGACCATATTTTTCAACTACATAATCGATCACTTCGTCGCGACGCTTATCGGATATATCCGTATCTATATCAGGCATGCTAATCCGTTCAGGGTTTAAAAAACGCTCGAACAAAAGATTATATTTGATTGGGTCGATTTCCGTTATCCTTAAAGCATAGGCCACCAAAGATCCTGCCGCGGAACCTCTGCCCGGCCCTACAGGTATCCCCTTGGACTTAGCAGCATTGATGAAATCTTGGACTATCAAGAAGTATCCGGCAAACCCCATCTGAGTTATTACGTTGAGTTCATATTCCATCCGTTTTTCATACTCTAAGGGAACACTCCTGCCATTGAAACGTCTAATCAAACCCTCCCTGGCCTTTAAGGCCAAATAACTTTCTAGCGTCTCTCCCTCAGGGACCTTATACTCGGGTAACATATAATGTCCGAACTCGATTTTAACATTACATCTTTCTGCTATATCAATCGAATTTTTTAAGGCATCGGGCAACTCGCTGCCAAATATTTGCCACATTTCTTGAGGCGAGCGAAGGTAGAATTCTTTGGAACCAAACTGGAACCTGTTCTTCGAATTAATAGTAGAGTTGGTTTGCACGCAAAGTAATATTTCATGCCATTCGGCATCAGAGCTTTCCAAATAGTGAGCATCGTTAGTAGCAAGCAGTGGTATGTTTGTTTTTCGGGAAAGCTCGATCAAGGATTTGTTAACTGTGGCCTGTTCCCGCATGCCATTGGACATTATTTCAAGGTAGAAATTGTCTTCGCCAAATATATCGCGATAAATCAAGGCTTTCTCCTTCGCCTCATCATATCTATTTTCCAAAATAAGCGAAGGAATTTCACCGGCCAGACAGGCTGACGAGGCAATTAACCCCTTGGAGTATCTGGCAAGCAAATCGTAGTCCACTCGGGGTCTGTAGTAAAAGCCTTCTATATTAGCCACTGAGACCAATTTCACCAAATTTTTGTAACCATCATTGTCTTGCGCCAAAAGTAAGAGGTGGTAGTTGCCTCCCTGACCTTCACGCCTGGTATGCCCCTTGGGGTCAACATATACTTCACAACCAATTAAGGGTTTAATGCCCTCTTTTTCGCATTCATAATAAAACTCGATGGCTCCGAACATCACCCCGTGGTCCGTTATCGCTACAGCGTCCATGCCCCATTCCTTTGTTCTGGAGACCAAGTCCTTGATCCTTATTGCACCGTCTAAGAGGCTGTACTCCGTATGAACATGTAAATGAACAAATCGATCATTCAATCTCAACGCCTCCGTCTTCTTCTGCACTTTCTTCTTCGTCCCACTTTTTATACATCAAAACATCTCCATTAAGATACATGGCAATCCTTTGGAGGGCCTCGTCATTTTCTCTTGCCTTACGATCCTCGGCAGATGTGACTACAGCATTTGAGCTTTCTAGAATTTGTCTTTCTTCGTCTTCCGATGGATGCGGCAATTCCTCTTGTAAAAATTCCTCCCCTTCTGGCTCCATTTGTTCTGATACCAGGTCTGTAGGATATTTTGCTTCCTCATCGCCACTTTTTATCACTAGTTCATCAGTATCTGTAATATTTTGTTTTATTGAATCGTATAGATAGGCCAAGTTTCTTGGCAACTTCAACAGATTAAAATCGAACTTTCGTTCCATCGAAATTTCGATCAACACCGTATTTTCGTCGTATTCGACCCTTGAAGGTATTAGAGCGCAGTAAAGGGGCAACATTTCCTCCGCCGTCTTTTTCATAACTTCCTGCCACGGTTCAGATATGTCTTCCCGCACTTGATCTTTGCTCCCGCTCTGGACAACAACTTCGGCTCCCTTAGTGCTTACACTTACACTAACTAGATCCGGGGTTTTGCCTGCTTCAATCACGGATAGGTCCTTTGTTTTTCCTACATGCACGAAAAACAAGCTGGAAAGGATATCTTCTTTAACGCCCAACCTTGCCTGAAGGCTTAGTTCAGCGCACAATTTCATAGCTGAAAATAAAACCGAACCGTCCCAAAGGGGAGCTTCCCTTTTTAAAAATCCGATTTCCCTTTCTGACAACTCGAGTTCTTCGATCAAATCTATTCCAAAGGTCTTGTACATCCACATGTCTCGAAAGATGGAAAAGGAAATTTCAAGAAGCCTCTCTATCGCTAACCCCTTCGTTAAAATGTTTTTCATTCGCAGAAAGCCTTGCGAGGGGTCCCTTATCATGAGTTGTATTACGTCCTCCATTTCGCTCCTGCTGCCGCCTAAAAGAAACGCCACCGAGTCCAAAGAAAGCTTGCCATCTTGTAGGGCTAAAGCCTGCTCAGTCAGGGTCAAAGCATCACGCAGCGACCCGTCTGCCTGTCTTGCCAACTCCCAAAGAGCTTCTTCCTCGAAATCGAAACCCTCCATTTCGGCTACATGACGCAACCTTTTTGCGATATCGAAGCCGGATAACTTATTGAAATAAAAACGAAGGCAGCGAGATCTAATGGTGAGTGGAACCTTATCCGGTTCGGTAGTAGCTAATATGAAGACGACTCGGTTGGGCGGCTCTTCCAATGTCTTCAAAAGAGCATTGAAAGCCGCATCAGTAAGCATGTGAACTTCATCGATGATGTATACTTTGTAGGGGAGAGAGAAGGAGGCTAGTCCAACCTGGGCCTTAAGGTTTCTTATTTCCTCTATGCCTCTGTTGGAAGCTCCGTCAATCTCTATCACATCAAGACATTCTCCCAAAGAGATGGAATCACATACGTCACAGTTATCGCAAGGTTCTCCATCTGCTGAATTCGGGCAGTTTAACGCTTTCGCAAATATCCTGGCCACGGTCGTCTTGCCGCAACCCCTGGGACCGGAAAACAAAAGGGCATGTCCCACTTTCCCCAACCTCAAGGAGTTCCTCAAGATCCTCACAATACCATCTTGCCCAACCACATCGCCAAAACGACCCGGTCGGTATTTTCTATACAAGGATATGTACATTTAGAGGCCTCCTTAAGAAATCCTCAAACCTTATTTCATTCTACATCAAAATTTTTTTTACAACTTACCTCAGCGGATAAAATTCGTAAAGGTATGTTTCTGCCTCGCCTTTTCGAGGGCCAATAATATTTTATCTCGAATTTCCTCAAGGGAGGGAGCTCCTGCGGGTAAATCTTTTTGAGTAATGATCCTATCAGGTCCAACGCAGAAAAAGGATTCTTCTCCAACGTTTATTATCTTTACCTCATAAGGCTCAAGTTCCAACTTTAAAGCCTTATTGAGTCCTGCCGCCATATTGGTTAATACAGCAACCGTATCTGGGTTGCTCTTTAACTTCAATATAACTTCCTCGTCTATAGCAAGAAGGCAAAAATTGTCCTCCTCGGTAACCTCAACTCTTAGCAGGCCCAGCACTTCCTTACGATTTAGGGCCAATCCCTTTGCCATTATTGTGCTTTTTAGATAAGCTATTCTATCCTTCAATTTAGGGTGGCTCTGGTAAATTCCGGGCTCAAAGTACGGCCTTTTAAGTTCCTCTTCCGCAAGACGCTCCAGTAATGTGATCATCGCCGATGGCGGATAACCAGCCTTTATTAGGAGGTCCAACCCCACCATATCGGCTTCTTCCTCCAGATCGCGACTGTAAGAATTCATTACCGCTACCTGCGCAACATTTGTCAAAAGAACGGCAGCAGCTTGTCCTCCAGTGGCCACTATGATTCCCAGGCTCAAAAGCGAAAGCCTCTGATTTCTGGCTACCTGTATCATTACATGTTTTTTTTCGGTATGGGCAAGCTCATGGGCCATGACCCCTGCCAATTCCGAATCGCTTTCGGCAAGCTGAATCATGCCAGTAGTAAAGTAAACTATTCCACCCGGAAGAGAAAAGGCATTAGGAATCTCGTCATCCTTTATCACTCTAACCTCATAGGGTAGGTCACGATCTAAATGGGGCCTAAAGTGGGTCAAGATCATATTTAGCCTGGCCGTTATCGTCGGATCTGTAACCCTTTCCCAGGTCCTTTCTACCTGCTCGGCAACCTTGCGACCTAAAGCAATCTCTTTAGAGTCGTCCTCTTGGGCATATGTCGTTATGGGGGTGTATAAGATAAGCATTATTATGCATAAAAACGAAACCACTCGCCTCAGATCTCAATCACTTCCTGTTTTATTTATCCTATTCTCTAACCTGCGTAGCATTTTAACTCATATAGGCTTTAAATGCTCGCATGCCATCGTTCAGCTTCAATAAATTTGATCGCAGTTTCGCTAGGTGACTTTCAAGTTCTTTTTGGACCTCATATTCCTTCTCCAATATCTCCGCAGCCATTTTTCTAATCTCGATTATCTTTTCAATAACGTCCTTAGAGCCTTCTTTGCCCAATCTAGCTGCAAGGGCATCCCAAAATTCTACGGTCTCCCGGGAAGAACTGATGCCCATTGAAGCTGCAAATTCTAGCCATTTATCCTGCAGGGCTTCTTGGCAAGAAATTACGGCTTGTTTTCTTTTTAAAACATCCATTAAAGCCATAGTATTGCCGGCACGAGCATGCTCCATTTCCTCATCTACCAAAGATATTAAATCACGGTATAACTTTTGTTCCTTTTCGGCAAGACCCTTGATATTGTCAACATTAACCTGCAAAATCAAAACCCCCCTGCGGCCTAACTTCGCCATGATCCATTTCCTCTTGGGCGAAGCTCTCTACGCGACTTTTTTCGATTGCCTCCTGCCAAACTGCACGCAATTCCTCGAGCATCAATTTAACACTTTCGATCAAATCCGGGTCTTTGCTGACATTGGCCTTGACCAGTTGTTCATGCATAAACTCGTACAAAGACATCAATGTATTTGCCCACTCCCCAGCGCTTACGTCAAGGGCGTTCATCAATTCTCGCAGTGCTGCCTGCGCCCTCTGTAGTTCCTTATTGGCCATCTCGTTATTTTCATCCTTGATAGCATTCTTAGCTATTTTTGTAGCACTTATGCCTATATCGTAGATCATAAGAAGCAACTGGTCTTTGCTGGCTGTTCGAATTTGGTTTACTTTATAGGTCATTTGCGCTTCGTTTCCGCTTATCAGCATTTCTACAACACCCCCTACAGTTTGTAATCGGCTGTTTAGCGGAAAATGTTAGCTTCGAACGGCTAAGACTTTGGGGGGAAATTGCCGTCTTTTATGAGATCTGCGATGCGACAGCAATATTGCCATAGTTTCCGAGCAGCCTTTCTATATTCATCTATATCGCTACCATAGGGGTCTTCAATTTCGTAAGGCTTTATCTTTTCCTCATACAACCTCATATAATAGGTGGAGTAGGTGTCTTGTGCGTTTAAGTATTCCTCTATGGCACCTTTTACCTCTTCTGAGGTTAACTCTCCAATGAAATAAATCTTATTTTTATATTGGTTAAATCTCGATGCCAGCCATTGAGCATGTCTTAAGGTCATAGCAATTACGTAATCATGCTCTGCCACCAAATTAAGTTCAATGGCTTTGGAAGAATGATCTTCAATATCCAAACCGTATTCCTCTAATAACACCTTTTTCGCGTTTTCACTAGCTGGAATGCCAGGTATAGCCATAAGTCCTGCTGAAGAAACGGACCAACCTTCAATCCCCTTTAATTTCAAAGCTTTCTTCATTAGCGCTTCTGCCATCGGACTTCTACAGGTATTGCCGGCACAAACGAAAAGTATCTTAGGCATTATTATCCATCCATCATATATTCTATTATACCTGCTTTATTCGCTATGCTAACGCAGAATCCGTCTTCACCGAGCAATGTCAGGTCTCTATCCATAAGATATCCAATTATCATCAAAACACCCCTTTAGGTCAACTTTTCTACCATGATTTTTGGTACCAGCGATTCAACCATGCTTCTGCCACGAATCCCCTTTCTAACGTGAAGTGTATCCTCTAAAGCGCAAGCCTGAGCAAAACGAACGGCTAGTTCCACATCCATTTCTTCGAGCAATGCCACCGCCAATCCCGCCATTAGCGCGTCATCGATGGCAAGAAGCGATACCATTTGCTTTTTTTCCTCTCTGCCAATATCCGCAAGATAAATCCCTTGAGGTGTATAAAATATGTTGCCCACCGTTCCATAGGTGGTCACAGACCATTCTATTCCGTTGTCATGAATTTTGGATACAAAGTTTAGGATATCATCAAGAGAGCCCATGGGGTAGCCAAGGGTGGAAAGTAAAAAGCGGTGATTGAATTTTACAACCATGGGACGCGCTTCTAATGCGGCGGTCAACGCAGGGCCTGAAGCATCTATGAATACCGGAACTTTCGCCTCTTCACAATGCAGTATTAAATCTTTATAGGCATCTTGCGGCACTCCGGGGGGTAGAGACCCTCCTAGGTAAACCAACCGCGCACGGCTCAACATTCGCTCGTAATTTTTCATAAATCTGCCCAACGACTCATCGGAAATGTAAGGGCCCGGTTCTGTTACACCTGTTTCGATGCGTCCAACCTCATCCACAATGTAGACATTCGTCCTAGATTCACCTATGACATTTACAAAATTGGTCGTTAGTTTGAGACGCCTCAATGTATCGCGCACATACTCTCCGCAAAAACCGGCTAGAAATCCCATAGCCGCACTTTCATACCCCAACTGCTGTAAAATTATGGACACATTTACTCCCTTGCCGCCAGCGGACCTGTCGACTTCTGAAGCCTGAAACCACCTGCCGGGACTAAAGTCGGGAACGACATATTGAATGTCTATGGCGGGGTTCATGGTAACGGTCATAACCGTTTTGTCCAATATGCTCACCCCTTCTTGAAAGCAAGCTAAAATAAATGGGCCCACCTTCAAAGATAGGCCCCGGTACACTCGATTAAGGAAATTATACCAACTCCTCTATTTCCTGAACGCTTGAAATCTTCTTCGAGCAAATTAAGGAACCCTTGTTTAAAACCACGGCTTGCGGAAGCTCGCATATGCCTAGCTTCTCGCACATCCTTTTATTTTTGTAGCCGTCAATGAGTAGTATTTTTTTAGGATATTTTTTCTCAATTTCGGTGGCCAATTTAATCTGTTGCGGTTCTATGCTGGAATAAAAGAGAGAGACCACCTTTTCTGGTTCAAAAAGCACCTTTTGCAAATGCAGTTGTTCAGAGATATAAGCATATGCCGACATGGCAGCAGTAGCGCCATCTCCGGCAGCCGTCACTACCTGTCTTAAAAATTTATCCCGTACATCACCCGCAGCAAAGATTCCCTCAACAGAAGTCTCGAGCTTCTCGTCAGTTACTATCCATCCGCCGTCTTTTGTTTCTACCAAATCTTTCACAAACTCGCTATTCGGATCCATACCAACGAAAACAAAAACTCCAGCCACAGGCAATTCGCTAATTTCACCCGTCTTCACGTTTTTTATTACGACCTTCTCGACCATATCTTCGCCATCTATCTTCTCAACGATTGAGTTCCAAACAGGTTCTATCTTGGGATTAGACATCGCCTTTTCCACAACAGCCCTATCTGCACGCAAAGAATCACGTCGATGAATAATGTACACCTTAGAAGCAAATCTTGTAAGGTAATCTGCCTCTTCGACAGCAGTGTTGCCACCGCCAACAACAGCAATAACCTGATCTTCAAAAAAGGCTCCATCACATACAGCACAGTAACTAACGCCTCGTCCCGTAAACTCGGCTTCGCCTGGACAGCCAAGTTTCCTAAAGCTGGCCCCGGTAGCTACGATGACAGCTTCTGCTTCTATGCTACCTTTATCGGTGATTATCAATTTTTTCCCCGCTTCGATGGAAATTTCTTTGACATCGGCTTCCATAAACTTAGGTGAGAACTTTTCAGCATGTTCCCTAAAAGCACGAGCCAGCTCCTCTCCGCTTATCATAGGTATGCCTGGCCAATTTTCGATCTCGGCCGTGGAGGTAATTTGTCCTCCAGGAATGCCCTTTTCTAGGACCAAGACATCAAGCCCCGCTCTCCTGCCGTATATAGCAGCAGTTAACCCTGCCGGTCCGGCTCCAATTATTACAAGCTCGTGTTTTTCCACAATAACACCTCCTACGATAGGTATGCATTACAGCGGACAGTTTTTATTATATTCCCAAATAACGATGCTCACACCGCCATTTAAGTTTTTCACTTCGTGAAGCTTAAAAGAAAGAGGTGCCATGGAGATGATCGCATCAGTTTGCTCTTTGCCGCCTGATTCGACCAACAGCCACCCGCCCTCCTTCAGCCATAGAGGCGCCTTTTCAAAGAGCAATCTATACCAACACATTCCATCATACCCTCCATCAAGCGCACGCAATGGCTCATAGCATTTCACCTCAGGCATCAAGCATGAAATCTCTTTTGTTGGAATATAGGGCGGATTGCTTACTATCATATCGAGGCTGTGATTACCGTACTTTTGGGGCAAGCGCACACTTTCATGCCAAAGAAGCATCCGAGCAAATAAATCAAACTTCTTAACGTTGCGCCACATCCAAGAAAGCGCTTTTGGGCTAATGTCCAGAGCAACTCCACTTAACTTTGGGTTTTCCAGCAATAAAGATATCACCACACAACCACTGCCCGTGCCCCAATCCAATATCACGCCCTCTTCGACGAAAGATAACGCTGTTTCAACCAAAATTTCCGTCTCCGGCCTGGGGATCAAAACACCCTCTCCGATGAAAAAACTTCTCCCGTAAAAATGTGCCTCACCGAAAACATAAGCCAAAGGCTCCCTTTTGCATCTACGCTCGAGCAAAGTTTCCAGGTATTCCAGCTCATAATCAAATATCGGCCGCTCCTTATGGGCCATCATCCAGGCCCTGTCACATCCCAAAACTTTGCATAAAATGAGATCGCTTTCCAGAAGGTAATCTAAAACTCCAGCTCCCCTTAATTTACGCGCTGCATAATCTTTTGCCTCAATGAGGGTCACCGGCGACTACGCTCCCATTAATTTAAGCCTTTCCATTTGGTCTGCCGTGGCCAGAGCGAAAATTAACTCATCCAAATCGCCGTCCAATATCTCCTCGAGGTTATACAATGTTAGGCCAATTCTGTGGTCAGTAACGCGACTTTGTGGAAAATTATACGTTCGAATTCGTTCCGATCGATCGCCGCTACCTATCTGCCCCCTGCGTTCCATAGCCATCTCTTCATGCTGAAGCTGCAACTCGAGATCGTACAATTTAGCCCTTAGTAACTGCATTGCCTTTGCTCTATTTTTAATTTGTGATCTTTCATCCTGACATGTCACTACTATGCCCGTTGGTATATGAGTAATCCTCACGGCTGAGTCGGTCATATTAACATGCTGGCCACCTGCTCCGCTGGCTCTATATGTGTCTATCCTCAGATCTTCGGGACGCACTTCAACGTCAACTTCATCGGGCTCCGGCAATACGGCGACAGTTGCAGTGGACGTATGAATGCGGCCACCTGCTTCTGTTACTGGAACACGTTGGACACGATGAACTCCACTTTCGTACTTCAATACACTATAGGCACCCCGGCCTTCGACACGAAAGACAATTTCTTTATAACCGCCAATGCCCGTTTCGTTGGCCGTAATGAGTTCAACCTTCCAGCCCTTACGCTCAGCGTAACGTACGTACATTCTATAAAGGTCAGCGGCAAAAAGTGCTGCCTCTTCGCCTCCAGCCCCTGCTCTTATTTCGACGATGACGCTTTTGTCATCATCCGGATCTTTTGGCAATAAAAGAATCGCCAATTCATCCTCTAGCTTTTCAAGAACTTGCTTTAATTGAGCAACCTCTTCCTTAGCCAATTCTTTAAGCTCTTCGTCATCCTCATCGCACAGTGACATGGCGTCTTCCAATCGTCTCAGCACATCTTTGTACTCCCTGTACTTTTCTACTATTTTAGACAATTCCGCGTGCTCTTTAGCCAAACGCTGCAATTCGTGGGGGTTTGAAATGACCCCAGGATCGCTGAGTTTCAGCTCCAGATCTTTAAATTTCCTTTCCAATTCATCTAATTTTTCGTTGATTTTCTCCATCTATAATCATCACCTCCCCAAGGGGAAGAGTCTTTTTTTAACTTAGCAGTTCCTCCATTGATGAATAAGGCTTGTCGCAGGGCTTTGCCTCCTCGCATTTACCTTTCGTCACACATGTGGGACCAGCAACGTCAAATATACCCCCAGCAACTTTTCTAACTTCAATGAGCATTAACTTAGCCAGCCTTCGTATTTCCCACTGGGCCCTCTTGCATAGCCTAAGGCTAAAAAAGTGATGTAGCTCTCTGGCATTCATTGTTACCACTATCTTGGTTTCCCATGCATTAGGCAAAACATATCTGGCGTCTTCCAGCGGGATTCCCCACTCCGCCAAAGATTTATATGCCTCGTGAGACTGACGCATCATATCTTTGAATAACATCAAAGCTTTTTCGTTCTCCATGATGGAATCAGGCACAATATAATTTGCATCAATCATGGAGACATATCTTTGACTTTGCTGGCTATAGCTTGCTATACGATGCCGCACCAATTGATGCGAACATGCCCTGCTGATGCCATCAACGGCAAAGGTAAACGAAACGTGTTCAAAAGGAGAAAGATGGCCCGACCTTGCGAGGTTTTTTATGAATTTGTCCCTCTGCTCCTTATCGTCATGAAGCATAACGATTAAATCTTCCGCCGATGAGGCACTATAACATAGCCTAGCCGCGGCAGCAACGACACTTTCGGGCGCTGGGGTAAAGGCTAGTAACTTTACCCTCACGTTACTTTTCATCGTTTGCATAACCATAATCCGTATCGCCGTACCTCCTGCGGAATTTTTCAAGCTGGCCCGCCTCTGTCACCAATATACCTCGCTTGCCTGTGTATAAAGGATGGCAATTGCTGCAAACCGATACCCTGATTTCCGGTTTAGTAGACCTTGTCTCAAAGGTATTGCCGCAGGCACAAGTCACGCGACACGTTTGGTATTTTGGATGTATATCTTTCTTCACGAAAATCCCTCCATCTTTATAGTTACTTCATAATTATAAGGCAAAGAGCAATTTACCACACTCGCCCTCGACCTGCAAGCTTTCTATATCCGTTTCTCATCCGTTTCTCGCATTTTCCTACATTTTTATATATGCATTACGCCCAAACCACATCTATCATGATGAGCAGCAGCGTGATAAGCGCTGTCTCCAATTATAGCAACGCCAATCCATCTTTTGCTTCTCACGATCGCGAGCTTGGCACCGACGCTTGCTTCCAGCAAACAAAGTGGCAAAAAACTGTTTATGGCCTCCATTGACGCATGCATGAGGGCATGCATTTCAGCACCCGTTTTTTTGATCACATTGCCGTTCAATGCTGCCCCCACCAAAGCTCTGGTTAATTTTCCAGAAATATTACCGACTAATCCGCCAACCTCGGTAGCAACAGCTCTCCATCTCAACTTTTTTATCTGTTCTTTTAAATACTCTTCTTCGGTTTTGCTAGTGGTTGCGGCAAGCAAAACAGCCACCCTGCCTACCTGGCTTTCTTGTCTTATATCAAAAGATACTTCGATCGTTCCCAACATTTCGTCATCTTCTTCTTCGATTTCTTCGAGTTCGCTATCGAGTATTTCGGCTCCCTCTCTCTTCTCTAACATCAGTCTATCACTCCTTAATATTATTTCCCCTTGCCGCTTTAGGCAAACTACTACTTGAAATATCCCGCATTATCATTTATATTTTAAAACAACATAGGGGTTTTGCGTAAAGTGGCGACATAAATATTTTCAAACGGAGGGATTAAAATGAGGGTTCGAAGGGTTTTAGTACTGGCATTGGTTGTTTGTTTCTCCCTATTTGCTGGCGTTGCGCAGGCGAAAACCTTCGTGTCGATAGCTACTGGCGGCACCGGAGGAACTTACTATCCGATCGGTGGAGGCATTGCCGATGTGGTAAGTCGATATGCCAAGGATGTTCAGGCAACTGCTGAAACCGGGAATGCGTCCGTGGCTAACTTAAACCTCATTGGAACTCACAGCATAGAATTTGCGCTCGTACAAAACGATACGGCTTGGTGGGCAGCCAAAGGCGAGATAATGTTTGAAAAGGCCTATCCAAACGTCAGGGCGGTTGCCACGCTATATCCGGAAACAAACCATTTGATCACAATGAGGAAAGCAAACATAAAAACCATTCATGACCTCAAAGGCAAGAGGATTTCAGTAGGTGCTCCCGGATCCGGCACAGAAGCTGACATGCGCTGTTTGCTGGAAATTGCCGGATTGGATTATCCTGACATGAAGAAAGTAGACTTCCTGGACTTCAACAACACGGTTGACCGCATGAAAGATGGCCAATTAGACGCCGGTTTCGTCGTTGCAGGCTGGCCAGTCGCAGCAATCATGGATCTTGCTACCACTCACGATGTGGACCTCGTGAGTTTTGATGACGAATTCCTCGCCAAACTTCAGAAAAAGTATCCCTTCTTCGTAAAAGACGTAGTACCTGCAGGCACGTACAGGGGTATAGATCACGATGTCGTTGCCCCCGCAGTGATGGCGATGATTGTTGTCGATGCAGATGTCCCAGAAGAAGTAGTATATCAGTTTACTAAAGCAATGTGGGATCATATTGACGAGATTCAGCGCACCCACGCCAAGGCTCAGCTTATTACTCTGGAAACAGCCTTCGACGGACTACCCGTTCCCCTTCACGATGGAGCTGCGCGTTACTACAAGGAAATCGGTCTAAAAATCCCTGAAATCAAATAGTGGTCAAATTGCTCGATTTTTCTTAGCAATCAAAATCTCAACAATCACAATCAATAAAGGGAAAGCGGCTCGCTTTCCCTTTATTGATTGTCCTGCCTAAAAAGCAATCTAAATTGTGTCCCTTAAAAAAGACCAGTTATATTTCCCTTTTCATCTATATCTATAGACTCAGCGGCAGGTTTTTTGGGAAGCCCGGGCATGGTCATTATGCTGCCGCATATGGCAACGACAAAGCCGGCACCGGCTGACAGTCTTACTTCCCTGACTGTTACTCTATAATCCTTGGGCCTTCCAAGCTTTTTGGGATCATCTGACAAGGAAAGCTGCGTTTTTGCCATGCACACCGGAAGGCTTCCAAAACCCCTTTGTTCCAAATCCTCTAACATGGCCAAGGCTTGAGGCACGTATTCAACATCATCTGCTCCGTAGATCCTAGTGGCTATGGTCTTTATCTTCTCTTTCAATGACATATCCAAATCGTAAAGGGTCCTGTAGGTTTTACCTTCTCTTATCGCTTCAAGGACCTCTTTTGCAAGATCAATCCCGCCTTCGCCTCCTTTTTCCCAAACCTCAGAGAGGGCTATCCTTGCATTGCGTTTCTTGGCTGCTTCCATTACCATGTCCAGCTCTTCCTTCGTGTCAGTTTTGAATTTGTTAAGGGCAACAACGACTGGAAGGCCAAAGTTTGAAAGTATGTCTAAATGAGCTTCTAGGTTGCTTATACCAGAAGACAAGGCATCCAAGTTTTCCTTAGATAGTTCTTCTTTTTTAACTCCTCCGTGGTGTTTTAAGGATCGAACAGTCGTAACAAGCACAACGGCTGAAGGAGAAAGGCCCGATAACCTGCATACTATGTCGAAGAACTTCTCAGCTCCCAGGTCTGAGGCAAAACCCGCTTCTACTATGGCATAATCGCGGAGTTTCAAGGCCATCCTGGTGGCAACTATGGAGTTAGTGCCGTGGGCTATGTTAGCAAAGGGCCCTCCATGGACAAAGGCGGGAACGTGCTTTACAGTCTGAACGAGATTTGGATTAATGGCTTCCTTTAAAAGTGCCGCCATAGCTCCCTGTGCTTTTAAGTCACCCGCCTTTACCATCTCTCCTTTGGTCGTATAACCCACAATGACCTTGGATAACCTCTCCTTCAAATCTGCCAAATTTTCAGACAAGCACAGTATTGCCATGATTTCAGAGGCCACAGTTATATCAAAACCGGTTTCCCTTGGCACTCCGTTTGTCCTTCCTCCCAAGCCCACTACGATGTTTCTTAATGCCCTTTCATTCATGTCCATGGCACGTCGCCACGTCACTTCTCTTGGATCAATGCCGAGGTCGTTTCCTTGATGCAAGTGGTTATCGAGCATTGCTGCAAGCAAATTGTGGGCCGATTCCACTGCGTGTATGTCTCCGGTAAAATGAAGATTTATCTCTTCCATGGGAAGCACTTGAGAGTAACCGCCTCCAGCTGCGCCGCCCTTTACACCAAAACAAGGCCCAAGCGAGGGCTCGCGCAAGCAAAGCATTGCCTTTTTCCCAAGCTTTACCAGGGCCTCTGTCAACCCCACGGTTATGGTCGTCTTGCCTTCCCCCGCAGGAGTTGGCGTTGTGGCAGTCACTAAGACAAGCTTTCCATCAGGGCGATTTTCAAGTTCCTTGAAGAAGTTGATGTCCACCTTGGCCTTATAGTGGCCGTAGGGAAAGAGATATTCGTCGGGTATCTTAAGCTCCCTTGCTATTTCAGATATGTGTTTAAGATTGACGTTTCGAGCAATTTCGATATCAGATAACATGCTATCCCTCCTAAAATAGATTAAGGTTTAAAAATTTACTCTTTCGACATGCGCGGAAGGTAATCTACATCGCTAAACTCATATAATTTCCTGCTGCGATGCATGGCCTCCACATATCGAATAGTCCCGCTTTTTGATCTCATTACCAAAGAATGAGTAAAAATGGTCTCGCCACCATATCGAACCCCTTTTAAAAGTTCTCCATCTGTGACGCCCGTGGCAGCGAAAAAGACATTTTCGCCCTTAACTAAATCATCCGTATATAAGACCCTATCTACGTCCATCCCCAATTCCAGGCAGCGGTTTCTCTCTTCTTGATTTCTGGGCCATAGCTTACATTGAAAATCTCCGCCTATGCATTTAATAGCACACGCCGATATGACGGCTTCAGGTGAACCTCCTATCCCCAATAGCAAATCGACCCCGCTGTCTTCCTTGCATGTCATTAACGCACCAGCCACATCCCCGTCGGGAATTAGTCTTATCCTGGCTCCAATGGCCCTTATTTCCTGAATCAACTTCTCATGACGAGGCCTATCAAGGACAACTACTGTAACATCTTCTACTGCCTTCTTCTTTGCTTTGGCAACTCGTTTTATATTTTCAGTGGCTGATAGTTCGATATCGATTACGCCGGCAGCTTCAGGGCCTGTTGCTATTTTGTTGGTGTAAAAGATATGTTTTGGACTGTAAAGTGCACCACTTTCAGCTACAGCTACCACGCTCACGGCATTGGGCCTTCCCAAAGCCGTGAGCGTGGTACCGTCTACGGGATCTACGGCTATATCCACCTTGGGTTCGCAGCCTAAGCCCAATTTTTCACCGTTAAACAACATGGGAGCTTGGTCTTTTTCTCCCTCTCCTATAACAACGATGCCGTCCATTGAAACTGTATTTAACATATACCTCATGGCATTGACGGCTGCCTTATCTACAGCGTTTTTATCACCCCGCCCCATCCAACGCCCTGCAGCCATGGCGGCTGCCTCCGTTGCCCTAACAAGCTCCAAGGCCATGTTCCTGTCGGGAACGCTCAAGACACACACCTCCAGCTATTTAAATCTGTCAAATATATCGTCAACAAACCTCAAATAATAACTAACGTCAAAAAAACCTTGCAGTTCTTCGGCCGACAAAAGGGAAGACACGATAGGATCACTAGTCAACATATCCTTGAATGTGCCTTTTTCATTCCAACATTCAAGGGCGTACTTTTGAACCACTTCGTAAGCTTCATCTCTATCCATGCCCTTTTCAACTAGAGCCAATAACACCCTTTGGCTAAAAATCAAGCCCTTGGTAAGCTCGATATTTTTGATCATCTTTTCCGCGTTGACTTCCATATGCCCTACGATGTTGATTAGCAACGCAATCATATAGTGAAGGATGTGGAAGACGTCAGGCCATATAATGCGTTCTACGGAAGAGTGGCTTATATCGCGCTCGTGCCAGAGGGCAACGTTCTCCATAGCGCTCAAGGCGTAACCCCTGAGCAACCGAGCCATACCACATATTCGCTCGCACAAAATAGGGTTTCTCTTATGTGGCATGGCAGACGATCCCTTTTGACCGCTGGCAAAGGGCTCCATGACTTCCAAAACCTCGGTTCGCTGCAAATGCCGTATTTCTTGGGCAATATTTTCCAAGGTGGATCCCAGCAGGGCAAGAGAAAGGATTAGAAAAGCGTGTCTGTCTCTTTGCAGGATTTGGTTTGATATGGGAGCTGGTTTTAAACCTAAAAAGGCGCAAGCCTTCTCTTCTATTGAAGGCGGACAGTGAGCATATGTCCCAACAGCTCCCGATATTTTTCCACAACTTATCTGATTTTTTGCTAAGATTAGACGCTCCTCGGAACGTTTTAACTGCGAATGCCAATTAAGTAGTTTCAAACCAAAGCTCATGGGCTCGGCATGCACTCCATGAGTGCGCCCAATGCAGGGGGTGTGCTTGTAGAGAAAAGCTTTTTTTAAGACCTCTTCGTATAAAATGGCCAATTCTTCTAGTATAATGCCGAGTGATTGTCTTAAAAGCAAAGCAGAAGCTGTATCTAAGACATCACTACTAGTCAAGCCCAAATGAATGAATCTCCCCCATTCGCCTACGCTTGCAGCGACACAGGAAACGAAGGCTATGACATCGTGGTGTACTTTAGACTCTACTTCTTTTATCCGGTCGATATCAAAGGAAGCCTTTTTTCTGATCGACTCGTAAGCCTCAATCGGAATGAGCCCTTCCTCTGCCCAGGCATGACACACGGCCAACTCCACATCCATCCAAGTACGGTACTTATTTTCCTCGCTCCATATGTCACGCATAGCCGCAGTCTCATAACGTTCTATCACGCAGAAGTCCTCCTTTTTCTTCTCCTATCAGATAGCCAGTCATTTCTAACCAGGCTCAAAAAATCATCGTAGCAACCGCTCTTAAAATCGGGGAAAGTATGATCATAGGAAATCCATTTGCCAAACATAAATCGCAAGGTAACCTCGGCAAATATGCCATCCGAGATGTATATCCTGTGGGCGTGATCTTTAGTTGAGGCTAAAATCAACCTTGCCCCGTCAAGGTATCCAGGGTCAATGTTTACACTGCGCTTGGGTCCGCTTTCGGACTCCAGTGCAACAGCTTGGAGTTTCCAGCGCACCAGCTGATCCGCTGGATATAGTCCTTTGAAACTTATGAAAGCCTTATAAAGAACTGGCGCTATATCACGATAATAATCGGTATGATCGAAAGGATATATGGGACTTTTTCTTTCTATACCGCCCCAAAGGGAAGAAAGTTTCCTTATAGTCCAATGATAAAGCTGAGTATTAGGGAACAAAAAACCAACTATCAGTTTAACTAACGGAGGAATTGTCATTTTTCTTTTTTGTTCGCCCCTGGTTTTTTCTTGTCTTTCTGCACATTAAAAAACCGAACTCTAATCCCTTCCAGCTTAAAGGAATATTACCTTTTTTGCTCTGCTCTTCCACTTTTATAGTCAATCCACGATCTTCGAGATAACGCCAAAGAGCTTTGCCTATGGCAGCCCATCTTGCCGTTTCTAGTATTTCCTCCACTTCCTTCTTATCTAACTTTTTAACGATAAAAAAGCCATAGCCTAAGGGTTCTACCAGGGCAAACTCGCCACTTTCTAAATTTAACACAGCACATTCAGATGTATCTTCTTTTAATCCCAATTTCTCGATCGAGCTTTGCCCGATCAATTCTCTAGCAGCTTCGTTGGCAAGTATGAAGCCATCTTCTATCCGAAGTAAAGGAAAGGGAAGAGTTGCTTCGCACATAGTGCCAATCGATTGCGATCCTTTAGGCCAAAGCACTTCTCTAAGTGGCATATCTCCAAATCCCTTTTCTAAAGCAGCGACCAATTCATCTTTTGAAACAAGACGCGCCTCTTCGTCGATGACCAATTTAGCAACCTTAAAGGCGGTACGGTAAAGAATACGCAAGGAATCCTTGACAGTGGATTCCCCGCTCAAAACCACAAGCCTAGAAGCATCATCTACCATGGCGATCCCCCTGACATTGTCTCATTTAGGATAACAAAGCCTCAACAAATGCGCGAGGCTCAAAAAGTTCTAGGTCTTCGATTCCCTCGCCTAAACCTACATAGCGAATTGGGAGAGACATCCTTTGGGCAACCGCGAGAATTATACCACCTTTCGCAGTATTATCGTATTTAGCCAAAATTACCCCCGTCAGGTTTAAAGCTTCGTTAAAAACTTCCGCCTGATGAAAGGCATTTTGTCCCATTACGGCATCCAAAACTAGCAGGGATTCGGAAGGCTCACCAGGCAATTTCCTCTCTATTACTCTTTTGACCTTTTTTAATTCTTCCATCAAGTTGTGCTTGGTGTGAAGTCGGCCAGCAGTATCAACGATAACCATGTCAGTATCAGAAGCAATAGCGCTTTCGATGGCATCGTATATGACAGCTGCAGGATCTCCTCCAACGTCATGCGCTATGACGCGTGCGTTTATTTTGTCTCCCCAAGCCTTCAGCTGATCAATCGCTGCAGCCCTATAAGTATCTGCAGCAGCGAGCAGGACCTTCTGGCCATCTTCTTTATATCTATACGCCAGCTTAGCTGCCGTTGTGGTCTTTCCGCTTCCGTTTACACCCACTATCAGTACCAAGGTTGGCTTATTTTTAACCTCTATAGGCTTTCCCATGCCCGGAATTTTTTCAAGCTCACTTACGATCAAATCAATGAATGTCGCCTTCAAAGCTGAAGCATCCCTGATGTTGGACTCTTTGGCTACATAGCGCAACTTTGAAATTAATTCCTCTGAAAGATCTACCCCAACATCTCCTAAAAGAAGTTGCTCCTCAAGCGCATCCCAAAATGACTCGTCTACCCTCTTGCCTGGAGAAAAAATTGACCCCAGCCCAAACCATTGTTCTTTAACTTTTTGTAATTTATCCTTGAAAGCATTGATTAATGCCACTATCTCACCTCATTTAATTTATTTTCTAAAACTTCGTCCTTTGCTAGAATTCTTGCCTTTTGCCTTAGGTCTATGAGCACTACATTCGTCACAATCTTTTTCGAGGGATTCATCGAACTCTGAACGGCTGTCCTTCAGGGCAAAAACTTCTTTGCCAAAAAGGTTATGCGCCTCGGCCTGATCTGCCAAGTTAGCATGCAAGTTCCACTTTTCTCCACCTTCAACCGTTTTCTTAAAAAGCTTGAACTCACTTATAGGCACCAAAAACTCCACACCCTCGGGGCTTTTAATCCTTACCGATTTGCTAACTATATCGACGCCGGCAATTTGATAATTCCCAGAAGAAGTCTTTATTTTTGTCCCTGGATTTGGCAAGTCCTTCCACAATTCACTATACATGTCATATTCATAGCTCATACAACACATCAGCCTGCCGCATAGACCAGATATCTTAGAGGGGTTCAAGGCCAAATTTTGCTCCTTAACCATCCTTATGCATATGGGAAGAAACTCCAGCATCCAATAACTGCAGCAGCAGGGATTTCCACAAGGAGCCAGTCCACCTAAAATTTTCGCCTCATCTCTGGCACCAATCTGCCGCAGCTCGATCCGGGTTTTAAATTCCTTGGCCAACTCTTTTACAAAGCACCTGAAATCAACCCTTTGTTCAGAGGTAAAGTAAAAATACAGTTTTTTCCGATCCAAAAGATACTCCATATCCACTATTTTCATGGGAAGAGAGTGGTTTTTTAGCATTTTTCGCACCATCGGAAGAGCTTCATCCTCTTCTTGCCTTTGCCATTTAGCGTCACTCACATCCAGTTCATCGGCAAATCGCATTAATTTGACGTATTGCAACGGGGGTTCAGTCGATTTCAACTGGTCGTTGTCGTTAGCTTCACTTTCTTTTGGAAGCTCAAATCTTTCTTTATACTTATACAACTGCTCTTCGCTTAAAATTCCAACTACATCGGCAATTTCAAGCCCTCTGGCACTTTCGATGACTACATTTGTGCCCCTATCTATTTCTTGTTCTAAATCGGTCAGCAATCCCAAAAAACGGGGCTTACCGAAAATGACCAAATAGTTCATCGGACAAATCCTCCTCCAAAAAACCATAAAGGAGATCAAAAACCATATAAACAGGTAAATGCCCCTTCTCAGAAATCAATCTAATTTTTTCCAACTTGGCAGCCTTACCCAGTTCGCCATTACCTAAACACCAGTTAATCCATCCTTCAAGCATCGCGAGGGCCTCTTGTGATGTCATCTTAGACGCGCGAACAATGGCCGACAGCCATTCATCCTTTGTTTCAGGTAGGGCTAAAGGACTGAATTCTTCTTTTAGGTTAAAAGTTAAATTCCATGTCCTGCTTTTAAGCGTTGGCGGCACACCGCTTCCTTCGCAAAGGAGTAAAATCGCCGCCCACGAAGGGGGCTCTTCAGTGATTTTCAGCAAACTATTCGCCGCTGGCAGCGAAAGCCTCCCCGCTTGTGGTATTACCAAAAAGCGCCTTGGCGCCACCACCGGGGCTAAATACAATTCCGCCATTAATTTGCGGCAATCGCTTATTCCCGGGGGCTGATCCAACGTAATCGGCCTTACGAGATCTGGATGTTCGTCATATTTCCAACTGCGACAAGAAGCGCATCCATCGTCTCCAAGCCCGTTTTCGCAAAGATAAAGTCGCGCAACCTCAACTGCAATTGACCCATGAAACAAAGAAGGAGCTTCGATCAAAAGGGCATGAGGCACACGCGAGGAAGCGAAAGCTGCGATAATGCATTCGTAGGCTTCGCTTTCCTTTATAGCAGCAACGAGATCAGACATCCCTTTATCTCCTCGACTATATTTAATATTACAATCTTCTCCCGTTCTTTGTCCAAAGCTTCCTCGAGCTCTGCAATGGATTTTTCCGTCCCTTCGATTATCGTATACATTTTATTGCTGTGCAAAGAAAAGGCAAACTCCTTTTTTACTCGCATATTTTCCAAGATCATCCCTATGACTTGACGAACCAAAGATTTATATTTATTTATCAATCCCTTTGAAGGGTACCTCGATAACGCGATGCCAACTTCATCTAACTCCCTGAGCAACGTGCTAATTGCTTCTCTGTCGTAACACTCTCTAAAAGAACTATCTTTTTCGATATCGGCTTTATGATCGAAAGCGGTAATGCCATTCAGCGATGGAGTTATCCTGTAGCGTCTTTCCTTAACATCGCCACTTTCAACTTTCATCCATGAAGACCCCCACCACTTTTAAAATTTCCAAGAAAACTTCTTCCTCGCTGACCTCGGAAGAAACACGATTTATCCTCTCAGGGTTTGTCAGGAAAAGCTCTTCATATCCATTGCGAACCTTGTAAAGAAAATTTTCCTCTTCGAGACGATCCAAGACCTTCCTGGATTTTATTCGCTCCATAGCTTTTTCAACCGGCACATCCAACCATATCGTTAAGTCTGGCTGAGGTAACGCTAGAAGCGAAAAAAGCCTTTCCATTTCCTCTATGGGCAGCCCCTTGCCCCATCCCTGATAAGCCAAAGTAGAATCGGTGTAACGCTCACATATTACAATTCGACCTTCCGATAAGGCCGGTTGAATCTCTTCGGAAACGTGTTCGTACCTGTCTGCCATAAAAAGGAAGAATTCGCTCCACGGGCGCCATTCGTGATGAAGCAAAAGTTCGCGCATTAAATCGCCCCCGCTCCACCCCCCGGGCTCCCATGTCAAAAGAACACCATTTCTGCCAAATTTATGTGAAAAATGCTCATATAATTTTACCGCATGCGTAGACTTTCCGGAGCCATCTATTCCCTCAAAAGTAATAAACAACCCTATCACCTTCAGAAATTATAGTATACGCCAACTGATTCGCGCCTCTCATCATCAAGTTCGTCATGGCGGAAAAGCAAACCATATCGATCATCCAGCCCGAGGCGTCCTTCCAGAGACCATGCGCCTGATCCGTCATCCCACCACTTACCTATCAATTGCAGGGGAAAGGTCTCCGGATCGCCCCACTTAAACCCCACGCCAAGGTCATCCCTGACCAGTCCTCCCCAAAGAGAAATCCAACGCCATCTGTAGCCGTAACTTAAGGAAAAATCGCTGCCATCGCCAATGTCATCGACGCCAAAGAGCAAAAAGTTAGGCCTATCTTTCATGCCAACCACTACGTTAACGTCCATATAGGCATCATCCCCACTGCCGAAGGTCTTCCCCCTTAAAGAGACATCTCCTTTGATCTCGATTTCCTGCATGGTCTTTAAAGCCTTTTTAGCAACTTCCTGGGTTTCCCTCACATCTTGCAACAATTCAGGGAGGTTTCCCTTTTTACTTTCAACCTCGTTTTCACCAAAAAAAGTTGCATCAAGCTCATTTACAAATCGCTCAACGGAGACTGCCGCATCCTGAACGCTTTTTACTAGCTGTTTTATGTCCATGGCAAAGGGACTATCTTCGTCAAGCTGTTCAACTATTGCGCTTAATTTAGAGACGAGGTTCTTCGTGGACGCCACAGTTTCCCGGAGGTCTTGTTTGTTTTCTGCCATTATTTCATTCGCGTTCAAGATCAGCTCGTTAGCATTATTAAAAAAAGCATCCATGCGTTTGCCTGTATCGGTCAAAAAGGCGCTTCCATCATCTGCCAATTTTCCTATGCGAAAGGAAGCTTCCTTTGCCTCTTTTAAAAAGGAAGGGATTTCCTTTATTGCTTCTTTAAGATCTTCGATCTCTTCATCTCCAATGATTCCGCTGATGTTATCTAAAAAGGAACGAAGGGAGCTCAGATTCTGCTCCACCTCCTCGAGCACGCTCCACACATCGGGTGCAACCGTTCCCTTTACAGGACCGGGAGGTTCAATGAAGGTATCGCTCGTCCCTCGTCTTATCTGAAGTGATGCCTCTCCCAAAAGTCCCCCCCTTGCACAATAAACTCGCTGTCGATGGGAATTTTTAGCCCATTCTTTATAAAGGCAAGGATCTTTACTCCCTCTTTGGTCAGGAGTACATCTTTCACGTATCCTGATTCCACTCCAGATATGTAAATGGAGGCACCTGGGGGCAATCCCCTCGCCTCCGGCAATAAGACATATAAAACATTGCCCCTTTCGCGTATCAAACGACCACCTGAAAGGAAAACCAATCCACCGAGCAGTACCAATCCTACAAAGACGACGAGACCGATTTTTATCTCACGTTTCACGGGGCACACCCCCATTGGCGAATGGATTTAGTGCCTTGGAGAAAGGAAACGACTTCTGGATCCGTCGCAGTTTCCCACTCCTCAGGCGTACCTAGCCATGCTATCCTTCCATCCTTCATTAAGAGAATGCGATCTGCAACGCCTAAAGCGGATACCACATCGTGAGTTACGGCCATGGCCGATACGTTATATTTTTTGCTCAAATTAACTACGAGGCGGTCAATGTGTCTGGCCGTTTGAGGATCAAGCCCCGTTGTTGGCTCGTCGAGCAATAGAAAAGATGGATTATACACGAGCGCACGGGCAAGTGCAACTCGCTTTCTCATCCCTCCGGACAAATCGGCAGGCATCAAATCTTCAATGCCGGGCAACTCGACGGATTCCAACATCATGGCAATCATATCGCGCATATTTTCTTCGTCTTTAATGCCCAGACAGTAACGGAGCGGAAATGCCACATTTTCAAACACTGTCATGGAATCGAACAAGGCTCCGCCTTGAAATACGATGCCAACCTTCCTCCTTATATCTATCAAGTCCCTTTCGGGAAGATGAGTTATGTCCCTTCCGTAAAGCCACACTCTGCCCTCATCGGCTTCAATTAACCTCAACACAAGCCTCAAAACCGTCGTCTTCCCACAGCCCGACGGACCCATCAAAGCTATAATCTCGCCTTTTTTTACCGAAAAAGAAAGGTTTTTTAGCACCACATTATCGCCGAAAGATTTTATAACTTCCTCGAGACGCAAGACTTCCTCCGTCACTAAACCTTTCCTCCAAAAAGAATTGTCGAAAGTATATAATTCAGTACCAAGATTAACATATTGCTCCACACGACAGCCAGAGTTGTCGTCTCCCCGACGCCTTTGGCTCCTCCTTGCGCTCTAAAACCACATGCGCAGGCTACTATTGACACCACAAAGCCAAACACCACTGATTTTATCAATCCGCCGTTGATATCGTAGGTGTCAACTAACAGCCTTATGGAATCCTTGAAGATCAAGGAATGGACGCCTCGAACTACAACATAAAAATATCCGCCTAAGGTGCCAACGACCATTGAATAGATCGTTAAAATGGGAACCATTACCAAACTAGCTAAAATTCTGGGCAATCCGACAAAGACATACTCGTCCAATCCAAAGGCCCTGAGCGCGTCCAACTGTTCAGTGACCTTCATGGTCCCTATTTCGGCCGCCATGGAAGACCCGACTCTTCCTGCAACCACTATGCCCGTGAGTACAGGCGACATCTCCCTAACCATGCTTAAAGCGATAACTCCGCCTATGTACCGTGAGGCGCCAAACTTTAGAAATTGATCCAAGGTCTGAACCGCCATTACCATGCCTGTGAAGGCGCTTATCACGGAGACCATGAAGACCGACTGGACACCAACTCGCTCCAGCTGGTCTACAATTGAGCGAACATCCCACTTGGCCCGAGGCCAGTGAAGTAATAAATGAATAGCCAATGAAGCTATCCAACCCAACAAATCGAGAAAAGACATAATTGCCTTGCCTATGAGCTCGAACCATTTAAACATAACTTACCCTTTCCAGCGATCTCCTTTAGTTATCGACTTTTATTGCTTCCTTCGTCAATGATGGTAAGACAACGCCTGAGCAATCCTTCTACATAATGGTCCGTCTCGAAAATACGAAGTGTACCTTCTTCCATTCTCCGTTTTTTCATTTCAGATACCAATTCATATTCCTCATCTAACGAAAAATCTTCATCTTCATCTTCTTCTCTAAGCAAAGGTCCGTAAAGCAATTCCACGATTACCTGATTATTTGATTCAGCTGCCTCGATTTCATTTAAAAACTCTTCAAAGGAGGATATCGCTCTCCACCCGGACATCAGCGATACTTGTGACGGTTCGGCTATGCCTCCTCCTCTGGCTACCACTTCACACAACCCTGACGCATTATCGGGGACTTTCAACGAAAGTTTTTTAACCTCGGGATCACCGCGAAAGTTTCTCAGCGTAACCTCAATATCCAAATTTTTGCCTTTCTTGACGTTGTCTTTATTAGGAACTTCCAGCTTTTCTATGTATACCACTTTAGGCTGTTTTGTCACCTGCAATTCAACATGTATGCCCAAGGGATCAATTTCCTTAAATCTGTTCAAAGAAAGCAGGGGGACAAGTGTCATAATCTCACGACTTACAATTTGCCCAATTAGATCGCTATCAGAGAAATAGACATTTTTTCTTGAAATACCTTCTACGAATCCCTTGCCTTCGATCTTTACAGTGACAAACCCGGTCCCTTCGCCTGCCCTCCCCCACAGATCATCAAACAAGCCAAGCAAGGCTCCCGGAAGTACTTGGTTCATCAAAAAAGGATCATTTACTACCTGAAAGCGCTTAAAGGCAGTCGTTCCGGAATCATCGGTGAACTTGACGGATACCTCAACGCCCTTAGGAAAGTGACCTATTTTCCCGGCGATGGCTTGAGGTCTGTCTTGGCGCACAACACCAACAATTGAAACAGGACTTCCCAACTTAAAGGGACTTTTAATGCTGGGAATAACTTCGTGAACCCACGAGCGAGTCAAGGGAAAGGAAACATCTCCCCGATTCAAAAAGGGGTGCGCATAAGCTAAAAAGTTACCTTCGACGTCTACAGCCGTTAAAGTTCCCGTCGAGCCGACGCTGACATCCCCCCAAGCAAGGAGCACCCCAACGGAGTCTCCGGGTTGTAATTTAGCATCATAATCTACGGCAATTCCGCCCACGGGCAAGTCAAAGGGCAAAACTTCTACCTCGCCTTTGAAGTCGCGAGATATCTTTTCAGCACCCCTGGAGCTGATGCCCGAAACGATCAAGGGCGCGTTTTTACTTTCGTGAAACTTGACCTTGCCCCCCTCGATCCCCTTTTTAGCCTGCCAATCCCAGGCTTTGCTCATCTCTTCTATGGGCGTCACTAAACCTAAATTATGATCACTGAAGTCCCAACCATATCCGATAGCTCCGACAAGGCGCCCATCTATGAAGAAAGGGCTTCCGCTCATTCCGGCAGCTATGCCACCGATTTTTTCCACCAAAGGTCCTTGAGCACGTATTAAGATGAGTCTTTTGGGTTCACTAGGACTTGGTATTATGCTGATCACTTCTGCCGGAAAGGAAACCCGCTCCAGACCTTTCACCACGGTAAACACTTCTCCTTGCATTCCCGGACGAAGATCGCTCAAAGGAAAGACATCGATGTTTGGTGTAAAAGAGTCAGCACAAGCTATATCAGCGAAGAAAGATAGTATAAAAGCAATGACTAACACCGCCACTATTGTGAAAAAATTCTCCATCTTGATTGAGATGCCTTTGAATGAAATAAATTGATACATCGTTAAGCCCCCTTGGCTTTTATGGTATTTTTGCGCATCCTAAGGTAAGTTATTATGAAATCGTCTATATCTCCATCTAAGACAGAGTCAACATTATAAGACGTATATCCTGTGCGGTGATCTTTGACCATCGTATAAGGATGCAGCACATAGGATCTTATTTGACTGCCCCATCCTATTTCCTTTTTCTCACCATGCAAGTCTTCTATCTTTTTTTGCTTCTCCTGCTGGTATTTTTCGTATAACTTCGCCTTCAAAAATCGCAAGGCCGTCTGTCTATTCATATGTTGCGACCTTTCGTTTTGACATGTAACAACTATGCCCGTAGGGATATGTGTCAACCTCACGGCAGAATCGGTCATATTTACGTGCTGGCCACCTGCACCACTGGCTCGAAAGGTTTCCATTTTTATTTCCTCCGGCCTGATTTCAACGTCAACGTCTTCTGGCAACTCGGGTATCACTTCAACGGAAGCAAAGCTCGTATGCCTTCGCTTAGACGAGTCAAAAGGTGAGATCCTTACAAGCCTGTGGATACCCTTCTCGGCTTTGAGGTAGCCATATGAACAAAATCCCTTTATTAATATAGTTACATATTTAATTCCTGCCTCGTCATCAGGTAGAATATCTATTATTTCAGTTTCATAGCCATGCCTTTCTGCCCACCGCAAGTACATTCGAGACAATATTTCCGCCCAATCCTGCGCATCAAGGCCACCTGCACCCGCATGAACAGTCAAAATCGCGTTAGATTCGTCATACTTCTCGTCGAGCAAAAGTTCCATTTCCATCGAGTCGATCTCTTTTCGCAGGCGTAAAGCCCTGTCGTAAAACTCCGCCTGTAATTCCTGATCGTTAGTCTCTTCAAGCAACTCTGCTAAAATGGTTAACTCTTCCAGTTCGTGTTCCATTTTTTGCCACCGATCTAAAAGGTTTTGCAGGCGAGAAAGCCTCTGTGTTACCTTTTGAGCCTCCGGGGATGTCCAAAAATCGGGAGACGAGGCCTTTTTAAGCAGGATTTTCGCGTCTTCTTTTAAAGAATCTATGTCAAAGGCTTTCCCGCAACTCACCCATCGATGAGTGCAGTTCCTCCAACACCGTGGAAACAGGGTGTAATTCCATATAAGTACTCCTCCTATTTATAATTTTTTTTTGCACCTTTTTGCACCTAAGGTAAAATTTATTATATCATCGACATAGATTTTAAAGAGCAGGAGTGTCATCGATAGTGAAAGAAATTAAGATAACCACAGAGGTCGGAAAGTTTTCGATCTTCAAGTTTAATTGCGTGGAATCAACACAAACTATGGCCAAAGAGCTTTACCGCCGATACAGCTACGATGCTTTCGTAGTCTGGGCCGAAAGGCAGTTCAAGGGGAGGGGCAGAAGGGAAAGGCGTTGGCATTCGCCGAAAGGCGGATTGTATTTCTCGCTGTTTCAGAAAGACTTAGGAGATCTACGCTCTCCCCAGTTGGTAAGCTTGGCAGCAGGAATGGCGATTCGAAACGGGCTAAAGCAGTTTTGTAACATATCTTGCGAATTAAAATGGCCAAATGATATATTGTACCAAGAAAGAAAGCTATGTGGTATATTGAGTGAATCAGCCATTTACGGCCAAAAAATCCACTACACAATAGTAGGCGTAGGCATAAATGTCAACACAGACATTTCCGAACTACCATGCGAGGTGAGGGCTAAAGCCACATCCTTAAAGGATATAATTGGGCTAGAGGTAGACTTAAATGAACTGCTTTCAGTATCAGCAGAAGAAGTCTTCAAGTGGCTTTCGTTCTTGAAAACGGATAATGGTCAAAAGAAGGTCATCGAGAGCTATAAAAACCATTGCGTAACTTTGGGTTCACAAGTAAGCGTATATTTAGATAACGAGACAATAAGCGGTCTGGCGGTGGATATTACTGAAGAGGGCGCATTGCAAGTCCTTGCGGCAGGCGAAACTCTTTTGTTTGCCACCGGAGATGTAGTTCATATAAGAAGGGATGACATATGACAAAGTTTCGTTTGACTGAACTGGCTAAAACCAGTGGCTGAGCGGCTAAGCTGGGTCCGGCGGACCTTGATAAGCTGCTTAAAAGACTTACCCCGCAAGATCACCCAAGGTTGCTCTCCTCATGGAAAGGAGGAGAAGATGCGGCCCTTTGGGTGCTGACGGATGAGAGAGCCGCCATTTTAACGGTGGACATCATCACTCCCGTCGTTGACGATCCTTATCTTTGGGGACAAATCGCAGCGGCCAACTCCCTGAGCGATGTCTTCGCTATGGGAGGAAGACCTCTGCTTACCTTAAACGTCGTTGGGTTTCCGGTAAACTGCATGCCCCTGGAGGTGCTTTCGTCAATTTTAGAAGGAAGCATGGAAAGGACGACAAGGGCGGGAGCAATCGTGGCAGGAGGTCACACGATAGAGGATGAGGAGCCTAAATTTGGGTTGGTAGTTTATGGTGAAGTCCCATTGACCGAGATATGGTACACCAAGGGGGCAAAGCCGGGTGACAACATCATTCTGACTAAGCCATTGGGAACCGGCGCGCTCGTCTCGGCTTTTAAGGCCGCCATGCTGAGTAAAGAAGAAGAGGCGAACATGACCTCAACCATGGTTCAATTAAACGATCTTCCTTTGCGACTGCCCAAGGAGATACGTCTCCAGGTTCATGCCTGTACAGACGTCACGGGTTTTGGGTTGATAGGACACTTATTGGATATGTTAGATGAAAATATAGACATCAAACTAAATGTAAAAGATATCCCTCTCTTAAAAGGAACATTAGAGAAGGTTTCAATGGGCCTGGTGCCCGCCGGCACCTATCGCAATAAGGCTTGCTACACCGAAACGGGCAAAATAAAGGGATTAGAATCGCTACATGAAGATCTCCAGGATATTTTATTCGACCCGCAAACATCGGGCGGATTGCTTTTGGCACTTGACCCCTCAACAACAGAAAAAGCACTGGACTTGTTAAAAGAGGAGGGCTTTGAAGAAAGCAGACTCATAGGAGAGGTCGTGCAAGGTACGGGAAAGATAGAAATCGTATGACTATGGAACCGCTTTAAAACGGTTCCATAGAGCTAAATAAAGGTCATGCAGATAGGAAGTCCACATGTCGTCAAGTTTGGGTGCCGGAAGCAAGATTCCACATGAAAGATTGGAAACTTCGTCTTTTATTATTTTAGGCGACCACGTATCGGCAACCACAAGCGTATTTTGTGATTTGACCTCTTCTATGCACTCAAACAGCTCTTTGCTTCCCTCGCCCCTTTCCCACAGATCAAACCACTCCTGCGACGGCCTTTTTACTTTAGCGCCACTCGCCTTTAACAAAAATTCCATCCTTCCGGATAAATCAAGCATGGAAACGCCCGATAAGATTTCTCTGCCTACGTTAACTACGCTGTCCAATCTGCTTTGAAATTCGGCCAACCGCCTTTGAAAGTAATCGTACATTGACGGGTCCAACTCCGTCAAAGCGATCAAAACGCGGCTTGCCATAAAAGACAACGAGGCAGGATCAAAAAAATACTTATCGAACTCCTCTCTTCCTTGGGGCAAAAATTCGTACAAGTACTTTACCTGGGACATACCTTTGGGAATTTTCTTTTCCTTAGGCGTCAAAGCAATGAGGATGGTATCTTTAGGAAAATTCTTTGTGTGAACAACAAGCGTCCCATCCTCTGCCCAATCCAGGTAGGATAACACCTCCACAACGGGTCCGCCGATAAATCGGGTAAGTAATGCCACCTCGGGAGGCACCGCTATGATGGTAGCAACCTTTTTCTCAGCGGAGAGGGCAATGTAAGGATAAAAACAAATTATTAAAAACACTAAAAAAATTAAAGCTCCCTTAATAATTTGGTGTCCTTTCGTCCTAAAGTTATTGCATCTTGTCATAAATCTCTTCTGTTTCATATCTTCCAAAAATTGGCCTGACCTTATCAACGCTTTCTGCTGCCCGGTTTTACCAAGGGGTATCCCTTCTTACAAAAGGGACATTCTTCAGGTTTATAGACGGGGAAGGTCTTCTTTGTTAGGCTCAAAAGCTCTACGGGCAACTGGACATCCTGTGTTGTTCTGTCCACTATACATCCTGAGGCCTCCCATTTTCCTCCTAAGATTTCCAGCGCCTCGCCAACTTCTCTCACAGATCCTCCTGTCGTCACCACGTCTTCGATCACTGCGAACCTCATGCCTTCCGGTGCAGGAAACCTGCGCAACCTCATTTGTCCTTCCTCTCGTTCACAAAATATAAAAGGCACGCCTAAAGCTCTTGCTACTTCATGGCCTACTATTATGCCCCCTAAAGCCGGGCTCGCTATTATTTGCGGATCGAAGGGCTCGACTAATTTAGCCAATTTTTCTCCCACAAAAGCGGCATACCAAGGAAATCGCAGAAGCAAGGAACATTGCAAATAATATCCGCTGTGTAGCCCCGAGGTGAGAAGGAAATGTCCCTCGAGCAAAGCCCCGCTGTCGTATAACATCTTTTCCAATCTATCTTTTACTTCAGCGCCGCTCATTCTTAGCCAACCTCTTTTTTTATCCCAATCAAAGCTTCCAGCGGATCCGGTGCGGCAAGAACTGGCCTTCCTATAACTATGAAATCCGCTCCCCTTTCCTTGGCCTCAGCCGGCGTCATGACCCTTGCTTGGTCATCGCAAGAAACACCTTTAGGCCTTACTCCCGGAACCAAGGTCAGTAACTTCTTGGACGTACCTTTGACTGCGTCCAAATCCTTTGGGGAACACACTACTCCATCTATACCCGCTTTCTCTGCCAACTTCGTCCTGGACTTTACGGCATCTTCAAGCACGGACCCAGGGGCCAGTGATTTCCATTCTTCGTCATTGATACTGGTAAGCACGGTAACTCCAAAAATCTTCATCTCAGGGTTTGTCTCATCGCGCATTTTCACTGCTTCCCGCAACATCCTCTCTCCTCCCGCGACATGAAGCGTAAGCCCAAATATTCCCATCCCTGCAAGTGCGGAAACCGCTCCTCGAACGGTGTTTGGGATATCATGCAACTTGACGTCCAAAAAGACGTTCCAACACTTCATCAGGGAAAATATAAACTCCTTACCTCCGAGATAAAGAAGTCGAGGCCCGATTTTAACGTATTTAAGCTCTGTGCCCAACAATTCTAGAATCTCATTGGCTGAAGTCAAATCTTCGGTATCTAAGGCTAGCACCACTTCGCTCAAAAACCTTCACTCCTTCCCTTTCCTATGATATCCCTCACAGAAGAAGCATTCCACTCCGTCAGCTTTCTTCTTACCTGGTCGTGAATCTCGGCCATGCACAGCAAATCATGCAACAGCATGCTGCCCACCTCAACCGCAACAGCTCCTGCAAGCAACATGGCCAACGCGTCATTACCGCAACTAACCCCACCGCACCCTATTACCGGAATCGAAACTGCACCTGCCGCTTCATAAACACATTTAAGCGCTAAAGGAAACACAGCAGGCCCGGATAAACCTGCCACAACTCGCTCAAAAACGGGTTTCTTGCGATCCACATCAATCGCCATGCCCAGCCAGGTGTTGGCCATCACTAGGGCATCAGCGCCCATTTCCTGGGCAACCTTGGCAACGTCTACCAAGTTACTAACCTGTGGCGTCAGCTTCACCCAAAGTTCTCCTTCCCAAAGGGGCCTTGTCGCAGCAAGAACCTGAGCTACTCCCTCCTCGCTTACGCCCCAAGCCATGCCCCCAAAATCGACGTTAGGGCAGGAAACGTTAAGCTCTATCGCCGCGATATGCTCTTTTGCGGATTTAAGCAAGATAAGGCCTTCTTCAGCTTCCTCTAATGTCTCGATAGCCAAATTGACCACGACCGGAACCTGGTTTCCGGATATCTCGGGCAACTCTTCTGCAACAAAAGCTTCAATACCACTGTTTTGAAGGCCAATGCTGTTTAGTAAGCCCGAGGAAGTCTCCCATATCCTCGTTCCCTTGTTACCCGACCTGGGGTGACGCGTCAAGCCTTTGCTGCAGATCGCACCAACGCCATTGGTGTAAGGTTCTCTCCAAAATTTGGCCTCATGCGGCCAAACGCCCGAAGCTATTATCAAAGGGGAAGACAAAGTTAAATTTCCCACGGAAACGCTCATATCGGGCAACTTTTCCGAAAACTTAGAGAAGTTCATCTAAATAAACCTCCGACAAATCAAAAACCGGGCCGTCATGGCAAACTTTAAGCATTCCACCTCGCGTTGGAATTGCGCAAGAATGACATCCTCCAATGCCACAACCCATTCTGGATTCAAAGGACCCCAAAATATGTGTCTTATCTTTAAATGCATCACATATCGCCTTAAGCATGGGGACGGGGCCGCAAGCCCATATTTCTTCAGCATACCCTTGTTCGCTTAAAAGCAAATCGACGGCAGTTCCCTTGACACCGAGCGATCCATCCTCGCTAGCTACCTCTGCACCGGAAACTTGGGATTTAATCCAATTTACGATATCTGACCACCCTTTGTTCGGCACTCCAAAAATAAATCTGACGACAAACTTTGAATGCAACTTCCACGCATAAAGCAAGGGAGCTATGCCAATGCCTCCTGCAACCAGAACAACGCTGTCACGGGAGGGGGTAAAACCCCTCCCTCCCAGCGGACCTCGCAATCGAAAGGAAACGCCAATATCACTTGCCGATATATCCTTCGTTCCCCTTCCAACCACTTTAACCAAAAAATCGACAGTTTTATCTGACTGATCGACAACAGCAAAGGGACGCAGCAAAAAGGGGTCTCTCTCCCACCGCGAAGGCCTGACCATAAAAAACTGCCCCGGGAATGAGTGAGGCAAGGTTTCTTCTACCTCAAAACGAAGTAAATGAACATCTTCTCCAACCCGGGCATTTTCAATTAAACGACCTTCTCTTTCAAGCCCACCGCTATACCTCATGACATACCTCTTGCCTTAGGCTATCATAAACTATCCTGCCGCCCAATAGGGTCATGACCGGCCAGCCTCTTAAGGTCAAGCCATCGTAAGGTGTTATCCGCGCTTTGCTGTTCCATTTTTCAGCATCCACTCTTTCCTCTTTTTCCAAATTGAGAACCGTTATATCTGCTCTTGAGCCGGGCTTTAGCGTTCTATCGATACCAATTATGCTGCCTGGTCCTATCGTAAGAAGCTCGAGCAATTTTTTTAAGGAAAAGGGCTTTCCTATTTTGTGCCATAGATCTAACACCGCCGCCACCGCACATTCAAGCGAAGCTATACCAAAGGACGCCTCCTCGAAGGGTAAATCTTTTTCGTCTACGTGATAGGGAGCATGATCGGTGGCTATAGCATCTATGGTTCCATCCCTTAAACCTTCGAAAAGGGCCTCTACGTCTTCCCTGGCCCTTAGGGGCGGGTTAACCTTGAAGGCGGACGAATAATATGATTTAATGATCATTTCTTCATCGAAAACCAGATGGTGTGGCGTGACGTCACAGGTCAAGGGCAACCCTTCCTGCTTGGCTCTTCTTATTGATTCCAGGGCCTCTTTAGTGCTTATATGAGTTAGATGAACGCGACCCATCGTTTCTCTGCACAGGGCAATTGCCCTTTCAACGCCTATGATTTCGGAGCTACGCGGTATGCCTTTTAGACCGCAAAGGGCGCTCGCTCTTCCCTCGTTCATCTGCCCCCCTTCCGAAAGGGTCAGTTCTTCCGGATGTTCCATGAGCGGAATGCCAAGATCTCTCAAATAAAGAAGGGCAATTCGCATGACCTTTGCTAAAATGACAGGGGAGCCGTCATCGGTAAAAAGCACCGCCCCTTCATCCACCATGCCAATCATCTCAGTGATCATCTTTCCCTCTCTGTTTACAGTGACAGCTCCCGCGGGCAACACAATTGCCCCTTTGGCCTTTCTGCCCTTCTCGCGCACGTAGCGCACGCCTGAAGGGTCATCAATAGGAGGAGTGGTGTTTGGCATAGCAACTACGTGGGTAAACCCACCTGCAGCTGCTGCCAGAGAACCGCTATCTATGTCTTCTCTCCACGTTTGACCTGGGTCCCTTAAATGGACATGAAGATCTATGAAGCCCGGACAGACAATGTGTCCCTCTAAATCATAAATATCGTCCTGAAAATTCGATTTTTTTCCCCTCGAAGGAGTTATTTCGACTACCTTGCCGCTTTCTACGCAGATGTCCCATTTTCCATCCCTCAAGTCCTTTCCGTCGTACAACGTGGCATTGCACAACCAGATCATCTGCCAGCACCTCCAGTCAAGTATAAAAAAAGCAGGGCCATCCTCACGGCTACACCGCTTTTAACCTGATTCAGCACCAAGCATCTGTCTCCGTCGGCAATGAAACTTTCTATCTCAACGCCCCTGTTCATGGGACCGGGGTGCATTACAATCGCTTGCTTATTCGCACAGGAAAGAACACTCGCAGTTATTCCCCATCGGCTGTGATATTCATCGATGCTTGGGAACAATCCTTCTTCCTGCCTTTCACGCTGAATCCTCAAAGCATAAACGATATCTGCACCACTTGCGGCCTTTTTAGTATCAGGTTCATACTCGGCTAGATCAAAGACGTGAAGCGGTATGAGAGACCTGGGACCAGATACCACCACATGCACGCCAACTTTTGAGAAGGCATGAATATTGCTACGTGCTACCCTGCTGTGAAGCACGTCGCCCACTATCACCATTTTGCGTCCCTTTAAAGAGCCGAAGTGCTTCCAAGCCGTATAAAGATCTAGCAATGCCTGCGTGGGATGAGCTCTTGCACCATCTCCTGCATTTATGACACATGCTCCGTTGAGTTTTTTTATGAGATACTCAGGCGTGCCAACCTCCCGATTTCGAATGACGACGGCGTCCACTCCCATCGCTTCAATTGTCTTGGCCGTATCTTGCAAGCTCTCTCCTTTCGCAGTGCTAGAACCAGAAGATGACCAGTTTATCACATCAGCGCTCAAGTATTTTTCTGCCAACTCAAAGGAGGTTCGGGTTCTGGTGGATGGTTCGAAAAACAAATTTGCTATGACCTTCCCTCTTAATGCAGGGACCTTTTTTAAAGGCCTTTCCATGACCTCTTCCATGTGACGAGCTTCCTCTAAGACAGTATAAAAGTCATCGTCGCTAAAGACATCCACGTCAACGAGATGTCGATGTTTCCACGCCACATCAAACGCCTCCTCTCTATTCCTTGGCCACGATGACAATCTCGTCTTTGCCGTCAAGTTCCTTGACAAAGACCTCGATCGATTCGTCCCTGGACGTGGGAACAACCCTTCCCACTATATCGGGATGTATGGGAAGTTCCCTATGACCACGGTCTATCAAAACCGCCAACAAAACCCTCCTTGGCCTACCCATATCCATCAATGCATCCAAGGCCGCTCTAACAGTCCTACCCGTAAACAACACGTCATCTACTAAGACAATATCCTTTCCCGTTATATCGACAGGAATCGAAGTGCTGTGGACCATAGGATGATCGGCCATTAATGAAAGGTCATCCCTGTAAAAGGTTATATCTAGTTCCCCGCACGGCAATTCGCCGTAACCTGATGATTTAAGCACATCTCTTATCCTATGCGAAAGGTGAACCCCCCTTCTTTGGATGCCTATCAATACAGCCCCTTTTGCACCACGAAGCTTCTCTAAAATTTCATGAGCTATCCTTCTTATCGTAAGATCCATTTCCTGCTCGTCCATCACAATTGCCTTAACTTTCATTTTGCTACCCCCCTTTCATTAAAAAAAGCTTCCATGAGGATAGCCTCATGGAAGCTACGTTAACTTTTTGCATGCCTTTTTTGCAGATCTTTGTTTTAATATTTTCCCTCGATATCATAGAAATCGATCTCTCCGCAAAAAGCCAAATGGCGATCTTAAAAGAGTATATCAAAAGCTTAAATTTTATGCAACCGGTTGCATAAAATTTAAGCAGAAATATCCCGACTTAATAAAATATAAAGGGAAGACCCCTTTGCATGCTCGCTCAAAACTGGGTCTCCCCCTTCGATTGCCCTATTGTTTAAGCCGGAAAAAAGCGTAAGGTTCTTCAAGACACCCGACCAAATTTTAATCGTTTTTCTAGCTCTCATAACGTTGCAAAGCCAAAACCGCGTTATGTCCCCCAAAGCCGAAGCTATTAGAAATAGCGCGATTGATCTTTTTATAAACCGGGGAACTGTCTACTACCCTGATAGGACATTCCTCGTCCAGTCTTTCAAGGTTAATGGTGGGGTGAACGACACCTCTTTCGAAAGCCAAAAGCAAGGCTATCAGCTCTAAAACACCGGCGGCCCCCAAGCCATGTCCTATCATAGACTTGGTAGAATGAACTAATATGTTATCGGTATGTTGCCCAAAAAGAGACCTGATGGCCTTGGCTTCCATGATGTCATTTAAAGGCGTAGATGTGCCGTGAGCGTTAATTAACTCCACGTCGGCAAAGTCCCAACCGGCCATGGTAATAGCCATTTTCATGGCTCTTATAGCTCCGACTCCTTCCGGATCCGGCGCTGTTATATGATAGGCGTCCGTAGTGTTTCCGTAACCTACAAGTTCGGCATATATTTTTGCGTTCCTTTTTTTTGCATGTTCAAGTTCTTCAAGCAAAAGTACACCGGCGCCCTCCCCCAAAACAAAGCCATCGCGATCCACATCAAATGGGCGAGAGGCATGTTCGGGGTCTTCGTTCCTGGACGAAAGGGCCTTCATGGCAGCAAAACCCGCCACTCCGACGGGTGTAATTGCGGCTTCGGAGCCGCCCGCCAAAATCACATCGGCTTCTCCGCGCTTTATAGCATACATCGCTTCTCCTACGGTATGGGTTGCTGTAGCACAAGCGGTGACAGCACAAAGGCTCGGGCCTTTAGCATTATGCCTAATGGCGACATAAGCCGCGGACATGTTGCTTATCATCATGGGAATGAAAAAGGGGCTTACTTTATTCGGGCCTTTTTCTAACAACGTTTTAATACTTTGGAAGCTAGTGCCTATTCCACCTTCGCCGCTTCCCAAATAGACCCCTACTCTGGTCGGATCTTCCTCATTTAAATCCAATGCGCCATCTTCGACGGCCATATCAGATGCAGCAACAGCGAGATGAATGACCCTGTCTGTCCTTCGTATTTCCTTTTTGTCCAGCCATTGCTCTGGTTCAAAATCTTTAACCTCAGCAGCAATCCTCACCGGAAAATCAGAGGCATCGAAAAGCGTAACAAGCCCTACTCCGTTTTTCCCATCTTCCAAGGCCTTCCAATACTCTTCTTTGCCAAGTCCGATGGGGCTAACGACGCCAATTCCTGTTATCACCACTCTTCTCAAAATGTTCACTCCTTCAATTTAGTGGAGTAAAGGCCCTTAAAAAGGGGGGAAATTCCCCCCTACAAGAGCCCCCTATTCTTCCACGCCAAGTTTGGACTTAATATACTCCAATGCTCCTCCAACGGTTGTAAGTTTTTCAGCGTCTTCGTCGGGGATCTCAATGTCGAACTCTTCCTCGATGCCCATGATCAGCTCAACTATATCGAGCGAATCGGCACCCAAGTCCTCGACAAATGAGGCATCCGGGTTGATCTGATCCTCATCGACGTCCAACCTGTCAATGACTATCTGTTTAAGTTTGTCTTTTATTTCCTCCATTCGCATTGTAGCTTCACCTCCTTCCAAAAAATTACTGCATTACCATTCCGCCGTCTACCGCTATTACCTGACCGGTGATGTAGTCTGCTTCGTCTGACGCTAAAAAAGCCACCAGGTTTGCAACATCCTCCGGCTTGCCGGCACGCTTTAGAGGTACCTGGCGCAGGAATTCTTCTCTGTATCGGTCACCCAACTGCCTGGTCATATCGGTCTCTATAAAACCAGGCGCTACAACATTGGCCGTTATTCCTTTGGCCCCGTATTCCCTGGCAACGCTTTTAGCAAACCCTATAAGGCCGGCTTTTGCTGCCGAATAATTGGATTGCCCCGCATTTCCAATTAGACCAACGACGGAACTGATGCATATAACCCTTCCCCATTTAGCCCTCGTCATATCGCGAATTGCTTCCCGCGTACAATAAAAAGCAGATGTAAGATCAGATTTTAAAACGCTTTCCCATTCATCGTCCTTCATCCTCAGCAAGATGTTGTCTCTGACCACGCCAGCATTGTTCACCAAAACGGAAAGGGGACCTAATTTGTTTCTTATCGCGTCAAACATATTTTTAACATCTTCTGCATTTCCGACGTCAGCAACAAATACATCAGCCTCAGAGCCAAGCCTCTTGATCTCGGCAGCAACTTCTTCGGCCTGCTCTACTGAGGCCCTGCAATTTAAAGCTACAGTGTGACCCAAGCTTCCCATCTTAAGGGCAATGGCACGACCTATGCCCCTGCTAGCACCTGTAACCAAGACCACCCTAGAAACCGAAGTCATTCTACTTTAGCACCCCCTATAAAATCAAGGGCTTCTTTTAATTTATCGGAACAATCTAAAGAATAAACCTTTACGTCTTTGGCAATTTTTTTAATCAATCCAGCCAGCACGTTTCCAGGCCCGATCTCAAGAAAGGCGTCAACGCCCGCTGTTTTCATGAAATCAACCGATTGAGTCCACAACACCGGATTATAACTTTGAAGAAGTAAGGCATCCTGTATTTCCTCAATGCTCTCAAGAGGCTTGGCATTTACGTTTGCCACTACGGGCCATTTTGGCCTTCGCCACTCACAACTCTTAAAAGCCTCAGCCAGGCCTTCCGCAACCGGTCGCATCAAAGGAGAATGAAAAGGGGCGCTCACGTTGAGCATCAAGGCTCTTCTTGCACCTCTTTCTTTTGCAAGCTCCGCAACGCGCTTTACCGCTTCGGCATGACCCGAGACCACAATCTGTTGTGGCGAATTGTAATTCACCGGTTCACAAAGACATTCAGCCGTCGATACAAACTGACACAGCTCTTCCACAATCTCTTTATTCAAACCAATAATGGCTGCCATGGCACCAACGCCCAGAGGAACGGCCTGCTGCATCAGCTTCCCGCGGATGTTAACTAGCCTGACTCCGTCTTCGAGCTCCAACGCCTCAGAAGCCACAAGGGCCGTATACTCCCCAAGGCTGTGACCTGCCACAAATGAAGGGCTTAAATCTTCGGATATCGCTTTTAGCGCTTCAAAGGCAGCGATTGAGACGGTCAGAATAGCGGGTTGAGCGTACTCCGTCTTCGTCAACTCATCCTCGGGTCCCTCAAAAACAACCTTGCTCAAAGGAAACCCAAGGGCTTCGTCGGCACGCAAGAATATCTCCCTTGAAACGGAGAATTCGCCATAGAAGTCCTTTCCCATGCCTACTTCTTGAACTCCTTGACCGGGGAAAACAAACGCATAGGCCAATTGACTTCACCTCTATTCGTCACGTTCATTTAATAAATAAGACTGCATTTCGCGGAGGATTCTTTCGGCATCGCTAAAAAGTTCCCTTATTATTTCGGCTGCAGGCTGAATTTTTTTGACCATTCCGGCCGATTGACCAGCCATGACAGATCCCCATTCAATGTCACCATCGATAACTGCTGCTCTTAGCCTGCCGGTCCCTAACGCCTCAAGCTCCTCTAGGGAAGCGCCTTTGCTCTCAAGTTCATCGAATTTCTTCGTAAGCTTGTTCTTTATGCACCTCACGGGATGACCCGTCGTTCGACCCGTTATGACCGTGGATCTATCTGTGGCTTTAATAATGGCCTCTTTATAAGTTTCGTGCGCCGGACTTTCAGTAGCACAAACAAAACGCGTACCAACCTGTACACCCTCAGCTCCAAGCGCGAAGGCGGCAATGACACCTCTTCCGTCCGCTACTCCTCCGGCTGCTATGACTGGTATATCAACGGCATCAACGACTTGTGGCACCAAGACCATGGTGGTAATCTCTCCTATGTGTCCGCCTGCCTCCATGCCCTCAGCAATGACGGCGTCAGCTCCCTGTCTTTCAACCCTTCTTGCATGAGCAACGGATGCTATGACCGGAATTATGATGGTTCCTAATGGTTTTAGCCTTTCTATCACCTTCCCCGGACTGCCGGCTCCGGTAGTCACGATGGGAACGCGATTTTCGGCAACCACCTCTATCGCTGCCTCTGCCGTAGGAGACATCAACATTATGTTTACGGCAAAGGGTTTGTTCGTCATCTTCCTGACCCGTTTTATCTCGGCATCCAAAAGCTCCGGAGGCATGCTCCCGGCCGCTACAACTCCTAGACCGCCGCCGTTGCTGACGGCAGCAGCCAGGTTGGCGTTTGCCACCCACGCCATTCCTCCCTGCGTTATAGGATACTCTATACCAAGTAAATCTTGAATTCTAGTCCTCTTCAACATGGCCAACCACCTCATATCTCCATCAAAGTAGCTCCATAAGTCATCCCTGATCCAAAGCTCACGAAAATGACCTTGTCGCCCTTTTTCACCTTTCCATCAACCAACGCTTCGTGAAATGCCAAAAAGACTGAAGCTGCTGAGGTATTTCCATATTTATCTATGTTCAGTATTGCCCTTTCCACAGGAACATCCAGCCGTCTTAAAACACTTTCTATAATCCTATAGTTTGCTTGATGGAAAATCCACCAAGTTATATCATTAAGCGAAAGATTCGATTCCTCGCAAAACTGCTCGAGAAAAAGAGGCAATACTTTGTTTACGAATTTAAAAACTTCACTTCCCTTCATGTGGATGGTATGAAGTTTCTTTTGGATCATCTCCACCGAGGCCGGGCACTCTACCAAGCCCCCCGGAAGAATGATCAGGTCGCTTTTAGTGCCATCGCTTTTAAGAGAAGTGGATATTACCTTGTTCTTGCCGTCAGGGCTTACCCCCAAAACCATCGCGCCCGCGCCATCGCCAAACAAGACGCAAGTAGCCCTGTCTTCCCAATTGAGCAGCTTGGTCAAAACTTCAGCTCCGATCACCAGGACCTTGTCCCAAACAGATGACGCGATGCCCGCTGCCGCAAAAGATAGGGCGTAAACGCTGCTAGTACAACCCGATTGTATATCGCTCGCCCCGGCATTCACTGCCACCAACCTCCCCTGCACTTTGGCAGCCACAGAAGGAAATATGGTATCGGGCGTATTGGTGGCCACAATGACCATGTCAATTTCCTCAGGGCTCGTGGAAGCCGACTTTAAGGCCTCAACAGCGGCTAAATAAGCCAGGTCGCTCGTAACCTGATCTTCTGCAGCGATCCTTCGTTCAACTATGCCAGTGCGAGTGCGAATCCACTCATCGCTAGTATCAACCATCTTTTCGAGATCGTAGTTAGTTAGAACTTTTTCGGGAACGTAAATACCGCTACCCAAAAGGGACACCGGCCTTCCCTTAAAAATAGTCACATTACATCCCTCCTCGATCTAAGCCATCTCTGATCAAATCGACGCCACGATGCACTACGAAATCCCTGGCAACTTTTAAAGCACTATCGATTGCTTTGGCCTTCGACCTTCCATGTGCCTTTATGACCACTCCATTTACTCCAAGGAGGGGTGTCCCTCCGTACTTTTCGTAGTCGAACCGCCCCCAAAGTTCCTTAAGCATGGGCAGAAAAAAGAGAAACCCAACTTTGGGCAGGATTCTTTGTTCCATCTCATCCTTTAAAAGCTTATAAAGTGCGTCACCAATGCCTTCCACGAACTTGAGCAGGACGTTTCCGGTGAATCCATCGCAGACGACCACATCCGCCACGCCAAGGGGTATATCTTTTCCTTCGATGTATCCCATAAAGTCAATGTCCGCTTTGGCAAGCATATTTCTTGCCTCACACACAACCTCGTCTCCTTTGATTTCTTCCTCACCGTTGGAAAGCAAGGCAACGCCGGGAGACTTCACGCCCAAGGTATTTCTCATATAGATCTCGCCCATAATGGCAAACTGGTATAAATTGATGGGTTTGCACCGGATAGTAGCACCTACATCGATAAGAAGCGTAATCCTGTTGGGAAGGGGTATGGGCACGCCCAATCCGGGCCTATCTATGCCCGGTATCCGGCCCAGGATCAAAACGCCTCCCGCCACGACGGCTCCCGTGTTTCCCGCTGATATGCATCCCTGCGCATCACCGCTCTTTACCATCTCCATGGCCATCCTGATGCTCGCTTTTTTCTTTTTCCTAAAAGCAACCATTGGGGATTCGTTCATGGCTATATATTCGTCAGTATGCACTATATGAATTCTTTTTGAAACAAAGGGCTCCGCGCCCTCTATTGCCTTTTCTATAAGACTGCCATTTCCGACCAGGATCACTTCCAGATCGGGATACTTAGAGCAAGCTACCATGGCCCCCAGGCATATCTCACCGGGAGCGAAATCTCCTCCCATGGCATCCAAAGCTAAGATCAAAGCAATTCACCTCTATCAGCTGTACTCTCCGCACTAGGTTTCTTTTTACCCTCTTTTAGGGAAAACTTTCAAGGGCAACAACTATAAATCTGCCAACAAAAATTTCTTTGCCTTCTACTTCAGTCCTGACGCTCACAACATATTTGTTCTGTTTGTGCGTGCCAACCTTGGCTCTTGCCACTAATACATCTCCCACGTGTGCAGGGATCTTATACCTAATGTGTGCAGAGGCAGTGATGACGTAATCAGCTTCTATCACGGCTACAGCTAAGGACGTTGCTTGAGCATAAATGTGGTGGTCTGCAACAAGATCGGTATGACGAAACGCCATATCCTTAGCGGTTTTAAGCACTGACAAAGCCCATTTGTTCGGCTGAAGCTCAAGCAGTTCTCCCACAACTTCCTCGTATCTCAGGGAGCGCAGGTGACTGGTTGCCTCTTCGGCCATCCTTCTCATTCTCTCTCTAAGCTCAGGTATCCCCAGAAGAGTCCTATCCAACCGAATGGTGCTCAAAGACACGCTCAAGGCCTTCGCCAAGTCTTCATCGGTAAGCAGGGGATTCTCACCTAAGAGCTTCAGCATCTTTTGATGTCGACGCTTCCTATTATTCGAAGTTGACACATAATCAACCTCCAAATATTATCACCTGGTCTTAATAACAGGTATTATCGGCAAGTATATGCCAACCTTTCGAAGCGGTCAAGACATACTCAAAAAAACCATGTAAAAACTTATCAACTTTTCCCCAAAGTATCATTGAAAATCACTTAAAAACAAACTAACAGGGGAAAACTAGTTTTCCCCTGTTAGTTTGTCAGCAATAGGCTCTTACTTTTCTTCTTTTCCGGCAAGTCTTCCTACAGGACGACCTCGATAGTACCCACATTCGGGGCATGCCCTATAAGTCATCACAACTTCAGAGCAATGAGGACATGTAGTGAGCTCGGACCCTTTTAATCTTTTAATCCACTGAGCATGTCGCCTAGCGGCCCTTGCGTGAGAGACCCTTCTTTTTGGAACGGCCATGACTTTTCTTCCCCCTTTCCGAATCGCCTAGCATCGCCATCGCTTTCTTTAACACTTCCAAGCGAGGATCGACCTCCATGGAAGCACAACTACAGGATTCCTCGTTTAAGTCCCTGCCGCAATGGGGACACAAACCCCGACAATTCGGCGAGCACAAAGCAATCGACGGCAAAGACAAGATAATACTTTCCCATAATTGAGGTGCTAAGTCAAGACTAGTGGGCCAAAAATCCATATGGACCATGGACATCTCTTCTTTCGACAACTGATGATCGGACTCGAGGCTCGGAGGTCGCAAAGTATAGATGTAATTGTATTGTCCCGAAATATCGAGCAAAACAGGCTTAAGACACCTTGCACAGGCAATCTCAACCTTAAAAGAAAGGCCCATATCGAGCTTTAGGTCCTCATTGGCCCAATAGGCACATATCTCGAAATCTAAAGGAAATTTCAGAAGATATTCCTGTCCCCAGTAATCGACAACGCCATCAGGACGCCTGAACGAACCAGAGGCGTTGTAAATTTCTTCTTTTTTCACTTCTTCAAGGTTCAAGAGGTAATGCAAATCGAACCTATGATACAAAATACCTTGCCCCCTAAGAAAAATTTATATGTTACCCTAAGCTAACTTTGGCTGACCAACTGATAAGTGTCTCTGGCGATCACCAGCTCTTCGTTGGTCGGAACGACCAGCACCTTCACGGACGAATCATCTTTACTGATATCTCCTTCTTTGCCACCCGTCATCTCATCGTTTTTACCTGGATCGCAATGCACTCCCAAAAAGCCAAGATAATCACAGACCTTATTTCTTATAAGGGCGCTATTTTCCCCTATTCCTGCAGTAAATACGATCGCATCCAATCCCTTCATCGCCGCCGCATAAGCACCGATGAACTTTGCAATGCCATAAGCTAATATCTCTACGACCAAGGTAGCCCGTTCATTTCCCTTCTCCATGGCTTCCTCTATATCACGCAGATCGCTGCTTATGCCAGTTAAGCCCCAAAAGCCGCTTTCCTTATGCAAAACGTGGCTCATCTGGGCAGGATTTAACCCTTCCTGTTCCATAATATGGAGTATGAGCGTCGGATCAACACTGCCACTCCTGGTGCCCATTAAGACGCCTGGAACAGTGCCAAAACCTAGGGAAGTATCGATAGAAACGCCCCCGTCAACAGCCGTTATCGAGCTTCCGTTTCCTAAATGACAGGTAACGATCTTGAGGTCTTCTATGGGCTTTGCCAACAACTGTGCAGCCCTATAAGCTACATAATAATGGCTAGTGCCGTGAAATCCGTATCTACGCCCCTTATAGGTCGTATAATATCGATAGGGGAGGCCATATACGTAAGCCTTGGGCGGCATTGTCTGGTGAAAGGCGGTATCGAAGACGGCAATCTGCGGCAAATCAGGGAGAAGTTCTTTCATCGCCCTTATGCCCATGAGGTTCGCCGGATTATGTAAGGGGGCAAGGGGAACGCATTCTTCTATGGCTTCAATTACCTCGACATCTATGACCACTGAAGAAGCGAACTTTTCTCCGCCGTGAACGACCCGATGTCCCGCCGCGGCCAATTCGCTCAAATTTTCTAAGACTCCATTGTTCTCGTCTAAAAGTAGATCAACGACGTATTTAAGGGCAACTTTGTGATTTGCGATATCGACGTCCTTTACAACGGCATTTGATCCCACTTTAGTGTGCTTGATCCTCGAGCCCTCGATGCCAATCCGTTCGACCAAGCCCTTTGCCGTCACCATCTCTTTAGGCATATCGAATAACTGATATTTCAGCGAAGAACTACCGCAATTAAGCACCAAAATTTTCACTTTACAGAACCCCCCTAAAAAATTATTAATGATAAAGAGGTCGATTCGATGAAAGAAACCGTTTTAGGGATAATAGCCGAATACAACCCCTTCCATAATGGACATCTCTACCACATAAACAAAGCCCTGGAGATCACGAAGGCAAGCTGCATCGTCGTTTCACTCTCGTCCAATTTTGTCCAGAGAGGAAAACCCTCAATAGTGGACAAATGGGAGCGCGCAAAGATGGCTTTGACGCAGGGCGCAAACCTGGTAATAGAAATTCCCTCGGCCTTCTCATGCCACAACGCGGGCATCTTTTGTTCTGCCGGAGTCGATCTGCTTGCCGGCACGGGCATGGTCACGCATATCTCCTTTGGAATGGAAGAAACGTCCTTCCATTCACTTAAAGGAACCATCGATATATTAATCGAGGAACCCCTTTCTTTCAAGAAAAAACTTCGTAATTACCTAAATAAGGGCTACTCCTTCGCAGAAGCTCGCTCGCGAGCCTTGGACGAACTTATACCGGGCGCAGGAGGGCTGCTTTCATGCTCGAACAACATCTTGGCCGTAGGTTATATGATGAGGATCGCCCAAAAAAAGTATCCCTTGATTCCCGTACCCGTAAAAAGGATAGGCAAAGGATATCTGGACGAGGCGTTGTCAGATATAGCAAGCGCGACAGCGATAAGGGAAGCGATCAGAGCAAAAGGCATCGAAGAGATCCTTCCTTTCGTTCCCAATGAGACCTTTTCGATCTTGAAAAAGGCCACGAAAGAAGGAAGATGCGCCATAAACGACGACTTGCTATTTAAGGTAGTGGTGACCTCCTGCCTGAGGGACTCGCCGGGCAAGCTCGCAAATTATGCGGAAGTTAGTGAGGGCATCGAAAATAGGATCATTAAGGCCGTCAAGGAGGCACATAGCTGGCAAGAACTGATCGACATGATAGCTACCAAAAGATATCCAAAGTCTCGGGTACAACGCCACTTAATGCATATTCTGCTTTCCTATGATCACTGGACCAACAAGGCGGTTCAAAGGCTATCAGTCCCCTACATTCGAATTTTAGGCTTCGACGATAAAGGGCGTAGGCTTCTAAAAAAAATGAAAACCGAAGCTAAACTCCCGGTCTTGAGTAGATTCAAAACCCTACCGTCACCTTACGGCGAAACCATAATGGCTTTAGAGTATAGGGCCTCGGAACTTTGGGAAATGCTTTGTTCAAATCCTCAAAGAAGAAAGGAAATCCGCCAAAAGCCCGTCGTCACATGAGATCTTTTGGGGGAAACCTTTCCCTTAGCCTCCTGTACACCCCTGGAGGTACCATTCCCTGGATTGAGCCTCCGAACTGAAAGACCTCCTTTACGGCACTGCTTGAAAGGTAGGAATATTGAGCATCCGTCACGATGAATATTGTCTCAATCTCGGGTGCCAGCTCACGGTTCATGAGGGCCATCTGGAATTCGTATTCAAAATCGGACAACGCCCTCATTCCCCTCACAATAACACGACAACGTTCCCGCCTCATAAAATCCACCAAAAGGCCTTCAAAGCTTTTAACCCTAACGTTGGTAACATGGCTCAAAGCTTCACGAGCCATGGTTTTTCTCTCTTCAACGGTAAATGTAGATCTCTTTTGAGGATTGATCAATACGGCCAATATTAACTCGTCAAACAAAGCGGCCGCCCTTTCAGCGACATATAAGTGTCCGTTGGTGATGGGATCAAAAGAACCGGGATAAACGGCTTTGAGCAAGACTATTCCACCTCCGCTCGGCGTCCTACATCCAACTTAAATAAGGACAATACCGTATCTCCATAAGATCTTTCCTTAAGCAGCTTCCAGGCCTTGCAATGCAAGGGCAATTTTTCCCTCCTTGATCGCTCAAACACCAACAACGCATCGTGCATCAAAAGAGCTTCATATTTGGCTAAAAGCAACAACAGCCTTTTTATCCAACCATGTTCGTAAGGTGGGTCGGCAAAGATTAAAGAAAATTTATATCCTCGCTTTGAAAGGCTCGGCAAGGCTCGCCTCACGTCCATGCAGAAAACCTCAAAGCTCTCTTTGTCCTCAGCCAATCTTCGCAGTTCGGTACATAACATGCGGTCGCTTTCGACTGCCACGACAGGCCTTGCGCCCCTTTTCCACGCCTCTTCAGCAATTTGCCCGCTGCCTGAAAAAAGATCCAAAAAGGCTTTTCCTTCTATATCACCTATTATGTTAAAAAGGGCCAAAAGAACCTTGTTAGAAGTCTTTCTCAAAGTGTTTTGATCTCCCTAACAATTTACAAGGGTTGACCTTCTTATTTAAGACCCGTACTGCCAAAACCTCCGGCACCTCGACTCGTTTCGCTTAGATCGTGCACTTCTTCGAATTCGGCCCTCGAAACGGCCGAGACCACCAATTGCGCGATACGATCGCCTATCTTGACCTCGAAGGGTTTTTTGCCCAAGTTTATCAAGATCACGCCTACCTCTCCTCTGTAGTCGGCATCGATGGTACCGGGAGCGTTCAATACGGTTACGCCGTGTTTTAAGGCAAGACCGCTGCGAGGTCTTATCTGGGCCTCGAAGCCAGAAGGAATTTCAAGGTAAAGCCCTGTCCCCACAACAGCCCAACAACCGGGCTCGAGACGTTTTCCCTCGGCTGCCCTCAAGTCAACACCGGAAGATGAAGGAGTCATATAAGCAGGAATGTCGAATTCTAAGGCATTGCCCTTTCTGAGGATTTTCACCTTTACTTGATTAACTTTCATGGTTACTCCCTTTTCGGTCTGGGGCGACGGCCTCTTTCTGTCTCCCTCTTCTTTGGCAAATTCTTGTTCAAAGAAGAATCCCTCTTTTTTTCTTCCTCTAAAAAGGCTAACATCTCGGGGCTCAAGGGGAAATCGTCCGGCCTTTCCAAGATCTTTCTCCTGCTCAAATTTACTCGACCGAGCTCGTCGATCTCCTTGACCACCACCAAAACAGGGTCACCCACCTTGAAAAAGTCCTCAATCTTCGGCACATGAGCGGAGCTGACCTCGCTTATGTGAAGCAGTCCTTCTTTACCCGGAAGCAATTCGACGAAGGCCCCGAAGTTCACCAACCTCGTCACCTTGCCGATGTACACCTCTCCGGGCTCAACTTCCTTCGTCAAGGACTTAATTATGGACATGGCCTCATTTGCTGCAGCTTCGGATGAAGCAGCAATGTATGCAATGCCCTCGTCTTCAATATCGATCTTGACGCCCGTTTTTTGGACGATACTTCTGATCGTCTTGCCGCCTGGCCCTATGACGTCTCTGATCTTTTCGGGATCAATGTTCATCGTATATATGCGCGGGGCATATTCAGACAGCTCATCTCTTGGCCGCTCGATGACACTGTCCATTATCTCCAAAATTTGAAGTCTTCCTCTTTTGGCTTGTCCTAAGGCTTGGACCAATATCTCCCTGGTAATCCCGCCCGCCTTATTATCCATCTGAAGCGCCGTAACGCCATCGCAGGTTCCAGCCACCTTAAAGTCCATATCGCCGTAATGATCCTCAAGTCCCTGAATATCGGTCAAGATGGCACATTTTTCTCCTTCTTTTATCAACCCCATGGCAATGCCGGCTACGCTTTTTTTGATTGGAACACCGGCATCCATGAGGGACATGGAAGCTCCACAAACACTGGCCATGGAACTTGAGCCGTTGGACTCCAAAATATCGGATACAACTCTTATTATGTAAGGAAACTCGGATTCAGACGGAATTAGAGGTTTCACCGCTCTCTCGGCAAGAGCTCCATGTCCGATCTCGCGCCTGCCGGGCCCACGCATGGGCCTAACCTCCCCCACGGAGAAGGGCGGAAAATTATAGTGCAACATGAAGCGCTTTGGCGGTTCATCCAGTTTGAGCCCGTCTAATATCTGTTCGTCCTCGCCAAACATTCCAAGCGTCGCAGCCACCAAAGCCTGCGTTTCGCCTCTGGTAAACACCGCAGAGCCATGAACTCTGGGCAAAAAGCTAACTTCACACGTGATGGACCTGAGTTCGTCCATGGCCCTACCATCTGCCCTCATTCCTTCGTCCAGTATGAGAGACCGCATTGCCTTTTTGACGAATTTCGTCACGACTTCAGAGATGTAACCCTCGTATTCAGGGTAGGTCTCCTTAAACTCCTCCCATGCTTTTTCTTCTATGGCCTTAATGGCATTGCTACGCTCTTTCTTGGCATGTATTTTAACGGCTTCGTATATTTCACCATAAAGCTTTGTCTCTACGAATTCCTCTATTTCCTGCACTTTTAACGGATCGGGCAATTCGTACTTGGCTTTTCCGACCTCTTCTTTTATTTTTAATTGAAAATCCACAAAGCGCTTAATTTCCTGTTGAGCCAACTCCAGAGCATCGATCAAGACCTCTTCCGAGACCTCGTTGGCGCCGCCTTCGACCATGGTAATTCCTTCCTTGTGGCCGGCCACCACCAGGTCGAGCTCGCTTCTTTGCATGTCTTCTTCCTGTGGGTTTACAGCTAGACGCCCGTCTATATATCCAATGCGAACCGCCCCAACCGGACCATTCCAAGGGATGTCAGAAATGACGAGTGCTATCGAAGCTGCGTTTATGGCCAAAATATCGGGGGGGTTAGCCTGATCCACCGATAATACTGTGGCGACAACGTGAACGTCATTTTTCATGTGTTCAGGAAATAGCGATCTTATTGACCTGTCTATGAGCCTGGCGCTAAGGATGGCCGCATCGGATGGCTTTCCCTCCCGCTTTATAAAACCACCCGGTATCTTTCCGGCAGCGTAGAAACGCTCTTCGTAATCCACGAGCAGCGGGAAAAAGTCCACATCTTCCCGTGGCGTATCTTCCATGCACGATGTAACCAAAACGGCCGTATCGCCGTGACGAGCATAAACAGCACCGTTAGCCTGTTTGGCAAGATACCCCGTCGAAAAGGCGAGCGCAGCCCCTCCTACCTCTATCTCAAAACGCATGCAATTTTCCCTCATTAAATTTTCCATCAAATTCTCCATCTTTAACGACGCAGTCCTAATTTTTCGATTAAGGTTTTGTACCTGTTAAAATCTTTCTCCTGTAAATATTTAAGGAGCTTTCTTCTTTTTCCTACCATTTTGAGGAGTCCTCTTCTTGAGTGAAAGTCCTTTTTATGGACCTTCAAATGCTCCGTCAGGTAGCGAATGCGATAAGTAAGAATAGCTACCTGCACTTCGGGCGAACCCGTGTCGGCGCTATGAATCCTGTACTCATCAATAATCTTCTGCTTCCACTCTTCCATCACACAATCACCTCGTCAAAAAAATCCCTTGACCAAGAAGGACGTTAACCGAACCACCTAGTCGAGGGTATGTGTCAATATTAACATCACAACTAAAGCGACGCAAGCACCTCTTGCTCTGTTAAATTCTGCTTTAATCTCTTCTGGCGCCTTCTTTTCTAACCTTCGCAGTTGGCTTCGGACAAACTAACACACGTCTGCGGGGTTCTTGCCCCACCGAACGCGTTTCTACGCCATCCATTGACTGCAACGTCATATGAACGATCCTTCGCTCCCAGTTTGACATGGGTTGAAGCCCTACGGGTTTATTTTTGCTAATTGCCTTTTTCGCAGCGGATGCAGCTATCCGCCTGATGCTTTCTTCCCGCCTATCGCGATAGCCATTGCTATCCAAGCGCACTCTAAAATTTACTCCAACGCTTCGATTGAGCATGAGGTTAACTAAGCGTTCCAAGGCCATCAAGGTTTCACCATATCTTCCGATGGCGATGCCCACATCGTCGCCGCTTATATTTATCGTGTGGTCATCCTTCAGGGACAAAGACACATTTAAATCCATCTTTTCCAACAACTCTGATAATATTTCTCTTGCCCTTAGCAAACCCAGAGAACATGCGGGCCTGGCTTCTACCTTCAAGCGCTTGCCCAAAATGCCAAAAAGTTTTTTTTCCTCCTCCAACAAGTTAACGATCACATCGCTTGGGCTTATTCCCCACTCCTGCGCAGCAATCATTTTCGCTTCCTCTAGCGAAGAAGCCTCAACGACAATAACTTCCTTTTTGCTCAAGGGATAATCGCCCCACCTTTCTTTAAATGTCCTTCGATTTTTCGGCCGATCGCGGTTTCTCCTTGTACAAGACGGGTTTGTTGGTCGCCTCATCAGAAGTTTTACGTTGCACCCATATCTGCTGCACCACGCCTATCAAGGAAGATACTCCCCAATAGAGCATGACGCCTCCGGGAAGATTGAGGCATATAAACATCATAAACAGAGGCATGAACCAACCCATAAAGGCCGCTTGCTCGCTAGCGGCAGCTCCGGCAGTTATCCTTTGTTGAAACCACATAACAAAGCCTATTCCGAGCCAAAGAAGCAGCGTTCCTCCATATACGCTGAAGTTCAAAAGACCTGCCGGGTTTGAAGAAATGGCATTTATGACTGTCGTTATGCCGACCTTAGGGGCCGTTGACCCTAAAGCTTGGCTTAACAGTGCCAAAAGAGAGTGTTCCAGCGATATGCCGAGGAAAAACTCATCTCCAAAATCGTAGTTCATTATCACCCTAAAAAGAAGGATCAAAATCGGCAACTGCACCAACAAGGGCAAGCAACCCGCGGCAGGATTAACCCCGTATTCCCTGTAAAGCTTCATTATCTCTTGGTTTAATTTTTGCTTGTCATCTTTATACTTTTCCTGCAAAGTAATAATACGAGGCTGAATCTGCTGCATTTTCTTCATGCTGACGAGCTGCTTGTGCGAGAGAGGGTACAGCAGCACTCTTATCAAGATGGTTAGAAGTATTATAGCTACTCCATAAGAATGACTGATACCATAAAAGAAGTTAAGCACTCCCAAAAGCAAATCAGTACCCAATTGCCACAAAGAACCCAATATTTTCACCTACCCTGTTTCTCGATCTGTTCCGGGAACGGGATCATATCCTCCCGGCTGCCATGGGCCACAACGACACAACCTCCTTGCGGCCAACCAGCCCCCTCGAATTATACCCCACCGTTCGACCGCTTCAATGGCGTATTGAGAACACGTCGGGTAATAACGACAGTTCCGCCCCAACAAGGGTGATATGAAATGCTGATAAAACTTGATCAAGCCTATCAGCATTTTTACAGATAAAGCAGATGCTTTACCCATTTTTTTCGTCCTTATTCTCCCATGGGGTAAAATCGATGCCTGGCCATTCTATCCGCATGAGGCCTTCTTGCTTACACAAACTTGCCATATCAAAATAGATCTCTCGCGCTCCCTTTGCCAAACCTGAAGTTGAGAGTAAAAATACTATCCAATATCCTTCTTTTAACCAGGGCAGGAGACGCCTCGCTGCTTCCTTGAGCATGCGTCTACCCCTGTTTCGCGCCCACGACTTGGCTTGTTTTTTTCCAACAGCAACGCCGATGCGAGTTTCCCCGTCAGGAGATGTAACATATAGCATCTTGACGTATTTACCGCGGGCCTTTTTGCCCTTACTAAACACATAATTAAACTCTTCCCTGCGACGCAACCTGGCTGATTTTGGATAACCAAAAGACATCGCCCTTAAACTGTCAACCTTTGACGTCCTTTGCGCCTCCTGTTGCGAAGAATGCGTCGGCCACTTGGAGAACTGGAACGAGCCAGAAACCCCATTTTGCGCTTGCGAGGCCTGACATGTGGTTGCAAGGTCCTCTTGGGCACGTACAGCACCTCCAATCTCGACACTAAGAAATTATACGAAACTTTACCAATAAAGGAGCCAGGATACTATATCATAAGCGGCGTTCAGGTAGCAACACCTTGTTTCGTGGGATCCAAGAAAAAAGGTTTTAAAGGACGAACCAAATCCCCATGCATAGGCCTATCAGCGAACCAACTATGCCGCCCCACATTTCGATCCAAAATAGATATCTATGTGCCAGCTTCTCTAGGTAAAGTTCGACGTCTCCTTCTTCCACCTCACCTAAGGATCTTTTGGCTAATTCCCCAAGGTCTATCTTTGTCAGCACCTTTTGAATAATCCTTTCAAAGATTTCCTTGAAAATATTTAACACTTCGTCTTCTTCCCATGATATCTTAGAAAGCATAGCAGCTACTTGTCTTTGAATTTCCTTAAGCCCCTCTTCTCCCTGCAAAAAATACCTCCATCTGTCCTTGACAAGGGAGACAATCCATCGGGTCAAATTCTCCACTCGAAACAAGCCCACCTTGGAGGCCAAGGAGAGAATAAAGTGGGATTGCTCGACCTCAATCAATCTTTCTCTTACCATTTGCTCAAATCCAGGGCTGTCAAAGAAATCGGTCAGAGGTTCCTCAAGAACCTTGAGCAACGCCCTCAGGTTGTCTTTTCTTAAATAAAGCCGCATTACCTCTCTTTGAAGTATCGGACTTACCGACTGAAAAAGGGTCTCGTCGCTAACGGCTTGCCTTAAAGCTTCGGGCGTAAGGAGCCTGTTTCTCACCTCTTCGGCAAAGGTATTTAGGATACGTTCCCTGTTTTTTTCTATGACACCGCTTCCCGGAACAGCTAGGCCAATTAAGGGAATATACATTTGATGAAAAAGCATCTTGACTGCCAATATGTTCGTAAATATTCCAACGCCCCCTGATACGCCCACGGCGCTTAGCAATTGACCCCACGGACATCCCCTTGTGCTCAAATAAATTCCCACTGCGGCGGCAATCACAAAGCAAGCGGACGTCAAGTTTTTTATGAAATCCAACACCTTGGCCTCTTTTTCACCATCATCGATATGAGTCATACTTCAACCCCCCAAGCTTGCACACACTTTTTAGAAAAAACGCGCCTTAGATAAAATGTATCGTCAAGGGCAAAAATGTTGCCTTGAGACATAAAACCATGGTAGAATGAGCAGCGCTTGAATAGGATCGACGGGGAGGTGAACAACAAAAGATGCCCAACACAAAGTCGGCAACCAAAAGGATACGCGTTGGAGAAAGAGACAGGATGTATAATCGCGCCTGGAAGACAAGGACCAAAACTGTCGTGAAGAAAGTCGCTGCGGCAGTCGAGGAGAAAAATTTAGACCTGGCAGTCCAGCTTTTCAACGAGGCTCAATCCGTCATCGATAAAGCAGTCATTAAGGGAGTCATACACAAAAACACAGCTGCTCGACGCAAAGCCAGGCTTGCCAGATTGATTGCCAACCTCAAGGAAACACCCGAGATAAAACCCCCCACTCAGGAAAACGACTGATGGGAAAAAGGAGGTTGGGTCCGGATCATCTCCAAAAGGATCAACTCCAGGCCCAACCAGCCTCTTCCCATCCCCGTTTTTTCTGCTCCCGACAGCAATGCCAAGGATGCAACAGCTTTCCAAAGAGTTTTTTTATCGTAAAGTTTCGCCGCCACTCGAGCCATCTTGCTTTGGTAAAACCTCGCACCCAAAGCATCCAAGGATTTTTCTCCGAAGGAAGCCAAGAAAGAAGCCAATCGAAGCCTGTTGTAGATGGCTGCAATGACCATCAGAAGTTCCGCACCTTTTTGTACTTGCTTTAGAGCAAGTATCACAGCTTTTTCGTCTTTAAAACACAGGCCATCCAAGAGACGAAACAGCGCGCGCGATCCTTCATCCTTTGACAATTCCTTTACGAGATCCAAAGTTACGGTCTTATTCTCAGCCAAGAGAAGCTTTTCGATCTCAGTAGCCATCTCTTCAGGATCTTCGATCCATTCATCGAGCAAAATGGCTGCTTCCTGTGTCATAGTCATGCCTTTTTCCGCCGCCATATCCGTGATCTGCTTGATGCGATCTTTTTTGCGGCGAGGCGGCTTCCTGGCCTGGATTAATGTCACCTTCTCCATCATTTTCCTTGGAAAGGCGTTGCACCTGTTTCCATATACAAGCAAAACCACGTTTAAGGCGCCCTTTCCTTCAAGCCAGCCCTCGAACTTGCTTGGGAATGGCCCTAAGGCCTCGGCATCGTCAACAAGATAAGCCAACCGGTCCATAAAAAGGCCCTGCGTAGAAGTCATGGCAAGAAGCTCATCCCATGTCATCGATCCGTCAAGCTTGCCCGCCAGTTCGTAACCACGGGCCTTTATCTTCTCCAGGACGTGCGCTACTACACTTCGTTGGTGAGGCGAGCCCAATTCCACCGCAACAAAATGAGGCACTAACGCTTCACCACCAGATTTATCAACTTGTCGGGTACCACTATGGTCTTTACCACCTCCAGCCCCTCGATCCTCCTTTGAACCTTCGGATCCTCAAATACCCTTCTCACCATCTCATCCTCGGACAACCCGGCAGGAAGGACAAGCCTTTCGCGAACCTTTCCATTTATCTGTACAACTATGGTGATCTCGTCTTCTTTTAATGCTTCCGGATCAACCTCGGGCCATGGCTGCTTTGCGACCATGCCTTTATGTCCCAACATCTCCCAAAGCTCCTCGCAAATGTGAGGCACGAAGGGAGAAAGACATACCACCAGAGTTTCTGCAGCCTCGCGCAAGAGGGACCAATCAGTCTCGTCCTTAGGCTCGTAGGAATTCATCTCATTGAATAGCTCCATAAACCTGGCAACTGCCGTGTTAAACTGCCTTTCTACTTCTATATCCCTGGTCACAAGTTCTATTGTCTTATGAATCCTTCGTTTTAAGTTTCTCTTATCGGGCTCAACCAATGAATCCATGGCAATGGGCGTCGGATCGGCATTGTTTAAGCTTTCAATGTTTTCCTCCATGTAACGCCATAGTCTCGACAAGAACCTATGTGCACCTTCAACGCCCTGATCGGACCACTCTAAGTCCTTGTCCGGTGGAGAGGCAAAAAGTATAAAAAGCCGTGCCGTATCGGCTCCATAGCGCTTGATTATTTCATCCGGGTCGACAACATTACCCCTGGACTTTGACATCTTTGCACCGTCTTTTATCACCATGCCCTGCGTGAGCAAATTAATGAAGGGCTCCCTGAAGTTAACTAATTCCATGTCAGCCAAAACCTTGGTGAAAAAGCGCGAGTATATTAAGTGCAGGCAGGCATGCTCAATGCCTCCTATGTACTGATCTACGGGCATCCAATAGTGCACCTCGTCATCAAAGGGTTTATCGTCGCACCAAGGAGAACAAAATCTCAAGAAATACCAAGACGAACATACGAAGGTATCAAGGGTATCGCTCTCCCTCCTGGCAGGCCCACCGCACTTGGGACATGTCGTATTGATCCATTCCTCTAAATGGGGCAAGGGACTGCTGCCCTCCTTGGGCATTTTAACATCAGTTGGAAGGATGACGGGAAGGTCTTCTTCAGGAATGGCCACGATGCCGCAGCGATCACAATAAACGACCGGAATGGGCGTTCCCCAATAACGCTGACGAGACACCAGCCAATCACGAAGCCTGTACTGAACTTCCTTTTTGCCAAAGCCATTTTCCTTGGCCCAGTTGGCCATCGCTTCTAGGGCTTCGCTGGTCGTGAGACCGTCGAACTGTCCTGAATTGCAGGACAAGCCTTCTTCCTCAAAGGCACGCGTCATATCTTCAATATCCCCGTCAACTGGTCGCACAACCCATATTATGGGGATGCCATACTTTTGAGCAAACTCGAAATCCCTCTGATCATGCGCAGGAACTCCCATCACCGCCCCCGTGCCGTACTCCATGAGGACATAATTAGCTATCCAAAGGGGAACAGATTTTCCATTAGCGGGGTTTATCGCGTAAAACCCGGTAAAAACGCCTTCCTTCTCCGTCTCTTGCAAGTGCGCAGATGTGGCGTTCATGTTTGTGACCCTTTGGACAAAGGATCCTACAGCATCCTTGTGGGGGCTCAAGGCCATGATCTTTGACACCAAAGGATGCTCCGGAGAAAGGGCGATATAGGTCACTCCAAATATGGTATCTACCCTGGTGGTGAATGTCTCGAGCGTTTCTTTTAGCTCGGGGACTTCAAATTTAAGCCTCACGCCCTCGGAGCGCCCTATCCAATTTCTTTGCATTATCTTGACATTTTCCGGCCACCCCGGAAGGTCGTCTAAGCTATCCAACAGCTCCTGGGCATATTTCGTCGTGGCAAAAAACCATTGCTCAAGCTTTCTTTTGGTTACCTCGCTCCCACATCTCCAGCAGTGACCGCCCTCAATGACTTGCTCGTTAGCAAGCACAGTCCGACAGCTGGGACACCAATTGATTGGAGATTCTGCCCTGTAAGCCAATCCTTTCTCGTAAAGTTTCAGGAAAAACCACTGATTCCAACGGTAGTAACTGGGGTGACAAGTAGTTATTCGCCTCCTCCAATCGTAGCTACATCCCATGTTCTTCAATTGCTCCGTCATCTTCTCGATGTTGTTCCACGTCCATTCGTAGGGATGCACTCCATACTTAATGGCAGCGTTTTCCGCAGGAAGGCCAAAGGCGTCAAATCCCATAGGATGAAGGACGTTGTATCCTCGCATCGTCAAGAACCTGGCCATCAGATCGCCGATGGAATAGTTTCTCAAATGACCCATATGCAAAGCCCCACTTGGGTATGGAAACATCTCTAAACAATAAAATTTAGGCTTACTCTCGTCGGGGTTAACGTAAAAGGTACCCTCACTTTCCCACTTTTCTTGCCATTTAGCTTCGATAGCAGCAAAATCGTAAGGCATATCTTCGACCTCCTCTACTGCGAAACTGAGCCCAATTATACACCAAGATCTCAAATTTCAGGATACTTGAACTTCACGCTCACTCTTGTTTTTCCCTTTCTTTTGCGCCTCCCTTGGGAAAGGCATTTAAAAATTCCACGGGAAAGGGAACTATTATCGTAGCATTTTTCTCACTCGACATTTCCTTTAAAGTTTGCAAATATCGCAATTGCAAAGTAACTGGAGAAGACTTCCATTAACTTTCGCTGCTTGTAACAACGTTTCCGCGGCCTGATATTCGCCCTCGGCGTTTATTATCTTCGCCCTACGTTCTCGCTCGGCCTCGGCCTGTTTGGCCAGAGCGCGTTTCATGTTATCGGGCAATTCAAGCTCTTTTACCTCGACGGCGGACACCTTGATGCCCCAGGGATCTGTCCTCTCGTCGATGATTTGCTGAAGCTCTACGTTGATCCTTTCCCTTTCAGACAAGACTTCATCCAACTCGGATCCCCCAACCACGGACCTTAAAGTTGTCTGAGACAGCAAACTGGTGGCCATGATGTAGTTTTCGACGGCCACAACGGACTTGATTGGATCCATTACTCGGAAATATACGACTGCGTTCACCCTTATTGGAACGTTATCCCTCGTTATAACTTCCTGCACCGGAACATCTATGGTAAACACGCGAAGGTCAACTCTCACCAATTTATCAACTATCGGAATTATGACTATGATCCCAGGCCCTTTGGGATCCATAACCCTACCCAGCCTGAAGACAACACCTCTCTGATATTCCGGGATAATCTTAATCGCCGAAGTAAGGATTAAGATTATTATGATTACCGCGCCCAGATAACCTCCCAGGCTGAATATCCCCTCAAATATCGCGTCTAACATCTTCACTCCTCCCTCCGTCATTCCTTTTGACTTTCAATACAAAGCCGTCGACGGATTCAACCACTATCCATTCGTCCTTGCCAATAAGGCTGCCGTCGGTGCTTTTGGCCTTCCAATATTCTCCGCGACAAAAGACCGTGCCCTCTGGGTTTAAATCCTGAACGACTTTACCCGTCATTCCCACAAGTTCTTCCCGGCCAGAAGCCACCTTACGCTTCATGGCCCTTAAGACTGCCCAAGCTGCCACGGCAAAGAAAACGGACAAAACTATGATAGCACCCGCCAAAAACGTCATAGAAAACCTCAAGAGCTCACCCCCCGGCGCCCTATATATTATGAGGCTACCCACGATAAGAGCCACAGCTCCGAAGGCACTTAAAATTCCTATGCCGCCTATAAACAGATCAAGCACCATGACGATGATTCCCGCGACGAGCAAGATGACCCCGGCCCAGTTTAAGGGCAGCATCCTCAAGCCATAAGCCCCCAGCAACACCATGATCGCTCCGGCCGCACCCATTACAAACCCGCCGGGTGAAAGAACCTCAAATATTATGGCGTATATGCCCAGGACCAAAAGCAGGTAAGCTACATCGGGACGAGAGATGAACTCCAGAGCTCTTAAGCGTGCCGGCATTTCCTCGTAAAACACCTTGTAATTGGACAAGTCCAAAGTAACGTCTCCTGTTGCCAGGTTTACGGTGCGCCCGTCAATCGCGGCCATCAAGCTTTCTAGATCTGCTGCGATGCAGTCTATGACGCCCGCTTTCAGCGCTTCCTCAGCCGTCAAAGAAAGGCTTTCCGTGACCATCTTTTCAGCAACATGGGTGTTTCTTCCCCTGGCACTCGCAAGGGAGCGCATCTGCGCTGCAAGGTCGTTAGTTATTTTTTCTCCCATCGTATCATCAACATCGCCACCTGAGGCAAGCACAGGGTGAGCAGCTCCCATGCGGGTACCCGGCGCCATGGCGGCAACGTGAGCGGACATTACCAAAAAAGCACCGGCAGAAGCAGCCCTGGCACCGCTGGGGTAAACCCACAGGACCACCGGAACCCGAGCCTGCGTTATTTGCTTGGTTATCTCCGTCATTGATGTAACGAGTCCTCCCGGAGTATCAAGTTCAAAGACAACCAAATAAGCCTCCTCCGCAGCGCGATTTAACACGTCTATGACGTAGGTCTCCATTACGGTCCCAACGGTACCATCCAAGGGCACAACCATCACCAAAGCGCTTTTTTCGGCAGCCCCGGCTTGACAAGCAAGTAACGCGACAACCAACAAAAGCAAAGACAATAAGCGTTTCATGGAAACATCATCCTCACCGCCTCTTTCAGGCTTTCAACGCCTGTTTGCCTTATACTGCCGCTTTTTCCTACCCTTTCATACCTGCTCATGACAATTTTTTTAAAGCCCATTCTCTCGGCTTCCCTCATCCTCAGAGAAGACCGTGCCACTGGTCTTACTTCACCAGCCAATCCCACCTCGCCTATGAAACATACATCCGGAGGTATCGGGCGATCTATAATCGACGAAGCTATGGCCATAGAAAGGGCCAAATCAACCCCTGGGTCTTTCGTCGTAAGGCCTCCCACGACGTTGACGTAGACGTCAAAATTTCTCGCGCTAAGTCCCGCTCTTTTTTCCAGCACAGCCAAAAGGAGGTGTAATTTGTTGACGTCTATGCCTCGAGATGTGCGTTTGGGATACATAAATGGCGTTGAGCAGGCCAGGGCTTGAAATTCTGCCACCAAAGGCCTCGATCCTTCAAGTACCATCCCCATCGCGACGCCGGCCTCAGCGATGGGAGTTTCACTCCAAAACATCTTGCTAGGGTCGAAGACGGGCACCAAACCGCCCTCCGTCATCTCAAATATTCCAATCTCGTCGGAGCTTGCAAACCTGTTCTTTTCAGGCCTGAGAATTCTATAGCGCGAAGTTTTATCGCCCTCGAAAAACAGCACGACGTCCACCATGTGCTCTAAAAGCTTGGGCCCGGCTATCTGGCCGCTTTTGGTAATGTGACCCACCATTACCACTGGCACATCCCTCGTTTTAGCCAATTCGATGCACTTTTGAGCCGTGACCCTAACCTGCAAGGGACTTCCGGGCCAGCCGTTTTCATTTTTATCCCTCATGGTTTGTATGCTGTCCACGAACAAAAACTCCACGTCTCCTGAAGCATCTAAGGCCTCATCGATATCATCGGTGCAAAGCAAAAACAAAGATTCGTCTTTTGCTCCCAGTCGTTTGGCTCTCGAAGCAACTTGCGAAGGAGACTCCTCTCCCGAAACGTAAAGGACCTTTTTTCCTTCAGAGGCAATTGCTATGGCACTTTGAAGCAGCAATGTAGATTTACCCACTCCAGGTTCACCGCTAAGAAGCACTACACTACCTTCAACCCATCCTCCCCCCAAAACCCTGTCCAGCTCACTGTTCTTGGACGAAATACGAAGGACTTCCCTGACTTCTTTGAGGCTAAGTTTTTTTGCGCGAAAACCAGATCTAGGACCCCCTTGGTGGACTTCAACTTCTTCAAAAAGCGTTCCCCAAGCGCCGCAGGCCGTACATCTGCCGCTCCAGGTAAGGCTTATAGCGCCGCAATCGGCACATCTGTATCTTTTGATCTTTGAGGTCTTAGACATAAAAATCCTCCCGTTTTAAAATCTACAAAAAGCAGCTGATCAATGTCAATTTTTTCAAACCTTTCCCGGTTTTTCCGCCCTATTACTCTTTTAAATAATAGCAAAGTCTTCCCATAAAGTCGACTTTCTTCGAACTTTAACCCCTTTACATAAGGTCAAACCCATGATATCATTGCCGTCAGGCAATTCCTCGTTTGAATATCATATTAAAATGTTAATTTGCAGTGCCATTTGCTGCGAAAATACAGCACAAGGTGGGGATTTCAAGTGAAGTTAACTCCGCGGGGATGCAGAAACGTAGGAGGCGACGTAGCCATGGCTGCGGAAGATTTAAGGAAGGACTTCATGGATATCTTCATAACCTACGGGTACAAGCCCTTTTGGCCCACGGGACTGCAGCTGCTCGAAGCCATAGCAGACAAGGTAAGCCCAAATTTGCAAAACAGACTCGTCGTTACAAACTCCTTTCACGGAGAACCCTGTGCCCTCAGGGCCGATATCACCTTAGGCGTTGTAGATTATTGTGCCTCTCATTTTGAGGCTCACGAAAGGCCCTTGCGGTTGTGCTACACGGAACGAATATATCGAAGGCCCAAATCCCCCGATAAAAACATGGAAAGACTTCAGATGGGAGCCGAACTGATAGGGTGGGAAGGAGAAGGAGCAGATGTCGAACTCATAGGTTTATTGCTGGCCTACCTCAACAAGCTCAACTGCCCTAAGATAGGGATCGCCCTAGGAGATGTTTCTTTAATACAGCGAGCGATCAAATATTTGCCTCGCGCTTACGCCATGTCATTGCTTGGCTGCCTGGAAGAAGGAAAGATGGACGAATACGCAAGGATAGCCCGAGATCTTCCCCCTTCTCCTCTGTCGATTTTTTTCGAGGAATTGCCCTGGCTTAAAGGAAACGCCGAAATACTTTATAGGGCCTCCCGGCTCTTAAAGGGCATCGAGGAAGCGATAGAACCGCTCAAATCCATATACGCTGAACTTGTCAAAATGGGCTACGGGGACTGTATAGTCATTGACCTTTCGCTCGTAAGAGAACTTGATTACTACAGCGGTCCCATATTCGACGTTTACTTTGAAGACACGGGCATACCCATAGGGGGAGGAGGAAGATATGACACGCTGCTTGAACGCCACGGCATGTTGGGCCAAGCTGTTGGCTTTGCGCTGGACTTAGAAGTGCTTGCCTTAAACACGACCAAGCCTACTACCGAAGCACAAAAAATACTTCTTTGGGCGCAGGGAAGCCAACCGGCTTCGGTTTTAACATGTACTAAGGAGCTCATATCTTTGGGCTATTACGTGGAGATCCTGTGGCGCGAAAGAGCTCCCGAGGTGTCGGAGCTGGCTAAGACAAGGGGTTGCAATCTGCTGTTGGACCTAAACAAAAGAAGCATTACCGACTTATGTTCCGGAGACGAGACCTTTCTGGACGATTTTCTCGGAGGAGATATCGATGATTAAAATAGCCATACCGACGGGTAGAGTTCAAAAAGATGCGATCAAGGTCTTAAAATCGGCGGGAGTTCCCACGAACAACTTAGAAAAGGCCTCAAGAGAACTTTCCATCGACGAGGATAATTTCAGGTTTTTCCTGGCAAAACCAATGGACGTGCCCCTTTACGTCTATTACGGCACCACCGATCTGGCCTTGGCGGGAAGCGACGTATTGATGGAAGTATCGGTTAACTTGCTCGAACTGGCCGATACGGGCCTTGGACAGTGCAGGTTGGTTGTCGCGGGGCCTTGGAGCTTAAAATCCAGGTTTGACGGCCACGAGAAGGAGCTCATGTGGCTTCGCGTGGCTACTAAATATCCAAACATAGCCGAAAGGCATTTCGCCTCCAAGGGGGTTCGCGTCGAGATAATAAAGCTTCATGGTTCGGTAGAGCTTGCTCCACAGCTTAACATAGCCGACTGTATCGTAGACATAACCCAAACGGGAAAGACCCTTGAGGCAAATGACCTCATCGTCTTAGAGGAGGTATGTCCCGTTTCATTAAAGCTCGTCTCCCGAAGATACGGAAGCGCTTCCTATTGGCGGGAATGTCTTAACATAACGGAAGGCATAAAAAATCGAGTCAGGAGGTCCAAAGATGTATGAAGCTTTTCGGAAGACCACGGAAACAAGCGTAAAAGTTCTTTTATCCCTAAAAGAGCAAGACATAAAAATCGACGTTCCCCTGGGATTTTTAGGCCATATGCTGGAGCTCTTTTTCTTTAATGCAGGAATTTCTGCCCAGGTCAACGCCTCGGGTGACACGCATGTGGACGACCATCATATCGTAGAAGACGTAGCCATAGTATTGGGCAAAGCCCTAAAAGACCTTTGGACGGCCGAAGCCAGGGAAAGGTACGGTTGGGCCGCCATGCCCATGGACGACACGCTCGTCATAGCAGCCTTAGATTTAAGCGGAAGAGGAAGTTTGGTCTGGAAGGGCACCTTTCCTACACCTAAGTGCGGCGATTTCGACACGGAGCTCATACCGGAGTTTTGGCAAGCCTTCAGCCGCGAGGCGGCCTTGACGCTTCACCTTCACGCCCTCAGCGTGGACAACTCACACCACTTGGCAGAGGCAAGTTTCAAAGGAGTCGGCAGGGCTTTGAGGCAAGCTTTGAAACCCTCTGAAAGACCTTCGAGCACCAAGGAAGTCGTCACATAGCAAAAAACATTATAAAACGGGCGTGATGAAACATGAAAATTTATCCCGCAATCGACATATACGAAAACAAAGTTGTGAGGTTATACCAAGGCGACTTTGGCAAATTCACCACGATAAGCAGTGGCCCCCTAAGGGTGGCAAAAGCCTTGGCAAAAGCAGGGTCACGGTACATACATATTGTAGACTTGGAAGGCGCGAAAAAAGGAAAGCCCGTCAATGTCCACGTCATCCCAAAAATGAAGGATCTCTTTCAATGCCTACACTACGGCGGGGGCTTAAGGAGCCCCGCGGACGTAAAGATGGCTTTAAGCATGGGAGCTGACAAAGTCATGATAGCAAGTCTCATCTGGGACGAAGGGCCAGAAAAGGCGCTCACTGCCTTTAAATCCCGGATAATACCCGCCCTGGACGTAAAAAAGGGTTTCATAGCCCTATCGGGATGGCTTAAGACGGCATCCATAAGGCCCGATGAAGCGATCCTGCATCTGAAGACTTTGGGATACGAGACCGTATTGGTGACGGCGGTCGAAAGGGACGGGACAAAAAGGGGTCCCGACCTCGAACTTTACGAAAAACTGCTTAAGGTAGCCCCGGAAATGAAAATCATCGCAGCCGGAGGCATAGGCACCACAGAAGACGTATGGGCTTTGGCCAAGCTCAACGTCTTCGGAGCAGTCATAGGAAAAGCCTTGTACGACGGCAGCATAGATTTAAAAACACTTCTTGAGGAGACAACAAATGCGTGAAAAAAGAGTGATACCCTGCCTGGACATAAAAGACGGCCTTGTCGTAAAGGGCAAGCGCTTTAAAAATTTAAAACCAATGGGAGACCCCGTCAGGCTGGCCATAAAATACATGAACGAAGGAGCCGACGAGCTGGTCTTTCTTGACATATCCGCTTCTTGCGAAAAGGGGAAAAGGAACGAAAATTGGATAAAAGAAGTTGCAGACAAATTATCGATACCGTTCATCATCGGCGGCGGCGTGGACTCAGTTGAAAGGGCCTCATGCATCGTGGCGCTCGGAGCAAGCAAGATCTCCATAAACACGAAAGCATTGGATGACCCTAATATAATAAAAAAATGTGCCCTGCTCTTGGGAAGCCGGGCAGTGGTCCTCGCCATCGACGCAAAGGCAACCAAAAAAGGCAATTGGGAGGTTTACGCGAAGGGAGGAACGCTTCCTGCCGGCAAAGACGTAATTGAGTGGGCTAAAGAAGGATGCAGCCTGGGAGCCGGAGAGATCCTGCTCACCTCCATAGACCGAGACGGCACTGATTCAGGTTACGATCTGAAGCTCATCGAAGCCGTGAGAGAAGCCGTAGACGTTCCCATAATAGCTTCCGGCGGAGCGGGAAGCTTGACTCATTTTATAGAAGCCCTAAAGGCAGGAGCTGATGCGGTGCTTGCCGCATCGGTCTTTCATTTGGGCATTTACAGCATAACGCAAGTAAAAAAAGCCCTGGAAAAAGAGGGCTTTCCCGTAAGAAAGACGTGGTGAAGGCCAATGAATAAAAATACTGCAAAGGAAAACACGATGGAAATCAAATACGACGAAGAAGGACTCGTCCCCGTCGTCGTCCAGGATTACGTCAGCGGCGAGGTTTTGATGCTGGCCTATGCCGACGAGCAAGCCTTAAAACTTACACTAAAAAAGGGCGAGCTTTACCTTTTCAGCCGCTCCAGGGGCGAGCTTTGGCACAAAGGGGAAACCAGCGGAAACACGATGAAGGTCCGACATTTGTGCCTTGACTGCGATGGAGATGCCGTGCTCGTCAAGGTGGACCCAAGTGGGCCTGCCTGTCATACCGGAAAGAAGAGCTGTTTTTTTAATAATCTGACGGAAAAACCAAAAGGCGACGCTGCGTTTTTCGGCAGGCTATGGAGATATTTGCTCAAGCGAAAGGAAGCGGACCCAAAGGAAAGCTACACTGCCAGGCTCATTAAGGAAGGCACTTCAAGGATCGCCCAAAAGATAGGAGAAGAAGGCGTTGAGCTGGCCATAGCTTTGGCTTTAGGTGACGCAGAACAAGTAATATACGAGGCTTCAGATCTTTTATATCACCTTTTGGTGGGACTCACAGCAGCAAACGTCTCCCTGGAAGAAGTATGGCGAGAGCTTGAGTCCCGTCACGAAGGAAGCGATTAAAGAAAAAGTTGCAACTAAGGCTCTGATTTCAGACAAGAGTTCAAGAAAAGTTCGCTTAAAACCTCAAAGTTGCCCTCGCTCACGGTTAAGACGGCAACTTTTCGACGGCTAGGTCTGTGGGTTTCGGGGTCAGGACGCAAAATTTGAGAACCCAGAGGAAAGGAAGAAGCTTTTTTCATCCCCTCTTTTAATTTGGCAGGGTCGCCTTCAGAGGAATTCAAGGCATTCCCAAGCCAAGAAGCAACGGCATAAGCTCGCGCGGCCATGTCGGGACGTTCGACTTGAGTTTTCGTGGCGTCCAAGACTTTAACGGACAGGCTATGTACGGCTGGGTCATTTTCCACGACCCAGCCTTGGTCTGCAATCACGATACCCTCAAGCATCGGAGAAACTGCCCAGCGGGGAAGTGAGGTAAGCAACGTTAAGCCTCTTTTTCGGCACTCTCCCCAAAGGTATTGTGTGTGCTTTACGCCCAAAAAGCTCACAACCCCTCCCGCCCGCGCCCCTTGAATTTCCCTTAAGACTTCATCTACAGAAATTCCCCCTTGGATCCAAAAGGGAAGTATGTTATCTCCTTTGACTTCATCCAAAAAGCCTTTAACAATGGGCCTCATGTAGGCATCAAGTGGATCGGCCAAAAAAGCGAAGCGCTCGCCTCGGCCATTTAAGGTCAAATGCCTTCCCAGGGCGGCTCCAACGCATCCCCTCGGAAGATCGAGGGCAAAAGCGTAGGGCATTAGCCCTTTCCCGTCTTGTAGGGTTAAATCCTCCCCGAAGGCCGAGATAAGCACAGGACCATCTCGGCCACAAGCTTTAACCAAAGCGTCGCCCTCGCCCCCCTCAAGGAAGCTTATAATCGCAACGACGTCCTCGCGAAATTTCCTTAGGAAAGCCAATTCATACCCTTTAATCCCCGCCCTGGTTCCGGCTATCTCCTGTGCGTAAGTTAAAAGGCCTTTCCAAAGGGACCTGCCCTCGGGCGTATCCCACCCTCCCTCAGGAGGAACTGCGTAAACAGGAAGGGCCCATCCCTCCTCTATGGGCTTTGTTGGATCGTAGCAAAAAGCCTTCGTTGGCGCAGCGAGCAAAGGAAGGCAAAAGACCAAAATCAAGAGCGCAAAACTGAAACCCTTGCGTTGAGCTAAATTAGAAAGCAGCCCTTATACCCCCTATCTTTTGTAGCCTATTATATCTCTCAAAAGGGCTTTTCTTTCCGCGATGTGAGAGTCATCTTCCACACCCTTAGAGGCATCCCCATCGACGACGCCGGCTACGCCCCTGCCTAAATTGGTCTCAAAGACCAAGACCTGGATCGGGTTTGCGGTGGCAGCATATACGCAGCATACCTCTTGCACATTCTTGATTCTGTCCAGTACATTAATTGGAAAACCTTTGCGTAGCAAGATCACAAAGGTGTGCCCCGCAGAGATCTTTTGGGCATTCCTTATGGCCACATCGATCAAGTCCTTCGCATTGCCGTCCCACCTTATAAGGCAAGGACCTGAGGCCTCGCAAAAGGCAATGCCGAATTCGAGCGTTGGCGAGGCCGTTACGAGCGCCTCGTATAAGTCTTCCACGGTCTTGATGAAGTGACTATGTCCCAATATAATGTTGCATTCTTCCGGCAGCTCCATGTCGACCAGCTCCCATTTTACCAGTTCAGACATCGCACCTACACCTCCTGTTAAGTATAGCGTCAAAATTTTTGCTCAAGAGCAATTCGCAAAGGTCGCAAAACCCTTCCTTGGAGGCCGGCGGCATTATGAAGTCGGCAATCTTAAGTATCTCAGGAATAGCGTCAGCGGGTGCAACCTTAAAGTCTGACTCGGACAGTAATTCGAGGTCGTTCATGTGATCGCCGACGCCAACGACGTACACGTCCCTTATGCCGCTCAGGCCCTTTAGCACCTCTAAGGCCTTTCCCTTCGAAACGCCCAAGGGTAGCACGTCCAAAAAATCGTCTCCTGCCAAAGTAACGCTCACCTTTCCCTTTAAAGCTTCTTCAAACATCGCCTTTAGCTTTGCAACCAAGGCAGGCTTGCCAAAAAATATCACTCTGAAGACATCTTTTTCCAGCCTGGGTGATAACAAAACAGGTTCTATGGCAACATTTAGCGATTTAAAATAGGTTATGGTAAGAAGATCGCTCGGCCTGCAAAGAACTTCTTCGTCGCCGTAAACCTGCACCTCGAGGGGAAAATTAAATCCCATGCTTATTATTTCGCCGACAAGATCTTTTGGTATTTTTCTTTCAAAGTAAACTTCCTTCGCCTTTGGACCCATGACGCGAGCGCCATCGTAAACAATAGCAGGACACCAGGTTTTCAGTGACTTTATGTGGGGCAAAGCCCCAGCCAGTATCCTTCCTGTGGCCACGATAAGGCTCCAGCCAGAGGCTTGAAGCATCTGGGCTGATCTTGAAACCTTGGGGGGTACCCTGTCATTATGAAGTATAGTGCCATCTAAGTCCACAACTATCCACTTATCTGTCAAGGCAAGTTTTTCTTTCATATCGTCATCCTTTTTTAAGAGTTTGTAGGTATATTTATTTTAGCCCAGGCGGCCACTTTTTGAAAACCCTCGACACAGGAAGCAAATTTTAGGATAAAATGATTAGGCACCTAATGATGTCTGTAGGATACCTCAGATATATTGGATACAGAAGGGGATGAGCCCCTGTGTATGTAACAAGTTATAACATAATTCACAGAGGAGGTGAACTTGGATGAAAAAAGTGTGGATCGTGGTAATCGTCGTAGTTTTGATCATTTTGGGAGTATTGGCTTTGAGGCCGAAGGAGGCTCCCGTCGAGGTAGCCCAACCAACGCAAGAAGAAGCCGCCGTAACCGAAACGGCGCCGGAAGAAACAGAAGAACCGGAGGCCGTAGAGGAAGCACCTGAAGCTACTGAAGAAGCGCCCGAGGCTGCAGAGGAGGCACCTGAGGTTACTGAAGAAGCGCCCGAGGCTGCAGAGGAAGTACCCGCCGAAGAAGAAGCTGCAGAAGAGGTCGATCGGGAACCAGAAGACGTGACAGCTCCGGCGGAAGCCCCAACCGGTGAAGTCATCGAGCACGAAGAGCTTCAGGAAATAGAGCAACCGGAACCCGAAGCAGAAGTAGAAGAACCTGAAACAAAGGAAGCTCCTGTACCTGAAGCGGAGACGCCTCAAGTTTCAGAAGAGTCTTCTAACATCGAACCCGATGCAGAGGCAGAAATCACGGAAATGAGCGAGCAAACTCCGGCTCCTGAGGAGACTCACGAAGACTTGACGGAAGAAGCGGAAGAAAAATTACCATAATACCGCTTAATAAAGCTTAAAGGCACGAAAGAACAGCAAGCGAAGGCTCACGCGAGCTTTCGCTTGCTGTTCTAGTTTGAGGAAGTTTCAAGCTTACTTTTTCTTGTTTAACTCAAGCACAACGTCGTTGGTAATATCCGTTCCGCCAAAAAAGACCTGGTTTTTGTCCAAGACAAGGGTGAAACCCTTTGCCTGGGCCACTACACGGATGGCCATATCGATATCCTTAAATAAACTTTCCATCAACTTTTGCTCCTCGATGGCCGCTTCCTGTCTTTTCTGCAAAAAAACCCTTCTTTGCTCATCCTCGCCTTTGACGGCCTCCATTGCCATCTTCGTCTCCTGCTGTTTTTTGTCCATCATGGTCTGGATCTGCTTTTGCGTCTCCTGAAATTTCGGATGATTAAACAACACCTTTTGCGGATCGATGATGGCTATCTTTTCATCCGCCAATGCGACGCCGGAGGCCACAACAGAACAAAGGACGGCAACCAAACACACAAAAACCATTTTGCGAACCACTACTTACCACCCTCCTACAAATATACGCGATAAAAATTTAAGACAAAAAGCTTTTCCTGCATCACAAGAATATACAACGCTCGCAAAACTTGTACCATCCGCAAATTTTGCGAGATCTTCCTTCAAGTTGACCAGGACAGACAAATTTTACTTCTACAAAACCCTTAAGTCCAGGTATAATTACCTAAGACAGTTCTTTGCGCTTACGCTTTAGAGGTGATAATTTTGACCTGCATTGCTACCTTTTTTGTCACGCACATGGCCTTGAGGTTTGAGAAAGAGTGCAGAAAAGCAGGCTATGACGTAAGAATCGTTCCCGTGCCGCGGAAGATTTCGGCAAGCTGCGGACTTGCCTGCAGGTATTCATGCGAGGCCGAAAAAGAAATAAAAAATATTTGCAATTTAAAAAACATCGAGGTGGAAGCCTTCCACCACCTGGAGGACTAAAAATGATCGTAAAATTTTACGCCACATTAAGAGAGATAACCGGCACAAAAGAAAAAAACACAAAAGGATATAAAACCGTGGGTGAGCTTTTAAAAGGACTCGTCTGCGAATACGGCAATTGTTTTGAAAAGCTGTTGCTGCAAGGCGACTCTTTAATTCCGGGTGCAATTGTGCTTGTAAACGGCACCCACATCGCACACCTTCAAGGTTTAGATACCCCTTTAAGCGAAGACTGTACCATAGATATATTCCCGCCCGTGGCGGGAGGTTAAAGATAAGTTTCTTTCACAACCAAGCCTAGGCGAGATACGATTTCCTGGTTTCTCGATAAGTGAAGGCCCTTTACGAAGGGACTTTTTTCTAAGGTCTTACCGTCAACGGCGCCTGCGTCAAGCATTGCCATGATCATCTGAAGCTCTTCGCCTTCGTCGTGTAATAAGAACCTCCCTGTGACGCAAGACATCAAAGCAACCAATCCGTAAGCCCCCCAATTTGATACGTCGCAGGCAATTGCTGCGTCACCTTTGACGACGGAGAAATACTTGCCAAACTCGGGCTCGGATAATAGGAGCTCCTGCAGAAAAAATCCCATCCCGGCTTCGTTCCCGCCATCTCCAATGCCAATTACTTTTAAGTTTTCTGAAACGTCTTTAGCGATTGAAACCGCCTCGTCAAGGGGGTCAGTCACGTCAGTTATATCAAGTCCTCTCATGTTATAATACCTGCCGTCCCTTGCCTTGCCGGGCCTTTTTAGGAAGACCAGAAGGTCCGGTCTAAGTCGCAAAATCTGTTCTCCCCCGAAGCTACCAGCGTCTTTGGCCCCCTCGCGGGCAAAGACGCCGCTTCAACGACGCCGCGACATCGCCAATCGGTCACCAACAATACCTTTTTACCCAAGCTTTTTAAAGCCCGACCTAAAATGGCGGCACCCATGGGGCCGTCCGTTTCGGGTGCACGCCTTTCTTTCGCGTAAAAACCCGTGACGATCACGGGACGCTTACACAAAAGCAGAAGTTCAAGGGCATTTTTCCAGTGATGTTCATTTGAAAGCAAAGACGCACCTTTGCGCGCAGAACCCGAAGCCACGATGAATGAAACGTTTTTTATCAAATCCTCGCCGCACATGATGTAGTTGCCTTTCTTCGCCTCATTATATTGAAAGCATTTCCATGAGAGACAGAACCTCATCGCTCAAAATTTTTTCTTCCTCCCAAGCCACAGGCAAAGGGCGCGTGACCATATGGCCATTTTGGCAGCACACCATGACACCTGACTTGCCTTCGAGCAGCGTTTCAACGGCGCATGCTCCCATTTTGGAGGCCAGGATCGCGTCGGCAGCCGTGGGGCTTCCCCCACGCTGTATGTGGCCCAAAACGGTGACGCGCGCTTCGTAGCCTGCGGTATCCTTAAGCCGAGCAGCCAAATCGGGTGCGCCCATCACGCCTTCGGCCACGATGATGAGCGAATGAGTCTTGCCCTGCCTTCTCGCATAGCGAAGCCTTTGACATAATTTGTCCAGGTCAAAGGGGATTTCAGGTATCAGCACATATTCGGCCCCCGAGGCCAGGGCGACGTCGGCGGCCAGAAAACCCGCCTCCCGTCCCATGACTTCCACTATAAAAAGCCTGTCGTGACTTGAGGCCGTATCGCGAAGCTTTCTGATGGCATCAAGCGCTGTATTTACGGCCGTATCAAACCCTACGGTGATGTCCGTGCCCGCTATGTCGTTATCGATCGTGCAGGGGATGCCCACGGTGGGGAAGCCCTTTTCGTAAAGCGTCCAGGCGCCCTTTAAGGTGCCCTCTCCGCCTATTAAAACTAAGGCATCGATAAAAAGTTCCTTCAAGCGATTTAAGGCCTCAAGCAGCCCTTCAGGCCTCTTGAAGCGCTCGCTCCGCGCGGTCCGAAGTATGGTCCCTCCCCTGTGGATGATGCCCCCCACAGTCCTGCTCATCAAAGGGATCACGTCTCCTTCGAGCAGGCCTTCAAAGCCCCGCTTTATCCCCACGACCTCAAGGCCCTCATAAATGGCGCTTCTCGTGACTGCTCTGATGGCGGCGTTCATGCCCGGAGCATCGCCCCCGCTTGTAAGAACGCCAATGCGTTTAATGGTCATCGAAACTACTCCCTTTCAAGCTCTTCAATGCGAGACTGCACCATTTGGATCTCCTTGTCTATCCCCGCGATTTGCTCTTCCAGCTTGCTTTTTTCGTCTTTAAGCTGGTTTAACCTCTTGATCAGCCGTTCTAGTTCAAGGCGAGCCGCTGCACGCCCCGCATACAGCCTTGAAGGATCGTCATGCGATACGTCCCAGTAAAAATCTATCTGCCTTCCCATCGTTATGGGACCGATATCGCCGTCTATCGTAAGTTTTAAAGTCAAGATGCCTTCAAGATAGGGTTTGTCGTTTTCGTCGTAGCGAGGGAAGTAAACAAGGCCTTCCCTGTATCCTGACAACTTAAAATTAAAGCGCTTGTCGTAATCGGCGGGAGAGAGTTTCTTACTGCCGGCCCACAGCGTCACTTTGCTGTCGAAGGGAGCCATCCTCAGAGGTGAGCCCTTCATATCAAAGGAAAGCATTATGGGAATGTACTCGGTGAGCTTTAAAACTTTTAACAGCTCGTATTTGTAGTCTTCCATCTCGCTTTCGGTCCAAAGGTTCAGCTCGGCCTCTTTTTGAACCAGCGCCTCTATGTACTCTGCCGAGTAATAAGTGGCCGTTATCACAAGTTCATCTCCCAGTTCGCCCTTCGTCTTATAGGTCCTGCTCCATTTCTGCAAAACAGAATCAAAGTCAGCTCCCAAAGAAAAGGTCACAAATGTAAACATGCAAAGCAAAATAACCGAAACGCAAAAAATTGCCCTTACGCTTTTTTTCATCTTAAAACCCCCATGACGCTCGAATTTTTCTTAAAAAAGGCATATAAGCCTGAAAAATTATAGCCCACAGGAGCTCAAAATAAAAGAGCAGGACTTGCGTATGCGAAAGGTGACATCATTCCCTAAAGGATGACTTAAAGTATAATATAAAATGAAATCCCCTAAATAGGATTGCAATAACACGAGAAAGGCAGAGTGGCAAATGAAAATACTTCATTACGTTGATGAAAACATGTTGTCCTGGAGCAAGCCATGGCTTCAGCTCCTCGAAGAGATCGGTAAAAAGGATGACGTCGAGCAGGCCATCCTTTGCAGACCCGGCGGCACGTTAAAAAGACAAGCTGAAGAAGCAGGATTTAAGGTGTTTGCTTATAAGCCCGCCGCGGCGTGGTGTCCGCCCCTGTGCAGGGGTTTTAAAGAAATACTTGAAGACTTCAGGCCCGACGTCGTGCATACCCGCCTTTCAACGGCTTCCGCAATCGCAGGATACTGGGCAACAAAGGCCAGAATCCCCGTCGTTTCGACGGTGGATAAATACCCAAAGGGCAAATATTACGTAAACAGCTCGCTCCTCGTCGCCCCCTCTCGCGCCGTGGCACGACACATGAAAGACCAAGGCTTTGGCGGCGAGAAAATAGTGATCATCGCAAACCCGATACGCGTGGCCGACTACGCCCCAAAGGAAGAGGAAAGAACCCGATTTAGAAGTGCCGAGGGCACCGATGAAAATACCCTGGTATTGCTCGCGATGGGCCGCTTCGTCGCCTGGAAGGGCTTTGACCTTTTGATCGAAGCGACAGCCTCGCTAAAGACCGACAAACCTTTTTGCCTTTGGATCGTGGGAGATGGCCCCATGAAGGAAGACCTGCTTCAAAAGACAAAAAGGTATTTCGCCGAAACTGACCCCGGCAAGGTGCGTTTTTTTCCCTTCACAGAAGACGTAAGGCCCTACCTTTGGGCAGCAGACCTTTTCGTTCAGCCGTCGTTTTACGTGCCAGGCTCCGGAGGCCCTGAGGGCTTCAGCTTGGCCCTGGTCGAGGCATTGGCCGCGGGACTTCCGGCAGTCGCCTTTGACTGCGGCGGGGCCCCAGACATCGTAAAAGAAGGCGTAAACGGCTGGCTTGCCGAACCGGGCAACGTCAATTCGCTGAGAGGCGCACTTCAAAGGGCCTTAAATCACCTCCCCGACGGCAAGATGCGGGCCCAAGCGATGCAGAAAGCCGCAAAACTTGACGTCTCGCGCGTAGCAACATCATATCTTGAGGTTTACCAGTCTTTTTATCCTTTGGTAGGCTGACATAAAAAAGACCGGGCAAATTGCCCGGTCTTTTTTGACCTTATTTCAAAAACGAACCTTAGAAGAATACGTAGGTGCGGAAGCGGATTAAATTGTCGTCTTTAAGGTCCTTGTCAATATTTTTGGTCCATCCGTCGTCGTAATCTACGTCGTCGTAGGCCAGTTCAAACATGACAGTCGGGGTGTACCAGTACTGCACGCCGAAGGTCCAGTTAGTGATGTCATAGCTGCCAGGACCGTAATGTTGACGGGCGTAGCCCTCCATGCTGTGATCGAACTGTCCGTAGCGCTGATAGGTCACCCACTTGTCGCTCCACTGCTGCTGCAAGCTGACAAAGATCACTTCGGTCTCCCAAACGTTCGCTACCGCAGGCATTGTCAAGTTTGGCGTAAGCTCAGCGCCAAAGGCGTCCCAGGGATCAAGAGCAGTGTGGAAGTTGGGATCAAATTTGGCGTACTCGATCCAGAGGCTCGTAAACTTCATGACGTCTTGAGATACGTCAATAATAGCCTTGTAGGCGTTGGGAGAATCGTCAAAGTGCTTCACTCCGCTGGGTCCATCGTGATCCTGGATGTAGTAAGCACCCTTGAACTCGAATCCCGGAGAGAATTTGACACCGAAATCTGCCCAGTAGACGCCGTAGTCGTAGTATTTGGATTCAAATGCCGTAGTTGTAACGTCTATCGTTACGTCCTTTGAAACTACAAATCCGTCTTTATCCTTATCATATTTTCCCTTTAATGTAACTCCATCCACAACAAGTTGATATTCCTTACCATCGATCAACTTTGTATCAGGATTAAGAACTACATCGCTGTTAACATAAAACACCTGACCTTCGTAAACTATAGGAGCAGTTTTACCTACTGCCACTGGCTTCGACGGGATAACATCATCACTTACTGGATCGTACAGATATCTAGGTTCGTTAGCACTGCTGTAGCCCATCTTCGCAGTTCCGTCGTTGTCGTAGTCGAAGTACAGCCCGCTGATGGCGATGCGGAATTTGTCGTTCATGTTAAAGTTGAAGCGTGCGCCGTAGTTGTACATGTCCTTGAGCTGCTGATAGGCTTTAGTCTCGTCGTATTCATCATCATGAGTAACAAAGAAGGTTATATCGCCGCTAGCCAGGTTCTTCCTCCAGTAAAAGCCCGTCAACGTTTGGTCGCTAAACCACGCGTCTTCGTCGATGTAAAGGCCCGCTTCGCCTTCCCAGTCGTAGTTCCATCTACCTGCCATGAGGAAAGAATCCCAAGGTAACTGGATCGTAGCGAAGTAACGTTCCCAGCCAACGTCTTTACTGCCGCTGCGGCCAAGACGAGCTGTGAACTTCGTCTTATCGTCGATCTGACGGCTCATCCACAGACGATACCTGTTCAGATCGAACTCATTTTCGCCGTTGTGACGATAGCCACTCTGGCTGTCGCTGTTGGCGTAGGCTCTGTCGCCCTCATCGGCCCAGCGGGCGTCGAAACGCAGCTCTCCCCAGAACTTCCATCCGCCGAGGTTTTCTTCCAAGACGGCTACTCGCTCGTCGAGGGCGTCAACCCTAACTCCGAGAGCATCAAGCTCGTCTTTGAACTCGACGACCAGTTTCTTGAGCATCTCGACGTCTTCCTTGCTGGCCTTCTCCATGTCGACGGTGGCCAATGCCCTGGCTACGAGCATGGACATCTCGTAACGCGTCATGGGTTGGTTGCCTCTGTATGTGCCGTCTGGGTAACCCTGAATTATGCCTTTTGCGGCCAAGTGCGATACTGCGTCGTAAGCCCAGTGGTTCATGGGAACGTCAACGAAGGGATTTGCCGCAAAGGCAGGAGCTGCAAATGCCACAAGGGCAAAGACAGCTACCAATGCTAGTAACTTCTTCATGTTCATTCAACCCCCTTGGTGAATGTCTATATTTTGCGGACCAAAGGACACCTCTTTGCGCTTCCTCGGGGGATTTTGAAGAAGTTTCCTCGTTTCCTTCCCCTTTTTCCCTCGAAAAGTCGCGCCTTCGCGTGCCTTCCTTTCCGCCTTCCTCACCCGCTCTCCCTTTTTGGCCGGGGGTCTTCGCACCTCCTTTCATTGCCTTCGGGGATCGACGCAGGTGTTAGAAGCTGTACCAAGGTTACATTGTCAAGGTGCTTTTTTGCGGTCAAAGACTGACCTTAGAAGTTAAATGCAAGCAAGAACAAGATCTTTACTCACATTTCACTATATATGCTAGTGATTACCGCACATGAAGACAATAGGTCTTAAGTCCCAATTTATTACATATTATGTTCTAATTAACCCCTGCTTCAAAGAGATGAGCTCAAAATCTCGCGGTAGACGGATGCCACTCCCTCCACCATAGATTCTTTTGTGAAGTTTTGTGCCCTTTCGTATGCAAGCCTTTGATAACGCAGACGCAAATCGCCGTCGTCAAGCAAATTCTGGAGCGAATGCGCCAAAGCTTCGACGTCACCAATTGGAACAAGGACACCTGCTCCCGCCACAGCTTCCACAAAGGCCGGATTCGCATAGGCAACTACGGGCACTCGCGAAGCCATTGCCTCAAACACAGCCAGGCCAAACCCTTCTGCATACGAAGGGAAACATGCTATATCAATGGATTTCCAAAAGGAAAAAACATCTTTCGGATCGACAAAACCCAAAAATTTTACTTTGTAAACGAGGCCCATTTCTTTAACCAGGTTTTGGAGGTATGGCATAAGTTTGCCGTCTCCACCGATTATCAATTCGACATTTTCGCCTTTCGCCAGCTTTGCAAAGGCTTTGATCAAGTCTTCGTGACCCTTACCTTCGCTCATCCTGGCCAGATACCCGATCCTCATCTTGTCGGAGGAAGGCAAAAGAGGCGAACAACCCGCTGCCTCGCTCATGTCTATGCCGTTATAGACGCACCACGTACGCATCCAGGGCATACTTGCCTTTACGTTTTTTTCGACAGTTTTTGATACACAAATTCCTTGGGAATACGCCTTGTAGTGTTTTGGGTTAGCCGTGAAAATATGAAAATGGCACACTACCTTGCGCCTGTATCGTTTTGGCAGAAAAGCTAAGGCAAACGCACAAAGTACCGCCGCGTGGGACAAGTGGAGATGAACCACGTCGTACCTTCTTAAAGCGCGATGAAAATGCGCCATCGTAATGACATCGGCGTCATTTAAAAGGGGCAACTCCTTTATTTCCACCCCTTCATTTAACTTTTCTCGAAATATCGATGCGCATCCGCCCTTTCTCGATGTCCATATACTGACGGAATAGCCCTTCTTTTTAAGGCCTGAGGCTATCATGGCAACTACCTTCTCGGCTCCTCCCCAAGCTCTTCCGTCAATGGCATGCAACACCTTGATCGCCAATTACAATCCTCCTTCAAAACAAAAACTTCAAAGGGCATCTCGGACCTCGATATTGAAGCTCAGTTTATGCAAAGCTTCAAATACATTTTCCGGGCCTATGCCCGAAAGACACCCTTTCGGGCAATCCCAGTTTTGACAGCCCGCTTTTTCGCAAGAGACAGCGATCTTGACGCTCAAAGCTTCGAGGCCAACCTGCTTCGGAAGGGTGGGACCGAAAAACCCTATCGCGGGCTTATGCAATGCCAAAGCCAAGTGCATCGGCCCCGTATCACCGCCGATTACCGCATCACAACCCTCGATGACGGCAGCCATCTCGTCTAATCGCAACTTTCCGACTAAATTTACTGTCTTTTCAGCTGCTCTTGAAGATAAAACCTCCTCAATTTCCTTGGCCATGTTTTTTTCGTCTTCTCCGTGGCCGAGCAAAACGGCGCTTCCATTTGATGAAGCGATCATATTTATGAGGTCAGCCCAATGGTAAAGGGGCCATCTTTTGACCTCCTTGCTTGCTCCTATGACACAGGCTATCCTGGGCAAGGGCACTTTCTTTAAAAGCCCGTCCCTGAAGGCCCTGAGCTTGTCCGAGACCACGTAATAAAGGCGATGCTCGTCCACCTTTACGGGACGCCCCAGCATTTGAGAGATGTCTTCCCTGGGAAGATTATAAACGAAAGATGCCCAATCGTGCCTTCCCGCCCTGTTTTTTATCCCGGAAAACAAGGCGATGATGGCCGACCTGTCGGTGCCCTGAAAGGAAAGAAGATGAGTAAAACCGGACTTCCTGACCCTTAAAATGACGTCTATGAAACCTTTGAGACCGATGCTTCGATCCCACACCAACACATCATCCACGTAAGGCTGACCGCTCACCAACTCCTCGTAAGGATGCACCAAAAGCCACGTCAGCGGAACATTTGGCAAGATTTCCTTTATCGTCGCGGCAAGCGGGATACCCCTCACCACATCGCCCAAAGCACTATAGCGTATAAAAAGCAGCTTTTCTCCTTCTTTGCCTTGCGGCGGACAGTAACGTTTCAACCGTCGCGCTCCTTTCATTGCCTTTCTTGAAAGTGACAGATTTCTTTATTGAGTTGTTTTTTGAAGTTTTTCTCGCGCTGTTTGACATACCTTCTGTAAAAAATTTTAGGGAAATGTAAAGCCAGAAATGCCTTGAAGGGAACTTCGGGTTTATCCCAAAAGGTCGGATATGAATATTTTAGCATCTCCCTTATCTTGGGGTTACGCAACGCCTTCCAGTATATCTCATCGTCACCCTGTAAAATGAAATTAGATAGCATCTTTAACGCCTGACGTGAAGTGTAATATCTTTTCAGTAACGTTATCAGTTCCTCACCATAACCCTTTTCCTGAATATATTTCATCATTTTCAAGGAGAAACCCACACTAAAACAATATTCAAGCTTATCGTGCCATTTCTGCCTCGTCGTTTGACGCGGATGCCTGTAATAACAATAAAGCAACTCGGGGACGGACGAAACCCTCTTTGATTCTAAAAAGGCCTTATAAACAAATTCTGCGTCTCCAAAAACCTTTACAAAGGGAGGAAAACGCAACTGCAATCTATCTATTAACTCTTTGCTGAACAAGGTTGCCCATATCATGACCAAGATTTCGTCTTTAATATTTTTTTTGAAACAATCTATACCGTTTATAACGCCAGTGATGTAGTCAAATCGCTCGTCATACCGCGATATTACGCTCCCGTCATTCACATCTATTTCGTAAAAACCGCAAAAAACCATGTCGAGGTTTTCCTTGTCAGCCTTGTTAACTAATTTTTCAAGATATGTTGGTTTCAGGGCATCGTCATGATCAATCAGACAAACATACTCACCACTTGCCAATTTCAATCCCTCGTTGCGTGCACAACTTTCTCCCCGATTGCGCGACAGCTTTAAAGCTTTATAATCAATTCTATTTTCTTCCATAAAATTTCTTGCCACTTCATATGTATTGTCAGTTGAACAATCATCCACAAGGATGACTTCGAAATTACGGTGGGTTTGCTTCGCGAGAGATTCGAGCAATCTTCCTATGTGCTGTTCAGAATTATATGCGGGTATGATGACACTTACCCTTGAAGTTTCACTCATCCGTTTTTACCTCCTTGGCGACCATGCCCATGAGGAGTCCAACGCTTCCCCAGATGAAAGGGATTAATTCCTCATTATAGGGGGCAACGTCCACCAAACCATGCAAGACATACACAAATAAAATAGAAAAGACGGCCCAAGTCATAATTTCATTGGAAACGGATTTTAGTGATCGCACCACCAACCTAAAAAGAGAAAGCATAATCCCCAGATAGGCAAAGCCCGCTATGAAACCATGTGCAACAACGCTCTGAAAAAAGATGTTGTGGGAGTGAGCAAAATCCTCTGGGGTTACTATTCCCATTTCTGCCAAAATTTCCTTGCAAACGAAGCTAAAATTTCTGGATCCAACTCCTAAAAGCGGATGGCGGCCACAGATCCTCAACGTTGCGGTCCACACATATTCACGAAGGTTCAACAAATTCATCCACAAACCTTGTGACGTCAAATCTATGTTTTGAAGTTTTGTCAGTACATTAGAGTTTAGGGCAATAAAAACGGCCGTTCCCAACAACAAAAAGGTTAGAATACTCATCGAATGTCTTCTGCCCGAAAGCAAAAGAAGCAAGACTACGCCAACTATATAAAGATGGGGTACGATGTTTGAGATAGAGTACTTATAAGCGCTAAATAATGCCCATAGCGCTAAAATACAAGAAAACCACAATAAAATTCTTTTATATTCAAAGCGTTCAATTAAAAAAACCACGTTTACGAGAGCTATCATCACAAGGCCACTGAAAAAAACGTGCGTATGGGCAAATATGCCATGGTGATATCTATATATTTCATGATAATAAATTTCAGCAACTATTAACAATAAAAAAAGCCAAAGAGCAAGCCATCGGTGAGCATGGTCAAACACTTCATCTGAATCGTAAGATTTTGCAACCAAATACCCCAAAAGCATGTAAACTCCAAGAGCCAGATTATATAAAGGACCGTCCAAATGAGTTAATTTGCCCCCAACCGTTAAATCGGAAATGATCACCGTTACAATAAACAAAAGGTAATAAATCCAAACCCAATAACAACGATCGTCCGTGAAGAGATCTTTAAACATCCCGGGAGTTTTAATCGCGGTCTTGACGAGCCAGAAAAGCAGTATAAGCACCGGCAAAACCGCGTAACCAATGCCAAATAAAGAAACTCCCTGGCTTATGAAAAATACGTGCATCGGCCATTTGTTTTTTACATGGCTCATGTTCATAGAAAAACCTCCCGTGCTAAATCGTATTCATCGTATCGAAATTTTCGCTATTTCAATGCATCTTTGTAAACTTCTATAGTGTTTTCGGCCATCCTTTCCTTCGTAAATTGTTCGCTTCGCTTCAAGCTCATATCGCTCAACTTGGCCCTTAATTCTTCATCTTCAACGACTCTTTTAAGCGACTCAGCCAAGCCGTTGACGTCCCACACAGGAACTAAAATCGCCGCGTCGCCAGCCACCTCGGAAAGGGCCGCTTCAGCATATCCGACAACGGGAAGACCGCAAGCCATGGCCTCTACCATGGACAGACAAAAGCCCTCGGCATTTGAAGGAATACAAGCAACGTCCAAAGATCTCAAAAAGGGAAAAATTTTGTCCGGAGGGATAAAGCCGGTAAATTTTACCTTCTCTGAGATGCCAAGCTCGCCTGCAAGCTTTTTCATGTCGGGCAGCAGGGGACCGTCACCCCCAAGTATCAATTTCACCGGAAGCCCATCACAAATTTTAGCGAAAGCCTTGAGTAAGTCAGCGTGACCTTTTTGAGCTTTAAAAGTCGCAAGCAGTCCAATTCGCAAAGCGTGATCGTCCTTGGGAATCAGGGGAGGGGAAGTTTTTGCATCCTTCATGTCTATTCCGTTATATACTACCCAAGTGCGCTCAACCCAGGGCATGGCCCTTTTAACGTAATCTTCTACAGCCTTTGACACGCAGATGATCTGTTTTTGACCCTTGTAATGTTTCGGTTTATGGTATAAGTGCATATGACACAACAGCCTCTTTCTCGTGTTTGGCGATAAAAAGTGCGCGATGTAACCGCTTAATATCGCCGCGCGGCCCAAATGTACGTGAACTATATCGTGAGTTTTAAGCGCTTTTGCGAAAAGCATGGGGGTAAAAGGTTCATAATCGTTTAGAAAGGGGACGACCCTTACCTTTACTTCAGGCGTCAGTTCTTGGCATAAAACAGAATTTTTCCTCACCCAAACCTCTACGTCGTGGCCCGCCTTCGTTAGGCCGTTTGCGAGCATCACCACGACTTTTTCCGCCCCGCCCCAACCACCGGCATCGATGGCTTGAACGATCTTTAAAGGTTTATCTAGAACCTTTTTGTTTTCTACCATCGTCATACCTCCTTATTTGCAAGCAGCAAAGCTACTGCTTCGCACAAAATCTGCGGGGTAATTCCCTCTGCGCACCATCGTTGTCCGTTGCAGGCCTTCATGTCCCTTCCCGGACAGGGAGAGCACTCAATTTCGGGATAAATGCTCCAAACACGCTCGCCCAGGGGCATAAATTTGCTGACGCGCGAAAGTAAGCTGATTACCAATGTCCTGGTACCCAAAGCCGCAGACAGATGCGCACCTCCGGAATCGCCCGATACCGTCAGCGCGGACCTTTTAAGCAAAGCCATACAAAGGTACATTTCATCGTCAAGGGAAAGATCCGAAAGAAGGTAGGGAATGTAAGCGCCATCGCCCATCGAAGAGGCCATGTTTTTTAAGCTTTCAAATTGGCTTGGCCCGCCAAATAATAGCACTTTAAAGCCTTTTTCGAGCAGTATGCGACCCAGAGCAGTATAATTATCTTCACCCCAATTCTTTATCAGCTTCGAGCTATAAGGAAACATCGAGATTGCCTCGCCAAAACGGTAATTTTCCCATAAATTCTGTGCAATTTCGTCGATTTTTTCGGGTATGCAAATGCGATGCAGCGGTTTGGGAGGTTTGATCCCGAGCCTCCTTGCCATGACCAAAGTTTGGAATGCATCGTGTACCTCATGTCTGTTTGGCTCTTTGAACTTCCAATCGCTGAAAAAACATTTGCTCGAGTAGCCGATGCGATGCTTATATTTAAAACATAAAGAAAAAAGCAAGGAGGGAACGAACTGACGCTGCGTATCTACAAATAGATCCACCTTGCCTATACGTCTTCCTTCACGCCACCATTTGACGTACTCGGGAAAGGCAGAGGGCCTGTGCTTTCTTACCACCGTATAAAGCACGTCATCTATGAGGCCGCTGTCCTTTAATAAGCACTTGATCGGATTGGAAAACCCGCCAATCCAGGTAATTTGACTTTCAGGCCATGCCGATCGAAGCGCATTGAAAAAGGGATTTATCATCACGATATCGCCCATTCCTCCGCCACCCACGTATACTAAAATCCTTTTTACATCCAAAGTCTTGTATATGGGGTCCTCATACCAAGGACTGTAAAGTTCTTCAGGATAATCGTTCGGCAGAGCTCGGTTTAAAGAGACCGTAAAGTCATGGCCTGAAACGGATGTAGGCCATTGTTTTATTTTAGTTAACACAATATCACTTCTTTCTCTTTAAAGGGCATGCATCTTTGATATACTTCCAAGACTTTTCTTGTCATCTCTTCCACGGTCGGTATTTTACCGCTGTCGAAAAGTTGGACAGCCTTTCTTTCTTTTAGCATGACTTCGATGGCCTTTTTCCATGCCGATTCGTCATTGGGCTCAATCAACGCTTCAGGGTTAAGGCACAGCTCCCTGACCGACGGTATATCTGAAGCAAGCACGGGAACTCCCATCTTTACCGCCCTTATGAGCGTCATGCTCATGCCTTCTTCAAAAGAGGGAAACAGAAGGCACGAGCAACGGGCAAGCCAATCGTCGGTATCCTCGCGAAAGCCCCAAAATCGGACTTTGCCGGAAAGCCCGAGCTCGCCGGTCAGGCTTTCAAGATCTTTCCTCACGGGTCCGTCTCCGAGGACGTCTGAAACCCAGTCTCCCTTCACGTCCGCCAACGCCTTTAAAGCGACCTGCAATCCCTTCTTTAGCGTCAAGCGCCCTATGAACAGGAACTTAAAGGGATTGTCGTCTAATCTCCCCTGCCACGTCGTCTCCATCGGCAGTAGTCCATTGTATATTACAAAAGAATTTTCTGGAAGGTAAGGAGTCAAATGATCCTTTACCGAACTGCTTACGGCTATACAGGCACAAGCTTTTTTTAAGGGAAGCAGCACGCGTGAATGCTTAAAAGTAGCGTGCAGAGTGGCCACCCAGGGAACCCTTCCTTTACAGCTTGCCCACCAGGCGATCCAAAAGGGAACACGGGAATGGGCGTGCAGGATATCCCAGCCTTCTTTTTCAGCCCGCCGGGCAATGCTCATGGCGCAAAAAAAAGCCGTGACCGGGTTTTTTGCGTGCACGGGAAGATGCCAAACTTTGACTTTTTCATCAAGATGACTTTCTAGCTTTCCTCCCTTTGTGACAAGGAGCACTTCATGGCCTTTCTCTGCCATCTCGTTGGAAAGCCACAAAACGTGGCGCTCCACGCCGCCCTCGTGAAACTCAGGAAGGATTTGCATTACTTTCAAGGGTTTGCCCATCGCTTCAACAATTTCTCCTCACAACATATGAAATTTAAAATATAGCAAGATTTAATTTTTTCGTGATATCAACTTAACAATACCCCATATAACGAAACAAGCCGTTTTCGTTTTTTAAAAAACGTCTTTCACCTAGCTTACCATATTTCTAATTTATTTCTAATTTTCAGCCATCAGTGTTCCGGGAATTACCGGCTTGGCCTTTCTTCATGCCATCGGCCGACAAATTGCTCGCTATCCACTCTGCAGCCCTTTTGGCCTCACAAAATTCGAGGCCATGCTTGCCGGGCAAGCAGCTCAAGTCGGTTACGTCTTTAACCCAACGGGCAAGCCCGCGCTCACAAAAGTTGTCTATGGCACGGGTGAACTTAGGGATACCAAAAAGCCTCTTTGGAGACAAAATTTTTCGCTCGACGCACAACAGGGCACTCGCTTCCAGGACTCTTTTGAAACTTTTTTTATGTTCCACAGGAAGCACGCCAGTGCAAAAACCTGCCGTTGCAGCCTCGGATATCATGGAAACGGAGTCTTCCGTAGCTAAAACATGCGTGACAATGCCAAATATGCCATACACCGGATTGTAAGGATCGCGGGAAGCTATGCACAAATACCTAATGCAGGGATATTTTTCAGATAACGCTTCTAAGACTTGCTCCGTTTCACGGGAGGTGCGCCTCGAAGTAGTGACGTAAAGGTCCGCTCCTCCTTGGTAGGCAAGCTCCAACAGGGGCCTTACATTATCTTTTACCCATTTCGGGGTTATTTGGTAATTGCCGTCGCTGCCGCCCAAAAGAAGCCCGATTCGGACATCGGAACGCGGCGGGTAAAGCCCGCTTAATTTTTTTGACTCCTCTTTTATTCTTTCGGGCGTCACAAAATTCGGGGCACCCAAGGTAACCAGCACTTTTTTTGAAGCCTTTGGGAAATCGTGATCCGGCACTATGGCAAAATCAAAGGGTTCTACGCCCAAAGCCGATGGAGTCATTATCGTAACGCACTTGCCGCCGCACAAACGGGCCAGTGCAAGACAGTAAGGAGCCGGCAAGCTACCTGCAGATAAAAAAAGCGCATTTGGCGTGCTCGCGGTCGTTATTGCCTCTGATTTTCCCTCGTAAAAATCCGATTGATCGAGGGTCGCTTCCCATTTTGGAGCAGCTTTGTTTTCTTTTAATCGATCTAAAACCTCTCGTACCTCTTTTAAAAGGGGCTCACCGCCGGCACGGCGTAACCAGCGAAAGATCCCGCGTTTATCCTGACCGGCCAGTCTTTTAGCTGACATCTTCATGATACAAAAGCGCTCAACAGGATAAAGAGGTTTTCTTGTCCAATTTAGTTTGACATTTTCAATTAAAAAATCGGGCCTAACTTCAAGCTCGTGCACATCGCATCCAGTAATTAGGGACAAAAAATGGGCGACGCCTCGGCTTTGGTTTATGTGACCGCGAATCTCGTCGCTTATTATAAAAATAACGCCAATTAGCCCTTTTAATCTTTCTGACTCAGCCATTTAAAGACGCATTCACCTCAACTGCTGCCTGCAAAACTGGTTTTTTGAATTATTTATCGAGTTTCCCTGAAGATTGTTTCTTTCCTATCGGGTCCAACACCCAAGATAACGACGGGTACGCCCGTTTGGTCTTCTATGAACTTCACATAATCGCGCGCAACCTGGGGCAAGTCTTCTATGGTCTCTGCCTCGCTCATGTCTTGAGAAAAACCCTTAAAGGTCTTGTAAACCGGCTTTGCAGCGGACAGAATGTGCGTGTCGACCGGATATTCTTCGGACCTTTTCCCATAGCAATCGTAGGCAACGCAGACTTTAATCTCTTCCAATCCCGAAAGGACATCCAACTTGGTGATGGCCAGATGGGTCGTACCGTTAATCCTGGCGGCGTATTTAAGGGCCACCAGGTCAAGCCAACCGCACCTCCTGGGACGCCCGGTTGCGGCACAATACTCGCGCCCCTTTTCCCTCAAATATTGACCTTTTTCTTCCAGGTCCTCCGTAGGAAGAGGCCCTTCGCCAACCCTGGTGCAGTAGGCTTTGGCTACGCCTATGATCCTGTCTATGTTTTTAGGGCCTACGCCCGTTCCGGTGCACACTCCCCCGCAAGTCGGGTTTGAGCTGGTGACATAAGGATAGGTCCCGTGATCTATATCCAGCATTGTCCCTTGAGCTCCCTCAAATAAGATGCATTTGCCTTCATTTAAGGCCTGCGTAACGACCTTCGAGCAGTCGCCGACGTAAAGGGATAATCTTTCCTTCCATGCCATGGCTTTATCGTAAAGGGCATCGAAGGAAATCGGCTTTTCGTCGTATATCCTGGTAATTATCTGGTTTTTGAGCCCCAAAATATAATCTAGTTTATCTCGTAGCATGTCCGGGTGCATGAGGTCGCAAACCCTGATGCCCGTCCTGCCGAACTTATCCACGTAACAAGGGCCTATCCCCTGTTCCGTGGTACCTTGGCGTCTTTTGAGCCCTTTGCTTTCTTCAAAGTGATCTAATATTTTATGGTAGGGCATGACCACGTGAGCAGAACCGCTCACTATGAGCCTTGCTCTGTCCATACCCTGAGAGGACAATTCGTCAAGTTCTTCAAACAAGCGATCGGGGTCAAGTGCCACGCCGTTTCCAACTACACAGGTCTTTCCGGAATAAAGCATCCCCGAAGGCAGGATGTGAAAGATGTACTTTTTGCCCTCGACGATGACCGTATGTCCCGAGTTTGCACCGCCCTGATAACGGACGATCACATCGGATTTTGGAGTTATGGCGTCTGCAACTCGGCCTTTTCCTTCGTCTCCCCACTGCATTCCGACGATAACTTCAGCTTTGCCCTTCATGTACATCCACTTCCCCCTCGATAAAAAGCCGCGGTTTTACTCACCTGGAAGCCGCCAAAAGACGCGCAAGTTCTTTTACGGTCACAAATTTTACGCCGACATCGGGACTGGATGCCAGCTGATTCAAAAAAACTAAAGTCGCGGGTCGTACATGACATATGGCGACGACGTATCCCCGTCTTTGGGCAAGCCCTGCGGCTCGCTTAAGCTGAGACCACATGAAGTTAACGTCGTCCAAGTGATCTATGAAGGCGCCGTTTTCGAGCGCAAGAAGTCCTGCCCTTTTGGCCTCAAGCGCTGCCACGGATGAAGCAGCGGTCCTGCTGTCCAAAAATATGGATAATCCAGTTTCTCTTAATCCCTCCATCGCAGCGCGCATAACCCTCATGTCCGAGGTTGCAGCAGAACCGCGGTGATTGTTCGCGCCTATTGCACCCGGAAGCGATTCGATGGCCTTTTTAACGTTTCTTTTTATCTCCTCACAGCCCATGGAAAGGCCCACTAGATAGCCACCACCATCTTTGTCTCCGAAGGCCTGCATGGGAATATGAACCAGAAAGGGAATCCCCTTTTCTTTAGCGAGATCTGCCGTCTGCCTGCTTGCGCTTTGAAAGGGTATGATAGCCCATGTCAACGGAAGATCTATCCTTGAAAGCTCCTTAGCCCTCGCATAAGAAAACCCTAAGTCGTCAACTACTATGGCCACGTAGGGCCCCTTTTCCAAAGCAGGTCTTAAATCGTCAGTCAAATTTAAGTTTGGTTCTCTATTTGAATTTAACTCCCCCTGATCCGAATTCAAGTGCTTCAAATCGCTTGCTTCGTCTTCTGAAATAACCTTGGTACCGGTTTCTCCCTTGGCAAGGACCGTTTCGACTTGAGCCTCGATTGAAACATCTCTCTTTAAAGCACTAAAAATCAAGCCCAGCCCGAGACCTGTCAAGAACAAAATTATCGCCCATTTATATTTATCACTTAGCCTCTTCATAACACGCCCGCGTCACTTTCGTAGTAGTTTAAAAAACAGCTATAACTTGACTCCTCTACCTGCCTGTAGGGCCTATTTGGCCGCCTTAGCCGGCACTTTGACCAAGAGGGCTTCAACCTCTTTTATGGCACGTTTCAACTGTTCATCATCATCTAGCTTTCCCGTGTACTTACCTTCGACCACGATATCGGGTTCAACGCCAACACCATCTATCATGACACCCGAAGGCGTGTAGTACTTGGCGATCGTCACAAACAAACCCGAACCGTCGGGAAGCCTGAAAAGCGTCTGAACCGAACCCTTGCCGAAGCTTTTTTCTCCCACCAAGACGGCTCTTTCCCTGTCTTTGAGCGCACCTGCAACGATCTCTGAGGCACTTGCGCTTCCTTCATTTATCAAAACGGCCACGGGTCCATCAAAGGCCGTCCCGGGCTTTGCGGTAAAAACCTCGTTGGCCTTCTCAACCCTACCACGTATGCTCACGATTTCACCCCCGTCTAGAAAGTAGTCAGCTACGGCAACGGAGGCATCGAGCAAGCCACCGGGGTTGTTTCGCAAGTCAAGTACCAAACCCTTTGCTTTCGTTTCGCCTGCGACCTTTAAGGCGCTCAGCATTTCTTCCGCCGTCTTTTGAGTAAAATGCTTTATCCTGATGTAAGCAATGTCATTCGTCAATCGCTTTTGACTGACCGATTCGATCTTTATGAGCTCCCTTGTTATGTCGAATCGGAGAAGTTCATCGTGACCTTCACGCCTAACCCAAACGGTAACCTTCGTGCCGGGCTCCCCGCGCAGCATTTTGACCACGTCATTTATGTTCCAGCCCAACACGACTTCATCGTTGACTTTGACTATTTCATCCATGGGCTCCAAACCCACTTCGTGAGCGGGAGTCCCCTCAATGGGACTTATCACCAAGATCTTACCGTCTCTACTGCCTATGTATATACCAAGCCCGCCGTATTCTCCTTCTATGTCTATTTCTTCTTGTTTTAACTCGTCAGGATCCACAAACCTGCTGTAGGGATCGCCCCAGGCGGCCACCATTCCCTTCATGGCGCCGTAAAAAAGCTCTTCGTCGCTTTTTTGCTCACCGTCATTTACATGATAGGTCTCAAGTATTGACCTTGTCTGCTTCATCATCCACACGTATTGAGCATCGAAGGGCAAAATATCCTTAAGCTGAAATTCACCGCTTGCTCTGGCAGCTAAAAGCCCTCCGGCAAGAAGTGCCACGAGGGCAAGCATGCCGAAAATAAGGCACTTATTTCTTTCGACGAACCCTCTCACCTAAATCACTCGCTTTCCAGGGAAGCTTTCAATAATAGTTTCAATAATAGATTGACAAATTCATCAAGCTAAACCAAAGCGTCGATTCATGCATCGAATAAAACTTCTAAAGTCTGCTTGACCTACGCCCCCTTTTGCTTACTTATCTTGGCAGGTATTTAAGCGGATCGACGGCGTTCGCGTTTATGCGAACCTCAAAGTGCAGATGCGGTCCCGTGGCAACACCGGTATTTCCTACCCGTCCTATTATGCTGCCTTGATTTACCACCTGGCCTTCCCTGACACTTATGGCAGACAAATGGGCATATACCGTCGTCATGTCTCCACCGTGATCAAGTATCACAACCTGTCCGTAACCTTTAAGCCAGCCGGTAAAAAGCACCTCTCCCCTCGCAGCTGCCTTAACAGGGGTCCCGTGAGCGGCATCGATATCGATCCCCGTATGCACGGTCTTGGTCTTAAAGACAGGATGCACCCTCGTTCCAAAATTGCTCATTACGGTACCGTTCACGGGCCAGAGAAGTTTTCCCTTTGGTGCCGTTAGGACCGGCCTTTGGCTGCTGGATACGGTTGCTCTTCTTCTTTTTTCGGCAAGAAGGGATTTGATCTTATCCTGAAGCTCCCTTTGCGAGGCCGCAAATTCGGCCGCCGCCTTTTCGTGCAAGCTTTTTTGTTTTCTTATCTCGGAAAGCAATTTCTTTTGCTCATCTTGAGCTTGGACCAGTTTCTTTCGCTCCGACTCCAAGGACTTTTTGTTGGCCAAAAGGTCGTTTTTTTGCCTTTGAAGCTCCTCTTTTGACGCTTCAAGGGATCGTTTTCTCTCTCTTACCTCCACTATTAATTCGCCGTCAGCTCTGGCGACCCTGCCGAGCAAATAAGAAATGCTCATGGCTTCCTGCACGTTTCGAGCCGAGAAAAGGAGTTTATATTGGCTAACTGAGCCATACTTGTACAGAGAAACCACCCTATTGCTCAAGGCACTTTTTGCCTTTGCAAGGAGCGCTTCTTCTTCTTTGATCTTTTGCGTTAACTCTTTGATCCTGGCGTTTAGCTTTTTTTCCTTCAGCTCCAAGACCTTGATATTTTGCCTTGTCAATTCTTCCTTTTGATTTATCTCCTCAAGTTCCGACAGCAAGCTTTTTTCCTTTTTTCCGTAAGAAGCGGCTTCCTTTTTGTGTTGGGTGATCTTCGTTTGTATGTATTCAAGCCTTTGTTGTTCCCGCTTTATTTGGTTTTCCAAGTCGTCAGCAAAAGAAGGTATCTCCAAGACGAAAAGTCCGGCTAGGATAAAAAAAATAAAAACATGCCATAAACTCGTACTTTTCCGGCTATGAGTCAGTTTTTCGCGAAAATGCTCTGCCTTACTCACGAGCTTCACCTCCCCCATCGGGGTCATCGCGGCTTCAATGATCTGCGGATGTGCTTATGGACCGCCAGCCAACTGCATATCCAGCCTAAAGCCACTCCACCTCCCACTAACAGGCAAAAAAGCCAAAGCGTAATCTCCGGTGAATCCAACATGTTAAAAAAGGGAAGTACCCTGGACAAAACCTCGAGAAGTCGTCGATAGGCCTTCACCAAGAAAAATAGGGCCATGAGAGCTCCCATGCCTCCCAATACAACACCTTGCAAGAGAAAGGGCAGCGATACATAGTTTGGTGTTGCTCCTACCAAAAGCATGACGCCAATTTCCTCGCGCCTGGAATACAAGGCTATCCTTATGGTGTTCATCATGACGACAAGGCTCGTTATGAGGGCAACCAAAAATACCGCCATGGCAAATCTGTTTAAAAAGTAAGCCAAAGAGGCCAGGCGTTCGGCAACCTCTCCGGCATAAATCACGTCGTCTACCTCCGGAAAGGCATCAATTTCATTGGCCACCAAGTTGAGATTTTCTGCCTTGTCCACTGTTACTATAACACTTGGAGGAAGCGGATTGTCACCTAAAAGCGAAATGATTTGGTCTCCTTGCCCGATTTTTTCGTCAAGCCGTTTTAAAGCCTCTTCGGGCGAGATGTAGCGCACGTTTGTAATTTGAGGCATGTTTTTCAACCTGCCCATGACAGATTCGACTGCATTTTGATCTTTTAGGTAAGCTTCAACCGTGAGGTCGCTTTCGATCTGGAAGGCCAGGGCGGTAACGTTGATGGAAAGCAAAATACTCATTCCCACGGCTAAAAATACGGCCACTATGGTAAGCAGGGTCAAAAAGACGACGGTAAAATGACGCGTAAGCTGCCTTATCGTATCCCTTATGACGTATCTAAAGGTCGCCATAAAGCTGCACCTCTCCCTTGGGTTCGTCTCTAACGATGCGCCCATGGCCTAATTCGACCACCCTCGCCCTAAAGGCATCCACGATATATTGATTATGCGTAGCCATGAGCACCGTCGTGCCGGAAGCGTTTATGGAAAAAAGGATCTCCATTATGGATTCAGCCGTTTCCATGTCCACATTCCCAGTCGGCTCATCGGCGATGAGCAGAGACGGCATGTTGACTATGGCTCTTGCTATCGCGAGCCTTTGCTGCTCTCCCCCGGACATCTGTTCAGGATATAAAAATCGTCTCCTCCACAAGCCCAGCATGGACAACACTGCCTTTACTCTTTCTTGCACTTGCCTTTTAGGCATCCCTATGGATTCCAGGACGAAAGCCACGTTTTCTGCGGCGTTAAGGTGTGATAAGAGTTTGAAGTCCTGGAAAACAACGCCTATTTGTCTTCGAAAGTAAGGAAGTTGTCCCAACCTTAACTTCCTTAAGTTATAGTTGCCCACCATTACCTGACCCGACGAAGGAACTAACTCCCTGTTTATCAGGCGAAGGAGCGTGGTTTTGCCTGAGCCGGTGTGCCCTATAAAGTATACAAACTCTCCCTTTTTTATGTAAAGATATATGTCTTCCAGGGCAACAATGTCGGGGTCGAAGATCTTGGATACTCCGGCCATCCTTATCTCCATCCGCTCACCGCCTTCTCGTAGTCCAGACCTGAGCGACCGCGCCCACTATCTCGCGATATTTAAGGGAATAGTATTCCTGAAGCTCGGCAGGCGTACCGCTTTCGCCAAAGCGGTCTTTCACGGCAACGAATCTCAAGGGCACAGGATAGTTGATGCCTAAACTTTCCGCCACAGCACCGCAAAGCCCGCCCATGCCGTTATGCTCCTCTGCAACGACGCAGCAACCCGTTCTTCTCACCGACGATTGAATCAGCTCCTCAGGCAATGGTTTTACGCTGTAGCAATCAATGATTTCTGCTTCGATGCCTTGACGGGCCAGTATATCGGCCGCCCTTAAGGCCTCAAACAACATGATACCACAAGCTACTATGCTGACATCACTTCCTTCCCTGATTATCCTCCCGCCACCTATATGAAACTCGTCCCAGGGAGAATAAAAAAGAGGAACCTCAGGTCGTCCCAGCCTGATGTAAAGCGGTTTGTCATTCTTGTAAGACGAAACAATCATATTTCGTGCCGACCAGTAATCAGCTGGCACGAATATGTTCATGTTGGGCAGCACTCGCATGAGGGCAAGGTCTTCGAGCATCTGATGTGTGCTACCGTCTTCTCCCACGGTGATGCCCGCGTGGGTCGCCACAAGTTTCACGTCAAGATTGGGCATGGCCACACAGCACCTTATCTGATCATAAGCCCTACCGATCAAAAAAGAAGAAAAAGCCACAGCGTAGGGCTTTTTACCGGCCAAGGCCATGCCGGAGGCGACTTCGACCATGTTTTGTTCTGCTATACCTACGTTATAGTATCTGTCCGGAAATTCATCCGCGAAGGCTTTGGCGTAGGTTGAAGAGGCAACATCAGCATCAATCACGATGATATTTTCATTTAATCTCCCAAGCTCCGTCAAGCCGTCCCCCAAAGCTTCGCGCGTGCTCCTTTTTTCCATCGTCATCGCTCTTCCTCGCTCAAGGCTGCCGACTCCTTGCTGAGTTCGTCCAACAACAAAGTTACCTGGTTTCGCGATAAGCTTGCCTTTACAGGCATCTCGCCGTTTTCGGCCAAAGTTATTCCCCTGCCCCATTTAGTGTACGCTATTATGGCCTTAGGGAAGCCCTTTTCCTGAGCGGCTTTGGCGAACGTCTCGTGTATGGAAGGAAAGTCGTGGCCACAGGTCTCAAGACAAAATAGGCCAAAGGCCTCGAACTTTTCCTTCAAAGGTTCCAAGGCCTTTATCGTTTCGGTCTCCCCTTCCATCTGCAGGCCGTTGCGATCAACGATGACATAGAGGTTGTCCAGCTTCCAATGAGAAGCCGTCATCAATGCCTCCCAACAAGAGCCTTCCTGAAGCTCGCCGTCTCCCACCAGACAAAAAACCCTGCTTTCGGGGAAATCGGTCTTTAACGCCATGGCCATCCCGCAAGATATGCCAATGCCCATGCCAAGAGATCCCGAAGGGGCATCTATGCCGAGGGCATTTGTGTAAAGCGGGTGTCCTTGAAGCAAGGATCCGAGCTTTCTGTAGTTCCAAAGTTCTTGTCTCTCAAAATATCCCCTACGGGCCAAAACCGCATAAAGGCTCGGGCAGGCATGTCCCTTGCTCAATACAAACCTGTCCCTTTCTTGCCACCCCGGCAGTTGGGGGTTTACCCTCATGAGATGAAAATAAAGGTAAACGATCAGATCTACGCAGGAAAAAGCGGACCCCAGGTGGCCGGAATCGGCCATGGATATCATGCGCAATACGTCTTTTCTTACCTCTACGGCTATACGGCGCAATTTTATTTCAAGCTCGCGCTGCAAAATTTCTCATCTCCCAATGTCGCCCTTAATGCGAGAAAAAAAGCCTCTTGCAAAGTCTTTCTCGCCGAAGCTATTTCTTCAGGCTTAGCCTTTCTAATTCCCGTGATCTTACGATCTAAATCTCCCTCGCCCTCCCACAAAGGTATATTCCACCTTAAGGCAAAAGACCTCACCTTTGGGTCATATGGAACGGCGACGGTAGGAATCTGGTTCATCAAAGCCAATATACAAAAATGAAGGCGCATGCCGACCGCTGCAACCGCTCCTTCAAAGGCAAGTATCGCGTCTTTTAGGTCTTTTGGCACAACCACGTCATCGAATTTGACGAAGCTTTCCAGACGCTTTAATTCTAGCAGGTCTTCCTCGGACATGCATATCGCCCTAAGATCGTATTCATGCATCTTAGCAAATAATTCCACATTTTGCACCAGCAATTTGGACATGCTCTTGTCGTCTCGCGTTGGCCTTACGTTAAAGACCAAAGTTTTTTTAAAAACTTCTTTATCGAGTTTATCGAATTTTAGATAAAATACGGGGTCCGGCGCTATTTTTGAATCAAGCCCCAGGGAAGCCAAAAGTTTTTTTGAAGCTTCGTCCCTTACGAACCTGACGCGACAGCGTCTCAGGGCATCTCTGGCCAGCATTCTTGCCGCTTTCGAATTCAGCGGCCCTACCGACTGCCCAAAAGCCCACGGCACGACGCCCGCCACTTGAGCCAAGAGCACGACTCCCCAGTAATAAAGACATGACCTGAGGCTCGTCGAGTCTTGAAAAAGCCCGCCGCCACCCAAAAGAAAGCTTCTGCTTTGCCTTAAGGCATTTAAAACCTCGAAGATATTCCATCTGTTAACTGAGGCTACGCCGAAGCGAGACTTCGTTTTTCGAGGATCCGATGAAAGTACACAAATGCGATCTTTTTTTAAACCCGCCTCAAGGGCCATCTCAATCAGGGCAAGACAAATCAGCTCGTCTCCCAAATTGTCGAAACCATAATATCCACATATGACAAGATCATATTTCCTCGCCACCAAAAAGTAACCTCCTGAAGGCCTTGACCTTTAGGGCCAAGAAAAACAGGACCACAAGTATGAGGCCGAAAAAGGATCCCACCCAAAGGCCATTGAAGACTCTCCAACATATGAAATATATCCTGGTATGGAAATGACAGAAGCTGTTTACGGCGGAGGCAAATGCCAGGGAAGAAGCCATCCTGGCAAGCAAATAAAGCTGTGACCCGAATCGCGTGAAGGAGGCCTTGGACCTTGCCATCCCCATGGCGAGCGCGAGCCAAAGCGCAGGATAACCGATAAATATCTCCTTATTCCTCGGCCTTGCCACCAGGTAGCGTTCAAAGGCGTCCCGCAAGGCCACCTCCCATTTTGGCACAAAGGGAACGTTTCCGCTTCTGAGCAAAACTATGGCCGCCGCCAAAACCAAGACGAACAAAATTAAGAGCTCTCCCCAAATGGGAGGACGCCTTAAAACATCGCCCACCTTTTCCGGGTAACGCCGCCTCGTCATATCGTGCAGCAATACCAGCAAAGGCGGAAGTGCCAGCGTTGCCTTTACGCCGGAGAAGGTCAAAAGACGCAGCATGTAAAGGGGGGTGCCGAAAAAAGAAGACAAAGCAAGACCCACGGCAAGTACTGTGCATACTCCCTTTAGCAATCCGTACAAGGGCTTTTTGGACTCAAGCACCGCAATAGTAGCAGCAAAAGCCCCAAAGGATGCAAGAAAAGCTCCCATGATCTTTGCAGCTGTACCAAGATAGTTGGCCCCAAGGGCCAGCACGGAGACAACAAGGGCAATTCCCAAAAGCCATTTTGTCGATACAAAGACCTTTTCTTCCCCCATCGAAGCTAAAAAGACCAAAAGATAAAGGCTTGCCGTCAAAAAAGAAAGGACAGCCCAGGAATTGCGCTCCCACTCAGGGTAGGGTTCGCCGAATTTGAAGACAAATCCGTCACTTTCAAGCAAACTTCTTAAGTAGGCTAAATCCTGCTCGAAGCTTTCGATCCAGGGACCTGACGCGACCTCGTAGGGGCGCAAGAGCAACACTCTGACTGACCTCTCCCTGGCAGCCCTTGCAAATCGTTCGACCAACGTCGGTCGAGACAGGTTTCTGGAGATGATCTCCTGCGTGGTAACGCTATGCAAGGGAAGAATATTGGGAAAAGACATCCAAGAAATCTCGTTTCCGCCAATCAGACGAGCAAATTCCGGCTGCAAAAGCACGGCGCCATATTTATTCATCACTTCCATGATGGGAGAAAAATCGGGATAGCCAAAGATCACTGAACCTTGCGGCAAAATGCCCCTGAGCCTCCAAAGAGAGGCAAAAAGCAAATCCAAGCTTTTAGCTGCGTCTTCGGAAGAAATCCCAAAGGTGGGAGAAGGCCTGTAAACTAAAGGAACGTTTAAGCGAGAAAGGCGCCTGCAAGCAACCAGGTCCGGTATGACGCCAACCTCCAGAAGCTCTTTTGGCTCCCTGGGCAAGACGTATATGCTGCCTTTGGAAACAGCGTATGTGGCGCAACCCGGAAAGCGGGCCTTCAGATATTTTTCAAAAAACCAGTCGTCATATTCCTTCGGAATGAAGAGGGCTGCATTATCGGAAAAACTATCGGAACTTTTCTCGGGAAGAAGGCTTCTTAAAGTACCCCATAAAACGGGGGAATCGCCATCTCGCAAATCTGCTCCCGTTAAGTCCTTGAAGGAAACGGCCGTTATTCCGCCATTGAGTAAGCGATTTAACATTTCTTCAAATTCAACCCCAGACTGACGCGCCATAGCCTCGACATCCGCGTATTCCACGAGCAGGGTTACGTCTTTTTTCATCGATTCTTCCTTGAACCTGGCAGTTAATCCCAGCACTCCGGCCACGATGGTCAATGCCAGCAAGGGCAAGGTAAATTTCTTTAAAAAAGCTCTCACTCGACACACCTCCACTGGTCTTCGAGGGGCCAACCCATTCGTTCCAACAATTGGGACAATTTAGCCAAGGGAAGACCGACCACGTTAAAAAAGCAGCCTTCAATCCTTTCAACAAGAAGAGCTCCTGAGCCCTGAACTCCGTAGGCGCCGGCTTTGTCCATGCCTTCCCTCGTTTCCGCATAAGCCCAAAGGGCTTTGCGGCTCATGTTTCTAAAGGTTACACGCGTTACCTCGTGATCGGTCAGTAATATGCCTTCCTTCATGACGGCCAGTCCCGTATAAACTTCATGGGTGCGACCGTTCAACTTCAGCAACATCCCATAAGCTTCATCCAAGGACGAAGGCTTGCCAAGGACCTGACCGTCAATGCAAACGACCGTATCGGCACCGATCACGTAAAGGTCCGGATAAAGAGGCGCCGCCGATGAGGCTTTTTTGGTCGCCAGGCGCTTTACCGCTTCGGCAGGAGAGGGAAAAACCTCGACATCTTCTTCGACGTCAGGAGATAAAAACAATACGTCCCACCCTAAAAGCTCGGTCAGCAACGCCCTACGCCTGGGGCTATTTGAGGCCAAAACAATTCGCACGTCACGTCTCACCTTCAATGGCTCATCCTTTCGCTTAGAAACATAATATCAAAACATTCCAATCACAAAACCTATGCCCGCCGCAAGAAGACAATAGAGGGAAAAGAACCTCCACCTTCCAAAAATCACTATTTTTTTCATGAAACGAAGCGACGCCAGGCCACAAAAAAAGGCCAAAACGCAAGCATAAAGCCAGCCGTCGGGCAAGACCGCCTGTTGCTGAACGACCTTTCGGCCCTCGAGCAAAGTTGCTCCCATTATGGCCGGGAGCGAAAGAAGAAAGGAAAAGCGAAAGGCCTCTTCTCTTTTAGCTCCCGTCATCAAGGTAGCCACGATTGTACTGCCCGATCTTGATATTCCGGGCATAACTGCAAATCCCTGGGCCAGACCGGCAATCAGACCGGTCCAAATATTGATGCTTTTATCGCTCAAAGCAATGCGTCCTGCCCAATTTAAAAGCGAAGCCGTAACGATGAGGCCGCAAGCAACGGCCCAGGGGACGCCAAAAGCCCTGGAAGCTACGCTTTCAATGGGTAAGGCAACTATAGCGGTGACAAATGTCCCAAGTATTACTGCCCAACCGTACTTCCAACCCGAACTTTCTCTTAAGCTTTTATCGGTCAAGCCAAGGAACCATTCCTTCGATAACTCCAGGATATCACGCAAAAAATATACAAAGATTGACATCATGGTGGCAAAATGGAGGAAAACATCGAAGGCCAGGGGAGGGTCATCAAAACCGAACAGATTTTGTGCCAGGGCGAGATGACCCGAGCTGCTGACCGGCAAAAACTCCGCAACTCCCTGAAGGACGCCCAGGAACAAAGTGTGAAAAAAGCTCATCTTGCCAGCTCTCCTTGAGCAATCTTTGAAGCATAACCATTACCCTGAACCTCGTTTACCATGACTAAGATCACCGGCGGAGATAGGGAAAATTTTCGAAGCACTTTTCTCACCGCGCTTTTGACTCGCGAAGCTACGTCATCGTCTTTCTTTCCCGCTTTATTTCCCATCCTGAAGGTTTTGACAGCCTTTTCCACGGCCTCCTCGATGTTGCTGTAAAGCTCGTTGGCATCCAGGCGATGCAAAAAGCCTCTGCTTTCTACAGAAACGGGGGCCACCAGGTTGCCGTAAGGGTCATGTGCAATGGAGATGCACACGACGCCGTCCTCAGCGAGATCCTTTCTTTCGCCAAGAAGCCCTCCCTTCAGATCTCCGTAAGTGCGACCGTCCACTATATATGCCCCTACTGGTACTTTTTTCGAGATCCTGGCTTGCTTTTTGGTTATGCTTAAAACGTCCCCTTTTTCCATGATGAATACGTTTCTCGCCGGCACTCCCACTTCTTCCGCCAGCTGCTTATGCCTGACCAGGTGCCTGTATTCCCCATGAAGGGGCACGAAGTAAGTAGGATTGATCAGGCTTAACATCATCTTTAATTCCTCGCGCGAGGCGTGCCCAGATACGTGAACATTTTGTTCTGCCTCGTATATTACCTCGCAACCCTGCCTGAAGAGGTCGTTTATCGTTCTGTGAACAAGCCTTTCATTTCCTGGGACGGGAAGGGCGCTTATGACGACCAGGTCCTTTGAGCCAAGTTTAATGTACTTGTGATTGCCACGGCTCATGAGCACTAAACCCGAAAAGGGCTCGCCCTGACTTCCCGTAGTTACGACCACCAGCTTGTTATGCGGAAAATCCTCGATTTGCGAGGGTTGAACGAAAACGTCATCGTCCACGTCCATATATCCCAGCTCCCTGGCGCGAGCGACGTTTGCGACCATGCTTCTTCCTATGAGCACAACTTTGCGATTAAACCTCATGGCCGTTTCTATTACTTGCTGAACCCTGTGCAAGTTGCTTGCAAAGGAGGATATTATGATGCGCTTGTTTCTGTAAAGCCTGAAGGTCTGCTCCATAGTCTTTCCAACCATGCGCTCTGAAGGAGTAAACCCGTCACGCTCCACGTTTGTCGAATCGGACAACATCAAAAGCACGCCCTCTTTCCCTAACGTTGCAAGCAAAGCATAATCCGTTGCCCGCCCGTCAATGGGAGTGGGATCGAGTTTAAAATCTCCCGTGTGAAGCACGACCCCAGCAGGCGTATATATTGCGTATCCGACACCGTCCGGTATCGAGTGACAAACGGAAAAAGGCCGTACCTTGAAGCACCCGAGCTCTATCTCGTCTCCCGCCACGATTTCGTGGGCCTTGAGCTCGTAGTCTGGCGCTATTTCTTCGAGCTTCCCCTTTATAAGCCCAAGGGTAAGCTTAGTGGCATACACGGGGCAATCCAACTCTGGAAGTATAAAGGGCAAAGCCCCTATGTGGTCATCATGACCGTGAGTTATGATGATGCCTCGGATCTTTTTTTTATTTTCCAAAAGATATGCCGGGTCAGGTATTACGAAATCTATGCCCAGCATCTCCTCATCTGGAAACATCAATCCACAATCGATCACTAACATGTCGTCCCCGTATTCGAGCACGTTCATGTTCTTTCCTATTTCTCCAACACCACCAAGAGGAATGAACCTCAAGGCGGTAGTTCTTCTGCTATTTCGCGAACGCTTCTTGCATTTCGCTGCGTTTCTTTGCACTAACACTTCACCTCCACGTCAAAATGGAGGGGGACCTTTGTCTCCCTCCAAAGCTCACGTAAGTCTACGAATAAGCTTTTAAAACACCTTTCTAATCTGAGTAATCTTTATCATCTTTTTTCCTTCTCCTGCAGGCATCAGGGGCCTTCTCCGGAGTGAACTCGCTCCGTGAATGGTACACTTTGCGCTCGGGCGTGGAATTGTGATCTCTTCGAGAAGAAATTGCCTCAAAGATCAATTCGGCCGTGCCCTCGCTCGCAAAAGCCTTTATGTATTTGGTAGCCCATTCCTCCGTTTCGGCGACAATTTGCTCCTGTATTTCTTCGGGCAACGCCATTATCTGGTCATGGAAGGGCTTGTTCGCCTTCTTGTAATCGCCCGATTTCCTGCTGTAGCCCTGCTCGTCAGCCCAAGCCACGATCTTATTCCACAAATCCATGGGAATGCCTCTCTTTGGGTCCTTGACGTAGGAACCGTCCTTTATCACAGCGTTGCCGGTCTCGGGCTCGATCTCAAGCCCGAAAATTATGTTCTGCCACAAGGTGCCAACGTTTCCCTTGTTTATCCCGTACTTGGGAAACATCGCCGCCTTATCCAAGGGGGTGCCCGATATGCCGTGCTGCGCTATGGAAACCCCGTAACGAGCAATGGCATCGGCAATTTCTTTTGTACGATTCAGGTCAATCCCCTCTATTTGTCCTACCGTTTTGTCATAGGTCCCATGCATGCTCCCGTTGGAAATGGCGAGAAGATCGGGGAAAATGCACCAGGCATTAAGCCCACCAACGAAGAAGAGCGCCTCTTCAAGGGTGGTCAGCTCTCCGGGACCCTTTATTTCGCCCACTTCCACTTCCAAGCCCAAGTAGGCGGGAATATGTTGGGCCACATCTCTCGTATACATCAAATTTTCCCAATCGGGATTACGGGAGGCGTCAATTGCCACTGACGTCCAGCCTCGTTCTATTATCTGCCTCAAGTGCGCTATAGCCTTATATACATCAGACATGGATTTTATGGTGTAATGATCCACATGCAACCCGAAGATCACGCCATGTCCGAGTTCCTTTGAATATTTTACGGCATAATCGGGGACGTTGTCATATGTGCAACCGCAATAAGTGGATTCTGACTTGGCAAGTTCTATCAAAACCACCGAGTTGAGCTTCTTCGCGGCCCGAAATACGCCTTTTATCGTCAGGGGATTTCTAGCGTTGGCGGCCAAAACGACGGCACCCTTTTTTCTGGCAACCTCGATTATATCCCTCCCGCTGACCAAGCCAACAGGCTCATCCCCATATATTGCCTGCACGTTTAAGGGTCTTTTTTTTAGCAGCTCCTTATAGGATAGGCTTTCTACTTTCAACTGAGACACCTCCTGCCAATTTTTCAGACCATGACACAGAATTTAGCGTCAAGCTAACGATTAAACTTAAGAACAAATAAATTGTAACATGCAAAGCGAAATTAGTCTTAAATATTTTTAAGAAAGCCCTTGCACTGCCGCAAGAGTCATGATAACATAACTTTCGCCGAAAGGCATAACCCTGGGGGATCGTCTAATCGGCAGGACGCATGACTCTGGATCATGTAGTGGTGGTTCGAGTCCACCTCCCCCAGCCATAAATTTAAAGTTGTGGCCCCATCGTCTAGTGGTCTAGGACTCCGGGTTCTCAGTCCGGCAACAGGGGTTCGAATCCCCTTGGGGCTACCATTTTTTTATTGAGGGTTTTCGGCCATGGCGAAAAGCTACCTTTCAGTGGGCATAATAGCAATCGTAATAATAATCAGCTTCACCGTGGGGATAGTTGTGGGTTTTTCGGTAAACCTGGGAAACGCCCTTCTTGCCCATCCCGACAGATATAAACTAATCATCAAAGAAGACGACACGATGATGAAGTTTGACTCCTCTTCGGGCAAGTTGTGGATATATGACCCTTCACGACGCGACACCGAAGAGGGCCCGTGGATTCCCGTAAATGGAAATTAGTTACGCAACATGACCTCACCGTGAGGCTGAAGGACCGTCCCCTTTTGGACTGCTATTTTGCCGCCGAGGATCACGTACTCAATTCCCTTCGGGGAAATAAGCGGATCCTTAAAGGTAGCGCAGTCTCTGAGTTTTTTGGGATTAAATATGACTAAGTCAGCCTTATATCCCACTTTTATATTTCCTCTGTCTTCAAAGAAAGATGCCTTTGCCGGCAAATAGGTGGCTTTGCGTATTGCTTCAGGCCAAGAGAATCCCTCTCTTAAGAGGATCTTAAAGGCCCTCGGGAAAGTGCCACACACGCGCGGATGTCCCTGGCCATTTTTTAAAACCGCATCGGAAGCTATTATGCAATCAGGATGTTTTAAGGCGGCTTTTACCTCTTCGCCATCCATCACATGAGCAACAATGAGCGTGTCCGGTTCTTCTTTTCTGAGCTTCATATAAAGTTCTTGAGTCAGCTTTTTCCCCCGGTACTTGCCCGATGCAACTTGCAAGCATGAAAAGCCCTTCTTCCAGCGCTTTTCAAAGCCCGGGTCAAAGACTGCAGAGCCAATCTGGGTGCAGAAAGCCTTATAGGGATAGGAATCAAAGGTCACATCGACGTATGCCTTGGCTTCTTCTATCAATTTCAATGCCTCCCGGATGCAGCCGAAGGAAGCCATGCTCGCCAAGTGGGATATCTGAACCCTGACACCGCAATCTTTGGCCAAAGATATGGCCTCTTTTACGCCTTCAAGGGATTTTTCACCATCATACCGCATGTGCATGGATACCCATCTTTTATCATATTGCGCTACGACTTTGGCAAGCTTGCACATCTCCTCGTAGCTTGTTCCTGGCACGTACTCTAGCCCCAGTGAAAAGCCGAAACTGCCCTTCGATAACTCCTGCTTTAAAATTTCGACCATGGCCTCTATGGATGAAGCGCTCGCGGGCATATAGTGATTGTTCAGGCCGACTTTTTCCCTCAAAACCTGATGCCCCGTAAAAAATCCCAGCCTGAGGTAGCGAAGCCTTTGAAGCAACTCTTCAGTTATTATGGGTCCCACTCCGCAGTTTCCCGCTATGGCCGTCGTAACTCCCTGTAAGAGCAGAGCTTTTTCGACCTCGTTTTCGGCCGAGTTCTCATTGTGCATGTGGGTATCGATGAAACCGGGCGAAACGTAAAGCCCCTTGGCGTCAATTAAGATTTCGACCTCCTCGATGAGATCGCTTCCCACGTAAACTATCTTGCCGTCCGCAACTCCGATGTTAGCCTCATAGATCTGACATTCTTGCGGGTCAATCACGGAACCGTTCATTACAAAAAGGTCTAAGCTCATTTTATCCTCCCTGCCTTAAACCCCTTCTCCCTTTTAAGGCACGTCAAAGGGTAAGTTCTCGCGCAAAAACAGGGGTTATTTAAAAAATGCACGTATTCGCGAAGCCTTCAGGCTTTCACGAAACTTTTGAAATTTATGATAAAGCCTTTACAAGCCTGTTTAGGCCTTCCTGTAAGGTCTTTCTGGGACACCCTATGTTCATTCTGACAAAGCCCGCACCGTCGGGTCCAAAGTTCAAACCATCGTTTAAACCAAGTTTCGCTTTTTCTATCAAAAACTTCATCAATTCATCTTGTGATAAACCAAGTTTTCTAAGATCAAGCCACAAAAGATAGGTTCCTTCGGGACTTATTACGTCCACACCTGCTTTTTGCAGGGCAGAAACTGCAATATCTCTATTTTCTTCCAGGTACAAAATAAGCTCGTCGAGCCAATCTTTTCCATATCGGTAAGCAACCTCAAGCCCAAGTATACCAAAAAGGTCGCCCGAACCAAAATGAAGACCCTTTAATAGCCTCAAAAGTTTTTCCCTCATTTCCGCATTTGGCACGATGGCGTAAGCATTTTTAAATCCGGCGATGTTAAAGGTCTTGCTGGCGGACATGAAAGTCACCGTGTTCATCAGGGACTCTTCGTCCAGCGAGGCAAGGGGGGTATATTTGTGGCCTGGGTATACGAAATCGCAATGAATGTCGTCGGATAAGATCGGGACTCCCGCTTTGAGGCAGGCCCTTGAAAGGGAGAGCAGCTCTTCGGCAGTCCAAACGCGTCCCACCGGGTTATGAGGGTTACACAACAAGAAAGCCTTTGCAGAAGGCAACTGCCTTTCAAGCTCACTGAAATCCATGTGCCATTTTTCGCCAAGCTGCAAACGGTTGGGAAGAACCTGCCTGTCAAGCGATTCTATCACCTCGAAAAAGGGAGGATATACCGGCGGCTGGATTATGACGCTGTCGCCCCGTGAGGTAAAAGCTAAGATAGCGGCGGCTATCCCGGGCATGACGCTTGGCACGTCGACGATCCAATCGCCTTTTATTTCCCAACCATACCGCTCGCGGACCCAATTTATTATGGCCTCATAATAGCTTTCCGTCCTCATGGGGTATCCGAAGATCCCGTGTTTAGATCTTTCTACGACAGTCTTTATCACTTCTGGAGGCGACTTGAAATCCGTATCGGCCACCCACATGGGCAAGACATCATCTGTTCCGAAGTGCTCTTTTAGCCCATCCCACTTTTCGCTGCACGTTCCCTTGCGATCTATGACCTCATCAAAATCATATCTAGCCATGTAAATGCTCCTTCCGGTGAAGTTGGCCAAGCCCGCTCATACACTTAATCTACAGGCATGGCATGAAATGTCCCTGAAAAACTTAGCTGTCAACAAAAAGGCTTGAAATGGCGGAGACAATTTTTTTAGCCGAGGCTACGTCCCCTTTAGCCTCTTCGTCCGATACGGCAGGCCAGTCGCCGGGGTGTCCCGCCTCTACGGCCCACTCTGAAAATTTCGCAAGCTCACTGTGATCTAAAGACAGCCCCTCGCAGGGGCAATGCTCTAATATGAGCTTGTAAAGGGCGTTAAGATCGTGGCTCCGCGGAAAAGGAATACCCTTTGAAATTAAAAAGGCCTTCAAAGCCCTTTCGGCGCCCATGGCAGACAGCCAGCAGGCATGCCGATTAAAGCCCAGTCCCAAAATTTTTTCGGCAACCTCGACATCATCTTTCGCGCAGTCAAGCCAAATACGCGCTTCTTCTACGTAAGGCTTCATATCCTCGTATAACACCTTGCCCTCCTTTAACATGGAGTACAATAAAGTTCCAGGGATGCTGCCCTTGATCGACAACTCCTCGGGGGTAGCGACGACCACGTCCTTTCCGCACAGAAAATCGCTCAACGCCACTCGCATCGCCACCGCCATATCCCTTTTATTAACCCCACGAGGAACAACGACCAAAAAATCTACATCGCTGTCCCAAGTATGCGTACCCCTGGCAAAAGAACCATACAATATGATCTTAAGAGGGCTAAACTCTCGTTTAAGCACTTCAACTATTGATTGGATCATTTCATCCATAATCTCGCCCCTAATTTGACGCCCCTCCCTCTTCAAGCTTTTTCGCCGAAAGGCCAATCGGCGCAGCTTCCGATACGTAGACCATCTGAGTCGGGTAAGCAAATTCTATGCCCCTCTTTTGGAATTCCTCTAAAATCGCCAGGTTGATTTCCTGCTGAATGTCCATGTAGAGGGCATAGCTCGAGGATAACACGTAATAAACCACTTCAAAGTTGAGGGAAAATTCGCCGTAACTTGCAAAATGGGCCCGATCAAAGCGCGTGTTTTCTATGGAAGTGATGATTTCTTCGACGATGTGGGGAATCTCTTTTAACTTTTCAAGGGGAGTTTGAAGTACAACGCCGAAGGAAAAGGCGACCCTTCTTTCGTACATGCGCTTATAGTTCCTGATCCTGCATTTTAAAAGATCTGAGTTTGAAAAAACGAGCTGTTCGCCCGTCAAGCTTCGCATCCTGGTGGTCTTTAAGCCGATGTGTTCGACCGTTCCGGAATAACCATCTATGACGATATAATCGCCCACCAAAAAGGGCTTATCCAACACTATTGACCAGGAGGCAAAAAGATCCTCAAGTATGCTTTGCGCCGCCAAAGCCACGGCGATGCCGCCTATTCCTAAGCCTGCGATCAGGGCCGTAACATCGATGCCCATGTTTTCCAGTGCGATCAGGACAATTATACCCCAAAAAAGGAGCTTTCCCATGAAGCCCAGCGCCGAGAGCATCGTTGCCATTGAGGGATCTTCGTCGGCTTTCTTCTTGATTTTTGTGTCTCGCCAATAGTTTATGGCCTTATCCCCCCACAAGCCCACCTGAAAGAGCAAGAAAAGTATCACCAAAATCGATATAGCTCGCGACAGCCTTACGGGGAGGGTCAAAAGCGAGGAACCTATGAGAATGGCGAGCAAAACCAGAAAATAGACGTTTATTTGCCGCACCAAATTCAGCATTAAACCTAAAACCACGTTGGGCCTGCGGTCATAAAGAATCGAGATGTACTTATCCGCGAGTCTTTTTGCATAATATAAGACACAGAAAGAAATGGCCATGACGACTATTGCGGCAAGCCATGTGCCCAGGGTGTTGCCCCAAATTTGCAAGCTCATAGGCAAAACCTCCTTCAAGTTACGTCAATTTACTTGTCTTAGCTGGCCACTTATCCGCCGTTTCCCCGAAGTCGCTCTTCCCAAGTGACGATGGAATGATAAAATTCGCGGTCGCCATAATCCAGCCCGCGGGTGATTTCTGTCACGTGGGTGTGTTTTGCATTTACCCTCTCAAGCACGTAATCCACGGCAACCTCCGGAAGACTTTCGCTGCCGCAGGTATATATATCCAAAGCCACATACCCCAGCTCGGGCCATGTGTGTATTGAAAGGTGAGATTCGCTTATGACCACCACTCCGCTTACTCCATTCGGCGGGAAGCGATGAAAGGAAACTGTCCAAATATGAGCTTTTGCGCGCTTCGCCGCTTCGACAAGTATTCCCTGCATTTTCTCGATTTCCCCTATCACGTCATTACAGCCAGAGGCCTCGACGATAAAATGATGTCCCCTCGGATCCATGCAAAACACCCCCTTTTTATATTTGTGGCTAATACGGGACAACCAACATTTTCCTACCTACCCAAGCAAGACCAAGCTAAGTTTAATACAAAGGAGCTCATATAAAAAGCCAATTTGACGCCTGAGGCAAACAAAATAAGAAAAGGGCCGCTCAACCTTCCAAGCGGTCAAGAAAATACATTGCGAGACTTGTAGTATAATAAAAAGCAACAAAGGGTGATATGGCCTGGAGGTGATGCAGGTGCTCACAGAATACATCGAAGCAGCATTGGAAAGCGCCAAATATGAAATTATCGAGGACGAAGAGCCTTATTATGGAGCCATTCCTGAATTAGAGGGCGTTTGGGCCACTGGAAAGACCCTAGAGGAATGCAGGCGCAATTTGAAAGAAACACTCGAAGGCTGGATTGTCATAAGACTGCAGCGGGGACTTGCAATTCCTCCAATAGGACAACATCGCATCACTGAGCCAGAAAGAAGACTCATGGCTAATGGCTAAACTCACACCAACTGGCTGGCATGATTTGATAAGAACGCTACGCAAGTTTGGCTTCGATGGTCCATATGTGGGTGGGAAACACCCATACATGGCATGAGAATAAACAAAAGCCTCCTTTCGCAATACACATGCAAAAGGAGGCTTTATTTTCACTGGTGGAGCTGAGGGGATTCGAACCCCTGACCTCTTCCATGCCAAGGAAGCGCGCTCCCTCTGCGCCACAGCCCCAGGACAGTGCTCATTATAGGAATGGACGAGGCTTTTGTCAACGGGAATTTTAAAATTTTTTTAACTAACGAATTATATGAAAAAGATTTTATAAGTATACTCCCTGCGCTAGAGATAGAGGTTTACCTTGAAATATCAAATCCTCCAAGATTAAAGGTCCAACCCCAATGTGTTCAACGGCGGATCTTTGGGATTAAGCGCCCAACCGGCCTCAAGGGCATCGTTTTTTACGAGGGATCGCACTTTACTCAACAAAGATTCAAGAACAGCATCAAATTCCTCATCTCGAACTGTCGAGCAGGCCTCTGTTGAAGTCTCTGCCATGCAAAAAATCGTCTCCCTCTTTGGGAGAGTCAAACTTCATCTCCCTTTGCCTGTTTCGCAGGTCATCGTTTATGCAATAAAAAAGAGAGGCTAAAAAGTCAACTTGTGGTTTTAACTCACCGAATTTTTGGTTTACACACTCAGATCCTTTATCGCCATATTCCTTCATCAAGGCTTCGTTAAACTTCTTGTATAAGTTTCTTATTGAATCGTAACGGTCTTCGGATTCATCTGAAGCTAGGATTTCTCTCATCCATTCCTTCGTAACTTCCTTAACCATGGGAGAAATGTTTTTAAGATCAATCGGCGAATTTAATGCACTCATAGAATTAACTCTCGTATTTTATTATTTGAAAGTTGATGCTTTCGCTCATGCAAGTGCATGCTGTACAAAACCCGACATTTCCATGGGCCGGGGCCATTCGGTTTGTAGCTAAAAGTTCAAGGTTCGATGCACACCCAAAATTTTTACCCTAGCATTTTAAGTACTTCGTCCTTCGATTTTGCATCAAGTATGGCTTCGGCTGCGGTATCGAGTTTAGCTTCATCGGTGACGGAGCGGATCATCTTCTCCTCAGCATGATGACAGGCCGAATTTGCGGCGCAGTTGTTTTATAAGCAGACTCTTGTTTACCTTTGATTTCACCTTTTGATTCCCCTTGTCTCATCAATCTTCTCTGCCAGAGACGGCATGATTTCTTCACCTCCAAGTTCTTTTACTATCCGTTGCATGGTGTCTTGGTCTACATCAAGAGTATAAAACAAATAAAGGATCAGTATTATCCTTTCCTCTTCGGACAAGCTTTATTATAACAGCTATCCTTATGATTCCTTCTATATCCCCTAGGGCTACCAGCTTCATTAAAAGTCAAACTTGCCAGTCAAAAAGGGTGTATCTTTTGCCTTTTGTTCTATCTCTTTGTTAGGAATTTGGGTTAGGTCCACTCAATACGTAGTTGAACTCAGGAACGTAAGGTTTTATGGATTCGTTTAAGCTGTTGAACTGTCCTTGAAAATGGGTTGTTACGTTCCAGCTTGAAGAGCCGTGATAGATAACTACGGGAATTACAGGTGTCAGTGGTTATATTTTTCTTTCTTTGCTCATCCCACGTGGACGAGTCATATAATTTAGTATTTGAAGTAAAACTCCGGGATCAGGGTATGACTTGTGTTCAAATACGAAGTAAAGCTGTCCTTTTGTGTCTGAGCTATTTTGCATTCCACGGCTATGTCCATGTAGTACTTGTTGTAGCCTTTGATCTTTTCTGTTGGGAATGAGTTTCATTTCCTTTAAATCTATTTGACTTGAAAGCTCCTATTGGCAGGAATTCCTTTATGAATTGTCTTACGTTTGCTTCGTCAGACATTACCCTTTTAAACAGTCTGTCATGTGGGTCTTTGGGCGTTAGGTCGTCTTTTGGCAAAGGTGAGGCCTCCTTTGGTTGAAGATGATTTTAATACAGCAATCAAGGCATGAAAATGCTAAAAGCTGGCACATGGTGCATCGTTTGCTGATGATATCACGAAAAGATGCCGAACGTAACTTGATCTTTAGTCTATATTTAAGCCTTAGTTGCATTTAAAGGAAAATTAGGCATTTTCCGTCAGCTTTGTTAACTTTTGAATTAAAATTCAAGATTAAAGATCCGACCCCAGAGTTCCCCAGAGTTTACGATATGCAATCCCACGAAAGCGGCGTCCCAAATTTTATGTCCCGTGCGGATTTTCGGCCTAAAACTTCCTTTAAAAATTTGGGAGGGAGGCCATAGCCGGGGCGGATGGAACGCACGTTTTCTTCGGTAAAGGTTTCGCCGGCCTTCATGTCCTTTACCACAAACAAGGACCGTCTAAAGACCCTGCTTTGCGTTTCCTTTTCGCTAACGCCGTAGTAGACCCTGCCCAAGGCCTTCTCGACCGTCCTTACGGCATCGATCAAAGCCTTAAGCTCGTGAGGTTCTATGGAAAATGCCCTGTCAGGGCTTGGGATATCGCGAGACAATGTAAAATGCTTTTCTATTATGCAGGCTCCGACGGCAACGGCAGCAACGGGCACTTCTATGCCCAGGGTATGGTCGGACAACCCTACGGGTACGCCAAAACCCTCGGCCATGTGAGGTATCGTGCGCAGATTCATCTCCCCAGGGGGCGCGGGATATGCGCTGTTACACTTAAGCAGAGCAATTTGCGTCGCTCCTGCCCTTTTGGCCGCAGTTACGGCTTCATCTATTTCCGCTAAAGTTGCCATGCCGGTGGAAATTATCAAAGGCTTTCCCGTTTTGGCCATTTTTTCGATCAAGGGGATATCGACTATCTCAAAGGAAGCCACCTTATGGACGGGGACGTTCATTTCCTCCAAAAAATCCACGGCCGTCGGGTCAAAGGCGGTAGAAAACAGGTCAAGTCCCATATCGTTTGCTATCTCCTTTAGCCTGGGTTGCCATTCCCAGGGCATATAGGCTTCGGAATAAAGGTCGTAAAGCGACTTGCCCTCCCAAAGGCTGCCGGATTTATGACAAAACAAGGAGGAATCTGATTTAACGGTCATGGTATCGGGCGTATAGGTTTGAAGCTTTATAGCGTCAGCTCCTGCCTCTTTGGCAGCGCGTACGGTTTTTGCGGCCTGCTCGAAAGACTGACTGTGGTTGGCCGACATTTCGGCAATTATGTAGGTAGGATAACCAGGCCCTATATCACGATTATTAATTGCAAAAGTTGTACCCATTTACCCCGGCTCCTTTCGCATTTCATCTATTCGATGCGCAATTTGTTTCATTTTATCTTCATCAACAAAGATGTCGTCAGTGTAGCGAAGCATATGCAGATTATCCTTAAAATCTCCGACACAAGGTTTGACTTCTCTACCTAAAACAAGGCGCACAAGCATTCGAGGCGTAAACGCACCGGCAGCGAAGCCAAGGCTTGCCGCTCCTCCGTAGCGGGGATTGACTTCTATGAACTTTACCTGTCCGTTATGCAAGAAACATTGAATAGTGTTATGGCCGATTAAATTTAAGGCTTTGGCCAAGCGCATCGATTCGTTAATTATATCCCAATTTTTGCACGTTCTGCCTATGAACGACTCACCGCCAAATATCGACAGTCGCTGACGGGGAACTACGCTCAATATATTACCCGCGAAATCCGCAAACAGGTCAACGGTATATTCCGGCGCCTCAACATATTCCTGAACGATTGGATCCTCTAGGCGGTTTAAAAAGTAATCCAGCTCAGGTTTTGAATTCACGCGAAACGCGCTCTTGCTTCCCTTGCCAAACCTGTCCTTGACGAAAAGGGGGAAATCAAAAACTATATCCGTTTCTTTATAAGTTTTAGGCACTGAAAAGCCGTGTTTCAAACAAAATTCAACGAACAGGCCTTTGTCCTGGCATATTTTAATAGCATGCGAGCTTGAAACCATCACGCATACACCGATATCGTTCAGCCTTTCCCGCTCCCCGACAAAGAAGGGCAACTCTTCATCTCTTGTAGGTATGAGAAGTTTTATCTCGTTCTTCCTGCAAATATTCTGCACCGTCTCACGAAAATCCTCGCCCAGACCTGTCGGGACAATGTATGCCTTATCCGCAAAATACAGCGCTGCGGACTTTGGGCTTGCGTCTATTGCTATTACCTTTCCCCCGCCTTCTTCGCTTAAAGCCCGGCTAAAGGCTTTTACGAGCGATACCTTACGGGAGACGCTGGTGATTAGGACGTTCATCGAGCAATCAGTTCCTCTAGTTGCCAGGATAAAACTTTATACTTATTGTCCATTCCGCACTAGCTTCCTTTCATATTCGACAATTTGTTGTGTGCCTTCTTCGAGCGTCGTGCTGGGAACCCAGCCTGTTATCTTATTAAACAGAGACATATCTGCTTGGCTTGACTCCCTCTGAATATCAGAAGTAATTTCGTTAATCTGCAAGGTACCTATCCTTTGCTTCAAAATATCGATTACTTCGCCAATGCTTCTAGACCTGCCTAAACCTAGGTTAACAATGCCTTCGGCATTTTGCGATTCGGCGAGTTTAATCAGGCCCTCGGCCACATCATCGGCATAAATGTAATCAAATCGGCTGTCTTTCCCCCAAACTTCAATTCGCTCTCCTCGCAATCCAGCGCGAACCCATCGAGAAATGACGTCGCGCGAGCCTCGACCATATACCCTAAAAATACGCGCGGAAACTGCTCGAAATTGCCTCTCTGTGTCTTCTAGAAAACTTAACTCCCTCTCCGTGAAATATTTGGCAAGACCCACCAGGTTTCTTGGAGCGATTGGATCAGTCTCTTTTAAACTGCAAACTTCTATAGCTCCCATATACAACTTGGGATCATATATCAAATAACTGGAAGCAAAGACAAACAGCTTAAGAGAATCCAATGAAGATACCTTTTCCAGCAACCTGTGCGTGGCTAAAACATTGTTGTCAAAACTGGTCTTCCAATAGCCCGGGCTTTCTATCGTTCTTTCAAAAGTAGCTGCCAGATGAAAGATCACCTCAGGCCCAAATGAAGCGCATTCATCAGGTATTACCTTTGAAAGGTCTGCTTGAACGTGCTTTATAGAATTATCGCTCCAGTTGGTAGGTTTTATATCCACGGACAAAAGTTGAGCGCTCTCCGAAACCAATCGGCTGACAAGCGCTCTTCCTATTATTCCCATAGAACCTGTAATCAATACTTTTTTCCCATTCCACCTCATATCAAATTTCACCCTCATTCATCGCTTTGATAAGTCGTTGAAAACCTAATCCGTCTATGTTTAAACACCCAATAGAGATCGTTGTCGAGCGCTGTCTTTTGTCTTTGATCAAACGCATTAATACCTCACTAATATCACATGGCTCAAGATTCTGATGTTCACCCATGTTCAATGACATGCCTATACGGGTAGTTTCTTGTAATAAAATTGCCTCTTGCTTCGCACGACTCAATCCAACGAACGGCACCCCCATAAACGCCAGCTCCCAACAGGTTGTGCCTCCTGCAGTTATAGCCACATCAGCCCAGGCCATCAGTTGGGACATATCTTTAACGTCTCTTTCGATGCGAACAGGCAAATTTGCGGTCTCAACAAAATCTTTTAAGGCATCATAATGAGGATTGCTGCCACCGACTACGCAAACGGCTTCAAAGCCGTCTATGTCGATATTCTTTAACGCCTGAAGCACCTTTAGCGTGACGTTTTGCGGGTCGCTTCCCCCCATCGTGACAAGCATCTTTCGGGCAATCTCTGGTATTTCCCGCTTGTAACCTTGCCACCTTAAAAACTCACGCCTTAAGAGCACGTAGCGGGTTCCAAGCAGAAGTTTCGTATAGGAAGCCCTGTTTCGGTAAAGATTTTCGTCGGCATGTATGTTTTGGTTTAAAACTATGTCGGCAGGGTAATAGTCTGCATGTCCGTAGTCGTCGATGAACAAAAGATTTAAGCCTGCTTCTTTTATGATCTTTTGATAATCTCCGCCAAAATGATATCCGTCAACAACGACCCATGAGGCCCCATACTTATGCGCCAGCTTCATCGTCAAACGTGCATCCTCCGCACTGCCGGGCTTCGCGTTTATATGAAGGGCCTCAAACCCCTCGGCGGTGAGTCTTGCCTCTGCGTTGGGCGATTCCGTTGCCAAGACAAAAACCACATCACCGACGCCATCCTGCCAAGCCTGAGCCAGGGCCAGACAGCGCATTACATGGCCGCTGCCTAAATTTATGCCGGAGTCGACGCGTACCAACAAAACGTTATTGCCTACCAAACTCATGGCAGTGTCTTTTGTACGATGTGTTTATTGATCTCAAGCCATTCGGGGTGTTCTTTTAGCAAATCTAGCACCTCGCGCCAGGAGAACAAATCGTGCCCAAAGTGGTCGTAAATACGGCGGACAAATTCCAGGTCTTCCTGGGTGTCCACCGTCCAGCGCATGAAAGACAGATCTTCGTCGTTGCAAACGGCCTTTATGCTAAATTTTTCTGGATGGCGGTAAATGTAAGGCGTAACATGCTCGCGCCAGGCGGGGTTTTTGTCCTCATGCCATATTCGCTCCAAAACGTCAAAGCCAAAGACCTCAGTATCAAGTCCGCGCGGATAATTACGGGTATGGGCATAATCCGGTTTTGCCTCGATGAATTCTTTAATCACCAAATCAGTAACTTCAGGCTCTATCAAAGGACAGTCCGATGTGATGCGAACGACCACATCGGCAGAAAACTGTTTTGCTGCCCTGTAATAACGGTCCAACACATCCTCTTCGCTTCCCCGAAACCAGGGCCAGCCTTCGCTTTTGCACAAATCTACCAGGACATCGTCTCCGGGTTTTGTCGTGGTTGCCACGACGACCTCGTCCAGCAACTTAGCCCTTCGCATGCGGTTTACGACCCTTGCAAGCATGGGTTTTCCTGCCAAATCCTTTAACACCTTGCCCGGAAGGCGCGTGCTTCCCATGTGGGCTTGAACTATAGCTACTATGCGAGTCATATCCATTCACCCCAAAATGCTTAATTTACTCAGCGTACGCGCTAAGCGCTTTTTTAACCGCCCTAATGACATCCTCGGCGTCCCTGTCGCTCATCGCAGGAAACAAGGGAAGCGTAACGATTTCTTCGTAAGCTTTCTCCGCCACAGGGCACAAACCTTTTCCATAACCCAACTTATTGTAATAAGGATGCCAATAAACGGGAATATAGTGCACGTTAACGCCGATGTTTTCGGCCCGCAGGGCGCCAAAGACCTGCTGGCGATTCGCGTTAAGCTTGCTTAAATTAAGCCTAACTACGTAAAGATGATACGAAGACTTCCTGTCGTCCCGCTGGGCTAATGGAGAAAGTGCAGGCATATCAGCAAAGGCCGAGTCGTAAAGGGCAGCTATTTGCCTTCTTCTTGCCACGAATTTATCGAGCTTCTTTAATTGGCTTAATCCCAAGGCGCAGTTTATGTCGGGTAACCTGTAATTGTAGCCCAGTTCGGCCATTTCGTAAAACCATGAGCCGTTAGCCTCGCGCTGTCTGTGGTCCGTGGTAATGCCGTGGTTTCTAAAGGCGCGCAATTTTACGGCAAATTCAGGATTATCTGTTATAACCATCCCGCCTTCACCTGTAGTTATATGCTTTACGGGGTGAAAGCTAAAAACGGTCATATCGGCAAGCGTTCCAACCTTACGGTTTTTGTATGTAGCACCCAGCGCATGACAGGCATCGGCTATGAGGATAAGACCGTGTTCATCGGAAAGTTTTTTTAAGGCGTCATAATCGCAGGGTTGACCCGCGTAATCTACTGCTATTATGGCCTTCGTCTTGGGCGAGACCTTCGACTCCACCGAGGAAGGATCCAAAAGCAGCGTGTCGGCCTCAACATCGGCAAAGACGGGACGTCCCCCACAGTAAAGCACGCAGTTTGCGCTTGCAGCAAATGTCATAGGCGTCGTTATGACCTCGTCTCCCGGACCTATGCCTGCAGCAAAGGCTGCAGCATGAAGCGCTGCCGTACCGCTGTTTACGGCGACGGCATATTTAGCCCCCACCATTTCGGCAAAGCGCTTTTCAAACTCCGCCACTTTGGGCCCTGTGGTCAGCCAATCCGAGCGCAGTACGTCGACGACCGCTTTTATATCGTCCTCGTCTATGCACTGATGGCCGTAAGGCAGGAGCGTATTTCTTACGGGACTACCTCCCTCTACAGTTAAAGTATTTTTATCGTCCAAGCTCAATTCACCTTGCCTTGCTTTGCGTAATCGTCCAGGCTTTCGACCATGTCTTTAAGTTCTTCTCCCGTAAGCCACCAGCCGTTGCTGTCGCTGGTATAGCAAAAACCGTCCGGCAAAGGTTTACCGCCGTCGCCGTCATCTTTCTTCCAAAAGGAATGCTCCGGTTCGATGACGTAAAAGCCGTCATATTCCCTGGCGTGTCTTGCCTCTTCTGCCGTAATCAGGCATTCGTGAAGTTTTTCGCCCGGACGTATGCCTATGGTCTCCTTGCATATCCCCGGAGCCAGGACGTCAGCAAGGTCAACTAAGCGCATGCTTGGAATTTTAGGCACAAAAATCTCGCCGCCCTGCATCCTGCCGATGCTGTCGATGACGAAACGCACTCCCTGCTCCAGGGTGATCCAAAACCTGGTCATACGTTCGTCGGTAAGCGTTATCCTGCCCTTTTCCCGCTGGGTTAAAAACAAAGGCACCACGCTTCCCCTGCTTCCCACGACGTTCCCGTAGCGAACGACGCTGAATTTAGTCTTTCTGCTCCCCGTGTAGGCATTGGCCTGAACGAACAGCTTTTCCGCGACAAGCTTAGTGGCTCCGTAGAGATTGACGGGCTGCACGGCCTTGTCCGTACTTATGGCCATGACCTTTTCAACGCCGTTATCTATTGCGGCATCTATGACGTTTGCCGACCCGTCGATGTTTGTCTTTATTGCTTCGATGGGGTTGTATTCGCACGTTGGGACCTGCTTTAAGGCCGCGGCATGGACGACTATATCAACGCCGTTCATCGCACGATATACGCGCTCCCTGTCTCTGACGTCTCCTATGAAAAACCTTAGCCTAAGGTCATCGTCGAACTCTTGGCGCATCTGGTACTGCAAATATTCTCCTCTAGAAAAGATCCTTACAGCCTTGGGGTTGTGGGTTTCAAGGAGCGTGCGGGTAAATTTTTTCCCAAACGACCCGGTCCCCCCGGTAACTAAAATAACCTTACCGTCCATATACATAAAACTATCCCCCTGCTCGATGACATGCACATACAAATTCTATATAAATTATCGGCACCGTTGCATTTTTTGATAAGCAATGGTGCCGATAATGGTTACTTTATCTTTACTTAATAAACAATCTTACAAAAACCCATCATAGTTTCCAGAGTTATATCCTCCTATTCAGCATTTCATTGTATAGGTCAAGGTGACAACTTATCATTTTATCTAACGTAAATCGGGCTTTAAAATCGGCATATGCTTTATCGATAATCCGTTTCTTTTCTGCATCATCCATCTCAAGTACGTGAATCAATACTCTGGCCAAGGAGTCAGCATCCCCACTTGGGAATAAAAAGCCTGTTTCTCCATCCGCAATTACTTCATTAATTCCTGGAATATTGCTACCAACTCTTATAACTTTCTCTCGCATTCCTTCAACTAAACTTAACGGCAACCCTTCGCTCACTGAAGGAAGCACTAGCATATCCATAAGCTTTAAAAAATGGGACGCCTCTTTTTTGTAACCGGTAAAAACAACACTGCCTCTTATGCCTAATTCATCAGCTAACTGTCGCAACATTTCAATATCGCCTTCACCTATAAAAACGGCCATTATTTTTCCGCAATCTGATGGGATTTTATTTAACGCATCAACAAGTAAAGCCTGATTTTTCCTTTTTCCAATAGTTCCTATACAACCAATGATTTTTACTCCAGATTGCCTAAGGGAAATCAGTTTTTGCCAATCCGGATCATCATATTCATATTCACAATTAAGACACTCACAAATTCCGTTATAGAGTACTCGCATATTAGGGTTTTGCACTCCTAATGATCTCAATAATATATAATCCCCTTTGGAAACAGCTATGACCTGGTCAACACAATCGAGTAAAAAAACATCCATCTTTTCTTGTTCCATAGTTTTGTTCATTCCCCAACCATGCATAGTTTGTAAAATCGGAATGTATCTATTTAAGCCTGACCTGGCAATCATTGCCACCATGCTTGGGACTGCGGCATGGGAGTGAATGACATCTATATCTTCCTTTATCAATAACTGTCGTAGAGCCATAGAGGCATTTATATTTTGATATATATCTCGTTTAAAAGTGGAATCGCACAAGATTATTGAGACATGTTGACGTCGTAGGTCTTCTAGATACTTTTCGTAATGTTCATACCCAGGATATGTGGTCTTAGAAGCAAAAACAAACACTTTGTGGCCCCGATTTAAAAGACTACAAGATAAATCGCAAACTACCTTTCCTGCACCGCCGTGCAAAAAAGTAGTACACATCAGGATATTCATATATCATATTCCTTTCAATTTAATTCTTCTTACTAAAAGATCTTCGTAGTTTATTATTTTTTAACGCATAGCGTATAACACAGTTTCACGAAGATTCTGAGTATGGTGCCCTAAATAAAGCTTATAATCAGGCCGAAGTTCTTTGAGGAAAAGCGGAATTTCCCATAAATCCTCACAGCGATGGTAAATGCACGCCTGAAGTCCTGGGCCATATTTAACAATGGTATTCTTTGCCCCGCGTAATGCCGCCATCTCACTACCTTCTATGTCCATCTTTATCAGATTGGGCACCAAATTGACTTCATTGCAGAAATCGTCTATGGTTGTGATGTTGACCAACACGGAACCCGTTGATGAAATGCAATTAGAACTGCTGTGCTGGTTCAGCTGAATCCATGCATATCCGTTTCTGTCGCTTATTCCTGCAGCTACCGGAATGACCTTATTTTCAAGGCCTTCATCGTGAATATTTTTACATAAATTAGCCATGCTATGCGGTGTCGGTTCAAAGGCCACAATTTTACCATTTTGATCTATAAGTTTTGCAAATTTAATTGCTGTATCCCCCGTCCATGCCCCAACATCAAATAAAACCCTACATCTCGCAAAACCTATTAAGGGGTGGCAATATTGATCGTACTCAGAAACTCTTAAACAGATAGGATCTAAAGATTTGCGATGCTCCAAAACCGAGAGAAAAATTTCCTTTGACTCAGTATCAGCAAGAAAATGACATACCTTTTCCAACTCTGTTATATGACTTGCGAGTTTTTCACGGTCGGAACTATCTTGCATTTTACCTAAATAGTTAATGTCGATGTAGTTTTTTACCCCCATCTCTCGCAGTTGATGTACTATATCTTTTGCCCAATCGCTGGCGATACATATCAGCGGATTGGTAAATGAACTATAAATAGCCAATAATCTCGAAGGAGAAATGATCGGTACGTCATCTATGCTTTTATCCCACTTTTCCGGATCGTTATCGACAAAATAATGAACGCGAAGTTTCATATACGTTTCCAAATATGCTTTAACATTCTTGCCGCCGCTGCTTGCTCCAAAAACAATGATCTCTTTAGCGTTGTTAAGCTTTTCTTCCGCGTCTACAAATCCTCTTTCAAGCTCCCTTATGCTTTCCATGATCTCGCTTCAAGCCAACCTCCTCAAATACTGCATCATCTTAATAAAATCTTCAGCAACGTAACTGAATAGCCGGATATCATTTTTAGCAACGGGATTAAAACATAAAATCTTGTACATTCTTTAAAATCAGGCTATGTTGCTTTACTCGATTAATTTAGATAAAAAGATTACAGAAAAAGCCCAATATATATTACATTGCAAACTGACAATATCACAAAAATGCTCAATAGAACTTGGTTTTGCTTAGCCTTAATTTAGGCCTCAGTTTATTTAAAGGGAAATGAAACATTTTTCAGCAACTGTGTTAACCTGTTTAACTAAAATTCAAGATTAAAGACCTGACCCCGGAATTTTAGACCTTGGCCTCGAAAAGAGCGCCGATCATTTCGTTCACCCTTGCTATAAAATGTATTAATTCGTCAGGGGGAATTTTACGGATAACTTTGTCGTGGTGGGCGTGGTCGATGACGTGAACCTGGTAGATGTCGGCTTCTTCGATGTACTTGAACTTAAGGCTTCGGTCGAAGATAATAGCCATCTGTTCGGCCTTGCGGATGGCGGATTTGATGTCCTCTTTGGAGTATTCCCGCAAACTTTTTTCATCATTTGCTTTTGCTTGTATTCTTTCAAAATTGATGCTTTCTTTGTAAACAGCTCCCTCAAGGTTAGTCTCAGTTGCCTTTGGTACGTTGTTTCCCTGAGAGAAAGAACTCAACCTGCTGATGCCGTCGACGCTCATGACACGCACCCTCCTCGAAACGGAAACCCGCGCTTTAAAATGTTGCTACGCTTAATCGCTTCGCAAGGGAGGAGGTTTCCTCCCTTGCGAAGGCTAGGAGTAACTGCCCAAATTATTGTGCGTTTTTAACTAACCTGTTACCGCAGCAACTGCAACACGGCCTGAGGCAGTATGTTAGCCTGGGCGAGCATGGCGTTGCCGGCCTGCATCAAGATCTGCAGCTTAGTAAAGTTCATCATTTCCTGGGCCATGTCGAGGTCGCGGATGCGGCTTTCGGCAGCGGTCAGGTTCTGGGATGCAGTGGTCAGGTTGTTTATGGTGTGTTCCAACCTGTTCTGGTAAGCGCCTAGCTTTGCCCTTTGACTAGAAACCTTATCAATGGCACCGTCAATGATAGATATGGACCGGGCAGCCGATTCGCGGTCAGTAACCAACACGCGATGGATCCCCAGCGATCGGACAGACATATCGCCGAGGTCAACTCCCATATCTTCGCCTTCATTAGCCCCGATCTGAAAGACTGTGGTATTGTCGGCTAAATGGATATATGTGGTAAATGCATCAGTTGGTCCTGAACTAATCTGTTTAAAAGACCAGTTGCCATTTGTAATTGACCAAGAAACAGTTACATCTGCCATGCTATTGAACTCCACATCGACATTTTCGTGGACTATGCCGACGAGCAGGTTCCCCGTAACGCTGGCCTCAGCCACCGAATCACCGCTGTGTGCATCGGTAACGGTAACCGTAAACCTATTTTCTTTGCTTTCCTGGACTTGGCTCAAGCTCAAAGCTTTAAGCAGGTCCTCGTCACCTATAAACGTGATCTCCCCGGCCTTGCCTACGACGGCACTGGATATGACAATAGTACCCTCTACGGTAAGGTTTCCAGATGTAGTAGCACTCCCCGGGGCCACATACTGGACTAGATTGCCTGCTGTAACAGCTGCCGTAGACACATAGGCACTCTGCATATCCTGTATAGCTCCACCCAGTTTTTCAGCCAATGATGCCAGAGTGTCATCTGCATATATCGTCACGCTGCGCTGTTGTCCATCGCCCATAACGAGGGTAAGCGTTTGGGGATCGTCGAGCATGAATTTGCCGTTGGCATCCCAGAATTTATCTATGTCGTAAAGCTTGCTGTCTGAGGATGCTACTTGGCCGATCTCCGCTGCGCTTCCGTGCTTAAGTTTGAATATGTCGGTTTTTAGAACCTGGCCCTGGCCTATTTCCTGCGCCTCTATCGTTACCTTATAGTTGCCTTCCAAAGCAGTCTTTTGCCCATAAGCATCGACCTGGCGCAAGCCGCCCCTGACGAAGACCTTGGTGTCGGGGGTATCGGTAGACCATAGGATGGAAGCAGAACCATCAAGCAGTTTTTTCTTGTTAAACTGAGTAGTGTTTGCGATTCTGTCGATTTCTTCTTTTAGCTGGTCTATCTCAAGCTGTATGGCCTGCCTGTCGTTTGCCGTCAGGGTATCGTTAGCGGCCTGAACGCTCAGTTCGCGCATCCTCTGCAAGATGGACTGAGTCTCGTTCAATGCGCCTTCGGCCGTCTGGATCATTGATATGCCATCCTGGGCATTTCTTACGGCCATGTCCAAGCCTCTGATCTGACCGCGCATCTTTTCGCTGATGGCCAGCCCTGCGGCGTCATCGGCGGCGCTGTTGATCCTCAAACCCGTGGACAATTTGTTGATGGATTTTTGAAGCTGATCGTTCGTAGTGCTCAGTGAATTATACGTAAATAGGGCAGGAATGTTATGGTACACTCTCATTTTGCAAAACCTCCTCCGTGAGTTGTAAATTTTTTCTGTCCGTCCTGACAGAAAGCCTTATTGCAAAACCTGCTACACCTATAAATCGACCTTTATCTTTGTGGCAATCACCCCCCTCTTTATTAATCGGCATTTTGAGGTTGTAGCTTTACATGAATTCCAAAGGCTTCAGAAAATTTTTCCTGATATTTTTCCGCAGGAACACGGGCGCACAGGCAGGCATTCAACGTCCGAATCACAAGAGATGTAACCCACGTTCCCCTTCCGGCCGAGGCTATTGCCAGTGCAACTTTGCGTTCTGCTTTAAATTTATCCAGCAATTTGGACAACTCGGACAGAAATTCCCTGCGCCTTCCTTCCCAATATAAGGCTTCGACGTTGATCATGTCGGCCAAAAGGGAAGTATCGGCTTCATCATTGAAGTCGCTAAATTTTACAAAAGGCGCCAACGCTCTAAGCTGCGCAGGAAGAAAGGACGCCATGATTTCAAGCCATCCCATGGACAACTCCGTAGCTGCTAAAAATTGCTCAGCCTTATGGTAAGACCTCAAAAACATCAGGTATTTCTCGAAATGTCCATGATATAAAAAGTCGTACCAGCTCCTCGAAAGATCGTAAAGCCATGAAGGAACCCGCTCCTGTATATCCTCTATCATCTGGTTTAAGGGGGCTTGAAGATGGGCACCGTGAGCCTTCGCGACAAGTTCCAGAAATATTTCGTAGTTTACGTCCTCTGCATTCAAAAAGACACTCCACCACGGCCTTTCTCCAGAGGAAGCCACTGCAAGCCATAACTCGTGCATTTGCATGGAGCCGCTTTCTCTCCGGCTTTCCTGATTTTCTTGACACTTTTTTTCAAAGATGGGCGAAAACATGGACCAAATGCTTTTTATTTCCTGCAAGTAGACCCGAGCGAACTCTACATCATCTAGAAAGAGATCGGCGATCTCTTTTGCGCCTTGAATATTGCTTATTAAAACCATTGCCTTGCTCAATATATCGCCGCTGCTGCTGAACCTGAGGGAAGTGATTGCACCCCTTAAAAACTCACAGTGGTAAAAAATATCCCGCCAGGTTTCAAGAGCCGCACCATAGGTCTTCTTGATGGAGCTAACGGACCTTGAAATAGGCAATCTCTTGACCTTTAGAAATTCCTTTCTTATATCTTCCGTATCTTTCAAAACACCATTTATCAATTTTAATATACGGCGTTGGTTATCCGAGGTAAGTCCTATATTTTCTATCCTCGAACCTTTTAAATAGGGTGGAGCAGGAACTTCAACATGCACATCGAGCCTTTCCTTGAAAGGCACATGGATGGCGCCGTTTATCTTCGCGCCGCCTTCGGTGCAGTTATATACGGGCACCGGGGAAGCTGTTATAAGGTGCTCAAATATACTGAGAAATCCATACCAATGCCTGTTGGTCTTGACCGTTCCGCGACCGTCCCAGGAAGTGATCTCAAGCTCCAAATCAGCAGGCGCCGATCCTTCAGCAAAACCAACTGAATGGCTCCTGCCTTCCTCTCCGTAGGCAAGGTCCTGGCCCACAAATATCACTTCTTCGGGACAGATGGCCTGCGCTATAGAATAACAAAAATGAGCTACAGAGGAGCCGTTATCCAAGGGATTTAAGCCCAATATTTCGCAAACCTTGGGGCCCACGGCATCCGATTTGTTGGGGAAAAGAGGACCGGGCCATTCGTAGATCAGTTTGGGATATACCTTACTACCGAAGGCGAGAACGGGCTTAAGGTCGCAGGAAGATAGGAATTTGATCGCTTTTTCCAATTTTTTGTAGACTATATGGGAATAATCCAGGGCTGCCACAACATGTGGCATTATGCCCTTTTCCATCAAATAATATGTGATGACGTCGTTGGCAACGATCACGCAGTGGTACTGCGCTTTCCTTAAAAGCTCGACCTGCCTGTCCAGGGAAGGTCCCGCCGAAACGACTATGGCAGGCCTTCCTTTCCAGTGTTCCTGCATTTCCTCAAGGGTTACGATATTTTTATCCCTGTATATATAGGCATTTACCGCGGTCTGAGCCGTCTCCGTCAAATTTCTGAACAGGGGAATGGTGCTCGTTGATATGGTGGAAAGGAGCATCCCCCTGTATTCGCTCAAGAACTGCTTCATCTTTGAGATATCGCTTCCGGAATACTGCTTGTGTATGTATATAGAAGGTTCTATTTTGCCCATGAGCCTTACCCATGGGGATATTCTGCGCCACTGAGCTTCCCTGTCGGCCCTCTTTTCCCCAACGACGAAAAATAACTTTCCTTTGGAAATCAAACGAGAGAAATCGTGCAGATGTAATGCCCAATACAAAAGAGGTATATGCGATTCACAGCAAATAAACCTTATGTTTTCATCCATCGAGTCAAAGGTGGTCAAAAAATGCTCGCCAAGGCCCAAGCCTAACACGATGGCGCTCTTGCCTTCGACATTTTCATTGATGCAGTTATAACATAACCCTGTGTTTTCGACGAAGCGGAGTTTGCCATCGACGTCGCGAAGTTCGACGTAAGGGCCCTTGTAGCTTACCGTCCACGAAGCAAGGCCCAGATCTTCTGCCCTTTGCTCAAGAAGCTCTATTAGGTAAGGTTGGATAAGTTTTAAGGCTTCTAAATTAGCCTTCCAGGTCAATTCAAGTTCTTTAACAGCTACAGACATATTCTTACACCTCGATCTGTCACTGCAAAAAATCTACCAGCGTGGGCTGTATTATCCTGGCTATGGTGGCCAAACTTGCCTGATAGACGGCTTGGGCCATGGCAAACTTCGTAACAGCTTCGGCAAGATCGGTGTCGGACACCTTGCTGTAAAGTTCGTTGTAATTCAAGTTCATCTGTTTCAGTCTGGAGCTTGAGGTTTGGTACCTTTTCTGAAGCGCGCCCGTCTGGGTGCGAACGCAAAGGATGTCATCGACGGCCTTGTCGAGTTTAGGCAAAATTATGCTCGATATACCTTTGACGTCACCCTGCCTTACGGCCTGCATGAGATCGTCGAGCAAGCCGAAGAAGTCGGTGGAGCCGATATCGGCCGAAGTTCGAACGGTCGTTATCTGATTATAAGGCCCTACACCGCCCCTCGAGGGCGAAGGGGAACCGGGCAATGACGGAGTGTCACCTTGAGCCTCGATTACGTATCCTTTCGGCGACCACAATACAAGCCGCATATCGCCCGGAGAGTCTTCTACAACTTCAGCCCTGACGTCGCCGCTTTGGAATCTGGCGTTAACGGTGTTTACCAGATCGTTCATGTCCATGCCCGCTGTGTCTATGGTATGGGTATAGCCGTTAACTGTGATGTTTAACGGCCCGTTCCCCGTCCAACCGGAAACATCGGAGGCACTCCGCAAAGCCGTATCTATTTGCAGAAAGCTGTTCGCGACATCGCCCTGGACGTCGTAAACGGACAAGGGCGAGCCGTCCTTGGAAGCCAGGGAAAGGAGCACGCTTCCGCCTGATTGACTCAAATTAGAATCATACAGGCTGACGTCAAGCCACGAACCGGCCAGACCCTTGATCTTTTTGGCAATATCTTCGGCCGTGTCGCCCGATGAGACAGCAACGTCCACCGCATGTCCTCCCGAGCGGATGCGAATGACGCCGTCTGAGGGCGCAGAATCTGCTGTAACTTCGCTTCCCGTAATGCCTGAATGTATGCCCAGGTTTGCCGCAATGCCTGCCGTGTAATTCGAAAAGGCAGGATCGCCAAAGGACAAATCAGTCACTCTCAAAGACTGACCAGTCTTGGAATAAAGGGCCACCCTGCCGTCATCGAGCTCACGGTAGCCGATTAAATCCGAACCCACCTGAGAGTGTATGGCTTTTGCGACCTTCAGAGCTTCCACATTCCAGGTGCTGCCGGAAAGGCTGCCCACTTGGTCGCGATAAAGCTTAACGGTGTAACTTTGCCCTCCCACTTCGACATTTACCAAGGCAGGCATGTTGGGATCAAGCCCGTCCAAGGGGAATATGGCATTCGTATCATCCATGACCAATGCCGTCTGCAATCCAAAGTCGGCAGCCGATTTGCTTGCCGTGGGGTCGAGGTCGTAGATGTTTAAGGCCGAGCCGTCCAGGGTGCGAAGAACGAGCTTTTGAGTCGGCGCTTCGTGATCCGCTTCGTGATCCGCGTTTGCTGATATTTCTTCCTCGTCCGTTTGGACAACAGCCTGCAACCAATTTCCTGCGGCGCTGTTCAGTCTGTCTGCCAGGTCTTGAAGGGTAAGATTGGGGCCGCTGTCTATGCGGATTTCGGCGAAATTGTCGCCGCTTTCAAGCCTCCAATAAATCGGATTGCTTGCAGGATCGATCGTGTCCGAAAGAGAAAACTCGATGCTTTTCAAGGAAGTTTCGATGCCCAAATAGGAGGCTAAACCTATGTGGCTGTGATCTAAAGGCTTGCCTACCGTTTCGTCGCTCGGAAGGGGCTCAAAGTCGGCTGCGGGCCACGATGTAATTGAAAGCGGTTCGCCGGTGTGGCCCTTTATGACGAGTTTTTGAACATCGCGATTGTAGTCCTTTTCAACGGATAGGGAAACGAGCTTTCCCACGTCTCCCATGGCCAGGCTTTCGTTTATGAGGGTGGCCAGTTCGTCCAAGCTGTAGCCGGCAAGTTCCCCTGCGTCTCGAAAGTTATTACCGTCGGAAGGTTCCGGTATTCCGTCTTTGTCGTCGTCAGACCACTTTTCGGGGATCAACACTTTGGCCGTCCTGTCTCCGACCCGGATCTGAAGTATTTCACTCCTGCCCGTCCATGAGAAGGACAAGGGGACTTCGTAACTTGCCAATGTGTATTGCTGGTAGCGAATCGGGAACACTTCGCGGCCGTGAAAGGAAACCTGCCCCGTAACTCCCCTTTCCACTTCATATTCGACGTGCAATTGATTTCCCATGTATACGATTTTGCCATTCGCGTCGCGCACGAAGGGCCTTTGTGTGGCGTTCAGGCCGGAAAACAAATATCTTCCCTCCACCGAGAAATTGGCGGTGTTCATGAGCTCCTCCTGAAGCTGATACAACTCCTCGGCGATGGCCGCATATTCGGCCTCTTCGAAGGTTCCGTTTCCCACGTAAATGGCCAGCTCCCTGATGCGCTGTATCACGTCGGTGATCTGGTTTAAAGCAGCGTCGGTATTGGAAAGCCACATTATGCCGTCATCCAGGTTTTTCAGGTATTGCTCGTTCTCAAATATTGTCGTCGACAGGGACAATTCCCTGCCGACTGCCAGAGGGTCATCGGAAGGGTGCTGATGAAGCTTGCCTGTCGACATCTGCCTTTGCAGCTTCAACATGCGCTCCAAATTGCTGTGCATGTCAGCCAAAAAGATCTGGTTCATCATCGAATTGGTCACGCGGTTCATCTCGCATACCTCCCGAAAGAAAAATACTACCTTCCAACCGTTCCCATGCGGTTGATTATCGTATCGAGCATTTCGTCAATCGTCGTAATATAACGTGCCATTGCGTTGAATGCCTGTTGAAATTTTATTATGTCCATCATCTCTTCATCGATGTTGACGCCCATGACCGATTGCCTCTGGGCATTTATCTGATCCGTCAAAGCCCGCTGGTTAGCCGCCATGGTTACGGTCCTTTTGCCCTGAGCCCCTATTTCCGCTATGAAGCTCAGGTAAAATTCGTTGAAATCGGCGCTGCCACCGGACAACACCTTTGTCTGTTTGAGCCTGGCCATGGCAAGTGCTTTCGTGCCGTCGCCGCTTCCCAAAGTATTGCCGTTTCCGTCGTCTGCCGCAGCGGCAATTAAGCTCGTGTCTTTTTCCAAAAGCGGATTAATCAGCAAGGAGCTCGCCGCACCTCTCTGTTTGAGCAGGGGGACGAAAAAGGCCGTTCCCGTGAGGGCGGAATTTTCTCCCATGCCGTGGCCCGAATAATGCAAGGCGTTCATTTCCAAAGCCAACTGGTAGGCCAGCTCATCAAAAGACGCAAGGTGAGATAAAATGAGGTCATCGCGCGCCTCCAAAGTGCCGTATATCTTACCGCCCTGCACATGGTGATCTACGGTTATGGAAGCACTTCCTTCTTTCTTTAATTCAAGCGTGATGCCGGGAGACACCTCGCTCATGGTTTTTGCGGCGTAACCGTCTGCAGAGGTTATCTGCCTTGCCTCAGCAAAACGGTTGACTGAGGAAAGGTAATTTTTGCCGTCAAAAGTAAACAGGGCGTCGCTTGAGGTCGTCATGAAGTTAGTTGTCCCGTCGCTTCTTAAAAGGCCCAGGTTGCTTGCCACGTAAAGGCCGCCGTTTTCATCGCCAAGGACGTTGATTCTTTGGGCTTCTCCGATGACCTGGCTTTCAAGGGCGAGATAATAAGTGCCGTCGGGAGCCTGCTCCACGGAAGCCCTGAGCCATTCCTCAGGCTTTGAAGGAGCGCCATCGCCGCTCATGTAAGCCCCGTTTATCTTGTTTGCTATGGCAGTTAAGCTGTCTTCTTCTTCAACGTTTATGGTGACCACCTTTGCGGAGTCAGCAATGCCCATTTTGCCGGCCAGATCTCCCTTTATATCGACGATGGAGACCAAATGCTTGTCCGACGATTCGATCGTCAGGCGGTCATCTGAGGTGGTGGCCGCGTCAAAATATGAAGAATAATTTGTGTTTATAAACTCGGATAAATGCAGTACATCCATAGTGGAAACCGGTGCGTAGCTGTTGCCCATGTTGTCGCTTATTTTCCATCCTGTACCGTTCCAATTTATCGAAATGACGCTTTCAAAGCCGTCTGCCGCCAGGCGAAAGCTGTATTGCTGGGGATCGTCCGTTCCCGGAGGCGGGAGAATACCGCCGCTAAATTGATGTGAAGTCTTAACAACTCCGCCGGAACTGACCTGAAGCGAAAAAGAACCGTGCAGGTTAAGCTGCCTGATTAGGGCTTACCACATTTGGCATGCTTCCCGGCGTGCCGACCTTCCAGGCGGTCTCGCTCGCCAGCCTGTGGACGATAACGGAGTGTATGGCCTTTAAGGCTCGCTGTTCTATGGCTGCTAAAATCACATCCGTGTTATCCACGGGATCAAAAAGGTTGTCTTCTACTTGAACGTCGTAAAAGCCGTCGTTGCCCGGTATGGGTACCAACACAAGATGCCGCGTTTGGGAGCCCTGCACCAAGATCTTGCCATGAAGGTCGATCTTATAGTCACCGTCTTCTTCCTGGATGGGGGTAGATACGGATATATCGATGAGTTCGCTCAACCTCTCTGTCAGCAGGTCCCGCCGGTCGAGCAGATCGTTTGGGTTGCCGCCCACAGCCTTAACTTGTGAGATCTTTTTGTTCAACGCTGCTATCTGGTCTATCAAAGAATTGGCCTCGGTGACCAAAGATTCCAAGTCCTGGTTCAAAGACGTCCTGTATTGGTCATAATTTCTCGCCAGCTGATCCAAAAAGACGGTCAGGTTTTTAGTGCTTTGTATCACGCCTTCCCGGGCTGCCGCGTTATCTGGTCGCTTCGACAGCTCTTCCAGGGCAGACCAAAACTCGTCCAACGCTACCTTTAAGCCTTCTCCCGCAGGTTCGTTCACGAAAAGCTCTATATGTCCTATGGCTTCCTCTAGGGCTTCCCAATAACCTAAAGCGGACATCTCCTCTCGGAATTGGGCATCCAAGAAGGAGTCGCGCAGTCGCCTTATGGCCTCAATTTGAACGCCCGTGCCTATTTGGCCGGGGGTTGCCGGACGGTTAAAGGCGGGGTCGGTAAAGGGCGTGGTGGTACCTGCCTCTACCCTTTGTCTGGAGTAACCTTCGACATCGGCGTTCGATATATTATGCCCGGCAGTCTCCATCCCCCTGCGAAAGTAGTCCAACGCCCGTCGGCCCATTTCCAAGCCAAAAAATGAATTAATCATCGAAATTTTCCCCTTTTTGTCTAACCCTGAATGCTAAATGTGCCTCCGCTTGCCAGCTCACGCCACTGGGACAGGAGAAGCTCGCTGAATCTTTTGGATTCATCGAGCAGGTGCGTCGTTATGTCAAACTCGGACTTTAAATTTCTCATGGAACGCTCCAGCTTTCTTGCCGCTTCAAGCAAAGACGCTGCCTTTTCCTCGCCCATGATTAAAGCTATCTCGGATATTTTAGGTTCACAGACAAGTGCATCGGCAATCATCTGGGCAATGCTGTTGCGCTTTGATTCAAGCTCTAAGAAGTCTATTGTCTTTTTTTCTAAATCTTTGACCAAGGACTGCAAGGCAGCATAATCGCCACCTCCTAAGAGATGTCGTTCTTTCTTGAGCAGCTCAACCATATCTTCAAGCTGATGCGACATCCCATCAAGGAGACTCGTCATCTCTTCGACCAATTCTTCCGGCGGTAAGCCTCTTGCGTTCAAGGCATCATCATCCTTTAAAACCTGCTTTCCGCAAAATCCGAGCGAGCGCATCTAAATCCGGCTCGTACGTGCCGTCTTGTATCTTGCGTTTTAATATTTCGACTTTATCTTCTCTAACTTCCGGAATTTTTTTAGCTTCCTCGACGGCCTTCTTTAGAGTCTTGGCAAAGGAGCTTACCTGAAACTCGTCGCCCTCGCCGCTTCGTATCTCTTCGGATCTGGGACGAATCTTTTTGACCGGTTTCGTTTCATGTGCTCTATTTATTGGATCGATTGGTTCGACCATCGTCATCACCTCTTTTTTCGTTCCTGTTAATTTTATCGGCATAAATTCGCCATAGCTTTACTAGCGGGGGGTAAAATTTATAAGTTTCCCACCTCCTTTGATGCTTTGATGGCAAAGGAAAAACACGCAATCGCAAAGGCGTTTCTGGGGCTTGCGAAAAAGTTCGTCAGGTTTGTTTAAAGGGTTAAATTTGACCTGCTTTCAGAGCTTCGGCCCTTTGCCTACGGTGAAGCTAATGGAACCTACGACTTCGATGCCTATTTTAGCTAGTGAGGAAGCAGCCTTTTGTATTGTAGCTCCCGTAGTGCATACATCATCACATATTATCGCGGTTTTTATACCCCCAAGCGAACCGGTGACTTTAAAGGAATTTTCCGGAAGTTCACTTCTTGTACTGCCTTTGGACGCTCTCGGGGCGACTTCAATGTTCCAGGCAAGACAATCGCGCATGGGAATGTCAAACTTCAAGGAGAGGCCTTGGGCTATTTTTCTGGATTGATTGAATAACCTGGGACTTCCGATGTGAAGGGGTATGGGAACCAAAGCGTCGGCAGACATCCCCGTCACGTACGATGCCAAAGCCATTCCCATGGATACTCCCAGGGCGCCGTTGTTTTCGTACTTGAGGAGATGTACGAGTTTTCGCGCCATACCTTCATGGCGAGCGCCCCAATAATGGGGAAAAGAGGAACTGTGTTCAGAACAAGGGTAAGGCCCCAGGCACTTGATGCAGAGGGAAAAATTTGGGGATAGCACCTCTTTTATGCATTCTACACAGCCACATGAGCCTGCCCTTCCGCACAAAGGACACCTCACGGGAAATATCAAATGCAAAAGAAAAGGCACTATCCCCGCCATGACAAAAATGACCTTCGCTTACTGGGCTGCCCTTCTTAATTCCTCCGCCTTATCCGTCCTCTCCCATGCCGGCAGGGGATTTAAGTCAATCCGCCCCATGTGACCATATGCAGCAAGCGGTAAATATTGTGGTTTTCGCAAATCTAAATCCCTTATCATCGCGGCTGGCCTAAAATCAAAGTGTTCTCTTATAAGCCTTGCTATCTTTTCATCGGGTATTACGCCCGTCCCGTAGGTCTCAACCGATATGGAAACCGGCTTGGCCACGCCTATGGCATAGGCTACCTGAATTTGACATTTACGTGCCAACCCTGCAGCGACGATATTTTTAGCCGCATACCTTGCCATGTAAGCGCCCGAACGATCCACTTTTGTGGGGTCTTTGCCAGAAAAACAACCCCCGCCGTGAGGCACTATTCCTCCATAGGTATCGACTATTATCTTCCTTCCAGTCAAACCCGTATCGGCCAAGGGGCCTCCTAGTACAAACCTACCCGTAGGGTTGACAAGTACCCTTGGGGAATCCTCCATTAGCTCCGGTGGAACTATAGGCTTGATGACGTGTTCTACGATATCCGCTTTTATCTGCGCCTGCTCCACGGAAGGATGATGTTGGGCAGAGACTATGATTGTATCCGCCCTGACCGGTTTGCCATTATCGTATTCGAGCGTAACTTGAGTCTTGCCATCAGGACGAAGGTAGGGGATTATTTTTTCGCGACGAACCTGTGCAAGACGTCTTGCCAACCTGTGGGCCAAGGAAATGGGCATGGGAAGCAGTTCTTCGGTTTCATCGCAAGCATATCCGATCATCATGCCCTGATCACCGGCACCTACGAGGTTTATTTCGTCATCCGTCATATCGTCTTCTCTAACCTCAAGTGCCCTATTGACGCCCTGGGCAATATCCGGGGATTGCTCGTCTATGGCTGTTATGACGGCACAGGTATCTCCGTCAAAACCGTATTTAGCGCGCGTATAACCAATATCTTTAACGATACCTCGAACTAATCGGGGTATATCAACATAACAGTTAGTAGTTATTTCTCCGGCAACCATGACTAAACCAGTAGTAACCAAGGTCTCGCAGGCTACTCTTCCCATGGGATCTTGGGCAAGTATGGCATCCAATATCCCATCTGATATCTGATCGGCCAATTTATCGGGATGTCCTTCAGTCACAGACTCCGACGTAAGCAACAACTGCTCTTTTGGCATCAACTCCACCTCCGAATATGAAAAATAGCGGACCCTGATGCCACGGATACGAAAGCACCAGGGCCCATAGGCACAATAGGTAAAGGTGCATGTTCTTATAACCCGCAACTGGCCTTTCTGTCAAGTCCAATCTTTTCATGAGTATTCAATTGGACTTCGCAAAAGCAGCACTGCACCCGGTAGCTGCTTGAAGCCCCACTTTTCCAAAAAAGGATACAGATCGCTAACATAAGTGATTATTAGAGGAATGTCCTTAACGGCAGGATGTTCAAGCACATAGTTCATAAGAGCCGTGCCAAGTCCTTGCCCCTGGTGATCGGGATGAATGATGATATCCCAGAGGGAGGCACGATAAACAAAATCGGTTAGGAGTCGGCAAAAACCGACCAATTCACCTTTATATCGCACGGAGAAACACATGCTGCTTTCCTGCAACATCCGAGCTATGCCCTCATCAGTGCGACTTTTTCCCCACCATATGAATCGATATAGCGCCTTTACCTCCCAAGGAGCGACGGCAAGTCTGTTGTCATAAAAGGTGTATTCGCTTAAATCCATGGTTAATCGCGGGCGTTCACTGAGATATAACCGCCCGAAGCAGAATGAACGGACATCCCGTGCAAAATCTTCCTTAAATCAATTCCTCGTGCATCCCTGCTGACTGGTAATTGCACAAGTTGGCCTGTACCGCACTTAGAACATATCCACGAAGCCCTGGCCATCCCGTCATAATCCGGATCTCCAGCCAGGACTTTAATTTCCTCGCACACCTGACATTCGACTATGAGCATTGACCAAGCGCCTCCCTATTATTAGTATTTCTGATTGCTCTTCCCCTCAGTCAACTTCTATTTTAACGCGAACGGGCCCTTCTGTGTAGATATCTGAGACAGCAATTACATTTACCTTAAAGGGCGGGCTCGCGCTGCTTAAATTTTCCACGGCGTCAAAAAACTCAGTGGCCTCCAGATTACCAACTGCACCAGTAATGGGATCGGGAAGTATGCCATCTCCCTGGGCTCGAACGTTAACTTGTCTTAGCAAATTGTACAATGCCAATTCTGCTTCCTCCTCGCTCAGGCGTTCCGTAAACACTTCACTTGCAAGTACTTCTCCTGCCTTATACACTAGCACGCTATCTTTTACGCTTACCAGACAATCGATACTTTCGCCCACAACAGCATTGGTGGCTACTATCAATCTGACAACCTTTCGCCTCTTGTTCTCCATTGTTTCTTTTATGGCTTTTTTCAGTTCTTCTTCGCCTACATGGATATCGATGTCTTCCGGTCGCAGGCCCGTACGTATGGACAAGGCTAGCTTGGCGTTACTTATCAGCTTTTCAATTGCATTTTCGATTTCCTTCTCGCCAATATTTGTGGGGTCAATGGGCATCTGCGTCAACAACTCGCCGGCCAAAACCAGTATCCTGCCTTCTTTCATCTTCTCAAGGCTCTCTCTCAGCCTATCTGCCTGAAGGCGAAGATCGGCAATCTGAGTCTCCAGGCTATCTCGTTCCTGCTTCATCGCCTCAAGTTCCTTGCCCAACCTCTCGCGATCCCTCTCCAGTTCCTTTGCCTTTTTATTTAACCTCGCCACTTCGGCTTCTACTTCCTTCAAGTTTGCCAGGCTTTCTCTAAGTTTCTCTTCGACCTCTTGCAACTCCCTTCCCTTGGCCGATAATTCAGTTTGGCTCTTGAATAAATCCAGTTGAAGCGCTTCAAGCTCGCTTCGGCTCTTGCTTAGCTCGGTTGTTAGAGTAGATATTTGCCGCTGGATATATTTCATGTTAAAAAGGGCCACTCTTACGGCATCAGAGGCAATCGCCATAACAAAAAGCGTCACCAGGGCAATCAAAACACCTGTCACTATGGTGATAAAACGGGACGTGCGCCTCGGTCTCATGCCAAAAAGACTGATCCTTTTCTTGCCCAGCTTCATCCCCAAAATATCACCTATATAAGCAACTATTGCGCTTGCGACGATTAGAGAAACAACTAACCCCCAGTTAAGCTCGCTCAAACTGGAATGCAAAGATCCACCTCCCATTGAAACATACCACTATAACTTGAAATTTGCCATATGCAAATTACGCAAAAAGGCGGGGTTGCTACCCCGCCTTATGCTCTCAGACGAAAAGTAAACCGACCGAAAAACCTACGCTTCTTTGCTCAATTCGGCCAAAGTTTCTTTTGCAAGAGAAAGGCCACGATCTATCTCCTCGGGCGCTATATCTAAAGCTGGACGGAACCTCACGGAACACGTACCGCAGGCAAGCAGGAGAACGTGTCTTTCTCGCATTTTCTTCAAGAATTCGTTCCTCAAATCCGGACAGGGTAAGTCAAAGGCACACATGAGCCCTTTGCCCCTCACGTTTGTAACAAGTTTCGGAAATTCAGCGCCGAGGGCTTGCAATCCATTGAATAGCTGAGGCCCGGCTATGTTCGCAACGTAGTCCAGGATATTATCATCGCGATAGATCTCAAGGTATCTTGTAGACCTCACCATGTCACAAATATTGCCACCCCAAGTAGAGTTAAGGCGACTTGACACAGTAAAGCAGTTTTCTGGTACTTCGTCTACCTTGGGCCCGACCATTATCCCGCATACTTGTGATTTTTTGCCGAAAGCCACGATATCGGGCATAAAGTCGTGATGCTGGAAGGCCCACATTTTACCGGTAATGCCCATGCCGCACTGGACTTCATCCAAAATCAGCATGAGATCGTACTCATCGCATATCTTGCGCAGCTTCTTGAAAAACTCAGTTCTGAAGTGATTGTCTCCACCTTCGCCCTGAATTGTCTCTATTATGATGGCGCAATAGTCGTCAGGGTCATCCCACAGCAACTTTAAAATCTGGCTTTCAGAGACCTCTTCTTCCCATTTTACGGCCTCTATGTGTTGTTCAAGGGGCCAAATGATCTTGGGATTTAGCACCCTTGGCCAGTCATATTTGGCAAAATACTGATGCTTATTGGGGTCAGCAGTGTTCGTCAAAGTTAAAGTATAACCGCTTCTTCCGTGGAAGGAATCCCTGAAGTGTATTACCTTGGTTCCCTTTTTGCCATCAATGGCTACGCCTTTGGTTATCTTGCCCTGAGCCAAAAGTTTTCTAACCTTCCAATCCATGGCCACTTTAAGAGCGTTTTCGATGGCTAAAGTTCCATAATCGATGAAAAAGAGGTGATTAAAACCGCTTGGCACTGCTACCTCCGAAAAAGTCTTGACGAATTCCGCCATCTCCACGGTGTAGATATCGGAGTTTGCGACCTTATTAATGGCCGCTCTGAAGATCTTTTCCTTGAACTCGTCATTTGCGAGCTTGGGATGATTCATGCCGAAAGGAGCCGATGCAAAGAAGGTGTAAAAATCAAGCCACTTTTCACCCGTGCGTGCATCTACAATCCAACTGCCTTCTGACTTTTCCATATCGATGACTATATTGAAGCCATCGCGCAAGATCCACCTTTCCAACACAGGAAAAACCTCTTCTGGCGTAACAGCCCACCTGACATTAACCATGCCTATCGCCCCCTGTTATTAAAGTCATCTTTAACTTGCTTGTTGCTTTGGTTTACATTTTAAATTCTAACTTGAAGAGAAAATATATACAAGCAAATTAGGCATGGTTAACTTAGTGTCAAAGCCCCAAAGGTAGTGCCTTAACCAGCATACGATCTATAATTTTGGCGGGATAAAATCGACCTTGTCCGATGCCCGGACATCTGCGTCCTTCCCAACTCCAACTGCGAGGGCTTGAAAGAATAGAGGGCCAAAAAGGGTACAATCTGCATTGAAGAGGCCTTACCGGATAGATTTCGCACTTTCCCCCGGCTAAAAACTGGCAGTCCCCGTTTTCTTTCTCTTTAATACTGATCCTGCCAAGCTTTTTGTGCGTGTAAGTTGCCAAGAAAAAGGGCGCTTCAATGCCAAGAAATTCGGCTATTTTCTGTGCTTCTTTCAAATCAAGCCAAATAAAACCGGGCTCGCCGCCGCAACATTTCCCGCACCCAAGGCAAGAAAAATATAAACCGTCATCCCACCATCGTTTATTTTTCTGTTCGCCCATCGTAGTCTGTCGCAATCTCCTCATAAAGAAACTTCCAAAAGCCAACGCCGCCACTGCTCGAAACTTGTTCGCATACCATATCCAGGGCAACCTCTTCAAGCTGATGAAAAGGGCCTTTAGGATTAGGCCCCAAGGCCCTCGCCACGGCCAGTTGAGACTTACAAATCTCTGCTAACAACAATCCCTCGAAGAGCTGGCATGCGTTCTTCAAAGCCTCATCAGCACGATCGTGCTCCTTTGGTTTGTCATTCCTTGACGGGCCTTCAGCAAAGAAAGAACGTTCGATTGGAACATAAATATCGTATGGCATATTACATCACCACTAGTTCCCCATGAAGGGCCCCGGCATCGTTGATGGCCTGCAGTATAGTTATGATATCCCGCGGGGTGGCGCCAATAGAATTTAAAGCGTCGACCAAATCCTCAACTGAAGCACTGGCCTTCATCGACAGGACTCTTCCTCTTTGTTCTTCTACGACCACTTCGGTTCTTGGCACTATAGCCGTACTCCCGCCCGCAAAGGGTTCGGGTTGCACGACTTCCGGCGCTTCGGCGACGGCAACGGTCAAATTGCCGTGCGAGACAGCAACGGCGCTTATCTTAACGTTTCCTCCCAATACCACCGTACCGGTACGCTCGTTTATGACCACCCTGGCCACAGTGTCCGGCCGAATTTCCAATTGTTCTAAAGATGCTACGAAGCTGGCGGGATATTGGGCGTATGCCGGCGGAAAGGCTACTTCCACCCTACCTGCATCGATGGGTAAAGCTATCCGGCCGAATTTCTCATTGATTGAAGAAGCTAAGCGGTGAGCGGTAGTGAAATCGGGTTGACGAAGCAGCAAGGTCAGTTTAGAGTCACTCGCATACCCCATGGGGACATCCCTTTCGACAATAGCTCCTCCGGCAATCCTACCCGTGGTTGTGACGTTTTTGGAAACGCGAGCCGCCATCCCTTCTGCCGTAAAGCCCCCTACCGTAACGGGACCTTGTGCTACTGCATAAACTCCGCCATTGGCGGCTTTAAGGGGTGTCTGAAGCAATACACCTCCTTCCAAGCTCTTGGCGTCGCCCAAGGTGCTCACTAAAACATCCACTGTCTGGCCCGGATTCGTAAAAGGAGGAAGATTGCATACCACCGAGACAGCAGCAATGTTCCTAGAGCGTATCTCTCTCGTACCCAGGGAAAGACCGTACTGCTCTGCCATGTTTCTGATCATGCGCGTGGCCATGCCGGTCCTATCGCCAGTTCCGGGCAGTCCAACCACAAGCCCCATGCCCGTCAACTGGTTGCTCCTTGCACCCTCCACCACGGCCAAGTCCTTAACCCGCACCTTTGGCGAGAGCTCTTGCGCATATGCCGCCAAAGGAAGAATACCAATCGGATTTAAAAAACAGAAGGCCACTGAGCATACCAAGCATAGTGTTAAAAAACGCCGAAACATTAGATCACACCTTCCTTTTATCCGTTACATTAAAACAAGGCCTGAAGAATCTGCGTAATCAAGCCGGGTTTCTGGACTCTGGACAAAGAGCCCTTTCCTTCCACGAAAAGCTCAGGGTTGGCCAGCTTAGTGCTTGATATGGTGTTATTGAAAGAGACGTCAAGAGGTCTTATCACTCCTCTAAGAGTGAGTTTGAGCGTTTCATCGTGAGTTTTAAGATCTCTGTAGCCTTCTATCACTAAGTTGCCATTGTCCTGGACTTCCGTGACCACGCAACTTATCGTAGTCTTCAAGGAATAATCCCTTTCAGTGCTCGTATCCCCCGACATGTCCGTATCTGCCTTCACTCCAAACTTGCGTATGAAATCAAATATGCCCGTTCCGTCATCAACGTTATGCTTGATTTCTTTGGTCAAATCGGTATTGGCCTCGTCATTTGCTCTTATACTTTCTTCAACTATGACCGTGACGATATCCCCCACGCGAGATGGCTTGGGATCGGCGTAGAGGTTGGCGCCATCCTGCCATAGCGATTGAGCTTGCGCTGCACTCCCAAAGCTTATAATAAGAAGAAAGAGCAAAAACAAGGATGATAAATGTCTTTTCATGAACTTCCCTCCTTCGCCACAACCACCCCATCACCAACGACTTTAGCCAAAACTACACGACGGCTGTCCAGATTGACCACCTTTATAATCTGGCCCAATGCCCCCGAATCCAAGGCCCTTGCTATCGCCTCGATCGTAACAGCTCCGGATTTTGAATAAAAACGCACCTTATCTCCCTTTTTGACCAAATAGACAGGCTCGACATCTCGTGCGTAAATGGGTTCACCCGGTTTAAGAGAGCATTTTAGCCTTTTCCCCAAAAGCTCGTCCGGGGATCCGGCAATGTCTTCGCGTCGACATGTACAAGTCTTAAAATCAATATCATTAAGCGTCAAAACATCGCCATATTCAAGACTAGACACCGACGTAAAGGTAGGTGCTATCCAGTTTACGTCAAAGCGCTTGTAACGAACTGAGCCGTCTTTTAGGCGAATCTTGACAGATGCTTTTTCAGTGCCGGGTTTGACTCTCGCAACTTCAAGCATGTCGCCTTCTATACTGTCCTTTGAGGTTATTTTTAGCTTCCAAGGCCACCCGGCTTGACGTCGAATTTCCGCACTATAAGGATCCTCGAGGGAAAAATTTATCTTGTCGGGCATGATGAGGGAAATGGTTATCCCTTGCAATCCCGAGGTTTGAATCGAGTCAAGGATTAAATCCTTCGTGATGCCATCTTCGTCATGTGGCGTTAGGGAAATGTTTGCCACTGCCATGCCATAGCGAGGGTCTCCTGATATCTCCGATATGGCACCCAATTTCACCGATGATGAAGAAGGCAAAATGATAACTTGATCGATCTTTATTGTCACATCCGGGGCAGCAAAGACCGGGCGTGCACCTAAACATGTAAGGGCTAGCAAAAGCACCAGAGAAGATAAAACTCTAAAAGCAGTCTTACCCCACACATACGACATAAATTATCGCCTCAGGTTGTTTGCTATGTGCAACAATTCATCCGCCGTTTGTATGGTTTTTGAATTAGCTTCGTAGGCCCGCTGCGAAACTATCATTGCCACCATTTCCTCCACCACCTGAACGTTCGACATCTCCAACGCTCCTTGGCGAAGAGTGCCAATTCCTTCCTCGCCCGGTTCCCCCAATATGGGAAATCCGCTGGCGGGGGTCTCCAAAAATAGGTTCTTTCCTATTGCCCTCAAACCTTGGGGATTGACAAAACGAGCCAGCTCAATTTGGCCAATTTCATCAGGCTCGATATCGCCCGGCTGTCTTGCGTACACTTCACCTGTAGGACTTATGGTGATCTCCACGGTATCTTCCGGAATGGTAATTTGTGGCTCCAGAAGATAGCCGTCAGATGTGACTATCTGGCCTTCCCCGTCGATGTGCCAGCTTCCGTCACGGCTATAGGCAATAGTGCCGTCGGGTAGGGTTACCTGAAAGAATCCGTCACCTTCTATAGCCAAATCCAAAGGGTTGTCAGTAACCTGCAAATTTCCAGGACTCATTACACGGCTTGTACCTACCAGCCTCGTGCCCAAGCCTATCTGTATCCCGGTGGGAATCATCGAATCGGGCTCGACAGGCGCGCCAGGTTCCCTCCCTATTTGGTATATGAGGTCCTCGAATTCTGCCCTCATCTTCTTATAGCCTGTGGTATTGACATTTGCGAGGTTATTGGAAATGACGTCAAGGTTAGACTGTTGGGCGATCATACCCGTGGCTCCTGACCACAAAGCACGTATCATCATTATCACCTCTTGCAAAAACTCAAAAAATCAATCACGATCTTCCAAATGTCGTTATCAAAGATCCCGTTTGTTCGTCTTGAACGGTCAAACTCCGAGCAGACGCCTCGTAGGCCCTTTGGCCCTCTATAAGTCGCACCATTTCGTGTACAACGTTTACGTTGGATCTCTCCAGGGCTCCTGGGATAAGATGAGTCACCTCCACTGCCAAAGGTTCGCCCGAAGCGTCGCTTACTTGAAACAAATTTTTTCCGACGTTTCTAAGGTGAGTAGGATCTTGAAAGTCAAACAACTGGATTTGACCCACAACTTCTCCGTCCGCTATGACCGCGCCTGACTCATTGATTTCAACGATATCAGCGTCACCTACGACTATGGGGGTGCCACCTTCGCCAAGGACGCTTTGACCTTCCTGAGTCACAAGGACTCCGTTGAAGTCGAGGGTAAAATTGCCTGCCCTGGTATAAAATACATTGCCTGCACCGTCTTGAAGGGAGAAAAAACCTCTTCCGGAGATGGCTACGTCAAAGGGATTATCCGTCACTCTGACAACGCCTTCAGAAGCATCTATTGCCGTTTCGGAAAGCACTACGTTGAGACTGGAATTGCCTATGGGCCAGTACACCGCTTTGCCGTAAGGCTCAACAGACTCTCTGCGTTGCACTAAAACCTCGGGAAAGGATTTATTGACCGCAATCCTCCTCTTGAAACCCACGGTATCAATATTTGCAAGGTTATTAGACGTTACATCAATTGCTTTTTCCTGAACCAGCATCGCCGATGCAGCGCCATATATACCGCGATACATCCCCAAAAGCCCACCTTTCTTTAAAATCTTAAACACCTAACGCCAAGGGCTTGAGCTCTTCTTCAAAGCCGAATAAACAGCCCCGGCCTCTCTTAAGGCATTCAACTCCTCAAGCGCTTTACCCGTACCCAGGGCTACACATTCCAAGGGCGAATCAGCCACATAGGTATGAATGCCCGTTTGTTCGTATATGAGCTCCGGCAATCCTTGAAGTAAAGCTCCCCCTCCTGTTAGCGCGATCCCTCTGTCAATAATATCGGCAGAAAGTTCCGCTGGCGTTAGCTCGAGTACGCGCCTAATGCTTCGAATTATGGATGAAACGATGTCTTCGATTGCCTCTCTGACGTCATCGGTCGTCATCTCGACTTGTCTTGGCAGGCCTAGGACAACATCTCGGCCCTTTACGATCATTGTCCTTGCCTTATCATTTGAAATTTTGCAGCAGTTTCCAATAGATATTTTTAAGGCTTCAGCAGTCTGCGAACCTATTTCCAAGTTATATTTCTTTCGAACATATCTTATTATTGCCTCATCCATCGCATCACCGCCAAGGCGCGGGGATTCCGCAACCACAAGTCCTCCAAGGGAGATGACCGCGATATCGGATGTTCCTCCGCCGACATCCACGATCATGTTCCCTCTCGGCTCTTCGATTGCAAGCCCGGCGCCTATTGCCGCGGCCATAGGTTCCTCAATGAGGTACGCTTCTTTGGCTCCAACTTCCAAGGCTGCCTCCAATACAGCCCTTCTTTCGACATCGGTGGCACCCGAAGGCACCCCGATCATCACTCGATGGCGTAAAAACTTATTGATGCCGGACATAACTTTTTTCAGGAAATGTCGTATCATGGCCTCCGTCATGGTGTAATTGGCGATGACTCCACTTTGAAGGGGACGCACTGCTACGACGTTGCCCGGCGTTCTCCCAAGCATTCTTTTTGCCTCCGAGCCAACGGCCAAAATCTTGTTGGTGTTCTGATCTATGGCAACCACCGATGGCTCCCTCATAACCACTCCTCTTCCCTTTATGTAAATCAATATCATGGCCGTCCCTAAATCTATACCTATATCCATGCCCAACACCTACGGCAACCTCCTTCTTTCTTTTAAGCTTAAAAAATGAAATTACGTGCGGTAGCAATGTATTCCGCGGAATTCCAGGGCAATGGGTCATATTGAACTTGCCACAGAAAAAGCCCTTTAGCTGGAGCAGTAAGCCCCGCGTCTTCGCGGGATCCTTCTTCCAAAAGTCTGCCAACATCCGATAAACTTTTACGACCCATTGCTATTTGATCCATTGTACCAATAATAATCCTAACCATGTTCGTCAAAAAAGACCTTCCTGTTATCGTCACCTTTACTGCAAAACCGTCAGTTTCCATCCCAGCTTCAATTATCGTACGTCGCGTATTTGACGGACGATCGGCCTTTCTGCAAAAAGCGCCAAAATCGTGACAACCTTCAATCATCGTTAGAAAAGACCTGGCTTTTTCCATGTCCCAAGCGTTTTTGTTCCACCAAATGTACTTATTTAAGAGAGGAAGCCTGGATTCGCCCTTCCATATAAAATAAACATACTTTCTCCAGAGGGCACTTTTTCTCGCATCGAAATCGTCACTCACAGAAGCCACATCAAATACGCCAATGGAAGGAGGCAAATTCGCTTGCAGGGCCCTTCTCAGGCTTCGTAAACCGTGAGGCCAATACATATCAAAATGAACAACTTGTCCCAGGGCATGGACGCCGCTGTCAGTTCTGCCTGCACACGTTACCTTAACACTTTCTTTATTTAGAACAGACAAAGTCTCTTCTAAAACGGCCTGCACTGTCAAAAGGTCCCTTTGTCGTTGAAAACCGTGAAAGGCTGAACCGTCATAGGATATCAACGCAGCATAGCGAGTCACAGCACCCACTTGTCCAGCACCACCCCGCTTGAACAAGTCAAAAGGACGGCCAGCAAGTAAAGCCCATCGGATGAAGTCCAACATAGGGGTTTCATCCTGCTGCGTCCAATGCCACCGCGGTAACATCTGGCTTCCATGGCGATGGCCAATTCGTCTGCCCTCTGAAATACGATGACGAAAAGAGGAACCAATACAGGTATGAAGGCCTTAAATCTTTTTATGAGACTTCCGCTATCAAGATCCGCGCCTCGTGCCAACTGAGCCTTTATTATTCTATCTGTCTCGTCAAGAAGTGTAGGTATGAAACGTAGGGCTATTGTCATCATCATGGCGAATTCGTGCGCAGGCACGTGAAAACGCTTAAAAGGCGAAAGCAGGGATTCTATTCCGTCGGACAATTCAATGGGGCTCGTTGTCATCATGGTTATATTGGCAAATAATATTAAAAACAAAAGCCTCAGTCCCATCTTAATGCTGGCAGCGAGACCTTCTTTTGTTACGGATATGAAGAAAACCCTGAATAATTCTTCGCCGCTGGTAAATAACAAATTTATCAACACTGTAAAAATTATCAATATCAAGACCGGTTTTATCGAAACCATAATCGTCTTTAACGAAAGCTTGCTCAAAGCGCTAATGACGATAAGAACGATAAACCACAGAAAATATGGCCAAAGGGAAGTACTTGCAAGAAAAACGGAGGTTATCAATGCTATAGCACTTAAGATCTTGGCCCTTGGATCTAATGAATGCACAAAAGATTGGGTTGGGACGTATTGCCCTAGAGACAGGTGTTCTAAGAAAGACATGAAGACACCTCTTTTTCAATGTTCTCTAGTAAAATATCTTCCCTCCACGTAAGGGGGACATTTAAACCTGCTCGCCGCAAATGCAGCGCAAATTCCAAAACATCCGGAAGCACAAGGCCCTTTGCCGGCCTTTCGATGAGCTCCTCGACAACTTCGCCGGGAGGTCCGCATAATTTCTTTAGTCCATCCTCAAGTATTAACAATCTATCGCAATAGTCAAGAACCATCTCAATATCATGGGTGATTTGTACTATGGCCACACCTCTGCCTTTAAAGGCTTCAAGAACGGAAAACAAACCTTGTCTGCCCTTAAAGTCAAGCCCGGCCGTTGGTTCATCTAAAACCAGATAGGAAGGTTCGGTCACAACGATGGACGCTAAAGCCACTTTTCTTCGCTGCCCTCCAGACAGCTCAAAGGGGTTTCTTGAAAGCACCTCTTCATCGAGATCAAAGATCTCCAAGGCTTCCTTTATCTTTCTGAGAGCCTCCTCCTCGGGAATACCAAAGTTCTTGGGAGCATACATCATCTCCTCCAAAACCGTCTCCGCAAAAAGCTGATGTTCTGGGTATTGGAAGGCAAGACCAACCTTGCGTCTCACTGATTTAAGATGAGGAGCCTTGGGATAAAGCTTCAATCCATCCACGAAAACCTCGCCTTGAGAGGGAAACAGCAATCCGTTAAGCATTTGAGCCAAAGTGGTCTTTCCGCTACCGGTATGCCCCACTATGGCCACCCATTCTCCCGATTCAACACAAAATGAGACGTTACTAAGCGATACCGTCTCCAATGGAGTATCTTTATGATATATATAACTGACGTCACGTACCTCTATCGACATAACTTTTGCACCACATTTTCAGCCATATCTTCAGCACGAGGAAAAACCTCGTCATCAAGGAGGCCCCTTGTCTTAAGATCCCGCCAGAGCCTGAAGATAGCCGGTTCCTTTATTCCAAACTCTACCAGTTTTGAGTCCTCTAAAACATCACCTAATCTTCCATAGAAGGTTAATTTACCCTGTCTAAGTACGGCAACGTAATCTGACATTAAGATCTCTTCTACTCTATGGGTAATCGTGACTACTGTCATGCCACCTTCGTGCAGTTTCTTTAAGACCTCCATCAAATCTCTTCTGCCTTCCGGATCCAACATGCTCGTAGCTTCATCCAAGACTATGCACTTAGGTTTCATGGCTAACGCTCCTGCAAGGGCCAAGCGCTGCTTTTGGCCACCGGAAAGAGCATATGTGGGTTTTTGGGCAAATTCAGCAAGGCCAGTCACGTCCAATGCCCAATTGACGCGCTTTTTTATTTCCTCGCTTGATAACCCGAGGTTCTCCGGACCAAAAGCTACTTCTTCTTCTACCACGGAAGCCACAATTTGATTTTCAGGATTTTGAAATACCATGCTCACATTCTTTCTTATTTTCCAGTGCGAAGACGAGTCTTTCGTGTCATTTCCCAACACGAAACAAACGCCCTGCGTTGGCACAAGCAGGGCGTTTAAATGTTTCGCCAGGGTAGACTTACCCGATCCGTTATCCCCAACGATTGAAACCCACCATCCGGTTTCCACGTCCATTGTTATTCCTGAAATGGCGGGTCTCTTTGTATCGGGATAATAAAACGTTACATCCCGTAAAGAAAAAATCGTCTCTTCACTCATATTTAATTACTGGACAAACTCGATGATCGCTCTCGGGGCAGCGTCTCCCTTACGATGACCTAACTTTACTATCCTGGTATAGCCTCCCGGGCGATTGGCATAACGAGGCGCCAACTCATTGAACAACTTCAATGTCGCCTCTTTGTTTCGCAATCTAGATATGACGATTCTTCTGTCATGCAAACTTCCGCCCTTAGCTCGAGTTACCAACTTTTCCACGAATCTCCTAAGCTCTTTGGCTCTCGGCAACGTGGTTTCTATGCTTTCATGAACGATAAGGCTTGCTGCCATGTTTATGAGCATCGCATTTCTATGAGCGCTGTAGCGCCCAAGCGTCCTAGAGCGTACCCGATGCCTCATCCTTTACTCCTCCTTGCCTTTGTTTTCACCTGAATCGTTTCCGGTGTTGTCATCCTCTTGACCCTTGCCCTCCTTTGATTCTGCCTTGATAGAACTCAAAGTCAGGTCAAAGGCCCCAAGTTTTTCTTCTATTTCCTTTAATGAAATCTTTCCTAGGTTGCGGATCTTCAAGAGATCTTCTCGCGTGTATTGGATCAAATCTCCGATTGTACGAATGCCCGCACGAAGTAGACAGTTCTCGCTCCTAACAGACAGTTCCAGGTCGCGGATGGGCCGTGATAGCAAGGGGTCCACTTCCTCTTCTTCGGAGAGTGCCTGCAATACCCCAACTTCCTCTGGAGCAGACGGTTTCTTCACCAAGAGAGAAGCAATGTGACTGAAATACTGATTTAATATCTTAACTGACTCGAGAAAGGCCTTCGTGGGTGCTATAGTTTCATTAGTCCACAGTTCAAGCAGCAAACTCTCGTAATCCGTCCGCTGACCAACTCTTGCAGCACTAATACTATAATTAGCCCTCAAAACCGGCGAGAACACCGCATCTATTAACAACACGTCCACGGGCAGATAGTTAGGCCTGGGCCTGTCCATGGTAAAGTAGCCAACGCCTCGTTCCACGTAAAGGTCCATACCCAACTTATGACCTTCTTCTAAGGTGCATATATAGGCCTCAGGATTCGGAAACTCCACCTCGCTGTCGGGAACTACATCTGCGGCAGTCACGATCTTTGGCCCCTGCGCCTCGAGCCTGAGTATTCGCACCTCTTCGCTATGCGATATAACAGCCAGTTTTTTGATATTTAAAATAACCTCTAAAACGTCCTCTACCACGCCGGGCACTGTGCTGAACTCGTGCAATACGCCATCTATTCTTATGGCAGAAACAGCAGCTCCCGATATGGACGACAACAAAACGCGCCTAATGGCGTTCCCTAAAGTCACGCCATAACCCCTTTCTAGGGGTTCTATCCTTATTCGCCCATAACCCGAACTGCATTCTTCAATATTAATATCCGGCACAACGCGTTCCAAACTAATCCTCTCCTTAATAATTATCGAGCGTAGAACTCGACGATGAGCTGTTCGTTGACAGGAACATCAATTTGCTCTCTCGTTGGAAGGGATATTACTCTCCCCTCCATGCGTTCCGCCTGCAATTCCAGCCATTCGGGCGTGGTTCGAGCCGAAGCTACCTCCAGGTTTTCTTTGATTATGGGTATATCTCTGCTCTTTGAGGCAATTCCTATGACATCGCCCACTTTTACCAAAGCGCTTGGTATATCTAACCTCTTGCCATTAACTGTTATATGGCCGTGAGAGACCAACTGCCGAGCTTGCGCTCTGCTTGAGGCAAAGCCAAGACGATAAACTACGTTGTCCAAACGTCGCTCTAGCAATTGAATAAAATTATGACCTTTTTGCCCAGCCATCCTGCTCGCATTCTCAAAGAACCTCTCGAATTGCCTCTCGGTCATGCCGTACATTCTCCTGAGTTTTTGCTTTTCGTGCAATCGGAGTCCGTATTCGCTAAATTTTCTGCGTCTATGGCTGTGTTGCCCTGGAATAGTGTTCCTTCGCGCTATGGCACATTTCTCCGAATAGCATCTATCGCCCTTTAAGAAAAGTTTAACTCCTGCCCTGCGACACAATCTGCAGGAAGGACCTGTATATCTGCTCATATCGTGATCTTTCCCTCCTTCGACTCCAAACTAAAATTATACTCGTCGTCGCTTTGGAGGACGACACCCATTGTGCGGAATTGGGGTGGCATCCTTTATCATGTTTATTTGAAGACCTGCCGCCTGCAGGCTTCTGATGGCCGATTCTCTGCCGGGCCCGGGGCCTTTAACTATAACATCCACCTCAACCACTCCGTGATCTTGTGCCTGCTTTGCGGCTGCTTGAGCTGCCATTTGAGCAGCGTAGGGAGTGGATTTACGCGTTCCCTTAAAGCCAACCGTTCCTCCCGATGCCCATGCGATAACACCGCCTTGTTTATCGGTTATGCTAATGATCGTGTTGTTAAAAGTAGAGTGGATACGGGCAACGGCATAATTTATATTCTTTCTTTCTTTTCTCCTCGTGCGCCTCTTGGTGCTTTTAGCCACTCAATTTCCCTCCTTAAATAATAACTTCTCTTACTTCTTCATTGTGGCTTTTTTCTTGCCGGCAATAGCCCTCCTGGGGCCTTTTCGGGTACGAGCGTTCGTTCGAGTGCGCTGTCCCCTGACAGGAAGACCCAATCGGTGCCTCAGTCCTCGGTAACAACCGATATCCATCAATCGCTTGATGTTGGCACTGACTTCACGCCTAAGATCTCCTTCGACCTTATAGTTGTTCTCTATTTCCCTTTGTAATTTATTGATCTCTTCCTCGGTAAGATCTTTCACCCTGGTGTCAGGATTAATACCGGTGGCAGCCAGGATATTTTTTGCTGAAGGAAGGCCTATTCCGTAGATATAGGTCAATGCTATTTCGATTCTCTTATCTCTGGGCAAATCAACCCCTGCTATTCGAGCCATGCTCGATTACCTCCTTACACCCTGTCGTTGTTTATGTTTCGGATCTCTTTTACATATTATCCATACCCTTCCGTGGCGTCGAATAACCTGACAATGCTCACAGATAGGTTTCACAGAAGGTCTGACTTTCATTATTCTACTTCCCCCTTTAAAGCTACTTATATCTATATACAATTCGCCCTCTTGTCAAGTCATAAGGCGATACTTGAACCAGGACTTTGTCTCCCGGCAAGATTCTTATGAAGTGCATTCGCATCTTACCCGAGACATGGGCTAGCAATATATGCCCGTTTTCAAGCTCCACCTTAAACATTGCATTAGGCAACGGCTCAAGCACCGTACCCCGTAACTCGATGACATCTTCCCTCGCCATGCGCGCTGACCTACCCCCTCTTAATTAAAACCCTTCTTTTCGTAGTAGACCAACAATTGTTGGTGTATCCACTCATCGCTAATCTCACGATTATCTTCCAGGCGCTCCTTCAATTCGCGTAAGTACCAATTGGTAGCCTGAAGATGTTTAGGGTTTTTTGGCTTCGGGCGGGTTATGGAACGGTGCTTGCCGTCAGCCACATAAACCCGATTATTCAATGCATCCTTGCCTATTATTACATAAAATGTGCCCTTATCCTTTCCTTTTTTAGAGATGACGACCCTGCCTATTTCAAAATCCTCGAGATCCAAGATCGTCACTCCCACGGTGTAAGTATGACTCCGCCATCCTCGGTAATAAGCACGGTATGCTCAAAATGTGCCGCGTCTGAGTGATCGGCCGTGGCAACGGTCCATCCATTGTCTAAAACGATCACTTCCTCGTTTTTCCCCGCTATTACCATTGGCTCTATGGCGAGGGTAAAGCCGCTTTTAAGCACAATCCCGTCACCCTGTCTCCCAAAATTTAGAACTTGGGGCGCCTCATGAAGGTTTCTTCCTATGCCATGCCCGGCGTAATCTCGAACAAGCCCATAATTCTGCGAAGTTACGAAATGCTCAATGGTATATCCCACATCACCTAATGTGCTACCGGCCTTTGCTGTTCTTATAGCTCTATATAAAGCCTCTTTCGTCACCTCAAGTAGTCTGGCCCTGCTTCTGCTCACGCTTCCAACAGGATAGGTGCACGCGGCATCGCTAAAGTAACGCTCAAAACAGGCACCTACATCTATGCTTACAATATCTCCTTCCATTAATATCCTGTTCGGATCTGGAATGCCATGAACGATCTCGTCATTGATCGAAACACAGATGCTCCCCGGAAAAGGACAGGGCGCGCCCGGGAAAGAATAGCCTTTGAATGCGGGAACTCCGCCGCTTTTAGTTATCATCTCCTCAGCCCTGACATCTAAGCTCCTGGTATCCACTCCAGGTCTTATGAGGTCATTCATGAGCTTTAATACATCTGCTACAATCAATCCAGCTCGTTTCATTCTCTCGATTTCCCATTTTTTCTTAATTCGAATCATCTTTGCCTCCACATAAACCTTCAATGGCGCGCAAAACTTCATCGCTCTCCAAAGAAGCATCGACAGCGATGAGATTGCCTTTATCTTTGTAATAAGCCAGCAAGGGAGCTGTTTCTTTTTCGTATACCTTTAGGCGCTGTCTTACGACATCGGGCTTATCGTCATCGCGCTGCACCAACTTGACGCCACAATTTTTGCAGCAATCTTCACTCGGGTAATCTTCGTTGTAGACATTGTAAATCGCATTGCAGTTGGGACAAACCCGCCTACCTGACAGACGTCGCACCAACGTTTCTTCATCGGCATCGAAGAACACGACAGCATCAAGTACAATCCCTTCGGATTTCAAAAGCTCGTCCAGGGCCTCCGCTTGTTTGACCGTTCTGGGAAACCCATCCAAAATAAAACCTTTTTTAGAGTCTTCTTTCTTAAGCCTTCTTCTAACCATTTCTATGATCAATTCATCGGGCACTAAACGACCAGAATCCATATAAATTTTGGCCTCTTTGCCCAACTCAGTTTCATTTCTAACGTGTTCGCGCAGCATGTCGCCCGTCGATATATGCGCTATCCCGTATTTAGCAGCCAGCTTAACCGCTTGGGTTCCCTTTCCAGCGCCAGGTGGACCTAAAAATATCATGCGCAACTTCCTTCCTCCTTAATCACGTTAATTACAGTCGAAGTATTCCGCCTGCTTTCCCTTTCCGCCTCACAAGGCCCTCGTAATGGCGCATGAGCAACTGGGCCTCGATTTGTTGGACGGTTTCCAGCGCTACGCCAACAACGATCAACACCGCAGTGCCTCCAAAGTAAAAAGTGGTTATACCAAGCATTTGCGTCAATAACGAAGGAAGTAGGGCAATGACTGCAAGAAATATCGCACCCCCCAGAGTAACTCTGGACAATACCCTTTCTATATAATCCGCTGTAGGGCGACCTGGCCTGATGCCGGGGATGAAGCCTCCATATTTTTTGAGGTTATTGGCTACCTCTATGGGGTTAAACACGATGGCCGTGTAAAAGTAAGTAAAAAAGATAATTAATAGCACGTAAAGAATCATGTAAATCGGACTGCTTGGAGAAAGTACCTTAGATATAGTTTGTGCAAAACTGGCAGAAAAAAATCTCGCAATGGTACTAGGAAACAGCAAAACGGAAGAAGCAAAGATTATCGGGATTACCCCTGCACTATTAACCCTTAAAGGTATGAACGTAGATTGGCCACCGTAAATCTTATTTCCGATGACTCGTTTAGCGTATCGAACGGGTAAACGCCTTTGGCCTTCTTGAAGTATGATACAACCAGCGATGACTACTATCATGATAACGCCAGCTATTATCAGAGTGAGAAAGTTCATTTCACCAGCACGAAGCAAGACGAATGTTCTAACAACGGACTCCGGTACGCGCACGACGATCCCGGCAAAAATCAAAAGCGATATCCCGTTGCCTATGCCGTGATCGGAGATCATCTCTCCAAGCCACATGACAGCTATCGAACCTGCGACAAGCGTAATGACGGCGACCAGCACAGAAACACCGCTCACATAAATGATGTTCATGCTCTTGAGCCACAATACCATGCCCACTGCCTGAATGGTGGCAAACAATATAGCCAATACTCTGGTGTACTGGGTAATTTTTCGCCTACCTTCTTCGCCTTCCTTTTGCATTTTTTCAATGGCAGGCACCACAACAGCCAAAAGCTGCATAACGATGCTTGCATTTATATAAGGGGTCACTCCGAGAGCAAATATGCTGAATCGACGAAGCGCACCGCCAGCAAAAAGGTCGAACAAACCTAGAACCCCACCCTGTTCGAACAAGCTTGCCATCGCCTTCGCGTCCACTCCCGGTGTAGGAATGTGTGCCCCTAAGCGAAACACAAACAAGATCCCAAGGACAAATAAGATCTTGCTTTTTAAATCGGGCAGGCGAAACACGTCACGCAGGGCGCTAAACACCTAAATCACCTCTGCCTTGCCGCCTGCTGACTCGATCTTAGCTTCAGCATTCGCACTAAACATGTGCGCCTTCACTACAAGCGGTTTCGTGATATCGCCCTTTCCTAACACCTTCACTGGAACGAAAGCATCTTTTATCAGACCTGCTTCATACATTTGCTCCGGCGCAACAACGCTATTTGGCTCAAATTTCTCCTCCAGGGAAGAAATATTTATATATTGATACCTCTTAGCAAAACGGGCGTTATTAAATCCTCGCTTTGGGATCTTTCTAACTAGAGGCATTTGTCCGCCTTCAAATCGTATCGGTATGTTTCCGCCAGCTCGAGATTTTTGCCCTTTACATCCACGAGTGGAGGTACCGCCATGCCCGCTTGCTCTGCCTCGCCCTACCCTTTTGGGCTTCTTTTTTGCACCTATCGGAGCGCGCAAATCGTGTATACGCATTTCCATTCCCTCCCAACTAATCGACCATGTCCCAAACTACAAGGTGTTCAACAGCGCGTATCATGCCCCGAATTTGAGGAGTGTCCTCATGTATCACGCTTTGATTTAATCTTTTAAAACCTAAAGCTCGTATGCACCTCTTTTGTCTTTCTGGGCGACCTATGGTGCTTTTTTTCCAGGTAACACGAATCTTGGGCATATGCCATCACCCCCGCTAAGCCTGTTCGCTTTTTCCGCGCAATCTCATTATTTCATCAGGATTACGCAAGGCTTTGACCGCCTCAAGTGTAGCATAGGCGACATTAATCGGATTTGACGTCCTTCCTATGACCTTGGTCAACACGTCTTTAACTCCGCCCAACTCCATAATGGCACGCACAACGGCTCCTGCTATGACGCCTGTTCCAGGGGCAGCTGGCCTCAACAACACTTTTGCCGCCCCAAAGTTGGCTATCACAGGATGCGGAATGGTGTTGCCTACTTTTTTGACTTCAACAAGATTTTTCTTAGCCTTTTCGATACCTTTTCGCACTGCTTCCGGTATTTCTCTGGCCTTCCCAAGGCCAACGCCTATATAGCGATCGCCATCGCCTACCACTACGAGGACGCTAAACTTAAACCTCTTTCCACCCTTTACCACTTTGCTGACTCTATTTATAGCGATAACCCTTTCAGTGAGTTCCACGCCTTTTGGTATCGTTATCCTAACCATGCAAAGACTCCCCCTTTATAACTTCAATCCGGCATCGCGAGCAGCATCTGCAAGCGCCTTGACCTTGCCGTGATAGGTATGGCCGCCACGATCGAAGACGACTTCCTTAATGCCTTGCTCTGTCGCTCTCTTTGCGATAAGCTGTCCAACTGCTTTAGCTGCCGCAAGGGAACCTGGGTTCGTCTGAAGAGGTTTGAGTTCCTTGTCCAAAGTTGAAGCGGAAACTAAGGTGCATCCCTGCTCGTCATCAATCACTTGCGCATATATATGTTTTAGGCTCCGAAATACGCAGAGTCTCGGCTTTTCGGAAGTACCGTGGACTTCTTTCCTAATCCTCTTGTGCCGAAAAAGGCGCATCTCATTACGCGTTTTACGCTTAATCAAATTGGCCCACCTCCCTTATGCAGCGCTAGCCTTGCCAGCTTTGCGCTTAACAACTTCACCAACATATCTAATTCCTTTGCCTTTATAAGGCTCAGGTGCCCTGAAAGATCTTATTATCGCGGCTACTTGTCCGACCGCTTGTTTATCTGCCCCTGAGACTTTTATCTTAGTCGGACCATCGGTCGTAACGGCCACTCCTTCTGGGGGTGTGTATTCAACGGGATTAGAATAGCCCAGATTGAGCAAGAGCTTTTGCCCCTGCATTTGCGCCCTATATCCCACTCCAACCAACTCAAGCTCCTTTTCGAACCCTTGAGTCACACCGTGGACAATGTTGTTCAACATCGCCCTAACGAGTCCATGAAAGGCTTTCGTTTTTTTGTCTTCACCTTTCCGAGTGACCTTTATATACTCATCGGTTAGTTCTACATCGATGTTGGGAAGCAAATCAAAGCTCAACTCCCCTTTTGGACCTTTTACCCTGACAGTACGACCGTTCAGGGTAACGCTTACCCCCTTTGGGATGGGTATCGGTTTTCGTCCAATCCTAGACAACATCCTCACCCCTTCTACCACACGTAACATAGGACTTCCCCGCCGAGGCCTTTTTTTCTGGCCTCCGCATCGGTCATTAGTCCGCTTGAAGTCGATATTATCGCAATTCCAAGCCCACCAATAACTTTAGGTATATCCCTGCTATTGACATATATGCGCCTTCCGGGCTTGCTGACTCGACGCAACCCCTGAATTACGCGTTCCTTATTGGGTCCATAGTTCAAGTATAACCGCAATATCTGATAAGGCTTCCCAGGTTCGTTTATCACTCTAAAATTCTTGATGTAACCCTCTTCCTTCAATACTCGCGCTATACGATGCTTTATGTTGCTCATCGGCACATCCACCATCTCGTGGTAGGCCATGTTCGCATTGCGTATACGCGTTAGCATGTCAGCAATCGGATCTGTAACATACATTGCCGATCCTCCTTTATTTCATAGGGCTACCAGCTGGACTTTACGACGCCGGGTATTTTTCCCTGTCGCGCCAAATCCCTAAAACAGCACCTACACATGTTAAATTTCCTTATAAAAGCCCTAGGGCGACCGCAAAGGGGACATCTGTTGTACTTTCTCACCTTAAACTTTGGTTCTCTTTGGGCTTTTATCTCAAGAGCTTTCCTTGACATCTGATCTTGACCTCCCTCATCATTGCCTAAAGGGCATTCCTAGCTCTTTTAGCAACCCGTAAGCTTCCTCATCCGTATTTGCCGTCGTCGTGATGCTCACGTTCATGCCCCGGATGCGCAAAATATCGTCGTAATCGATTTCTGGAAAGATCAATTGCTCCTTTAAGCCCAAGTTATAGTTTCCTCGCCCATCCAGTCCTTTGCGCGATACACCTTGGAAGTCCTTTATTCTCGGCAAAGCGAGCGATATTAGTCTGTCCAAGAATTCCCACATCCTCGGGCCTCTCAGCGTTACACAGCAAGCTACAGGCATGTCCTTTCTGAGCTTAAAGCCAGCAACAGACTTCTTTGCCCTTTTTAAAACCGGCCGTTGTCCCGTAATCATAGCAAGTTCGTTCATAGCCGCGTCTAGATACCTTATGTCCTGTTTCGCTTCGCTAACGCCTATGTTCACGACGATCTTTTCGATCCTTGGCACTTGCATGACGTTCTTGTAATTGAAGTTTTTCATCATGCGCGGAATAACTTCACTTCTGTATTTTTCAAGTAATCGCGGAACCATTTACTTGTTCCCCCTCAACTTAAAGCTTATCAACTATTTCGCCACACTTCTTGCAAAGGCGAACCTTCCGTCCGTCCTCTAAAAACGCACGAGATACCCGTGTCGCTTTTCCGCAGGCAGGACAAACCAACATAACCTTGTCCACGTGAATCGGGGCTTCTTGGCGGACAATCCCGCCTTTAGGATTTTTCTGCGAAGGCCTAGTATGCTTGGTGACAATGTTTATGCCCTCGACCAATACCATGCCTCCTGAAGACATGCGCCGCAAAACCTTACCTTCTTTCCCCTTATCTTTACCTGAAATTATGCGGACAAGATCCCCTTTTTTAATTCGCATCTTAGACATAAGCCATCCGCCTCCTCAAACGACCTCGGGGGCTAGCGATACGATGCGCGTATAGCCCTTATCCCTTAATTCTCTGGACACAGGACCAAATATGCGTGTACCACGCGGATTCCCCTGGTTATCGATTATCACGGCTGCGTTATCGTCAAATCGAACATAGGTTCCGTCCCGCCGCCTAATTTCCTTTCTCACACGCACTATAACGGCGCGCACAACATCGCCTTTTCTTATTTTACTGTTCGGTATAGCCTCTTTAACGGAGGCAATAATCACGTCACCTACAGTACCATACCGTCTTTGACTTCCTCCCGTGACTTGGATGCATCTGATTTTCTTCGCACCCGAGTTATCGGCCACGTTCAACATTGTACGAAACTGTATCATGGCCTTTATTCCTCCTCGACAGCCTCAGTATGCTCCAAGAGAGGAGCACGCTCCAAAATTTTTACGACTTTCCATCTTTTTCTTCGTGAAAGTGGTCGCGTTTCCTCAATTAAAACTTTATCGCCCATTAAGCATGCGTTCTCTTCGTCGTGAGCCATGAATTTCTTACTCTTTAGGACAGGCTTGTGATAGAACGCGTGCTTTGCTATTCTGTCTACCCTGACCACAACCGTCTTATCCATCTTGTTGCTGACTACAATTCCTCTTTTGACTTTTCTTTGAGCTTTACGCCCCTCCATAGAACTCCCTCCCTTAACTCAATACCGAGGAGCGATCTCGCCCGGTTTCTTTCTCTCGCATGATAGTGAGTATCCTGGCAATAATTCGCTTCACTTCTGTTATCCTAGCAGTGTTGGAAAGTTGACCAATCGCGTGCTGAAAGCGAAGATTGTACAACTCTTTTTTGTATTCTTTATGCTTATCCTTTAACTCTTCAACGGTCAGGTCACGCAACTCTTTAGGCCTCATTGTCCTCCACCACCTATTTCTTCCCTTTCAACCACTCGTACCTTAATGGGCAACTTATGCGCAGCTGAACGGAACGCTTCTTCTGCTACTTCCCTGGGAACTCCTGCCACTTCGAAGATCACTCGTCCTCGTTTAACTGGAGCAACCCAAAATTCCGGGTTACCTTTGCCCTTACCCATTCTTGTCTCTAAAGGTTTCTTCGTATATGCAACGTCAGGGAAAACTCTTATCCAGAGCTTACCGCCCTTCTTCATCTTACGTGTTATGGCAATACGTGCCGCCTCGATTTGCCTGGCCGTTAACCAGATGTTTTCGAGGGCCTGCAATCCATAATCTCCGAAGGCGACCGTTGCGCCACCCTTCGTCCTGCCTCGCAAAGGCCTACGAAAAGGTTTTCTGTACTTGACTCTTTTTGGCATCAACATAACCACTTCACCTCCTCTCGCTCGCAACCTCATCGCGAGGTCTTTCTTCGAGCGAGGGTAATACATCTCCGTTATAGATCCACACCTTTACGCCTATAATGCCGTACATCGTCCTGGCTTCGGCGAATCCGTAATCTATATCTGCCCTCAAGGTCGATAATGGTAATCGACCTTCTAGATACCACTCCCGCCTGGCTATTTCCGCACCGCCCAAACGACCGGAACATTGGGTTTTAATCCCCAATGCACCTGCTTTCATTGCACGAAATATGGCTTGTTTCATGGCCCGCCTGAAGGAAACCCTTCTCTCTAAAGCAGATGCTATACCTTCAGCGACTATTTGAGCGTTCTTATCGGGATCTTTAATTTCTTGCACATTGATCATTACCCGGGAACCAGTAATTTTCTGAAGTTCATCGCGAACTTCCTGTATTTCGCTTCCACCTCTGCCTATGACAACTCCGGGCCTTGCAGTCCAAATCGTAAATCGTATTACATTTCCAATTCTTTCTATCTCGACCGCTGAAACACCGGCATGTCCCCATCTATTCTTTATCCACTTTCGCAACTTGATATCTTCATGCAATTGTTTGGCAAAATTCTTTTTGTCGGCATACCATCGAGACTCCCAGTCACGGATGACGCCTAGACGATAACCAACGGGATGAACCTTCTGTCCCATCTTTATACCTCCTTACTTTTCAGCCACTACTATGGTAATGTGACAAGTTCGGTGATTGAAGGGATGAGCCCTTCCCATTGAAACAGGCTTCCATCTTTTTAAAGTGGGGCCTTCATCCGCGACGGCCTTAACCACGTAGAGTTCGTCCACGCTCAAGCCAAAGTTGTGATCTGCATTGGCAATAGCACTGTTTAATGTTTTTTCAATATAGCGTGCTGCTTTTTTGGGACAATAGCGCAAGATTAAGAGCGCTTCATCCGCCTTCTTGCCACGGATCAATGACAAAACTTGTCTCGCCTTAAAGGGTGAAATTCTAACTTGTCTGGATACAGCTCTTGCTTCCATCTTTACTCACCCTACCTTATCCTAGTCCTGCGCTCTTGACCTGCGTGTCCGCCAAATTTGCGCGTTGGAGCAAACTCGCCAAGTTTATGACCCACCATATTCTCACTTATATAAATCGGTATATGAGTGCGTCCGTTATGAACTGCAACGGTATGCCCAATCATGCTTGGGACGATCGTCGATCTTCTGGACCATGTCTTAATGACTCGCTTCGTTCCGGTCGCATTCATTTCCTCAATCCTTTTTAGCAACTTTGGGTCCACATAAGGACCTTTTTTCACCGAACGGGGCATAAGTTAATTCCCTCCCTTACGAAACTTTCCTGCGGCGAACAATATGCTTGTTCGAGGCCTTCTTGGGCTTTCGAGTTTTATACCCCTTAGCTGGAATTCCGGTAGCTGAAACGGGATGCTTGTTCGACTTCGTTCTGCCCTCACCACCGCCCAAGGGGTGATCGACGGCATTCATGGCTATAGGTCGAGTGCGAGGCCTTCTCCCAAGCCATCTTTTCCTGCCGGCTTTTCCGTGAACTTCGTTTTCGTGTTCGACGTTACCGACCTGACCGACCGTAGCAACGCATTCTTGCAAGACGTATCTTATTTCGCCGCTCGGCATCCTAAGCAATACGTACTTACCCTCTTTTGCCATGATCTGAACCTGAGCTCCTGCCGAACGAGCCATAACTCCGCCTCTGCCCGGCTGTAACTCCACATTGTGAACAAATGTACCAACGGGTATATCACGCAACTTTAAAGCGTTGCCCGGCCTGATATCAGCGTTTTCACCCGCCATAATCTGGTCTCCTACTTTTAAACCCACAGGTGCCAGGATATAGCGCTTCTCTCCATCGATATAATGTATAAGCGCAATCCTCGCGGACCTATTGGGGTCGTACTCGATTGCGGCCACTTTCCCAGGAACGCCAATTTTGTTTCTCTTGAAATCAATCATTCGATAGAGCCTCTTGTGTCCGCCTTCGCGATGACCGGCTGTTATCCTTCCTGCGTTATTTCTTCCAGCCGACTTTTTTTTCGGCGAAACAACTAGGCTTTTCTCGAAATCTTTCCTGGTAATTTCAGAAAAATTCGCAATAGCCATTTGGCGTCTACCAGGAGTCGTGGGCTTGTATTTCTTAATTCCCATTGGACTTCCCCCTTCAAATCGTCCTAGCGCCCTCGAAGAACTCAATGCGTTCGCCCGGGGCTAACGTAACGATCGCTTTTTTCCACCTTCTCGAGCGTCCTAAAAATCGCCCAAGGCGCTTTGGTTTCGGTTTTATGTTGACAGTATGGACCTTTTCAACTTTGACTTTAAATATTTCCTCTACAGCTTTTTTAATCTCCACCTTGTTTGCCCCTGGATGCACCTCAAAGGTGTACTTGTTATAAACCATGTGACGGCTACTTTTCTCGGTAATTATAGGCCGCAGTATTATATCGTATGCCGTTAACTTCACGCCGAGTACACCTCCTCTAATTTTTGTGCCGCGTCTTTCGTGAGTATCAGATGCTCGTGGTTCAAGATCTCATAAACGTTGATGCTATCTACGTGCAAGACCTTTGTCCCAGGTATGTTTTTAGAAGCCATGTAAAGATTAGGCATAGACTCGTGTATTACGATCAAAGGCTTTTTTTGAACGTCAGCGCGTGCCAGAAAGGCATACATATCTTTAGTCTTGTGCGACATGGACTCGATGCCTTCGACCAAGAGCAATTTGTTTTCCCTTACCTTCAAGCTCAATGCGCTCTTGATGGCCAAACGCCTGACCTTTTTATTAACCTTCTGATCGTAGGAACGCGGCTTAGGCCCATGCGCAACTCCTCCTCCAACCCATATAGGAGAGCGTATGCTCCCGTGTCTGGCCCTTCCGGTGTGTTTTTGCCTCCACGGCTTTCTTCCGCCACCACGGGCTTCTCCTCTTGTCCTCGTCGAATGGGTACCTTGTCTTTGTGCTGCCAAATAAGCCACAACAACCTGATGCATGGCGGAAACATGAATTCTGGCCGCAAAAACCTCATCGGCAAGGGCAACTTCGCCCACCTTTTGTCCATCGATTCCAATTACATCGACAGTAGGCATAACTAGCCCTCCTTTTTATGCACCATAACAAGGCCATTACGTGGCCCTGGAATGGCTCCTTTAATCAATAGCAAGTTGTTTTCTTTGTCTATCGCCACGACAGTAAGGTTTTTAACGGTTACCCTTTCGTTTCCCATACGACCAGGCATGGCTTTTCCCTTAAAAACATGGCCCGGGGAACTGCTGGCCCCCGATGATCCTGGTTTTCTGTGAAACAAAGAAGTGCCGTGGCTCGCAGGACCGCCTCCAAGGCCGTGCCGTTTTACGACGCCTGCAAAACCTTTGCCCTTGCTAGTCCCAGTTACGTCCACAATTTCGCCTTCCTTAAAGATGGACACATCTATGGTCTGACCAACCTCGTAGGCCGTAACGTCATCTACGCGAAACTCTCGCAACCAACGTTTTGGTTCAATGCCCGTCTTTTTAAACATTCCTTGTAATGGTTTATTTAACTTATTTAGTTTAGCCCTTCCAAAACCTAAAACTATAGCCGAATACCTCTCAACTTCCGGTTTCCTCAATGCAACGACGGTACACGGACCTGCTTCTACAACGGTCACGGGCACCGCTACACCTTCGTCATCAAATATTTGGGTCATACCCACTTTATAACCTAATATTCCCAAACTCATCCAAATTTCTCTCCTTTCAGCTCAGAGCTCCCCTACAGTTGTATTTGTATATCTACCCCTGAGGGGAGGTTCAGCTGCATCAGCGCTTCCATAGTCTTCTGTGTAGGATCAATTATGTCTATTAGTCGCTTGTGAGTGCGCATCTCAAACTGCTCACGCGCGTCCTTATCCTTATGCGGCGATTTTAGCACTGTATATTTATTAATTACGGTCGGCAAGGGTATGGGGCCTGAAACCTTGGCCCCCGTTCTTTTGGCCGTTTCTGCAATCTGCAGCGCCGAAGCGTCTAAAACCCGATGATCAAAGGCCTTTAACCTAATCCTTATGTTTTGAGCCATTCCACGTCCCCCCTTTCACCTTAAGGGGATTACTCCAGTATCTCGGTCACTACGCCGGCACCTACCGTACGACCGCCTTCTCTTATGGCAAACCTCAGTCCCCTTTCGAGTGCTACGGGAACTATGAGCTTGACTTCTATGTTGGCGTTATCTCCGGGCATTACCATCTCGACGCCCTCGGGAAGGGTTATCTCGCCCGTGACGTCGGTCGTCCTGAAGTAAAACTGAGGCTTGTATCCGTTGAAGAAGGGAGTGTGCCTTCCGCCTTCTTCCTTCTTCAAGACGTAGATCTCGGCCTTGAAGCGCTTGTGGGGAGTGATGGTCCCCGGCTTTGCCACGACTTGACCTCTTTCTACTTCATCTTTGTCCACGCCTCGAAGGAGTATGCCTATGTTATCGCCTGCTATGGCCTCGTCCAGTATTTTTCTGAACATCTCAAGGGAAGTGGCAACGGTCTTTATCTTGTCTTCCCTCATTCCGACGATCTCTACTTCCTCTCCGGGGGTGATCCTTCCCCTCTCTACCCTTCCCGTAACCACGGTACCTCTGCCCGTTATGGAGAATACGTCCTCTATGGGCATGAGGAAGGGTTGATCCATGGGCCTTTCGGGGAGAGGTATGTAGCTGTCGCAGGCATCCATCAGTTCCCATATCTTGCCGCACCACTCGCACTCCCTCTTGCCGCATCCGCATTCTAGGGCTTTTAGGGCAGAACCCCTTATGATGGGAACTTCGTCTCCGGGGAAGTCGTAGCTTGAAAGAAGCTCTCTTACTTCCATCTCCACCAGGTCAAGCAACTCCTCGTCGTCTACCATGTCCACCTTGTTCATGAAGACTATTACGACCGGCACGTTGACCTGTCTTGCCAGAAGGACGTGTTCCCTCGTCTGGGGCATGGGTCCATCTGCTGCTGAGACCACGAGTATGGCCCCATCCATCTGAGCTGCTCCGGTGATCATGTTTTTTATGTAGTCAGCGTGACCGGGGCAGTCTATGTGGGCGTAGTGCCTCTCGTCCGTTTGGTATTCCACGTGGGATATGCTTATCGTTATTCCCCGCTCCCTTTCCTCGGGTGCCTTGTCTATTTCTTCGAAGGCCGTGAAGTCGGCATACCCTACGGTGGACAGCACCCTCGTTATGGCAGCGGTCAAGGTAGTCTTGCCGTGGTCTATGTGCCCTATGGTTCCTATGTTTAAATGTGGTTTTACCCTCTCAAACTTTGCCTTTGCCATGCTTGTCAGCCTCCCTAAAAAATTTAATAATTTGCCTAAATTGTTAATAAACGGACGTCTAAGACGCCGATGCTAAAAGCTTCTCGGCCACCTCGGGCGGCACTTCCTCATAATGACTAAATTGCATTGTAAAGGTAGCTCGACCAGATGTCTTGTTCCTCAGCGCACTGGCATAGCCAAACATCTCCGCCAGCGGTACATAAGCCTTCACAACCTTAGCTCCTGATCGAGTGGTCATGTTTTCAATGCGACCTCTTCGTGATGACAGATCTCCAATCACATCACCTAAATATTCTTCCGGAGTTACTACTTCTACCTCCATGATTGGTTCCATCAATACAGGATTAGCCTTTCTCATGGCCTCTTTAAAGGCCATAGAAGCAGCTATCTTAAAGGCCATCTCGGAGCTATCAACCTCATGAAAGCTTCCATCCACCAAAGAAACCTTGACTCCTATGACGGGGTACCCTCCTATAATGCCACTGGTAAGAGCTTCTTCTATTCCTTTTTGTATAGCTGGTATAAACTCTTTAGGTATAACGCCACCAACAATTTTATCCTCAAATTCGTAACCCGCATGTCCTGACATTGGTTCTATTTCGAGCACTACATGACCATATTGGCCTCGACCGCCAGACTGACGTATGAATTTGCCTTCTCCTGCCGCAGGTTTTTTGATCGCTTCACGATAGGCAACCTGAGGTTTGCCGACCCTCACGTCGACCCCAAACTCCCTTCTCAACCTCTCCACTATGACCTCCAAATGGAGTTCACCCATGCCAGAGATTATCGTCTGGCCAGTCTCGTGATCTATTGCAACCCTAAAAGTAGGGTCTTCTTCCGACATGGCAGCTAAACCCTTTGACAATTTGACTTGATCTGCCTTGCTCGCCGGTTCGATGGCTAGAGAAATCACAGGCTCCGGGATGTTCATGCCCTCCAACAGTATGGGCTCTCTTTCGTCACATAGGGTATCGCCCGTTCGAGTGCTTTTTAAACCGGGTAGCGCTACGATCGTACCGGCTGGCGCGGACTCAATATCTTCGCGTTTGCTAGCATGAACCCTCAATATTCTACCGACACGCTCTCTTTTCTCAGTATTTGCGTTAAAGACCGTCATGCCAGTATGCAATGTCCCACAATATATTCTTGTATAAACCACTCTGCCCACAAAGGGATCCACCAGGACCTTGAAAGCCAAAGCTGAAAAGGGCCCCTCCGGATCAGTGTGGCGCACCACTTCCTCTCCAGTTCTTAGGTCAACGCCCTTGACCGGAGGAATTTCTAAAGGAGATGGAAGGTAGTCAATGATAGCGTCAAGCAACAGTTGAATGCCCTTGTTTTTAAGGGCAGATCCACAAAGAAGCGGAACCAGCTTTAGATCGATGGTCCCAAGGCGCAATGCTTTTCGAATCTTCTCTTCAGAAACCTCTTTTCCTTCGAGATAGGCTTCCATAATTTTGTCATCTATTTCAGCCAAGGCCTCTATCAGATGTTCGCGCCATTTTTGAGCCTCAGCCAAATATGCTTGCGGTATCTCATCCAACTCCATGCGAGTGCCCAGTTCATCTGCATACTCTACGGCTCTCATCCCAACCAGGTCAATAATGCCCCTAAAGGCATCTTCCGCGCCCATGGGCAATTGAATGGGAACCGGGTTTGCCCCCAATCGCTCATCTATTTGCCTCATAACATCAAAAAAGTTAGCGCCAACTCTGTCCATTTTGTTTATAAAGGCAATCCTCGGCACCCTGTATTTATCAAGCTGACGCCATACAGTTTCTGACTGAGGTTCCACCCCGCCAACAGCGCAAAATACGGCAACTGCCCCGTCTAGCACTCTTAGGGAGCGTTCAACCTCCATCGTAAAGTCCACGTGCCCGGGCGTATCAATTAAGTTAATCATGTGATCTTTCCAATAGCATGTAGTAGCCGCTGAAGATATGGTAATACCCCGCTCACGCTCTTGCTCCATGAAATCCATGGTTGCAGCGCCTTCATGAACCTCGCCTATTTTGTGGATTTTACCAGTATAAAACAATATTCGCTCCGAAGTCGTCGTCTTGCCAGCATCAATATGAGCTGCTATGCCTATGTTTCGAATGCTTCGAATATCTATTCCTCCGTCGCTCATGCTTTACAAATCACCACCCTGCATGATACCTGTTTCCTACCATCTATAATGGGCAAATGCCCTGTTCGCTTCCGCCATTCTATGTGTGTCCTCTCGTTTCTTTATAGCTGTACCTTCTCCTTTGTAGGCATCGATAAATTCCCTGGCCAAACATTCGATCATGGGAATTCCCTTACGAGACCTGGCGCTCTTTATAATCCACCGTATTGCTAACGCCTGGGCCCGATAAGGTGCCACCTCGACCGGTACTTGATAAGTTGCTCCTCCGACACGTCTAGGCCTGACCTCAACTAAAGGTTTAACGTTCTCTAAGGCCTTTTCGAATACTTCATCGGGGGCAACATTAAGCCTTTTTCCAGCTTGTTCCAAGGCCTCGTAAACAATGCGTTCAGCAACGCTCTTCTTGCCGTCGTACATTAGACAATGAATGAACTTAGCTATGGCCTCGCTCTTATATAACGGATCAGGATCAACTTTTCTTTTTGCCACATGCCCCTTTCGCGGCATGACATCAACCTCCTCGCTTGTTCTTGGCTATTTTGGCTTTCTCACGCCGTACTTAGATCTACTCTGACGGCGATTTTCCACACCGCCACAATCAAGTGCCCCGCGTATTATATGATAACGGACGCCCGGCAAATCCTTGACGCGTCCCCCACGAACTAATACCACTGAGTGTTCCTGCAAGTTATGGCCTATGCCTGGAATGTAGGCGGTCACTTCAATACCATTCGTCAATCTCACGCGAGCCACTTTCCTCAATGCAGAGTTCGGCTTCTTGGGAGTGACGGTATATACCCTCGTGCAAACGCCTCTTTTTTGAGGATTTCCCTGAAGCGCAGGAGCACCAGAACGTTTCTTTTTTCCTTTACGTCCTTGACGTATTAGCTGATTTATGGTAGCCACAAAAGTCCCCCCTTTAGCTTTATTGAGCTTCCTTTGTCTGTTTATCCTTTAACAAACCGGCTACAGCCGCTGGTCTTTCAATGACACAAGCCCTTCCCAATATCTTGGAATTATCAACCCATTCCACGGGTATTTCCCTAATCTCTGCTTCCTTTAATATGGGTTCGATGACCTTTCTTTCAGCGTCACGTGCGAAAAATATCTTCTTGATCTCAGATCTTAATAATCTACGCAAAACACTTTTGGCTCCTACGACGCGATCGCTTTCAACAAGCTCATGTAAGGACATGACAAACCTCCTCTTAACGACATGAGCACCGTGGAATAATATCAACGCTGGGACTTTATGTCAAGTGGGGTCTTCCTTGCAGGTCGACCCCATGATCGAAATACACCTTATCATGAACGATCCACGGACACAGGTTCGTACAAAATTTCTCCTTCGGCTTCCACTATTTCAAAGTTGCGATTTGCGGCTGCTCCAGTGCCAGCGGGAATCAGATGTCCAATTATGACGTTTTCCTTTAAACCTCTCAGATAATCTATTTCGCCACGAACGGCAGCAGAAGCTAAGGCCTGAGCCGTTTGCTGGAATGATGCCGCAGATAGGAAACTGTCAGTTGCAAGGGCAGCCTTGGTGATCCCCAATAACACCGGTTTCCATATTGGCTCTTGGCGAAGCTTTCTCACGAAGATAACCCTTTGAATTAACCTTTCGACTTGAGAAAGGGCCAATATGGGTCTTACAACAATCTTTGTAGGTTCAACCTCTATGATGCGCTCCAGGACTTGTTGATTTATCTCCGTTCCGGCAGAAACCACTATATTGCCCAAATTATCCTTCACCGGTTCCAGCAAAACCTTGCCATAGATCTTTTCTGTCATCACGCTATGCAGTATCTTTTGCCTCGAGTAAATCTCACCGTCTGCTTCAATAGCTGTTGTTTTGCCCTCGATTATTCCGCGAACTATGCTGCCATCGACAATGGGAGGAATGTCCTCAGGTTCGTTACCACTTGAATCGATGACCTTGCTCAGCGAGCGTCCCCAAATCTTGCTGATCAAATATTCCTGAATTGCGTCGGATAGATCTATGGTCTCGGGTGCCTTCCATATTTTGATTTCCTTGATCGATTTTTCCTTCAACTTCAGAGCTATATCCTTCGTTAAGAGTGCATCTTTATGTGCTATGACCTCCCCATCGCAAAGGACATCTTCAGCCAAATAAGTGACATCGCAGAGCGAGAACAGCTTATCGGTATCCAAAACCTGCAAGGGCTTTCGCAAATCTTGGGTTATAAGCGCAAGCTGTTTGATGGTTAAGGGGGAGTTGGCCTCAATGCGCACTCTGTCGCCTACTTCGTAGGGTTCAAGGAGCTCTAATCCCTCAAGTTCGCGCCGGAAAAGCGACTCTCCAACTATGACACGAACTAGTTCCCCTTCGTCTTCTACGATCAATTCTGTAAGCGCTGTGCCGGGTTGAAGCAGAATTTTTATTGCCTGTTCATCGAGTACTTCCCCTTTATATTGCGCCGCATGCTCTAAAGATCCCTTGCCGATAACATCTCTCAAAATCTTGCCCTTTAACAAGGCAACTGATTCATCCAGGCAACGCTGATTGTGGCTCTGGATTTCTTGAATTTCCTTTTCCAGCTCATCTATCCATACTATCTCTCCAACCACGTAAGAAGTATCACCTTCATCGGCTATGCGCACCTTGTTCATCGGAGCTACCTTACGCAAGATGACCTCAATATGTTTGTTGTTTATCGAAACTCCCTGGGATTTGTAAACCTCTTGTATTCCATCGACCAAATATGTATGAACGGCCTCGATCCCCTTTACTTCCATCAGTTGTTGCGGATCGATATAGCCTTCCGTTAAAATCTGGCCCTTTTTGACGACATCTCCTTCTTCCACCAAAAGCAGCTGGGCCGATGGCACATTAAATGTGGTTTTCTCATCCCTGCTATCCGAATGTATAACTATCTTTCTCTTTCCTCCCATATCTCGGATTTCAACCACTGTACCGTCAATTTCAGAAAGTAGGGCTATCTTTTTAGGCTTTCTCGCCTCAAACAACTGTTCGACGCGGGGTAAGCCTTGGGTGATATCCTCTCCCGTGATCCTGACTCCGCCGGTATGAAATGTCCTCATCGTAAGTTGAGTGCCAGGCTCTCCAATCGATTGGGCAGCGACAATGCCTACGGATTCTCCTATGGCAACGGGCTTCCTCGTGGACAGATCAAGACCATAACACCTTTGACATACACCGTTGCGTAAGGCACAAGTCATGGGGCTTCTTACCCATATGCCTTCGATATTTGCCGCTTCTATGTTTTCGGCCTTGACTTGATCTATGATTTCGCCCGCTTTTACGAGTACTGTCCCTTCAAGCGGATGTCGCACATCTTCAAGCGCAGTCCTTCCGTATACCCTTTCGCTCAAAGGAATCACAACTTTGCCATCTTGAAGCAAGGGTGCTACAAATACGCCCTTATCGGTGCCGCAATCCTCTTCCAGGATGATCAAGTCTTGCGATACATCAACGAGACGTCTCGTCAAATATCCCGATTTGGCCGTCCTCAAAGCTGTATCAGCAAGCCCTTTCCTTGCTCCGTGGGTAGAAATGAAATATTCCAACATGTTTAAGCCTTCTCTGAAGTTCGATATGATGGGATAATCAATGACTTTGCCCGATGGGTCGGCCATAACCCCTCGAATACCGGACAACTGCGATAGCTGGCTTTTGCTGCCACGCGCTCCGGAATCCACCATCATTCGAAGAGGGTTTAATCCATCCATGTGTTCTAAGATGCAGTCTGCAATTCTTGCCGCCGCTTCCGTCCAAAGCAACTCTGTTTCTCTGAGGTACTCATCCTCTGTCAAAATGCCCATGCCATATTGAGCATTCAGCTCGCTTTCCTTTTTCATGGCCTCTCTTACAATTTCTTCCTTCTCGGGAGGAGTGACGACGGAATCAATGTTCAAGGAAACACCGCTTTTAGTAAACCACTTATAACCCAAGAACTTAATGTCATCCAGCATTTTTACGAGATCTTCGTGTTCTACCTTATCAAAAGCCAGATCTAACATTGACCCTAAATCCTTCTTGGCTATTTGTCTGTTTATATATCTGAGAGATGGATGAAGCACGCTGTTAAACAAAGCCCTTCCAGGAGAGGTTTCAATGAACTCTCCTTCCCACAGCATTTTGACCTTTGCATGGGGATGGACATTCCCGTGGTCAAGTGCTATAAGTACGTCTTCTATATCCTTAAAGGTCATGCCTTCTCCCTTTTGGCCTTCGACCATGGCTGTCAAGTAGTATATTCCGAGCACTACGTCTTGTGTGGGCGTGACTATAGGCCGCCCATGCGCCGGCGATAATAAATTGTGTCCTGCAAGCATCAGCACTCTGGATTCAGCTTGGGATTCTAAGGATAAAGGAACGTGCACGGCCATTTGATCTCCATCGAAATCAGCGTTGAATGCAGTGCAGACCAAGGGATGCAGCCTAATGGCCTTGCCTTCCATGAGCAATGGTTCAAAGGCCTGGATTCCCAATCTATGAAGCGTGGGAGCACGATTTAGCATGACGGGATGATCTTTTATTATCTCTTCCAAGGCTTCCCAGATTTCATCCCTTCTGCGCTCTATTATGCGTTTTGCCCCTTTCACATTTGAAGCTATGCCCTTTTCTATCAACTTATGCATCACAAAGGGTCTGAACAACTCCAAGGCCATTTCCTTTGGCAATCCGCACTGGTATAGTTTTAACTCAGGTCCTATAACGATTACAGACCTTCCCGAGTAATCAACGCGCTTGCCAAGTAAATTTTGACGAAAACGACCTTTCTTCCCCCTTAGCAAATCCGTTAAGCTTTTAAGGGGGCGATTGCCCGCTCCTAGGACAGCTTTGCCAACTCGGCCGTTGTCTATCAGGGCATCAACTGCCTCTTGCAGCATCCTCTTTTCGTTCCTGATTATCATCTCGGGCGCACGAAGTTCCTGCAATCTCTTTAACCGATTGTTTCGATTTATAACACGCCTGTAAAGGTCGTTTAAATCAGATGTAGCAAACCTTCCTCCATCCAACTGTACCATCGGTCGCAGATCAGGAGGAATTACGGGCAAGACGCTTAATATCATCCATTCGGGCTTACTGTCGCCCTTCCTAAAATCCTCGACAACCTGCAGGCGCTTTATCAGCCTGCGCTTCTTTTGACCCGTCGAATTTGCGGTTTCCTCTCTCAATGATGCAGCCAATTCATCTATATCTATTATCTTTAACAACTCTAAAATGCTTTCAGCTCCGATGCCAGCCGCAAAGTCCTTATCGTAAGCCTTACATAACTTTTGTTCCCTTTCTATTATGATGTCGCACTGTTCGAAAGGAGAATCGCTGCCATCGATCACTATATACGACGGATCTTCGACGACCACAGTTTCCTGCTGAGAAGCAAACCTTTCAGGATAATTTTTCATATAAAGCTGCAGCTCCGACGCTGAAACTATGTCATCTTTCGAGAAGGGAAGGCGAACTGTAGCGATTACCAAAAAGGCTTCCTGATTCTTGATGGCCAACCTCTCAAATTCGACTTTTATGCCTTGCTTTTTAAGTCGTTCGATATCACTCTGGCTTGCTACGTCCCCTACCTTCAGGGTTGCACCCTCTTCGATCTCGGTTATAGTGTAAGCCGGCTCAACCCTAAAGAGGTCATCCCCATACTCCGTCCGATAACGAGATACCTGCTGAGCCGAGAGCACATCCCCATCCTTCAAGGGTAGATCATCTACGCTAGTAATGCGATAAGCCTCTTCTGCCTTAAACTTTGGATCATAATGCCTATGTATGCGCTCTTCACAGGCAGGAATGAGATCGCCTTTTTTGGCCAAATCAGGCCTTTTGCCCTCCATGACGACCTTATACAAAAGCTCTCTTCTCCTAATAGGCGCGAAGTAAATTACTCTCTCCAAATCTTTGGCTGTCGTCCCCAAAAACAAGTTAAGCCTGCTCGGAATACCGCGCAGATACCAAATGTGAACAACGGGGCATGCCAGTTCTATATGACCCATCCGTTCCCGCCTTACCTTGCTGTCGGTTACCTCCACGCCACAGCGATCACAAATTATCCCTTTAAACCTTGGTCCGTTGCGTTTATATTTTCCACATGCACACTCATAACTCCTCACAGGACCAAATATACGCTCGCAGAACAGCCCGTCTTTTTCAGGCCTAAGCGTCCTGTAATTTATCGTCTCCGGCCTTTTCACTTCGCCGCTTGACAGTTCTCTTATCCTTTCCGGACTTGCCAATCTAATTCGAACGCCAACAATCTCACGCTTATCCATTTATGCATCATCCCCCTCAGGGTCAACCTCTTCTTCGCTTGGATTTCCAAAGATCCTGGCTTCCAATTTTACTTTCGCTTCTTCTTTCGCCTGTGTTTCGACCGGTTTTTTCTCCGGCTCTTTCTTCAGGTGTTTTTCTTCCTCCTCGGCATACCCTATGCTTTCATCGTCATATAGCACTTGCACATCCAGACCTAATCCCTGAAGTTCCTTGATCAGCACTCGGAAACTTTCCGGAACGCCAGGGCTGCCTATATTTTGACCTTTAACAATGCTTTCAAAGGTCTTAAGTCGCCCTTGCACGTCGTCGGACTTGATTGTCAACATCTCCTGTAAGGTATGGGCTGCTCCGTACCCCTCTAAAGCCCATACTTCCATCTCTCCGAACCGCTGCCCACCAAATTGGGACTTTCCTCCCAAAGGTTGCTGCGTAATCAAGCTATAAGGACCAACGGATCGTGCGTGAATCTTGTCATCTACGAGATGAATAAGCTTAAGCATGTACATATATCCCACGGTTACCTTATTTTCGAAGGGTTCGCCAGTCCTACCATCGTAAAGGACAATGCTTCCGTCTCTCGTAAGATCAGGGAATTTGCGATCTCGAATTTCTTCAATATACTCGCATATCTCTTCCACCGAAGCGCCTTCAAAAACCGGAGTAGCCACGTTCCATCCATTGTAATAGGCCACGAGTCCCAGCACAGTCTCGAGCACTTGCCCCAGATTCATACGACTTGGCACGCCCAGGGGATTTAAGACTACATCAACTGGAGTGCCGTCCGATAAATAAGGCATATCTTCGACTGGCAAGATGCGAGAAATCACGCCTTTGTTGCCGTGACGCCCGGCCATCTTGTCCCCAACGGTTATTTTCCTGAGCTGGGCCAAAAAAACTTTAACAACTTCGTTGACGCCTGGGGGAAGATCATCTCCATATTCTTCTCGGGAAAGCCTTTTTACGGCAACCACCTTACCACCCTCACCGTGAGGTACACGCAAAGAAGTATCTCTAACCTCGCGCGCCTTCTCTCCAAATATGGCCCTCAGCAACTTTTCCTCAGGTGTTTGGTCCGTTTCTCCCTTTGGAGAAACTTTGCCAACCAGTATGTCTCCCGCCCTTACCTCGGCTCCTACTCGAATGATCCCTCTTTCATCCAGATTTTTCAGTTGATCTTCACCAACATTAGGTATGTCTCTAGTGATCTCCTCGGGCCCTAACTTCGTATCCCTTGCATCTAATTCATACTCCTCTATGTGAATAGAGGTGTATACATCTTCTTTTACGAGCCTCTCGCTCAAGAGAATAGCATCCTCGAAGTTGTAACCTTCCCACCCCATAAAGGCGACCAACACGTTTCTTCCAAGGGCCAGCTCGCCTTGATCGACAGCTTGCCCGTCTACCAGGAAATCACCTGCCTCAACAACATCGCCTTTTTTAACGATAGGACGTTGATGTATAACTGTGCCCTGATTTGACCTCCTAAACTTGATCAAGGTATAGGTATCGATTTCTCCGTCATCGGCAGTAACCTGGATTTTATTGGCGTCCACGTATGTAACGGTACCTGCCTTTTTTGCCAAGATACAAGAACCCGAATCCCTTGCTACCTTTTCCTCTATGCCAGTCCCAACCAAGGGGGCCTCGCTTTGTATCAGAGGAACGGCTTGTCGTTGCATATTGGATCCCATCAATGCCCTGTTAGCATCATCGTGCTCCAAAAAGGGAATCAAAGCTGCCGATACTGATACTATCTGCTTTGGCGTCACGTCGATATAGTTGACTTGTTCAGGAGGCACTATAACTATGGAGCCACGATGTCTGACGTGTACGTCTTCTTGATTAATTCGACCATTTTCATCGAGCGGAATGTTCGCTCTTGCCACGAAAGCCTCGTCTTCTTCGTCAGCTGGTAAATACACAATCTCGTCAGTGACATAGCTGTCCCTAACGACTCGTTTAGGCGACATTAAAAATCCGTATTCATTCACCTTAGCGTAGTTGGCCAATGAGGTAACCAATCCGATATTTGGACCTTCCGGCGTTTCTATCGGACATATCCTGCCATAATGAGAGGGGTGCACATCCCTGGCCTCAAAACCAGCCCTTTCTCTTGTTAAGCCACCAGGTCCCATGGCTGACAACCTGCGTCTATGAGTTACATCGGCCAAAGGATTAGTTTGATCCATAAATTGGGATAACTGACTCGAACCGAAAAATTCCCTTATAGCCGCTGAAATTGGACGTATGTTTATAAGATCATGTGCAGTTGCTGCAGAAAGGTCTGGTGTGGTCGTCATCCGGTCCTTTGCTATTCGTTCCATCCTCAGCAATCCGATGCGGATCTGATTTTGAAGAAGTTCGCCGACTGAACGCACGCGCCTATTGGCCAAATGGTCTATGTCGTCCTCTCGCTCTATTCCATCTCTCAAGTTAAGTATTCCCTTAGTTATCGTTATTAAATCCTCGATTGTGAGCAATCGAACCTCTTCGGAGATATTAAGTCCTAATCTTCGATTTAGCTTATATCTTCCAACTCGACCAAGGTTATAACGCCTCGTATCGAAGAAAAGTGAGTTAACGTACTCCTTTGCGTTTTCTACCCTTAGAGGTTCGTTGGGACGCATGCGCTTAAAAATCTCCAACATCGCTTCTTCCGAAGAGTCAGTCCCGTCACGTTCAAGCGTAGCGGGAAAAACAGGATCTACATTCCACAGTCTCACCTTCGTACGGCCGCTATCCCACAATTTTTCCACGTGTTCTTTAGTAAGGCGGTCATTTTTGGGTATGATGACATGTCCTGCGTCATCTATGATATCCTCCGCTATCAGACGTCCTCTAACATCTTCCTCGACGAGGTCGACTTCCTCTTCAACACCGCCAAATGTTCTCAGCAACTCTGTGTTGTCCTTAAGGCCAAAGGCCTTCAGCAATACGGTTGCTGGCACCTTGCGGCGATTGTCTATATTCACGGACAAGACGTCACCTGGAGTAAGATCAAATTCGAGCCAAGCGCCTCTATCGGGAATTATTTTAGCTTTACACACTTCCTGTCCCGGTGAACCCGATTCGATGCTAAAATACACACCAGCGGAACGAGCAAGCTGATTCACGACAACCCTTTCCGTTCCGTTAATTATGAAACTTCCCCTATCCGTCATGACAGGGAAATCTCCGAGGAAAATTTCTTCTTCTTTTATCTCACCTGTATTGCGATTTACAAGCTGAACAGTGGCACGTAACGGCATCGACCATGTCAGGTCCTTTTGCCTGGCCTCCTCTTCAGTCAAAGTGGGTGGGTCGATGTAGTAGCGCACGAACTCTATGACAAAGGATCCGTCATAACTTTCTATCGGGAAAATCTCCTCGAGCAATTCCTGAAGCCCCTGGGATTTCCTGTAATCTGGAGGAACATCCGGTTGCAAGAACCAACTATATGATTCATGTTGCAACTCGACTAAATAAGGTAGAGCAACTAGCTCCTTTGAAGGGCCAAAGGTTAACCTTTTGCGTTTTCTCCCCATTTTTACAAACTCCGGCATGGGAGCAACGACCTCCCTATTCTATGTTTTTGATGGGTTAAAAGGGAATAACTGCTTATAATGCAAGCGAACATGATAACAGATGCCAAAGACTCTGTCAATATCACAAAATGACCTTTTCCATAATTTGAGGTAATTATGGATATTCTGCGTTTCTGAAGGGATTTATGTATATAATTTAGACATGTAATGGTGGGCAGGGGGGGATTTGAACCCCCACAGGCATCTTGCCCACTGGCTCCTGAGGCCAGCGCGTCTACCTTTCCGCCACCTACCCTCATTTCAACCACGTTCTAAGCAATTAATCATTATACTATGTTTCATAACCTCTCGTCAAACTCAGCCCAAGGACGCTCTGTAAAGTCGATCCCTAATGGCTAAACCCAGTCCCTCCTTCTTTGGATAATCAGCAACGATTACTTCTACTCCCCTCTTTTCAAGGTATCTTAAAGCCATAAACAGCCCCCGAGCATAATGTTCGAGAGATTCAAATAAGATGACATCATCGCCCACGCTTGAAGGCGGTTTCCTTATGCCCAAATAACCAATCTTTTTGACTTCAAGCTCGGGCCAATCCTCGCCTTCCTTCCACAACAAAACCTTACAACTCGGTGCATAATGTCTGTAGCGGGTGCCAGGTGACCTTCTTTTTTCGTCTGTTCTTTCGTTTCGATTTAAGCCCTCAGGCAGTATTACCCTTTCGCCAAAACTCTCCAAGGCCTCAACGGGCAGTCCTCCCGGCCTTAAAAGCACCACCCTTTCTCCCGTAACATCGATGACTGTGGACTCGACGCCAACATCGGTTGGACCGCTGTCCAGTATGACATCTACCTTATCTCCCAGATCATCGTAGACTGCCTCAGCGTTTGTGGGACTGGGCCTTCCGCTAGTGTTTGCGCTAGGGGCGGCTATGGGTATACCTGATTTTTCTATCAACGCAAGCGCCACCGGATGAGAAGGCATCCTTATAGCAACAGTGTCAAGCCCTCCGCTTGTAATCTTTGGAACTATCTCTTTTGACTTCATGACCAACGTCAATGGGCCAGGCCAAAATGCCTTCATTAAGTTTAAGGCCCTTTGACTGCAGTAAGCGATCTTTTGTGCCGCCTCCAGACTTGCTACATGTACGATCAAGGGGTTGTCCTGAGGCCTTCCTTTTGCGAGAAAAATTTTTCTTACAGCCTCTTCGTCTAAAGCATTCGCTCCAAGGCCATATACGGTCTCAGTAGGGAAAGCTACCAAACATCCTTCCCTTATCTTTTTAGCGGCGAGTTTTATTACCTCAACGTCGGGATTCCATTTATCCACCTTATATACGGCAACTTTTTTCAATCAGTTTCATCTCCAAATACTTTTTTGCAAACTTCCAAGAGTTGGGGAAAATTACCTTCAATAATGGCATTCCTGGATTTACGCGCAAGCTCTAACATAAAATGAAGATTGTGCCAGGTACATAACCTTGAGGCCAAGATCTCCCCTGCTTTGTGGAGATGACGAATGTAAGCCCGGCTAAAATTTTTGCATACGTAACAGTTGCACTCCGGATCTAAGGGGGAAAAATCTTCCCGAAGTTCAAGCCTTCGAACGTTTAAATTGCCCTTAGACGTCAAAACGGAGCCATTTCTCGCATTTCGCGTCGGTAGGACGCAGTCGAACATGTCCATACCTCTAGCAATCCCTTCCGTCATGTCAAGAGGATGGCCAACGCCCATCAAGTACCGGGGTTTATTCTTGGGCAATACTTGATCCATTAGCTCCAAGGTAGCATACATCAACTCCCTGGGTTCGCCTACGGCCAATCCGCCTATCCCATAACCGGGAAAATCCATATCAACTAAGGCATCACTGCAATATTTGCGCAAACTAGGAAACACCGACCCCTGCACTATGCCAAACAAGGCTTGATCCTTCCTGGAATGGGCCTGCTTGCATAACTTTGCCCATTTTATGGTCCTAAAAGTCGCCCCTTTAGCTTCGTCTTCGGTTATAGGGTAGGAAGTGCATTCATCGAAACACATGGCTATATCACCGCCAAGCGATTCTTCTATTGACATGACTAATGCGGGGGATAAAAAGTGCCTGCTGCCATCCAGGTGAGACTGAAATTCGACACCCTCATCATTTATTTTCCTGAAAGAGGTCAGGGAAAAAACCTGAAAACCTCCGCTGTCAGTCAAAATGGCCCTATCCCACCTCATAAACTCGTGCAAACCTCCGGCTTTCTCAATGACATCGATACCTGGGCGCAAATATAGGTGGTAGGCGTTGCACAAGATGATCCGAGCTCCTAACATCTCCAGTTCAAATGGCGCCATGGCCTTGACGGTGGCCTGAGTGCCAACAGGCATGAAACAAGGCGTCTCTATGATTCCGTGAGGAGTTAAAAGCCTTCCAGCTCTTGCTCCTGTATGAGGACATTCCGCAACAATCTCGTAATTAAAAAAATCGTAGTTTCTCATAAATTACCATCCTAAAAGACTCATCGAATTTTCCATTACAACTTTTGTTAACTCATCAAAAGGCATGCCCCGCAATGAAGCTATGGTCTCATAAACATAACTCACGTTGGCCGGTTCATTTACCTTTCCCCGCGAATTTTCAGGCGAAAGATAAGGAGAATCAGTTTCACAAAGTACCCTGTCCAAGGGAATGGACGCGGACACCTCCCTTAAGGCTTCATTTTTCTTATAAGTGATATTACATGCAAAGGAGATATAAAATCCCATATCGATTGCCCTCATTGCATGATCTTTGTTCCCCTGAAAGCAATGCAAAATCCCGCCCACTTCATGGGCGCCTTCCGACTTTAGGATAGCTAACGCCTCATCGTAAGCATCCCTTATATGACATATCAGCGGTTTTTTCAAGCTTTTGGCCCACTCTATGTGCTTTGCAAAGATGTCCCGCTGGGCACTGGCAGGGGAGAGGTTGCGATAATAATCCAATCCCGTCTCCCCTATGGCAATGACATGTTCGTTTTCACCCAAAGAAATGAGTTCTTCAGGTATTACTCCATTTAACTCTTTAGCGTCATGTGGATGAACGCCGACAGCAGCGAATGTCCTTATCGAAGATATCTCCTTTGCCAGCGATAGGGCCTCAAAGCTTGAGGCCTCGTCAGCACCCACCACCAACAAGCGTATTAAGCCCCTACCGGCAGCTCTTGACAAGACGTCATCGAGTCTTGACTTTAATGCTGGCATGTATATATGACAATGAGTATCAACTAGGGACACTACAGTTACAACTCCCTTAAATTATTATCGTCTCAATGTACCCGGCTTCCCAAGGGTATGTCTTCGTTGTCCACAGTAAGGAGCGCTAGTTGGGATCCATCCGGAGACTCCGCAGCCAAAAGCATCCCATTGCTCACAATTCCTCGAAGCTTAGCGGGCTTCAAGTTGCATATCACCACAATTTTTTTGCCTACAAGGTCCTCTGGGGAATAAAATTCCTTTATACCTGCAACTATCACCCTTCGCTCATATCCAAGATCAATCGACAGCTTATAAAGTTTATCGGCTCCGGGGATGTGATCAACGGCAACGATCTTTGCCACTCTAAGTTCAACTTTTTTGAAATCATCGATCGATATTTCGTCTTCGTGTTCTCCGGGATCTGGTTGTAAGCCTTTTTTGGAATCTCTTTCCGCTTTTTCAACAGCCCATTTTTTTAAATCGATGCGAGGAAAAAGGACATCCTTTTTACTGATGGCCGTACCCGCTGGAAAGGGCCTGTCTATTGTTTCAAAGCTATCCATAGAAAGTTTATCCTTTAGGCCGAGCTGTTCCCATATCTCAAACGATTTTTCAGGCATAAAGGGAGCAACAAGAAGGGCTATGTTTTTTAAAGCTTCGCACAAGTTGTACAACACGTTGCTCAAACGATCCTTTTCGCCTTCCTCCCCCAATTTCCAGGGCATAGTTACGTCTATATACTTATTGGCTAAACTAATATAACCCCATATCTCCCTTAAAGCCTCATCATAGGCAAAACGAGACATGTAGCTGTCAAATTTTTGCATCAGTCTTTTAACTGCTTCTTTTCCTATCTCGGCATCTTCCTTGGTGGGCTCAAGCATGGGTTCTGGCACAATTCCACCGAAATATTTTACAACCATCTGTAACGTTCTAGATAGCAAATTCCCTAGATCGTTCGCCAAATCGAAATTGATCCTCTGCACCAACGCCTTTTCCGAAAAGTCTCCGTCCAAACCGAAGGACACCTCTCTCAGCAGGAAGTAGCGAAAGGGATCGACGCCGTAAATCTCGATAATTTCAAAGGGATCCACGACGTTGCCTTTGGATTTGGACATCTTTTCTCCTTCAACAGTCCACCATCCGTGAGCGAAGACCTGTTTAGGAGGATTAACCCCAAGCGCCAGAAGCATAGCAGGCCATACCACGCTATGAAAACGAAGTATATCCTTGCCAACCAAGTGATGCACTACGGGCCAATATTTCCTCCACCTTTGTTCGTCCTCGGGATATCCACAAACTGTCAAGTAATTTATAAGGGCATCAAACCAAACGTATACTACATGAGCGTCATCACCCGGTATTGGTATTCCCCATTTTAAGGTTGTCCTAGATACGGACTGATCTTTCAGGCCCATCCTTATGAAACTAACTATCTCGTTGTAGCGAGACTCAGGCAAGATCGCCGTAGGGTTATTCTCGTAAAACTCAAGAAGCGGCTGCTCATACTTGGACATGCGAAAGAAGTAGCTTTCCTCAGTCATCTTTTCCAAAGGTCTCTTGCAGTCCGGGCAGATCTTGTCTTCGCCCAATTGACTTTTCGATACATAGGTTTCGCAGGGGACACAATACCAACCTTCGTATGTTCCCTTGTAGATATCGCCTTGGTCCATAAGTTTTTTAAAAATGTATTGCACTACTTCGATGTGCCTTGGTTCAGTAGTCCTTATGAAGTCGTCATTAGAAATGTTTAGTTTCTCCCATAGCTTTTTGAAATTTTGGACGGTCCTGTCGGCCAACTGCTGAGGTGTCACGCCTTCTTTTTGAGCTGCCTGCTGAACCTTTTGACCATGTTCGTCAGTACCGGTCGAGAAAAGAACGTCAAAGCCGTGCATCCTCTTATACCTGGCCATCACATCGGCAGCCACCGTTGTGTAAGCATGACCAATGTGAGGAACATCGTTCACGTAATAAATGGGAGTTGTGATATAAAAGCAACTTTCACGATTCATCTTTTTCCTCCTCCAATCTTTCTTGATCCAAGACGAATTTTCTGACTAGATTTTTCTTTATACCATAGCTTTCGGATAGCGTTTTTGCAACATCTTTTAGTGGCATACCGCAATTTCGCAAATGAGTGGCCACTTTTTGCCAAGATTCGTCCTCTTCTTTTTGAAATACATCTTGAGAACCATCCACCACAAGTGTCAGCTCTCCTTTTATCCCTTCGGCTTCTTTTAAGAGTTCAGACAGCAAGCCGCGACGGCATTCCTGATGTAATTTGGATATCTCCCTAATCAGGGCGGCTCGTCTGTCGCCCCACACTCCGATGATATCCGACAAATCGCGCTTTAATTTGTGGGGGGCAACGTAAAAAATTGAAGTGAAGGCAAGCTCCTTCAAGGAAACCAAAAATTTCCGCCTTGCACCTCTCTTGTCCGGAAGAAAGCCCAGAAAAAAGAAACGATCCATTGGGAGACCTGACATGATAAGGGCTGGCAAAATAGCAGATGGTCCTGGCAGCGCGTCAACTTCAAATCCAGCCTTTATTGCCTCTGACACCAAGATGTACCCCGGATCAGATATGCAGGGGGTACCAGCATCGGAGATCAGAGCTATCTTTAACCCTTTGCTCAACATATCTAGGACTTCTTTCGTACGACTTCTTTCATTATGTTCGTGATAAGAAAGCGTTTTGACCTTAATGTCGTAATAGTTAAGGAGCTTCATGGTGCGTCTCGTATCTTCACAAAGCAGGACATCTGCAGTTTTTATCGTCTCAAGCGCTCTTAAAGTTATATCTTTTAAATTGCCGATGGGCGTGGGTACGACAAAAAGGGGCACCGTCATTCACCTATTTTGTAAGCCGAAAGAAGTTCGGGCGTGTAATTTCCAGTTTCGTCACAGATATATAGAGGTGGTTCTATACGTGTTCCTCGGCCGGCGTTCCTCCTGGCCTCAACCAAGACTACCGAGGCCTCCCTTCCCGGTTTAGGGTACACGGATTTGAGCCTTTTAAGCGGCATCCGACTCTTTTCAAGAAAGTAGCAAAGCTCTGAAATGCGCTTTGCCCTCAATATGAGATAAAGTCTCCCCTTGTCCTTTAACAAGTAAAATGACGCCTTTATTACATCTTCGAGCGTGCAGGCGATCCCTTGCCTTGAGATGGCCAGATTTCGTTTGGGACTGATCCTGCTTCCAGAAATTTCGTTATAAGGGGGGTTAACCACGACAACGTCAAAGGATTGGGTTGGGTAAAGGGCGTGTATCTTTCTTATATCCCCCACTTCAAATACCACACGATCGCTAAGGACGTTAATAGCCGCATTTTCTTTGGCCATCTTTATCAGATCTTCTTGAATGTCAATGGCCCTTATTAAGGGAACTTTGGGCCATCTTTTAGCCAGGATCAAGGCCACTGCTCCGCTAGCCGTGCCCAGCTCGATAACGTTGTCATCGTTTTTGAGTTTTACAAACCAAGACAACAATATCGTATCTACAGATATGCGTGGCCCGTGCAAGGGTTGGCGCATCTTTAATTTTCCATAAAGTATGTCATCAAAAGTGCTCTCTATCAATGGAATCATTCCCACTCAGAAAGTTTTACTCCTATTACCTTAGACAATCCTGGCTCCTCTAAGGTAACACCATACATTATGTCTGCTTTCTCCATGGTTAACCTTCTATGAGTAATTGCCACTATCTGGATGTTTTGCGAATACTCCTCCACCAATTCAGCAAAACGCCTTAGGTTAGCTTCATCCAAAGAAGCATCAACTTCATCTAAGATAGCCAAGGGAACAAGAGCTTCCTCCATGGTCGAAAAAAGATAAGCTATGGCCGTAAGGGAGCGCTCACCTCCGGAAAGCTGGGCTAAACTTTGAGGACGCTTTCCAGGTGGCCTGGCTGAAATATCTACGCCTGAATTCCAAAGGTCAAATTCATCGCTCATCGCAAGATGCGCTTCGCCACCTCCGAATAGCCTGACGAATATCGCGTTAAAACGTCGGTTTATCGCGCTTAAAGCTTCTTCGAACAAAATACCCGCCTGTCTGTCCGTATCTTCTATCATTGATTCGAGCTCTTTTTTAGCCACGCACACATCGTTATGTTGTTCCGACAAATAAGAAATGCGTGCTGCCAAGGACGCATCTTCGGACAAAACACCGTTGTCTACATCAAAAAACTGAGCAAGCTCATGCTGTATCTTCTTGGTCTTCGTCTTAAGGCTCTTTATTTCATCGTCGTCAACGCAGGATACTTCCTTTATTTCGCTGCCATCGTTTTCCTCAAGCTTTGCCTTTTGTTCAAACAGGTTTTTCAACTTTTCTTCCAATAAAGAACTTTCAACTTCAAGTCGTTTATATCGATCTTTGGCTCTTTCGCGCTTTGAAGATATCTTACGCGCTAACTTCCCGGCCTTCTCTCTTTCTTTCTCTAACGCTTTTATCTCCTCTTCAAGCATCCTCTGTTCATGCCACAGATTTTTATAGACTGACGCCTCCTTGGAAATCTTAAAACTGTAATCCGTGATTAAATTTTCGGCCTTAATCGCTTCCTTTTGCCTCGTAGATATGTAGTCCTCGATGGAGGACAGCTCTTCCTGAACCTTCTTTAAAACATCTTGACGTCCTTTTATCCTCTCTTGCATCACTTCTATTTCTCTAGTCAGCACGCTTAAGTCGTCCTGCAATTTATCGTTTAAATCTAATTCCTTCATTTCTGCAATTTCAGAAATTGCTTTTTGAAGCCCCAAGTTGTGCTCGCTCAAACGAGAGATACACTCGCGAATTTCTTTTTTCAATTTTGAAATTTCAACATCAAGTCCGGCAATCTTTTCGCTATCACTTTCTAGCAATGTCATTGTTTTTTCTCTTTTTCCCTTAAGACTGTTTACTAAATCTAATTTTGCTTGAGTCTCATCTTTTAAAGATATCTCTCGTTTTTCTTCTCTGGTTAACGCAAGATTTAACTGTTTTATTTCTCCTCGAAGGGTTTTAATTGCATTTATTTTTTCTCTCAGAGAATTTTTAAGATCTAACACATTTTTTGAGGGCTCGACCACACCTCCACCCGATATTGTCCCGCTAGGTAAAAATACCTCCCCTTCCAGGGTAACCACGGGAAAGGCTTTATGCGTCCTTGAGATCTGAGCTCCCCTTTCATAATCTCTTACGAGCAGCAAGTTTCCAAGAAGATGCATGACTCCCTTATCCCACTTGGCATCGTAATCAATTAGTTCAATTAACCAACCAATCACATCTGTCCCGTTAGGTGAGAAATTTAAGGCTTTCCTCCGCGGATTAGCTCTATTTAAAGGCAGGAAGGTGGCTCTTCCCACGTTTGCCTTCTTTATATAGTCGATACACTTGTGGGCACTGTCTTCGTCATGTACCAGTATCCAAAACTGCCTGCCACCCAAAAAAGATTGCAAGGCAACAATGTACTCCTTCGGACAAGATATAACATCCACAAATGCCTTGAAATCTACGTTTAGCTTTCCGAGCCTTTTGGCTGCCAATAGAAATTCTACCGGTCTAGGATAAGCCCCAGAAGCCAGCATGTCCTTTATTCTTTCGATATCAGAGCTTAGTTTGATCTCTTCTTTCCTTCTAAACTGCAACTCAGAGGCTAAATTTTGGACCTGAGCAAAGGCCTTAGAGCGCTCTGACGATAAATCCTCAAAGGCCTTCTCTTCCACATGTAAGTGGAAATCAATCTCCTTTAAAGTCTCTTCATATTTCAACAGCTCTTTTTGAATATTTAGCCTTTGGGCCACCAAATCACCGTAGCTTTTCCCCATAAAACGGATCTTGCGCTTTAACTCTAGAGCAGCTGCCTCATGATAAGCTTTTTTTTCGAGCAGTTTTTCCTTGGTTATAGCAAGCTCCTTTATCTTTGAAATCTGCTCATTTATCATCAATCCCAATTCACTATATTGTTTTTTCCTCGCGTTTAACTCGCTACTTAAGTCCTCGATGACGAACTCTAGTTTTCCCTTCTCCGACTCAAGTTTTTGCATGGACCTACGAGCCACATCAATCTCTTTCTTTAATCGCAAGTAGAGGTCTTTTGTACTCTTACGTTCCAAAGATAAAGAAGACAATTTCTTCTTCAAATTTCTAACTTCTGCAGAAAGATTTAAAAGGTTTTCTTTATTTTCCTTATACTTGATCTCCAGGGCCTTGACTTTTTCTTCAAAAAAATTCAAGGCCCTTTCCCAAAGTAAAACCCACATCTCTGCAGCGAAACATTTGCGATTTATCTCTGTTTTGTGCGCTACATGAACCTCAAGGTCACGCAAAATTTTTGCGTATTCAAGCTCCTTCATCCTCTTTGTAATATTTTCCAAGGAATCTTGAAGCTCTTTCTTTCTCGTAGCCTTTAACACCTGTGGGTGAATATCATTTCGCCTACGTTTTAGCTCATCAATTAATGTTTTAAGTCTTCGTGCTTCCTCATCTACGCCAACAAGCTTTAAAAGCGCTTCTTCCCTCTTTTTGCGATAGGAAGCTATGCCAAATAGGAGTTCCAGGTTTTCTCTTCTGTCGTTGGGTCTTTGGTTTATAACTTCCAATACTTCACCCTGGCTTATGAAGGCAAAATCAATCCCCTCTAATCCCAAAAGGCGCTTTTCTTCTTCCATTTCATAGAGTCTGATCTTTTTTCCATCCACTATAAAGGTGGAGCCATTTTCATCAAGTATGCGCTTGAAGATTCGTGATTTGCCATCATGTTTAGCCACAAACGAAACCCATGCTTCCTTGGCCGGTGGCCACGAGGGACTTCCTTGAAAGAGCAAGTCGCTTTGCTTTGAGATTCTCAAGCGGGTCGGAGATTGTTCTCCCAATACCCATCTAACAGCATCCAAAATGTTGCTCTTCCCGCTCCCATTTGGACCCGCAATGACGGTTAATTTCCTCGATAGCAATATTTCTACATGCTCTCCGAAGCTTTTAAACCCCTTAAGGGCGATGCGCTCTATATACAACGAGATCTCCTTCTTCTTCAAGCAAGTTTATTTTGTATAGAGCTTGATCCAGGGCGCCTTGAAACTCTATTCGATATTTATCCCATGCCAGATCCTTTGATCCGACGATAAATATGGCTCGTCCAAGTTCCTCGACCCATTGGGACAAAAAAATTTCGCCGATATAGCATGCTATCGATGGATGAGCTTCTAGTATTAAAGCTTCCGTCCTACTTGATAATATCACCTTGCGCATAAAACGCTTTATGTCCATTGCGACTACGTCTTCTTTTAACACCCACCCCGTCGTGGAACAAAAAGGGCAAGGCCTGGTCATATAGGTTTTAAGGTCAGGCCTTGAGCGTTTACGAGTGATTTCTACCAGGCCAAGCTTCGTTACGCCGTAAACTTTGGATTTGTGTCTGTCTTCTCTAAAAAGCTGCTCCAGGCAATCCAAAAGCTTCTGTTTGTCTTCGGAATAGTCCATGTCTATGAAATCGACGATGACTATGCCTCCAATCGCTCGTAGTCTCAGCTGTCTTGCAATTTCTTTAGCTGCTTCAATGTTCGTCTCTAAAATTGTATGTCTCAAATCGCTGGTTCCCACATACTTGCCGGTGTTAACATCTATTACTGTCATCGCTTCCGCTTGATCTATAATCAAAAACCCACCTGAGGGAAGCCATAGCTTCCTTTCCAGGATGGCGCTGATCTCTCTTTCTATGTCAAAATACTCAAATATAGGAATGTTTTTATTATACAACTCAACGGTAGGATGAGTTTGGTTGGCATATTTAGCCACGTAATCCAACACTTGTTCGTAATGATCCGGGTCATCAACTATTATCCGAGAAACCCTTTCATCTAACTCGTCCCGAAGAACTCTCCCAAGCAAACCTGTATCGCGATATAAAAGAGAAGGCGTGGGCATTTTGGCGGCCAGATCCATTATTTCCTGCCATAGGCTTAGAAGCTCATCAATCTCTCCTCTTAAAGTTTCCTCATCGATCCCTGCCGCTGCAGTACGAATAATTATTCCAAAGCCTGGAGGCACGGATTGCTTGGCTAGTCCCTTCAGTCGCTCCTTCTCGCGAGCATCGTCAATGCGCCGAGAAACCCCCACCTCGCGAGCGCAGGGTAGCAATACAACATACCTTCCAGGCAAAGATATACGAGCAGTGACCCTCGGCCCTTTGTCCTTCCTTGCAACTTTTGTCACTTGAACAACTATTTCACCGTTGGGTTTCACGCTGACGTTCTTTGCGTCACCTAGGTACAAAAAGGCATTTCGTCCCTCGCCCAAGTTTACAAAGGCTGCGTTGATTCCGGGAAGGATGTTGTCGATCCTAGCCTTATATATCTCGCCCGCTCTTTGCCTTTCCCACATCCTTTCAGCAAAAAGCTCCACTAAACGCCCTTCTTCCAATATGGCAACTCGCGCTTCTTCCGGGTCTATGACGTTTGCTATGATATTTTTATCGCCATTGTTCAAAAACACTACCTCCTAAAACAGAAAGTCACAGAAGGGAAACTACGCTTTGTGCATGTAATCTTCCGAGTATCGTCCTTACAATTCTAATGTCCTTCCAAGAAGATATAACCCTTCTTTCAGAAAGTACTTTGACAAAAAGGGTGGGACTTACCTCATAAGGCCTTAGGAGCATTACCTCTATGCTATTTTCAATCGATGGAACAATCTTCGCCCATTCAACGAACTCTTTTAAAACAGCAAGGGCAGCGGTGACTTCTCCCATTGACCTAAATTGAAGTATGTACTGAGCAGCGTCACATAATTTGCTCAAAGAACGGCCTTCTGTGGGGCAGGCCTTTGTTACCTTCAAGCCTTTAGGCAGACATTTGTTCCAAGAAGTCAAATCGCAAGACGTCCATTGTTCTAGCCAAAAGTCCGCCAACTCACACAAAGAAAACACCCCGACCGGCAAAGGAGGACCCAGGCTTACCTTAGGATGGGGAGACATGCCTTCTGTGAAGACCTGCCTTAAACCTGCCCTCCTCAAAGACCTTGAAAACAGGGTTGGCATTTCCACGTGCGGAACGAAACATACCGTACCAGTCTTTTCATAGGTAATCCTAACCCTCATGGCGCACCCTCATCTGCAAAACACAATCTTTGCAGGCCGCATTCGTTACAACTGCTCCATCTACAATCCTCGGTCACTTCTCCTTCTAATGACTTGGTTCGCTCCAACCACAAAAATTCTTTCGTCACACCAACATCTACATGATCCCAAGGAAGGACTTCATCGTAAGAAAGTTGTCTTGCCGTTATTTTGTAGGGATCTACTCCGCAATCTTCTAATGCCCTTTGCCAAAGAGAAAACTTAAAGGTCTCTCCCCAGCCATCGAATCGTGCCCCATACTTCCAAGCCCTTTCTATGACGTCGCCCACCCTTTCATCACCTTTTGCTATTACCGCCTCGATAAAACTTTGAGTAGGTTCGTGATAACTAACCGATATGTTTCTCTCGCGGAACCGGCTTTTAATCCAAAGCCCCTTATTTTTAAGCTCATCTATAGAATCCTGGGGCTCCCACTGGAAAGGGGTATGTGCTTTTGGTACAAATCCAGCTATCGAAGCCGAAATGGAAGCCCTTTTATTAAAGGATCGACCAATAGAATAAGCAAGTCGTGTAACATCAACTATGCCTTGAAGATCTTCATCTCTTTCCGTGGGCAACCCCATCATGAAATAAAGTTTAACCCTGTTCCATCCTGCTTCAAAGACTGTCTTCAACGTGTTTTTTATATCCTCTTCCGTGACGCCCTTGTTTATTACGTTTCTCAAGCGTTGAGTCCCCGCCTCCGGAGCAAATGTAAGACTCTTTTTCCTCATGTTCTCCAACTTTAAAGCTATATCGACTGCCTTCTCATCCATCCTCAAGCTTGGAAGGTTTAGGATCGCCTTGTTTTCTGACAGAAAAGGGCTCAAATTATCCAAAACATCCTCAAGCCATGGATAATCGCACGTTGAAAGAGAAACTAGACCTAACTCTTCGTAGCCACTCTTGGAAAGAATTTTTTTCGCTAACCGGCACACCTCTTCGGGATTTCTATAGCGCACCGGCCTGTAGATCATTCCTGCCTGGCAGAACCTGCAACCCCTTGAGCAACCTCTGAAAACCTCGACCGAGGCGCGGTCATGTACTATTTTATCCGAAGGCACAATACAACCTTCCGGAGCGAATGCCCTTTGTAAAGACAGTATTCTTCTTTTAACGCTTTTATTTGGGCCGGAAATCATGGGCACGTAGCATCCGTCGATCTCGGAAAGCAACTTCAATTTTTCATGCCTCTTCAGTAAACGACTCTCCGACAGCAAAGTTAAGAGCTCTACAACCAACTCCTCCCCATCGCCCATGCAAAAGACGTCGATGAAAGGAGCGTAAGGCATTGGAGCCAAAGCCCCCGGACCCCCCGCGATGATTATTGGATCACCCTCGCTACGATTCACAGAACGCAAGGGAATGAAGGACAAATCAAGCATAGTCAGGATGTTGGTAGCATTCAACTCATACTGCAGAGTAAAACCAATGACATCAAAACTTTTTAGGGGGCGTTTCATCTCCAAGGATATCAAGGGTTCCCGGTCATTTAAAAGCAATTTTTCCATATCCGGCCAAGGAGCATAGGCCCTGTCTACATCGGCTATATCAAGGGATTTAACTAAAAAATATAAAATTTGATATCCCACATAACTCATACCAACTTCATAAACATCGGGATATGCAAGACAGAGGTTGATGAGATCTTCCTCGCCACTTTTGGGCGGCAATGTTCCCCATTCCCCTCCTATATATCGCGAGGGCCTCTTCACCTGAGTAAGATAATCCCACCGTCTATCCCAATGCAAATCCAACGAAAGATCTTCCATTTGATCCCCTCGCAAAAAGCCAAAGTTTTTACTATTCATATCTTTTAGGGAAATCTAGACAGGCGCTCAAAAGGAGTCCTAAGGCGCTGCTTATCGTAATAAGTGAGCTTCCCCCATAACTCATGAAAGGCAGAGCAAGACCCGTCACGGGCATTAACCCCACGCTCATGCCCACGCTCTCAAATACATGAAAAATGAGCCAGCCGGAAAAGCCACCGGCAAAGATTTTGACTCTCACATCCTTGCTTTTTAAGGCTATAAGAACGATTCTCCAGATAAGAAAGGCAAATAGCGCAAGCGCTATTAAACTGCCTATAAACCCAAATTCTTCGGCAAAAACGCCAAATATAAAATCAGTGTGCGGTTCCGGCAAAAATTGCAGTTTGCTTTGCGTCCCCTGCAAAAAACCTTTCCCGAAAATACTGCCCGAACCAACAGCTATTCGAGATTGAATCACATTATATCCCGCACCTAAGGGGTCAAGGTTGGGATTCAAAAACGCCAAAATTCGAAGTTTTTGATAATCCTTAAGAAATGCCCACATTAGAGGTAATGCGGCAAGGCCTGAAGCAAACAGGGCCAAAAAATATTTTTTCGGCGAACCGCACGACCAAAGGCAGGACAACGTAATGACGCCATAAACTATTGACGTGCCCAGGTCGGGCTCCAACAGGATCAACACGCCGCTTGCACCAGACAGTGCGAAAACTTTTAGCAATCTTCCAGGGGTGTTCGCCCCTTCCCGAGCCAAAAATCGAGCCAGAGTTAAACATAATATGAGCTTGCCTGCCTCGGAAGGCTGAAGGGCAAAGTTCCCAACGTAAAGCCATCTATGCGAGCCGCGCGTTGCGTCTCCTAAAAACAGAAGCACTACCAAAACAAAAATGAGTCCGCCATATAGAAAGTAAGACCAGTTAAATAGCCTTTTTACGCCGAGACAAAAGAAGACAACCAAAGAAACGGCAGCTATGAGGCCATTAATTAACTGCTTTTCGACAAAAGCGAACCCTTGCCGGTAGGTTGCACTATATATCGTTACAATGCCAAGGACGTACAATATTATAACAACTAACAGAAGTGGCAAATCGATCAAACCAAATATTTGGGGCAATTTACCACGCTTAACCATCTATTCCTTATCTATTTTGCACTTGATAAATATCTTTTTACGTTTTTAACGGGTATATTTGCCACCAGGGCAACAGCGCGGTCTTCCTTTTCAAGGCCTAGCTCGATGCGTTCATCGTCCACTTCAAGATAGTTGCATATAACTTTTATCAGCTCGGCTCTCAATTGCTCCAACAACTCTGGAGCAAGATCGGTCCTATCGTGAATCAAAACGAGCTGAAGGCGCTCCTTGGCTTGATTTTTTGTCTTATCTTTTCCAAACCATCTTTCCAAAAAAGCCATATTCCATGCCTCCAAATTTACGTCTAATAATTATAAAGCTAGAGTCCCAAAAACTTCTTGATGCGCCCCAACATACCCTTACTGTTCACGTACTCAAGCTCGTCGAAGGGTATCTTTTCGCCGAGAAGGCGCCTGGCGAGATTGCTAAACGCCCTTGCAGCTGGACTGGTGGATTCTAACGTCAAAGGCTCTCCTTTGTTGGTGGAAATAATCACCGTTTCATCCTCAGGGACGATGCCAATCAGGTTGACGGATAGTATTTCAACCACATCCGATATGTCTAGCATATCACCCCTTTTGATCATCTTCGGGGAAAGCCTGTTGATGACCAAAGAAATGCTCTCTTTTTCCATGGATTCCAGAAGTCCAATGATGCGATCGGCATCCCTCACGGAAGATATCTCAGGAGTAGTGACGACAAGAGCTTCTTGAGCCGGAGCTGCAGCGTTTTTAAAACCGCTTTCTATACCCGCCGGGCTATCGATGAGAACGAAATCAAACTCGCTGGAGAGCATAGAACAAATTTCACACATCTGCTCCCAAGTTACTGCATCCTTCGTCCTCGTCTGCGCTGCAGGAAGGAGGTATAAATTTTCGATTCTCTTATCGCGAACCAGGGCTTGGTTTAACCGACAGGCTCCTTCAATGACATCAACAAGAGTGTATACTATTCTGTTTTCAAGACCCATTACCACATCCAGGTTCCTTAAACCGATATCGGCATCGACAGCAACGACTTTCATGCCGATTTTAGCCAGTTCAACGGCAAGGTTGGCAGCCGTGGTAGTTTTACCAACCCCCCCTTTGCCCGATGTTATAACTATAGTTCTCGCAGCCAATGCACCCGCCTCCCTGAAACGCTGACTTTAAATTTCTTTAAAAATTAGCGTGTTTTCTTGAGCATAAATCAACGTGGATTTACCCCAGTAAGAGCTGTTTCTCTCGATGCTACTATATAACTTTCCTATCCTAACTTGATTTGATTCAAAGACCTTTGCCAAAATATGTGCCTCTTCATCTCCTTGACAACCTGCATGAACAACTCCCTGAAGCTTGCCCCATATCCAAATATTTCCCGATGCCCAAACTTCTGAGCCGTCGTTTACGTTTCCTATGATGAAGACATCGCTATCATGTTCTACTTTCTGTCCAGACCTGAGCGATTTATATATGAACAACCCTCTGCCCCTAGAACCCTTATAACTTGGATACTCCTCTATGCAAAACCCGGCCGTTTTCAAAAATTTTCTTGTCTTGGGATCATAGGATCTCCATACAACATTCTTTGCTCCAGAGGGCCAAACTAGGTTCCTTAAAATAGCAATAATTTCCTCTTCGTCGCTTTCTCTGCCTTGAAGGTCAATGACCAAAGAACTGTCATACATTATGCGGCCGCTTTCCTTCAAAACTTCATCACACATCTTTTCGATCTTCATTATACCTTCATCTTCCGGGAAAATACACCGTATGCCTTCCTTTGTACCCTTTAAAAGGATGTACGACTCCATGTTCACTCCCCTCTTTCATTCAACAAAAAGGCCAAAATCTCTCCCGCAAGGGGAGCCACCTTCCTGCCTCCTGATTCTCCTTCCTCAAGCAAGACAACTGCCACATATTTGGGAGAGGCGGCAGGAGCATAACCAACGAATAAAGCATCGTTTTTATTCCGCGACGTCTGAGCTGTTCCTGTCTTACCGGCTATTTCAACCCCGTACCTTCCGGCCGAACGCCCAGTGCCAGCTTTTACCACCTGCTCCAATCCTCGCCTAACTACGCTTAAAACTTCTTCATTTACTGATATATATTCCCCATCGACCGCATCTGTTTTAAGCAACCTGGGCTTGGGTAAAAATCCACCATTCGCTATACTTGCATAAGCCCTCGCGAGCTGTATCGGCGTAACCAACACAAATCCCTGACCGATAACATAATTAGCAGTGTCACCAAGATACCACGCCTCGCCAAGAACTGTCTTTTTCCACTTACGTCCAGCCAGGTTTCCGGGGACCTCTCCAGGCAGTGGTATTCCCGTAATTCTTCCAAAACCTAACTTGTAAGCCCACTCGGACAATACGTCAACCCCCAATTTTAAGCCGACTTGAAAGAAGAAAACATTGCAGGAATCCCTTAAAGCACCTACGACGTTTTCGGTACCGTGCCATTTAACGCAGCGAAACCTCCTGTTGCCCACCTCGAAATAGCCTGGACAGTACAGCTTAGTATTTTGTGTGATTACACCTTCTGACAGTCCGGATATTGCAGCTACAATTTTAAAAGTAGAAGCTGGTGAATAAAGACCACTTATGGCCCTATTCATCATGGGATAGGAAGTGTCTTGGGTCAAGGCTCTCCATTCAAAGTCTCTCAAACCCCAGACCATAGGATTCGGATCATATGAAGGAGTCGAATAAAGCACCATTATGTCGCCATTGTGTACATCCATCACAACGACTGCTCCACGTTGATCCTCCATTAAAGTTGAAACTTTTTGTTGAGCTATCAAATCTATGGTAAGTGAAACGTTTTCGCCCTGCTTCGGCTGCTTTTGGTCCAATTTGCGAACCAGCCTTCCCCTTGAGTCCACCTCAATGGCTTCGCCACCCGGTTGTCCGCGCAAAACTTTTTCAAATTCCGCCTCAACTCCCGCCTTTCCAATTTCATCGCCACCCTGATACCCTTCGCTGCCATATTTTTTTAACTCTTCTTTATTAATGCTCCCGATGTAACCTACAACGTGTGCTACCACGTCTCCTGCCGGATAAACTCGACGCCATTGGGAGACGGGAACCAATTCCTGCGGAAAGTCGGGGTCTGCCACTATGGAAGCCATTTGAGCAAGCGTCAAATTATTGACCAAAGCCACCGACCTGTAGGGTACCGTGTATTGCCCTTTTAACATCTCTTTGAGTTCCTCGGGAGTTTTGATGATCCCATGTCTCCTAAAAAAAGAAGCAATCCTTTCAATAGTTTCATCCTTTTGAATGGCGAGAGGATAACCCTGGATAGAAAAGGTCCTCAAACTTACAGCTAAGGGAATCTGGTTAGCATCATAAATGGTTCCCCTCTGTGGAGTGAGCCTGATTACCCTCAATCTATTTTCAGTGGCCAGTCTAACGTAATCGTCGCCATGCAATACTTGAAACTGAAACAGAGCAACTGCCAGAAGAATAAGGGTGCCGAAAAGCAAATACATCCAAGATAAGAGGCGTTTATCAATTATGATGGGACGATCAAGCCGCTTCAATCAGTCCATCTCCTCACGTAACAAACGAGCATGTACAAAGAGGCAAAAGATCAGTGCGCCTATTTGCTTCATCATAAAGGAAAAACCGGGAAATAAGACCGTATTGCGGTATAATATCAACTCAATAAGAGAAGCACAAAGGTGTACCGAGAAAACGAGAAAAAACGCCACAGCGGGAGTCTTTGCAGCATGAGATACTGCTCCCCAGGCTATTTTAACGACGATCAAGCATCCAACGTACAGCATGGAAGTAAAACCTAGAGGAGCACCCCACCGCGCATCCCACAAAAGCCCACCGATAAAAGCGGCTACCAAGATTAAAACCTCGTTATAGCTTTCTTTAGTAAACAACATCCCCAAAGCCAAGATATACATATCCGGGACAGCCATAAAAGGGGTTATGAGGGCCCTCAATAAGTCCTGTGCAATCCATGAAATAACTATAACGAGCCACAAAGAAGGCACCTACATTACCTCCAAAATGGTGACTCTTCTCAACCGTGAGAAATTAACGTTTGGTTTTACCTTGTATGTCGTAAAATCCCCTACACTCATGTCCTCTTGCAGGCTTTCGATGGTGCCAACGAGTAATCCTGGAAGGAAGTTGCCCATAGCAAAGGCCGTTGTTACTTGTATATCGCTTGGCAGTGTAATATCTTTAGGCATGTAGTGTAAAATCATTTTGCCCTTACCATCACCTGAAAGCACGCCAATGTCTCTCGTATCATCGACAACTACCGGTATCCTTAAATCGGGCGAGGTTATCAGCTCAACAACGGATGTCGTGTCCTCGACCAGAAAAATTCTCCCTACAACATTTTCCCCGCTCAGTACAGGCATGCCACGCTTCACACCGTCTTTTCTCCCTTTATCGACAGTCATGTACCTCCACCACCAACCGGGATGCCTGTAAATTATCTTCGCCCTCAAAGCATTGCTATCTTCCTGAGAAGGAAGATAGGCCTGTGCAATTGCTTCATCTTGCTGTTCTCGCAACTTGTTGAGCTGCAATCTTAAGGCGATGTTCTCCCTTTGAAGCAAGTTTATCTCTTCTAAAAATGCTTCTTTTTCCTTGCTAATAATAAATATACCTTCGACCGTATCTCTGAGCACCACAGCGGGCAGCTCCAAGTACTTCGCACCCTTGTAAAATGTATTTCTAATTTTTAGGTCGAAACCGGCATTATACTCAAGTGCTGCCATAAGCACCATAGAAAAAGCCATGAGAACTATCGCGACTTGCCAGAACTCAGCTAACTTCCGATTCCGCACTAGGAAGTAGCACCTCTTTTTTTGAAAGTTATTTTTTGACTTAAATAGAAATCAAAACTCGTTTCATCTTTTCCAACTCATCCAAGACCTTTCCAATCCCTAAGGCCACAGCATAAAGCGGCTGCTCGGCACACATTACAGGAATATTTAAAGACAGCGAGAGTCGTTTGGACAAGCCCTTTAGCATGGCCCCTCCTCCAGTCAAAATTATTCCCCGCTCGACGATGTCCCGGACTAGTTCCGGAGAGGTACGCTCCAATGTCTCTCGTACTGTTTCTTCCATCCTCCTAATCAAGGGCTCTAAGGCTATCCTGACATCGGAAGAAGTAACAACCAATGTCTTAGGCAAACCGTTGCTCAGGTCACGCCCCTTGACCTCAATGGATAGTTCTTCATCCAGAGGACAAGCTGAACCCACAGAAATCTTTATTTCCTCAGCCGTAGCTTCGCCGATGCACATTTTAAAATTCTGCCGAAGTAATTCTACGATGGCTTCATCGATATCATCTCCGGCTACTCTCAAGGAAGAACTCTCAACTATTCCTCCCAAGGATAAAACAGCCACCTCTGTAGCGCCCCCCCCAATGTTCATGACCATAGATCCCTTAGGTTCGTGAATCGGCAATCCGGCGCCCAGGGCGGCAGCGAGGGGTTCTTCAATTATATAGGCCTCCCTTGCCCCTCCGCCCAAGCAGGCGTCTATTACCGCTTTTCTTTCCACCTCTGTAACACAAGCTGGAACGCTTACGATAACCCTGGGATGCGCGAAAAGCCGTCTCTCTCCATTGACCATTTTTATATAAAATTGCAGCATCGCTTCGGTCACGTCAAAGTTTGCAATTACGCCATGTCTAAGCGGTCTTAAGGTGATGATGCTCTGGGGCGTCTTGCCTATCATGTCCTTAGCACGCCTTCCGATGGCTATTATTTCATCCTTTGTGTTCGGTGATTTGCGATAAGCAATGACCGACGGTTCATCCGCCACAATGCCCTTCCCTTTTTGATAAACAACTACGTTGGCGGTCCCTAAATCTATGCCCATATCTCGAGCGAACAACCCCGATAAAAACCTAAACAAACGAACGAACCCCCTCTAATTAAATTAAGGTCACGTGAAACTTCGTCCTTCGGATCCTTGGGCCCTCGAGCAAACTGTATATATTCATTGTGCCTCTCTCGGCCAAAAGGGATTATTTCTTCTCTCCCTACCTAAAGTTGTCTCCGGCCCGTGCCCGGGAAAAATTCTTAAATCATCGGGCATGCCTTCCAATTTCATCAAAGATGACTCCAAGACGCTAAAATCTCCTCCAGGCAAATCAGTTCTACCCACGCTCAATGCAAAAATTGTGTCCCCGGAAAAAAGCGCCTTTTCATTGCCATGACTTGCCAAATAACAAACGCTTCCTGGGGTATGCCCCGGAGTGTGTATTACGAGGATAGAGATCGATCCCACCTTTATCTCATCTCCGTCTGAAAGCAAGTGGACAGGATAATCAACTTTTATATTTTCCCCCGTAAATTGAGAAAGATTTTTCATAGGATCGATAAGCATTTGGGCGTCCCTTTCGTGTATGGCTATAGGACAATTGTAACGCCTCCTCAAAGCGTTCAGCCCACCTATGTGGTCTGCATGTCCATGAGTCAAAAGAATCCACTCTAGCTTCAGGGAATTTCCATCAATAGTAGCCATAACGTCATCAGGATCTCCGCCTGGATCCACAAAAAAGGCCTTGCCTAGCTCATCGTATACTAAATAACCATTCGCAAGCAACGCTCCTAAAGGAAATCTCACAATCCTCACTTATTAAGCACCTCTTTGCTATCTAGTATCAAAGTAATGGGCCCATCGTTGCACAAGCTCAGCTTCATGTGTGCTTGAAAACGTCCCGTTTGCACATCGAGCCCGACTTTTTTTAATTCATGCAAAAACTCTTCGAAAAATTTATGGGCCAATTCCGGTAACGCCGCATTTGAAAAAGAAGGTCTTCTGCCTCTACTGCAATCTCCGAACAGCGTAAATTGGGATATAGCTAAAATCGAACCTTTTACATCAATCAATGAAAGGTTGAGTTTTCCTTCTGCATCAGGGAAAACCCTTAGATTAGGGATTTTGTTAGCCATATACCTCACATCTTCTGAGGTATCCTCTCTTGAAATCCCGACTAAAAGACATAGCCCGGGGCCTATTTCCCCAACGACGACATCATCAACTTCAACTCTTGCCCAAAGCACTTTTTGCAGAACAACGCGCATATCCTTTTACCCCCTCAGGACCATTAGCACTCCTTCAATAGAATTAATGCGTGCTATAATGCGATAAAGCTGTTCGACGTCTTTAACCTGAATTTCCATGTTCATCCTGGCTCTGCTTTCGTCTACAACATGAGCACTAATAGAAATGATGCTGCCCTCAGCAGCGCTTATGGCTTGTGTTACGTCAGCAAACAAACCAGCCCTATCGACTGCTTCTAGCCTGAGCCTAGTGGTATAAAAGGCTTTAGTCCTCTGCCCCCAAGAAACGACAACCCTTCGATCAGCAGATGTCCTTAATAAATTAGGGCAATCAGCCCTATGGACTGTTATTCCTCTAGTCGTGGTAACGTAACCTACAACTTGATCACCAGGCACAGGACAACAACAATGAGCCAGAGAAACCATAACCCCGCCCGTTCCTTCTACCATTATTTCAGAATCCGTTTCCTTCGTCTTGTCCTGGATAGGAACCTTAGCGGGGCCTTTTACCCTATATTGCTCGGCTTCAGTAAGCTTTGCGACAACGGCTGAAGGGGACATGTTTCCCTCACCAATAGCAACGAAAAGTTCCTCCTTATTGGACAAGCCGAAATCTCTGGCCACTTTATTTAAAGAACTTGACGATAATTCGATGTCAAAGTCTCTATATTCTTCGTGCTTGGTTAGTTCAGCCTGTAAGAGTTCGCGTCCCTTCTCCAGGCGCTCCTTCTTCTCGGTCTGTTCTATTGCCCTGAAATAAGCCCTGATCTTAGATTTAGCGCGGCTGGTGCTGACTATGCTCAGCCAATCTCTAGAAGGATGTCCTTGGGGGGAAGTGAGAATTCTTACGATATCTCCATTTTTAAGCTCATAACTCAAGGGTACGATACGACCATTTACCATCGCACCAACACATTTGCTGCCAATTTCCGTATGAATAGCAAAAGCGAAATCCAGGGGGGTGGCCCCTTTAGGCAACGATATTACATCACCTTTCGGGGTGAATACGAATACCTCCGTCGACAAAACATCGGCCTTTAAATTCTCCAAGAACTCGGAGGGCTCCGAAGTCTCGAGCTGAGTCTCTAAAACTTGCCTTATCCACGTCAATTTGGTATCTAAGTCATCTGGTTTTATTTGACCTTCTTTATATCTCCAATGGGCGGCGATCCCATATTCAGCTATCCAATGCATGTCCCATGTCCTAATCTGAACTTCCAGTGGTTCTCCGCTCGGCCCCACTACAGTAGTATGAAGTGATTGATACATATTACTTTTGGGATTAGCTATGTAATCGTCGAATTGACCCGGGATCGGCTTCCATATTGTATGCACTATACCTAAAACCTGATAACAATCCTCAACCGAGTTAGTTATCACCCTCAGAGCAAGAAGGTCATACATCTGTTCGACCGTGAGGTTCTTGCGCTTCATCTTCTCGTAAATACTATAAAAGTGCTTTGCTCTTCCCGTTATAAAGGCCTTTGTAGCTACTTCGTCTAATTTTTTAGATAAAATTTCTATAGCTTCCTTTATGATCGTCTCCCTCTCGGGAAGTTTTTTCCTTACCCTTCGCCGGATTTCATAGTACATATCTGGTTCCAGCACTTTAAAGGCCAAGTCCTCGAGTTCACGCTTCATATGATAAATTCCCAGTCGGTGAGCCAAAGGAGCATATATTTCCAGGGTCTCCTTCGCAATGCGAAGCTGTTTGTCCCTCCTTAAAACTTGAATGGTGCGCATATTGTGAAGCCTATCGGCCAACTTGATCAACACGACCCGAATGTCCTTAGCCATGACCAGGAACATTTTCCGCAAATTTTCAGCTTGATAATCCTCCATGGTTTTAAAGTCAATATTGCCAAGCTTGGTCACTCCATCTACCAAGAAGGCTACATTCGTGCCGAACTTTTCCTTAACTTCTTCAAACGTGGCATCGGTATCCTCTACCACATCGTGAAGTAGCGCCGCTACAAGAGTCTCTATATCTATATTTATGTCCGCAAGTATCCCTGCCACTGAGAGAGCATGTATGATGTAAGGTTCTCCTGTCACCCTTTTTTGTTTTTTATGTTTGTTCGCTGCAAACACGAAAGCTTCCCCTAAGAGTTTAAGTTTGTCCTTTTCGAGGTACTTTGCAGCCTTACTCCAAAGTTCTTGCCAAGCCAAACTGACAACAGTAGCCCTATCTTCTTCGGGAATGCGACCCATGAAGCTATCGCGCAATATTCTTAAAGCTCTTTCCATACCCTTAGAGGACGAAAGTGCTGGTTCACCTTGCTGGTAGCCAGATATCATGTGGCTTTCGCTACCTTCCATTATCATATTGCTCCCTTAATTAATCTATACAACTACCTTCTCTACCTTTGAAGATATTTTCAATTTACCTCTAAACGAATCCACAAATGGGCGATATAACCAGCCCTTAATCCTATTATTATATCTTGACATCTCGTCAAAGCCAAAGGCCAGTAATTCTCCCCTTTGCGACGAAACACGGTAATTATCTCCGCCCCTCAAGGGCTTTATAACATCCCCAACTTCATGGCTGACAAAAAAGTAGGGCATTTCGTTGCCTTCCCCAAAGGGCGCTAGCTCCCTGAAACAATTCCACAGTTTAAGATTCCATATTTTTGGCTCCAAAGAAATAGCGTCTTCAAATCGATCTTCGCTGCAGTTTGTACTAATCTCGGTCAAGCTTTCCTCCAATTTCTTCTTGACACTCGACCATCTTTTGGCCTCAACGCTAAATCCAGCTGCTCCTTTGTGCCCACCCCAACTAGCCAAATAGGAAGCAATGCCTTCCAACACCTTGATGGCATTTAAACCCTCCGGAACTCGAAGAGAAGCCCTCATATTTCTACCGTGAGGTGCAGCTAAAATTATTGGTCTATTATATTCATAGCACAAACGACTTGCTACGCTGCTTAAAAGGCCAAGAGGCCAATGCGCGGAATCTAACACATATCTAAAATGTCCAGTCCGCAAACGGGAAGCAGCTTGATCATACACGGTACTGCTTAGCTTCTTCCTTTGATAATTCAAGGAAAGAAGTTCACGTGCTGCTAGCTTGCTCTTAGGCGAAGCTTCAAGCGCTTGCAATGCGATCTCAGCAAGCGAAATCCTCCCTGCAGAGTTTAAGCAAGGATTAATCTTCATCGCAATTTGATTTTCATCCATAGGATACACTATGGAGAGTTTGTCGAAAAGATATTGCAAACCTGGCCTTCGCGTGATTTCCAGCCCCTTAAGGCCCTCTTTTACTAAAGCACGATTTAACACCCCTAAGGGCATCGAATCTCCAACCACGGACAAAGCCACGATCTCTAATCTTTCCATTAACCAATCCTTTGAAATGAGCCCGCTTTGCCACAACCAAGACCATAATACTCCCGTTGCGGATAACGTTTTGGCTTCATTATCTCCTCCTAGGTAAGGATTTATTATACATCCATGATGACATATTGTATCCGCATGGTGGTGATCAAAAATGACAACTTTTAAGCCCATATTTAAAGCTTGTTCAATTTCTGTCTCGTTTTTGGTTCCACAATCAGTAACGATTAGAAGATTAAATCCCATACGCGCAATGGTCTTCACTACAGCGGCGTTCAGTCCGTATCCATCTTTTAATCTGTGAGGCAAGTAGTATCTCGCATGCCAACCCATAGAGCTTGCAAACTCGCTTGCAAGGAGAGCGGAAGTAACGCCGTCCACATCGTAATCGCCATAAAGTGCCACTTTACTTCCCCTCGGAAGCGATTGCAATATAGCAAACACATCTCGTCCACTACTACATAAGAAAAGATTTGACATCAACAAGTCAAGGCTCGGACGCAACCATGCCCGAGCCTTTTGAAAATCCAAATGTTCGCCATATTTTATATACAACGCCAGCGCCACCAACTCATGACATTGAAGTGATTGCGCCAGCTCACAGGGAAGATCATCAAAACTCCACACGCGCAATTTCGAATAAGGATGTAAAGGAATCACTTCTCAAATTCTGTCCCTTCGTTTGCAACGAATTCAGTTTCAGACGAAGCCTCTTTCGTCAAAGAGGCACTTCCACGTTGCAAAGCATCCAACAGAGAACGCTTCTCTTCTTCTAAGTCGGCAATGCGCTTTTTTAGCTCCTTGATATCATTTCTATATTTATTTCGAGATTCAATATGAGCAGCAAATGAAGTTATCCACATTAAAACCGCCCCAGCTGCAAAGACAAGTACTTCCCATATGCCTTGATGAAGTGACCACTGCCACATTAAAAATTTTACTATCACCATGCCGCTATTCTGAACAGCATAAAAAGCCGCTAATAACATTCCCAATGCTAATGCCAGCACGTAGCTCTTCATGGGAGTCCCACCTTTTAAAATTAATATATTAAACTATTTTCCACCCTTCCCACTGCAATGGAGGCAGCGTTGATTATATCTGCTTCGAATCATTGGACTATCTTCTTTTTCAAGATTTTTAAGATATTTTTCCCGCCCAACTTCCTCCCAAAGCGGATCGTATATCTCCTTCATTCTTCTGGCATATTCGTCTAAACCCGCTGCAAGTTCATTGAGCAACTTGTCCGCACCGGGGTGGGTTGGATGTGCACCATACTCGGCCACTAATTCCCTTAATACCGCCGGATGATCGATGATGAGGCAGGGGCGAAGCAAATTGTCATCATCGTAAGGCTGACGTGATCGTACCGCCTCAAAGAAGGGGCTTGACAGAACCTCGACGAGAGTTTTTTCCCTAATGTTATCTACGGCAAAATGACAGAATACACAAGGTTCAACGTCACCATTGGAAATCACGTGCAAATATCTAAAACCAGCTGCTATGCAACCATCAACATAAGGACCATCGTTCCAAAAATCTCCCAAGAATATCGGATATTTCGACCTCCACTCATCTACCTTCTTCTTCAAATAAGCTCTCTGTTCCGGTGTAGCCATGTAAGACAGATCGGGGTCATGGCCAGTGGGTATGTATTGGAAGAACCAGCCAACCTTACATCCTTCTTCTAGCATGTGTTCTATGAATTCATCGCTGGATATATAGGAAGCACTTGTACGAGTGCAGGTGGCGCTAAAGCCATACAGCACTCCCTTTTTTCTAAGCCTGCGATATGTTTCTATTATTTTATCGTACATTCCGGGACCTCGCCGGAAATCCGTTTCTTCTGGCGTACCCTCTATGGAAATCATGGGCGCTACATTGCCCAGCTCAACTAGCCTATCGGCTACCTCATCGGTAATCAACGTACCGTTAGTGTAAACCTGAAAGTAACAATCATCGTGTTTGGCCCAAATATCAAACAAGTCCTTTCTTGTAAAGGGCTCACCGCCGGATATGGTAAAAAAGTACATCCCGAGCTCCTTAGCTTGGCAGATAAGATCATCTATTTCCTCTGTGGTTAGGTCGCTGGAAGTATCGTATGATCCAGCGTAACACCCTTTGCATTTTAGGTTGCACCTCATCGTTGGACTTATCACCATAAAGTTAGGAATATGAATCCCTAACTCATTCATCTTCCTATCTCTAATACCTCGAGAAAGAACCATAAAGTTCACTATCAAGTTTACGATTAGCTTCTTTCGGCAATTAGGATGAAGCTCTTCAAAAACCCTTCTAAAGACCCCAACAAAGGGATGATTTTCCCTTGCCAATTCTGCCAGTTCTTTAAAGGTCTCGCGCTGGAACTTAGCAGGTGCCAAACGTGATATACCATCAAATAGCGACGCAAGCTTTTCGTCATCGCCCTCTTCAATCAACTTAACGACCTGGTTTAAGAGAGCTACAGAAATCATCCCCTTTAGCCGGTCTGCTAAACTCATAACCATGAAAAACGCCTCCTTTGAGCTCACAAAAAACTTATCTTAAGGGTTAGCTCTCTGCTCCTCCAACGCCTTTACCCTTGACTCTAATGCTTCGAATTGTTCTATCGTTACTAAAGGAAAGAAGGATAAAAATTTTTCAATCTCATTTTTAAATCCCCTTACCAAGGTATCTCGTCGTCTGGCAAGTTCCTCTTCAAGCTGCATTAAAACCTTATCTGCGGCCCACCGTTCCATGGCTCCTTCTTCCACAAGAGAACTCATATAAGACCTACACAGAGAGACAAGGTCGTCACTAACGCCAAAACCCCCTAAGAGTAATTGTATTATTGAATCCATACAGGAGGACCCTCCTTTTATCTCAAAGCTCTTACCCTAAACTTATTCTAACTTAATAAATATAATATATACAAGCACAATGCAACTTCTCGCAAAACCAGAGTTATCATCATTTGCTAATCTGTCGAACGAAGTCTAAGGCCTTTCCTAAGGTCGCTCAAATGATCTTTAACGCCTTTGTAGCTTTCGCGATCCTCCCGGGGATCGTAAATACCATTCCACCACAACCGCCCCGGCAACGTATATGGAACTGTAAGTGCCCACAATGATCCCCACCAAAAGTGCCATAGAAAAATCAGAAATGGCCTTACCACCCCACAAGAAAAGTGTCAATACAGGAAAGAGAGTGGTAAGCGATGTATTGATGGTACGAGATAACACCTGGTTTATGGAATTATCAAGAATATCGACAATTTCCCAATCCTTTAAATGTTTAAAGTTTTCTCTAACTCTATCGAAAATCACTATGGTGTCATTAATCGAATAACCCACAAGAGTTAACATTCCGGCAATGAATGGCATCGAAACTTCCTGGAAAGTAAGGCTAAATATCCCAAGCGTAACGATTACATCGTGCATTAGAGCAATGACAGCCCCTACGGCAAACATAAACTTAAACCTAAAGGTGATGTAGATCAGCATAGCAAGCAATGCTAATATTGTGGCCAATGTCGCACTCTTGCGCAACTGGCTACCCACAGCGGGCCCAACCATCTCAACACGCAAAACCTTAAAATCCACTCCCAAAGTTTTCCTGAGAGACTTCAGTATCTCTCTTTGGTCACTTTCCCTGTCGTCCTTTAAACGAACCAATGCGCCTCTTTCGCTATAAGACTGTATTACAGAGCTATCGAAGCCCATTTTGTTCAAGGAACTTCTAATCTCAGCGACCGTTACGGGTGCATCGAACTCCAGTTGAAACAATATACCGCCAGAGAAATCGATCCCAAAATTCAGCCCTCTCACCATCAACAATCCTATGCTTACTAGTACCAAGGCCAGGCTAACTGCCAAAGCAATTCTCCGATATTTCATAAAATTGATATTCTCTTTGAACTTGACCAACATCACGATCTCTCCTTAGTCACGGGAAGGACTGAACTTTTTCGCCTGCCCATAAAGAAGCGTAGCAAGACTTTTGTCACAAAAACAGCGCAGAAAAGGCTTGCGAATATGCCAATGCTCAATGTAACGGCAAAACCTCGAACAGGCCCAGTGCCATAGTAGAACAAAAATGCAGCTGCGAAGAGGGTAGTTAAATTTGCATCTATGATTGTGACAAAGGCCATCCTGAAACCGGCATCAATAGCTGCCATGACAGTTTTTCCGCTCCGCAGCTCTTCTTTTATGCGCTCATAGATCAATATATTCCCATCCACGGCCATGCCTAATGTCAAGATGATCCCAGCTATTCCAGGCATTGTAAGGGTAGCCCTAAAACTTGCAAGGCCAGCCAAGACAAGAATAATAGTCATCACCAAAGCGAGGTCAACTACCAACCCCATGCGAGAGTAATATATGAACATGAACAGAAAGACCAGGATGGCCCCTATCAGCCCAGCTTTAATGCCTGATCTAATCGAATCGGTGCCTAATGTAGGCCCTATCGATCTCGTTTCGAGGATCTCAACAGTAACAGGCAATGCTCCAGCTCGAAGCATTATCGCGAGCCTCTGGGCTTCATCCGTCGTGAAGCGGCCACTGATCTGAGCTTCTCCGCCGCTTATTCGTTCTTGCACGACAGGAGCGGAAATTACGACCCCATCAAGGACAATCGCCACTTGTCTTCCAATATTGCGGGCAGTGAGTTCGTCAAACAGGCGTGTGCCCTCTTTGTTAAATTTGAGCGTCACCACAGGCCTTCCTAAGTTGTCAAAAGCGACCTTTGCATCCAACAAATGTTGACCTGTAATGCCTGCAGGTCCCAACAAATAGGACTGTCCTTCTTCACCTTTTAAGACAGACAGCGACGGATTTTCTTCGACATGTTTCCACAACTTTTTTTCCATTGCCAAAGCTTGTCTTTCGTATTCTTCCCATCGTTTAATCGCTGTCTCGTATTCTTCATCGCTGCCATAGTTTTGCCTCTCAGGCTTTCGAGGAAGTCGGGGCGTCGCGTCAATGACCGGACGAAACTCCAGCATTGCCGTTTTCCCAATAAGTTCAATGGCAGATTCGGGATCATCCAGACCAGGCAACTCAACAACTACTCTGTCATTACCCTCGCGTTGTATAACTGGTTCGACAACTCCGTACTGGTCAATGCGATTTCGTAAAACTGCTATCAAGCGCTCAATAGTATCACTGCTAATAGGGTTATCTGGCGTTCCCTTTGCTTGAAGCAATATATGAACGCCACCCTTGAGATCCAATCCGAGTTTTATTTTTTCACTGGGAGGATACACAGCCCAAAGAGATGCAAAAAGAACTACCAAGATCAATATGATTTTCCAGCGTTCATGTTTAGGCAACTGACTTCTACCTCCTAAATAGTGAGCAACAATTAAATTTTTGCTGCAAAGCAATTATCTTGGCCGTTTATCTCTCCTCTGATTCAGTTTCATCGGCTTCGGGAGCACTTCGTTTAAAGGATATCGCGTTTTTAAGGACACGAATTTTTACGCCATCACTAACTTCCAGAATGAAGCTGTCATCTTTAACATCCCTAACGGTTCCATAAATACCACCGGCGGTCACTACTTGGTCTCCGCGCTTTATAGAATTCAGCATATCTTGATGTTGTTTCTGACGCTTTTTCTGCGGTCTTATCAACAAAAAATAGAATATCACTATGAAAAGCAACAACGGCCACATCATTCCTAACAATCCAGCTTGTCCGCCCAAGGAAAACCCCTCCTAATAGTATATATTAATATATTATTACACTAGCCTATCATTTGCTTCGGCATAAATTGCATAGCAACCGAAGCGTGGACTCATTACCCCGCTAGCTTTTAAACTTTACCACTTTCCTCTTTAAGTTTTATGTAAAAAAGTAACTTTTCAAGCTCAACAAATATATCAACATTGTAAAGTATAACATGCTCTGGCACCGCCAATGCTGTTGGAGCAAAGTTCAATATTCCTTTAATCGAGGCGCTAGATGTCGCTTTATCTACGACTTCCTGAGCCGCAGATGAAGGCGTCGTTATTATCAAAACTTCTACGCCCTCGTCATTAAGTACTCGGGGCATCATTCCCACATCGTAACACGGAATATCGTGTATCTTGCGCCCAACTTTGTCAGGATCAATATCAAACAAAGCTACAATACGAAACTTCTCGCTTTCAAAAGCCTTATACCCGAGCAATGCCTCGCCCAGGTTGCCAATACCAATCATTGCTATCTTCCACGTTTTTGGTGGAGCAAATATGGAGTTTAAATGTTGGTACAACTTTTCTACGTCATAACCAACCCCCCTTTTCCCAATCTCACCGAAATAGGAAAGATCTTTTCTCACCTGACTTGCCTTTATTCCAAGCGCGTCCCCGATTTCCTGGGAAGATATTACCTTTTTGTCAGCCTCTCGGCAACGTTGAAGGAAGCGAATGTATTGCACTAACCTCTCAACCGTGGGTTCAGCTATTTTCATCTCTTCCTCTCCTTTCCACGAAAGGTGCTCAGTCCGCTAAAGGTTGCGAAGCCGCCAAGGTCATCTGAAATGCGCAGAAGTTGATTGTATTTAGCAACCCTATCGATCCTAGCAGGCGCACCAGTCTTTATTTGTCCCACGCCCACAGCGACCGCCAAGTCGCTTATGAATGAGTCGTCTGTCTCCCCTGATCTATGTGATATTACGGCTGAATAAGAATGTTTAATAGCCATGTCTATGACCTCAAGAGTTTCAGTTAACGTGCCTATTTGGTTGAGCTTGATTAAGATTGAGTTGGCCATGCCTTCGGTTATTCCCTGCATTAGCCTTCGTGCATTGGTAACAAAGAGATCGTCACCCACGAGTTGAACTTCATTTCCTAGGGCTTGCGTTAACAATTTCCATCCCTCGAAATCGTCTTCTGCCATCCCGTCTTCTATTGATATGATGAAAGGATAAGATTGGCACAATTTTACATAATATTCAACCAATTGTTCTTTGTTATATTTTTTACCCTCGCCCTGAAAGTGATAAAGGCCATCTTCGTAAAGCTCTGACGCGGCCACGTCTAGGGCAAGACTTACCTCATCTCCCGGTTTATATCCAGCAGCAATTACGGCTTCCACCAAGAGATCCAGTGCTTCTTTTGCTCCATTTAAATTCGGAGCAAAGCCTCCCTCGTCGCCAACAGAAGTATTCTTGTGCTTATCTTTTAGCAACTTCTTTAAAGAGTGATATATCTCCACTCCCATTCTAAGAGCTTCATTGAAGTTATCAGCTCCATGGGGAACGATCATGAACTCCTGTATGTCCAAGTCGTTATCCGCATGAGCTCCGCCATTTATAACGTTCATTAGAGGGGTCGGCAATGAAAATGGCCCCAATCCGCCTATATATCTCCAGAGAGGGAGGTCTCTTTCCAGCGCTGCCAACCTAGCTACTGCCAATGAAACCGCAAGAATAGCGTTTGCCCCCAAGTTGCTTTTATTCGGCGTACCGTCAAGTTCAATCATTATCTCATCAATTAGATTTTGTTCGGTGGGATCGAGGCCAATTATCTCGGGAGCTATTTTTTCATTGACATTTTCAACAGCCCTGAGTACTCCCTTTCCGCCATAGCGTTTGTCTCCATCCCTTAATTCGACGGCTTCATGTTTACCGGTAGAAGCACCTGAAGGAACAGCAGCCCTCGCCATTAAACCCCTATCCAGCCATACTTCCGCTTCTACAGTAGGATTACCCCTGGAGTCTAAAATTTCACGAGCGTAAACGCCCACTATATGACCCATTTTAAAATCACCCCTTTCAAATACTATATTGTAGAATCGTCTAAACTTACTGAGCGTTCCTCTAAAATTGCGTAAGCTTCTTTCCCCTTTTTCACCATAATTTCATCGTCACAAAGAACCTCAACCTTTAAAATTCTTCTCGGGAAAGCTATTTCGATGACATCGCCCACCCGAACGACAGAAGAAGGCTTTATAGGTCTACCGTTAAGCCTTACCACACCAGCCTGTATCATCTCCTGTGCTACAGTACGTCTTTTCACCATTCGCGAAATTTTTAAGTACTTATCTATCCTCATCAATTCACTTCCCCTGTCGTGATCTCCTGCATGAGTATAAATACAATGAGCGCATCGATCAACACAAAGGCTTTTAGTTTTGACTAAACTTTAGCTATAATTAACGCCTAAAAAGTTCAAGTCGAAAAGAGAAGCGTAAATGAAGTCGCTTTTACAAAAATCAAGTCGAGCAGAAAAAAACACCTTTCTGCTCGACTTGATTTAATACAGCTCACACAGCAAAGCGAAGTGAAGCACCTATGCCATCATATTCTCTTAAAGGAGATTGTCCACCTATTACCAATACGTCCCCGTTATCTCGCAACGTTTTGTAGATTAAAAGATCAATCAAATCTTCAATCTCTCCCATCTCGCCATGGCATAAAGGACATTCAACTTCATCGACCCCCAAAGCACCACACGACTGACACTGTTTTCCCGCAACGGGCTCATATTCATCGATTAGAAGTTGATGCACAGCGAAAAGATTGGAGGCATAAACGACGCCCCTGAGCCCAGCAACTGCCAGTCCACCTTTCTCGTATTCAGTTATTATCTCTTCAACTAGCTTTGAGCTTTCTACCACGAAGGACTTTAGGGCATAAGTTGTCACCGCTTCCACAACTGCATGAGATTGATCGGTGATGCCTAATTCCCCTGAGACATCAATAGGAACGCTAGTTATGATCTCCTTGATGAGGTCTGCTACAACGAGGGCATAATTTGAGTTTCCTCCAACCAATATCAAGGAATAATCATCGTCTTCGTAGAGTGCCCTAAGAGTAGCTGCTACATTTTTAAGGTGGTTTTTGACGTGATTCTCTACGTGCCTTTTTATCCGAGTCTCTTCAAGGCCATACCAACCCGCCGATTTGACTTTAGGAGGCACGTCTTCCTCTAGGGTCAAAAGTTTGTCTACAGTACTTGCATACACTCGGAAGAAATTTGCTCTCCTTGCCTCTACAACTGCCACGAGGGTAAGCTTGTGAGGGCATAGAGTTTCTATGAGTGGCGCCAAGAAGGGATGATCCGAGAACTTCACCTGATTTTTTACTGGAGTTGGAAGTCCTACAAATCGATAATAATCGCCCTGCAGATCAACAAAGCAAGCGATACTTTTGGCCTCACCTAAGCCTCCGTGAACCAGTTCCTCGTTGAGCCTGTTTAAAATAGAAGTGATTTTTTCACTATATTGTTTACAATCGCTCTCTCCGCAAAAAAGAGCTCCCTCTTCAATGGCCTTTTTTTGAAGGTTCTTAAGATCAATCGAAATTTCCTTGACGGATCTACGACTCCTGTCACAATCGATGTAAAAGGACATTAGCATCGATCTTCCTTCGCATTCTTTTAATAAAGTTTTCGCAACACTTTCAAACACTCATTTCACCTCCATTGTTATCGAATTGTCATTCCAAATAATCGCGCAATCGTTTGCTCCTGCTTGGATGGCGCAACTTGCGAAGGGCTTTTGCCTCAATTTGTCTAATCCTCTCTCTAGTCACGTTAAAGCGCTTGCCAACCTCCTCCAAGGTATGGGCACGCCCATCCTCCAAGCCAAATCGCAAACGCAACACCTCTCGCTCTCTTTCCGTTAACTCCCCGAGCATCTCTTCCAATTGCTCACGCAACAATTGACCGGCAGTGGCTTCCTCGGGATTGGGTGAATCCTTGTCTTCTATAAAATCGCCAAGCTGACTATCTTCCTCTTCGCCAATAGGAGTTTCAAGGGAAACTGGTTCTTGAGCTATCCTTTGAATATCTTCTACTTTCTCCGGCGGCAATTCTAGCGCTTGAGCGATTTCCTCTACGGTTGGCTCTCTTCCCAATTGTTGAACCAATTGCCTGGAAACCCGAATAAGTTTATTGATGGTCTCGACCATATGAACAGGTATCCTAATGGTACGTGCCTGATCGGCTATAGCCCTTGTAATCGCTTGTCTTATCCACCACGTAGCGTAGGTGCTAAACTTAAATCCCTTCCTGTAATCGAACTTCTCAACGGCACGTATCAAACCCAAATTACCCTCTTGAATCAAATCTAGGAAAGAAAGTCCTCTTCCAATGTATTTTTTAGCAATGCTTACGACAAGGCGCAAATTTGCTTCGATTAACTTTTTCTTTGCTTCCTCGTCTCCGGCCTCTACTCTTTTTGCAAGCTCAACTTCTTCCTCCTTAGTAAGCAAAGGGATTTTCCCTATCTCTCGCAAATACATCCTCACCGGATCGGCAATTGAAACGCTTTCTAATTCAGTAAGTTCGCTTAAGTCTGCCTGTGGCAGTAATTCGGCCTGTTGAAGTTCCAGTATTTTTTCTTCGTCACGAACATCTATGCCCAGCTCCAGAAGGTTAGAATATACACTATCCATTATCTCCGCTTCGCTTAAAGCCTCTTGGGGCAAATATTTTTCTAGGTCATCGTATGTGATGAACCCTTTTTGACGTCCCTCTTGTAAAAGCTCGCGAATGTTTTCGATAAGCTCTGCTATCTCCTGGGATCCCATTTCTTCGAAGTCCAGATCTTCCTGGTCCTCAATGTGCTCGTTATGTTCTTTTTCCTCGTCATCATCATTAGAGTTTCTTGCATTCGCATTCTTATTGCCGTTTTTATCATAATTTAATTCTTTTCTTTCTGCTGCAGTCATTTGTCTTCCCGTCCCCCTTTTAATGCGGAAGCTATTTTCTGCATCTCCTCAATTTCTTCGCGGGTTGCCTCGCCTTTCAACATTTTGGAATAAAGAACGTTATATCTCGATTTCATGGCTTTAGTCTTAAGGGAGCTTGAGATTACGTCAAAAATATCCACTCCCTCGTCAAACTGCTGGCAAAAGGCATTACCTAGCGCTAGGGCTTCCAATGGAAATCGATCCCCTGATTTTAGCCAACGCTCCTCCAGCTCTTCCGGGGATTCGCCATTTAATAACGCCGCTATTAGATTTTTTAATCGCACATCCTTTATTAAAGGAAATATGTGCTCTTCATCTAAACCCCGTCTCTTTGCAGGATCATTCCACAAAAGCGAAAACAACGCTGCTTCTTGTGCGTCAGTTACATGTTTCTTTTGTTTTTGTTGCTTTTGTCTATTTATATATACGCTGAAGTCGCCACGTTTCCCTTTTTTCTCTGTTCCCCTTTTCATATTTGCTTTGAAATCTAACAACATAGCCTCAAGCGCATATCTGGGAATCTCAAGCGCTGCTGCAATCTGAGACATAAAAGGAGCTAAATCCGGCAAAGGAATCCTTGAAAAACCCTCGAGCAACTCCTCAATCACTCTTTTTCGAACATTTAGATCCTTCAAAAACTTTTCTCTGGTCTCAAGGTGGTACAAAGGAAGGGGAAGACTCTTGCTCAAAAGGTCCTCGAAGGCGTTGCTTCCCTCTTTCTGTAAAAACTCGTCGGGGTCCACATTGGCTGGCAACGCTACTACCCTCACTTGCAAGCCCAACGACTGTAACAAATACATGCCCCTTATTGCTGCTTCCTGCCCCGCAGTATCAGCATCGTAACAGACATAACAAGACCTGGCATATCGCCTTAACAACTTGCCCTGATTTTCCGTCAAAGCTGTTCCAAGCGACGCCACGGTTTCGTGAAATCCTGCCATGTGTAGCCTTATAGCATCCATATAACCCTCAACCAGAATCGCACGCACCTTATTGCGCATGTCGTTTTTGGACAAATTAAGCAAATACAAACAAGAACCTTTATGAAACACCGGGCTCTCTGGAGTATTTATATATTTAGCACCTTCGCCCGAAATTGACCGACCTCCAAATCCTACTAGACGTCCAGTAACGTCTCTTATGGGAAAAATTATTCTGCCTCTAAACCTGTCATATATGCCTCGCGGACCCTCAACCACCAAACCACACTCAATGGCAATCTTAGATAATATACCCATCCTTGAAAGAGAACGCCACAGGTAATCCCACGCGGGTGGAGCCCAACCAATTTCAAAATAAGGCCACCATTCTTTGGGCAAGTTCCTTTGTACTAAGTATCTCCTTGCTATTTCGCCTGCGGGACTTTCAAGGTAGTCACGATATATTTTGAGGGCCTTTTCCAAAACATCGCTAAAATTAGGGTAACTATCTTTTCTGGCTCTTTTTTCAACCTTCACACCGGCTCTCTTTGCAAGCAATTCGATGGCCTCGGTGAAACTAAATCCTTCTACGTCCATGACGAAAGATATCACATCTCCTCCTTTACCACAGCCAAAGCAATGGTAAAACTGCCTATCAGGCATCACATAGAAGGACGGTGTTTTCTCGCTATGAAAAGGGCACAGAGCCCTATAACCTTTGCCAGATTTATGTAGCTCCACATAATCTCCAACTACCTCCAGGATATCTACCCTTCTTTTTATTTCATCTATTTGAGTTTTATCCAAGGGTTATCCCTCCAAAAACTGAAAAGGGAGGGGTTAGACATCAGCCCTCCCGAAAATAGCCCTTAACTACAGGAAATTTTTATGAAATTAGATATGAATAGATAGCATATCGCACTACATTAACAAAGGTGCCATGACCAAAGCTATGATTGACATTAATTTAATCAATATATTAAGGCTGGGACCAGCCGTGTCCTTGAAAGGATCTCCAACAGTGTCGCCAACGACAGCGGCAGCATGCGGAGGCGTTCCTTTTCCTCCTAAGTTTCCTTCTTCTATGTATTTTTTCGCGTTATCCCAAGCCCCCCCGGCGTTCGCCATAAATATTGCCAACATCACCCCTGTGACGATGGAACCGGCAAGTAGCCCGCCTAAAGCAGGGGCTCCCAGCGCCAACCCAACGATTACCGGGGATAGTATGGCCATCATTCCGGGCACAATCATTTCTTTGAGAGCAGCCTTGGTGGATATATCGACGCAACGCTCATAATCAGGTTCTTGCGTTCCCTCCATAATGCCAGGCATCTCCTTAAACTGACGGCGAACTTCTTCGATCATGCTTTGAGCGGCCCTGCCAACGGCCTGAATTGCCCTGGAGCAAAAAACGAATGGCAACATGCCGCCGATAAAGAGCCCAATTAACACGCGTGCATCCATTAGATCAATGATCTTGAGCCCAACAACACTGGCATATGCAGAAAAAAGCGCTATAGCAGTTAACGCTGCTGAACCTATGGCAAGGCCCTTGCCTACGGCAGCCGTCGTGTTGCCAACGGCATCCAGCCTATCGGTAATCTTTCTTACTTCCGCAGGCAAATGACTCATTTCAGATATACCACCGGCATTGTCTGCTATTGGTCCGTAGGCGTCTACGCTCAAGGTCATTCCCGTAATGGCCAACATGCCTACTGCAGAGCAAGCGATGCCGTACAGCCCTCCGGATTGTACAGCAACAAAAATAGCTGCACATATGAGCAACACCGGCCACATGGTAGATTTCATGCCAACAGCTATCCCTGTTAAGATGTTAGTCGCATACCCCGTGATGGATGCATTGGCAATTTCCTTCACTGAACTATAAAAAGAGGAGGTGTATACTTCCGTAATATAGCCTATTGCTACCCCACAAATTACACCCGCCAAGACGGACCAAAACAAAGCTAAGTCAGTAAACATGAACCGCGTTAGCAAGAAAGAACCGATGATCATCAAAATGCCAGTCGCAAAGGTGCCTTTCCTTAGCGCTAATTGAGGATCCCCTTTTTCTTTGATGCGCACGAAAAATGTACCTATTAGAGATGCAAGAATACCAACAGCCGCAAGTAACATGGGGAAGGTTATTCCCTTTCCTCCAAAGAGGACAGCTCCTATCGCCATAGCTGCTATGATCGAATTAACATAGGATTCAAAAAGATCGGCACCCATTCCCGCTATATCACCCACGTTATCACCCACGTTATCGGCAATAACTGCGGGATTACGTGGGTCGTCTTCAGGTATCCCAGCTTCCACTTTACCCACTAGATCAGCACCGACGTCAGCTGCCTTCGTGTATATGCCGCCACCCACGCGCGCGAATAGCGCTATGGAGCTGGCGCCAAAGCCAAAAGCTGTTATTATATTTGGATCTTTATACAACACATAAGTAATTACTATGCCCAAAACTCCGACGCCAACCACCGTCATACCCATGACAGAACCGCCCCAAAAAGCAATCCTTAAAGCCTGATTCATTCCGTTCGTTGCAGCAAAAGCGGTCTTACCGTTGGCTCGCGTCGCGACCTTCATTCCAAGAAAGCCCGAAATGCCGCTACAGAAAGCCCCCAGTAAAAATGACACTGCGAGGGGGACTCCCAACTTCCAAGCAAGCAAGCAAGATACAACAATGACAAAAGGAACGAGAGCCCTATATTCTCTGTAAAGAAAAGCCATAGCTCCCCTTTGAATGATATTGGAAAGATAGTTAATTCGTTCATGATCGACCTTGTAATTGTCGATATGATTAGTTATTATTATAGCATATAATAATGCTATTAGACCTGTGCCTGCTGAAGCCCATAACGCATACCCGTTCATAAAAAGATCCCCCCATTTACGATAATTTCAAGCCCGCCTTTATCTGAAGGCGGGCGCATTAGGTATTCGATCAAAGCGCTCCTAATTATAGGCAGGTTGACCCTTTTTTGCAAGGTCAAAAGTCATTAACCATTTGCAAAAGAAAGTCTCGAGGCTCGCAAAATTTATATTACAATTATATAACAAGTATTTCAACGATAATAACAAAAACGACAGAGGCCTCTTGCTATTCTATCCTTTTTGTTCTTTTATCACCAAAACAATATCCCGATTTTTTCCCTCGATGCCCTTTAAGGAACTCATCATCCCTCTAACAGTGCCTGCTATGAAGTTCATTATAAAATCGTTTAGTCCTATCTTTTGTCCACCCACATAAAGAACCACATGTTCCCTTTTTCTCCCCATTCTTTGTAAAATCCATTCAGCAAGCTTCTCTTCCTCTTGAGGTTGAAAATGAGGTAACTTTGGGAACAAGTTTTCCGGGCCATTGAAGACGGCAAAAATACCCTTTACATCGGCAGAGGGGGACTTCCCTCCAACCCATATTTTAGGAAGAGGCAACGATTTGCCACCTTCGACAAGAACGATGTCCTGTTGTGGGAAGAAGCTTCTTTCTACATCGCGCAATGCAAAATCTTGTTTTAAAACCTCGGCCCTAATCCCATCTGTTCCCCACAACACCGCCTTTATTCCTGATGTGGCGATGGTACCACTATCGGTGTTTTCAGGTGAAATTACGCTATCGTGACAATGTTTAATGTATCCCACATCCAAACCTAAGTTGCCGCCTAAGATCTCGATCAATCTTTTACACAACGTCGTCTTGCCACTGCTTTTGTGGCCGCAAATTGAGACCATATAAGGCATGGCCCTCACCTCCAAAAACTAATCCGAATACTCTCGTTTAGTCCTCCAAATCCTCCTGTAACAGTCAAGGAAAAATACGAACAAAGACAAAACTATTGGCCCTAAAAAAACGCCAAGGAAACCCCAAACTCTTATACCGCCGATCACACCCAAAAAGACCAGAAGGAAATGAACTTTGCTGCCTTCGGATATGAAGAGGGGCCGGATTAAATTGTCAATCGTGCTAACAACCAAGACAGCCCAAAAAGCCAATATCAAGCCCTCTTTTACGTTCCCAATCAGAAAAAGATACAAGGCACCCGGAATGAGGACGAAGGGAGTGCCTACGAAAGGAATCATGGCACATACAAAAAGAAAAACACCGGCCAATATGGGGGCTGGAAGCCCAACAAATATCCAACCGGTCACGCCCAAGCACGCCTGAATTCCCGCCGTTAAAGTGGTGCCAATCACGATGGACTTCATCGTCCTTGTAGCACTATCAAAAAGCGCCGTTCTTTCTTCTTTAGGCAAAGGCAATACATCATTCAAGAACTCTAACACGATGTGACCATCCCGCAACAAATAAAAAGTAGAAACGGAGATCACAAATAGTTGATAGCCCATCTTGAAAGCGTTGCCCAATAAACCTCTGGAAAAATCCCCTAACGACGAGGCCAAGTAGCTAGCCGCACGATGGATTAAATCTTGTAAAAAGGCAGGGTCGTCTTTAATTCCAGCGTATCGTATTAAGTGATCGGGTAGTCTCTCTACCAAACCAGACCATGCTGAAATCAAAACTTGCTGTATGGATTCAAGGTTATCGGATAAACTTGAGATAAACTTTATAGCCTCCTTTGCTAAAGATATCCCAATAAACCCCATTGGAACACAAAGCAGCAAAACGACACAGGCGGTAGAAACAAGAGACGCTAAGTTTCTGTGCTTACCCCGAAACACTTTTTTATGCAATATTTCATTCAATGGATATGAAATAAAAGAAAAGATGACAGCCCACATCAAAGGACGAATTATTGGCATAGTTATAAAGATGCCAAGTAAAGCCAACAAAGCAAAGACCAGCAAAAATGGCAGGTATCCCCCTTGAGGCGGTTTATGGACGAAAGACTCTTTCATGCTCATCACTCCTTACCAGGGAACAACTGAAAGTATATCAAGTTTGAAACCTTGTCGACATATGTCAATCGCACCCTTACAATGTCACCTAAGCGAAAAGCCTTGCCCTTGCGCCCTCTTAAACAAAGATCGTCTTCGTCGTAAAAAAAATGGTCATAAGGTTCAAGTCTTTCCAAAGGGACAAACCCCTCCGCCGTATTATCAAGCTCGATGAACATCCCCCTCGGGGTGACCCAAGATATGACGCCATCGAAAACCTCGCCTACTTTACTCTCCATATATTCAGCAATTTTGATCTTGATGGAGGTCCTCTCCGCTTCTTCTGTCTTTTCTTCCGTTGCGCTGATATAGGCTGAAAGGTTCGAAAGCTCTTGGACGCTAAAGTCAATTAGTGTTTCCCGGTTCTTTTGAATCAAGGTGTGCACTATCCTATGAACAACTAAATCGGGATATCTTCTTATGGGTGAAGTAAAGTGTAAATAATATTTTAGTGCTAACCCAAAATGTCCCAAACACCTGGAATCATAGCGTGCCCTTGGCAAGGAACGTAAAACTAGAGTGTGGACCAATCTCTTGCAAGGTAGCCCTTCAACTCCTTTTAGCAGGCGATTTATGGCCTTGTTTGATGGACTTATTTTCTTTGTTCCCACTCCAATGGAAGAAAGAGTTTTTTCCAGCTGTGTTAATTTTTCCACATCTGGTTTTTCATGAACTCTATAGATCGTTAATGCACTATTACTAAATATATATTCCGCTACTACGATATTAGCAAGTATCATGATGTGCTCGATAATGCGATGGGCAAATGTCCGCTCAATGGCCTTTATATCGATTGGCGTCCCTTCTTCATCAAGTTCTACCTTCGTCTCCGGGAAATCGAACTCTATCATTCCCGCTTTTCTCCTTTTTTTGTATAGCGCATTTGACAGGATTGCAAGGTGACTTAAGATCTTATCAGCCTCTCTTCCCAAGGTCCTTTTACCATCTAAAACTTCTTGGACTTCCTCGTAGGTCAGCCGCTTTCGGACACGTATCACGCTTGGTACAATTTCATATCTCAGGATGTCTCCTCTGCGATCCAACACCATTTCAACTGTAAGACACAACCTGTCCTCGTTCTCAATTAAGCTACACAGGTCAGAAGAAAGCTGGGGAGGCAACATTGGAATTACCCTATCGACCAAATAAACAGAAAAGCTCCTTTCTTTAGCTTCCAGGTCAATACAGCTATCGGGTCTAACATATTCCGATACATCCGCTATGTGAACTCCTAAGCGCCAACCCTCATCAATCTCTTCAATAGAAAGGGCATCGTCAAAATCCTTGGCATCCGAAGGATCTATGGTAAGAGTGAATTTATTTCTAAAATCTTTCCTTTCACCGGGCAAATTGCGAAGGAGGGGGATATTTTTTAAAGCTTCCGCTTCTGCGAGCACATCTTTCGGGAAATTGGGTTTAATTTTATATTCTTCCATCAAAGCTAGCACCCGGACTTGGGGATCATCCTCATCGCCTAAAACTCTTAGCACCTTGCCTTCTCCGGGAAATGGGAATCGGGGATATTTTTTTATCGCAACGACGACAACAGCCCCATCCTTCAAAGCCTCGCCATCATCCAAAGTGAGAATAAAATTATATCGTCGATCTAAGGGAAACAATAACGGGACACCGTTTCGACACCTCGTTATGCCCACGATCTCAGTGGTACCCCTTGACAGTACTTTTTTTACCTTGCCATATAACCTATTTTTCTGATAGTTTTTACTTATAACTATCTTAACTTCGTCTCCATGGATGGCTCCGTCCATATCTTCTTCGGCTATGTAAATATCAGGCAATCTTTTATCCCTGGGGCGGACAAAACCAAAGCCCCTAGGGTTAAGTCCCAGTTTGCCTATAGCAATATTTCTTCGAGGGGATCTTCTGCGTCCCCTTCTTTTAGTCCTTCTGGTATATTTCATTTTGACGCCACTAATGCAGCTGCTAAGCCCGCTCCGACACCATTATCGATGTTTACTACTACCACTCCGCCACTGCAGGCATTGAGCATGGAAAGTAAAGCTGCAAGTCCGCCAAAACTTGCACCATAACCGACAGAGGTTGGAACGGCAATGACAATGGACGAAACTAAACCAGCCACGACGCTTGGAAGAGCACCCTCCATACCAGCGACTACCACTATCGCGCGCGACTTTCTAATATCTGGAAGCAAGGGAAATAATCGATGTATGCCAGCTACGCCAACGTCACAAAATCTCTTCACCTGACAACCTGCAAATTCCGCAACATCAGCCGCCTCCTCAGCTACCGGCTTATCAGAACTCCCAGCAGCGATTACGACAACTTCGCCCCGTTTTTGAGGAGGCTCAAAGCGACACAGGGACAACCTGGAATCCTTGCGATATTCTATATTTGAAATGTAGTCCTTCAATAACTCATGCTTATCCATTGATATACGGCTAAAGATAGCATTTGAGCGATTCCTGGCGATGCTTTGTGCTATCTTTATCAATTGTTCGTCAGACTTGCCAGGAGTATATATAATTTCACCGATTCCTCGCCTTATAGATCGATGCCAATCTAATTTGACATCTCCGAGATCTTCGTAGGGTAATAAAGATAAATTTTCCATGGCCGTATCTACGTCAATTTTCCCATTTTCTAGCAATTCCAAAATACGCCGTAAGCTATTTTGCATTTCCATGGCTCTCGTTCCCTCTTTCTCGTTCCGTTTTATCTATCACTATTATAAATTATAAAGGGCTATGGCTTAAGCCATAGCCCTTTATAATCAACGCGGTTTTTTTATATTGGCACGCGTATTAATCATACTCCGGCATTTCAGGCATCCTTGGAGCTTCTTTTTTCTCCGGTTTTTCGGCCACCAAGACTTCCGTCGTAAGCACCATGGCCGCGATCGAGCCGGCATTTTGTAGGGCACTACGAGTAACCTTTAGAGGGTCTATTATGCCTTCTTCGATCATGTCGACATACTCGCCAGTAACCGCATCTAAGCCCTGCCCCTTGGGCAAGCCTCGTACCTTTTCCACAACCACGTCTCCCTGAAATCCGGCATTTTTAGCTATTAAGTGCAGGGGTTCAGCGAGAGCATTCAACACCACCTGAGCCCCAATCTTCTCATCCCCACTCAAAGTTTCGATGAAGGACTCCAGTGCAGGGACACAATTTAGCAATGCAACTCCGCCACCCGCTACGATGCCCTCTTCTACGGCGGCTCTGGTCGCACTCAAGGCATCTTCTATGCGATGCTTCAGCTCCTTTTGTTCGGTCTCAGTAGCCGCGCCTACCTGGATAACAGCTACGCCACCTACTAGTTTAGCAAGCCTTTCTTGAAGTTTTTCTTTGTCGTATTCGGATGTAGCTTCTTCTAGCTCCGCTTTAATTTGAGCAGCACGTTTCCTTATAGCCTCGCTGTCGCCTGCTCCTTCAACTATTGTGGTTTCCTCTTTAGTAACACGCACTTTTTTGGCGTGACCAAGCATGGAAAGATCGGCGTTTTCAAGCTTAATTCCCAGCTCTTCGCTAATGACTTGACCACCAGTCACTATGGCGATATCCTGCAGCATAGCTTTCCTTCTATCGCCGAATCCAGGCGCCTTAACAGCACAAACTTGCAAGATTCCGCGCAATTTGTTGACCACCAAAGTCGCCAAAGCCTCGCCTTCTACGTCCTCAGCAATGATCAAAAGCGGTTTTCCGGTTTGAACGACCTTTTCCAATATGGGAAGCAGATCTTTTACATTGCTGATTTTTCCGTCATGAATCAGGATGTATGCATCTTCAAAGGCGGTCTCCATTCGCTCGGGATCGGTGATCATGTAGGGGCTGATGTATCCTTTGTCGAATTGAAGCCCTTCGACCATCTCCAAAGTGGTACCCACGGACTGACTGTCTTCAACTGTGATAACTCCGTCTTCTCCAACCTTGGACATAGCTTCGGCGATTAGTTCCCCAATTCCTCTGTCATTGGCTGAAATAGCCGCCACCTGGGCAATCTTGGATCTATCCTTAACAGGTATTGCCATCTTCCTCAATTCATCTACAACTACGTCTACCGCCATCTCGATGCCCCTTCGCATCAACATGCCGTTGGCTCCAGCCGCAACGTTTTTCATGCCATGACGTATCATGGCCCTAGCAAGCACCGTGGCAGTTGTTGTTCCGTCGCCAGCAATATCGTTAGTCTTTGACGCTACTTCTTTCAAAAGCTGTGCCCCCATGTTCTCAAAGGGCTCATCCAGTTCAATTTCCTTGGCGATGGTGACGCCATCATTGGTAATCGTGGGAGAACCAAATTTCTTCTCCAATACCACATTTCGTCCCTTGGGCCCCAAGGTTATGCCCACCGTGTCGGCAACTTTATTTATGCCTCGCTCTAATGCCCTGCGAGCTTCTTCCTCGAACTTCAGTATTTTCGGCATTATAAATTCCCTCCTTTATAGCTTCAGGTTGATCATCAGGCATTTTTCAGTTATTTCATAACCACAGCCAAGATATCACGTTCGCTCAAAATAAGGTATTCTTCGTCCTCTATCTTTACTTCTGTTCCGGCATACTTGCTAAAAATTACCCTTTCCCCGACTTTCACCTCAAGGGGCAACTTCTGACCATTCTCCAATACCCTGCCACTTCCTACCGCGACTACTTCTCCTTCTTGTGGTTTTTCCTTAGCTGTGTCTGGCAGTACTATTCCACCCTTGGTCTTTTCTTCTTGGGTTAGAACCTTAATAACTACTCGATCTCCTAGAGGCTTGAGCTGCATTTAACATCCCTCCTTGCTAAAATGAATGATAATCACGTTTATCGGCTTGTTAGCACTCACTGCCAATCAGTGCTAACAAGCCGATAAATATATTAAGGTCCTTCCTCTATTTATTACAAGTAGAAATAACAGCATTTATGCCAACTTACTGCTAAATAGAGGCAAATATGTCGTTTTTTCTTTATTTTTCTGGGGTTTTCACGCCAAAGATTTGGAAGGATCGGGCACGAAGGACAGCGGCGACCTTTCCCCTCTCTTATAAGCATTGTAGCCAGCCGCGGCAATCATAGCGGCATTATCGGTACACAGCTCTATTGGCGGAAGATAGGCATGCAAAGACTTTCCTTCTATTTTCTCCCGAAGCCAAGAATTAGCAGCAACACCGCCTGAGATAGCAACTTTACTTATGCCAGTTATTTTTACAGCCAAATCCACCTTTCGCAGTAGAGCCTCAATGGCTGCACGCTGGAAGGAGGCGCATACATCTTCCACCCTCAAATTCGGATTTCTCTTTAAAGCCCAAAGTACGGCTGTCTTCAAACCGCTGAAACTAAACTCAATACTAGGGCTATCGGCCATCGGGACAGGTAACGGTATAGCAAAGGGATCTCCCCCTCTTGCCATTTTTTCTATCATTGGCCCTCCTGGATAACCCAAACCCAACAAGCGTGCCACCTTGTCAAATGCTTCACCCACCGCATCATCCCTGGTAGCCCCAAGCAACTTGTAATCTCCGAAGGATCTTACTAGGATAAGCTCTGTGTGACCTCCTGAAATTATTAATGTTATAAAAGGAGGCAATAAATCGTCATGTGCCAGATAATTTGAAAATATATGGCCCTCTAAATGATTGACAGCTATTAAGGGAACCTCCCAAGCTTGGGCCAATGCCTTCGCTGCCGTTGTTCCGATTAGCAACGAACCCATTAAGCCGGGGCCATCTGTGACGGCAATCAAATGTATCTCCCGTGGTGGATTTTTAATCTCGCATTCATCCAAGAGCTGAGAAAGCAAAGGTATAAGGTTTTCTAAATGTTTGCGTGAGGCAAGTTCGGGAACCACACCACCAAAGGTCTCGTGATCTTTTAACTGACTTGCAACCAAAAAACAGCGTAAATTCTTGTTATTTTCAAGCAACGCGACAGATGTATCGTCGCAACTTGTCTCAATGCCCAAGGTCAACATTTAACGTCACCTGCCACAACCATGACAAGAAGAACAACTTCCGCTGGCACAAGACTTTTTCCTCGGTGTTTCTCCCTCCAAATGAATTAATATCTTCCCCCTACAATTAGGACAACTATGAGCGAAGGTTGTACTTGTAAACTCAGCATCGCAACTGACACAACGATATTTATGCAAAAAGATCACCCTTTCTTTATCGCTCAATTTTCAAAATTATCCAGGTCAATTCTAATTTCATTTCCTTCATAAATTATATTATATACCCCATCCGAAGACCTAGGAACCGCAAAAGCTAAGTCACCAACCGCTCCGGAGGGCAAAGATCCTGATGGTATTCGCGTAAGCTTTGTTAAAACCTCTTTTTCTGTTAAATACACCCCGTTGACTACTATCTTAAAAGGATCAAATTCGAACGGTTTATAGGTCTCATATCGCAACACAAAGAGTTCTTTCCCCCGCGTTTGAGGACTTCCCAAATGACCCAAGTGCCACTTGAGCCAATCTGGCGTCTTTCCAGAAGTTATAGACGCCTTAACGAGCAAGTCATCGATGTAAAGAAAATCGAACCTTGCCCTAGCCCCTAATACTAAGTCTTCAAACTTTTGACCCTCGATGTACATCGTAGTGATCCGCTTTATCACCAAATCTTCAAATTCATCAGCGCAGAGTTCGCCAGCACCAGATGTAATCATTGCGATAAACACGGACAACAAAATCGTTATCATGAGAAAAAAAAGTTTCTTCAACTCCTTCCACCACCTTTTAGCTCCTCTATCTCTTCAGGAATAAAAGTATACACTTTATTGCAAAAATGACACCTGACTTCTAAAACATCCTGTTCACTCTCTAGTTCGGGCATTGAAAGCAGCAATGCCTTGACGAGATTCCTTGAACATCTACAACCAAACTCAAAAGAAGTACTTCCCAGCCATTTTTTACTCAGATCTTTAAATATTGTTTCAAGTATATCCTGCGAAGATCCAACCTGTTCTGCCAACCTGCTGATGGAGTCATATTTTTCTAATAATCTTTCGAGCATGCCAACAAAAGACTCATCGGCATCGGGTAAAAGTTGTACCATTAAGCCTCCGGCCGATACGACACCTAAGGAGGGTTTCTGCAAAACTCCAAGTGCAATTGCTGTTGGAATTTGCTCGGACTTAGCGTAGTAATAAGCTATATCTTCAGCAATTTCACCTGAGACTAAAGGGACTTTGGAAGTCAACGGTCTTTTTAGTCCAAGATCCTTTATCACGGTTAGATATCCATTATTGCCCACGCCAGCACTCACGTTCCACTTACCCTCTTCAGTAAGAGGAAGTTCAACCCACGGGTTTTTCACGTAACCTCTTACTTTTCCTCGATTTTCAGCGTCGGCCACTACTTCGCCTAAGGGGCCATCTCCTTCAACCTTTAAGGTAATTCTCGCTCTTTTAACCTTCTGATCGGCCACCATCATCATGGAGGCCATGACCAATCTCCCAAGGGCAGCTGTTGCCAAAAAGGACAAAATATGTATATCTTGGAGTAATTTCACCAACTCGGTTGCCTCTACTGCAATAGCCCGAGCATCTCCTTCTCCAAGCAGGCATCTGTGCACTATTGCTTTATGCCCATCGTTTTGAGACACTTTAATCTTCCCCTTTGATGGAGCGTATTATCCACTTCCACTCTTGTAGCCTGCAAAACAAAGTTATAAAACCATAAACCGATACTCCTAAAACTCCGGCACCAATTAACCATAGCGCCTTCGCTATTGTACTCCTCCCAAAAGGATAGGGTAACAAAAATTTGTAGGCTATAGAAAATAGAACCAATAGACAAGCAGAAAGGGCCAACTTAGCACACCACTTGAGATTGAATATCTTTAAGCTTTTTCCGGTTGCCTTTGCTAAATAGCTTATGCCTAAAAAAGCTCCGCTGGTAAAAGCGCAAGCCACGCCAAGGGCTAAACCCCTATAGGACAACCACCTCATGGTAGAGGCGCTTATCAGAAAGTTTACAACGACCGTGGAGGATGTGACGAGCATGGCACCCTTAGGCAAACCACAGGCATATATTGCCCTTAATGTAACGTTAGTCAACGCCATTCCCAGCAACCCAAGGGAGTAAATGGCCAAGGACTGGCTAGTGGCCCTCCAAGCCCAATCGTCAAAGGCACCTCTATAAAATACGCAATTGACCGCTTCTGGTGAAAATATCACTGCCATGATCGAGATGGGCAAGATTAAAAAAAATGAAAACCGAAGCGAATCACGAAAGATTTCGACAAATTCATCTTTATTAGATGACACCTTAGAAAGTGTCGGCAATACCGCCTGCGATATGGCTATTACAAATAACCCCAAAGGAAGTTGAAGCAATCTGTCAGCGTAATTCAATACCGAGATAGAACCTGCCTCCAAAAAAGAACCCATTACCCTACTTATAATGGGATGCAATTGATTGAAGGAGAGGCCTACCACGTATGGGAGAAAAAGGCGCATCATCGTCTTCAATTCATCGTCAGCGCGATTGATTTTAGTGGGATAAAGCACAAACCCCCTCCAGGCGCTCCATATCCACTGAACGCAAAATTGAGATACCCCACCCGCTAAGACTGCAATGGGAAGCACTGAAATACCGTATTTTTTATAAAAGAAAAGGACAATCACGATAAACACCACATTACTTACAGCTGGCGCTACAGCGGGTACAAAGAAAGAACCTAGGCTGTTAAGCACCCCCATGACAAGTGCAGAAAGAGAGATAATTAACAAAAAGGGGAAAAGCCTTTTTGTAAAAGATACTGCCAGGGCAGCTTCCTCGCCCGAAAAGCCCGGAGCAATAAGTGAAACCAACTGGGGGGAAAGTATGATACCAAGACAAACTACAAAGAGACCAATCACTATCAAAAGCGTCAAAGCTTGGCGTCCCAATTCCTTAGCTCTCGTTTCTCCTTGCGCGCTTAAAGCTCGAGAAAAAACAGGAACAAAAGTAGCGGACAAAGCACCCTCAGCAAGGAGCTGCCTTGCCAAGTTGGCTAACGTATATGCCACCAAGAAGGCGTCAAGTTGTCGCGTCGCACCAAAAAAGGCAGCTATAATTGTTTCGCGTATAAGCCCCAATATCCTGCTGGCAAAGGTGCCAATGGTCATCACCATCGAATGTCGTATAATGGTATCGATTGCTTTGGCCAATTATTTTCAATCCTCCCGCTTCTTGCTTTTTGGTTGTAAAAACTACATCTGTTATTATAAGGTGATGTCAATGAATGTAAAAATTCACGTTTGGGGAGTCGGTAACAGCACCTTGGGTGACGACGGAGTTGGAATATTTGTCGCCAAAATGTTAAAAAGACTTTCGCCTCCTTATATTGAAGTTACAATATGTGAAAGTGTTCCCGAAAATTTTATTCTTCCCTTGAGGAGAAAAAAGCCCCAAGAACTCATCATCGTGGATGCAGCCTTAATGAATTTGCCGCCTGGAAGTATCAGAAGGATTCCTTTGGCACAATCCGAGGGCTTTGTATTGACACACAGCTTGCCCTTCTTGACACTGCTGGAATCTCAAATAAAAAATTGTCATGTTACCATAATAGGCATACAACCGGAAACAAGAGGTTTCTCCACAAAACTTTCCAGTTCTGTGCATGAGGCTGCAAGAAAACTTGTTAAAATTATCATGGCATCAAGGTTGCACGACATTCCACCGCTTACCAACTAAATCGCTCTCCGAGGTAATATTTCCTCGCGATTTCGCTTTCGGCGACCATGTCAGGGTGCCCCTCCACCAAGATTTGCCCTTCGTGAATGATGCAAGCCCTATCAGTTATGGCCAATGTCTCGCGCACGTTGTGATCGGTCAGTATTATGCCGTAACCTCTATGTCGCAAGCCTAATATCAGCTGCTGGATGTCGTAAACTGCTATGGGGTCTATACCGCTGAAGGGTTCGTCCAGCATCAAAAAATCAGGCTCTATTGCCAAGGTCCTGGCAATTTCAACGCGCCTTCTTTCTCCTCCGCTCAGAGAATGGCCTTTAACGTCCGAAATCTTCTGTAATCCAAACTCCGTCATTAAACGGGATACTCTTTCTTCAATGTCTTCGCGTTTTAAATTTTGTTCCTCCAAAATCAAACGCAAGTTTTCCTCCACTGTTAAAGACCTAAATACCGAAGCCTCTTGGGGCAAATAGCCTAATCCTAACCTTGCTCGGTGATGCATGGGAAAGGACGTTATTTCCACATCATCAAGATAAACTTCCCCAGCATCAGGGTAAAGCAAACCAACTATCATGTAGAAGGTGGTGGTTTTGCCAGCGCCATTAGGACCCAATAGCCCAACTATCTCTCCTCTTCTAACTTGAAAGGTAACGTTTGAGACAACCTTTCTCTGTTTAAAGGATTTTTCTAGTCTGACAACAGATAGCAGGTCTGCCATGTTAACTTTTAATCCTCCTTAACTTCAATGACAACTTTAGGTCTTCCCAATGCCTCTATATGCCTGTCATCTACGTAATATATTAAGCTTTCAGCTTCTATGGTCCTACCTTCCTGAACCGCTTTTGCATCGCCTGTAACTTCGAGTACTCCCTTGCCGCGAAGATAATGAGCTTGTTTTCCAGTAATATGAGTTCTTTCACCATCTGAAGGCTCGTGAATGACTACAACATTTCCTGTAGCCCACAATTCCTCTATCTGTTCCTCCGTTATCTTTCCACTCACTTCCTGGGCACTGACACGAACATTGCGCCCTTTATCTTCAAATTGGCGCACTTTAATTGCTTTGAAATTTTCGCCTTGCCTGGTCACTTTTTCCGCTATAATCCTCATTTCTCCCATTTGTGCCTTTACATTGCCAACTGCGCTGTAGTAAACGCTTTCTCCTTGCAGCCACTCAAGTTCATCACTGCGTATTTCCTCGTCTTGACCTCGTATCAGATGACTCTTGCCGAAAGAATGAAACAAAGTGCCCCTTTCGTCCCTATTAATTTCTAACTCTACACATGTCAAAGTTGCTTCCTGCGAAGGCCAAGAAACGACAACATTATCCCAAAACCGAAACTGCTCCCCGTCTATAAGCCCTTCCGCGAAGGGTGCTTTTACAATTAGGTCCTCTTTCGTGACCTCAACACTTCCCTTCGCGGTTACCCTGCCAGTGTTGGGATCGTAGAACAGCTCGTCAGAATGCAGTATAACCTCAGTTATAGCACTCTCTTCTCCTCTACATGATTGTGGCAGCAAAAACAAAAGGCATGAAAAGATCAATAAGACGCCGAGGAATTTTTTTCTTTTCATTTTGTTCCCCCTATGTTGTAGTACGCTAAAAAGCTTTCGTCCTAGATGCAACTAGCTCGGCTATCTGTACGGCGTTGAGTGCTGCGCCCTTTCTTAAATTATCCGAAACGACCCACATGGATAGAGCTCTTGGCATTCCAAGATCACACCGCAGACGACATACATAAACCAGGTCACTACCAGCGGCTTGCAGAGGAGTTATATACTTATTTTCAGCCATGACTATTATGCCAGGAGCCTCGGACAAAATTGCATTTGCTTCTTCAAACGTTACTCGTTCTTCAAATTGAGCCACTATAGCCTCCGAGTGGCCTCGCTTAACAGGCACTCTGACAGTAGTACAGCTAACCTGCAACTTTTGATGATGTAAAATTTTTCTTGATTCATTTAACATCTTCCACTCTTCATCGGAAACACCCGAATCGTCCATGGCTCCAATGTGGGGCAACACATTAAACCCTATGGGCAGGGGATAGACTTGCGGCTCAAAGGATTTGCCCTCTAAAATGGCACGTGTACACTCATCAAGCTCAACGAGAGCTTGCCTACCTGTGCCAGATACCGATTGAAATGTAACCGCCGAAAAATACTCAAGGCAATATCTTTTGTGAAGGGGAGCCAGAGCCACAACAGCCTGAATTGTGGCACAATTGGGATTGGCTATTATGCCGTTGTGACGCATAACGTCTTCTGGGTTCACCTCGGGAACGATGAGAGGAATTTCAGGATCTAATCTCCAAGCAGAACTATTATCTATTACTACTGCGCCTTTAGAAACTGCTACCTTGGCCCATCTTTTGGATACGCCTGCGCCGGCTGCAAATAATGCGATATCCACGCCTTTGAAGGCATCGTCAGCAACCTCCTTCACTTCCACTGGAGCCCCATGAAATTCAACAACCTTTCCAGCTGATTTACTGGAGGCTAAAGGAACGAAATCAGAAATTGGAAAGTTCCTTTCTTCCAAGACTTTAATTATCTCCTGTCCCACAAGACCCGTTGCGCCCAATACTGCTACCCTCATGTCACTTTTCTCCTTCCATGAAATGTCTATGCAAAGAAGATACAGCCTTGTCTATCGAGGAGGAGGATATAACGCAGGTAATCGAATTTGAAGTAGAGGAAATCATGTCAATATTGATGCCTTCTCGCGACAGGACCGAAAACATTTGAGTCGGTATATCAGGATATACCGACAGGCCAATTCCGACAACCGATACCCTCCCTATCTCCGAATCATAGGTCACGCCCTGAGCATCAATTTCCCGCGCATAGTCGTTGCAAACCTCGATGGCTTCCCCAAGCAGCGCCTCTTTGACCAGAAAAGCTATATCATTGACATCGCCTCGCATAACACTTTGTATTATCATCTCGACGCCTATTCCACGCTCTGCCAGTTTGCTAAACAGGCCAGCAGCTATCCCGGGAACATCGGGAACACCTAGCACAGCTATTTTAGCAATGTTTTTGTCATGGACGATAGCTTTAATAGTCAAACCTTCTTTAACTTTTCCATGTTTTATGTTTTCTTCCATGTTTGCTTCCTTCACCCATGTTCCCTCCCCATCTAATATACTCGAACTAACATAAATCGGCATCTTGTACAATGAGGCAAACTCGATGCTCCTTGCTTGAAGTACCCTTGCCCCTAAAGCGGCCATTTCAATGCACTCATCATAAGAAACACTAGACAGTCTCTTGGCGTTAGAGACCAGCCTTGGATCGGCCGTAAATATTCCGTCTACATCCGTGTATATATGGCAGAATTCCGCTTTTAAAGCAACGGATAGCGCAACGGCTGACAGATCGGAACCGCCTCTACCCAGGGTCATAAAATCTCCAAATTCATTAATTCCCTGAAAACCCGTAACTACAGCGGTGCCTCCTTCATCCATCCAACAAGCAACCCTTTTGGGGTTGACATCTACTATCCTTCCTTCAGTATGGTGGCCTTTTGTGATAAAACCAGCTTGAAGTCCATTAAAGGACTTGGCCTTAATGCCCATTTCTTCCATAGCCATGGCTAATAAAGCCACGCTTTGTTGCTCGCCAATGACTAAAAGCTGGTCCATTTCCCTGCCATTAAACACGCTGGAGGTCTTTTGTGCAAGCTCAACCAAGCCATCAGTCGTTTTGCCCATAGCCGAAACAACGACGGCCACGTTAAACCCTTTATCCAAATAATCGACCTTTACGCGCACCGCGACGTTACGAATTCGCTCTACCGTGGCAAGGGAACTCCCGCCAAATTTTAACACTACGCAATGGTCGGACATCGATCCACTTCCTCAAGCATTTTGGCTTTTGTCTCCTTTATTCTTGCACCTTCCTGGTCAACATCTAAAACGAAGAAACGAGACCTCAGCCCTTTTTCGGTAAAAACCGAGCACATTTCTTTTGCCGTTCGCGTTGGATCACCCTTCACAAAGGCCAGCATGCTCGGGCCAGATCCGCTTATTGCAACCCCTAAGCAACCTGGTACAGATTTTACACGTTCTAATATCTCTTCCCCTCCAGGAAAGAGTTTAGCCCTGTAGGGCTGATGAAGCTTGTCTTCCATCGCCCACGGCAGGTTTTCTAATTTGCCGGTAACCCAGGAAGCCGCTAGCAACGCTGCCCGACTTAAGTTAAATATAGCGTCTTGGAGTGAAACCTCTTGCGGAAGCACTTCTCGAGCCTTTTTCGTATCCACAGTTACATCGGGTACGGCAACCACTATCTTTATCCTTTCTTTAAAATACGGCAGCTTTACATATTTTACTTCTTTTCCATCCCAAGCGCTTATGACAAATCCGCCAATACAGCAAGGAACAACGTTATCGGGATGACCCTCCAGCTCCACCATCAAGGGAAGAAGTCTTTCTTTTGAAAGTTCGAGCTTCCCTACTGCCTTTGCCAACATCACTCCCCCGACTATGGCCGAAGCAGAACTTCCTAGCCCTCTAGATAGGGGTATGGCGTTGTAAGACCTTAACTTCAATCCCACAGGAGGTATATCGAAATTTGCTATAGCCGCCTCGAAAGATTTGATGATCAAATTATCCTCGCCTGCAGCTAAGTCTTTTCCACCCTCACCAATCACTTCGATATCATATGTATGCGGAGGCAGTAAATCGAGCACTTGGTAGCGATTATACAAAGATAAAGCAACACCGAAGGAATCAAACCCCGATCCTACATTAGCACTCGATGCTGGGACAATCACAGTTAACATGACAAAATTGCCTCCCTTAACGTCTCGTATTCTGCAGCAACTTCATTCGGCGACAGAATCATCTTGCCAACTATCTCTGGATCCTTTAAGCCGTTGCCAGTTAACACCATTACAACTCTTACTTTCTTTGGCAAATCGCCTTGTTTCCTCAACTTATACAAACCTGCAAGGGTAGCACAAGAGGCAGGTTCGGCGAAAATACCCTCGCTGCTCGCCAAATCTTTCTGAGCAATTAGTATTTCTTCGTCAGAAACAGCCAAAAACATCCCCTTGCTGCTTTTAACAGCAGCCATCGCCTTTTTAGCGTTTACGGGATTGCCAATTCGTATAGCTGTAGCCACGGTCTCGGGCTTTTCAAAGGGCCTTCCCATGACAAGCGAAGCAGCGCCTTTGGCCTGTATTCCGATCATCCTCGGGATGGAAGCAATGAGGCCAGCCCTCCTGTATTGAACAAAGCCCGCCCAATAAGCCGAAATGTTGCCAGCATTGCCAACGGGCAATACGCACCAATCGGGAGCCCCAATCTCATCGCATACTTCCCATGCTCCGCTTCTTTGCCCCCACAATCGATAGGGATTAACGGAGTTCACTATATCTAATCCTAGATCATCGGCAAGTTTGCGCGTCATATCAAGGGCAACGTCGAAGTTTCCATGAATGGCTAAAACGTTTGCCCCGTATATCAAAGCCTGGATAAGTTTACCCCGTGCCACCTTGCCAGCAGGGAGGACAACGTGACATTTTATTCCCGCCTTGGCAGCATAGGCTGCAGCCGAAGCCGATGTATTTCCCGTAGAAGCGCATATAATGCCGGAGGCTCCTGCTTCGAGAGCTTTAGAAACAGCAAGCACCATGCCTCTGTCCTTAAAAGAACCCGTAGGGTTAAGCCCCTCGCATTTAGCATAAAGCTCGACGCCAAGTTTCAGGCTCAAATTATCAAGAGGGATCAAAGGGGTATTGCCCTCTCCCAGCGATAAAATTGGGGTTTTTGAGGTCACCGGGAAATATTCAGCATATTTTTCCAATAAACAAACCATCAGCTTTCCACCTTCCACAAAGTTATCAAAAGCCCTCCTCAAGCCTCTTTTGGAGGCGAGAGGAGGGCTCCCGCGGTCCCACTCCACTTTCCGAAACAAATTCTTTCGGATCTCTTCCCGCTTTAAGGGGCGGACCCCGCTATCTTATCCAAAAAGCTTTGGCTTCGATAGCAGCTCAGGGGTGGTCTTCATCCATCCGCGAACAGGAACCTCACACCGAAAAGCTCCCTCTCTGGAGCTCGCCAAAATGAACTACTCTTCCCCGTCATCGCGCCATATTTGTCAACTTTAATGGTTCTTATAATACCTTTTCCGAGATATGTCAAGCAAAACTTGGCTCTATTTCAAATAGTGTGGAAAAATTTCTGTGGCAAGAACCCTAGCATCATCTTTCTGACGTAGACCTCTATGTTTCTAAGGCCAAAAGAGATTCGTTTTAGCATCTTCACCTTCGTATTGCATCCTTCGGTATAGGCGTTGGTAGTATTGTTGTCGAAGTAATTTAAGATGGGCTCACGCCATCTTTTAAGCGTATTTGCCCACCTTCGGGCTTCAGCGTCGTCAGAGGCCTTTAAGTTTATGATGACTAGCTCCAACTGCCTTAAAGCTTCTTTTTTGTCCCTTGCACTGTAAAGTTTCCTCAAAGCTTCCTTAGCCCAGTAAAAGTCCTTGAGGTTTGGGTATTGGCTTAAAAGCTCGTCTAGCTTTTCTTTTCCGCCTTCGCTTAACCGCTCAAATCCCACGAGGAATATCTTTTTGGGTATCCTTACTTTTCTTTTGTTACGTACGTCTTGTTCTATCCTCCTTGCCTCGTCCATGCGTCTGTTTCCGTCTGCTATGATGTGGAAATGGTCTACGACTACATTGGCTTTGGGGAAAAGCCTTTGAGCCAACTTTCTAAAGCCCTCCTTCATGTCTATGCATACTTCCTTGACCCTTTGGCTTGGGATCTTCTTTAAAAACTCCTCCAGGGTAGAAAGGCGATCGTCCTTTAGTATTCCAAGCACCCTCTTTGCCATTACGTCTGTCACCACTATCACCATGTCCTGATGCCTGAAACTGTGTTCATCTATCCCTAGGTGAAGTTCTTCTAAGTCGTCTATCATTGATCCCGGTAAGTCAGCCATCCTCACGAAGTCCATCAACACCTTTTTAATTTTGCCGTAGGATATGTGAAGAAGCTTTGCCACCTCTTTGAAGCTCATGAACTTTAGCAACCACAGTACCCACATCTCGGCCATATTGGTAAGCCTGCTCCTTGGCCTTAGGATTTCAAGCCTCCAAGTGAAGGTGCGACCACAGGACCTGCACTTCCACCTCTGCAGTCCCCATATTTCAAGATATACCCTCTTGCCACAGATAAAAGCATGCAGCACCCTTCTTGGTCTTGCATGGCCGTGTCTGTAAAGGTGCTTTGAGCCGCAATGAGGACAAAACGCCCTTTCCCCTTTGGCCTGAACTTTAATTACTACAAAATCTTCCTCTTTAACTACTTGTATGACCCTTAGACCTTCCAACCCAAGCAAATTAGTGATATCATTTAAATGGCCTTTGGCCATGGTGGTAGGAGCCTCCTTTCTTAATGGGTTTGGTTGGTTCTTACCACCATTATATTTTTAAGTCAAATTTTCCACACTAAAGATTATAGAGCCGCAAAACTTCCCACAATTGTCTGTACGATTAAGCCCAATCAAAAATAAAACGGTTAAGGTCTTCTACTCTGCCGGTTCGAACATGTCCTTTCCGACTCCACATACGGGGCATACCCAATCATCGGGTAAATCTTCAAAAGCAGTTCCCGGCGAAATACCCGAATCGGGGTCACCCTCCGTCGGATCATAAACATAACCGCAAACCGTGCAAACGTATTCCATGACCTTCCCTCCTCCAATAATCTAAACTAAAGCTAGTAATGATTATAAACTAATCGTCGACCCAACACCATCGGAAAGGCATAAAAATTTTATCAACGACTCAACAATTGCCAGAGTTCCTCTTTGGTCATGAGATCACTTGTCCCCATACCGGTATCATCAAACTTTCCTACAATTGAATAAGCGATGCCTTGTTCTCTCAAGCGATTTTTCGCTACATCGATTTTCTCGGGCGGCAGGACTGCCAAAAGCACTCCCGAAGAAATGAGATGCAAGGGATCGAAGGCTAGAGCCTCGGAAACCTTTTCAGTAATGGGATGTATTGGGAAAGCATCAAAATCCAACTTGACCTTTAAGGAAGTCAGGGAAACAATCTCAGATATTCCACCAACAACGCCTCCCTCGGTGGGGTCATGCATGAAGGAAGCCAGGTCTCTCAAGAGCCTTGCCTCAGGTACTACCGATAGCATAGAAGCCCAGTTTTTTACTTCAGCGATTTCTTCAGAAGATAAAACAGATGCGAGCAAATCCTCCCTATCATTGGCAAGTATAACCATTCCCTCGAGACCAACGTGCTTTGTCAAAAGTATTAGGTCATCAGGTCTGATCGAACTTGCTCTTAAAACCTTATGACCAATCCCAAGCATAGTGCCTACTAGTATGGGATAATTGTAACGATCGGAAAATTCCGTATGCCCTCCGATGATGGCAACCCCCAGCTTCTTGGCTTCATCGTCAACCTCTTTCATCAGCGAAGCCACATCATCTAGCGCCATCGTGTTGGGCAATATTATGACCACTATCATATAAGCTGGATCGCCGCCTTTGGCCGCAATATCGTTGGCATTTACGTTAACCAACAAATTGCCGGTTCCCTTAACTGCTCCAACTATGGGATCGGATGTAGCAAGCAGAAAGGCACCTGCAGGCCACCCGATAACAGCTGCGTCCTCTCCTATCTGCGGTCCTATTAACACTTCATCTCTATGAAATCCTCTCAGCTCCTTGAGAAGCGGCTGCAATAAAATCGGGGGAACCTTTCCCACCGGTATGGAAGCGTCATCCATCAATACGCGTTCACCCCCTAATGCTATACACACAACCGCAATAACGTTGCCTGTAAAGCGCGAGCTCCTTGCTTTTTGCGACAGATTCAATAAATCCACCGCGTTTTCTCCAAACTCGATCTATCCAGCTTAGACCTACATTGTTTGATAAGGTTTTTCCAATCGCGTTTATCAATTCAGGATCCTTATGTGGACTGACAGTAAGACTCGTAGCACAAGCATTACAATCAAATGCGATCGCATGCTTCGTCGCTTCTTCAATTTGCAGGCGATAGCACAACATACACCTTTTTCCGCCCTCAGGTTCTTTCGCCAAATGTTTTGTCTCAAGAAACCAGCGATGGGGATCGTAGGCTGGTGCTAAAAGTTGAACTCCAAAATATTCAACCAGCTTCTTTACGGCTTGAAGACGCTTTTCGTACTCCAATTGAGGATGGATGTTATGGCCATAAAAAAAGCAAATTACAAAATTACCCTCAAAGAGCAAACGCTCAAGCGGTATAGTGCCATCGGGAGCACAACAAAGGTGCAGCAAAACCTTCATGTCATCTAACACCGCCATTCAAAGGGGCAATTGATGTCGCAAAAATTAGGTAGCCAGTGTGACCTATCATTCTATCCTCAGGTCTTATCCTGTCCGGATCGATTCTTAGTTTTCTGAGAAATATTTCCAGGACCTCAATGTCAACGAAATAATTTTCCTCCAAAGCGCGAAGGAGTTTTTCTATCTGATTGAAAGTTGGAAGCAACGCTCCCATTCGGCGACCTAATGCAAGGGCGCTTCTGACCTGCAGCAAGTAGTTCCACGGATCAGGCAAATCTAAAAAAACTGCATCAACGTCAGTTTCTTCAAAGCCTTGGGAAAGGTGTCTCACGTTAAATTCCACTCTATGCTCAACGCCCCACTTCCTACAATTACGGCGAGCAAGCTCAACAAATTCCTCGCGCGCATCATAAGAATAAACGCGGCCTTCATCTCCAACGAAGTGAGCGAATGCCGTAGTTAAACTTCCCGACCCTGTGCCACATTCCACTACCCTTGAACCAGGTCCTATATCAAGTTGAAGTAATATAAAACCTGCTTCCTTCGGAAAAACTATCTGGGTTTTACGTTTAATCCTGCGCAGATATTCCCCCAAGGTCGGTTTCATGATGTAAAAAACGTTGCCGTTATGGGAGCAAACCCTACCGCCAAAACCGGCCTTCATGACCTCTTTATGGAATACTATACCTAGTCGAGTTTCTAGCTTTCCCTCGCTTTCCAAAGAAACCAAAAAACTATCTTTTCTATTGGCCGAACGCAAAAAAACAAGCGTCCCCTCTTCTAACATCAATGTCACTCCTGTAAAATACAATGGACCAATGCTTTAGAGTCCAATCCCATCGCTTCAAAGACTTCTTCAGAAGGTCCTGAATCACCAAAGCGCCAAACTCCTAAGGGCTTTACCCTTCCCTTCAAATCCAAACGTTGGAGCTTTGATATCATCTCCTGACCCAATCCCGTGCGGATATGATGATCTTCATAGGTAAAGATAGGTCCCATTTTAACAGCTTTCGTCACAACTTCATCGTCTAAGGCTAAGGGACAGGAAACTCCATAAACGCGCAGGGAAACGCCTTTTTCTTCCAGCAATTTTCTTGCCTGAAGGGCTCGGTAAACCATATGACCCATCGCAAACACGGAAGCATCGTGACCGTCTCTAATCATATCAATAGTTCCGTAATTAAAGACGTAATCCTCGTCATAAAAAGGGGTAACTCCGTCTTCTTTCGTCAAAACAGGAACTTTGCTCCTGCCCATGGCAACGCATACGTTGCCTTCCTGACATAGCGCCCATCTGGTGACTTTATCGGTTTGGTTGGGATCAATGGGTACGACCGATTTCCAGCCAAAAAGATTGCGAAGTAATCCACAGTAATCTATGCACTGATGGGTCATGCCATCTTCTCCTACGTCTAAACCCACATGTGTCAAAAAAAGCTTGAGGTTGGTCCTGTTGATATCGTTCAGCCGTTGCTGGTTGTATACTTCAGAAAGCCCAAACACACCAAAATCGGCCCAAACGCTCACTGCGCCCCCACAAGACGATGCACCTGCTACAGTAGCTGTAGCGTGCTCCTGAATTCCAGTTTCTATAAACCAATCAGGACACTTCTTTGCAAATTCATCCACTCTAACGGAAGAAGCCAAATCGCAATCAAAGACCAAAACGGGTACCGGCTTTCCGTAATTTAAGTCTCCAATGTTTGCCAAAGCTTTACCGAAAGCACTCCTGTTATCCATTTTGGCGGTTGGAGGGTAAACAAAAGGAGTACCTACTTCAATGGGCAAGGACGTGGGATAAACAGCCCTGCCATTAGGCAGAGGACCTTTTCGCGCTCTTAACGCATCCTCTAACATCGATGGGTCTTCTCCTAGCTCTTCCATTGCTTTCACATATTGTTCCTTGCTCAGCGCCCTGCCATGAAAATCAGGAATGGCTTCCATGAAAGAGACCCCCTTGCCCATAATGGTGTTACAAAACACCACGCTTGGTCTTTGGTCCTCGTATGCCTTTTTCAGAGCAGAGTAAATATTCGAAGGGTCATGCCCATCGCATTCATATACTTGCCAACCATCAACTTCCCACAGCTTTTTATATTGAACGGGCATGACCTCTTCAACGAAACCACTGATTTGAATATGATTAAAATCTATCAGGGCCGTGATGTTATCCAAGCCTTCTTTCACGGCGATTCTTCGCGCTTCGGACACTTGTCCTTTAGTCTGTTCGCCGTCTCCCATCAAAACAAATACGTGACCGTTGTTTTGTCTTTTCTTTTGCGCTAAGGCATAACCCACGCCTGCGGCTAATCCTTGTCCCAGATTTCCACTCGCCCAATCTATGCCACGCACGGAGCGCTCAACGTGACCCTGAAAAGGGCTCCCAACTCGCCTAAAATTTCCCAAAAGTTCTGTAGGGTCAAAGAATCCAAGATAGGCAAGTGTTGAGTAGGCAGCGGGCGCAGTATGACCATGGCTAATGACGATAAAGTCTCTATTTATGTCATCGGCGTTTTGTCTGCGCAAATCCGAAACGGCATAGGTCAGCAAATACATCTCGATGCTTGACATGGAACCTCCGGGATGTCCACTATTTGCTGCCGTAGTCATTGTCAGGATCCAACCTCGGCACGTTTTAGCAGCACGGCGGAAAGCCGCTAACTCCGCCTCATCCAATTCATCTTTAGGAAAATGAGTGAGGGAAAAAAGCAATTCTTTCATATGGCTACCTCCAACAGAAAAAAATTAAGAACAATTGACTTGAACATTTTATCCATAGACAAAACAGCAAACTAAAGTTAACGCATACCTTATACCAGCAACCAAAGGCTATTGCAACCTCTTCATATCTCTTGCCATGGCGGGCGAAGGCTGGATAAATCAAGGCGGAAGTCGCATAACTTCCGCCTTTTGACAACCTATCGGGTTATGAGGAAGCAGCTTTTTATATGACTTCTTCTACAGGCTTATACAAATCTTCCATGCCAAAGGCTTCTGCCACGGGTTTATAGGTAATAACGCCTTTATACATGTTTAATCCCTTCGAAAGCGCTGGATTTTCCCTGCAGGCACGCTCTACACCTTTATTGGCAATCTGTAGTCCGTATCGTATGGTATTGTTGCTGAGAGCAAAGGTGGCAGTTCTGGAATAAGCCCCAGGCATATTTGCGACACAGTAGTGAACCACGCCATCTACCACGAATACGGGATCAGAGTGAGTTGTTGGTTTCGAAGTTTCAGCACATCCACCTTGATCGATCGCCACGTCTACGATCACGGAACCTGGCTTCATTAGCTTCAAATGTTCTTTGCGAACCAGCTTTGGCGTTTTTGCACCAGGTATTAACACAGCACCTACTACTATGTCTGCTTCTTTTAACTCTGCTTCCAAGGTATGGCTATCGCTAAACAGAGGAAACACATTTGGAGGCATGATTTGAGTCAAATTTTCAAGAACCTTCGGATTTACATCAAGTATGGTCACCTTTGCACCAAGTCCGGCGCCAACTCTCGCGGCATTGCTTCCCACGCCTCCGCCGCCAATTACCAATATATTGGCTGGAGCAACTCCCGGAACGCCCGTGGGAAGCAATCCCATACCCCCATGAGGCTTCCCCAGGTAGTAAGCTCCCATTAAACAGGCCATGCGCCCGGCAATGGTGCTCATCGGTCTTAACAAAGGCAACGAGCCATCGGCTTCTTGAACGGTCTCGTAAGCTACAGCTACTATCTTTTTGTCCAGGCAGGCTTTAGTCAACGTCTCATCTGCAGCAAAGTGAAAATAAGTGTAAATTAACTGGTTCTCACGCATTTGATCGTATTCTTGGGGAAGCGGTTCTTTAACCTTTACGATCATGTCAGCAGTAGACCAAACCTCTTTAGCCGTGTCCAATATTTTAGCCCCGGCAGCCTTATATTCTTCGTCAGTAATTCCTGAACCAGTACCGGCACCTTTTTCTACCACCACTTCATGTCCGGCATCAACATAACTCCTTGCGGCTGCTGGAGTAAGCCCCACCCTGAACTCGTTATCTTTTACCTCCTTCGGACAGCCTATCCTCATTTAAAAAATGCCCCCTTTTTAATTGAGATAAATAAAACTATCACTTCGACTTTAATTATACAATATATTCTCACAAAATTCTCACAAATATACACGAGGGACTCGCGGAGTAAACAAATTAGGTATCTCGTAATTCATGGTTCCCAGCAAGCTAGCTATCTCCTCTGGCGTTATGCGTTCTTCTCCCTGACTTCCTAGGAGCACTACTTCGTCTTTCACATTTACGTCCGGTATGTGGGTAACGTTTACCATCATTTGGTCCATACAAATGCTTCCTACTATGGGAGCACGCACTCCCCTTACTAAAACGCTTGCCTTCATGGAAAGGTTGCGCGGATAGCCATCGTGATATCCTATGGGCAAAACGGCTATCTTTTCCTCCCCTCGAGTCATATAGCGCAATCCGTAACCCACACCGCTTCCCAACGGCAATGTCCTCAAAACAGCCACTTCAGTCTTGATCTGAAAGACAGGCTTTAGCTCGAAGGGCCTGTTGCATGTTTCAGACGGCCACATTCCATATAATATCAACCCAGGCCTAACAGCATCCAAATGATAGTCTGGGGTATTGAGTGTCGCCGGACTGTTGCAAACGTGGCGCAACCTAGTTTTAATTCCATATTCCTCCAATATGTCCAGGGCTTTAGCAAATCTTTTAAACTGCCAATGAGTATAATCCAGGTTAGGCTCATCGGCCGTAGCAAAGTGAGTAAAAACTCCCTCAATATCGAGACAAGGCAAGCTTTTTAGTTCCGGCAATATTTTCGCCAATTCTTCGGGCAAAAAGCCAATTCTCCCCATGCCTGTGTCAATTTTTAGGTGAAGGCGTGCTAGTTTACCTTGTTTTTCTGCTGTCCGGCTTGCTGTATGCGCAAAGGACATATCGGTCAATGCTGCAGCTATATCATATCTGACATAATATTCTGCAGCTTCATGGGGTGAGGGACCAAGGACAAGCACGGGTTCTTGGATACCTGCTTCCCGTAAACTTACGGCCTCATCGGGTGTAGCGACGGCAAGCCTCTGACAACCAGCTTCCACTAAAGCCTTTGAGATCCTGGCAATTCCCATTCCATAACCATTCGCCTTCACCACCGATATTACTTGTGCCTCTGGTCCGACGAAATTCCTTATGTTAATAAAGTTATATTGTAAATTTTTCAGGTTAACTTCATACCTCGTAGGTCTTAAATTCAACCCAAGCACCCCCTCCTAATAAAAGACAAAGGAGGAGGCTTTAAAGTCTCCTCCTTTGTCTCAGTTACTATGCCAGCTCACCACGAGCTCGTTTGGCATCAAAATCTCTCACTAACCGCCGCACCTCACCAGACACCCACCATAAAGCTATTAGGTTTGGTATAGCCATCAGGCCATTTAAAGTATCGGCAAAGTCCCAAATGTTCCGTAAAAACTCACTTCCACCCCAAGCGCCAAGAACTATGCAGATGATCCAAAGAGCCTTATAGTAAGGAATCACCTTTACTCCCAATATATAGGTCGCTCCTGTCTCACCGTACCAGTACCATGCAAGCACCGTCGAATAGGCAAAAAGGGCAAGAGAAACTGCCAAAAACATCGCGCCTGTGCGGCCCCAAACGGTACTAAAGGCGGTTAAGGTCAATTGAGCTCCTGTAAGCTCAGGTCGACCAGTGAGAGTTCCCGTGGCAATGATGCTTATAACTGTTACAGTGCATACCACAAATGTGTCCAAAAATACCTCGAAAATGCCCATGGTCCCCTGACGGACCGGATGATCCGTTATGGCTGTACAGTGCACCATCGGGGCCGACCCAAGGCCAGCTTCGTTTGAAAAGATGCCCCGGGCGGTGCCCTTTATCATTGCCTGTCTCACGGACCATCCGGCAATGGCACCTGGCATTGCCATAGGATCATGGAAGGCATAATGAAATGCTGCACCAAAAGCAGCCGGCAATTTATCCATGTTCATTAAAAACAAGACTAAGCCACCAACGAAATATAGCACGGACATGAAAGGAATTATGATGACGGTAGCGTTAGCTATGCTTTTTAGGCCACCAATTACAACCAGGGCCGTTAAAAAAGCAAGTGCTATTCCAGTATATATATGAGGGACGCCAAAACCCAAATTTACCGCCTCGGCAGTAGAGTTGGCTTGGGTCATATTGCCAATTCCGAAGGCTGCCAGTGCTGCAAAGAGGGCAAAAAGCCAGGCCAACCACTTTTGCCCCGTGGCCGCCCTTAATACGTACATAGACCCTCCGCGCCAGTTGCCTGCTTCGTCTTTTTCCCTAAAACGGGTCGCCAAAATAACTTCGACCATTTTTGTAGTCATGCCAAAGAGCGCACTTATCCACATCCAAAAGGCCGCGCCAGGGCCTCCCAAGTGAATAGCCGTGGCAGCCCCTGCGATGTTGCCAGATCCCAGGGTCCCAGCAAGAGCCGTAGCTAGCGCTGCAAAGGGAGATATGGTCCCTTCCTCGCCATAGCCCCTCATTGCGCTCTTTGAAAATACGTTCTTAAAAGAAAGGGTAAAATAACGTATCTGGGGTACACCCAATATAATCGTCAAATAAACTCCCGTGCCAAGCAAAAAGGCACACATCCAAGGCCCCCATACTATAGAATTTACCACGCTGTTAATCTGCAATAAAACCTCCATATTCTCGCCCTCCTTGCTTATTAGGTAGAATTAGAGCACAAAGAACCAATAAAGCTTCTGCTTTGTTTTATGAAGATCACGTCACCTCCTTGAGCAGGGATTTTAAAAAGTCGCAAAAATTAAAATTTTCATTCATCTAAATTATCGACTTAATGGTTCAACTAAGCATTTGAAAATGAGCTGGTGAAAGATCAACTCTCTTTTGATTTTTCCGGGAGTAAAACTAACATTGTAATGATGGTGGTTTTTAGCAGTACGATATTTGCACGTAATTTTCGTCTATCCGATTCAAAATGCCACATCACTTCTAGCGGTTGTAGAGGGTAAGCTACATCCTGGAAATGTTATCCTTTATCATTTTCGGATAACCTAAATCCATTTTTAAAAATGCCTCTTTTTTAAATGATTTAAATAAAGCTACTACTTCAACGTTAATTATACAATATTTTATTTATTATACAATATATTTTAGTAAAATATACATGAAGACTTGCGTGGGGGTGGCGTAAAATATTTGTATCCCGGACCCCAAATAACTGGATACCCCGGGATGAAAAAGAAAAAGGGGGCCCTAAGGGCCCCCTTTTTTGCATTGGCGCCTATGCCAGCTCACCACGAGCTCGTTTGGCATCAAAATCTCTCACTAACCGCCGCACCTCACCAGACACCCACCATAAAGCTATTAGGTTTGGTATAGCCATCAGGCCATTTAAAGTATCGGCAAAGTCCCAAATGTTCCGTAAAAACTCACTTCCACCCCAAGCGCCAAGAACTATGCAGATGATCCAAAGAGCCTTATAGTAAGGAATCACCTTTACTCCCAATATATAGGTCGCTCCTGTCTCACCGTACCAGTACCATGCAAGCACCGTCGAATAGGCAAAAAGGGCAAGAGAGATAGCCACAAATATCATACCTATATTGCCCCAAACGGTACTAAAGGCGGTTAAGGTTAATTGAGCTCCTGTAAGCTCAGGTCGACCAGTGAGAGTTCCCGTGGCAATAATGCTTATAACAGTGATTGTGCATATAATTATAGTATCCAAAAATACCTCAAAAATACCCATTGTTCCCTGACGCACGGGATGATCCGTTATGGCTGTACAGTGCACCATCGGGGCCGACCCTAAACCAGCTTCGTTTGAAAAGATACCTCTAGCGGTGCCTTTTACTAATGCTTGCCTTAATGTCCACCCGGCCACGGCTCCAGGCATTGCCATAGGATCATGGAAGGCATAACGAAATACAGCCCCAAAAGCAGCAGGCAATTTGTCCATATTTATCACAAGGAGTATCACGCCTCCAGCAAAGTACAATACAGACATAAAAGGAATTATGATGACGGTAGCGTTAGCTATGCTTTTTAGGCCACCAATTACAACCAGGGCCGTTAAAAAAGCAAGTGCTATTCCAGTATATATATGAGGGACGCCAAAACCTAGTTTTACTGCTTCTGCACTAGAATTGGCTTGGGTCATATTGCCAATTCCGAAGGCTGCCAGTGCTGCAAAGAGGGCAAAAAGCCAGGCCAACCACTTTTGCCCCGTGGCCGCCCTTAATACGTACATTGTGCCGCCACGCCAGTTTCCCGCTTCGTCTTTTTCCCTAAAACGGGTCGCCAAAATAACTTCTACCATTTTTGTAGTCATCCCAAATATCGCGCTAACCCACATCCAAAAGGCCGCGCCAGGGCCTCCCAAGTGAATAGCCGTGGCAGCCCCTGCGATGTTGCCAGACCCCAGGGTCCCAGCAAGAGCCGTAGCTAGCGCTGCAAAGGGAGATATGGTCCCTTCCTCGCCATAGCCCCTCACTGCGCCCTTTGAAAATACGTTCTTAAAAGAAAGGGTAAAATAACGTATCTGGGGTACACCCAATATAATCGTCAAATAAACACCTGTGCCAACCAAAAAGGCACACATCCAAGGTCCCCATACTATAGAATTTACCACGCCGTTAATCTGTAGCAATAATTCCATACCTAGCTCTCCCTCCTCATCAAACTGACTTTGACTCTCAGGGCTAACAAAAAGATCTTCTATCCTACTAGGATGTTTATATCACCCCCTATTTAGTATATTGGTATACTAAATTGAACGCTTGCATTATACCATTTCCATAAAAATAACGGAAGGAGTATTGCAATACTCCTTCCGTTATTTTTATGCGACCTAAGTCCTACAAACATTCAAAGGAAAAGCCGTACGACATGAGCGTAAAGTTTGTTTTTGCTCATAAATAACCCTCTTCTTTTAAAAGTTGCTTCGCTTCAACGAGAAAGCGAGACGGTACCTTTATAACCGGACCAGTGCAACCCATGGCTGATTCTGCATAAATGCCATGAGACCAAAGCACTTTTACGGCATCCTCAATGGTCAATACATCTATGCCTTGGATTTCCTCGTCAGTTGGCTCCGGCTTTGGAGGTTCAATCTCAACTTCTTTCTCTTCCTTCTTGCCCTGAAGTTCCGCCAACACTATTTCAAGGCCTGCATCTTTTGCCATTGTCACTTCTCGTTTGACCAATGACGGTAAACCGGCTAAAGCAACTTCAGCCGTAAAATGAATCGCATTTGCAACGACAGGAGCCCCTGAGGCTCGAGAAATGATGGAAATAACGTAAGGCCAATCTTCACCAACCGAGGGGCCGTACCCCCAACCAAGCGACTCATAATTTCCACCCGTGTTGTAGGCGCTAAATACCTTGACTAAGACATTTCCCGTCAAAGTATCGGTGACACAAACGTCAACCGAGCCAGCTATAAGATCGTTTCCCCTCAGGATAGACCCTCCCTCTTGCCTCACAGTACTGCCAAATGTGATCTCATACCCATTTTCTTCCAGTCGCTTTAGGGATCTGTAAACAATCTGTGCCCCATCCACATTTAAAATACCGACCTTCGGGTATTCGATGTTCCTTGCCTTAGCTACAGCTGTGCCATAAATAGCGTTCAAGATCATTGCTTCCACTCTATCGGTCGAGGTGGTACCGGTCGAAGTCGAAATTATTAGGGGTCTTCCCTTCGCAGGAGTGTATATCATTCCAACGGTTGCAACCCCCAAAGGAAAAGGATAGTGAAGAGCTACCGCTCCCTTTATGAGACCTTCCCTTAAGGCCTCTTCCATGGCCTTTTGAATGTCAGCTTCACAATCGTCGGTCTCTATCCATTCAAGGTCGCTGAAACCTTCAATTCGAGGGCCTATCATTACAACCTTGATGAAGCGGTATTGCTCTTGCGCAAGCCTGCCTCCCAAGGCTAACTCATTTGAGCCCAGTTCGCTTCCGCTGCTCATTAAACCTATAGGAACAAGCTCACCGCTTCCCTTTGCTGCTCTCACAATCTCATCTAATGCCTCGCCAATGATTTTTTTCACTTTAGACTCCTCCACTATACTTCACCTCTCGGACCTCACTTCGCATTCGCACCCTTCAGGGATTCAGCGATATCGGCAAGCACTTCAAGAATCGTGTCCTTTATTTCTTCCTTGGTAAGGGTTTCTACTTTTTCTTCAACTGCTGGCAATGGAGCCTCTATCATGAATGACACTCCATCAGAAAGATTAGTTAAACGAGCCAAAAATAAGCTTCCTTTTCCGATGATCATGGCTCGTTTCATCTTGCCATTTTTTATATTTTCGCAAGCATGACCTATAAACGGCACACCTGAAGGGATGTGGCCTTGGGTCGGTGCAAAGCCGGGCATTCCGCGAGTTTTTATAAAATCAGTCATACCCGCTTTATCAAGTTCCTTTTTCATAACGGCCAAAGCAGCGATCATTTTAAAGTTCGCCTCAGGAACATTGCCTGCTCCTGCCGGCAATGTAATTTCTGGATTTTGTAATTCTGCAGCGTATTTGTCCACATCCAGAAATCCTAAACCTATGCGTTTCAGTGGCTTGTAAACCAACGCTTCCGTTATGGCTTGTGGAGATGCTCCCGCTCCTATGGAATGTTTTCCTACGGCGTCAAGCCTCATTACTGGGGACTCTCCATCTTCGGGGGCAATTAACACGGCAAAATTGCCTAACATGTCCTCCAATGCTGGCATGCCTTTTTTGACATGATCTCTCGCGTTCATATAAAGCTTAGGAAGGGCCCCACCCGCCAATACTACTACGTTTTCCCTCACGCCCGAGGCTACTTGTGCTGCTGCGTCCACCAAGGCATAAACCGGACCTGCACAAAAGCCCCGTATATCACATCCGCTAGCGTTGCTGCAACCAGCAATCTCGCCTATGGATTTAGCAAAATTCCCCCCACCTCTTTGATTCATGTCGCCGGCTGCTTCTTCTGAACATTCAATGATGAAATCCACTTCCTCTGGCTTCATGTTCGCTCGTTTCAATAAATGCAGCAAGGCTAAAACACCGCCCGCTTTGCAGGCAATATTCTCGAGCAATACATAAGATGATAAGCACTCGTCAAACTCATGGGCCTTTCTGCAACATCCAACAATTTCGCCCCCCGAATAAAGCGGCACAGCTCCATCTTCCCTTATTTCCTTTTCAATTTCCTCGAAAATATGCCCCTTCTCCAAACGCTGCAAAATGCTTGAATTCATCAACGGATGCGCCTGAAGTTTATCTTCAACTTTTTTAGAAAAAGACTGCTCCAACCAAATGATATCAAAGACATCGCAGATATCCATCAAACCGAGAAACTCATCCTCAGGCATTATCTCTCCAAATGTACCGTAACGCGAAACGTCCTTTAACGGGTTTTGATACCAGGGCGTTTGATGTGCCTCTAATTCTTCAAGGGATATTCCTCCAATAAAAGCTTGATTTGGTGCGTAACCGATGGCTTCGTCGTAGGTTCGTATGGACTTTGACAGAGAAAGCAGAAACTCTGATTCTCCCTTAATCTTTCTCTCCCAAAAAGGCGTATTGCCATAGTGATAAGCTAATTCAGGCGTGTGATTGAGGCAATAAGCATACTCTTTTATCGCAACTTTTCGCATGTGATCATGCACGCTCCTCTTGTCAAAATGACTGTTCAATCTTACAAAAGTTCACAAAAGGGGCCAAAGATTTAATTCTTTGGCCCCTTTAACGCTACGACATTCATCAATTTCCGAAAATAGTTTGTTCCTCAATATCAGCCTGCAAAGCTTCTAGGGCCTTGAGCAACAAACGACGCCTTATTGCCTTCTCTTCCTCAAGGGGCTTGGTGGGATCGCCCAAGGGATGCGGTATAGCCACAGCGGGTACTATCCTGTTTGCTCCCACTGTTTGCGAAATGGGGACAATAGTACATACGTGGACGGTGGGTAGGCCAGCTCGTTCAAGTTCCTTCACGATCGTTGCACCGCAACGAGTACAAGTCCCTCAAGTAGAGGTAAGTATCACTCCGTCAACGTCAGCTTCTTTCAACTTTTTGGCGATTTCCTCGCCAAACATCTTGGAGTAAGCGACTGGCGTGCCGTTACCGACAGTTGCATAGTATTTATCGTGGAGTGAGCCAAAGGCGCCTTCTTTTTCAAGTTCCCTGGCTACATCTAATGGCAGCACTCTGTCTGGATCGTCGTTAGCATAAGTCGGATCATAACCGCCATGAACTGTCTCATGAGTTTCGGGCGTAAGGTTTTCGAGACCTGCTATGCTGTATTCACCATATTTAGTGGCGCTTGAAGCTTCGATCCTATCGGGGTTTCCCTTTGGGACTATACCCCCAGATGTGACGAGGGCAATCTTAGCCTCCCTTATGTTCTTTATTGCTGGTGCCGGAGGAACGCGATCGAAGGAAGGCATAGGATACTCGGTTGCAAAATCCTCGCCTTTCAATTTTTTTATGAGCATGTCAACGGCTCGCTCCGCACCTATTCGGTCACGAAAGATATTGACACGTATGCCCCGCTCTATGTAGCCTTCTTCTTCGGGACGCCCTAAGGGTTCGCCCTTTAACTGTTTTAGTATCAAACGCGCCATTTTAGGTATGGCATCGCGCATGCCCCTAGCGCTATCAGAGGTTTCTACGATGTATAAATCTTTTCTGTAAATTTCTACGGCTGGATTTTCTGGATACATGGCAGTAACAACTGGTATGCCCAACCTTTTGCTCACGGCATCGCATAGGGCACCACATGCCATCCCATAACGCCCGGCGTTGAAAGCAGGACCTGCAACTAAGGCATCTGGGCGATAGCTTTCCAATAGCCCGATGATCTTATCGACAGCTTCCTCCGTATGTTCCGCGAAATAATCATCTCCACAGACTAAGGTAGCAACCACAACAGCCTCTTCTCCTAAAGCTGCCTGCAAAGCCTGGCCAGGGCCCACAACGCCCTCGCGAAGTTCCGGAGGATAATCTGCCCTTTCCTCGCCACCTATACCGGCAAAAAACTGGTTTATATAATGGACCACTCTATAAGCCACTAATTATCCCCCCTATCTCTTGCTGCTACTCTAATGTGTACTTGCTATATTGCTCGCGCATATTTGCAACTGCTTGAGACAGGGCCTCGGAATCCAAGACCATTTCCATCATTTCCATCTGTTCTTCCCAAACTGCCGGATCTATTTCTTTCCTAATTTCTGGCTCAAAAATGTGGTAAACTGCGAGTCCCAACGGGACTCCCGCCAAAGGACCTGCGTAAGTCGGATCACCGTTTGTCACGGTCTCTGCGTAAATTTCGGCGCCTTCAGGATCGGAGCTTCCAAGTATAACTATTACATTCTCAGCTCCATATTTCTCAACAACATCCTTCACGCGCTGTTGGTTCTGCAGGTCCATGGCTCCCGCGGCCGTTCAGACGAAACATTCGGTCACGGAAAACACTGTTTCTGCGCCACTATCCTTCAAGCAGGCCTCCATGACAGGGCCAGGAATGCCATCTCTTTCGCCAAGGAGAATCAACTTTTTACCGGCCAATTTGCCCTTTGCCATAGCTTATTACACCTCCCATTTTATTTTATCTGGTCTCGGCCGAGAAACAGGTAAAACCAAGCTCGTTGGTAGCTCCAGTTATCGCCTGCAATTCGACCTCGATGGAACCGTCATCCTTTAAGCTTCCGGAAAATCCTCCAGCTATAATGTCAACATATTCACTAAAACCAATCACCCTTTCCATGGGCGGCAACTTTACAATAGGGTTAGCATTTCCGACGCTTACTACAGCGTTGGCCTCCGGCGACGCATCGGCAAGAGATTGACTCGCTCCATCTCTACCCGCATATTCGTCTGTGATCAGAACTGTTTTTATACCAGCGAGTTCTGCCTTTTTACAGTTCATGATGAGGTCTGTATCGGGATTGCCGAATCCTTCTTCAGTAATGATTACACCGTCGACACCCAACATCCTGGCAAGTTTTACTGAGTAAGAGGAATTTCTCTTTTTATCCTCTAACGTGACATTTTCGTTTGTTATTATGCAGCCTATAAAGTTTATTTTCTCGCCATGACGCTTGAATAATGCCTCTATTACCGGGTTATTTTGGTGAACATAGGTACTATTTTTGTCGCAAGCCGATACGCAGTTTCCCGATACTATCGCACCGTCAAAAACTTCATTAGGGTGAATTAAAGTAGGCAGTATCTTTTTTGCATCTACCCCATACACGTAGGTATCATGAAGCAACCCCTGCGATTGCAACATATAGATGTAGGCCACTTTAGGGAGTTTTTCAAGTTCCTTGGATCTTTTTGTAATCTCTTCAAGTTCGTATACAGACACTTCATCTGGAGACACATCTTTAGCCTTTGTGGCCAAAAAGTGAGCAACCTTTAACCCGGCTACGCGGCAAGCAGCTTCATAGTCATGCCTTTCAATACCCGCCCTTGGAGTAAAGACCAAGACCACATTATTTATCTTGGAAAAAGGGGTATAATCCGCCCCCGGCCCAGACATATCTATTATGCCTTCTTGAAAGCCTACTATTCTACCACAAGTGACCACTGCTGCTCCGACGAGAGCTAAGGTCTTTCCCTCTCCTACGGCTCCTTCCACGTCTCCAATGAAGCCAGGAAAAACGTCTCCTTCACCCTCAATTTTACATCTGGGCTCTATTACGTCTTTAACCGGCACGATGCGAACCTTTTCTCCAGGACGAGCCAAATTCACTTCGACGGATTCAAAGCGATCGTCTTTAGAAAGCAAGGAACTTATTTCTTCTTGGTTAATATAAAGGACGTTGTCTTCAACTTTGGTGGTATTTCCCCATTTAATGTCCTTTATTTTGACTTTGTGTAATTCAAGCCTCACTAACACACACCTCCTTTTCATTTTTAAAATTACTAACTACTGCAATATCTTTTCCACTCGCTCTTTTATCGCCTCTATTGTAACTTCATTTCCCGTAATTCTATCCTTCAATTCCCCTCCTTGATAAAATAGGAACGTCGGGACCCCCATGACCTTTAGACTAATTGCCAAACGGCGGTTCTCGGCCACATTAAGTTTACAAAACTTAACTTTACCTTCATATTGAGAGGCAAGCTCCTCCACCTGAGGCATCAACGCAAGGCACGGACCGCATTTTGGTCCCCAGAGATCTACAACTACCGGTAATTCACTTTGCAGAACTTCCGATTCAAAATTGTCCTTATTTACCTCTATCAATTAAACACACCTCCTGTTTTGATACGATCCCATACCGACAAAGTACGGGCATGATCAACTGTTCGTCAAGGTATTGCATATCTTCCAGAACTTTCTGATCAAGCTTGATGTTTGAAAGACTTTGATCTTTGCAAAATTCTAAGGCACTTTCAATTACATTAAGCGATTCTATATCAGTGAAATGACCTTCAAAGGGGGATTGAGCAAGGATAATTGTCATAAAAATCCTCATCGAAGGAGCTATATTCCCAGATAAGGGATGAGATAAAATTTTGTATCCCACGTGCACCTTATCACGAGCAGCTACCAGCACATCTAAAACAAATCCTTCTACGTAGATGCACCTGGGAAGGGTTCTTATTCGCGGATTATTGGATATAAGATAATACGAGGAGGACATTAGCCAAACCTCCCCTCCATTCGGTTAATTTGGCCCCTGTCCTCTTTACCCTCGGGGATTCGCCGCTTTTCATCGGGCTTGCCCCTTTGGCAGACCTTCAAAGGTCTTTTCCAGGGCCCCGTCACATCGCAATCCTTTTGCCTGAGAGATTAGGACTTTTTCCTTACACCTTCGGCTTCTCGCCCAGAAGGCAAGACATCTCTTGCGATGCTCATCCGGAATGTGCATTCTTCCATCTAACATTTTATATATATGATTTCAAAGGGTCAAGCATGCTTTTATCCACAAGACCACTTTAGGCACTAACATATCCTCGGCACCATCTCTCCAACAAGCATATCGATCACCCTCATGCCTCCTATTTTTGTCTTAAGCCCCACGATCCCGGCATGATCTTCTGTAACCTTACCTATGACAGAACAATGGGGGGCGACCTTTTTCAAAGACGAAAGAACTTCTCTTAAATAATCCGGATCTACGGCAAGAACCGCCGTACCCTCGCAAGCCAAATGCAACACATCAAAACCCAAAACATCGGCTACGGATACTACCTCTGAATTTACTGGTATGAGTTCCTCCTCGATCTCTATGCCGAGGTTGGATCCTTCAGCCCATTCGCACAGGACAGTCCCTAAACCGCCTCGCGTACAATCCCTTGCGCACTTAACGCCTGGTATGCCGGTTAAGGGTTCCATAAGTGGCCACAAAGGCTTGCAATCGCTTATCAATTCATCCACCTCAAGGCCGTAGTGAAGGGCCGATATTAAAGCACCGTGTTGTCCTATAGGACCAGTAACGACTAAAGAGTCGCCCGGGGATAGATTTTTAATTCCCCAGTGGTTGTCAGTAAGGACTTCTCCTAAGGCACAACAAGTTATATACATGCCATCCGCCTGGCCCCTGGGCAAAACTTTAGTATCACCAGCAATGAGCTTAACATCCAGATCCCTGCTTACGCGATAGGCGCTCTCGATGACTTTTAACAATTCTTCCTTCAGTAATCCTTCTTCTATGAGAATGCCCATAGCTAAATAAAGTGGCTTAACTCCTCTTACTGCTAGATCGTTAGTGCTGCCACATATTGCAAGCTTGCCAATGTCTCCCCCAGGGAAAAATCTCGGACTTACGGTAAAACCATCAATTGTGACGCCAATGCCATTTTCAATCAAGGCGCAATCTTCCATATCCTTATTGCTCTGATTGCCGTATATATTTAATATTTCTTTGATAAGTTGTTGAGTTGGCCTGCCACCACTACCATGTCCTAATTCTATAAACATCATCGCATCACCTTATAAGAATACTTATAACAAGCAGCACAGTTGCCTTCGCTAGATACCATACATGGACCTACCGGATCATCGGGAGTGCAACGAATCGAAAACAAGGGACACTCCTCCGGCCTTAATTTGCCCATCAATACTTCACCGCATTTGCAACCAGAGGGCAAGGGAACTTCTTTGATGTCTAAATCAAACCTCGTAATGGCATCGAAGCGGGCAAATTCGGGCTTTAACCGTAACCCAGAATTTTTAATCTTCCCAAGTCCTCGCCATCTGGCATCCGCTTCATCGAAGACTTGTCTTATAAACTTTTTGGCTCGGGTGTTTCCCTCTGGCCTTACTGCCCTAGCATAAAGCAGACTAACCTTGGGGTCCTTATCGTGAACTTGTCTAGCTAGTTCCACCAAACCTTCCATGATATCTAGGGGTTCAAATCCCGCAATCGCGCAGGATATTTTAAAATCTCTGGGCAAAAATTCATAGGGCATTATGCCTAGGACAACACTTACGTGCCCCGGCAGCAAAAAACCGTCCACCTTCAGTTCTCCTGACTCAGCAAGAAGCCGCAATGCCGGCGGAACAAGTTTATGAAAACAAAGAACGGAAAAGTTTCGGACCTTTTTCTCTTCTGCCTCTAAAATGATAGCAGCCGTAGAGGGAGCTGTCGTCTCGAATCCAACACCTAAAAAGACAACTTCCTTCGTTGGATTTTTCAAAGCTAGGTCCAACGCCTCATCGCAGGATCTCACCACCCGAACGTCAGCTCCTTGAGTCCTAAGATTTCGCAAAGAGCCTTTAGTACCGGGAACGCGCATCATATCTCCGTAAGTAGCAAAAACCAAACCTTTTTTTTCGGCAAGCTTTATCGCCGCGTCCACTTCTCCTTGGTCTGTAACGCAGACGGGACAGCCAGGCCCGGAGACAAGTGAAATGTTTTTTGGAAGCAATGATCTTAATCCGCTCCTGTAGATGGCAACCGTGTGTGTGCCGCAAACTTCCATGAAGGTCATGGGCTCTTTGGCAAAAAATCCTAAAGCACGTTGAAGTAATTCAGCTTTGTCCCTAAGAGTGCCTTTTTCCTGCAACTTTCAACACTTCTTTCCACAATTCTTCCAATTCTTGGCCCTCTTTTTCTTCGCACTTTTCTATGATAAAACCAGCGTGCACTAAAACCACATCGCCCACATTTACACTATCGATCAAGTCCGTTCTTGCCTCCACTTTCAAGGATCCCGCCCGTGCAATTACCCTGCGCGAATCCAAAATTTCTTCTATTCTATGTGGAACAGCCAGACACATATTTCTACCTCCTTCACCTTCCATTAAAACGCGTAAAAAAGCGGGACCTATTGAATTTTGGCCCCGCTTCGTCTTTTGTGCCGAACGTTCATTCAAGCAATTCAACAAGCTTTCGACGTTATCGCCCGGGGCAACTGAAACCCTTATGAGTCCGTTGCCAGTTCATCGTTTTTCTCATCCACTTGCTCGCTAATTCTGCGAATGCTCAAAGCCTTGCCCGTTAGCGCATCTATATCCAAACAAACGCCGTTAAGCCTTAAATCCTCGTTGCACGCATCAAATCGAGCTGGCATTGACGTCAAAAAACGACTTATGACCGATTCCTTCCTCATGCCAATAACTCCGGCGTGCCCTCCCGTCATACCCACATCGGTTATAAAGGCAGTTCCTTTGTCAAGTATCTCTTCATCTGCCGTCGCAACATGGGTATGGGTGCCTAAGACCACCGATACGCGCCCATCAAGATATAATGCTAAGGCTCTTTTTTCCGATGTTGCCTCGGCGTGAATATCCACCAATACGGTGGTGGTTGAAGCCTCCTGTAAGATTTCATCGGCCTTTCTAAAAGGGCAATCCACGTCGTACATAAATGTTCGACCCAAGAGGTTCAAAACTAACAACCTTCCCTCTCCGCACTTCAAAACTGCGCTTCCTCGGCCGGGACAGCCTGGAGGATAATTGGCAGGTCGTAGCAACTTGGGTTCCGAATCCAATAGGGATAAACCTTCTTTTTTGTCCCATATGTGATTGCCCGACGTCATGCAATCGATTCCCATTGCCAATAGATCGTCTAATACCTTTTGGGTTATACCAAAACCACCGGCAGAGTTTTCCACATTTGCAATGACGAAATCAAAAGGTCCATAAGTGTTTCTTACCTTGGGCAAGAGCTTTTGAAGCGTCCTTCTCCCTGGTCTGCCAACGATATCTCCTATAAAAAGCACTCTCATGACAACATTCCTACTTCGCGAACTCAATGGCCCTGAGCTCCCTTATGACTGTTACCTTGACTTGGCCAGGGTACTTAAGGTCTTCTTCTATCTTTCGAGCAATATCGTATGCAATCTTATATATGGTACCGTCATCTCCTGCTTCAGGAGATATCATGACTCGCACTTCCCTTCCAGCCTGGATGGCGTATGCTTTCTCCACTCCCGTAAAGGAAGAAGCTAAATTTTCCAGTTTTTCAAGTCTTCTTATATAGGCTTCTATGCTTTCGCGCCTCGCCCCAGGCCTTGAAGCACTTACGGCATCGGCAGCAAGTACTAAGACAGCATACACGCTTTTAGGCTCTTCTTCCTCGTGATGAGCGGCAATCGCGTTTACTATGACCTGCGACTCGCCGTATCGTTTTGCAAGGTCTGCGCCTATTAAAGCGTGCGAGCCCTCCACTTGGCAATCTATAGCTTTACCGATATCGTGCAACAGTCCTGCTCTTCTCGCGATCATTTCATCAAGCCCAAGTTCTGCTGCCATCACCCCAGCCAAGTGAGCAACTTCCAAGCTGTGAGCCAAGGCATTTTGGCCATAACTCGATCTATAGGTAAGCCTCCCCAAGGTCTTGACGATCTCAGGATGTACACCTTCTATATTAACCTCGAGCAAAGCATTTTCGGCTGCCTCAAGCATATGTTCGTCAACTTCCTTGCGCACTTTTTCTACGATCTCCTCAATGCGCGCCGGATGAATCCTTCCGTCAAGTATAAGCCTCTCCAGGGAAATACGGGCAATCTCACGCCTCACAGGATCAAAACAGCTTAGTGTCACCGCCTCTGGCGTATCATCCACAATCAAATCGACGCCTGTCAAACTTTCGAAGGCCCTGATATTCCTTCCTTCTCTGCCGATTATTCTGCCCTTCATATCATCGGAAGGCAATGGTACGACACTAACCGTAACTTCAGAAGTATGATCGACGGCACACCGTTGAATTGCTGTGGTTAAAATTTCCCTTGCTTTCTTATCGGCCTCACGTTTAAAATTTTCCTCCAACTCCTTCAATTTCAACCCAATAGAGGAAGAAACTTCCTCTTCTACCTCTTTAAGTAGGAGTTCTTTTGCCTCTTCTCGCGAAAGTCCAGCGACTTCCTCCAGTTTAACGATCCGTTCCCGCAAAAGTCTTTCGGCCTCCAGTTTTGCCTTTTCGACTTCCGTCAACTTGGCCTTTAGCTCTTCTTCTTTCTTCGTTAAATTTTCAAGTTTTCTGTCGAGACTTTCCTCTCTTTGTTCAAGCCTTCTTTCGGCTCGCTGAATTTCGCTCCTGCGCTCTTTAAGTTCTCTTTCCAATTCGTGTCGAATCCTCAGCGCTTCTTCTCTAGCCTCAGCAAGAACTTCTCGCTTCTTAGTTTCGGCCTCTCGTTTTGCTTCTTCAACTATCTGTTCAGCAATTTTCTTCGTGCTTAAAATCTTTTTTTCATCATGTATTTTTCGAACGTAATAGCCAACGGCAATACCGACCACGCCAGCCAACACGCTCGATAAGAGCATGACAAATCCCATTTAGAAATCACCCCTCATTCAATTGTCAAGGTACAAGACATGTCCATAACGCGCTTTAAAAGATCATCGCAATTTAATAGTTTTTAAAATACATCCTGGGCATTATTTTACAGAATGTCTCATAATACTACAAGTGCGATTGTGAAAGTCAGGTACCCAATCAAGCAAAAAAGGGAGCTCCGCTCTCGTCTCTTAACTATGACTTCTCATTTTCTTCACATCTCCAGAACTTCGCCTTAAAGATAACGACCATGCTGGGCGCATTAAAAAATCGGGAAAGGAGATCTTCCTTCCCGATTTATTTGATTTACTCATGTCATTTTATATTTATTAACACTTGTGAGGAGAAAAACCTTCAGGTTTAATCCTCCCACTCTCCGCCCCCCTTGCCAATACGACTGAAGCAAAAAGCGAGCCCCCCTATGATAATTACGGCCATGAATATGGTTGTTCCAATCGCAGCGTTCGTCATCTAACCTCCCCTCCTTCTTGCTTGCTTATTTCTGTCTTGGACTTCATGCCTTGCAATACGAAGCTAGCGATCAGGACTGCCACCATGATAATCCAAATGAAGTTAGACCAACCCCCATACCCACCATAGGGTTCCTTAAGGTCCTGCATAAAACCGCCGTAAACTACGACGAAAAGAAGTCCTACCGGAACCACAATCTTGATGAGAAAATCCATCCAGGGACCTACCTTGATATCGGAAGTAGCATTCACGTGATCGCGAAGCTTATCGGCACCAAAGACCCACCCTACGACCAGCGAAGCGATGGCGCCACCTATGAGCAAGGTATAGAAGGCCACCGTCCTGTCAACGATGTCGAGCCAATAAAGTCCTCCTTGAGTACAATAAAGAAGTCCGATCAAAAATCCGACTAGGCATCCCCAAAAAGTGACTTTTTTCCGCTCCCATCCGAACTTATCCATCATTGGGACTATGTATCCGGCGTAAGCCAAATAATATGCTGAGCTGAGTCCTATTATCCAAAACATGAGGAAGAATAAAACGCCTGTTAATCGATTTAAAGCAGGCATCAAAGATATACCGACGGGGTAAGTAACAAAAGCTACTCCTATGCCGGCAATGGTCACTTCTTGCAAGGATACACCCAAAGCCTGCATGATATAACCGACAGTGCTAAAAACCGCAAACCCCGCCAGAAAGGCGAAGCTGGTATCGCAAAACACGGTAATAACGGTGTTGTTCGTTATATCTCCCTTTCTAGCGATAAAACGTCCGTAGGCATACATTCCCGCCATGCCGACGGAAAGCGAAAAAGCTATCTGGCTAAAGGCAGCAAACCAAACACCCGGCCCCTTCAAGACCGACCAATCGACATCGAGGTAATAATTAAGCCCCTTCACGGCTCCGGGCAGTGTTAAGCTTCTGATCAATATAGCTATAATCAAAACCCAGGCCAGAACCATGACTACTTCCGATACCTTTCCTACGATCTCGGCCCCCCGGTATATCACGAAATAAATTATGATCCAGGTGAAGGCCAAAGCTCCTACGATTGGCCACTGCAAGCCACCCAGCTCTCCCGGGCTCTCTGAAAGGTTGAGCACTGTTTTGAAGAAATAATCCCCAGCCTGATGAGCGCCGGCTTCTCCGGCACCCCAAGCTAAAGTCATGGAACTAAACATGTAAATTAGGGTCCAAGCCATGATGACGCAATAATAAGTATCAATTAAAAAGGCCGATATGCTTGGAAACCATCCTACCCATTCCCATTTTTTACCTATGCTGTTAAACACGCCAGGTGCCCCTTTTTGAAAATAATGCCCCATTCCAAACTCGGTAAGAAGCCACGGAATCCCGATGGCAAAGATGCCTATGATGTAAGCAACCAAAAAGGCCGCGCCTCCATATTGATAACACATGTATGGGAAACGCCAGACGTTGCCCAAACCGACAGCTGACCCAATTGCTGCAAAAATCATATGACGCCGCTTTAAAAACTTTTCTCTTCCAGCTTCTGCCATACTCCTCTCCTCCTTTTTTAAGTTTTACTCTTGCCAATCAAATAAACAAATTTAATCATCTCTATTTCTTTTTCACCTCCCCTACATTGATTAACCAAAGAACTGGATGTAACCCATGATCAATATAACGGCGATAATTACCGGCAAGACATAAGTCATATAACCTCTCAAGCCCTCTGGGAATTTCGGTCCTATGCCCGTGTTGGCCTCCCTTATGAAATTGTCCCACCCCCATCCGTACTTAGAAGTGCAGAAGAGCACAAAAACAAGCGAACCAATGGGAAGCAAGTTAAAACTTACTATAAAATCTTCCAGGTCGAGGACTACTGATCCTTCTCCAAAGGGTTGAAATCCGCTCCAGGGGCCAAACCCCAAAACGCAGGGAAGGGAAGCTATGAACATGACAAGTATGCCGATGTAAGAAGCTTTTTTCCGGCTCCACTTCCACTCGTCCATGACGAAAGCGATAAGATGCTCAAAAACGGCTATGACCGTGGTGAGGGAGGCAAAGGAGAGAAAGACGAAGAAAAGAGTACCCCACAGCCTTCCGCCCATCATGGAGTTAAATACGTTTGGAAGGGTCACGAAGATCAATCCGGGGCCGGCTCCGGCATCCACTCCGAAGGCAAAGCAGGCCGGGAATATGACCAATCCGGCCATCAGGGCTACAAGGGTATCCAGAATCACCACGTAAACCGATTCCCCGGCAAGCGTCCTCTCTCTGCTCAGATAACTTCCGAATATCAACATGCTTCCTATGCCCAGGCTTAATGTAAAGAAGGCCTGACTCATGGCGGCATAAACCGCTTCCCAACTTAGCTTGGAAAAATCAGGTTTAAGGTAAAAGGCCAAGCCTTTTTCAGCGCCGGGCAAAGTAACGGAACGCACGATAAGAACGATTAGCAATAAGAATAGTCCGGACATCAATATCTTGGTAACCCGTTCAACTCCCGCCTGAAGGCCGATCGAGCAAACGAGAAAACCGATGACGACAGCCAAGGCCATCCACATGGTCAGTTTAGGAGTATTGGATATAAAAGATCCAAAAAAGGCGCCCACCTCCTCAGGAGAAAGCATGGAAAGGTGACCTGCCGCAACATGATAAGTATAGGCCAGGCCCCAACCTGTCACAGTAGTATAGAACATCATTAATATCATGTTCCCAAGCACACCAAGATAACCGTAAATATGCCACTTGGTTCCAGGCGGCTCCAAGACAAGCATCGCACCGGCTAAATTTCTACGGCTAGCTCGACCCATGGCAAATTCGCATACCATGATGGGAAGGCCCATGATGGCCAAAAAAATCAAATAAACTATTACAAAAGCTGCTCCACCATATCGGCCGGTAATATAGGGAAATCTCCACACATTTCCCAGACCTATAGCACATCCTGCGGACACCAATATAAAGCCTAATCTGGAAGCTAATTGTTCCCTCTCAGCCACTGCAATCACCCCCTCTTTATTGTGCATATCATTTTATAGCATATTAGATATAAAGTAAATTAGGATTAAAGACCCAACTCAAACAAATGATAAAGTGAATTGGCACTAATGAGCAAATATTATACTATGCTGTAAAGATCAGGGATAGGGCGTCGCCCAAAGACAACAGTAGCTTTTTTTTCAAATTTGGATATTGAAATAGGGTGGGATCAAGGCAAGTCAAATTTCGGGCTTCGGTGCGGGCTTTATGCAACAAGCCAACATCTTTTACGAGGTCTGCGACTTTAAAGTCCGTTATACCGTGCTGTCTGACTCCACAAAAAGCACCTGGCCCTCTCAGTTTTAAATCTTCCTCAGCTACTATAAAACCGTCATTGGTAGAACACAAGACCTTAAATCGCCTTCTAGCCTCAGGGGTAGGAGCTTCTCCCAATAAAAAGCAAAAGCCCTGACTTTTGCCGCGTCCTACTCTTCCTCTAAGCTGATGAAGCTGAGACAGACCAAATCTGTATGCGTCCTCTATTACAATTATGTTAGCGCTGGGCACGTCAATGCCCACTTCTATTACGTTGGTAGCCACAAGCAAATCTATCTCCTGGCGCACAAAGGCCTGGTAAGCTTCGTCCTTGTCAAAAACCTCCAAACGACCATGCAGCAAGCCTACCCTGAAGTTTGAAAACTCCTGACATAAAGACTTATAGCGTTCTTGCACGGAAGTCGCTTCTATGGATTCACTTTCATCTATCAAAGGACACACCCAATAGGCCTGATTGCCTGAGGATAATTTTGCTTTAATAAATTCGTAAAGAGCGGGCAATTTATTTTTTCTTATCCATTGGGTTCTAACCGGGTTCCTACCTGGAGGCAGTTCGTCAATTACGGACATGGAAAGGTCTCCGTACACGGTCAATGCCAACGTTCGCGGGATGGGAGTAGCAGTCATGACTAAAGTATGAGGATGTCTGCCCTTGTCCATCAGGGTTCGTCGTTGCAACACTCCAAAACGATGTTGTTCGTCGATCACTACCAAACCCAGCCTTTGGAATTCAACCCCTTCTTGAATTAAAGCGTGTGTCCCAATGACGATATGCGATCTTCCCTCGCAGATATCTTCGTACCTTTCTTTTCTCTCTTGAGGAGTTAGGGCGCTAGTCAATAAAGTAACATTTAGATCTAACCTAGACAACCAATTTACTATTTTGGTGTAATGCTGTTTGGCCAAAACCTCGGTCGGAACCATCATTGCAGCTTGATATCCGGCATCCACAGAGGCAAGCATCGCTGCCACCGCAACTACGGTTTTGCCCGAGCCTACATCTCCCTGAAGCAAACGATTCATAGGAACGCTTTTTGACACATCCTCCGCTATTTCCCGTAAAACCCTTTCTTGAGCACAAGTGAGTTTAAAGGTTAAACATTCTTTGATGAAAGCACTCTGTAGGGGACCGTGCCAAAGTAAAACTGGGGCATTAGTCTCCTTTTCCAATTGTTCCTTTTTCAAGGCCAACCCAAGCTGAAGAAGAAACAGCTCATCAAAAACGAGCCTTTTGCGACATAAGCCCCACTGCTTTTCGCTATCAGGATAATGATAACCCCAGATGGCTTCCTTGAGGGGCAATAACTCATTTCGTAGCAAAATCTCGGAGGGCATGAATTCTTCTACAAAGGGCAGATATTCTGAAAGTACCTCCCTTATTAAAAGCCTCAACCATCGCTGGCTCAATCCTTCTGTGAGGGGATAAACAGGCACAATCCGTCCCATTTCTTCTGAAGGCGCTTCTAAATCTATCACCTCAAATTCAGGATTTATTATCTGTAATAAACCGAAGTTTTCCTTAATCTTGCCATATAAAGCCACAACAGATCCAGGGGTAAGGATGTTTTCTAGCCTTTTCCTGTTAAACCAAATTGCCTGAGCTATTTCCGCTCCATCAGTAACTGTAGCTATTGTGAGATCTAAATTGCGTCTCCTAGTAGTCCTTTTTTCTACTCCCACGATTCTTACCAAAAGAGTAGCGAACGTGCCAGGCTTAAGCAACCCTATGGGCATTACGTTCCTTCTGTCTTCATAGCGACGGGGAAAGAAAAAAAGCAAATCCTCGATTGATCTTACCCCTAGTTTTAGCAAAAGGGAGGCCCTCTTGGGTCCTACCCCTTTTAAAAACCTAACGCTCTTGCCTAGGACGTTTTCTTCGGATGAGTTAACTTTCATCATCTGTCATTTCAGCCTCTATCATTTCAGCATATTTATTCAAAACTGCCCTAAATTCGGCAACAAAGGATATTTTGAGTTTTTTCATCCTCTCAATCTCGGCTTTATTCCTGTCCAAAGCTCGCGAAGCCTCCTTGAGCATCCTTTCGGCCCTGGCTTTTGCCTCAGCGACGATGGCTTCGGCTTCCCTTTTTGCGGCCTCTATCTTTTCATCTGCACTTTGCTGCGCCATGAGAAGGGCTTCCTGAAGGGACTCCCTTAAGTTTCTGTAATCCTCAAGCTGCCTTTCAAGGTTATGAATTTTGCGCTCCTGCTCGCCACATTTTTCTGCATAAAAGTGCAAACTCTCTGCAACCAAATCCAAGAAGTCATCCACCTCGATAGGATCGTATCCTCGCAAAGATCTCTTAAAATCTTTATTTATGACGTCAAGTGCCGACAAAACTTCACTCATGGTTTTGGGCCACCTCTTTTTCCTCCTCCCATAAATCGATGAGGCTTCTATTAGGCGAAGCCAAAAAGACCGCTGGCGCTACCCTCATGACAACACCTCTCATAGCATAAGCCACACCGCAAATGAAATCGAGGGCGCTCTGTCCTTCGGCTTTATCGACGTTGCGCAAGTCAACTATAATGATCTTACCGTTATGTAAAGCTTCTGCCAAATCTTCCCTTCGTTCCGCACACATGTAACCCTTACAAAACACCAATGCAGCCTGCTTGGCACGTGATTGTGGGATGCGATCAACATCTTCATATGATTCTAGGCCTTCCTCTTGCAAATTCTCCTCTTTTTGCACTGTGATGCCCAACAGTGCCAGGAGTCGTTCAAGCATTCCCCTCTCTCCTCCTAAAGTAAACTTTATTTAATTTCCCCTAGGACCAAATATGGCACGACCTAAACGCACCATAGTGCTTCCTTCCGCGATCGCCATCTCGAAGTCATCGCTCATGCCCATGGATAATTCGGGAAGCTCTACGCCAAGATCCTCTTCCAATTCTTCCTTTAGGCGGCGAAGCAGAGCGAAAGACGATCTTATCCTTTTTTTCTCGTCCGTCAAAGGACCTATCCCCATCAATCCGATTAATTTTAAATGTGGACAACAACCCGAAATATGCTCCGCCAAAGCACGGGCATGGTCTGGCTCAACGCCATACTTCGAGGCTTCGCCAGATATCTTTACTTCGATAAGCACAGGCATAGTCTTTCCCAACAACACTAATCGCTGCTCTAAAATATCTGTCAGATTAGCGCTATCGATACTTTGTATGACATCGAACAATTGAACGGCAAACTTAGCTTTTTTGCGTTGCAAATGACCAATCATATGCCAAGTAGTGCTTAAGCTTTTAGGCCATTTTTCTTTCTTTTTTCTAGCTTCCTGGACTCTGTTTTCGCCAATTCCATCGATGTATCCAGTCTCTACAGCCTGAATCATCGCTTCCAAAGGTTGACCTTTTGTGGCTGCGATTATCTTTATTTGATCAGGATCTCTGCCGATGCTTGCTGCAGCTTTAGCGATTTTATACTTCACTATTTCGATATTATTATATACATCTGCGCTTACCATAGAAAGACCCTCCCCTCTCTAGCCTTATCACCGTTCAATATCACGATCTCGCCAGGAAGCAAACCCTCTTCTACGAAGTACATATTGCCTTCCATGGGAATGCCTTTTATTTCCTTAAAAGCTGCCAAACCTTTAGAGACTACATATACTCCTTGCTTGCCTTTCTTGAGAATCACGCTTTCTTCGGGAAGGAGCACCCCGTGCCTTCTGCCTTCGTATATCATGAAGTTTAATTTGCGATCAATCGTCAAATGAGCAGGAAAATACGGCGTCAAGGCAATGTTAACCCTTGCCTTCAATCCTAAAATTTCCTTCGCAAGCACTTCAACCCTAAAGGGAACGTCCATTTCATCAAGTCGTATCCACAGAAAATTTTTCTGCAGATTTTCTTTCACCTTGGGCGTCAAATACACATAGAAGACACAGCGTAACGCCTGGGGTAAGGGAATAACTTTTCCGATGAGTGTCCCCTTTTGCACGTTAACTCCTTGTGGCACAGTCCTTGCCTTTACCGCTTTGGGCAAATTGTCGTAATCCAACCAAACCCTGGCAAAGTTCCAATTTCCTTCTTCTCCGTCCAGCGCCGGAACAAAATAACCAGCCTTTGGCGCCCAAACTACCTTTCGTTCATCGCCTTCTATGACAGCAATGGCCTCGCTTTTAGCTACTCTGGCCACCTTTCCGCCGTTAACAAATTTAAGGACGCCCTTTACCGGCGAGCTAACTGCCTCTTCCTGCCACAACAACCAACCTTCTACGGGAAATTCATCAACGTGCAGGGCGGGCTTTGCTATAACCACATTAGGATGCTTAAAACGGTGATGGTTTTGCCAAGCCAAAAAGAAAAACACCGCTAATGAGACAAGCACTACACACCATATGGCATAAATGATTTGAGCGAAACCTTTGTTCTCTTTCATCTCCGTGTATATTTACATATGCCTAATCACATTTACAGTAATCGCAACTGATGCATCGTTCACACCCTTCTGCGTGAATTAAGGGAGCACCACAAACGGGACACATATCTCCTCTTTCTTGCACTTCCACCAATTTGCCCAAAGCCTTTTCCAATCCCCTCGCTATTGCGTCAGGCAAGCTCAAAATCAAGGAATCACCTTCAAGAAAAGGAGTGCTTCCTCCTATTCCTTTTAATTGTTTTATTATCTCGTCTATGGGTATGCCACTTCTTAGCGCCAAAGAAATTAACCTTCCCAAAGCCTCTGTATGCGCTTGCGTATCTTTACCAGACTTCCCCAAAGTAGCAAATACTTCAAAGGGCTGTCCATCGATAAAGTTCAAAGTAAGATAGAGATTGCCATAGCTTGTCCCAATTTTAACGGTCTTTCCCGAAAGCACAGGAGGGCGTTTCTTGGGCTTAACATAGCTTTGCTCAACTACACTCATTACGGCAATTTTATCGCTTTCTTTTCCTGTTTCTTGCTTGGCACCTACGTAGAGCACTTGGTCTTCCTTGCACCTGTCCCTAAAAATTGTTATTCCCTTGCAACCAAGCTCGTATGCCAACAAAAAAGATTTTTTTACATCCTCTATAGAAGCATCGTGAGGTAAGTTTATGGTTTTACTCACCGCATTATCGGTAAACTCCTGAAAAGCTGCCTGCATCCTTACGTGCCATTCAGGGACGATGTCGTGCGCTGTTACAAAAACTTTTTTTATGTCTTCGGGTAAATCCAAATCCCTTAGGGACCCCTTTGTCAATATCTCCTCGATCAGCTCTTCAGTATATAATCCCTCTTCTTTAATGGCATCGAGCAGAATTTCATTGACGTAAGTCAAGCTAGCACTTCCACCAAAGGCCTTTCGTTTATAAGCAAGAGCAAAGACTGGTTCTATGCCACTTGACACCTCGGCAATGAGCGAGATGGTCCCTGTGGGCGCAATGGTGGTAACTGTGGCGTTTCTCATTAGAAGGCCGCTTTCTTCCCACTTGCTTCCCTTCCATGCAGGGAAGGGGCCCCTTTCTTCCGCAAGTTTTGAACTTTCTTCATGTCCGATTTTGCTTATAAAGCACATCACTTGACGAGCGAACTCCAATGCATCCTCGCTATCGTAAGGAATGCGAGCCTTGAAAAGCACGTCAGCCCAACCCATAACGCCTAATCCAATTTTCCTTGTAGCTTTAGTCCTATCGGCAATCTCTTTTATTGGGAATTGGTTTATCTCGATCACGTCATCCAAAAAACGAACAGCCATTCGAGTAGTTTGTTCTAGTTTATTCCAATCAATTTCTCGATTTGATGAAATCATGTTTGATAAGTTAATGCTTCCTAAATTACAAGATTCGAAGGGTAAAAGTGGCTGCTCGCCACAGGGATTGGTGGCGATAATGGGACCTAAATGAGGGGTAGGGTTTGAAGCTTCGATTTTATCTAGAAAAATCATTCCGGGATCCCCCGTCTTCCAGGCCATTTCGCAGATAAGATCGAATAAATACCGAGCCTTTATTCTATCCACTACTTCTCTCGTTCGCGGATTTACGAGATCCCAATCTCCGTCGTTTAAAATAGCTCGCATAAACTTTTGAGTGGCGCCTATCGAAATGTTGAAATTTCTTAACTTACCTTCTTCTACCTTAGCCTTGATGAATTTAACCACATCGGGATGATCAGCATTTAATATCCCCATGTTGGCACCGCGCCTCATCCCACCTTGTTTTACTACATCAGTAGTGTGATCAAAAAGTTCCATGAAAGAAACAGGGCCAGAAGCGACGCCTTTAGTGCTTTTTACAATATCACCATAAGGACGAAGTGACGAAAAATTAAACCCCGTCCCTCCGCCAGATTTATGAACCAAGGCGGTATACTTAAGAGCGTCAAATATCTCTTCCATGCTATCGCCGATGGGCAGGACAAAACAAGCCGACAATTGCCCTGCGGGTGTCCCAGCATTCATCAACGTGGGAGAATTGGGCAAAAAATCAAGTCTTGCCATCATTTCGAAAAACCTTTCGGCCCACTCTTTTTCTGCTCCTTCGTCACCAAAGGACCTTTCGGCCTTTGCAACGGCACGTGCCACCCGCCATAACATATCCTCGGGCGTTTCCATGAGATTTCCTTTTTCATCTTTTAATAAATATCTACGCTCTAAAACCTTGATCGCATTTTGCGAAAAAGAAGGCCTCATTTGTTCAGACATTTACAGATCACCCTCCTGCGATGCATGCTTACCACGTAGTTTCATCGCGTTCGCCTGGAGAATCGTGTTATCTAAAAATATTTTCAGTACATCATTTACGCTTGACAAGACCAGAAAAGCCCCGGCTTCCATGAGCTCCTCCTCGCTAGATGGTCCGGTAGTCAATCCTATGCCAACTATACCTGCATTTTTTGCGGTGAGCATATCGATAACAGTGTCTCCCACATAAGCCACTTGGTCGCGGTCAACTCCTAAGCTTTCAATTGCCTCTAAAAGGATGTGGGGTTCGGGCTTAGGTATATTTACCTCTTCTAATCCCAAAACTAGATCGAAATACTCTCCCAAACCTAGATAGTCAATGGCCTTTTTAACACTTCTTCTATTTGATGTGATTGCAAGCTTCAATCCCATGTACCTTAAAGCTTTTAAAGTTTCAGGCACGCCAGGAAAAGGTCTCATTTTCTCATATTCCAAGGGTCTGCATTCCCTTGAGTAGATGTCCAACCACTCTGGCTTTGCCCCCTGCCACAAAACAGATAAAGATTTCTCCATGGGCAAGCCAATCGTGGCCAACACCTCATCGTAACTGACCTTTCGTAATCCCATTATTTCGGCAAAGCGGTTCATAGCATAAGCTATGGCACGGCTCGTATCAACTAAAGTCATGTCAAAATCAAATATAATCGCCTTTATCTCCACAAAAAACACCTCCGCTTCAAGTTCAAAGTAAAAGTCATGTGGCTTTTCGGATCGAATTAATATTGACGCAAGAAATAGGAAGTTCTCCCTTTGACAACCTATCCACGTTGCTTGCAATAAAAGCAGGTATACCCTTAAGGGTTTCATCGTTAGTTCCACCAATGTGAGGCGTTACGTAAAAGTTGGGCAACTTCAATAAAGAATCGCTTGGGTCAGGAGGCTCCTCCCAGAAAACGTCAAATCCACATCCGGCAATTTTGCGCTCCTTCAAAGCCCTTTCCAGGGCCCTTTTTTGTACTATGTCCGCACGTGCGACATTTACCAAAAAGGCGTTCTCGTCCATGCTCTCAAGCACTTCTTCGCCGATTAGCCCCTTGGTCTCGGGAGTCAAGGCCAAAGTTACAACCACAAATCGGCACCCTTTTACAGCGGCACTTAAATCATCAAGGCTAAAAAATTGAGTTAACGGCAAAGAATCAAATTCCATCTTCCGTGATCTATTCACTCCCACTAAGTTCACCTCAAAGGCACTTAAGCGCCTCGCCAAGACCATGCCGACGTTACCCAACCCAACTATGGAAATTCGCTTACGCCAAAGCGTCAAGCCCCTTGGCGAAAACATCTTGCCCCTTTGCAAATTCTCTTGCGATTTATTGTAACCTTTGGCCAAAAGCAGCATATGCAAAATGGCCACTTCGGCAACCCCTTCAGCATTACCTGTGTTAATGGAAGGAACGTTGCAAACGAAAACACCATTCGCCGAACAAGCTCCGATGTCGATGCCTTCAACGCCAACTCCCCATTGACAAACCATCTTCAAGTTTTGCGCAAGAGAAAGCATTTCAGCGGTAAAAGGCTCCGTACCTTTTATGAGAACTTCAGCCCATCGAAGAGGCCTCGGGTCCTCGAGGATATTGACATAGCGAACCTCGTGACCCCTAAAAAGAGGTTCTATTATTTCCTTGAGGCGCTCAAAACTCGTGTTAGAAAAAAGCACCTTCATGATAGAGCCTCTAAACGGTTGCAAAAGTTCTTGAAGTCCGTTTCATCGATGAGAACGGAGCTTTTAGGACTTTCCCATACTTGAACGTGCTTCAATGCACGCACACCATCATTTATAAAAGGCGAAATTTCTCTCCAAATCCAAAGAGCTATGTACTCCGCCGACGGCTGTCTTATAATATCGTTGAGACAGGCATGGTCCAGCTTAGATAATATTTTCTCCTGAATGAGTTCCTTCAACTCAACAAAATCCATGACCATGCCCTCTTCATCGGGGGCCCCTTCGATATAGATGGCCCCTCTATAGGTATGTCCATGTAATTTCTCGCATTTGCCATGATAATCGGGTAAATAATGTGCGGCATCAAAGGTAAACTCTCGCTTTAATATCACCTCAACTCCCTCCCTTTTATCTCGTCATCTTCAGCTTCTTTTAAAGCCCCAAGCAAGCTAATTTGTAGCGGCAAAGCATCATCTTTTGTCAACCCAAACAATCTTTTCATCGAAAGGGCATTTTGAACTGCGTAATCTTTATAGCAATTATTGAACATTATAAATACCCTTTTGGGCAAAGTCATGTTCAATGCAAGGTCTCTCCACGCTTCCAACTCTTTTAGGGTATACTTATACTTGTATTTCTCTTGAACTGTAGCCCCCTTACTCCATCCTGCCGCATTTCTTCCGTGGAATCTAACTATGCTTCCCCAAGAAGCGGTTACATACCAATCATTAGGTATCGTCCACGACAACGCAGGTTCATCGACAGCCACATAGGCCATATTTTCTTCTGTCAGTAAACCCAAGAACCTATCTTTCGCCTTTTCACTGAACCATGAAACATGCCTTACCTCTATGGCGATATGATAGGATGGAAGCATCTCGCGTATCCTTTTCATGTATACAAGCCATCGCTCATCGAACCTCGTGTATGGAGAAAACTGAAATAAGACGTAACCTAATCTATTCGTCGATTTCAGGATAGAAAGCAAAGATCTATATTCTTCAAGTAATTGCCTTCTAGTCTTTTTATCCAGATCCTTTAAAGTAACGCGCATTGTTTTTTCGTCAAGTTTCGCCCTGCACCAAGGCGGCAGGTTCCTCGTTGAAACAAAATGGTTTGTAAAAAGCGCGTGCGCTTTGACGTTGAACAAAAATTCCGGCGGCGTTGCAGCTATCCAAGAATAAATTGCCGATGGATCGGGCAAGGCATAAAAGAAGCTATCTGCTTCTACTGTGTCAAAAAATGAGGAATAATACCGCAATCTTTCCCTGCCCTTTTGGCAATTCTTGGGATACCACTCGCTGGAAAGAAGTGACCTGTCAGCCCAAGAGCAGGTGCCAATCCTAAAATCTACATCCAACTTCATAATCCTCTTTATTCCCTCCGCCTCGAGCCATGTCCAATTTGCAAATTTACACAAAAGAGAAGGCCCGAAATAAATTAGTTTCCTAGGGATTATTTAATTACTTAGGCAAGTTCCAGGAGGCAAGATTTTCAAATCGCGTATATTCCTTGAAGAAAAGCAACTGAACCGTTCCAGTGGGACCATTTCTATGTTTTGCAATTATTAGATCCGCAATATTATCGTCACTTTCGTTTTCATTGTAATAACCCTTCCTGTAAAGAAAAACCACCAAATCTGCATCTTGTTCTATAGCACCGCTATCCCTGAGATCTGCAAGTTGAGGTTTTTTTACCTGTCTTTGCTCAACAGCACGAGACAGCTGAGAAAGTGCCAGAACAGACACGTTTAATTCCCTTGCTACACCTTTTAGTGATTTTGATATTTCAGCGACTTCCTGTTGCTTGTTTTCCACCCTTCTCGATAAGCTCATCAATTGAAGGTAGTCGACAATTATCAGTCCCAAATTTGGATATTGCGCTTTAAATCTCCTAGCCCTAGCGCGAAGATCTAAAGTGGACAGAAAAGAGCTATCGTCAATGTAGATCGGAGCTTCATTCAACGTGCCGGCGGCTTTAACAAGCTCATCCCAGGCACCCTCCGGAAAAACCCCAGTTCGCATATCATGAATGTTAACTTTGGCTTCAGACCCGAGCAACCGCAGTAAAAGCTGTTCAGCCCCCATCTCCAAGCTAAATATCAATACGGGAGTTTTCTGTGCTATGGCCACATGCTGCGCTATGTTCAAGGCCAAGGCGGTCTTTCCCATGGAGGGGCGAGCGGCTAGAATGGCCAAAGATCCTGGATGAAACCCTCCCGTGATCCGATCAAAGTCAATATAACCTGAAGGAATTCCGGTAACAACCTTGCCCTGACTAAATTGTTTTTCTAAATCTTTGAAGGATGCCTTTAATATCTCTCCTATCTTTTTAAATACTACCAAATTACCGCGAGTTGCGACGTCGAAGACAGCCCTTTCGGCCTCATCCAAAATTTCTTCAAACTCCACCTCTTCTGAGTAACCTAATTTTGTAATATAAGTGCCAACTTGAATCATCTTTCTATGTACAGACTTATCTCTTACAATGCGAGCATGATATTCCACGTTTGCAGTTGTAGGAACTGTATCTATCAAAGAAGCGATGAACGATTGCCCTCCCAATCTATCGAGGAAGCCTCGGTTTTTTGCCTCCTCTATAAAGGTTAGGGGATCCACCGCTTTGTCTTTTTTAAGCATCTCTGAAATAATTTCATATGACAGTTGATGCATAGCATCGTAGAAATCATCTTTTCGCAACGTCTCGACCACATATAAAGCAGCATCTTTATCGAGCAAGCAAGATCCCAGCACTGCCCTTTCGGCATCGAGATTATGTGGCATTACCCTGTCAATTTCTTGGTTCAAGCTTTTCACGCCTCCACTTTTAACTTCATTTCCACTTCAACATTTGTGTGAAGTTTTATCTTTATGGGATAAAGACCCAGCTCTTTAATGGGTTCTTCCATTTTTATAAGCCTTTTATCCACTTCAACTCCCAACTGCTCTAAAATAGCCTCGCTGATGTGGGCATTGGTAACACTTCCAAATAACTTTCCCTTTTCCCCTGCGCTAACGCGTATAGTTACTTGCTTGCCTTGAAGTAGTTTTGATTTTTCGCGCGCCTCCTCTTCCATCTTTTGCGCTCGTCTCTCCTCAACTTTTTTAATTTCCTCTAGCTTTTTAATTTTACCGGGCGTTGCTTCCTCAGCTAGACCACGAGGTATCAAATAGTTTCTCGCGTAACCATCAGCAACCTTTACGAGATCCCCTCTCTTTCCCAATTTATCAACATCCTGCTTCAAAATTACCTGCAAATCAGATCACCTCCAAAATTTTGACCGAAGATCCACTAAAATGTCCAAAAAACCTAACATTATCACAGCCATAGAGAGGATCGGAACAAATATAATCATTACCACGACTAAAATGCCGACCCATCTTTTCATGTTATCTTTTGATAATTTCGATAATAAATACCAAACAGTCGCCAAACCTTGAATCAAAAAGATCATCATTGAAATAACCCTTAAGTTTAAGCCCACTACATATAACACACCAATATTATTACCGCTGCGGCCAAAAAAAGAAAGAACAAGGGCAATGAAAAAAGCGAACAAGGTGCTCTTAGGAAAACGCCACTCGCCGAAAGGAGGCATCCCGGGCAAGAAAACTATCCTGAACCTTCGGGCAATTTTCTCGCTAATAACATAACTTATGACGCAATCCAAAAAGGAGGCAGCCATTAAAATGGCTGGCAAGATATGTACCATTATTCTACTCATGGTCTCAAACTGCATCCTCATTGTCTCTAAAAAAGCTTCTCCATGACTGCCAGAAAGCACGCCCATGACATTATTGAAAGATTCCATAAGGGTGTCGGGATCAATTGCGAAGGGGTTCATGCCTGTCAGCAATTTTACTAAAGCCATGAGGACAAGTTTGCAAGAAAGAGAAATCAAAAAGCCATAGGACAAAATATCGGACACCTTTTCAAAGCGCCTCCCCAAAACGCCAAGTGATACACCCATCAAGGCAAACCCGAAAAGAAAAAAGAACCCTCCTAACAATCCCAGGACGAATGTTGTAAGGACAAAAGCTACGAAGGCTCCTGTAAAGGCATTTTGAACGGGCTCCTTAAGTCCTAGTATTACCAGCGGCACGGGACAAAAAAAAGATATTATAATTCCGATGACCGGCAAAAAATGACTCGCCAGAAACAGGACGACAGAAAGCGCGACTAGTAACGATGTTTCTACCATGGTTCGAGTACTTTTCATCTAAATACCTCCCGGTAAAAAAAGGGGAGAGAACATCCTCTCCCCAAATCGTTGCCAGTTTGATAGTTTATAAACTACTCTACCGTGAACGGCAAAAGCGCCATGAACCTGGCCCTTTTAATGGCCCTAGCAAGTTGTCTCTGGTGTTTGGCACAGTTTCCCGTCACCCTATGGGGCAAAATCTTTCCCCTCTCGGTCAAAAATTTCTTAAGCTGTTCAACGTTTTTGTAATCCACGTATTCTATCTTATTCGCACAAAAACTGCACACCTTAGGACGACGTCTTCGACGTCTAAACTCCGCCATGCACAATAACCTCCCTTTTCAAAAACTAAAATGGGATATCAGCCTCTTCCCCTTCATCTTCCATCTCAGATATATCCGTGGGAAATTCATCGGGGAATTCATCCCTTAAGCTTCCAATGGTCGATGCAGGCTCCGGAAATGCCCTATAATCTTGCGATTCGCGAGATCCACCGCTTAAAAAGATGACGTTTTGCGCCACAACCTCCGTGACCCATCGCCTCTCGCCGACTTTAGTTTCATAGCTTCTAACCTGTAACCTTCCCTCAACTAATACAGGACGCCCTTTATGCAAATACTTCTCGCAATTTTCAGCTTGATTGCCCCACACGACTACGGGGATGAAGTCGGTACGCTCCTGCTGATTGCCATCGTGATCTCTCCAACTGCGTCCCACAGCTACAGTGAGCCTTGCCACTGCCTGTTTGGAGGCAGTATACCTTATCTCGGGATCGCGAGCAAGGTTCCCCATCAGTATTATTCTATTGTATCCTCGCGCCATTTTTATCTTCTCCTACTTCTCATCAAGACGTACTATCAAATGCCTCAAAACAGAATCGCGCAACTTCAATAACCGGTCCACCTCGCCTATATAGGAAGGCTCCAAGTTGAAATCGAGCAAGGCGTAATACCCTTCTATTTGCTTGTTAATAGGGTATGCCAGTCTTCTTTTTCCCCAGATATCAGCCTTGAGAAATTCTCCTCCTAAGCTTTTGATAATCTCAGAAATTTCATCGACCTGAACTTTTACTTCCTCAGTATCGGGATGAATAAGCACCATCAACTCATAGGGTCGCATATCACCAACACCTCCTCCCTTTGGCCTTTAAGATCCCCTCGCTATGAAGGGGATAGGGACACCAACGAAAAAGCATTATAAACAGAAACGCCATATTTAACAAGATCCATACTTCAGGTTTTTTATGTTATATGCATCAAGTATGTGTCAATTTTGATTGATAGGGATCATTCTTTGTTTTCCTCAGGCGTATAGTACTCCAAAATATAGATCTTCTCGCCCGGTAGGACAAGGTTAAATTCCTGGCGCGCCAACCTGGCTATTCCCTCAGCCGTATTATAGTAAGCTATCTTTTCGCTTTTATCCTCAATATCTAATCTTAATTGGACCAAAATTCGAACCCGTTCATCGATACAATTCGAGAGTTCGTTTAGCTTTTTCACCTCTCGGATATAGCCATTGAATAACATTAAAAACACTATTATTGAAAAAAGCGATATGACTATCCACCTTAGCCTCGGCATTTACATCACTTCTGGGGCGTTTATTTTCAGTAAATGCAATATGTTAAGTAAGACCACCTTAACAGCACGGACTAAAGTCAACCTTGCGTTAGTCAAAGAGTTTTCCTCCCCCAAAACCCTGTTAGCGTTGTAGAAAGAATGAAAGGCCTTGGCCAAATCGTACACGTAGTATATGAGTATGTGAGGAGCGAGATCGTTTGCCGCCTTTTTTATCTCTTCAGGAAATCTGGCTAGACACTTTATAAGTGCCTTCTCTTCTTCAGTACTAAGCATGGAAAGTTCAACCTTTTCGGGATCAACTACAGCAACACCCCTGGAAGCTGCCTCCTTGAATATGCTGTGTATCCTTGCACTAGCATATTGTACATAATATACAGGGTTATCGGTTGACGCGCTCTTAGCAAGATCTATATCGAAATCCAGGTGAGAATCGCACTTCCTCATTAAGAAGAAATACCGCATCGCGTCTACGCCTACTTCGTCCATCATTTCTCTCAAGGTAACAAACTGCCCGGCTCTCGTTGACATGGGCACCAACTTCCCGCCCTTGATCAAACTAACAAATTGTATAAGAAGGATTTGCAAGGCATCGGGAGACTTGCCAAGCGCCTGAACGGCCGCCTTCATGCGAGGCACGTATCCATGATGATCGGCGCCCCATACATCTATGACGAGATCAAAACCCCTATCGAATTTATCCTTATGATATGCCACATCGGATGCAAAGTAGGTAGGTTCCCCGTTAGATTTAATCAATACCCTATCTTTTTCGTCACCAAACAACGTCGATTTATACCATAGAGCTCCATCCTTTTCGTAAGCAAGCCCTCTTCTTTTTAAAAAATCCACCATTTCATCGATGAGACCCCGCTCATGTAAGGATTTTTCGGAAAACCATACGTCAAAGTTAACGCGAAAATCTTCCAAATCCTTTTTAATTTCATTTAATATAACCTCTAGGGCGTAATCTCTAAAGTAATCAAGGGTCTCTTCAGTAGGAAGGCTAAAAAATTTATCTCCTTCTTCTGCAATGATCTCTTCAGCAATTTCGTAGATATAGTCACCTTTATAGCCATCCTCGGGAAAAGGCGCATGCTCTGGCTTTCCTAGCAACTCAAAATATCGCGATTGAACGGATCTGCCCAAGATCTTGGTTTGGAGTCCTACGTCATTAATGTAATATTCCCTTTCCACGTACCACCCGGCAAAGGACAATATGCTCGCCGTTGCATCACCAACCGCAGCACCCCTACCGTGACCTATGTGTAAAGGTCCCGTGGGGTTAGCGCTCACAAACTCTACTTGGGCTTTTTTACCCCTGCCAATGTTGGACTTTCCATAATCAGGACCTTTTGCAAGGATATCTTTGATGACACCCGTTAGCCACGCATCGGATAGGAAGAAATTTATAAAGCCCGGTCCTGCTACCTCTACCTTTTCTACATACTCGCTTTGCCCTAAATGCGCCTTTATGATCTCAGCTGCATCCCTTGGCTTCATACCCCACTGACGAGCTATCAACATTGCCACGTTAGTAGCATAATCGCCTTGACCTTCTCGACGAGGTCTTTCGAGAATTATCTCAAGTCCTTCCGGAAAAACCAAGTCTTTGTTCCTTACAGCCGAATTTATGGCATCCGATAAAAGATCTTTTATATGAGATTCCATGTCAATCATCACATCAATCAACCCTCCGTCATCTTCTGCGAATGGGAACAGTTCTATTGCTCCATTGTTGCAACACTTTAAGGCCTGCGTGCAAAGTAGAGAGTGCCTCTTCTTCCAAAGAGGATTCCTCCACCAAGAAGCGCCACCTTGCATCAACAATTCTACCACGACTTTTCTCGTCAATAGATTGTTCCCACCGTATTTTTCCATCCGATTTAGATGACAGGTAAGGCAGCGAAAAGGCTTCATATCCTGAAGGCAATTTGATTGTCACGAACCCTTCTAATAAAAAGGGAAAGCGTAATTTTGCTCCAACATCGAGCCCTCTTAAAGCCCTTAAACTATCAAACGAAATCGATGGCAACATCAAAAGCATTTGGTTACCGCTTGTGATTCCCAACATCCCTGTAACAGGATATATGATGGTTAACCCGTTTGGTTTTTCTAAGACTTCCCCTTCTTTCCACTTTACATCCACTTGAGGGGGATAAAGATGGGTAACGGACGACATGTCCAAAGAATAACCTTGGCAACCAAATATAACGTAAGGCCATCCTCCGCTTAACATTAATTCAAGGGTTCCTTGTACTTCTCCAGTATCGGCTAGTTCTAAATTCCATCTCGCCCTTAATCGATGATCGGCGATGTTCCCACGGTCTAATTGCCTGAGCTTTACGTCCATTCCATCGTATAAGCAGACTGTTTTTCCCCATAAAGCATCGGGCATAAGGCCTGTTTCTTCCCTCAAAGATCCACCAAAATCATAGAACTTGTAAGAACCGCTACCAGGTGATCTTGCCTCAAATATTGGTCGTGAAATCATATGCGGGGTGCCGGGGACATTCTCGTTTTTGTTCGGTACAAAGAGGGGCAACCAGTTGATCCGCACATCCCATCCCGCCAAAGAAAGCCAATGAGCTAGCAAGACATTTCTTTCCCACAAAGTCCATGGCCCCTCCTTAGGTATCTCTTCAGCGCTTCTTCTTATCTTCCAAATACTAGAGTTGCCCAGGAGTAGCTGCTTATTTTTAGCCCACTGCAAAATTTCTAGGCCACTTTTTGATTTGTCTTTCTTCTCCAGAATTTTCTTTACGTCCTCGGGCATTACAGTTTTAAGGCTATTTGCCCAGTCTTCTAACGGCTTTATCGCATTGAGCCAACCGTTTCGCATGCTAAATGATAGCAAATTGCTATTTTCTACTTCCAAGGCAAATTCGCTTGCGGGGAATCGGTTTACAAATTCCCATAGATAGGTATCCTCTACACCTTGCACGAGGCCAGGAGCCATATGGTTGTTCTTGGTAGTAGCCCAAACAAGCGAAGAATCATGTGGCACGCTCACGCTTACAATAGTTCTCCATTGAGGAAGGTCAAGATCTATGGGGACCACGTCATCTACATTCCATCTGCCGGGAAATTCTTTCAGGTAGCAAAGCGAAAAAACGTGAGGAATATCCATAGGAGGAACATCGATTTCAAGCCACGATAAGCCTCGATGATCAACCGTAATAGAAGAAAGAGTCTTGATCAGTTTAAAGTCTATTGGATCATAAATCGCGGCTTCTTTAAGCTCTACCCCTTCGTCGCCGACTAAGGGAATTATCCACTTGCCCCAACTTTCTGGCAAAGGCGATTCCGAGTATATAAGCCACCTTGAAGTTTTAACCAAAGTGCCATCGGCAAGCATTTTATATGTATGACTTCTATGCCATACCATTGCCTTAACATTTTTCCCATATGCGGTCAAGGGGGGCGATTGCTGAACGTACTTTCGTATCAGCGCCAAAGTATCTTCTTCCTCGGCAAAAACTGAAGATATCCCTAAAAGCAACAAAAGACAGGCAACAAAAGGCAAAACAGCGGCCTTAAGAAACGATCCCCCCTTGAAGTTTCCCATCCTTTGCATGGTTTACGCATCCCCTCCGCAGCAGTATTTGTACTTTTTTCCGCTTCCACAGGGGCAAGGCGCATTACGCCCAACTTTATGAACTCGTCTCGGGGTATGGCTGGATTCCGCCTTTTTGTCAGAGCCGTGCTCGCGGGCAGAAGCGACTAAGGCAATGTCCCTACCTTCTCGCAAGGAAGCAAGAGGCCTGCTCTCTTCGGGCACAACAGAGACCCTTAAAGCTAACCTCGCTACACCTTCGCGAATGCTTCCCAACATCTGCTGAAATAGATTGTAGGATTCAAATTGATACTCTAACAAGGGGTCCTTCTGTCCTAACGCCCTCAGCCCGATACCCCTGCGCAGCTCATCCATAGCGAGCAAGTGTTCTTTCCAATGGACATCAATAACGCGCAACAAAATCATTTTGAATATCCCGTTCGCCGCTTCCGGACCCAATTCCTTGAGCTTTGCGTCAAATCCTTCTCTCAAAAGCGCTATCATCTTTTCTCGTGCTTCGGGTAAAAGTGAGCGATCGTCCACTTTGGACAAGCATTCAGCAATTTTAGCGCCGAATATGGTCTTGACCTTTAAAAAGGCACCCCTGGGATCTGCTTCTTTATCGTCAGGGAAATACGCCTCTAGTATCCCGTTCAAGGCGTCCGTTATAATCTGCCAAGTGTGTTCGATCAAATCCTCGGCTAAAAGGATGTTCTTTCTTTCCTCATAAATAGCTGTTCTCTGTTGATTCATCACGCTATCGTATTGCAGTAATTGCTTCCTTATGTCGAAATGATATTGCTCAACCTTTTTCTGAGCTGATTCTATGGCTTTGCTTAAAAGGGGATGATCTATGGACTCCCCTTCCTTCATTCCCAGCTTTTCCATAATGCCTTGTATCTTATCTGACCCAAAGAGGCGAAGCAAATCATCTTCCAAGGAAAGATAAAACCTGGATGAGCCCGGATCCCCCTGACGACCGCTACGTCCTCTTAGCTGATTATCGATCCTTCTGGACTCGTGCCTTTCAGTGCCTACAACGTGAAGACCGCCCAAAGAGACTACTTTTTCGTGTTCCTTGTCGCATAATCTCTTAAATTCTTTTAAGATAGCCTCGTAGTCCTCTTCGTCTTTCTCTATGTCAATGCCCTTTTTTTGTGCTTCCTCCAGTGCAAGAAATTCCGGGTTGCCACCAAGCAATATATCGGTACCCCTTCCTGCCATGTTGGTGGCCACCGTCACAGCGCCAACGCGTCCTGCTTGGGCAATTATCTTCGCTTCCTTTTCATGATATTTTGCATTTAAGACTTGATGTGGTATATGGCGTGCAGCAAGAAGCCTGCTTAACTTTTCGGAATCTTCTATTGAAGTAGTCCCCACCAATACTGGCTGTTGACTTTCATGACATTCTTTTATTTCATCCGCCACAGACGCAAATTTTTCTCGTTTTGTCCTGTAAATTACGTCAGGGAAATCACAACGAATCATCGGCTTATGGGTTGGGATAACCACTACTTCCAATCCATATATCTCCTTAAACTCTTCTGCCTCCGTAGCGGCAGTACCAGTCATGCCTGCCAACTTATCGTACATCCTAAAGTAATTTTGCAAAGTGATGGTGGCAAGGGTTTGATTTTCCTTGCCAATGGTAACACCTTCTTTGGCCTCGATTGCTTGATGCAATCCATCGGAATATCGGCGTCCGTACATTAATCTACCCGTAAATTCGTCTACTATTATTACCTCTCCATCTTTTACAACATAATCCACATCTCGTTTAAATAGATGTCTTGCCTTAAGTGCTTGCACTATTTTATGAAGTAATTCAGAGGTTTCAACCTCTGCATAGATATCATCAATCCCTAGTATCTTTTCACAATGCCTTATTCCAGCCTCGGTCAAAGCAGCATTTTTTTCCTTTTCGTCTATCTCAAAGTCCTCATTTAAAGTCAAAGATCTCGCAATTTTATCAGCAAGCTTATAAGGTTCAACCGATTCCTCAGATGGACCAGATATTATAAGTGGGGTTCGAGCTTCATCGATCAAAATGGAATCAACTTCGTCCACTATTGTGTAATGATGGCCCCTTTGCACCAACTGCGTGGGTGAAATAATCATGTTGTCCCTTAAATAGTCAAAACCAAATTCGCTATTAGTGCCATAAGTGACGTCGGCCTCGTAGGCCTTTTTTCTTTCATCGATGCTCATGAAGGGATAAATCACGCCTACAGATAAACCTAGAAAGCGGTAAACCCTTCCCATCCACTCGGCATCACGTTTAGCCAAATAATCATTCACCGTTACTACGTGTACACCCTTTCCTGTCAAAGCATTTAGCACGACAGGCATCGTGGCAACTAGGGTTTTCCCTTCCCCTGTCTTCATTTCGGCAATTTTCCCTTCGTGCAAAGCTATGGCACCCATGACTTGCACGTCAAAATGTCGCATGCCCAAGCTCCGCTTTGCAGCTTCTCTCACTATGGCAAATACGTCACACATAACTTCGTCCAAGGATTGTCCATTTTCGACGACTTCATGGCGTATTCTCTGGACTTCTCTTGCCAAGTCCTCATCGCTTAAAACAGCAATGTCATCTTCCAAGGCATTAACTTTATTTACAACCTCTGTATATCTTTTTAACATTCTTTCATTTGTATCTAATCCCAAAATCTTTTTTAACCCATCAAACATACCTTTCACCTCATAAAACACTGAATATCCAAAAATCAACGACTTCTAATATTCTTATAATCCAAAAACGCAAAGAAGGGGATCCGCCTTTTGACTTAAGGAACAAACCCCCTTTTATTTATCGCATAATCCGTCCTCACCTTGATGTTTCCCGAACAAATCAATCAGTTGTTTTTATTTCTTTATATACAAATATACAAGATTACAGACCTTGGAGCATAAGACGAGCGAAGACTTTTGCCTCATTTATCATATGTTCTATTACTGCGTACTCGTTGGGCATATGAGCTGTATCGGCTTCCTGAGCCCATACAGCTGCTGGAATTTCTCGAGCTCTAAAAAATGCCGCACAGGTACCTCCGCCAATGCCACCAACGACGGGGCCCACTCCTAAAACTTCTTTGACAGTTTTTTTCAACAAACGTACGACTGGTGCATCGGAATTTGTGGGAGGCGCAGCGTCATTTCTTTGCAAAATTTCGTATTCTATAAGCGCTCCGCTCTCATTTGCTTTGCGTCTGCATATTTCATCGATAACTTTTAGCACATCATCTAAAAGCACACCTGGAAGAATGCGACAGTCAAAGGCAAAAACTTCTTTTCCAGGAACTGTGTTGATATTGGCAACGTTGGGCTCCCTTTTTGTGGGTTCAAAAGTTGAAAGGGAAGGTATAAAAATGTCATCTTTATCGGGAAAAGCAGAATGTAACGCCTGGTCCAAATCCACCGAAAGTTCGTTTGCTATCCTGCAGGCATTCAATCCCTCATTGGGCTTGCTTGCATGAACCTGTTTGCCGAAGACCCGAACATTAAACCACAAGATTGACTTCTCGGCAATCTCAATAAAGTCTCCTATTTCAGTTCCACCATCAGGCACTACTACCAAATCTTGCGGTGAAAACAGGCCGTTTTTTAAAAGATATTGAATGCCGTGAAGGCTTCCCGTTTCTTCGTCAGCTACAAAACAAAGACACGTTTCCCTAGCAGGCGGTAAATCTAACTTTTTAAGGGCATAAGCAGCAAAAATAGAGGCGACGATTTCCTGCCCGTTGTCATTGGCCCCGCGACCATATACCTTGCCTTCTTTAACTACTGGGGAAAAGGGGTCAGTTTTCCATAAGGACCTATCCCCTTCTGGCACCACGTCCATATGCGTGACTATCCAAAGGCGTTGAGTTGTGCTGCCCGGCATCCGGACCACAATGTTTGGCCTCAAGCCTCCTTCTGCCCTGGGATCGCTTGCATCAAAACGTTCCGGATGCCCGATCCCCAATTTCCTGATACATTGGCTCAGGAAGGCTGCCTTCTCTGCCTCCCCCCTACCGCCGCTTTCGGGTGAAATTGCAGGCACCGACACCAAATCGCAAAGCAGCTGAACCATAGCCTCTTCCAGGGAATCCAAAAGATCCGTCATGTTTTCCTCCAACAAATGCGTCCCCCTTTGCCGCCGTCACTTAATAAGAAACTCTTTGCCCTTTATCAAGTAATCCATCCCAGACCAAATCGTCAAAATCATGGCGATCCACATCATGACCATGCCACCAGAGATCTCGAACATCATCATAAAGATGGCGATAATTTGGCTAACTGTTTTGGCCTTACCGCCCTTTGATGCCGCAATTACCTCGCCCTCAGCAGCCGCTAGCATTCGCAATCCTGTTACGATGAACTCCCTTGAAACGATGACAACTACTATCCAGGCTGGTAACCTTTGAAGCTCCACCAAGGCAACCAAGGCAGCTGTGACCAAAATCTTGTCTGCCAAAGGATCTATGAACTTGCCTAAATTAGTGACCATGCCGTGCTTTCTTGCGATATATCCATCGGCCATGTCGGTAAATGCAGCTATGATAAACACAATTCCTGCTAGTACGTCGCCATGCTTTATTCCTATACTTAAAAAAACTAGCATCAGTGGGACCAAAAAGACTCTCGAGAGGCTCAATGCATTAGGAAGATTCACGCTACCCATCTTAGTTGCGCCCTCCTTTGATGACTTCTCGTCGCAAATAGGTTCGTTACACACCGAGATAAGCCTCCCTCACCTGCGGATTTCTTATCAACTCTTCCCCCGAACCTTCAAGGACGATCTCGCCCACTTCTAAGACGTAAGCATAATGAGTAAGGTTAAGGGCAGCAAAAGCGTTCTGCTCGACGAGAAGTATGGTCTTTCCTTGCGCATTTATCTTCTTTATTATATCAAATACTTCTTTTACCAAGATTGGCGCAAGTCCCAAAGATGGTTCATCCATCATTATAAGTTTCGGATCACTCATAAGTGCCCTGCCAAGAGCGAGCATCTGCTGCTCGCCTCCAGATAAAGTTCCCCCTTTCTGCCACGACCTTTCCTTCAGCCGCGGAAAAAGCTCAAAAACTTGCTCCAAATCCCTTTTTATTCCCTCGTCATCTTTTCTTAGATATGCACCGAGCATCAAGTTCTCCATGACAGTGAGATTTGGGAAAATCTTTCTACCCTCAGGGACCAATACAATTCCGCTTTCTACGATTTTTTCGGGAGGCAGTTTTGAAATATCCACGTCATTGAAAGTTATGTTCCCGCTTTTCTGTTTAATCAAACCGGCTATGGATCTTAAAGTACTACTTTTGCCAGCTCCGTTCGCTCCAATCAAGGTAACGATAGCTCCATCTGCCACTTCAATGGAAATGCCCTTTATGGCGTGAATGCCTCCGTAATAAACGTGAAGGTCTTTAACTATTAACATAACGAGCGTACTCCTCTCCCAAATAAGCTTCAATAACCCTTTCGTTGGATTGAATAAAGGAAGGAGGACCTTCCGCAATTAAAATGCCATAATCTAAGACCCATATATGCTCGCATATTCCCATCACCACGCGCATGTCATGTTCAATGAGCATTATAGTTAAGCCAAAAACATCCCTAATCTCTTTGATAAACTCCATCAATTCGCGGGTTTCTCTTGGGTTCATCCCCGCCGCCGGCTCATCCAGCAAGAGCATTTCCGGGTCAGTTGCCATGGCACGTGCTATTTCCAAACGCCTTTGTTGACCGTAAGGAAGGGAGGTTGCCACTTCGTCGGCCAGGTGCTCTAGCCCAACCTTACGTAATAAATCCATGGCTTTGTCTTTAATCATGCGCTCCTTTTTAAGAGTGGAGGGTAGCAATAACGGCGGCTCCCACCACTTTACGGGCATCCTTACGTTGCAAGCTACCATCACGTTTTGAAGCACCGTCTCGTTGACAAACAACCTGATGTTTTGAAAAGTACGCGCGATTCCTAAGGAACACACCTCATGGGGTTGTTTGCCGGATATATCCATTCCCCTAAATAGGATCTTGCCGGCAGTGGGTTGATAAAACCCGGTTATCACATTGAAAACCGTAGTCTTTCCAGCACCATTTGGCCCTATGAGACCTACTATGCTGCCTTTAGGGACCTCAAGGGAAAGATCATTGACGGCCGTCAACCCACCGAATTTCATAGTTAGACCTTCCAACTTCAAGGTAGAACCAATGGAATCATTCATGTCCTTTAAACCTCCCCAGGTAGCCAAAAAGGTCATCCCACGTCAGCTCCCTCATGCCCATTATGCCTTCGCGCCTGAAAAGTATTATGAATATCAAGGCTAGCGAGAAGATGACCATCCTCATGCCGGGTATCCCAGGGATATGGATGGGCCCCAGATTCATAGGACTTTCAACTATCCTAAGCCACTCCAACAATATAGTAATTACAGCGCTTGCTATGCATGTGCCAGTTATGGATCCAAGCCCTCCAGCTACCACCATCATGAGGACATTAAAGGTTAAGGTAAACATGTACATTTTCGGATCTATGGTTGTTATAAAGCTTGCCTGTAATGCTCCACCGATACCCGCAAGAAAAGAGCCCATGGCAAAAGCTTCGATCTTATATCTGAAGACGTTGATCCCCATAGCTTTCGCAGCCATTTCGTCATCCCTTATTGCCTTTAGCGCATTACCGTAATTGCTGTTAACTAGTCTAATCATCATATATAGTACGACGAAGAGAAAACCATAATTCCACCATAGATTTGCATAAGGCGGAATTCCCTTCAAACCCAAGGCTCCATTTGTTATGCTTGGAATATTATTAGCCACTACCCTAACTATCTCGGCGAAACCCATGGTAGCTATTCCAAGATAATCACCGCCAAGCCTAAGAATGGGAATCCCGATCAATACTGCAAAGATCGCAGCTATGGCACCTCCCAAAAGAACTGCAGCCAAAAAGGGCGCTTGCAATACCGAAAAAGGCCACCTTAGAGGCTGCAATATGAAAATCATCTCCTTTTGCAGTGGCGGTAATATTAAAAGTGCACATGTGTAGGCTCCTATGGCCATAAAGCCCGCGTGCCCTAAAGAAAACATGCCTCCGAATCCATAGATCAAATTAAGGCCTAAAGCTAATATTGTATTTATAGCTATTAAATTTATAATTTGAATCTGATATCCGGAAAGATGTCCCTCGGCCCACCACAAAAATAGGCCAAACACCGCAACGGCTAAAAGATTTAATATATAGTTACGCGATAATGACATTATACCTTCTCCTCCAATCGTTCTCCCATAATGCCGGTTGGTCTTAAAAGCAACAAGAAAATGAGAAGGATAAAGGCAAAAGCATCTTTGAACCCTGATAAATTAGGGAAAAAAGCCACTATCATTATTTCAATGAAGCCAAGGAACATGCCCCCAATCACAGCTCCCTGAATAGAACCTATGCCTCCCACAACTGCGGCGATGAAGGCCTTAAATCCGGGAATCATTCCCATCATGGGATGAACCTGAGGATATCTTAAAGACCACATGATGCCCGAAGCTGCAGCCAGGGCCGAACCAATCATGAAGGTTATGGCTATAATTTGGTCTACCGAGACACCCATTAAACGACTCGTCTCGATATCCTTGGAAATCGCCCGCATGGCAAGTCCTGGTTTAGTCTTATAAACCACGTAAAGAACCACTAACATCAAAACGAAGGATATTAATGGCACCACAAGAGTTAGAGGCAAAAAATGAACGCCATGCACAAATAAAGGCGTTACCAACCAGTCGGGGCGATAAACTGGACGTGGTATGGCCGAGAACACTACGATGGCAAAGTTTTGCAAGAAAAAGGAAACACCTATAGCGCTAATCAGGGCAGAAATCCTCGGAGCATCCCTTAAGGGTTTATAGGCGCACCTGTCCACCAAAACCCCACAAAAGGCCGTGGCTATTATGGCAACCGGAACGGCTGCCACCCATGGCAGATGGAAAAGAGTTGTCCCCCAGAAGACGAAATAGGCTCCCAACATGAAAATTTCGCCATGGGCGAAATTTATCAACCTCAATATTCCATATACCATCGAATAGCCTATGGCGATCAAGGCATACAAACTTCCCAGGGTAATCGCGTTCAGAAAATGTTGTATAAACATCTGATACGACATGATTTTCCTCCTCTAAACAACATCCTAAAAATAGGGGGAGGCATGCCTCCCCCGCAGTATCTGTGTCACTTGCCAAAAGCTGCCTAGCCTTACTTCCCGCCTTCAGGAGGTACGGTAGCAACGTAGATCTGTTTTCCTTCTTTAACCATCTTAATTCCCACAGATTTGATAGCATTGTGGTTTTCATCGATAGTCGTGGGGCCAGTTACTCCAACCCAATCCTTCGTCGCGGCAAGCTGCTCCCTGATGGCTTCAGGATCTGCCTTTCCGGCCCTCTTTATGCAATCAATGAGCAACATATAGCAGTCATATCCAAGGGCAGCATTGGCATTAGGTTCTTTTTTGAACTTCTCCCGAAAGGCTTTGGTAAATTCCTGTGCAATGGGGTTCATATCAGGCATCTCTGGCGCATAGGGGAATGTTGTGTAGATGAAGCCCTCTACTGCCTCCCCGCCTATTTTGATCATGTCGGGATTATCCATTGCATCTCCGCCCATGATATGGAACTTTCCACCCAATTCACGGGCTTGCTTCATGATTATTGCCCCCTCGGCGAAGTAGGAAGGGATATAAAGAAGTTCAGCGTCTTTGCTTATAATTTCGGTCAATTGTGCAGTAAAGTCTTGATCGCCTGATTGATAGTTGAGGTCGGCTACCACATCGCCCCCAAGGTCCAAGAAGGCCTTCTTAAAGAAAGCCGCCAACCCAACGCAGTAGTCCTGCGCTACGTCCTTCAATATTGCAGCCTTCCTAACACCTAGCTGTTCGTAGGCATATCTAGCAGCGGCTGCACCTTGGAAGGGATCGATGAAACACATACGGAAATAATATTTTTTACCCTGCGTAACCAAAGGATTAGTCGCTGAGTCGGTAATACAAGGTATGCCGTATTGCTCAGCCACCTCACCTCCGGCCATACATAGCGAGGATCCATAGCTTCCGATGATTGCAACAACTTTATCCCTTTCAATTAAGCGTTTAACGGCGTTCGCTGCTTCAACTTTATCGGATTTGTTATCCACAATCACTAATTCAACCTTTTTGCCCAGTACTTTGGGAATTTGTTCGTGGGCAAGCTGTATTCCTTCAACGGTTAGCTGACCACCGAAGGCGTTTTGGCCTGTGAGTGGCTCATAAACACCGATCTTAATCACCTCTTCGGCAGCATAAGCCGTTATCCCACAAACCGCCAAAATTAACCCGGCAAAAAAAAGAAACCGCATAAATCTTTTCATTTACACCCCTCCTCTAGTATTGATATTAGAATGCCCTTTGTTATTATATAAAAAGCCTGCTGAGAATGGAAGCTGTGTTAACTATTTTGAGCTGAAAAATACCCAGATTAAAAAAGGAATCTCAATTTAGCGGGGCCTTTTCATCAAAAGGCTGTAATGTGCTTTTACAAACAAATACATATTTTATATAGTCTCATGCCCGGAAAACGCCTGTTACCGCTATTTGAATTTAAGCAAATCGCTATCCCTTTAAGTAATGAGCAAAGTAATGGATTTTTAGGCCACTCACTTAGCTTTAATCGCTTGTAGGATCTATTTTTAGATAATGCCCAAGGACCTTCCTACTTTAGAAAATTTGTCGACAGCAAAGTCCAGATCCTCCTTAGAATGTGCCGCTGAAACCATGGTCCTCAACCTGGCGCTGCCTAAGGGAACGGTCGGATAGGCGATGGATTGTATAAATATTCCCTCCTCAAACAATTTCAAACTAAACTCCTTTGCTTTATTCGCATCACCAACCATTATCGGAGTGATGGGTGTTTGAGACCTACCGATGTCAAACCCTTTCTCCTTCAAGGACTTCTTGAGGTAGTTGCCATTTTCCCAAAGCTTTTTCACTAAATCGTCACTTTCTTCCAAGATATCCACAGCCGCGATATTGGCAGCAACGTCAGGAACAGTTAGAGCGCTGCTAAACAAGTTAGGGCGAGCTTTTTGACGCAAAAACTCGATCAACTCTTTGCTTCCTGCAACAAATCCTCCGACAACACCAAAAGCCTTGGATAAAGTGCCAACTTCAATGTCAACTTTTTCGCCCAAACCGAAATGATCAACAATTCCCCTTCCTCCACGACCTAAAACACCTTCGCCGTGGGCATCATCGACCATGACCATGGCACCATACCGATCCGCCAATTCCACTATATCAGGCAAAGGAGCTATGTCCCCATCCATAGAAAAGACCCCATCGGTGACTATGAGCTTCCTGCAATCTTTATCTACATATTCTTTCAGCTTAGCCTCGAGGTCAACCACGTCACAGTGGGCATATCTTACTATCTCAGCCCTGCTCAACCTGCAACCGTCAATTATCGAGGCGTGATTCAACTCATCGCTGAATATGAGATCGCCTCTTTCAACTAGCGGTGGAATCGCCGACAAGTTGGCGCAAAAGCCGGATTGTACAACGAGGGCAGCTTCGGCACCCTTAAAGGCCGCCAATTTTTTCTCTAACTCTACGTGTATTGACATCGTACCAGCGATAGTGCGAACGGCGCCCGGTCCAACACCGAATTTATCGATGTATTCTTTGGCCTTTTCGCATAACCTGGGATCATTGCAAAGCCCTAGGTAATTATTTGAACACAAGTTTAAAACTTGTCTTCCCTCTATTTGTACCCATGGACCTTGAGGGCTTTCAAGGACCCTTATATGGACGTACAATCCCTCGTCCTTAAGGCGCTTAAGCTCCTCCTCCACGAACTTCATTTTAGATGACATGCCCGCAGTCCCTCCTTGAGATTGTCATATTCTATCTAATGATAGCACTGGGAAACTTCTCACGCAAAACCTCACGTTCAGGCTCCTTTGTTCTCTTCAAAGTTTCATCCATGGCATTTCCAGGCCTAAAACACTGTATCACCCAACGGACGTTTTCGACTAAATAGCTTTGAATTATAGAAAGGTCATCATAATTCATTAAAGCTGGGACGAAGGTCGTTCGAATTTCGACTTCGAGGTCAAGATGCAATAACAAAGACAGGGATCTTTGCAGCAGATTTGTATCGACGGTACAACCGCACAAAAGATCATATTTTCCCCAAGGCGCCTTTACATCCATGGCGATAGCATCGACAAGTCTCCTTGACAGCAATTCTTCAATGACTATGGGGTTGCTGCCATTCGTATCTAGCTTTATGGGCAAGCCCATATCCTTAAAGCGTGACAATAACATCTTCAAACGATGGGGATCCAGCGTAGGTTCACCGCCACTTATGACAACCCCGTCCAAGAAATCTTTCCTCGATCTAATGTGCTCCACAATGAGCTCCTCGTTTAAATCAGGCAACTGCCCCATTACCATTGAACCATTATGACAAAAGGGGCATCTAAAATTACACCCCCTAAAAAACAAAACAGCCGACACATGTCCCTCCCAGTCTATGAATGACGAAGGAATATAGCCTCCTATGCCTTTAATATCAGGCCTCATAAACTCCATCTCTTTCTGCCTTCAAGCTCTGCCCTTTTTCCAGCATTCCAAGAGGAGATTTTGGTAAAATACCCCGTTATTCGCGTCACTCCATCAACGTTCGTCGAACGGCATCTATTGCAAGAAGACAGCAAGCCCCTCTCAACTATGCCGCAGTCGTTGCATATGGTGAACTCTGGGCTAAAGGCCACCTGTGCGTTCTGAGAATGCAAGAAAATTTTGCGAACAAAAGAGGCCAAAGCTTTGGCATCAGGTTTATGTTCTCCCATCCATACGTGAGTTATAGCACCAGCTTTGATGAAGGGATGGAATCGTCCTTCTCTGACTACCCTTTCAATTGGGTCAACATCCGCTTCGTAGGGTATATGGGTACTGTTCGTATAAAATACCTCATCTGCCTCAACATTGCCCTTAACTACGTGCTTTGCCTCGGGAAACTTTTTCAAGTCCAATCTGGCAAGCCTATGAGCAGCGCTCTCGGCTGGAGTTTGTTCTAACACAACTTTAAATCCAACTCGTTCGGTCATTTCTTGACATTTGAGTTCCATGAACTTTACTATGGCCAACCCTAGCTCTTCTGCTTCCTTTCCTTCGTAAAGCTGCTTGCCACATAAAACTTGCACCGCTTCATTAAGGCCAAGCAATCCTATTAAGTGGCTTGCTTTTTCCAGCCTTATGTAACTCTCGCCATCATGCTCTACTGTCAAGAGGGACAACGGCCCTTTGTCCTTTAAATCTAGCAGATTTTTAATGAAGCTTCTTTTTTGAACATGTGCTTTAAGCGCAATTTCCATCAAATTTTCCAGTATTCCAAAAAATGTCCCGAGATCACCTTGAGACCTGTAAGCAACGCGGGGCAAATTTATAGTTACGTTCTGCAAGGCTGAATATCTCATTTTCCAGGGAGTTTTGGCTTCTAGCAAGTCTTCCTCAGTTAGCTCGAAGGAGAGGCGACAGCATTCACTGAGCTTAGTCACGCCTCCTCTGTCGAAAACAAAATAGGTGTTGCCCTTTTCCGAAGCTACCATACAAGCCAACTCAAGCATCTCTTGCCATCCATCTTCCTCAAAGAAGGCATCAGTTATGTGAAGAAGCGGTTTTGGGAAAAAGAAGGGTTGAGACCTGCTATCTCCCTCCAAGTAAACTTCAAACAAGGCTCGCAAAAAACGTTTTGAGGTTAAACTGTAATCTCCATAAGTCTTGCCACTTAACTTACCACCAGGGCCAATGGCTGGCACATGGCGGAAGTGCTTTGGAATTTCATAGTACAAGTTTATGTCCGTGAAGGCTACTTGCCCTCCCCTGCCACCAGCTAATTGATTAAATTCAAATATCAACATCTGGGCCAATTGACGTAGATCGCGATCGCTGCAACCCTCAAGATAGGGAGCGAAAAACATGTTAATGGCATCCCAACCGATGGCCCCGGCAAAGTTATTCTGCAACACCGAAGTCATCTTGAGTAAATGGGCCAAAAGCACATCCGGATGTTTGGCCGGGGATGAGACGCTCGTTATGGAAGGCAAGTTTAGCCCAAACCTAGCCACATATGCGGGGCTCTGTCCGCTGCAGTAGGGCCTTATTACCATCCCAAGGTCGTGAAGGTGAATGTCGCCATCTAGATGTGCGCGTGCGACATCGCGGGAAAAGAGCTTACTCAAGGCGTAATCTTTTATGATCATCTCGGCTATCGTCAAATTAACGGATTCCGGGTTGTAAGATGTATTGCTATTTTCTTTATTTGGAGAAAACATCAAAGTCTCAAGATCATAAACAGGTATACCTACCCTGGAATGATCGACAAGATAAGCATCCAACCCCCTTTGAAAAAGTTTGGTGTTAGCCATTTCTCTTATTATCGAAGTGGTTAGCCTGTCCTTGCCGCGGCGAATCACCTCTTCCTCAATTTCTACGGCAATCGAAAGGGCCGTTTCTGGATCGACCCCAGCCTCTCTGATGAGGGCATCCTTTATTTTAGCGGCGTCCCATGGACTGCGTTCCTCCTTGGAATGAGTCTCCACCATCAAGGCAAGATCCGTTGATTCTGGCCTGTTGAACAAAAATTGCTGTATGCTCATTTCCTCATCGCAAAAACGGTCAAACTTCATAGACGAAGCCATCGCTATATTCTCCTCCCCTCTTACCTCTCCAAAAGCCTTGATATCTCTTCAATAAAACTATTTAAATCTGTAAATTCACGGTATACGGAGGCAAATCTAACGTAAGCAACGTGGTTGATGCTCTTCAAGGCATCTGCCACCATCTCTCCTATCATTGCGCTCGAAACTTCTCCCACGGCTAACCCGAAAAGCTCCTCTTCTATTGAAGCAACCGCGCTTTCCAGGGTTTCCAAGGGCACGGGTAGTTTTTCACAGGCGCGTATCATCCCCCTTAAAACCTTCTCCCTATCGAAAGCTTCTCTTCGACCGTCTTTTTTGACGACCAAAAGCACCGTGCTCCTTTCGATCCTCTCATAAGTCGTAAATCGCCGACCGCATTTAGGGCATTCCCTCCTTCTGCGGATGACGATACCATTTTCCACCGCTCTCGTCTCTATAACCCTGCTATCATCATGGTTACATCTTGGACAACGCATGCATAACCCTACCTGTATGGTATATGTCTTTTTTATTTACTACATATAGTGTAATTCCTGTCCGGAATGACTGAAAGGCCTTTACGCTTAAAGTTGCTCTAATTTTTGGTCCTTAGGACTCAATCAAACTTGAAAGGCTTTGGTTTGTTATTTGATGTCTACCAATCTTCAAGACTGTGTTGCACTTATTTAAAAGTTAAAAGGGGAAGACGAATATTCGTCTTCCCCTTTTAACTTGCAAGCAGAAAACAACAAGCCCGACTTTTATAGCGGGGACTCACTAACCCCGGCGCTTTCTTGGACTTGATCTTTTCTTCTTTCTTATCTCGCTCGGCTTTTCGTAGTGCTCGTGTTTCCTCGCATCTCGAAGAACTCCAACTTTCTTAACCTCTCTTTTAAAGCGGCGCAAAGTATCATCTATCGATTCGTTTTCCCTTCTGTAAACTTTAGCCATCTCTCTCCCCCCTTTCGCATCTCATGACAGCTTCAACCGGGGGGCCAACCAAATTTGCGCCCAGAAAGCAAATGTAGGTGAAGATGAAATATGCTCTGACACGCCTGGCTCCCGCAATTTATAACGACCCTGTAACCAGAGTCTACTAGCCCCATCCGCTGTGCTACTATTGTTAAAACTTCCATGAGATTAGCCCAGATGGAAGGATCTCTTACGTCTTGAGAGGTTGGTATGTGTAATTTTGGGATTATCAAGTAATGATGAGGTGCTTGTGGTGCTACATCCCTAATTGCTAAGACATCTTTCGTTTCGTATACAACGTCACTTTTTATATCGCCATTTATGATCTTGCAAAAGACGCAATTACTAACCACACGCCATTCCTCCAAAACCTTTTAATCTATTTTACCCTACATTCATGTCTCGTACAAGCCAACTCGCCCATGCGCGAACATTTAACGAGGGATGATCTGCGGCAAGTTCTCTTACTTTTCCCTGCAAACAACATAAATATCTGTTCCCCTTTAATTTCTTGAGTAAAGGTATCAACACCTCTTCGTCCTTCACTTTAATGAGGGATAACACAACCGTCAAAGGAACTTCATCAATCGATGGTAACATGGATAGGGCAAGCGAAACAACTCGACTTGAAGGATGGGATAAAAGAGGCATTAATGCCTTCACGCTCCAACCTGCCTGCTTACCCCAATATAAAAGTTTAATACACGCTCTCTCACCGAGATTTTTAACGCCAGTTGAGAACAGTGGGATTATCTGTTTTTGGCAATGCCGAGGAGCTTTGCTCAGAAAATCAAGCATGACATCGAGCATAGCATCATCGAACAGGATCTTTGGTATTGTTTTCATCAGTTCATCCATGTAACTTTCTTCCCATTCCAACCTTCTTAAGTGATCAGCTGCTATAAACCTCACCTCGGGATGTCTGCTTTGCAAGCGCAAAAGAATATCAGATAATTTTATTTTACAGTCATCACCAACTGTTTTTACAAGCTCCGATAGATATTCCTGGGCTTCCTTGAGTATATTTTCTATCTCTTTTTTTATCAAAAGATCTTTTGTATCACCACTAGTTTTAGTATGACTTTTTGCGGGACTCTTAACTGCCGATTTATTGAGCAAGGCATTTTTCAAAGCAAGATAAGCCTCATTAATCTGTTGAAATTGAAAAGAGTATTCCTCCCCTGCAATATCGGGATGGCACAGAAGCGCTTTCTTGCGGAACGCTTTTTTAACGTCAGCAAAGCAAACGCCGGGTTGTAAATCTAAAAGCTTATAACTCATTTCAAGCGACTTCACTTATTTTTCACCACCTGGGCAATCATGTTTACGGTTGATTCCAAAACCGCCAAGGCATCTTGCCACAGGTCTTCTTCCGCACTTTGGAGACATCTAACGCTGTTAAAAAGTTCGGTTATTTTCTTTTCCAAAGGGGGATCGAAGAGATACGAAAAGAGAGCCAACTTTCTTTCGAGTTCCTCAATTTTATGCTTTCGCTCTTTGAAATAATAATCGCGGGAAGGAAAATTGGGAATTTCGACATCCTGGCTTAGATACAAATTCCCTTTTTCATTCGCCACGTCGATTCTTAAAAGCCCACTACCATCAACAAGGAAGATCACTTTCACCACATCCCCTGATCTTGTCCCTTTGATAACTAAAGTAGACAGTGTTTCTACTCTCGATCCAGACTCATCGCTTTTGAGCTGCAAAACCTTCGCTTCAACCGAGCCCGACCCAACCACCATAAACCGCTTTGCCAACTTAATGGGCAGCGGCGTGCCCTTCGAAGCGATCACCGAGATCCCGCCATCGGTCGTGCTAATGGCTAAATCACAGGACAATACATCTATAAAAAGCTTTCCTCGCTTCCCGGCTAAGACGGCAGCTCCCACAGCGATGGCCTCATCGGGACAAATTTGCACTTTTTCCGGTTCAGTTATTGCTTCAGCCAACAACCGACGCACTAACGGCATCCGCGCAGAACCTCCTGCCAAAAGAAGTATCTGGCAATTATATCTATCCCATGTCCTTTTTGCCAGATCTAAAACAGGCAAGATAAATGGAGCGATCAAGCTTTCTATTTCTTCACGATATATTGCTAATGGTTTGTTTCTATGAAGAATAAATCCACCAGTCCTTGGCCACCAATTCACCACATTTGTAAAGGACAATGATTCCTTGATCGCTTCAGCCTCCATTAAGAGTAAAGGCCATCTTGGATCCTCACTAGGATCTCCTCTTTCTCCCATTAATTTCCATATATAAAGAGCTATTTCTTTATCTAGATCCATACCTCCAAACTTGGTCGATCCGATACTTTCAAGCACATGACAAAGATCGCTTTTCTTTTCAACGGCCGATATATCAACAGCCCCGGCACCGAAATCAAACACCAGCACGTTTCCTTCTAGGCTCACCGCCATAGCGGCAGCCGTGGGTTCATTTATCAATTTGACACCACTAAATCCAGCTTTTTGGGCTGCCCTTTTTACCATATCCCTTTGTTTGAAATCAAAGCAGGAAGGAACAGCGATAAAGCATTCCCTTACAACTGCTTGCAGATAAGCCTCGGCATCTTCTCTAAGGTAAAGCAAAAGAACCTGAAGAAGTTCCTCGGCTGCAAATGTCCTGCCCCCAAGTCGTAGCTTTTGCGAAGCACCGATATGACGCTTTACGCTCACGCAAGAGCCACCAGGGTAAGCAAAAACTGCAGGAAGGACATCTTCCGCTGCACATAATCTACCGTGACGACAGCCAACGAAGGAAGAAGTTTTCTCATTTCCCCATCGATTCTTGATGACCCTTGGTCCTATATGGTCATCGATAATGGCCAGGATTGAATGTCGCGTACCCACATCGATTCCCACGGGGATACTCTCCATGTAGGGTCAACTCCTCTTTCCAACAGTCACGTTTCGCTATGTAGTTGAGCTTTCTGGATCGTTATATATATCGCGATTGGTCAAATCCTCGTTAGGTATCTCAAGTTTCTCCACCATCTCAACCCTTACCATCGAGGATTTATACCAATTTCGAATAGGGGGTTGCTTAATGGGCGCTAAATCCCACGCCAGCATTTCATCAACATATTCCCAATTCATATAAACGTTAAAATCATGAATGATATCTGTGATGACCAGCCCTCTTTGAAGTAGTTTCATTTCGAGCAAGCGCCACTTATAACAGGAGCTTTCCACATGGGTGATGCCAAAATAGCCAGCGCATCCCTCACCCTTTAATGCGATAATCCCTCTGCCGACAAAGGCATCAAAGGCCTCAATAGTTTCGGGTGGATCACAGAAAAATACATCAAACTTACTGAGCAATTCCTTTGTTAGCGGCTTTCTTAAGTCATGTCTGATAACCTGCAATGGAAGACCAAGCTCCGTAGCAATTCTTTGCTCGAAGGCAACGAGACGCTCATCCAATTCAAGCACCACAACACTTTTAACCAAACCTGTGAGGCCTAAGGCAACTCCAACTAAATCATCGTCACCCAATACTACAACTTCCTTACCCCTCAAATCGCCCCTACTGTCCGCTAACGCTATGCGGGCAAATGTCGTTTCCGGGGTAACGTAACCTTGATCGAATTCCCTAATTGCCTCCGGTCTGTCGATTTGGATCCTTAAAAACTCATCAAAGGCTTTCCTAAACTCATCTATTACTACTGTTTTGCCGTCACAACGAGGACATGTATGAAAATGTAAGGGAAAAACGCCCTCTTTTTCAATAAACATGCGCCCTTTTTGGGTTAATAAGACACCCTGGTCGGTAAATTCTATCAGACCTCTATCAGCAAGTAGCTTTAAAGCTTCTGCCACTGCTGGCAAGGGTTCGCAACTAAAAGAAACTATATCCCAAAAGTTGTCTGCTACAAGCAAAGCAGATAAAACTCTCTCTGCATTGCGGGTTCCCCAAGGGATGTTCGCGTTCTTCGAAACGTATTTAGATAAAATGTCCTTATTCACATCAAACTCCCCCTTTAGTCTGCTAACCTTAAGTCTCAGATGAGACGCCATGCAAGATGCCATGCTCGGCTTTCGTTACATAAATTTGACGTTCAAGACCCACAATTTGCCCTTCAAGACATCCTCGCGGCTCTTTTGGCCTTCGATCTATGTCAGCCTCCACTTCCAAGTAATGCCTTGAAAGACCTTTAACTCTTGCTCCATCGCAATGTTCAACCAAGATTTCAACCCTTTGTCCCACCCACCTACGAGCAAACCTTTGCAAAAGTTTCCTTCCAAGATTAATTGCCCTGTCTATTCTTGACTCAAGCTCGCGCTTGTCCAATCTTTCGGGCATGGTGTAAGCCTTCGTTCCCTTGCGAGGTGAAAAGGGAAAAACATGAACCCTCCCTATTCCCAAATTATCGATTAAAGTCAAAGTGTTTTCAAAAGCCCTTTCGCCCTCTCCCGGAAACCCCACTATGATATCTGTACTTACGTGAACATCATCTCCCAAATGACGTCGCACATTTTCAATGATGTTCGCGAAATCCTTGGCTCTGTAACCTCTTTTCATGAGATCAAGAATGCCATCATCGCCACTTTGAAGTGGGATGTGGAGGTGGCGGCAGAAGATCTCGCTTTCCGCTAAAAGGCGCAGTAACTTGTCATCCAGGGCCAGAGGTTCTATCGAACCAAAGCGCAGCCTTTTCAGCCCCTTTATTTTGGTAAGCGATTTAACCAAGTCTCCAAGGTCAAAATCACACCCGCTGCCGTAAAGCCCAAGATGCACGCCCGTCAACACAACCTCTTTGCACCCTTGGCTAACTAGACGTTCGACTTCATCTATAACTTCTTGCATATCCCTACTGGTAGGACGCCCTCTCAAAAAAGGTACTATACAATAAGAACAAAAGGAGTCGCATCCGTCCTGCACTTTAACAAAAGATCTTGTATGAAAGCTAACTTTTGATAGCCTAAGGGGATCCCACCTTTCGTCGTGCAACACATCCGTTTTTAAAATTAAAGGCTTTCTTATCCCTCCTTTAATCATGCTAGCTACAATGTTCGTCAACTCCGCCTTCAATCTATTTCCTACGTAAAGATCTGCGCCCAATTCGAGCAGATCCTCATCGGGTCTTCCCTGCACATAACAACCACATAAAACCGTCATGGCTTGGCGAGATTCTCTCTGCATACGCCGCAGCGCCTGCCTACACTTTTTCTCCGCCGTCTTGGTCACAGCGCAGCTCACCAACACACCAACGTCAAATTCGCTACCGTCAGCGATGATGGCTCCCTCATTTCGAAAGCAGTCGGCTATCGCCTCAGCTTCGTAAATGTTAGTTCGACATCCCAAACATTTAATCCTTACCTTTACGCCCTCTAAGGATCGCAAGATGACACACCTTCAGCACTCAAAATTATATAGGACAATCCAGCTACCGCCGCAGTGTTTGTCCGCAATATATTCGGTCCCAGTGAAACAGGAATAAAGTCCGCTTTTAAAAACAAAGACATTTCCTCCTCCGTCCAATCGCCCTCGGGACCAACGGCAAATGCCACATCTCTTTCGCCATCTACTCTAATTTGGCCCAAGGGTTTCGCATCATCAGTTAAAGCACCAAATAAGCGAAGGGGAGGCAACTTCTCTGCTTTCAAATCGGAAATCCTCAAAGGTTCGTGCAAAATCGGATGACTGCTTATACCACTGACCTTTGTGGCCTCATCGATGATCCTTTCCCATCTCGCCTTTTTACGTTTGGTATCTCCCTTTAATTTAACAATACATCGTTCGGCCAAGAGAGGTATAATTTCGGTTACACCCAACTCAGTAACATGGCCCAGCACGTCTTCAAAGGCACTAGATTTCACAAGGGCAACTAAGAGCGTCGTTCGAATTTTCATTTCACTCAGAGGAAGCTTATCTATCTCCCTTGCGATGACCCTGCCATCTTTGTATCCCTCGATGACAAGCAAAAGCTTTCTGCCTTCAAGCAGGCCTTCAATTTCATCTCCTATGCGACATCGCCTTACGTGCATCAAATGGTGAGACTCCCTGGCATCCAAAACCCATACGTTGCTAGAAAGACTCTCGGCCTTATCTAACCTCGTGCGAGGCAACGACACCCCACCAGTCCTCCTTCTCGAGCTCTTCTACGATCGAAAATTTTGCCCTTTCCATCGCTTCAACAAAGGATTCGCGTTCCTTCAATAACAAACCAGATAATATCATAAACCCGCTTTCAGCTAGTATCTTTTTAAATGAATCCAGCATAGCAACCAAGGGCTCATACAATATATTTGCAACTATACAGTCAACAATTTCGCCGAAACCTATCGTCCCATCCGCAATCTCAAGAATCAACCCAGTAGTTACATCGTTTAAAAGGGCATTTTTCTCAACTTCCTTTTTTACCGCGGGATCTATGTCTCTGGCGATTACTTTTGCAGCTCCAAGCTTGAGTGCTGCTATGGAAAGTATACCAGAGCCAGTACCTACATCTAAAACTTTGTCTCCCGGTTTTAAATACTTTTCAAGCAACTTTAAAGCTATTTGCGTGCTGGCATGGTATCCTGTGCCAAAAGCGCTACCTGGCTCGATGTATATGGGTATCCGCCCGGGTGGTGCCTTGTGTTTATGCCATGGCGCCAACACCACCAAGCGATCCCCCACCAAGAGCGGAGGAAAGGCATCCTTGTGCATTTTTATCCACGGCCGCCATTCCTCTTTGCCAGCGTCGCAGATGCAAAGGTCTACAAAGCCCTTTATCAGTGACGATACCCTTCCAATCCATTCTTCCAACTCCATATCCGAGCGGTAATACAATTTTGTCTTTAAGCCATCTTGGGCCTCGGATGTTTCAGCTCCTATGCTATTTGATGCTTGAGCAACATGATAAAGAACTTCTTCCGAGCCCTTTTTCGACTCTAAAATAATATACCACCAATAAACTTCGTCCTTCATATATGCCACTCCATCCTTAGCAATTCTTCCTACTCAAGAAGCATCAAGGGGAGCCTCAAGCCCCCCTTGCACAAAAAAATCAACATTCATTATTTTAGTAAAACTCGTTATTCATAGAAGCGAACCATCGACCATTAAATTACAGTTCTGCGCATTTCCCTCTATCATGCAATTGTTAAGCAAACAACCCCTTTAGCTTTTCGATCAGTCCAGAGGACTTGACAGGCACGTCCATCTCCAAAGCCAAGGCCTCTATCAAGGCCCTTTGCTTGTCAGTCAAATTACGTGGAACAGCGATATTTATATGAACTATCAGGTCCCCGCGCCCACTGCCCCTCTGTCGGGGCATGCCTAAGCCTCTGATCTTCTTGGTAGCGCCTGCTTGAGTTCCTGGGCTTAATTCTAACTCCTCTTCTCCTTCCAGCGTAGGTACCTTTACCTTGCCTCCCAAGACCGCCACCGGAAAGGGTATATCGACCGTCATATGAAGATCATCGCCTTGCCTTTGAAAGATGGGGTCTTCTTCAACCTCTATGACCAAAAACAGGTCGCCCGGCGGTCCGCCGTTTTTGCCCTCTTCACCTTCGCCTCGTATCCTAAGGCGAGTTCCTGTATCTGCTCCAGGGGGTATGTTAACTTCTATCTTGCGCTTTACCCTGATCCTTCCTCGACCTCCGCAATCTTTGCAAGGATCGTTGATGACATAACCCGACCCTCCGCAACGAGAGCAAGTGCGAACTGTAACGAATTCACCAAAGGGCGTTTTTGACCTCGTCTCTACCTGACCCTTTCCTCCGCAAAGGGAACAGCGTACAGGTGAGGTCCCAGGTGCTGCTCCACTACCACCACAAGTCGTGCACTTTTCCCATTTGGGTATGTGCACAACTTTGGTGGCACCATAAGCGGCTTCCATTAAGGTGACGATTAGGGGCATCTCTAAATCCAATCCTCTTTGCGGCGTCCTAACTTCCCTTCTGGGGCCAAATCCTCCAAAGAAGTCACCAAAGAGATCGCCAAAGAGGTCTCCAAAACCACCAAAATCCCAGGCGCTTTCGCCGCCATAGGGAGGAACGTCGCCCGCAAAGCCGAATTGGTCATATTGGGCCTTTTTTTGAGGGTCGCTCAAGACCTCGTAAGCTTCGTTTATAAGCTTGAACTTTTCTTCAGCTTCTTTGTTACCGGGGTTGGCGTCGGGATGGTACTGACGCACCAACTTCCTGTATGCTTTTTTTATCTCTTCCTGTGAGGCATCCCGCCTTACGCCCAATATTTCATAATAATCTTTTCCGCTAGCGGGGCCTGGCAATTTCGGTCACCTCTTATGCCTCTCCGCGATCTTTGTACTCAGCATCAACCGTGGGACCCTCACTAGGATTTTCTTGAGACTTCCCTGCTTCGGAAGTTCCAGCACTTCCAACCCCTGCCTTCTCTTGAGCAGCTTGAGAATACAGCCTGACAGCCAATTCGTTTAAATCCTTCGTCAGATCTTCGCAAGCAGATTTAATCGCCAGCACGTCATCCTTGCTCAAAGCTTGTTTGACCGCCTCTATCTTTGATTGCACCTTGTTTTTTTCGTCCTGAGTCACCTTGTCACCCAAGTCGCGCAACAACTTCTCAGCGTTATATACGGCGCTGTCGGCCTCGTTTCTGGCATCGGCCAGCTCTCTTTCTCTTGTCGGCTTCTTCATTCGCTTCGGCCTCCCTGCGCATACGTTCAATTTCATCTTCCGATAGCCTGGAGGATTGAATCGTAATCTGCTGTGCTTTGCCCGTAGCCAGGTCTTTGGCCGTCACGTTTAAGATGCCGTTCACATCGATGTTGAAGGTGACCTCAATTTGAGGCACACCGCGCGGTGCTGGAGGTATGCCATCTAGGAAAAACCTCCCCAAAGAGACGTTATCTGCCGCCATTGGCCTTTCGCCCTGTAAGACGTGTATCTCAACTCGTGTTTGATTGTCGACAGCTGTGGTAAAGATCTGGCTTTTCGACACGGGGATGGCTGTATTTCTTTCTATTATCTTGGTGAACACACCACCCAATGTCTCTACTCCCAGGGAAAGCGGCGTAACGTCGACCAAAACTATATCCTTATGCTCCCCTGACAAGATGGCTGCCTGAATGGCCGCTCCAACGGCAACACATTCATCCGGATTTATTCCTTTTGTTGGCTCCTTGCCCAACAACTCCTTAATTTTGCGTTGCACCATTGGCATGCGCGTTGCCCCGCCAACTAATAGGATCTTGTCCACTTCGGCGTAAGTTAATCCGGCGTCTGATAAGGCCCTTTGAACCGGACCTACGACCCTTTCCAGTAAGTCCGCCGTCATCTCCTCAAATTTTGCCCTGGTTATTTCAAGTTCGAGATGTTTGGGCCCATTTTGATCGGCTGTAATGAAAGGCAAGGATATCATGGTCTCAGACATGGAAGATAGCTCAATCTTTGCCTTCTCCGCAGCCTCGCGCAACCTCTGTACAGCCATTTTATCTCTTCCCAAATCAATGCCCTCGCGGCGCTTGAATTCCTCGATCATCCAATCTACAAGGCGCTGATCCCAATCATCGCCACCTAGATGGTTATCGCCACTTGTAGCCATAACCTCATATACACCCTCTCCTATGTCCAATATAGACACGTCGAAGGTGCCTCCCCCTAAATCAAAGACTAAAACCTTGAATTCTCCGCCCTTTTCAGTTCCGTAAGCCAAACAGGCAGCTGTGGGCTCGTTAATTATCCTAAGGACCTCTAGCCCTGCTATTTTACCTGCGTCCTTCGTGGCTTGTCTCTGGGCATCGGTAAAATAGGCTGGAACGGTTATGACTGCTTGTTTTATCTCTTCACCTAAATAATCTTCGGCGTCGTTTTTTAACTTTTGCAAGATCATGGCTGCAATTTCCTGAGGAGTATACTCTCTTTCGTCTATTTTGACCTTGTAGTCGCTTCCCATTTTTCTCTTTATGGAGAGGACAGTGCGCTCAGGGTTAATGATAGCCTGCCTCTTAGCCAGTTGGCCCACCAAGCGCTCTCCGTCTTTTGTGAAGGCTACCACCGAAGGAGTTAGTCTACTTCCTTCGGCATTCGGTATCACTACAACATTATCTCCTTCTTTCACAGCAACGACGCTGTTGGTTGTTCCAAAGTCAATTCCCACTACTTTACTCATCGTTACCCACCTCTTTATCGGTTTCTTCGTTCAATTTACCTACTATTACCCTTGCAGGCCTGATAACTTCTCCTTTCAAAGTGTACCCTTTTTGCACCTCTTGAACGACCTTTCCGTCGCTGTCAATATCAGAAACTGTTTGTACCGCGACGGCCTCGTGAAACAGAGGGTCAAAGGGTTCGCCAATCGCCTTTATAGGAGTTACACCGAATTTAGCCAAGACGTTCAAAAACTCCCGGTAAATCATTGATGTTCCCTCATAGAAGGCGGATCCCTTTTCAACCTCACAATCTAAGGCGCGTTCAAAATTATCCATTATCGGCAGTAAATTTAATATAATTTCTGCAACGATCGAGTTTTTTTGTTTCTCAATATTGGACTCCATTCTCCTTTTATAATTATAAAAATCAGCCTTTACCCTCGCAGCTTCGTTGTACAAAGCATTGTATTGCTCCTTCAGATTGGATAGCTCCTTTTCTAGAGTCTCTTTTTCATTAATAAGCTCCTCGATATCTTTCGCCTTGCAAAAATCCAGGACTCGATTTTTGTCGACTTCGCTGTCCCCTGCCAGCTCTTCAAGCCCTTCCTTCAGTCCTGCATTTAAATCTTTATCAGGCAACTTCAAACTCCTCCCTCATAGAGAATCTAATCCAACAGGTGTTCGCACAACATCTCGAGCACTCCGATTGTCCTTTCATAATCCATTCTAACTGGACCTATTACCCCGAGTATGGTCTTTTTAACGCCATTTTCGGTACTCGCAAGCACCAGAGAGCAATCTCTCATGGCTTCCACGGGGTTTTCATCGCCGATAATTACGCTTATGGGCTCCTCAGTGGCACAGGCTTCCAAGATTCTTGCAAATTCTTCCTCGTTTTCGAGCAAAACCAGCAAGGAGCGCAATTTTTCCATGTCCCTGAAGTCTGGCAACAGCAATATGTTGCTAGTGTCACCCGTAAAAAATCTATAACGAGACTTTTTCAAAACGAGATCCACTTCATCCAGCGTTTGAAGACATATTTCAGCGTAATGGATGAGTTCTCTAAGCATCTTTTCTCTAATGACATCGCGGGCCTCGAACCAAGAACGACCCGATATTATACAGTTGAGATAAGAACTCAAATCATCTAGCTCTTCTTGCGTTATTTCTTGCTCAGTCCTTATAACGTCATGGTGCACAAAACCGCCTTCTAGTATTATCAGTAACAGCACGTGAAAGCTATCCACTTTAACTAAATCTAACCTGTTTAACGTTGCGTCGCTTAAGACGGTTATGCCTGCGACAGATATATAATGAGTTATGCTGCCTAAAAGCTGGGTTAAATAGGACAACATCTTTTCTATGCTTCTCTTTTCTTCCTTCAATGCTTCCAGCTTTTCTCTGGCTACTAAAGGTGCCCGTAATGACCTTTTTTGCAATATCATATCCACATAAACTCTATATGCTTTGGACGTTGGGATGCGCCCCGCTGACGTGTAGGGTTGGCATAAGTATCCCGCTTCCTCCAGATCTGCCATTTCGTTGCGAATGGTCGCCGCACTTCTGTGTGTTAGATACTTCTTAGATATTGTCCTCGAACCTACAGGTTCTCCCGTCCTTATATATTCATGTACTATGGAATACAGTATATCCAACTGACGGTCCGTTAACTCCTTTAACACCTTTCCCACCCCCTAGAGCAAGGACACCTAGTTAGCACTTACCTCCCTTGGGTGCTAATTGCTCGCAGAATAGATTATCAACTTTACACGGGGATTGTCAAGACAGGTCAAATGAGCCCTCTTTTTATAAGGGTACTTCATGTATGCATTTATTAAAAGTTTTAGTGAGTTCGAGATCCATAGTTAAATAATACAATCTAAGCGTTTTTCTTCGAACTTAGGTGTACAATGGTTCAGGCGAAATCCATTAAGATGGGGGGATGACTTAATGTCGAATCCTGTGGGGGCAACTAAGATTTTACTGGTTAGACATGGGGAATGTCATGGCAACATAGAGGGCTTGTTTCGAGGTCGCAGCGACTTCCCTTTGAACGAAAACGGCATCAAACAGGCTCAATACTTAGCAGAGGAAATCGCAAGCCTGGGCCCGATAGACTCCATCTTTACCAGTCCACTTAAAAGAGCGTTTCATACGGCTCAAATAATCTCCCAGAAAAACGGGGGAGTCTCAATAACGCCTTTGCAGGGTTTTACCAACATCTCCCTGGGTCCCTGGGAGGGCCGCAAAAAATCGGACATAATGCAGGAATATCCCGAAGAATGGGCCTTGTGGATAAATTCCCCCGAACGATTAAGGTTGCCTAACGCGGAGAGCATACCCGATGTGCAAAGACGTGCCTTTTCGACCCTGGAATTCATCGTGCAAAAATATAAAGGAAAGGCTCTTGTAATAGTAAGTCATCGTGCTGTCATAAAGCCCCTAATCGCCGCTTGCCTTCAGATAGCTGACCCCTATTTTTGGCGGATACACGTAGATACTGCATCCTATAGCATAATAATGCACGACGAAAATAGAGGATACTGCTTGACCCTGCTCAATCAAACAAAGCATTTAAAGAGTTTTACAAGCGAGTGGGTATAAGTTATAAGTAGTATTATAAATAATAAAATATAATTAAAATGAAAGACTTCACTTAAAGACAAAGGAGTTAGATTTTAATGATAGCTTTAGACTTGCCAAGAGAACGAAAGCTAGCACTCGGCGAAAAGCCGTTAATAATGGGAATTTTAAATCTAACCAGCGATTCTTTTTTTCCACAAAGCAGAATACCCGATATGACCCTGCTCGTTGAAAGGGCAAAAAAAATGATCGAAGAAGGAGCGGACATTTTAGACGTTGGAGCTGAATCCACAAGACCTGGCGCAGACCCCGTTCCATTAGAAGAGGAAATTGGAAGACTTATACCGGCTCTTAAAGCGTTAAGAAATGCTTTGCCCGAGGCCGTCATATCAGTCGATACTTATAAGTCCACGGTCGGAGAGGCTGCACTGGAAGTTGGAGCAGATATAATAAATGACATATCGGGCTTATCCTTTGACGCCAACATGGCCAACATGGTGGCAAGCTTCGGAGTTCCCATAATAATAATGCACATTAAAGGTACACCCAAGGATATGCAAAAAGATCCAAGATATGATGACGTCATAAGGGAGATCAAAGATTTCCTGAAAGAGAAAATGGAACTTGCAGTTGAACATGGCATAAGACGAGATCAAATCATACTGGACCCTGGGCTGGGATTTGGAAAAACCGATGAGCACAATTTGCTCATATTAAAGCATATTCAGGAATTTAGATCGCTCGAGAGGCCTATTTTAATAGGCCACTCGAGGAAGGGCACGATATACAAAGTATTGAGACGCAAAGGCCCTGAAGAGGCGCTCTACGGAACGTTAGCCATTTCTGCTTATTGTGCCCTAAATAATATCGAAATACTTCGAGTCCATGATGTTTTGGAAAATAGGCACATCGTGGATATGATATCCGCCATTCAAAGGGTTTGATTGAAATGCGGACAATAGGTGTCGGATTAGGCAGCAATCTAGGGGATCGCTTGAACAATCTGCGCCAAGCCGTAGAGTTGCTTAAAAATTGTGGCTTTCTTGTAAAAGATCGAAGCGATGTCTTTGAGACTCCGCCTCTCGGAGTTGAAGAACAACCATATTTCTTAAATGCCTGCCTTCTGGCAGAGTACGATGGAAAGCCAGAGGAGATATTAAGGTGCTTCAAAAAGATCGAGGCAAGAATCGGGAGAAAGTCGCGCGAGCGTTGGGGACCACGTGAAATTGATTTAGACATCTTGTTTATCGATGATTTAGTGCTCAGTAACGATGAGCTCGTCATACCTCATCCACAACTTCATAAAAGGCCCTTTGTGATTATGCCGTTGCTCCAGATATGTCCTAAATGGCGACACCCCTTACTAGGTGTCACCGTAGAAGATCTATACAAAAATATTGATGCTTCTTCAGTAATCAGGATAACAAACCTTTGATGTGATGGGAGGATTTACCTATGAAAAGACGCTTTTTCTGTGACAAGCTCCTATTTTCATTAATCCTTTTGCTCTTAACGAGCAGGATAGCTTCAGCTATGTCTATTGTTACTGCAAAGAAATGTCCCATTTACCTCGTGATGGAAGAAAAAGATGGCACAATCTCTCAAGCCTATTTGGGTACACCGGCTGGTTCGCATCAAATCAAATCCATAGAAGGATATGTTTTGAAGCAACAAGAAATGGTCAATACAAAAGCAAATAAAGGTACCCGGTGCTTTTTGTGGAAATTAGGCTTCGCAAAGCCAGACAATCCCGCAGAGTTGATGCAACTATGGATTGCCTACATACAGGAGAAGAAAATCATAGAGGTTGCCAGCGGCAAATCACGACGCAACGAATGGTCCAGAGCAATCTTGCAATTACCACTTCCTGAAGGAGTGTTCCTTTTTATATCTTATGAGCCCGATGGGGATGAGACATCTTTGTCAAATATATTCACTATAACGCTTACAAAAAAGGGGCTAACTTTCACGCCAGTAACGGAACTATACCAGCAACTCATACCACTTGCTATAACCTTTGCGCAATCTAAAGGAATTTTTGAAAGCGAAAGGACGCAAAAAACAATAGGCACCCTTACTCAGCTTGCTCAGGGCGAAAATATCGATAATATAGCTAAGATGTTAAATCTCAAAAAGGAATTTAAAATAACCTGGTAGCGATTTTGGTTCAAAGGGCCTTTGACAGAGCTTTCTCTTTGTAATGAGCACTCGTTAAACGCTAGTCACCAAACATTAAACCTGAACCTCTACGCCTAACTGTAAACCAAGACGTTTAATTACATTGCAAGCTTCGCTTTCGATAGTTTTGTTTTGCCCCAAGTAGTTAGTGACGATATCAAAATATATATTTTGCGCCTTCCATAGATCTAACTTCACATCAATCTGCGATAAAAGTTCTATGATCCTTCCGGCCTTGAGCAATAAGCTTAAATCTCTTCCCTGAGCTTTAAAACTTTCCAATAGTGAGTTGATCTTCTCACATGCTATCTTGCTAATTTGACCTTCGTCAATCAGTACATTCCAATCCTTTATTTCCCTGCATATCTTCTCCAAGTCCTCGACGTCAATCTCTGGATTCTTTAAAATTTCATCTAGCTTGCCACTCAATGTTACATCAACTGTGGCGCGAAAAGCCCTTGGAAGGGGGATTTTCAACTCCCGAAGCACCTTCATTGTAGAATAGTTCGCGTTGAATGCCTCTTCATAAGCCACCATGATCACATCTAGAGCATCTTCAATCAAGCTATCGACAATCTTGTACTGCTCATCTCGAAAGAGATGCTTTAAGGAAAAAATCCTGCCTTTGAAGTGCTTATCCATCTTTCTAACTATCTCAGGAACATCCTGATCTTCAAAGGCGGTTTCCAGCTCTCTCAACATTAAAGCATAAGATGCCTCGTCTACATGTTCGATCACGCTGCAGAAAAGCTGCAATCCACCAAGATAACAAGAGGCAAACCCCAAAAGATCTTCTTCCCAAGTAATTGAAGAGAATACGCGAACCTTGCCCAAGTGTAAAACAAATTTTCTCAATCCAAAACTTTTTAAATCCACATTCTCAGCTTCATAGCAATAAACGCTCTTTTTAACACTTCCGTTTAGGAACATGGATGCCATCACTCCATGGGCGCCAACTCTGAGGAGGTCCAAAACCTTAGGGAACACAATTTTCTCGTATATCCGCTTGCCGTTTTCCATTGCCGGATCGTTGCTTTTAGCTTTCTCAAGCAAAGTGAGGAAATCCGTTTCTAAATTTTTACCGCTTATGTCTCTTGCCAATTGAACAACGCGTGCGGCATAAGTCATGATCTGCGTGGCCTCCAGACCCGAGATGTCATCAAAAAACCAGCCACAACTGGTGAGCATCAACATGGCGTTTCTTGACATCTCAAGCAACTTCAAGGCGATTACTTTTTCATCCTTTGAAAGATCCTTCCTGGCGTTGCGATGGAGAAAGTCTTCAACGTTTTTGGGAGTGCGGTCCAATATCACATTTATATAATCGTCCCTTGCGCGCCAGGGATCCTTTAAAAGCTTTGAAGAATAAGTTTTGTAAATTGCCGTTGCCCTTTCGTCCAGCAGGTCTACTGCCTCTCTAAGAGGTCTTCTCCACTCCTGTGTCCACCCCGGATTCATTCCGGTGTCACATCCACAGTTGCCGCGCCATCTTTCTATGCCATGGGCACAACTCCAAGAGGTGTTCTCCGCTATTTGCACCTCATCTTTAGGCGGAAACTTTTCTAAATACTCACCATAAACCGTAATCCTTGCCAGGTTTTTGGACTCCAAGAAATATATGCAGTATGCAAGAGCCATATCTCCAAAGCGGTGATGGTGGCCGTATGTTTCCCCGTCCGTTGCGATATTAACCAGTTGCGGGAAACCGTCATCCTGCCTGAAAGCGTCCGAGAGTCTTTGCGCATAAAGCTTTCCATCACTCAAAAGTCCGCCAAAGGCCACATCTTGCGAAATGGGTCCGTCGTAAAAAAACAGCGAAATATCTTTGCCGGAAGGAAGACGGCACAAATAAGCTTTTTTTGTATCCAAAGTTGCGGCTGTCACTTCCTTCCATCTCCCGCCCCTAAGAGGTCTAATGCGTTTTGCCTGATGTGGTGCTAGTATGGTAAATTTGATATTCTGGTCAGCAAGGACTTCAAGAGTCTCCAAATCAACTGCGGTTTCGGGCAACCACATGCCCTCGGGAAAACGATTGAACCGCCTTTCGAAATCTCTAACTCCCCAATAAACTTGTGTCCATTTATCATGATAGCTAGACAAGGGCATGATGATGTGATTGTATACCTGAGCTATTGCCGATCCGTGTCCACCAAAGTTTTTCATCGAGATCCGATCGGCCTCTAGCAGAGACTCATAAACCCAAGAAAATTCCTTTTCCATCCAACTAAGGAGTGTAGGGCCAAAATTGAAGCTGATTTTAGAGTAATTATTTACAATAGCAATTATATGCTTGTCACTGTTTAATATCCTCGAGGCGGCGTTGGGAGCATAGCACTCGATGGTAATTTTTTCGTTCCAATCGTGATAGGGATGGGCGGATTCTTGACGCTCCACAAACTCAAGCCACGGATTTTCCCGCGGTGGTTGATAAAAATGGCCATGAATACACACGTAACGTTTCACCTTCGCACCCTCTTTTCAATGAATAATAGTCAATTATTGTAAATTTAGCCTTCATGTTTGAATACCAAGATTCCCAAAGGTGGAAGTGTTAAGGGTAAGGAATATTGCCACCTTTGAAAAGGAATAGGCTCAGACACCGCCCCTCCCAAATTACCCACGCCGCTTCCTCCATAATCAATGGCATCGCTATTTAATACCTCCTTCCAAAAACCAGTCCTTGGCACGCCAACCCTGTAATCGAAACGGGGAAGGGGAGTAAAGTTACATACAATTAAGAAAAGACCCTTTTCCTGCGTCCCCTTTCGCAGATAACAGATTACGCTTTGCTGCCAATCAGAAAAGTTGGACCACTCAAAGCCTTCAGGTTCGTGATCGTACTCGTGAAAAGCCGGTTCACCAGTATATAATTCATTGAGGTCATGTACCCATCGTCGAACCCCTTGGTGGAAGGGATATGCCAGTAAATGCCAATCAATGCTGCTTTCATGGTTCCATTCGGACCACTGCCCCAGTTCTCCTCCCATAAACAATAGCTTCTTTCCGGGATGAGTAAACATGTACCCATAAAGCAGGCGCAGGTTCGCAAATTTTTGCCATTGATCGCCTGGCATCTTTGAAATGAGCGAGCCCTTGCCATGTACTACCTCATCATGAGACAAAGGAAGTACAAAATTTTCGCTGAAGGCATACCATATGCTGAAAGTCAGCTGATCATGGTGATACTTTCGGTATATAGGGTCAAGCGACATATAATATAAAGTATCGTGCATCCACCCCATGTTCCATTTCATGCCAAAACCAAGTCCACCGATATAGGTAGGACGAGTTACCATTGGCCATGCGGTCGATTCCTCGGCGATGGTCTGAATGCCGTGGAAGTCCATGTAAATAACTTCGTTTAATCGCTTCAAAAAAGATATGGCCTCCAGGTTTTCTCTCCCACCATATTCGTTTGGAATCCACTCTCCGTCTTTTCTGGAATAATCGAGATATAGCATGGAGGCCACAGCGTCCACTCTTATGCCATCAATATGATATTTCTCGAACCAAAATCTGGCATTGCTTATGAGAAAGGCCCTAACCTCATATCTGCCATAGTTAAAAACGCAGCTTTTCCAATCGGGGTGAAATCCTTTTCTGGGATCGGCATGTTCGTAAAGATGCGTCCCGTCAAAGTAGACCAACCCATGCTCATCGTTTGGAAAATGGGAAGGTACCCAATCCAAAATGACTCCAATTCCCGCTTGATGAAGCCTGTCAATCAAATACATGAAATCTTGTGGTGTGCCGTACCTGCTGGTTGGGGCAAAGTATCCAGTGATCTGGTATCCCCAGGAGCCGTAAAAGGGATGTTCCATTACCGGCAAAAATTCCACATGGGTAAATCCCGTCTTTTTTATATATTCCGGTAAATGATGGGCCAATTCTCTATAAGTCAGCCACCTATTGCCATCTTCGGGAACGCGTCCCCAAGATCCCAGGTGCACCTCGTATATAGAAATGGGCGATTTTAGAGAGTTGCGTGACGTCCTATTTTTCATCCACCATTCGTCGTTCCATTGGTAAGACAGATCATGGACAATGGAGGCGGTTTTGGGTGGCTTTTCCCAGAAAAAAGCGTAAGGATCGCCTTTGTCCACTTTATAGTTATTATATTGAGATGAAATATGATACTTGTAATGAACCCCTTCCTGTAAACCGGGAATAAAACCCTCCCAAATTCCCGAATCATCACTTCTTACCTTTAAATGATGTGCCTCCTTAGACCAATTATTAAAATCCCCCATTACGGAAACCGAACTGGCATTCGGTGCCCATACCGCGAAATAAACGCCCTTTTCCCCATCTGCTTCAACGAGGTGAGAGCCCATCGCTTCGTACAAATTAAAGTGATTCCCTTGTTTAAATAAATATATATCGAAATCGGACCAAAGCGATATATCGTATCTTACTTTTTCCAAAAAAGATCACACCTTTCCGCTTATAAGAAAATTATAAACAAAGCATTCGCACCTTTTGAACCACCTCGTACATATGACAAATTATACCCTTTCTTTTTATTAAATCAGACCCGTTAAATTTTCTGAGTTACAACCTTGTAACGTTGATCCAAGCTAAAAAAACCCACCTCAAATCTGACGTGCGGGTGGAATATTCTTCTCGTTGAAGGTAGAATTCCTTGTATATGTTTTTATCAACGGGAGGTATATAAATGTATGACTTTATAAGCAACATCCCTGCGGCAGGATCCATAATAAATGCCTTAGCAATTGTTTTGGGCAGCGCCATTGGCCTGATAATAAAAAGAAGAATACCAGAAAGAATTACAATGGTTGCCTTTCAAGTCATAGGATTGTTCATATTAACGCTGGGAGTGCAGATGACCATGCAGGGAAAAAACATTTTAATCATGATGTTGAGCGTGCTCCTAGGCGCAATAGTTGGGGAAGCACTAGAACTGGAAGAAAGATTGCAAAATGGACTAAAGGGCTTGAGAACTAACATGATTGAGCAGGGATTTCAATTCGGCGGAGACCACTTGGTCGAGGGGTTTTTAACTGCCTTTTTGCTTTTCTGCATGGGATCGATGGCGATATTGGGCGCTTTTGAAGAAGGAATCGGCAAGCCGCCCAGGTTGTTACTGGTCAAGTCCTTGATGGACTTAGTCTCTTCAATTGCACTGGCTTCCACTTTAGGGGTCGGAGTGCTTTTTTCTGCAATTCCCCTTTTGCTGTATCAAGGAGGAATCACCTTGGGAACCCTTTGCTTCAACGACTTCATATCAAACACGCTAATCGATAACATAACAGCAGTTGGAGGGATCTTACTTCTTGGACTTAGTCTTTCCCTATTAAATATAAAACATTTTAAAGTATTCAACATGATCCCTTCTTTACTCTTTGTAATAGCATTCTCGCTATTTTTATAAAACACGAATGGCCAAAGTTGTGTATAATATAAGTAAAGGCAAGATGGGAGGTGTCATCATGAGAAAATTTCGCTGCCTCGTTTGTAAGTACGAATTTGAGGTAGAAGACGTCCCCCCTGTGATGAAGTGCCCGAAGTGTCACGCCCGCTTCATCGAGCTAGTTGAAGGAGAACCTTTTAGGGGTAAACCCTGGAGCAGCAAAAGCTTTAGCGTAAGTTAATCTTTATGAAAATTTCATTAGAAGTTTTCATAAAACAGTAGGGAAGTGCTTTTATCCCTACTGTTTTTGCTAAATATAAATATGTCCTATCCCGCAATCAACATGTCCGCTATGATTCTAAGGTCCATCAAACCCCACACGTCTTTGTCAAGAAGCTCGATTTTTGTCAACACCTTATCGCCAAACTTTTCGTAAATCACATTTATGTATTTTTCTTGAACTTCTTTTCGCTTATCTACGAAATTCCCGCTCAGTTCCTGCGGGATAACGCCGTTGATCACAATGCCGGCGACCTTGATACCCGAGCTTTCTAAATATTTAAGGGCTCTTTCCGTCTCAAAGACAGACAATCGCTCCGGAGTTACCACAAAGACGAAGGCCGTCTTTTCGTGATCGCTTAACACGTCCCACGCCTTTTCAAAGAGGGTTTTTCTCTTTTGCAAAATGCGTAAAATCGGGTCCTCTTTTACAACGCCGGATGCCCTTTGAAATAATTTTAACGCCTTTTCGCGCTTTTCTATGAGGCCATTGATCCACAGGTCAAGAAGCTTGGGCAAGGACAAGAGCCTTAAAGTATGCCCCGTAGGAGCGGTATCGAAGACCACCATATCAAAGGATTTCTCCGCTTCTTCCATGACTTCAATGAACTTATCGAATATTGCCGCTTCCTCCGAACCAGGTGACATGTAGGCTGCATCAATTTGTTTTTGCAGAGCATCAATTACAACGCTGCTGACCGCACCTGATAGCTGTCTTTTGACGCCTTCAATGTATTTCTTAGCCTCGATTTCCGGATCTACCTCAAGAGCAAACAGATTATCTAAAATTTGAGCTCCCTTTGGACCAATGGTTTTATCGAAGATGTCGGACAAAGAGTGAGCTGGATCGGTGGAAACCAGCAATATTCGCTTGCCCCTCTCTGACGCTTTCAAAGAAAAAGCGGCGGCACAAGTTGTTTTACCAGTGCCGCCCTTGCCTCCAAAAAACACGTATTTTTTGTCGAATAAAACAGCCACGCTCATATAGTGTCACGTCCTCCCAATTTCCTTGAAATCACCCCAACGGGGTGAAAGTTTAACATCAGAAATCAAATTGCGCAGCCTTTTCTTCCAAGACTGTGCCTTTAACCGCCATGCGTTGTTGCCAACGCTCTATATCGTCAGCCAAGTAAGGCAACAACTCTAAAGTGTAATAAGATGTTGGATTAGGTATGCCTAGAAGATCGCCAAAAACGAGGATCATAAAAGCATCATTAGTATCGAGCGCCTCTTTCATCACCATGGGGTGAGTTTTATTTATAGGCTTCAATAGGGTGGCAAAAAAGTCCTTAAAGAAGGCCGCCACCTTTTTCCACATCACTGTTCCCCCTTTATTAAATTACAAAAATTCACATTTAAACTCCAGATCCCGACATCCCCAGGGGAATCCACGAAAAACACATTCCCCTGGGGATCAAAGGAACTATGCCTGCTGCTCTTTCTTCTTTCCAGTTAAAACATTGTAGCTTAATGCTATCAAGATAATTGCCAGTACAAAAAGAAGGGCTCCAAAGAAGACCAATATATAGTTTCCCTTTGCAATATTTGATTTGATCAAGAATACCAGGGCTGTAAGGGTGACTACAAACATAAATATCATCGGAGCTATTAACATCTTGTTATTCATTCCCTTGTTGGCAAGCCACGCAGCCACTGCGAGGAAAGCCACGCCTGCCAAAAGTTGGTTGGCAGAACCAAACATGGGCCATATTAATCCCCAACTCGTAAAGGCCAAGTAAATTGAAACGCCAATTGTTATGACGGAAGCAACGTATCTATTGCTAAGGATCGACGTTCCAGATGTTGATGACTCCGTAGCAGACGTTTCCTGGAAGAATTCCTGAAAGGCAAATCTTCCAAGTCGACCTGCTGTATCCAAAGTGGTAAGCGCAAAGGCCGACACAGCCAGGGCAGTGAAGGTTTTTCCCATCGTAGCATCTACGCCAAAGCTGGTCATGAAGGTAGCTAACCCAGTTGAAAATACGTTAACAGGTCCTCCTTTTAAAAGTTCCGCATAACCATCCGAAGTTAGGTAAACTGCCGTAAGAGTAGCAAGAATTGCGAGTGCACCTTCTATCAACATGCCACCGTAACCGATTACTTTTGCGTCTCCTTCTTTGTCAATCTGTTTTGCCGTAGTACCAGAAGCAACAAGCGAGTGGAAACCCGATATAGCTCCGCAGGCTATCGTTATGAAAAGCATTGGAAAAAGATAACCTTGAGTTGGATGTTTAAAAGCAGTCACCGCTGGCATTGCTATCCTGGGATGGTATAAGAGAACGCCTATAAACCCACCCAGGATCATGGCATATAACAAGAAAGAGTTAAGGTAGTCTCTAGGCTGAAGCAACATCCACACAGGCAAAATAGCAGCCACTACAATATACAGTGACAATATTATCAACCACGCTTGTTTGGACAATTTCAGTGGGAAGACAACCCCAAGCCATATGCACAACGCCAAAAGCGCAACACCAACAACAGTGCTCACGATCAATGGGGCATTTCTCCTGTATATTGCAAATCCAAAAACCATGGCTAAGGGAATAAACAATAGCGACGCCGTAGCAGCTTCAGGGGTAGAGACAAAAGTGTCAGCTACTATATTGGCAAAAGCCGCAATGATGAGTACTAGGGTAAGCCAGGAGAAGAGCAAAAATAGCCTCTTGGCTGCCCTTCCGACGTTTGCATCGATGATGCCGCCGATGGACAAGCCTTTATGTCTGATCGAAGCTACAAGAGAACCAAAATCGTGAACAGCTCCAATAAATATGTTGCCAATGACGATCCACAGCGTAACAGGCAGCCATCCAAAGACCGCAGCCAGTATTGGGCCGTTAATTGGCCCTGCTCCCGCAATGGAAGCGAAGTGGTGACCCAGTAGGACAGGAGCCTTTGCAGGAACGTAGTCAATTCCGTCGTAAAGCTCATGAGCTGGGGTTTTTGCTTGCGGATCTATACCCCACTGCTTTGCAAGCCAACCGCCGTAAAATATGTAAGCCAATAAAAAAAGCAAGAAAGAGACCAACATCAACATTACACCGCTCATCAAAGCTCACCTCCACGTAAATATTTTTTTCAAAAAACTCTTAGGTTCTGGCTTTATAATAAAATCCTCTTTTATTTGCCTTCCACTAACATTGCTCCACACCCGTTCGTTGCTTAAATCGACGAGTAAAAACCTCAAATCGTACCATCCCCTCAAGCCAAATTTGAAATGACGACCATGTTTTACTCCTTCAACGAAACGAACGAGCTCACGTGAAGCTCCTTTGCTCAATACTACCACTAAAGTAAGAAATGTGCACATATGATTCTCCTTTGGATTTACCCAATTATCATATTCTAAGGTAATCCAACTGTAAAGGTCGACTATCTCCGATAGCGGCAGCCCATCGTAGCACTTTATCATTCTATAATCATGAGCTTCGTAAGCATCAAGGGCATATCCCAGTATCGTGCGCTCGGTCCGAACATGGCACTCGGCGTATAAATCGAAGGATTTGCCTTTTATCTCGTAATTTCTATAGACATCAAAGTATCGTTTGTGCCTATTTTCAAGCATCATCAGGTAAGCCGTTTTATCCACCTTTCAAACACCTCTATTTCGCTTCCTTTAAGCACGCTGCGTCTTTAGGGATATTTAAGTTAGTAAACCTGTAATTCCATTATACTTAACGTTTTCATACGTCGCAAAAAACAATTTTGGTTGTAAAATATTTCTGAGGTCTTTGGATCTATTTTGTATTTGTAGCGGTAGCAAGAAAAACGATAGAAGGGGCCTCTAGTGATGTTTTTAGTCGATATAAGGTATTGCAGTTTAAAAGACTTAAACGAAATTTATTTCATTGAAAGGGCAGCTTACGAATACCCTTGGCCTTACGAAATCTTCGAAGCGGATCTTAAGCGTAAAATAGGCAGGATTTTTTACATAGGCGCCTGGTGGGAAGACAAGTTGTGTGGTTTTGGCACCTGTCGTCGAGAAAAGAGAAAGCTTAAAATCATGAACCTCGCTGTCCATCCTGACTTCAGGCGCAACAAGATAGGATCTCAGTTACTGCTTGCAATGGGAGAGCTGGGAGTAAGCTTAGGGTGTAAAAGTGTCCTTTTAGAGGTAAGGGTCACCAATCATCCTGCGCGATTGTTGTACGAGCAATTTGGGTTTAAGCCCATACGTCTCCTGTCGCACTATTATCAAGATGGCGAAGACGCCTACTTAATGGAATCGCCGTTGCCTTTTCAGATCGTATTGCCAAAGGATAATGCAGAAACTCAGTCCGAATGAAGAAAGGGCCGCACCGCTAACCTAGTCATTAAGATCGCGACCCTTTCTTTAAAAGTACTCTCGATTCAGCTTAAAGGGCTGCCTTTATACCTGCGTTTATTGCATTGGCAATTTTTTCTATCTTCGCATCGTCCATCACTACGCCTATAGCAAACATGACGGATCGCGAAAGTATTTCCTCGGTTTGAGTCCATTCAATGGGACGATATAAGGGCATGTCCTCAGCGTAGGGACAGTCAAAGGGACAGCGCACCCTGGAGTAGTACTTACCTTCCCTCAAGGTGGCCCAGTGTTTCGCATAATGCCAGGTGTTATCGGACAATATGGAGCAGCCTGCCCCAGCTTCGGTGCATGCCTCTTTGAAACGCATCGCAGCGCTGGCATCTGGCAAGATTAAAATCAAATGAGACGCAATTTCGCCTTCCCTGTCAGGTAAATCCCGCAAGGAAATTCCCTCTACCTCACCTATAGCATCTAAGATTTTTTTCTTGTTATTCCTTTGCGCTTCAATGACTGTATCAAGCTTAGATAATTGCGCCAACCCCAGGGCACCTTGAAGCTCACCCATTCTGAAGTTGAAACCAAGACAAGCCTTTCCCTCAGCTCCTCTATCTATATTCAAGTCGTGTATATGGCCATGATCATGGTAGTACTCCATTTTCTTGTACAATTCTTCATCGTTAGTGAATAACATTCCGCCTTCGCCCACGGTTATGACCTTATAAGGATCGAGACTGTAGGCGCCCCAAACTCCAAGACCGCCGCAACCCCTGCCCTTGTAAGTAGCCCCGATAGCCTGGCACGCATCTTCAATCAAATAAAGGCCATGCAGATCGCATATCTCCTTGAAGGCGTCCATATCGGCAGCTGCGCCAAACATGTGAACAGGCATTATAGCTTTGGTCCGATCCGTAATTAAACTTTCAACGGAACTCGGATCAAGATTCAAGCTTTCGTCGACATCTGCCAGCACAGGAATAGCCCCGCACTCCAGTATGGCCTCAATGCTTGCGATAAAGGTAAAAGCACTAGTGATCACTTCATCGCCAGGCCCTATACCAAGGGCCTTAAGGCCTACGTAGAGAGCCGCCGAGCCATTGCTCACGCCTAAAGCGTATTTAGTCCCTACCCTTTTTGCAAAGGCTTCTTCAAATTCTGCTACCCGATAAATTCCTTCTCTGACGTCCTGGAAGGAATACCTGTGCACAACTTTTCTTTTGATAACATCCGCCAAGGCATCAATTTCTTTCTGATCGAACAACTCAAAGCCCGGCATTATTTCATCGCCTCCTCGTAAATTTTGATGCAAAGCTCCTTATCAAAAGGCCTAGGATTATTTTCCATAGGCCTGCTTACGGCTAAAGCTTTTTCTGCCATCTCGGGAAAATGTTCGCTCGTTATACCTACGCTCAGGGACTCTAAAGTCCTGGGCAACTCCAAATCTTCAAGCAACTCATCTAAAGCTTCAGCACAAAGCAAAGCACCGTCACGAACATTGATATTGCTTCCTTCATCGACATACCCTAACCACTTGAGGACGTTGGTATAACGGCCAGGACAACTGAAAGCGTTGGCCCTGACTACGTAAGGTATTAACAGAGCATTGGCAATTCCATGCCCCACCCCAAACATCCCACCCAAGGGGTATGAAAGGGCATGACAAGCTCCTACCCCTGCGTGAACTAAGGCCAAACCAGCCAAATAAGCCGCATACTGCATGTGGCTTCTGGCCTCCAAGTTTTTGCCATTCCATGTAGCAATTCTGATCCACTTTCCTATACGTCTGATGGCTTCTTGGGCAAACATATCGCTAAACCACGTCGCGTGTATACTCGTATAGGCTTCCAGGGCATGAATTAAAGCATCCATGCCAGATGCAGCCGTGACTTTGGGTGGGGCTGTCATGGTAAGCTCTGGATCTAAAATGGCGTAATCAGCAAACAACTTTTCATCGTTTATCCCGCCCTTGAACCCATCACTTCTACGTATTAATACTGCAGTAAACGTAACTTCGGAACCAGTGCCCGCAGTCGTGGGGATCATAATCTTCAAAACTCCCGGTTTTTTAACTAGGCCTAAACCCTGATAATTGGCTGCTGAGCCTTCGTTCGTTACAAGCACGCTTACGGCCTTAGCTACGTCCATGCAGCTTCCTCCGCCTAAACCTACCACTGCTTGAGCCCCAAAATTTCGTGCTAAGGCAGCCGCTTTATCCGTGGTCTCGACCGATGGCTCAGGTTCTACTTCGCCGAAAATCTCGACTTCCACGCCCCCTGCCTCGAGAATTTGCTTAACCCTGCTTGCCGTACCGTGCTTCACTAAATTTTCGTCCGTCACCAGAAACACTTTTTTTACGTCATTGCCTATTAACTCTGTAACTTTAGAAACCACACCCGCTCCGAAAAATGCCTTTCCAGGAATAAACATCTCAAAGGACAAGCCAATCCCTCCCATCAATTCATCAAAGTCAAAGTAAAATCATCTCAAACATGAAGCTATCTCATTCCACGCCAGCTTTGAAGCTCCGCTCAAACTTTCTATATAGTCCACAGCCTTCTTCTTTAGTTCAGCTTCTACGTTTAATGCACGCAACCAAACGTTGGCAAGATCTTGGCCGTTTTTTACGACCTCAGCTACGCCACGGCGTTGCAGTTCTGTAGCTGGTAATGAAAAATCTTCCATGTAGGGACCAAAGGCAATCGGTACTCCAAAACAGGCGGGCTCAAGCACGTTTTGTCCCCCCTTGGGAATTAAGCTACCTCCAACAAAGGCACCTGTTGCCAGTGAATAAAGGTCAAACAAAAGTCCCACCTCGTCTACTACTAACACATCCCAGCCTTGCTTTATTTCAGAAACCAAGGAGACTTTGTGCTTTTGACCAGCTAAAGCACAAACTTCCTTTGCACGCTCGGGATGTCTCGGCACCAAGACCAGCTGGGACTGGGGTAGTTTTTCTTTTACTAACTCAAAGGCCTCAAGCACCACGGTTTCCTCGCCGCTGTGGGTACTGCCTGCTATGAAACAAGGGTTTCCTTTCTTTATACGCAACCTCTTCCTCAGCTTTTCTGGATTGACCCTATCTTGCCTTAAAAGCAGGGCATCTATTTTAACATCGCCAATGATTTTTACTTTATCTGGGTTGACCCCTAAATAATAAAGCTTCTCAGCATCATCGGACGACTTGACTAAAATACCAGAAAAGCACTCCAAGGTCTCTTTCCAAAATTGGAGTGATCTGCAAGCCTTTTTAAAGGATCTATCGGAAAACCTTCCGTTAACCAAAAAGGACGGTATCTCTCTTTTTTTTAGTTCGTGGAGAAGATAGGGCCAAATTTCAGTTTCCACACTTATATACGCCTTAGGATTGAGAATGTCCAATGATCGCCTTATCACCCATGGAACGTCCCAAGGGTAATAAAAATGACCATCGACCAGATCAGAAAGCAGCTTTTGAGCCATCCTTTTTCCGGTACAAGTCACCGTTGAAATGAATATGGGAGCACTGTATTTACATTTACGTGCTCGTAAAATCAAGGGAAAAGCTGCCTGAACTTCACCAACTGAGACCGCATGAACCCATATAGGATCATTGTCAAGTGCTTTAAATTGCTCTTTATTCACCCTGCCTACCCTATCGCTAAAACCTTCCCGGTAACGAATTCTTAAATAAGGGTAAAGCACCAAATAGGTAAGGCTGATCAAAAAAGAGTAGGACTTTAAATTCAGCTAAGCCACCCCCGCCTTCAGCATATCATGTAGGTGAACCATCCCCACGGGAAATCCCTCTTTCATGACGACAAGGACGCTTACCTCGTATTTTTCCATTAAAAGAACTCCTTTAACGGCTAATTCATCTACACCGATCGTCTTTGGATTTCTGGTCATTACTTCCACAATCGGTAACGAAAGCACTCCCGTCTCCCCTCGATCCTCTATCAATCTACGAAGATCGCCATCTGTAAATATGCCCTTTAACCTGCCCTCATCGTCCACTATAATCGTAGCGCCATACCCCTTACTAGTTATCTCAAAGAGCGCTTCTCTTACGGACGCCTTTTCTGAGACCACAGGAAGCCCTTCATTGCTCGCCATAACATCGCTAATTCTTAGAAGAAGTTTTTTCCCCAAGGAGCCTCCGGGATGAAAAAGGGCAAAATCCTCTTTTTTAAGTTTTCGCAAATCTGCGACCATGGCTGCAAGGGCGTCTCCAATGGCGAGCTGAACAACCGCACTGCTCGTGGGAGCCAACCCCAGAGGGTCAGCTTCTTTTTCCACACTCGCATCTATCACTATGTCCGCTTCCTTGCCCAATCTTGAAGAAACGTTGCCGGTTATTGCTATGACAGGAATGCCAAGCCGTTTGAAATAGGGAATTATTTTTAATACTTCGTTGGTTTGCCCGCTGTTGCTCAAAAAAATGCCTATATCTCCGCGACACACCATTCCTAAATCGCCATGCACTCCCTCAGTAGCATGGAGGAAAATAGAGGGCGTGCCTAAAGACGCGAATGTTGCAGCAATCTTTTTCGCTATTATTCCGGACTTTCCTAAACCACAAACGACTACGCGGCCTTTACATTCAAATATTAATTTAGCGGCCTCTATCATTTCTAGCCCAAAACGAGATGACGCATTGATCAACTCCCTTGCCTCTTGCATCAACACTTTCTTCCCGATTTCGAGCAACCTTTCATCCTCATGAGAAAGAGTTAAAACATCTCTGTCAGCGAAATCCTTTTTCACTACCAAGTTACGCCTCCCCCACGTCAACATATCCAAGTTTGCCTTTTACCAGGTCATCGAGGGCAACTAATTGACCAAGGAGATCCCTTAAATCGGACAAAGCTATCATATTGGGACCATCACTTTTTGCCTCGTTCGGACTTCGGGTGAACCTCCATGAATAAAGCATCTATCCCGATGGACACCGCGGCTCTTGCAAGAGGTAGGACAAACCTCCTGTCCCCACCGCTTACCCCTCCCAGTCCTCCAGGCATTTGCACGCTGTGTGTCGCATCGAACATAACGGGACACCCAAAGGACCTCATAATGGGGATGGAACGGAAATCCACAACTAGCTCATTGTAACCGAAAGCAGCTCCCCTCTCGCATAAAATTACCCTATCGTTGCCCGATTCCCTTGCCTTTTCAAGCACAAAACGCATATCGTAAGGGCTCACGAATTGAGCTTTCTTTATATTGAGCGGCTTGCCAGTTTTTGCCGCGGATACGAGCAAATCGGTCTGCCTACATAAAAATGCTGGTATCTGTATTACGTCTACAACTTGAGCTGCGCGTTCTGCTTGATTTGGCTCGTGAATATCGGTAAGCACTGGGACTCCAATCATTGATTTCACCTGTTCTAACCACCTCAAACCAACCTCAAGGCCAGGGCCACGAAAGGAATGGATAGACGTGCGATTTGCCTTATCGAAGGAGGACTTAAATATGTAAGCTAAACCCAAATCATCACACATTTTTTTGACCTCCGCTAGCCACCTCAAGAACCAACTCTAGACTTTCAAGGACGCAGGGACCCGCAACCAATACAAACCGCCCTTCCCCTATCGTTATATCACCAACCTTTACCCTTTTAACCATGGCATCTCATCTCCGTGCTTTTCTAAATACCGTTCGAAGATCATAACGTCTTCTGGGGTATCAATTTCAATTGTGTCCCTCTCGGATTCTATGCATAAGATATCGTAACCTCTTTCAAGTATACGTAACATCTCTAAGCTTTCCGTCTTCTCCAAGGGGCTTTGCGGCCACGAATCGAATTCAAGCAAAAATTCGCGCCTGTAGCAATAGGGACCTATGTGTTTATAATACACTGCGCCTTTGTTCCTCTCATATGGAATGGGAGATCTGCTAAAATAAAGCGCATGCATCTTTTGGTCAAACACTGCCTTTACGATGTTGGGGTTAGAAATTTCATCTGCCTTTTCAATCTGCTTCACAAGCAAGGCAACATTTGCTTCCTCCGAGTTCGCCAAGGCCTTTATTAAAGGATCGACCATATCCGGACCCACCATCGGATCGTCAACTTGAACGTTCAATATTATGTCAGCAGACTTCCTTTGTGCAACCCAAGCCGTCCTGTTGCTACCGGAAGGCAATTCTGAAGGCGTCATCACAGCCTCGTAACCTTGTTTGAAAACAAATTCGGCTATCTCTTCGTGATCGGTGGCTACCACTATTTCGCTGACCTCACACTCAGATAGACCCCTTAAAACCCAATACAGCAGAGGCTTGCCACCTATTTTCACGAGAGGCTTACAGGGCAATCTCGTACTGCCATGCCTTGCAGGGACTACCGCTAAAATGTCTTTACTCAACGCTAACCTCCACCTCTTCTTTCTTCACACTTTCAAGGGGATAGAGAAATCTTCTTTGCAGAGCGCAATACAAATCATGCCTATGCTTCCATCCCAACTCGCACAAAACATACTTTGCTACATCCTCTATTGCGCCAGGCTCGCCCATCCTCTCCTTGCCCGCCAAAGACATAGCTTGGTACCTCTCGCTATCACCCAGAATCGATATAATTTCGGCGGCAATTACCTGCGGGTCTCTTTTAAGGAGCACTTCGGCATCACCCAAAAGTTTTTTCTGAACCCTTTTTCCCTTGTCATCGACAGAGACTACTGGAACTCCCAGACCCGCGCATACCTGATTGGCCGTACCGCCAAGCCCGAGCAACAGATCCGCTTTTTTTGCAGCCGTGGCAACAGGACAAAAGGATATCGCAACTTCTAAATCGCCCTTCCTTAATAGATTGTCCTCAAACAAATACCCCTCAAGGCTTGATATCATCTTGCTCCACTCAATGCTGGGAGCTATGACCATCAAAAAGTTAGCCTTTATTTGCTTCGTTACCAGCTCAGCCGCCTTTAAAAGCAATCTTACATCTTTGTAGGCATCCTGCCTGCTACCAGGCAACAGTAGTATCCTACGTCCTTCTTTATCCGTCCACGGATCTTTACAGGCTGCATTATTATTATCACCTGTCAAATCCATAATTGGATTTCCCACGTAAACGGCGTTAACTGAAACTTTTTCTCAGTTCACGAGCCGTCATTTCGTCCCTCGTCCAAACCTTTCTCGATTTCTTCCTCAGAATCTGTTTTTCTATCAGGAAATGGCCCCTCAAATAAACTGTTTTAGCTGTTGCCAAAAGAAGGGGCGGCACTCCCTGCCCGTACAAAGCATGCAACAATAGATAAACATCACCTACGCATATGGGAGTCCTAATCTTGCCTCTGAGCCGGGACCATGCATCCAGTTGTCTTTTCACGTGTCCTAAAAGCCCCGCCCGAACGTCTTTTATGAGCTCAAAGAAACTGTATTTTATTACACCACCACTTGGAGTATCAAGAGGGGGAGGATACACCTCTATGCCCGAATCCTCAAAAATTTTACCCTTTCCAACCAAAGGAAAGGCGTACAATTTGGCCTTAGGAAGGTCTTTTCGTATGCGTTCGGCCAAAAGACATGCCATCGAATCTTCGCCATGGCCGTTGGACGAGATGACAATTTTTGGTCGCAACGTTTCTATTAGGGTTTCAAAAAAACGACTTTCTTCACTTACCACAGTCACTACACTTGGAACATAGATAGGAATATCGATCAAACAACCCTGTGGTAAGTTATAAACATCCTTCTCGGTACATATTGCGACTTTTGCACCTACCAGCTTGCAACGACGGGCTATGTTGTCCAAGTCCTTTTTCGAGTACATATGGTGATCCCTGTAACGCATTTCGCTTTTAACGTTATACCCCATATTCTCGATGAAATTACGGAAGCTCTCTGGATTTCCTATGGCTGAAAAAATCGATACAGGGAGATTGGGATTTAAAGGATCTGTGTCGACAAATTGGTCTCCATCCCACTTCTGCCACCGTTCTAAAACTAACCTTGACGTGAAAATTGGTTTGTCGGATGCATACTTGCGGACCAAAGATATCAGTTCAGCTAGCGCTTCCTCTTTTACCTGATCCGCCTTAGTGATCACCAAAATGTGAGCTCGCTTCAAATTTTTAGGGGACTCTCTCAAGGCACCGGCAGGAAAAAGCTTGCCGTTGCCGAAGGGGCATGTGGCATCTATCAACACTATATCTACATCACGCACCATTCGCCTGTGCTGAAAGGTGTCGTCCGATATGGCAATATCAACCTTGTTTTCCCATCGCAACATCTCAAGTGCCGCAAGCCTATCGAGCGAAACGGCGACAGGAACACCAGGCAGTCTAGATGAAAGAAGGAGGGATTCATCTCCGACCTGACCGCGATCACCCTTGCCGTTTACTACGAGAATCGGGCCCTTGTCCTTGTGTTTTCCGCCATATCCCCTTGTGACCAAGCCGGGATTTAAACCTAAGGTTAAAAATTTTCTGGCAAGCATCTCTACAAAGGGAGTTTTATTTGTTCCACCCATCGTTATGTTCCCAATGCTTATAACTGGAAGCGAGGGTTCAAAAGATGAAACCAGGCCGTGATCATAGGCAAAGTTACGAAGCGAGACGCCAAGTCCATAAATCAAACTTAAAGGAGTAAAAAACAGTCCATAAAGGACGCTGTTTACCTTCCCTCTCGTATACTCTAGATAATTGTTTAAAGATCCTGACATTCGAATCACCATCTGAGGATAAACATGGTATATTTCAGAAGCTGTCAAAATTAAGAGAAAAACGGTATCGTTAATTATATCATTCAACTTATCGAAAGTATGCTATAAAATAATATAGGTCAAATACTAAAAGTGGGGGACCTTGATTTGGAAACGATATTAATGGCCTTAGGAGGAGTAGCCCTATTTTTGTATGGAATGGCAAAAATGGGCGAGGGTCTACAAAAGATTGCCGGCGATAAGCTAAGAAAGTTCCTTGAAACTCTTACATCTAATCGCCTTTCGGCCGTAATTGTGGGACTAATAGTGACAGCGATAATTCAATCTTCTGGCGCCACTTCTGTGATGTGTGTAAGCTTTGTAAATGCTGGTATTATGGAGCTTGAACAGGCAATAGGGGTGATCATGGGCGCAAACATAGGGACCACGGTCACCGCACAAATTGTAGCCTTTAAGCTTGAAAAGGTGGCATTGCCCGCAATTGCTCTGGGTATGGCATTAATGTTGTTAGGCAAAAGGAAAAGTGTAAAAGAAGGTTGCGCCGATTTCTTTCTGGGGTTTGGCATGCTGTTTTTAGGCCTATCCATTACTGGAGACGCAGTAGCACCTTTAAAATCTTACGCGCCTTTCGTAAATCTTTTGCACATTGGAAAAACGCACCCTCTAGTTGGAATAGTCATGGGAACAATATTTACGACGCTTTTGCAATCTTCATCGGCATTGACAGGCCTCCTCGTGACTTTGGCCTCTCGGAACGTCATGGATTTAAGCGCAGCCCTTCCGATGCTACTGGGTGCAAACATTGGAACAACCTTCACGGCACTGCTGGCTTCTATAAATACATCTTTGGCCGCCAGGAGAACAGCCTATGCTCACTTCCTCTTTAATGCAATCGGCGTGCTGATATTTTTGCCTCTTTTAGGGCCGCTTGAAAGCATAGCAGCTCGTTCAGGCTTAAACGCAGCGAGACAAATAGCTAACGCGCATACCATTTTCAACGTAGTAACTACTCTATTGCTACTTCCTTTAGCGCCTCAATTTGTAGCCTTAATTTGCAAGCTAGTAAAGGGGCACGAACTAACTCTCGAGCATGGTCCCAAGTACTTGGACGCAAAGCTCGTATCCATTCCTTTCATGGCAGTTGTACAAACGCAAAAGGAAGTAGTTAGGATGGCAAAGCTATGCCTCGAGAATCTAGAAACTGCGGTAGCAATATTTTGGGGAGATAAAAGAAAGGACAGAAAACGTTTCGATAACATAGAAGACGTGATTGACGAAATCGAGGAAGCCATCAGCTATTATGTGGCTAAGATCTTTCAACAAGAAGTAAATAGTGCTCAGGCAAAGATTTTAACTTCCGCCATAAGTATCTCCGCTGACTTGGAACGCATCGGAGATCATGCTACGGCAATAGTTGAGCTTGCAGATTACAAGGAAAACCACAATCTTCCCTTTTCCGATGAAGCAGTTAAGGAGCTAGATGACATGATCTCAAAGGCGGTCGAATCAGTGAGGGTTGTAGTTGATGCCCTTGAAAATAATGACAAGCTAAAAGCAGCAAGCATAATCGCTATGGACGATATACTTGACGATCTGGAAAGGGAGCTGCGTGCAAGGCACATAAAACGGTTAAATCACGGTATATGCTATCCCGCTTCAGGCGTGGTATTCCTGGACATGCTTAGTCACCTTGAAAGAATTGGAGATCACGCTGTGAACATAGCCGAAGAAATAATTGCGACTTAACCATTTATAGCACTCGGGCTTTTCTCTCCCACCTGAAGCGAATAAAGCTTTGCATATAACCCCTTTGATTTCAGCAAGGCCTCGTGATCGCCTTCTTCGACGATTTCTCCTTGATCTAAGACAACTATGCGATCTGCATTTCGCACGGTAGAAAGTCTATGGGCTATGATAAGGGATGTCCTACCCTCTGCAGCTTTTTGCATAGATTCCTGAATATGTCGTTCCATGGCCGCATCCAAGGATGATGTGGCTTCATCCATTATAAGGATTCGAGGATTTCTCACTATTGCTCTTGCTATAGCAATGCGTTGACGTTGTCCACCACTGAGTGTCAGTCCTCGCTCGCCAATCTCAGTATCAAAACCATTTGGCAAGCTTCTTACGAAATCTAGTATGCCGGCTTGTTCAGCCACCCTTACGATATCTTCATGGGAAGCCCAAGGACATCCGTAAGCAATGTTATAAGCTATGGAACCCTTGAGCAATACGGGATCTTGAGGCACGATGCCTATGTGTCTTCGAAGCGTCTTTAAGTCCAGCTGCCTCACGTCGCATCCGTCTATCTTAACTCTTCCCCTGTCCGGATCGTAAAATCTGGGAATGAGATCAACTAAGGTGGACTTTCCTGCCCCCGTCTGACCAACGATAGCAATCTTTTCTCCAGGCTCGATGTGAAGGGTAATACCTTTTAAAATCCAAAGTTCATCCTCATAAGCAAAATAGACATCTTCAAAATCTATCATTCCCTTTATGCGCTTTAATATCACGGGCGAACGAGGTGGACATACCTCTGTCGTGATGTTAAGCACCTCAAATATCCTGTCAGCCGCAGCCAAACCCCTCTGTACCCCCGAAACGACCTTGCTCAATACTCTAACGGGCTGGACCAGCAGTCCTAGATAACCTATGAAGGCTATCAACTCCCCTGGCGTGCTCCTGCCCCCTACGACTTCCCTCCCGCCGACCCACAAAATTAAGGCAAGGGCTCCTATTAATATGACTTCTACGGCTCCCTCTAAAACGGCATGAATTTGTATTCCATGCATGAGAGCGCGGAAGTTTGATTTGTTTTGATCCTTAAATTTATCCAACTCCTCATCCTCAGTGGCAAAGGACCTAACTATCCTTACGGCGGAAAGGGCCTCTTGGGCTATGGACACGACTCTGCCCAACTCTTCCTGAATCCGGTAGCCCACAGAGCGAAGCTTTTTCGAAGCTACATTTAAAACATATCCTGTAAGGGGCAATACAATAAAGGTGAGCAAGGCAAGCCGCCAATTCAAGGCAAGCAAAAATATGATCACGGCAACAAAGGTAATGCTTTGAACTACTAAGTCTACAACGACATTTGTAACTAAATTTTGAAGGATCATAACGTCGTTCGTCATTCGCGATATCAAATCACCAATCCGCGACTTATAAAGATATCGAAACGACATCTTCTGCATGTGATCGTAAAGCTGAACCCTTATGTCCATTATTACGCGTTGCCCAACCCAATTCATCAAATAGGTCTGACCGTAAGAAAACAGAGCCTTGCACAAATAAATCCCGATGATCCCCAAAGCCAGAAAATTGAGCATCAAGAGGTTTTTTTGTATCAACACATCGTCAACAATGTTTTTGAGCAACCAAGGTGGCAATACCGCTAATATCGAAGAAATGGCCATACATGCCATAGCTGCAAATAGCCTTCCCACGTAAGGCTTTAAATAACTTATTAATCGCAGGTAAGTACTCCTTTGAGCTTTACGCAGATTAGGCTTCTTTATGGAAGACATCCAATTATCTCCTCCGTTAATCTTCTGGAAGCACCCCGAACCGATGGGAACTTGCTCATTAAGTCAGAAATATTTTTTAACCACGAGCTATCGCATAAATAGTTTGCCATTTTTTCGGCAATTTGTCTTGGCGTGTAGTCTCCCACAAGTTCCGGGATCAATTCCTTCCCCATTATTATATTCGGCCACGACAGCATCCTTTTATTCTCGGAAAAAACCTTCAACAACCTAGTTTTAACCAAGGGCAAACGAAATATAAATCTCTTTAATCCACTAAAAGGTATATCTTCAAGAAAGACATAAGGAACGGCCACCAGCGTCGGTACCTTTAAGTAAAGCAGTTCCAGAGTATTCGTACCAGGCTGCGTCAAAGCCAAATCCACCCCTTTTAAGGCAACGGGGGTACTTTCCTTGCTCGGGTTTAAACCCGCATCTTCCCAGATCTTTACCTCCTCATCAAAGGAAAAGGGAGAAAGCAAAGTCACTACATCCGCATCCAAAATAGAACTCAAGTGCTCGTATACCTCACACAAGAAGGGCAAAGCCCTTCGCCTTATCGTCGGCCTGCTTCCCGGAAAAAAGGCAACTTTAAAAGAAGACGAATCTTCCACGGGCAAACTCGCTTCACGTTTTTTCTCCATATCTAACTTTAATGAATCTGCGACCAGATCACCGATGACGATGGGATAAACACCATCACTTTCGATATTTCTAGCCATAACCTCATAGGCAGTAAACACGCAACTGCAACTGCTCAAGCCCTTTTTCTTGCCATAGGTATAGCAAAAAAGTTCTGCATTGGTGGCTTTGGACAAAAATCTGCCAAACATTAAATCTCCGCCAAGCTGTACAATCAAGCCTACATCTTTTGTCTTTCTCAATTCATAAAAGGTTTTCGCCCAGCCGTAAGGGCCAATTACATCGTAAAAGGGAAGAGACTTTGCACAAGCGCGTTCCATGCCAGAAGCGTATTGACATGGCAGCAACCAAAGAACGGGCCTGATTCCCCTCTGGTTTAGTTCATGAGCCAAGGGGCGAGCCCAATCCCAAAGCTCACCGGGACCATTGGTAAGTATGTATACGTGCTTCATTTCTCCACCCTCTTGACAATGACATCGGCCCAAAACTTATAGGAACCTCGCTGGCCCAATTTCTTTTTGGCCTCGAGCAAATCCTCGCGTATTTTTGTCGTGTCTTGCAAGTATCTTTGCAGCGACTCTTTTATCAAAGAGGCATTAGCCTTGCCTTGAAGTAACTCTGGGTAGACTTCCCGTCCTAACAAGACATTTGGCATTGACACCCACTGCGTCTTTACCATCAACTTGTAAACTATATAACTCAGTAGCGAAGCCTTGTACAAAACAAGCATGAACTTCTCTAATATCATAGCTTCCACGGCTGCAGTTCCACAGGCACCTATGACAAAATTGGATACATAAATGAGATCAACTCCACTTCCCTCAAAGAAGGGCAGGGGGTTGCCCGTTTTTTTTAAGGCCTCCTTGCTGGCGGGCGATAAGCTTTCTGCGATGGAAAACACCGGATAATAACCCGCCTTTATCAAACAAAGGCCGACTTCTTTTAAAACAGGAGCGAGGCGTCTGACTTCAGCCGACCTGCTGCCGGGTAAAAGTGCAACTACGCACCTGCCTTCGTATATATTTAACACATCTGGGCTCGGAACGTAATCGTATAAATCATCTAAAAGCGGATGACCTAGCCAGTGACTTTCAATGCCCCTATCCCTGTAAAAATTATGCTCTAGCCCAAAGAGAGGAAGGCATATGACCTTTAGATCCCTTATCACATCTGCTCTACGCTTTCTCCACGCCCAGGCCGTAGGCGGTGAAACGTAAAAAATAGGCTTAGAGTATCCTTTTCTTCTAAGGTCCTTTATCAAAGGAATGTGATAGTCGGGGCTATCTATGACAACCACGCATGATGGCATATCTTCTAATATCTTATTCGTCATCCGGTTCTTTAGGCGAACCAACCGAGGAACGCTCTTTAGTGCTTCCATAACTCCCATGATTTGAAGCTGGTTGTAATCCCAAAGAGCCTGACCGCCAGCTGATACGCCTTCGGGCCCTAACATGCCCCAACAACGACCGAGCTTACCCTCTATGGCTTTTACGAGACTTCCCGCGTAATGATCGCCCGAGGCTTCACCGCAGCTCACAAAAAGGCTCAATGCCTTACCCCCAAAACCGCTATACCAGAATCGGCAGCGAAGCTCTTGAAGTCTTCAGGCTCTATGATCACCGTCCTGCCCACCTCTACGGCAAGACATTTAAGTCTGACGTCAAGCATGTTTTGCAAAGTCCTTACCCCCACAGTGGGCAAGTCATAACGTTCATCTTGATCGGGACGCATCATTTTAAGGACTATTCCCCCACTAGACAAACCGCCAGCCCTGAGCAACATGGCGTCCGTTCCCTCCATGGCTTCCACAGCGACGATGGCTTTTTTGTGAACTACCAATGTCTGACCAAAGGAGAGCGGCAGCAGAACTTTTGCAATTTTTTTTCCATATTTTATATCATCAAGCTCTTCCCGAGTCGGAAGCCTACCTGCAAAGTGACCTTCGGGAGCAAGCCAGTCCGGTATAATATCCTTGTAGCCAATGACATTGAACCCTTTGCTCTCTAAAGCCGAGACGATATTGGCCAGCAAGCTATGATCGTCTCTGGAATGCAAACCCCGGAGCAATTTATCTAGCTCCTCGTCATGTAACCTTTGATGATACATCAACGTTTTGGGCACCAGTCCCGCCATGATTATCTCGTGTATTCCCTTGCATTGCATATCATTAACGATGAGGCCAAGATTTAAACTTGACAACTTAACCAGTTCCAAGGCGAATTTTGAAAGATCCTCAACATGCTCACCGAAGGAGTATATGACAGGAGGACACCCCTTAAAAGTGAGGCGGCGTGCAATTTCCAGGGGCAGGCGACCATCTCCTGCTATGAGAGCAATATTCTTGAAGTGTGCCATCTTTTCACCTGTTAGCCTTTTTAACCATAAATACTCCGCATGAAAGGAACATGAGGTTCGGAATCCAAGCTGCTGCGATGGGAGGAATATAACCACCTTGACCTAAAGAACGACAAAAAGACATAAAAACATAGTAGGAGAAAACTAAGATAATGGATACCCCTATGCCCATGCCGGAACCTGACTTTTTAGTCCCTGCTCCAACCGAAGCCCCAACCAAAGCCAACACCACACTGGCCCAAGGAACAGCCAACCTCAAATGCAAAAGTACCCACAGAGATTCGACATCTGTTCCCTGGATTTTCATCAGTTTTATATAGTTATAAAGCTCAAAGGCACCCATTTTCTTTGGGTTTTGTAAGCTTTCAACGACTTGTGACGGAGACAGGGGGAGAGCAAGTTGCTGCCTTTCGAAACCAAAGAGTGGCTCTACCAACCCATCATCCTTAACACTGAAAACCTGGCCATTATGAAGCCACCATTCCCCCTCCTTCCATTCGCCGCTTTTAGCCGTCATTATGCGGGCGATCTCACCGCCTTCGAACTCCTGGATTAGCACATTATTCATATTGCCCTCACTGGGGTACAACTTTCCGATATAGATGACCCTCGAGAGTTCGCCATTTTTTTCCTCCCTGAGAAACATCTGCTCCTTGAGGAGCGACGGCTTCTGCCGAGCCACTTCATATCTCATGATGTTATCAGCAGCCTTATCCGTCAAAGGAACTATGGTTTCGTTAAAAAGAAGGGCAGAACCACCAACTATGATGCTGGCCAAAACGATAGGACGTAAAATGCGGTAAAAACTTATTCCTGAAGCTTTTAGAGCCGTCAACTCCGATTGTGTTGCCATCTTCCCAAAACTTAGTATCGTAGCCAGCAACGCGGCCATAGGCAGAGTAAGCACCACCACACCAGGCAATCGATACAAAAAAAGCCTCACGACAACATTGAATGGCACTCGACTTTGAATAAGTAAATCGGCGATATCAAAAAGCAAATCGCCCGCGACCAAAAGAACGGTAAACACCATGACTCCAAATACAAAGGTCGGATAAAATTCGTTAATGACAAACTTATCCAACAATTTAAATTTGAATGTAAAAAGGTCAAATCCGTCACGCAATTCAGCCATAATTATTATAGATGCCCCTTGCTAAGCAGTAAGTCTGCTACTTCTCTAACGGCTCCCTGACCCCCAGGAGATTTTGTGACATAATCGGCTATCTCTTTTACCTCTAATCTAGCGTTTGATACCGCAATTCCAAAGCCAGCCCATTTGATGCAGTCGATGTCATTAATGTCATCGCCCATATAGGCCACTTCATCTGCTTTTAAGCCCAATTTTTCCGACAAAGACATTAGAGTCGCCAATTTATCCTTTACTCCGTTAAACACAAACGATAGACCTAAATCACTAGCCCGTTGATCCGTAGATGCCGAAAAACGCCCGCTGATAATGGCTACCTCGATACCTTCGCGCTTAAGCATGACAATGCCCATGCCGTCTTGGATATCAAATCGTCTTAAATTCGTGGCCTTCGCCATCCATGTACACCGATCCATCGGTTAAAGTTCCATCAACGTCTAAAACAAGAAGCTTTATGTTCATTCTCCAACATCTCCGAAAGAAACATGGCCGTGGGGCCATGGTGCTAATCCTCTTTGAGAATTATCAAAGAACTTCACTATCTCGGCCACAATCGCATCATTGATATTTTCTTTGCGAATCATTTCAACAGCTTGCCTTAATGGCAAATTATCATGATAGAGCTTTTTGTATATTTCCTTTATTTGCTTCCTTTGCATCACATTAAAGCCTGCACGCTGCAAGCCAACCTTGTTTATCCCATAAATCCTCGCAGGACGCCCGTCAGCCAATGTAAAGGGCGGAATGTCTTTGACCACCTTGGACAGGCCGCCTATCATGCACAATTTGCCAATCTTAGTAAATTGATGAACGCCAACCATTCCGCCGAGATTAGCGAAATCTCCTACTTCACAGTAGCCCGCCAATCCGCTCTTGTTCGCCACAATGACATAATTTCCGATTTTTACATTATGTCCTATGTGTACGCCTTCCATTAAGAACGTGTCTTGACCGATAACCGTCGCCTGTCCCTCGCTTGTGGCGCGATTTATGGTTACGTTCTCCCTTATTATGGTTCGGTCGCCTATGATGACCTTCGTTTCCTCTCCACGAAATGCATGGTCCTGCGGTTCCCTGCCTAAAACCGAATTTTCGTATATCTTGCAATCCTCACCTATCTCGACGAAGTTAAGCACCCTTACGTAAGCACCAATGACAGTATTTTCCCCTATGCAAACCTCATCTTCTATGATGCTATAGGGTCCAATGATAACCCCCTCGCCGAGCTCGGCCCTAGGAGATACAATAGCAGTTGAATGTATAGTCCTCTTCATCAACTACCCCTCTGCAGCAAGTTCTTGGCGACCACAAAGCTAAACATTGCCTCTGCCACCATTTCGTCATTTACGTGAGCCACAGCCTTCACTTGTCCGACACGCCCCCTCAGCCTGTACACCTTTGCCTCCGTGATCAACTGGTCTCCTGGGCAGACAGGCTTACGAAACTTAGCTTTATCTACCCCGGTCAAATAAGTTACCATGCCCTGCATATCGGGGCGAAGGACTATCATCATCGCCGCAACTTGCCCCATTGCCTCTAGGACAAGAACTCCGGGCATGACCGGCTCGCCGGGAAAGTGGCCCTGAAAAAAAGGCTCATTGATGGTGACGTTTTTCAACCCCACAATTCTCCCCTCACCAACCTCCAAAATCCTGTCCACCAACAAAAATGGATATCGGTGGGGAAGAAACTCCATTATTTTGTGAATATCCACCATTTGCTTAAAGTCCATAGACAATTTCAACCACCCCTACGCAAACGTCTTAAACGATGAACCATACGCAAATGAAGCCTATGTCCAGCCTTGTAGCCAACCACATGAGCTTGCAATGGTAAGCCCAACATAGCAAGATCACCCAGCAAGTCAAGTGCTTTATGCCGTACGCACTCGTCACGAAAACGCAGCTGCGTCGAATTAAGAAGGCCCTTGTCGTCGAACACCAAAGCATTATTCAAGTTTCCACCAAGGGCTAACCCTTCTTTTCTGAAGTTCCTCCACGTCTTTTAACCGTACAAAGGTCCTGGCAGGCGCGATATCTTTACAAAACGTCTCCCTGGTGACAAAACTGGCAAATATTTGAGTTCCTATAAAGGCATCATCAAAAGATATTATATAACTTACCTTAAGGGTTTCCGATGGAAAGCAAGCAATCCAAGCTTCACCGAAATCATCCTCAAGGTAAATGGGGGATAGCAAAGTACAAGCCGTTCTTTTTGTATCTTCTTTTTCCCTTAAACCCGCTTCTATTATGCTTCGAACCCAAGGTTCAGCACTGCCATCGAAAATCGGAATTTCCTCGCCATCTACTAATATCACGGCGTCATCGACTTCCATGCCATAAAAAGCGGACAGCAGATGCTCCATGGTATAAATCATCTGACCATCGGGAAGCAGAATACATGAAGCACGTCCCGGAGAAAAAAGCTCGCATTCTCCGATAGGATACCGTCGCCCCTCTTTTGAGGTGCCAATCATTATACCACTTTCTTCTTCAGAGGGAAGCATGAGAACTTTGGTTTCTTTTCCCTTATGCAACCCTAATCCTTTAACTTCAATTGGCCTTTGAAGAGTTACCCTCTTCATCTTCGCCTTCGACCCCTTTGTATAGGCGTTCAAGACGCAAAAGCCTTTCATACATTTCGGGCAATCTTTGCGTAAGAGCCTGAACTTTAAGCTCTTCGCGGTGGTCTCTTGCTGGAAAACCAGAAACTATCTTGCCGGGAGGTATGTCTTTTGTAACACCCGACTTAGCGGCAATTATTGCACCTTTGCCAATCCTCGCGTGATCTTTTACACCGCTTTGAGCAGCCATTATCACGTTGTCCTCGATCACAGCGCTTCCCGCAATCCCAGTCATGGCAACCAAAATACAATTGGCGCCAATTTTAGCGTTATGACCAACATGAACGCAATCACCTATCTTGGTACCGGGACCTATGTAGGTGTTGCCTATAGTTCCCCTATCGATGCTCGTCAAAGCACCAATCTCAACGTCATCGCCGATAACAACACCCCCGACTTGAGGGATCTTGATTAATTTGCCATTTACGCTATAAAAACCGAAACCCTCGCCCCCCAGTGATACGCCGGCGTGAATTAGACATCTTTTTCCCAAGGCTACATCATGATATATGGTGGCATGCGGTTCAATTATAGTACCCTCACCTATGTGAACGTTTTTCCCGACAAAAACTTGTGCCTCTAAAACAGCATCGGCAGCAATATCTGCCCCTTCTCCGACAACACATAGCGGGCCAACATAAGCACGAGGGTGAACACGGGCACCATCAAATACCACTGCTGTCGGGTGGATTTCACCTTTCGTGGCACGTGGTTTCTCAAAGAGCGAAAGTAACTTTACAAAGGCTAGCTTGGGATCTTTAACCTCCACGCCCACTCTGTTAGGCTCAAGCCAATTGCAGGGCACTACCACTGGAACATCTTCTTTTAACTCTTTAAAAGATCTCTTTTCCCAAAGGACGCATATATGTTTTGAGGTGGCTTCTTCGGGAGAAGCCACTCCCAAGACGAGCCTTTCGGGATCGCCAACCAGGTTGCCGCCCAAGTAGGAAGCGACCTGTGAAAGCTTCCAAGCCTTGTCAAACTCTTTCACTTCTCTTCTCCTTTCCATGCAAAGATCAAAAATTGCCAACCGCCCTTACGCTGACCTCGTCGTCGTCACGCTCATCTAGGTATAATTCCAAGGAAAGGTGTTCCGTGAATCTATATCCTAAAGCGGCGTTATTTTCGCTCTCATCGGAATGACGCCACCACACGTAAAAGGCTTTTATACCTCCCTCCACCCATAGACGATACCAAGTTTTGTCCTCCTCCAATTCCCTTTCTGCCCCCAACCAAATGTCCCTATAAGGAGACCATCTTAAGCCAAGTCTTTCCTCGCTATCACCATCGTCCAAAAAAAGTATTGCTTCGCCGTAAAGCTCTATATCCCACGAAGGAAAAGGCTGCGCCTTGCGACCTAAGTGCAACCCAAGTTCGGTGGATTTTTCCTCCGTACCTCCATAAGCTGCTCCCCAAACGTAAAGCGAGTATCTTTTGCTTTCTGCTCTCACGTCGGTCCTCGCTATCCTGGAAGGAACAAACTGCGTATCGAACTCGATCTTAGCGGTGCTCGCCAGTCTTGTGCCTTTTAACTTTGCACTAATCAGACGCTCTATTTTATCCTGATGCTTAGCAGCCCAATCCACGGGAACACCGATAATTGGAGAGAGGCTTTCAAGCAACTTCTCGCGCATCTCGTACTGCCAAAAAGAGGGCAGCGACTTCGAGAAAACGTGGGTATCCACGGTTAGCACCAAATCTTGAGTGGCTACAAAGGATAGATTCACCACGTGTGAAATTGTCCTCCTTGCTTACTAAGACATGAGGCTCCCACCCTGGCATGCGCAAAGAGGTTATTTTTTTTACTTCTTTTAAAAATACTTCGTCAGCCCATTTTAACGCCTCGACGGGCACGCCTTGGACCATGCTCAAAAGGATTTCTTCAAGACCCGAAGCGTCGAGGCGAAACCATTCGTCACAGGGCGAATTTAACCTGGGAATCGTCACTTTGATCTTCCAGTCCACAAGCTTGGTTGGCACAAATTCAACGAAGACATCGTCTCTGCTTTTGACGCTAAGTGACTTTATTTTGTAGCCCTCAAAGATCCTATCTGAAACCATAGCAAGAAGCCTTTCTTGGCTGGCCAAATCATAGCTAGGCATTTCCCTCATTACAGCTATAATGCTTTCTTTAACAGCATTAGAAAGCCACTCGGGCGGCCCTTTTACAATCACGCTCGCCTGTGCCCGAATGGCCCCAAAAAGGATCGCCCATAATAACAATAAAAACCACGATCCCCGCTTTTTTTTGCCTCATGTTGGCATCCTAAAACAACTCCCCGAACCCAAAATGAGTATAAGTCTCGTATTCTCCTTCAGCCAAATCTATACGTAAATTACCGAGCGGCGTCCTGACTCGAACGCCTATGCCATATGAATCATGCAGATCCGATAAATCGAAGCTTGAAGACCTCTTAGCGCCATGTCCCAACGGTCCTATAAAGATAGTCTATAAAGGGGTCGCTATCGCCCCATGCATTGCCGGCATCGTAGAAGAAAACCAGGCCAAAGGCTTCTTCGATGGGTATCCTGAGTTCAAAATTTGCCAATAACATCTCGGTCCCATAGAATTCATCTTCTTCATATCCCCGCAGATCTCTATCCCCTCCGATAAAATACTGATCCATGAAGGGAATTTCACCGCTTGAAAAACCGGCCCTGACCCTGGCAGCGAACAAGACCGGCGTATCCCTCGTTCCCAACTCTATATCGAATATCTCTCCAATCCTGATCACGGGAGTATAATACCTGGCTTCAAACCAATATTTAGTGAAGTTCCAGTCGCTTCCCAAAAAATCTAAAGCCTGTTCCACGTTAATGCTCATTACATCCCCTTTGGGATAGCTTAAATACTCGTCCAAGGTAGAACGCTGCACCCTGCCGGTGACGGAAAAAGTCTTGCCCGATTGCATGTGTTCCTCGAAGTACTTATCCTTAATTTTTTCTGTTGCCAGCCATCTGCTGAATTCATCGTCAAAGTTAGCATTTCTATCTATATACTTACCTGCAATATCATACTTCTTCATCCAGTCAATTAATTCTTTTCGCTCCCTATCCGTCCTAAAAAGAAACCAATTAACCGAATCTTCCGGTATATCAGAATCATGCCAATTAAGCGTTGCATACCAGCTAAGTCTGGGATCGCGGGGAAACTTCTTTCCGGCTCCGACTGATATTCCCGTCCTGGTCTCTTCGTATTCGAATACCGACTCGCCGCCTACGTAATTTTCTATGTCTTCCCATTCCCATCTAAATAAATTCACTCTCCAGGAATAATAATCCACGTCCATGAACGGTTCCTCGTAGGTGATCCAATATTGATCTCTTTTTCCGGTCTCAAATCCGATGGACGCCGTCCGACCCGTTCCCTTCCAGTTGGTGTCCTCATAAGATAAACCGCCGCTCCAACCGCTGCTTGAACCGTGTCCTATGGTCAGTCCTATCCTTCCCGTCCTTTGTTCTTCCACGGATACGATGATGTTTACGATACTTGGCTCTTCTGTGGGCTCAAATCCGACGTTTACAGTCTCAAAATACCCGAGCCTTTGAAGTTTGTTCAAGGAATGCCTGAGCACCTTAGCATTAAAGTGATCGCCCGACTTAAGCTTTATCTCCCGTTCGATGACAAACGTCTCCGTCTTTTCATTTCCCTGAACTACGATCTCTCCTACCTTTGGCTCTAAGATCTTGACCGTTATGACGCCTTCCTGAATTTGTACATCTTGGATTCGCATCATAACGTATCCGTCTTCCTGATATTTATCTCTAATCCTCTCGAGATCGTGCCTGAAAAACACGGAGTTAAAGATGTTGCCAGGCTTTGTGAAGACGAGCGCTTTTAACTCTTCTTCGGTATATACTTCATTTCCCTCAAACCTAACTTCCCGGACGACAGGATTTTCTTGCACGACATAAGTTACCCTGACACCTTCATCCTGGGGCTCGATCATAACGTCAACATAGGCAAAAAAACCTAAATTGTAAATGGCTTCTATGTCCTTATCGAGCTGCTCTTTATCCGCAGGCTGGCCAACTTTGGTTCCAACGACAGATAGTATGTAATTAGTATCCACCTGCTGGTTGCCTTCCACCTTCAATTCAACGACGTCAGGGTAGGTTTGAGCAAAAACTAAAGATGGTTTCAGCAATAAAAAAACTAAGCTCACTAGCATAAGTTTTGTGCAAAACTTCATCTTCAAGATCACTCCTTTAGTCTGAAAGCTCCACATCTATTCCCCTTTGATCGCGGAGGGCTTTCTCTCCCAGCCGAACCAACTTGAATAATTCCTCTAGCATCTCTTCTTCAAATGATACATCATGATCCTTTTTCTCGGGTAATTCCTTTGGCGCATTTTCTTTCGCCTCAATAATGCGCTTTATTTCACCGCTCTTGGATGAAGTGCTGCTGATTTTTTGTTCATCTTTTTCTGCTACTGCTGCTACTTTTTCTAATTGAGAGGAGGCAACTTTTACATCGCCAACGTCGTAGACCCGTGCCATGTTAGTATCGCTTAAGCTCTTCCTCAAGGCCACGATGAGCCGCTCTTCGTCATCCGTTATCAAGCTCAAGTGAAGCGAGTTGGCCTCCCGCTTTGTAGATAGATTTTGACCCTCCTGGTATTGCACAAAACTTTCTCTCGAGGTCGGCAAAGCCAAGGCCATCAAAAATACTGCAGCTGCAAGCAAAGAAATCAACACCTGCTCCAAAGCACCGCGGCGTCGCCCAATCTTGCTGTCGGAAGAGACGTGAGTAAAAATTTCGTCTTTTGCGATTCGCATCTCCGCCTCGGCACACTCAAGTTCCATGATAACTTCCTTTGGCCTTCCACGCCTCCACGCTTCTATGCTCCTATCGATCCAACGCCTAATTCTCAAAAGACGCCTCTCCATTAAAAGGCCCCCTCAGACTTAAAAAAATAAGGTTACGTTACCCCTAAAATCTTTCTGAGCTTTGCAATAGCCCTTCTTCTTAGCCTGTAGATGTAGCTAATGTCTACTCCCCTTTTTCGAGCCACCTCTTTGGCGCTTAATCCATCCAGGTCAATCGCTCTTATAATTTCAGCCTCCTTGGCCGTTAACGATTCTATGGCCCTTTCAAGGTCAATGAGCCAGCCTTCCCTCTCGTCAATATAGACGGTCTCGCGCTGATAAACATAGTTATCCAAATCCACTGGCTCAGGAGCCTTTGCCTCCGATCTTTCCAAAAAATTAATCATATGCCCTTTAACGCGATAGTAAGCATAAGTTATGAACTTGGCTCCCCTTTCGAAATCATACCTATCGACCGCCTCTATCAAGGCCACCATGCCTTCCTGTATCAAATCTTGATGAGAATCCGGAGACACATGTAATTTGCTCGCAAGCCAAAACACCATTGGTCTATAAGAAATTATCACTTCTTCTCGTGCTTTTTCGTCACCCGACCCTACCTTTTTCCATAATTCTAATTCATCTTCATAAAGATTCGAATCATTAGAAGGTTCAGGCTCGATATCACGCATTTAACTGTCTCCTTTTTTGAATTTCTAAAAATATACCATAGTTACGTTACGCTAATATAGGGAGGTTGCACACTAGATCCAGATCATCGACCAAAAGATGGAGTGTATCATTCGCGAAGGCCAACATCACTCTCCCATCCCATAGCTCCATGGAAGTTAAACTGCAGTTATCTATCCTAATCCTCCAAACGGCGGAAGCATCCAAAGCAAGAAGGCCCACTAATGCAGCTCTTATTGAACCACCGTGAGCAACGACCAAGATGTTTTTACCGGCTTCCTTTAAAACTTTTTGCATTCCACCGGTCACGCGCTCAACTACTTCTACAAAATCTTCTCCTCCGGGAATTTTGGCCTCTTCGGGAGATTGCCTCCACCAGCGGTAAGCATCACGATACGTTCTTTCAACATCGGTAACCGCCATTCCCTCCCAAGCCCCGAAATCCATCTCTTGCAGCTCTTTCAGCAAGCCTTTTATCGGTACTTTTATGAGCTTAGACACTATTGCAGCAGTTTCGCTCGCTCGCGCAAGCGAACTTGCATATATGGCATCTATGCCCAAAGACTTTAGCCTCAAAGCAACTCGCCGCGCTTGCAAACGACCTTCATCACTAAGAGGAACATCGGTTTTACCTTGATAGCGAGATTGCATGTTCCATTCAGTTTTGCCGTGACGCAAAAAAATGATACGCTTCAAGCGACATCACCTCATCGCATGTATTATAGATATATTAACGTTAAAAGTCCTTTTTCTCTATGTCTTAAAAAATAAAAGCCCCCTTAATCTTAGGGGGTCATGCAAATTTTGCGACCAGCTGTTCAGGCAGCCTCTATTATGTAAACTGGCAAATCTTCACTAGTCATCGGATACGATGTACTTTAAGATTGCACCCGTGACTTTTTAAGAGCAGATCCCAAAATCTCTATATCTCTAGTTTGTGCAGAAAGCTTATTTGACTCGGCTACCTCTTCGGTAAGTTCCTTGCGCAGGATCAAAACATCCTTTGGCGCTTTAATTCCCAAGCGAACCTGTCCCTTACCTATCTGAACCACCATTACCTCAATCGTACCATTAAGGACCAGAGATTCGCCCTCTTTGCGGGACAATACTAACACTTAAGAGGCACCCCCTTTACTTGGTGCCGCACTGCTAGCCTGAGCAAAAGCACTCCTCATCTTCTCTCTGGTGGAGTCGTCAAATATATAATGCTTTATGTCGTAATCTTCCCTCTGACCTATTGCTTGCTTGCCTAAGCGTTCTTTTGCATTCACAACTATGGGAGCACGAATATTAGCGGTAGCTTCCCACGGAGCATTTTCAGGCACAGCTACTACCACGAAAAAGCAAAGATCTTTTATAGGAGCTTTTAGCTCGTTTATGTCGCTCTTACACAATTGTGGGTCATAATCTGAAATTATAAAATCGGGAGGCACAATGGGAAGGGCAACGTCGCCATCTTTCAAACTTTGAAGCCACTTTATAGCGCTTTCATCATTCCCGACCAACAACCACGCCTTATGGTCTTCGAAACCAGGAATACCTTTGGGAAAATACACGATGTCATTGTCGTCGTATTTCAACACCCCAAATCTCAAGGTTTTAAACTCTCGCATTTAACTGTCCTCCAAGTTCAACCTTTTGTATTTTATCGTCAGGAAAATCCGATGGGGCATAGGTTGAGTCAAAAATGGAGCCGGCGGGCGGACTCGAACCGCCAACCTGCGCATTACGAGTGCGCTGCTCTTCCTGTTGAGCTACACCGGCATGACGATTATAAAATGGCGGTCCCAACGGGATTTGAACCCGTGCCGCCGCCTTGAAAGGGCGGTGTCCTAGACCTCTAGACGATGGGACCGCTCCGAGGAGCACGAAAAATCACTAGTGATAACTTTCCGTATCATCGATAATGGATCTCGCATTTCCGCTTACCGCCGTTGTATATTATCATGCACGTATTTTATAAGTCAAGTTTATCGAGACTTGGATCGCATCAACTTTACTATAGTTTTCAAGGCATGACAGCCATAAAAACACTCCCCTCCGCCTCGTGTCGGCGGCAAGGGAGTGAAAGGTAGGAGTGCAAATAACTTGGCTGGCCATGCACTACGAGCTCAAGCTTTTTGGTTATATTTAAGCATATTTAAGCTAAAGAACGTAAGAGTCTGACAAAAAGTGCCTAAAATGCCCGTAACATCTGAATTCTTAAAAAAATGGTTATATCGAAGCTGGAAGTCCTCTTAGCACCATGTCCCACAGTCCTGTAAAGATAATCTACAAAGGGATCGCTATCGCCCCATGCATTGCCGGCATCGTAGAAGAAAACCAGGCCAAAGGCTTCTTCGATGGGTATCCTGAGTTCAAAATTGGCCAATAACATCTCGGTCCCATAGAATTCATCTTCTTCATATCCCCGCAGATCTCTATCCCCTCCGATAAAATATTGATCCATGAAGGGAATGTCGCCTGCTCGAAAAACCGGCCCTGACCCTTGCGGCAAACAAAACCGGCGTATCCCTCGTTCCCAACTCTATATCGAATACCTCTCCAATCCTGGTCACGGGAGTATAATACCTGGCTTCAAACCAATATTTAGTGAAATTCCAGTCACTCCCCAAAAAATCCAAAGCCTGTTCCACGTTAATGCTCATTACATCTCCTTTGGGATAGCTTAAGTACTCGTCCAAGGTGGAACGCTGAAACCTGCCCGTGACGGAGAAGGTCTTTCCCGACTTCATGTGTTCCTCGAAGTACTTATCCTGAATACGTTTTACTATTTCATCATCTGGGATTTCCCCTATACTTTCAGGGTCTATATATTTCTTGCCAACGTCGTGCTTTACCATCCAATCAATTAATTCTTTTTTCTCCTTATCCGTCCTAAAAAGAAACCAATTAACTGAATCTTCTGATATATCAGAATCGTGCCAATTAAGCGTTGCATACCAACTAAGTCTGGGATCGCGGGGAAACTTCTTTCCGGCTCCGACTGATATTCCCGTCCTGGTCTCTTCGTATTCGAATACCGACTCGCCGCCTACATAATTTTCTATGTCTTCCCATTCCCATCGAAATAAATTCACTCTCCAGGAATAATAATCCACGTCCATGAACGGTTCCTCGTAGGTGATCCAATATTGATCTCTTTTTCCGGTTTCAAAGCCGACGGATGCGGTACGCCCTAACCCCTTCCAGTTGGTGTCCTCGTAAGACAAGCCACCGCTCCATCCACTGCTTGAACCGTGTCCTATGGTCAGTCCTATCCTTCCCGTCCTTTGTTCTTCCACGGATACGATGATGTTTACGATACTTGGGTCTTCTGTGGGCTCAAATCCGACGTTTACAGTCTCAAAATACCCAAGCCTTTGAAGTTTGTTCAAGGAATGCCTGAGCACCTTAGCATTAAAGTAATCGCCCGACTTAAGCTTTATCTCCCGTTCGATGACAAACGTCTCCGTCTTTTCATTTCCCTGAACTACGATCTCTCCTACCTTTGGCTCTAAGATCTTGACCGTTATGATGCCTTCCTGAATTTGTACATCTTGGATTCGCATCATAACGTATCCGTCTTCTTGATATTTATCTCTAATCCTCTCGAGGTCGTGCCTGAAAAACACGGAGTTAAAGATGTTGCCAGGTTTTGTGAAGACGAGTTCTTTTAGCTCCTCTTCGGTGTATACTTCATTTCCTTCAAATCTAACTTCCCGAACAATGGGATTTTCTTGTACGACGTAAGTTACCCTGACACCTTCAACCAAGGGCTCAATCATAACGTCGACATAGGCAAAAAAACCTAAATTGTAGATGGCTTCGATGTCCTTGTCGAGCTGTTCCTTATCCACGGGTTGGCCAACTTTGGTTCCAACGACAGATAATATGTAATTAGTATCCACCTGCTGGTTGCCTTCCACCTTCAATTCAACGACGTCAGGGTAGGTTTGAGCAAAAACTAAAGATGGTTTTAGCAATAAAAAAACTAAGCTCACTAGCATAAGTTTCGTGCAAAACTTCATCTTCAAGATCACTCCTTCAGTCTGAAAGCTCCACATCTATTCCACTTTGATCGCGAAGGGCTTTCTCTCCCAGCCGAACCAACTTGAATAATTCCTCTAGCATCTCTTCTTCAAATGATACATCATGATCCCTTTTCTCGGGTAATTCCTTTGGCGTATTTTCTTTCGCCTCAATAATGCGCTTTATTTCACCGCTCTTGGATGGAGTGTTGCTGATTTTTTGTTCATCTTTTTCTGCTACTGCTGCTACTTTTTCTAATTGAGAGGAGGCAACTTTTACATCGCCCACGTCGTAGACCCGTGCCATGTTAGTATCACTTAAGCTCTTCCTCAAGGCCACGATGAGCCGCTCTTCGTCATCCGTTATCAAGCTCAAGTGAAGCGAGTTGGCCTCCCGCTTTGTAGATAGATTTTGGCCCTCCTGGTATTGCACAAAACTTTCTCTCGAGGTCGGCAAAGCCAAGGCCATCAAAAATATTGCAGCTGCAAGCAAGGAAATCAAAACTTGCTCCAAAGCACCGCGGCGTCGCCCAATCTTGCTGTCGGAAGAGACGTGAGTAAAAATTTCGTCTTTTGCGATTCGCATCTCCGCCTCGGCACACTCAAGTTCCATGATAACTTCCTTTGGCCTTCCACGCCTCCATGCTTCTATGCTCCTATCGATCCAACGCCTAATTCTCAAAAGACGCCTCTCCATTAAAAGGCCCCCTCAGACTTAAAAAATTAGGTTACGTTACCCCTAAAATCTCTCTGAGCTTTGCAATAGCCCTTCTTCTTAGCCTGTAAATGTAGCTAATGTCTACTCCCCTTTTTCGAGCCACCTCTTTAGCGCTTAATCCATCCAGGTCAATCGCTCTTATAACTTCAGCCTCCTTGGCCGTTAACGATTCTATGGCCCTTTCAAGGTCAATGAGCCAACCTTCCCTCTCGTCAATATAGACGGTCTCACGCTGATAAACATAGTTATCCAAATCCACTGGCTCAGGAGCCTTTGCCTCCGATCTTTCCAAAAAATTAATCATATGCCCTTTAACGCGATAGTAGGCATAAGTTATGAACTTGGCTCCCCTTTCGAAATCATATCTATCGACCGCCTCTATCAAGGCCACCATGCCTTCTTGTATCAAATCTTGATGAGAATCCGGAGACACATGTAATTTGCTCGCAAGCCAAAACACCATGGGTCTATAAGAAATTATCACTTCTTCTCGTGCTTTTTCGTCACCAGACCTTATCTTTTTCCATAATTCTAATTCATCTTCATAAAGATTCGAATCATTAGAAGGTTCAGGCTCGATATCACGCATTTAACTGTCTCCTTTTCTAATTTCTAAAAACAGACCGAAATTACGCCAATATAGGGAGGTTGCACACTAGATCCAGATCATCGACCAAAAGATGGAGTGTATCGTTCGCGAAGGCCAACATCACTCTCCCATCCCATAGCTCCATGGAAGTTAAACTGCAGTTATCTATCCTAATCCTCCAAACGGCGGAAGCATCCAAAGCAAGAAGTCCCACTAATGCAGCCCTTATTGAACCACCGTGAGCAACAACCAAGATGTTTTCACCGGCTTCCTTTAAAACTTTTTGCATTCCACCGGTCACGCGCTCAACTACTTCTACAAAATCTTCTCCTCCGGGAATTTTGGCCTCTTCAGGAGATTGTCTCCACCAGCGGTAAGCATCACGATACGTTCTTTCAACATCGGTAACCACCATTCCCTCCCAAGCCCCAAAATCCATCTCTTGCAGCTCTTTCAGCAAGCCTTTTATCGGTACTTTTATAAGCTTAGACACTATTGCAGCAGTTTCGCTCGCTCGCGCAAGCGAACTTGCATATATGGCATCTATACCCAAAGACTTTAGCCTCAAAGCAACTCGCCGCGCTTGCAAACGACCTTCATCACTAAGAGGAACATCGGTTTTACCTTGATAGCGAGATTGCATGTTCCATTCAGTTTTGCCGTGACGCAAAAAAATGATACGCTTCAAGCGACATCACCTCATCGCATGTATTATAGATATATTAACGTTAAAAGTCCTTTTTCTCTATGTCTTAAAAAATAAAAGCCCCCTTAATCTTAGGGGGTCATGCAAATTTTGCGACCAGCTATTAAGGCAGCCTCTATTATGTAAACTGGCAAATCTTCACTAGTCATCGGATACGATTTACTTTAAGATTGCACCCGTGACTTTTTAAGAGCAGATCCCAAAATCTCTATATCTCTAGTTTGTGCAGAAAGCTTATTTGACTCGGCTACCTCTTCGGTAAGTTCCTTGCGCAGGATCAAAACATCCTTTGGCGCTTTAATTCCCAAGCGAACCTGTCCCTTGCCTATCTGAACCACCATTACCTCAATCGTACCATTAAGGACCAGAGATTCGCCCTCTTTGCGGGACAATACTAACACTTAAGAGGCACCCCCTTTACTTGGTGCCGCACTGCTAGCCTGAGCAAAAGCACTCCTCATCTTCTCTCTAGTGGAGTCGTCAAATATATAATGCTTTATGTCGTAATCTTCCCTCTGACCTATTGCTTGCTTGCCTAGGCGTTCTTTTGCATTCACCACTATGGGAGCACGAATATTTGCGGTAGCTTCCCACGGAGCATTTTCAGGAACAGCTACTACCACGAAAAAACAAAGATCTTTTATAGGAGCTTTTAGCTCGTTTATGTCGCTCTTACACAATTGTGGGTCATAATCTGAAATTATAAAATCGGGAGGTACAATGGGAAGGGCAACGTCGCCATCTTTCAAACTTTGAAGCCACTTTATAGCGCTTTCATCGTTCCCGACCAACAACCACGCCTTATGGTCTTCGAAACCAGGAATACCTTTGGGAAAATACACGATGTCATTGTCGTCGTATTTCAACACCCCAAATCTCAAGGTTTTAAACTCTCGCATTTAACTGTCCTCCAGGTTCAACCTTTTGTATTTTATCGCCAGGAAAATCCGATGGGGCATACGTTGAGTCAAAAATGGAGCCGGCGGGCGGACTCGAACCGCCAACCTGCGCATTACGAGTGCGCTGCTCTTCCTGTTGAGCTACACCGGCATGACGATTATAAAATGGCGGTCCCAACGGGATTTGAACCCGTGCCGCCGCCTTGAAAGGGCGGTGTCCTAGACCTCTAGACGATGGGACCGCTCCGAGGGACACGAAATGGATCTCGCATTTCCGCTTACCGCCGTTGTATATTATCATGCACGTATTTTATAAGTCAAGTTTATTGAGACTTGGATCGCATCAACTTTACTACAATTTTCAAGGCATGACAGCCATAAAAACACTCCCCTCCGCCTCGTGTCGGCGGCAAGGGAGTGAAAGGTAGGAGTGCAAATAACTTGGCTGGCCATGCACTACGAGCTCAAGCTTTTTGGTTATATTTAAGTATATTTAAGCTAAAGAAGTTAAGAGTCTGACGAAAAGTGTCTAAAATGCCTGTAACATCTGAATTCTTAAAAATGGTGAGCCGTGCAGGATTCGAACCTGCGACTCCCGGATTAAAAGGCCACGTCCGGCTAACCGATCTCACGGCGCAGCTTATAGTAGCATATATGCGGACTTTTGTTCAAGCCCATTTCGCAAAATTTTCATAAAAAAGGCCTTGTCCGGCGCTCCTAAAAACGCAGGCTTTCCGAGATGTCTGGTTGATGTTATGGAAGAAAAGGGAAAGATTGTACTGTTTAACGAGAAATTTGCCTCATGGGAGGAGGCGCTCGAGGCGTTTATCCTCTTCAGGAAGGCCGAAGGATACTCGAAGCGGACGATCGAGGACTACCGCTACCACATCGCGCACCTGTTTAAGGAACGCCCGCAGGCCTGGGACCCGGCATGCCCGAGCAAGGCCAAGGCGGCGGTGCTTTCCTATCTGGCCCAGGACGGCATCGCTCCCGCCACGTTTAATCTGAGGCTGAACTACATAAAGGCCTTCTTCTCCTGGCTGGTGGCTGAAGGCGCCTTCCCGGAAAATCCGGCATGGGGGATCAAAAGAAGGAAGGCCGAACCGAGGATCGTCCAGCATCCGGCGGAAGTCTTGGAAAAGCTGCTTAAGCTTCCGGACAAGTCTACTTACTGCGGCAAGCGCGACTACGCCCTTATATGCCTTTCGATCGACACGGCGATAAGGCCGGGCGAGGCGCTGGCTTTGACCCTTGACGACGTGGATTTAGACGATCTGACCGTGCTGGTTCGAGCTTCCGTCTCAAAGACGCGAAAAAGCAGGATATTGCCCTTTTCTCTTGAGACGGCAAAGGCCCTGCAGGCCATGATCTCAATGCGGCCGAAGGAGTGGGACACGAAGCTGCTTTTTACCAACCACGAGGGAGACATGTTAACCGTTTCCGGCTGGAGGCAGAAGCTGCAGAGGCACTACGCGCCAAAGCTCGGCCTTAAGCGCCTTTCGCCCTACGACCTGCGCCACGACGCGGCGCTGTATTTCCTTAGAAACGGCATGAACCCGTTTGCCCTTCAGGCCATCATGGGACATTCAAACCTAGAGACCACGAAGCACTACATAGCGCTGGTCGAGGCCGACATACGCGAGGCGCAGGAAAAGGCATCGCCGGTGAGAAGATTGATAGGGAAGAACAAGAGGGTGAGGTGAGGATGGACGGCAGGCAGAAAGCAACGGCAAACCAGCAATGCGAGGCACATCGGCGCACAAGGTTGCAGACTATTGTTTGACTAGTCATTGCTGTCAATCTAACCTAGAAAGAGCTTATAGGGCGGTACGTTCTGCCTATCTGTGCGAAATTAGCCTCACGATATTAATTATTATTAATTTAAGAACAAAAGCCGCCGTATAATGTACCCTATAGGCACAGCCCAAGTGCTTCAAATTGTTTTAGCGTCGTACGTGAATAAAAAACAGCAACAAAGGAGCGTGTCAACGGTTTGAAAGACCTGCAGGACGACTTAGGTTCCTTAGAGCTGTTAGCCGGGATTGGTACGAAACATTCCGGGATTTCGTCCTTAAACCTGAAGCATTTTTGCGGCGTTGACATAGGCATACGGAACTTTAAAAGGGACATGCCGCTTGAAACGGAAGTAGTAAACGGAGTAAAAGTGCCTACGAAGGCCGAAATGTGCAGGATAAAGGGGTGGCTCGTCATTACGCGGAACGGCGTAAACGAGTACGCAGACTTCGTCTCGTTTTGCGATACTATGTCGCCTGACGAGATAATCGAAGCTCTGTCAAAATTCGACGACTGCTACCCGCAGCCTGAGTGTTCGGAAAAGGCACTTTTTCAGCTGATACGGATGTTGAGCGATCCGAAGCCCTACGACCTTACGGACGAAAGGAAGCGCAACGTGCCCTGTTCCTGGGAATGCGTCCTTGAAAGATGCCAAAAGATAGCAGACATCATGTTCGATAATCTCATGCTGAAGGGTAAAGAAACCAACGAAAACGGCGAGCCGAAAACTAAACACCGCCACGTTGACGACAACTTTAACATGACGCCGCCGGGCATTGAAGACGCAATCCTGCGCGGCAGTTTCAAAGACGCAAAAAGGCTTGCACGAAGGATAGCAAAGGATCCTTTCGGCGAAACTGCCAGGCACCTTGAAGCGATACTTAAAGCCATACCAGAAGAGCTCGGAAGCTATGGTGTCGTTTGGTCAAGGTTTTTGGAACGGGCAAGGTCAAAACCTAAAAGATGCCCTTTGGAAGCTAGGCCTTGTTAGGCTGCAAGAATCTGTCATTTGAGACAACGCACAACCAAAGCGCACTAAAATACGCCTTTATGGTTTGATGGGTTCTTTGATAAACTTTAAAAAAGTTTATCTTCTGCCATGTCAGCGACAAGACGGGCGTTCTGTGAGCTCTTCAAGCGCCTTTTTCATCTCTTCGGGCGAGGTAAGGGACAGGTCTATCTTTTAATGTCGTCGATCTTGTCTTCACTGGGAGGATGCTGTTATATGAAAATTTTGTTTTTGGATGAATCTGGAGATACCAATTTACGCAATGTTGACCCTGCATATCCGGTCTTTGTCCTCGCAGAAAGGGCACCTATTATCTGTCCGAGACACAAATCTTTTCTCTGATTGATAGGGAACTAAAACTGGTGGATAAGAAAGATAACGCAGCCGGGCTTCAGATAGCTGACCTTGTCGTAACCCCTATTGGCTGGTGGGCAATGGGAAAAGGGCACACGAGGATTGGGAAATCATAAAAACTAAATTTCGTAAGGACAGCAAAACTGGTCGAATAGAAGGTTACGGGTTGATTGCACTGCCGAAAGATTAAACATTAAGGGCTGGAGTCCGCTACGCAGCCCCCAGCCCTCAATTACATAATGATATTATAACAAAATTTAAATAACAGCCAAATTTTTGGCTCTAGGTTTTGAGTCGCGACGAGCTTATGTATGATTTTCCGGCCTTTCCGGATAATTAATGCAGATGTTACTTTAAACTTACACACGGCAGTGAAGGCAAGGCTCTTCCTAGGCAGCGGCATAAGCCCCTCTGTTTTATAGACCATAAAAAGAAACTTAAATCTTGAGACCGCAAAGCTTTACATCGCATTGGCCGAGTCCGACATGAGGGAGGCACACGAGACGGCATCGCCTTGTTTTGCGATCGTATGTCAACTGGCCAAGGTTTCTCGCACGGGTAAGGCCAAAGGGTTCGCTCATAAAACTTGAAGGCCTGACATGAGCAATGGGCTAAGGTTAAAGGTATGGGCTAATAGGGTAGAAACCTACGGCTAACGATTAAATTCAAGCCAACTATCGTCATTAAGTGCTTCTTCTCTCTGCCTTAGGTATTCAGCTGCTAGTTTAATCCTGCTATCAAACAGATCCATCATGATCTGGAATATATTTGTCGATTTCAACCTGTAAAAGCTTGCCTTGCCTTCCTTGCCGGTTCTTTCGCCTTTAGACGGCACGCTCGACAGGTACAAATGCTTCCCGTCGAAAACAAGCGCCAAACGAAGGGTGGAGTCAAGCCACCTCGCGTTCACTAAGCTTTTAGGCTCCTCATCTGGCTTATCCCCAGACAGCAGCGTTTTGTAAGCCTCATAATATGCTAACTCACACTCCATTAAGCAATTCCTAAACAAACCTCTAAATAGATTCTCCGCCGTTGAAACGTGTACCCTCGGAACGGCCAGAGAGTACTCGCCCCTATAGTCATCTTTTTTGTTATGCAAGCCGTATTCCTTCTTAAAGACCATGACGTCTATGCCTTTTCGACAGCGCAGGTACTCTATAAAAGCCGCTTCGACCTCAGCGCCCTCAGGCATGAGCCAGACCTTTAAAAGCACCTCTCGTTTTGTCATCTTAGAATGTTCTTTAACGTCGTGCCACAGCTTGCAGCCGTTGACAAGATCGCCTGCGCAGATCTCCTCGAATTCCTGATCCTGAAATTCCCGCTTCACGGCAAAGGCCCTGCCGAAGCTCTTTGAAATAACCTTCCCATTACCCCGGCCGAGCGTGCACGATGGAGTTTTCTCAAGAGGGTCAAGCAGTCTCAAACACTGCGAGATAACCTGCGCAATTTCCCGGCAAAGAAGATAAGCGTAGTTATAAGAAACGGGCAGGGTATTGACAAATTTCCCCTTGCCCGCCTCGAGCCTGTCTAGCACGGCCCTGTACCATTCGAGGAGCAGACCTACCTCCTCAGGCGTTTTGCTACAGCAAAGTAAGCGAAATATGCCGTCGGCTTCCTCGTAAGTAACGTCTCCGCCCGCCTTCAGACAATCCGTGCATACCTTAAGTTCGTCCTGCGTCATCTTGCCGCCTCCCGCCGCCCACGCTCAATTGTCCTCCGGCAATTGGTCCATAAAGAACTTGTAAACGTTTTGGTCTTCAAAGGCCTTTGAAGTGTCCTTGAATTTGAAGGGCTTTCCCTTGTTCCTCAAATATAAGGCGAAGATCGCGGACATAAAAAGGGAAGTTATCCTCGGGTGCTTTAGGGACAGGAGAGCTATGGGATCAAGGCTGTCTTCGTAGGGCGTAAACTGAAAAAACACGAGGCTCGGCTCCCTCACTATTTTCTGCGTCAAACCTCTAAGCTGTTGGAAGGTCATAAAGGACTCCGGGTCTTTTTGGGCAAGGATCTGTAGGGAAAGGAGGCAGTCTATCATGGCGACGTTTAGACCCCTCTCCCCTCTTATTCCGTGTTTAAGCCAGTCTATGGCGGAACGCAGGCTTATGCCGAAAAAGCTTGCCAGTTCGTATTTGTCTAACTCAAAGTCCTCCTGTATTTTTCGTATGACTTCCGCAGGAACTACGACGTCTCGCTCTTCCACAGCATTCACTCCCTTAAAAAGCAATGTACGATGCCGAATATCTAGCAACTAAATCAATTGTAACTGCTGAACATATTGCAGTCAAACCTTGAAGTTGTTTGTGTAAAACTACATCTTCGGGCTTCCCCCCACGGGCAAAATGCTGACTGCCCTGATGATGAGGCAGTCAGCACGCCTGCAGTCCTTAAAATTCCACGTCTTCTGCGACTTTCAAGATGTCTGCGTAGAAAAACTTTCCCCAGTCTATCTTTTCGTAAAGGGATCTGTCGAACTTAAAGCTAACTTCCTGGCGCCACTCTATCGGCCCTCCGGGCCTGCTGTGATAAGGGCACTTTATCGTAAAGGAGCACTCCTTCAGCCATGGAAGCTCTTCATAGAGCTGTTTCAGCTTCGCGGTGCAATACATTTTAATCTCATCAAGCCTTTTAGACGCCCTGTAGGGCATGAAAAAGCAGGTAACGTCTATGTTTCCCGACGCAATTCCACGAGAGGTCAGCTTGACGTTTGCTCCATGGAGGTAGCCGCAGCTATACGAGGGCCCCGAGCCTGCCAATATGCGCGTAACCTGATCCGCCACTTCCCCTTCCGGAGGGACCTTGGGCAGGTTGGACCATATTGCGAAAGCCAATAAAAAGACCAGCGCCGTCGTACTTATCACCGCCACAGGCTTCCAGACGTTTCTTTTAGGTCTTGAAACAGCAGCTCGTTTAAGGATTTCCATCACCTTTTCTATTTCATCCGACACCTTAAAACACCCCAATCTCGGCCCATATTTAGAAGCTTGACAGCTGAAAATTTAAACCTGTCCAGCTTACGCAACCCAATGCTAATTACCTATCGCCGCTAATCATCGTCAGTTAGCAACTGATAATCACTGTTAGCTAGCAACTGATCGAGGTCGTAAAACTCATCATCGTCATGCAGGAAGGGTTCCGGGTCAAACTCCTTGCCCTTGACGTCTTTCGGCGTGGGAGCAATTAAAGCCGCTACGGTCTCGTCCAATTCCCTTGAGTTCGCAACCAGGTTTCTCGGAGAAACAGCGTCATAGGGCAAGTCTACGATGTGCCACTCGCCCAATTCCCAGGCTATGCCCTTGCCGTAAGTCAGGACATCCGGCCTTTCGTAGGCCAGGTTCGTAAGCCGTTCAAATCCCGTGGTCTCCTTCGTCATGTTTACAAAGTAAAGAAGGGAATGGCGGCTGAAGCCGAAGACGACGGAATCCGAATCGGCCACCGGACGGCACGAGGAAAAGACGACGTCCCAGCTCGTATTTTCCACCGCTTCCTTATAGTTGTCCGCTTCTGGAACGAGCAGCACGGAGTCCTTTGGATATATGGCGGAAAGGAGCTTTAAAACGAGCTTTAGCTCCACTATGTCGTAGGCCGGCGCGTATATTGCAAGAGGCCGTTTATTGTCGTTTACCGGAGCCGTCCTTTCAGAGCTGGATATCCGACAAAGCGGCTCCAGGTACGACTGCACCACCGAAAGCATGCAGGAGGCCGTTCGTTTTGCGTTGCTGAATATCATGGTCTCAATGGTCTGGTCTGGAAGGTATTCCTCCCACCACTTTTTCTTTTCTAGGCTGGCATACACTTTCTCTGCCATCTCGGAGTGGATCGTCGTTATCCTGCCTGCTAAGGACATGTAGGGAGGCTGGGTGTTGCTGCGGATAAATGCTTCTGCATGGGCCGCAGTCTTTATGATGGCTTCGATGCACATTTTCGCGCTCGTTTCCCAAAAGGGTTCGTTAGCATTGCTTATGACATCGTCCGGGACCAGCGCCTTAGCCAGGTCTCTGGCAGCTACGTTCACGTTCCCTATCGCCACCATTACGTCCTGGGCAAAGTCTACGGCAAAGTCTTCGGCATGGCCTGGTGCCAGGACTTCAGCTTCTTTCAAGATCCCTAGGGTATCGGCATCTGACGCCAGCAGTATGACCTTTTTCTCCAAACCCAGATAGTAATTTGCCTTGTCGGCCATAAACGCCAACCTTTCGTTCTTTCTGTCCCCCAAAAAAGCAGATAGTACTTTCATCAAAATCACTTCCCCTTCTTTTTGTATAATTTGTTTATACACAATTATACCTGCATAAGGATACTTGTCAATACCTTTCAGGACTGTTTACCAAGGGTTTTTAGGATTTGTTATTATATTGTTGCATAAATTGTTCAAAGGCCTGGCCTTCGGCTAGCAGCTGCTGATATGCCGATGTCATTCTAAGGTGATATAATGTCGTAAATTCACGCCAATTTTTTAACGATAAACCCGGAAAGGAGCAGTAAGCCTATGCAGACACAACCTCGTTTCTTGACGAAAACCCTTTTTAACCTCGCGATGACGTGCCCGACAAAGCTGTACTACGCGGGAAAAAAAGAGTACGCCAACAGGACCCTGGACGATCCCTTTTTGCAGGCTCTGGCCGACGGAGGCTTCCAGGTGGGAGAGCTTGCCAGGGAGTATTACCGCCACGAAGGCGAAGCCACCATGGTCAACGAGACAGACCCCGACAAGGCAAAGCGCAGGACGTACGATCTGCTGCAAAAGGATTCCGTTGTCCTATTTGAGCCGGCATTTGGGTATAAAAACCTCTTCATGCGGGCAGACATCCTGAAGAAAGAAGGAAACACCCTGCGCTTAATCGAGGTCAAGGCCAAATCGTACGACTCGGCGAAAGGTGCGGGCTTTTTGTCGAAAAACGGAAGCGTCAGCCCCGAATGGCTGCCCTACCTGCTCGACTTAGCCTTCCAGTACTTCGTCCTCGGGAAGGCCATGCCGGGTTACACCGTGAAACCGTACCTCATGATGCCTGACAAGGCCAAAAGGTGCCCCACCGACGGCCTAAACCAGAGGATACGGATAAAAAGGTTCCCCGACGGCAAGGGCGTCGAAATCCAAAGCAACCTTGCCGATGAAGACCTGAGCGAGCGCATACTTGAGGAAGTTCCGGCGGAAGAGGCCGTTTGCGCGCTCCTTGAAAGCAGGGCAGACAGCCTTCACGACATGCTCGACGGCAAAACTCTGGAGGAGGTTATATTGGGCCTTGCGGACTTTTACTTGAAAGACGAAAAGATAAAACCTCAGCCCGGCGCCAAGTGCCAGTACTGCGAGTTTAAGGCTAGTGAGGAACAGATACAGCAGGGTCTTTGCTGCGGCTTCAGGGAATGCTGGAAGGAAAGCTTTAATTTGACCGACAGCGATTTTAACAAACCGCTGATCCTCGACCTGTGGAACTTCCGCAAAAAGGACGAGTTGATCTCCCGGAAGAAAATTTTTCTGGCCGATCTGGGTAAAGAGGACCTGCCCAAGCCAAAGAACAAAAGCAGAGGCCTAACGACGAGCGAAAGGCAGTGGCTGCAGATAGAAAAGGCCGTATCCGGCGACAGCAGTCCTTACATCGACAAAGAGGGCCTTAAAAGCGAGATGCGGTCCTGGAGGTTTCCGCTTCACTTCATCGACTTCGAGACCGCCACGGTTGCAGTGCCCTTCAACAAAGGACGCCGTCCTTACGAAGCGATCGCCTTCCAGTTTTCGCACCACGTCGTCGAGCGGGACGGATCGGTCCGCCACGCCGGGCAGTTCATCGAATCAAGCCCTGGAGTTTTTCCAAACTACAGCTTCGTTCGAGCCTTGAAAAGCCAGCTTGAAAAAGACGACGGCACGATATTCAGGTACGGAGCTCACGAAAATACATATTTAAACTTCATAGCGGCCCAGCTTCAGGATGACCCTCTGCCTCCCGCAGACGCTTCTGATCTCATCTCCTTTATACGGGAGATAACGGAAACGAGAAACGCGGAGACGAGGGAAAAGGTCGCCGGCCCGAGGAACATGGTCGACATGCTCGAACTGGTAAAAAGATATTATTACGACCCGGCCATGAAGGGTTCCAACTCCATCAAGGCGGTGCTTCCTGCGATGCTCAACGGCTCCGCTTTCCTGCAGGAATTTTACGGCAGGCCAGTATACGGCGCCAAAGACGGCATCAAAAGCTTTAACTTCATGGATTGGACCTGGGTGAAAAAGGAAAACGGACGCGTCTGCGACCCTTACGGCCTGCTTCCAAAGATTTTTGAGGGCCTCGACAAAGAAGAACTCGAGGACTTCCTCTCCTGTTTCGACGAAATTCACGAGGGCGGAACGGCCACCATGGCCTGGTGCAGGATGCAGTTTTCGGAGATGTCCGACAGCGAGCGGAAAATGATCACAGAAGCTCTCCTGAAATACTGTGAGCTTGACACGCTGGCAATGGTCATGATCTACCAGGGGTGGGCAGATATGGTGGGCGCCTAAGAATCTAATAGATAAAAACATCAATGGCCCTCCGGCATCATGCAAAACAAAACAGCTGGAGGGCCATTAAAATCTGTAAGCACGGTAATCCACACGTTAAACTTCACCGGCACCTCTCCCACAGCCTTGCCAGCCTGTTTATCCAGCCTCGAAGGAAGGCGCGGAAGGCTGCCTTGTCGGCGGTTAGGCTTTGGTAGTAAAGCGTCCGCTGCCATAAGACGACGGCGCATAAAGACCTTAAGGAACTTGCCCGTTCGGCCACGGCCGCCAGGGTCTTTTTGCCGATGATTCCGTCAGTTACGAGCTGGTCTTTGTCTTTGTCTTCGTTCATCACGTTTAGCGCCTCCTGCAGGAACTTCACACCCTGCCTGACGCCGCAGTTTACGGCCCCGTCAAAGACGAGCAGGTCGATAGGGCTGGGCAGTTTATCGCACCCTGCCGGCTTCCAGTAAAAGGCGTCGTATATCTTTAAAGCCTGCTCGGCCGTGAGGTCTCTAACGTTACCGGGCAGGCCCGGGATCGTCTTTCTTGCCTGCTTCAAGGTGGCGGTGGTGATGCCGTAGTTCGTGGCACCGCCAGGGTCTTTCGGGTGGTCTACGTCAGCCGCCTTCTGCGGCCAGGATGAACAATTCAGCCTCTTTAGTCATCTTCTCACTTCCTTTCTGTCTTGTAAAAGTCGCACTCTATGCACTTCCTCAAGCCGGCCTGCAGCTCGTTAATCGCTTTTGTGAGCTCGCTCATGCGCGTTTCCATGCGGACGAGCAGGTAAGCCGCCACGGCGATGGAAAAGGTCGTCTGGACGGTCGAAGTAAAAAACTCTTCCAAGGTTTCACCTCCTTTTGTTAAAGGTAAAGGCGGGAGCGATGCTTCCCGCCGTGAATGCAATCACCACATAGGTCCCACATAGGTAGGGCAGCGCCCTTAAGTAGTTTTGCTACACCAGCTGAACGGTGCCGGTCTCTACGAGCTCGGCCTTGACGATCGCCGTGGGCGGTATGCCGAATATGCTTTGAGATATGATAGTGTTCATCACCGACTCCACTTCTGAGGCAGTCAGTCCGTCCTTTACGTCGGAGATAGTCAAAGTCCACGGGCCGTCTTCGGTCTCAAAGGTCATCCTCAGCCTTCTGGTCTGTTTAGGTTCCATTTCGTATCACCTCCATTCGTTAAAGTTTGCTAAAGCTTACTGCACTCTGTCCGTGTCTACCTTTTGGATCTCGACCAGCGGGTATGCCAAAAGTCCGGCGATTGCGTTAGCCACCGCCTGCACGTCAGCAGCTTCGGCCGCTACGTCGATGCCTGCGATGGACTTGCTCCTGAGCTTAGGCTTTCCCCACTCGTCCGCACCGGTCCTGAGCCTCAACGTAAGACGGCTTGCTATGGGCTGATATTCTGCCATCTTTATCCCCCCTTCTCAAATGTCTTTAAGCTCACAATACACTGGAGTAAAGACACATTCAATTCGCATAATTTACGCGGTAACAGGAAGAAAGTTGCAGACATGAGGGCGGACGCTGTCTTTCTGCCATTTGCCAGTTCGCCCGGCAGGCGCTAACGGCAAGGCAAATGCCCTGCGACCTTAGGCAAAAGGAATGACAGAAGCATTTCCAGCCGACGTGCGGCCAAAGGAAGACGTGAAAGCATGGAAAACCTGTCGTCGCAGGCTTTAGGCAGGAGGCGAGAAAAGGCCGGCCTTTACGGTAAAAGGCATCTTGCAAGGTAAAAACATCTTCATTGAGGAGCTTTCACGGCCGCCACGAGCGCGCAGGTTGCCGCGGTCAAGCCATTCAACTCAATGGCGGCTTGAAAGCATGCATGCCCTGCGCGCTCAACAGGCGGCCTAGCCCCGTCGGCGCCATGCGCAAAAGCCTGCGCAGCAAAGGCGGGCAAAGCCGCAGATGGCGCATGGCTTGCCGACGGAGGGCAAGGGAAAGGACAGGAAGGCGGTCGCAGGGCTTTTATCTCATGCAGCCTCAAGGCCTGGAGGTTGCCCGCCGCCTCGCTTCCGCTTGCGCGCTTTAGCTCCCTCCCCCCGCCCGCCCCCGCTCGCAAAAGCGCGCTTCGCTTCGCACGGCGGCGGCCTTCATAACCCCCCCTCTCCCGATTCTCGGGGTCTCCCCCCAAAAGGGGGGAGAGAAAACAAGGAAACATCACATTTTCCGCCCCCAAACGGTGGGCGGACTAAAAAGCATGCTCGAGCAGTCGCCTTGTCAAGCGCAGGCCCTCCGGGTCGGCTGCGCCGACGCTTGACAAGGCGCCTTTGCTCTCGCAAAGACAAAGGCGTCCGCCCCCGTTTGGGGAAAAATGTTTAGGTTTCCACTCCTCTGTCGTGCTCGGGTTGCCTTCGTGGGCGCGCACTTCGGCGCGCTGTTGCCTGCGTGGTCCCTCTTTTCCCGCTCGCTTGCTCGCGGGGGCAGGCAAAAGAAAAGCCCGGCTGTGTGCCGGGCCTGCCTTAGTTTTCTTTATCTCTCGTTGGCTGCCTGCCTTAAGTTCGCGTCAAGGTAATCTATAAGCTCACTTGCCTGCTCCATCGTGAGGTCTGCCGTGCTCGATACGCCGTAGCGGTCATGGATGATGTTTCGGATCGTGTTTTCGTCCCCCCGGCCTTCTTGCATATGGCAAATATGGCCTTGCGCTGGTTTTCCGTGGCCATGCGCTCGGCGTGAAGCGGCACGGCGCGGGCAGAGGCGGAATATGCTGCGCCTGCCGGAGGAATTTCGCGCACCTCGGCGGCGAGGTCTGCATCCTCGAGATCCTGGGTGAAGATGTCTGAAAGCGAACCTACGGTCAGCGCTGCGTCCACAAGTGCGCGCTTTCTGGCCATCTTCAAAACAGTATTCGCAAGCGTATACGGGTCTTGCTTGGCGTACTTGCGCTCTTTCGTGTTCGCCTGACCTAAGCCTTCGGTGATCGTCTCGCCGTTTGCGGCCACCAGCGAGCAGCGCACCATGTAGGCAAAAAATCCGGCCTCAAAGTCTTCGACTTTCCCGACTATCTCAAATCTGCTGCGCAGTCCCAGCAAGACCGTTATCTTTTCCGCGCCGGGCTTCAAGAGCACCTTTCTATCCCCCGCCCCGGGTATTGCGCCGTAGTCCCTGCCTTCCTGCAGCTGCGTTTTGACAAGCTCCTGAAAGGCGCCTATTTTTGCCAGTGCCGCGGCGAGCTCGCGCGGGTCCTTTCTGGCTACTATCGAAAGCTCGTCTTCCACCCTTTCAATCATCACATCTTCTCTTACCGTCGCCATCTTTATGCCCTCCTGTATGTTTTAGATTTTTATTTCTTTCTGAAGGTCGTAAACTTCCCGAAGGTGCAGGAAAATATTGAACCCCGCCTCAAGCAGGCGGTCGCTCACCCTCATGTCGCGGTGGTCATCGTCGTCTTCCCGCGAAAAGCGCAGGATCCTCACTTCTTCGATCGGGTATTCTTCGTCTTTCAGAAGCTGCGCATATGCCGCGACCTGTATGACGTGCTCGGCGTAGACGTTTCCGGAAGTTTTGATATCAACTAAAGTCATCTTCCCATCAAGCTCGCCGTACCAGTCGATCGTCCCGCCTGTGCGGTAGCGTTCGCTTACAATCTGTTCCTCTATCATGTGGGTCTGCATGTCGTGGTTTACAAGCCATGCGCGGAACTTGTCGGCTGCGTTGCGAGCCGCCTCGATTTCCTCGCCCGTGTACTTTGAAAAATCGACTTCGGGGCCGCCGACCATGGCCTGGATTATCTCGTGGGCGCAGCTGCCGGCACCAGCTGCGGCGGCCGTGTAGGCGGTGGTGTCTATGCCCTGCAGGCCCATTTTGTTCGCCCATGCCACGAGGTGAGGCTTGTTTAAGAGGCCAACTATTGTGGTTACGCCCGGAACGATCGTTCCGTCCGCGAGGCGGTAACGCTGATGCGCCCTTGCCCTCTTAAAAGCTCTCTTAGTCGCCATTTTTATCGCCCCTTTTGGCCCACCTGTAGGCGGCAAGCTGTGCCGCGATGGCCTGCTCGTCGTTTTCGATCTTGATGGTCCAGCTTCCCGTGCTTGCTACGACCGCGCCGTTTTCTTTGACAATCTTCATGATTTTGCCTCCTTGTTCATGTCTTATAGGTATATTATATATCTTAAAGGCTTTATGTCAATGATAAAATCATATAGACTTTATATGACCATTGCTGACCTTCCTTATGGGCGGCGTCAGCCGCTGCGGGCCGGGAAAGCTGGCCTTGAATCCGAAAGCGGCTCGCCCTCTCTTCCGCCCCGCCCCACCGCCCGCCCGCCGCGTGAGCGCAGCCAGCGAGCACCCGCCGACCGCGAGCACACGCCCTCGGGGCGTGGGCGAGGGCAGCCATGTGCGAGCTGGCAAGGGCACGCGGCGGGCGGGAAGCCGGCCAAAATAAAAGGCCCCGGGCTTGCGTCCCGAGGCCGTCAAATTTTCCTTTAAAGCAGCTAAAGCGGTCTGTCGTCTCTTTCCGGGTGAGTCCTGGCAAACTCAAGCAGGGCGAGGCAGTTCCATGCGGCATGGGCCAGGTGGCTTATGCCCGTCTCTTCGTCTGCGTCCTCCCCTGCCCACCAGCTCCAGAGGTGCCTTTGAGCGGCCGGAAAAGCCTCCCCCAATCAAGGCCCGCCTCCCAGTTCCTTTCCCCGTACTTTTCGGCACCGTACGAAAAGACACGGGCCAATTCCTTTAGGGCAAAGGGCGGGATGAGGTCGTATCTGAGCTTTCCCGCGTCGTCTTTTACGGCCTGGGTCATTCTTCGTCCCCTCTTACTATGGGCGTGTAAAGAAAGCAGGGCAGGCCCCAGGCGGGCACGTCATCGCCCACGACCTTGCAGAACTTCCCGCCCGACCTGTGCAGGCAGTTTCCGCACATGGCCTTAAGTTTGTCCGTCATAGCTCTTCGTCCTCGTCCGCCGTCTCAAAGTGGACTTTCAAGGGCCTGTTTTCCGCTCCACATGCCGGACACGTCCATGGAAAATGCGTCCCAAGCATGCATATATCCTCATCTTCGACCTTCGTCCCGCATTTGCTGCACTTCACGAACAAGAGCATCGCGATCACTTCCCTTCTTCAATTTCGCTTACCACAACTACCGTCCTTGACGCCGTCTTCGTCGGCACAATGACGACCTCGGATTCTAACCTGTCTACCTGCGAGTCGTCGGACCAAACTCCTGCTTCCGTCATGGCGTCAAAGAGCACCTTAAACCTGTTGTCTATGTCCCACCTGCCCCGCGAGTGGGCAAAAAACTGCACGCGTATGGCTATGCGCCCTCGAAGCGGCCTGTCGTGAGGAACCTGAAGCAGGGCAAACATCGCCTCCCTCTTCCAGCTGCGGCCCGTCTTCGTGAGAAATATCCCGCCCCTCGGGTTTACGCCGTAGCAGCGCCACAAACTCGGCGGCACTCCCGGGATTTCTGCCTCAAAAGTCTTTGCCCCGTCCGAGGTCATCATGGCAACCACCTAAAACAACCCCGCCTTGAAGATCGGCTTAACTTCGCGCTCTCGCCTCACCGGCCTTGCCTGCCCCGTGAAGCTCATCGACTCGCCATCGTAGGCGAGCTCAAAAGACCGCCCAGCCACGCCCCGACGGGTCTTTGAGACAGTAGCGATGATGCGCGGCGCGCCGTAAGGTTCAAGGGGTGCGTCCTTAAAAAGGTCTATTTGGGCGTTGGCCAATTCCTCGACGATGCCGCCGCCTTTAGCGCTACCAGAAAACAGCGAACCGGAAGCCTGAAGCTGCTTGCTTGCCCTTCCCATCTGCGAAAGGAGGAGAAACATAATGCCGTACCTCTGGGCCAGCTCCTTCAAAGTCGGCATGACCTCGTTTACGCAGTCGAGGTCTGACTGCCGCGGCTTACGCAGAAGCGTCAGGTAATCTACCGCCACGAGCGACGGCATGTAGGCTTCAACCTCGTTTTTTAAGTCGTCTATGGTCATGCGCTCGCACCTGCCGAGAAGCTGCGCCGTCGGAGCCTCTGCCCCGTAGATCAAGAGCCTGTCGGCGTACCTTTCCCGTATCTTTTTCATCGCGCATTTAAAGCTTTCCGTCTCGTTTTTGACATGCCAGCGCACGCGGTCGGCTGTAGCATGCATCTCGCGTTGAAGCAGCCTTTCGGCTATCACTTCGGGCGCCATGTCGAGGGAAAAAAGCATGGCCGTGCCGTTTTGGTTTGTTGTGAGGTACTGCTCGATCCCGGTGAGCATCAAAGACGATTTCATCGACCCTTGAGCGCCGACCAGCACGAGAAGCTCACCGGGAAGCAGCCGGCCGAAGGAGTTGTCAAGCTCTTCGATGCCGAAGCCGAACTTGTCTGAGTCGTCCCACCTTCTGACCTCTTCCTTTAGCCGACGGACGTAGCCGGTAGCTGTAAAATCAAGCCTGCCTGCCGACGCTACCTCTTCTGTTATGGCCCGCGTTACGGCGCGCCTCAAGGCCTGCTCGGGCAAGGGAAAACCAACCCTGCCTATGATGTCTCGGACATAGGCGGCGATGTCGGGCGCCTTCAGGCCACGGCCGTAAAGCCTTTTTGTCTCCGATTCGATCATCTGCTCGATGACGAACAAGCCCTCATCGTGGGGCATGGAAGAGACGAGCTCGCTCGTTACGGCGACCACGCGGGCGACGTGATCGTCCTCGGATTCCGGCCTAATTTCGGGCTTTGGCGTGTCGTCTTCGTCCGTCCAGCTCGTGTCCCATGTCGGGCCTTCTGCTGTTTCCGTCTGGGCTGTCTCTGTGCGCATTTTATCCGCCATCGTCATGCCACCTCCTCCCTCTCGCCGTTGTCGGCGGGCGCGATGTCAGGATCTAAGCCGGACAACCAGCGGTCGAGGCGCGGCACGTACTGCACGTCTCGGGAAAGCACGACACGGGCCCAGGCCTCGATGTTTGAAAGGCGCATATTTGCCCTCTCCTTGTCTGCCAGCACATCGGGCGAAAAGACAGCAAAAAATAGCCTTTTTGCCTCCTTTGCGTCGCCTATCCTGTCGGCGGGCCAGGCCGAGGCAAGGTCGCGGAAGAGCGACTCAAGGCGATCCGCCATACCTTTGGGTAAACTGGAGACAGCCGATCCGTCGTGATACCTGCCCTCAAGCACCTTTGCCATGTTCGTGGGACAAATCAGCCAGTCAAAATCCGCTGACCAGTCGGCCTTGCGTCCCATCAGAAAGTCACTTGCCCGTACGGACTCGAAGTACTTCCGCCACCAGTCGAGCGTCTGACGGCTTTTGTCCTCGCGCCACCTCGCCCTCAAGCGCTTTTCTCTCGTCGAGTTCCAGACTTTGACGGCCCGAAGCTCGGGCAAGACCTCATGGTAAATGGCGACGATGTCCCTGTGCGGACAGGGCGGGACGGAGGCGGGCTTTTCGCCGGCCTCGGCGTCGGTATTTGAAGCGGTCGGGCCAACCGAGCCGGCAGGGCCGCCCGTGGCGCTGGCGGTAGTTTCAAGTACTTTAGGCTGGTTAGGGCATAAGCTGTCTTTAGGTTCTACCGCATCGCAGCTTTCTGTTCGTTCTGTCGGTTTCGTCTCGGAAGTTTCGGCTTCTGCCCTAACTGCCGTATCTTGAGATGTACCTGTCAGTTTTTCTGCCCTACTGGTGAGTCCGTCGGATTCGTCCGCGGACGCTTCCGCGTAAGCGGAAGTAATATCTATATCTTCTCTATTCTTATCTGTTCTATTCTTATCTACAGCGGACATTGTCCCGACACTGTCCCGACACTCTTCCGAGGTTTCCGCCTGCTCCTTTTTTCGAGAAGCCTTGCGGCTGCTGTATTCGTCGGCCATTTCCGCTAAAGCGTCGGTCGAGATTTCCGCCACCTCCACGCCCGAAACTTTGCGGAAACTCACCGAAAACAGGCCAAGTTCCCGGCAGTTTTCCGCAAGTTTCCGGAAGGTTTGAGGCGGAACTCCTATAAGTCCGCACCAAGTTTGAAGCGGAAAGCAGGCGGAACCCGACGCGGACGCGCCCGTTTTCCCGGCACTTTCCGCTATGATCTCCAAGATATTCCAGTAAAAGCCGTACCCCTCAAGGCCTCTCGTCGCCTTGAGCATGGCAAGTTTTTCCGTCCGTGATGATGAGGTGTCGTGCTTAAACCACTTCATAGCTTCCCACCTCTTCGCCTTCCGCCGAGCCTTCCGCGTCTTCCGCGTATTTCTCGTATTGCATGTCTTCCATGTCTGCTGCATCCGCCGCATCTTTTCCCTGCCCTTGTCCGCTTCCGCTCACTCCAAGCTGAAGCTGCAGGGGCATGTCTGTAAAGACTTCCGCCGGGTTTACGTCAAGCAGGTTCGGTATGTCTGCGCCGTAAACGTAGTTTCTGAAGGGCAAAAGCTCCTGAAAGTCCTCGACGTCGTGTCGCATGTCAAGGTAAGTCGTCGCGTCCGCGTCCTCCTTTATGTGCCTCAGCTGGTGGTATAAAACGGCCGTAACGGCAGAAGGCGGCAGGCGGTCGAGCATCGCAAGGCGTAGCTTTATGACGAACTTCAGCCTTACGCCCGCTATTTGGTAGATGACGTCTTCCACCCACTCGGGCATCTGCCAAATGGAGGCAGGCTCCTTTGCCTTCCTTGAGACGCAGTCGACGAGGAACAATATCTCGTCGGGGTTTGCCGGCATGTCGAACTTTTTGACGAGCATCCAGGCCGCCCGCCGATATACGCAGGCAACCCTGTTTTTGCCCTTGCTAAGCTTTGCTGCAAGCTCAAGCGTGAGCATGGTTAGACCTCTGCCTTTTCATCTTCCGGATCGGGAGACGTCGAAGGTTCGTCTATGTCGGCGATGATCTCTGCCGGATCGACGCCGAACATCTCGCATATCTTTGCTAACAAATGCAGCGAAAGTTGACGCTTGCCAAGTTCTATATTTGAGTAGTGCCCTTGGGCGACGCCTAAAGCCTCTGCCAGCTCTGCCTGCGAGAGGTCCTTTTTTACCCTCATGATCCGTAGGTTCTTGCCGATCTTCTTCCTGTCCCAGGTGTACACGCACCTTCCCCCTTTCACTGGCTTTCGGCATCGATTATACAGGCAAATTGACTTTCTTTCAATGAGAAAATCTATAATGCTTTATATAAAGCCGGATAGGTACAACTTGCTTAATACAAACAAATGGAATAATATATAACCTAAATGATATACATGGGGGGATACATCTTTGAGCAGGGGTTCTGAAGGTAAAGACGAAGCTCAGCTGGCAAAGCGCATAGGGATAAGGATCAAGCTTGCTAGGATAAAGGCGGGAATGATGCAGAAAGACCTGGCCGAGAAGGTGGGCATGCATCCGATGAGCTTAAGCGCCATTGAGGGAGGCAGGCGGGGGGTGAGCGTGCCTCAACTGTTCGCACTGGCAGAGGCGCTTAACGTCCCGGTGTCGTATTTCCTGACCGGGGCGGAAGAGGAGATGTCGAAAGAAGCCGACGAGTACACGGCAGAGCTCGAAAAGCTGCTTGCCATCCTCATGGAGCGGGACGCAGAGGCCGTGGCAAACCTGCGAAGCGTCATGGAAAGCTGGGACAAGCTCTCGCCCGCGGACAAGAAGTTCATCATAAACACAATCTCATACGCGCTGAAAAGCGTCAGGGAGCGCATGGAAGAGTAAAAATATCCAACTTCACATACAGGAGGCGCTGCTATGGATCCATCAATAGCGGCGCGTCGGCTTTTGGAGGAGGTCGGCGCGCCTTGCGATGAAGATGTCGTTTTATTGGCACTGAGGAAGCTCGGCATCGAGGTGATACGGGGCATGGCGGACAGCATCGACGCAATGCTGATCCACGTTCCGCCCGGTAAGCCCGTCATAGCGGTAAACTCAAGCCGTCCGCTGTGCCGGAGGCGGTTTTCCGTTGCACACGAAATAGGCCACTACCTGCTTGGGCACAACTCGCTTTCCTTTTCCGAGAGCGGAGCCGGCATGATAAAGCGCGACCCCAGGCAGGAGCGCGCGGCCAATGCCTTCGCCGCGGAGTTTTTGATGCCCAAAAAGCTCCTGGCCCGCGAGGCGCACAGATACAGCCTAAGGGCCCTTGCCCGCCGCTATTTGGTCTCCATGCAGGCCATGGAGATAAGGCTTAAAGAGCTGGGGTTGGTGTGCAAAGGGAGTTAACCTTGTTACAATTAATGTAATATTAATAATTGATCGTGCTGTTACAATTTTTAGTCATTTGTCAGCTATATAATATTTTTACTGGGAGGGCAAGTCATGACAATGGAAGATGCCTTAGACGAGCTCGAGAGCTTTATAACAAGCCTTGAAGAAAAGGGAGACCTCAGCAAACGGAAGTTAGAGCCTTCTGAGATTGGGATATTTTTGAGATATATGGATAAATATCGGGAATGTCTAAATGAACTTTATTTTTCTAAATATAAAAGGAAATCTTATTCTGTCGATATATACAAACAGCACAGCAAAAAAGCTGTTGAACTGTTTATCCAAGAAGCGATCTTGCATGCATTGGATATCAATCACAAGAGGCCTGATAAACCATTTAAGGATCGCTTAGGTGAGTCTATAAATAAACTGAGAGACAAGCTTATTACTTCCCCAACGCATTGGAAGGTTCATATGCGCATTGGTGGGGTGGCGCCAGAAGATCTGCCATATAAATTTGGAAAAGTTGAGTTTTGGATAGCCGATGAACATAACTTAGAAAAATTGAAAGATAAGCATAATGCCATCGTCGATTCCAGGACGGAACCTCTAGAAACAAAAGAATTTTTGAAAACCGATTTTGAGGATTTTATTAAAAGATATTTTTTTAATCATCCAATAGCAACGGTAGAAGTATGCGCTTGTGACGGAGAAGCCGCTTGCTCTGCGGCACGGCGCGAATTGCGTTTAACCATGGACGTGATCAATTTCTATAGCGGACCTGACCTTGGCGCCCAGATATATTTTGTAGGGGAACTCCAGCCTACGAGAGAAGTTTTATTAGCTTTTGAAACTCATCAGCATTCTTATTACCAATTACCCAGGCGCATAGGGCCTTTTGCCCTTTTGTCTTTAAAGGATATAGAACCATCCAGAGCAGAAAAGGTAGGTTTTTATCGTATAAATGAAATCCTTGCAAAAGATGACCGAAGCCAAATCGAGGAGCGAATATTGGCATCCGTTCAATGGGCAGGCCGAGCTGCAGTAAAACTGCAACAACGCCCCGAAGAGGCATTCCTCCATTACGCGATCGCTCTTGAGACCATAATGCTGGGAAGGCAGGAAAATAAGGAAATTGCATATAAATTGAGAATGCGTACGGCGCTTTTGGCTGGAGAAACGCTGGAAAAGCGAACAGAAATCAAAAAGGAAGTCAGAGATTTGTATGATATAAGGTCAGAAATCGTTCACTCTGGCCACTATGAGGTGACCGATGCGGATGTTGGAAAGATTAGCAAATTAACGATCGCCTGTATAAAGCGTATACTTACTGAAAAGCCTTTTACGTCGATGACCAAAGAGCAGGAAATAGACAATTGGTTTGATCAAGCCATGTTGTCAGGGCGTTTATTAGTGGATGACGCTCAGTAAAATATGAAGTAGGAATGGTGATGATCTGTGGACTCATAGAAAAAGGGCAGAGTTTGCGAAACTGAGCCGCCCCACCTTTCCCAGAAAATAAATTTCTTGGGGGGTGAAGCCGCGAAAAGCAATCATGTTGTACATTTTTGACCTTCTAATTTGGACATATTCATGATATCATTTCAATAGCCCTTAGTTATGGCAATAATACCTTTCTAGTATTAGCGTATGTTTTAATAAATCTGTGTGATTTTGTAGCTAAATTTAGTATCGCTGATAATGTTAAGTCTATTAAATTTCTTTTAAAGCTGTTTTACTTGCAACACAAGCTTAGACTAGAATTTCTTATGTTAGTAAAACGGTAAACATCAAATTCTAAACATAAAAGGGGTGAATACTTTCAAATGCAGGTATCAGATTATTATCCTATCTCACTTGATGAAATAGAGGCAAAAGTCTTAAAAAAACTAAAACGAAACTGGATGCAAAAATGCGAAGATGTCGAACCTCTGGACAACGTGAAAGAAATTACAAATGATTTTGGTGAGAAAATTATTCGAGTTGATGGCGAGATACCGGTCGATCTACCAATTAACAATGGAGATAGATTTTTGTTCATAAGTTATGATCAATCTAGTTTGACGCATGGTTTGCATAAATATCCAGCTAAATTTTTTCCCGAACTTCCACGTTGGTTAATAAAACGCTATTCAAAAGATAAAGACTTAGTTATTGACCCATTTATGGGCAGTGCCACAACAAATGTAGAAGCACTTTTAGCAAGAAGACATTCTGTTGGCATAGACATTTCTCCCTTTTCCAGGTTTCTCGCTAAGGTCAAAGTTACGCCGATAAATGAACAAGAGCTTGAAAGGTGCAAAAAAGGAATGTTACGCCTATTGGTGAATTATCGCCCCGAAAAAGTAGCTAATGAAGATATACCTACCTTTCCTTATCGTGATAATTGGTTTAATAAAGAAATCATATTAGAATTAGCATATATTAAAAAATGCATTGAAAATTTAGATACTAGTGAAGATATTAAAGATTTTTTTAAAATATGTTTTTCATCTATAATTCGCTCCGTTTCCAATGCCGATGACAATTGCACTAGAACAGTGATACGCAAAAAGCTTAAAAAAACAGTGAACCCCTCTGATGCACTCAGGAGGTTTGCAGAGGTCATTCTTACAAATATCCCTAAAATGATAGAATTTTCTAATTTGTGCCCCAAAAATATAAGCGTTACTTTTCCCGAAGATATGGATGCGAGAAATATAAAATACGAAAATGAAACTTTTGATCTTGCACTAACTTCTCCACCTTATGCTAATGCAGTGGACTATCCAAGGATGCATCAGCTAGAAACTTATTGGTTAGGTTTTGCTAAGGGCTCTCTTGCAACATTAAAGAAAAAACAGGTAGGAACGGAAAGTGTAACTGCTAAAAAGTACAAAGATTTACACTTAACTGGGATAAAAGAGGCCGATAAAGTGATTACAAGGATATATAACAAGGACCCTCGCAGAGCATACATAGCTTATAAGTATTTGATGGATATGGAAACCAACTTAAAAGAAATTTACAGAGTTTTGAAGTCCAATGGAAAATACGTTATAGTTGTCGGCAATAATAAAATAAGAGGTGAAGTTTTTGAAAATTGGAAATATATAATTTCGATGGCAGAAAATATAGGATTTGTATTAGAAAATTATTTCGCGTCAGAAATTATTAAGCATTTCATTAAAGTACCACGAGAAGAGCGTATAGATACAGATTGGATTTTGGTGTTAACGAAAAGATAGAAAGCGAGGTAGTGGATTAAAATGAGTAGCAATCAAGAAACCGAACTGAGCCAAAATCAAGAAAAGGGGAAACAAGCATCAGTAAGTGGATTTGCCCATGAGCTTATAGCTGCTGGGATTTTAATGAAGCGATACCAAAATGTCTCCTTAGTGGATTTGCCTCTATCGCCCTACGACTTAATCATAGTTCTAAAAGCTGAAGATGGTTCAGAAAATATTATCCGCGCTCAGGTAAAAACTGCTACTAAATCTATATCTTTCACTGGTGGCACTAGGGGCGGAGTCGATAGGGAATACAAATCAGGCGTTAAGATTTATAGACAATCTAAAAAAACATCCGATGTTGTCATCGGAGTAACTCCTCGATTGAATGATGAGGGAGATAAGGGATATGATCTTTACTTTGTTCCCACAATATTAATTGAAAAACTTAACCAGAATAGTATCTCAATCAATAAAATACCATTTTTAAAGAACAATTACGATATGTTAAAAAAATGCAAGGATGAAAATGAGGTCTCATCTTTATATGAGAAATATAAACATTTACTAGATAAATAAAAAATAAAAATATGCCAGACAAATTGAAACAACCTTGATATTAATCCAACGTTATCTCTTATTTCTTCGCATCTTTCACCCTCCCCACCCTCTTCCTCGCCGACACAAGCTTATTGACAGGCGAGGCATGGCATGTTGCTCTTTTATGTTGCCTAGCGTGTAGGCTACGTAACGTTTGGTCATTGCAAAATCGGTATGGCCCATAATACTCTGCAACGACAGCAGATCCCCAACCTTTCGCAGGTAAGACATGGTAAAGACATGTCGCAGGTCGTAATGCCTTTAAACATACTTTTGCCTGTTAGTCCCAGGAGCTGTTTTAAGGCGTCATCTTCGACCAAGACGATACATTCATCGTCTTTCCTCTTTTTGAGGCCTTCCAAGGCGTCTGGACGGCAGCTTTTCATGTTTACCGGCCACAACTGCCGGAGACGCAAAACCGTCCATGAAAGATAAACGCCGGACTTGAATATCGTTGAGAAATAGAATATAAACTAACTGGAATAAAAACATATTACACCACAGGAAGGGAGGAAAGACCTTACATTTTGGGAAAGATGCGGATTTCTAGGAGTTATCTAAAGCACTGCATTATAAAATCCAGTCCGGCGCTCCTAAATTTGGACAAAAAAATTCCCGACAGGCCAAGAAGGCTGTCAGGAACTGATTTCTGGTGAGCCGTGCAGGATTCGAACCTGCGACTCCCGGATTAAAAGTCCGGTGCTCTGCCACCTGAGCTAACGGCCCTTTTGTAAAGTTTATCAGCAATAACCTCAAGCCCGAGCAATAGCAAGTTATCACAGCTTGCGAAATTAGTCAACATCTTCCGGCCATAGAGACAAAAATTTTTCCACCTCTTCAATGATCTTTTTACCCTCACTTAGCTGACGCATTACTTCTGAAAATGCAGTTCCTCCGTAAGTCTTGCGCCTTTCAACGGAGGAGCGAGGGTTTAAATTTTCAAGAATCTCTTCGTCAAATTGAGGGATCAGGCTTCGCCATTCCTCCAGGCTCAAATCTAAAAAGTTTTTGCCCTCATTTAAACACCACTTAATGGCATTGCCCACCAGCCAGTGAGCTTTCCTGAAAGGAACACCTTTCAAGACCAGATAGTCAGCTACATCTGTAGCCAGAATAAATCCATCCTCGAAGGCTTTAGACGCCCCATCGACATCAATTTCTACTTTTAAAATCAGCGGTGGCAAAACGTCTAATATGCCATGTAAGGTCTGCAAAACATTCATCAGGCTTCGCTTATCTTCTTGCAGGTCCCTATTATAAGCCAGGGGAAGGCCTTTCAGCATGATTAGAAGGTCCATATAGCTTCCCAAAACCTGACCGACCTTACCGCGCACTAATTCAAGCACGTCGGGATTTTTCTTTTGCGGCATGATACTTGAACCGGTGCAGAAAGCATCAGGAAGCTGCACAATCCCAAACTCGTCGCTGCTGTATATTATTAAATCTTCCGCTAGTCGACTGCAGTGAACTAAAAACAAAGAAGCGAAGTGATAAAAATCAGCAATGTAATCGCGGTTAGCAACGGAATCTATGCTGTTTTCAGTAGGCTTAAAGAAGCGTAACAACTTGGCAGATAGATGCCGATCCAAAGGAAAGGT
>NZ_JBWQOQ010000008.1:0-115000 GCF_059026225.1 Acetomicrobium sp.
TACAGAAGCGGGCATTTGTGATCCGAGGCGTGAACGGATTGTTCTTCCTTTTCCTTCATCCACTGGTGCCTTCGCTCCTCCCTCTTGAGTACTTGCGGCTCAAGCTGCAGCCTGCTTCCTTCAAGCAATTCGGAGACGCCGCCGCCCGAAGAGGCAGATTGTCTCAGGCATATATCAGCGCAGCCGTGGCAATGTGAGCTGGCGTCCTCCGGCTCGGTATATACCGTAATGGTCCCTTCAAAGTTCCTGAGCACAACCCTGCGCTCGCCCTGAGCCAGAAGGTAGTTTGGCATGAGCGGGATCTTGCCGCCGCCTCCGGGGGCGTCTATCACGAAGGTAGGGACAGCCATGCCGGTTGTATGCCCGCGCAGGAATTCTATGATCTCGATGCCCTTGCCTACCGAGGTGCGAAAATGAGATATGCCTCGTGATAGGTCGCATTGATATATGTAGTAAGGACGCACCCTGTTCATCAAAAGCTTTTGAAACAGCTCCTTGAAGATGTAAGGGCAGTCGTTGATGCCACGAAGCAGCACGGATTGGTTGCCAAGCGGTATGCCTGCATCGGCCAACATATTTAAAGCTCTATTCGAGTAGGGCGTAATTTCCTTAGGATGGTTGAAGTGGACGTTGATCCACAGGGGATGAAATTGTTTTAACATCGAGGTCAAAGAGCTCGTGATCCTTTGAGGCATCACAGCAGGGACTCGCGTTCCTATCCTTATGATCTCCACGTGAGGTATCCGCCTCAGGCTGGCCAAAAGCCATTCGAGGTTATCGTCTTCCATGGTAAGAGGGTCTCCGCCTGTGACGAGTATATCTCGAAGCACAGGTGTCCTTTCGATGTAATCTATGGCTGCCTGAATTTCCTCGCGACTTTTTGGCCTGTCCACTTCGCCCGCAAATCGCCTTCTGGTGCAAAACCTGCAGTACATGGAACACTGGTCTGTCACGAGCAGAATGCCCCTATCGGGGTATCTGTGCACGAACCCGGGGACCGGCGCATATCTGTCTTCAGCTAAAGGGTCATAGAAATCCTCTTCCGCAGTGTTTCTTTCTTTGGAAGTTGGAACGGCCTGCATGCGAATAGGGCAATTGACGTCCTTTGGATCCATTAAAGTAGCGTAGTAGGGAGTGATCGCCATTCTCAGCTCCAAAAGGTCGTCGTTTAAGGCCTTTTTCTCCTCAGACGTCAAGGTAATGATTTCACCCAAAGTCTCAATGTCGGTAATGCGGTTGGCAAGCTGCCAATGCCAATCGTTCCACTCTTCCGGCGTTACATTTTTCCATAGGGATATTTCCCTATAATCTTTCATTGCTTTTACTGCCTCCCGAAAGATTATTTTTTGTTACGCATTTATAAAAAATTACTAAATCATCGCCTTCCTTGTAGAACGATGGAATGCGTCCACATAAATTAAAGTTCATAGCTTCATAAAAGGCCCTTTGTCCCACGTAGTGTTCACTGCCCGAAGTCTCCACCCTGATGTTGATCTTATCCTTTTCCTTTAAAAGACATTGTTCCATGCGGCTTATGATGCGCCTGCCAAAGCCTTTGCCTTGATGCGAAGGAGAAACGACTACCCAATAAAGATCATAGGTGAATTCTGTCATTGGCGTTTTTCCGTATATTAAAAAAGCGACATCTTCCCCATCTTCTTTCTCCGTGAGCATTATGTATCCTTCTTCGTTGGGACCCTCCAAGCACTGGCGCAGTAATCCTTCCAGTACTTGAAGTTCGGCCTCGTTAAAGGCTTTGCTAGATCGCGCTATATTCAGGTACTTCGTATATGGCCTGTTTAGCTGGTTCATATAGATTCTCCTTTAATGCGATCTCGACCAAATAGGACACGAGGGCTTCATAGGACAAGCCACTCCTCCTGCTTTGGTTTGCCAGACCGCTGTCAACGTTCAAATCAGGATTTGGGTTTACGTCGATGACGTAGAGCCTTCCATCCTTTTCCCTCAGGTCAACTCGAAAATATCCCCTGCAAGAAAGAGTAATGCCGGCACGCTTGGCAATCCAAATGAGGCGCTCTTTTGCCACGTCGGAGATGATTTTGGGATTTTCGGGGGATATTTTGTATCCTGGGCTGTTCGTATCCCATTTTGCCCTGTAATCTAAAAAAGGCATTACGTCGGGGTAATCTTTGTAATCTATCATTGAGATTCCCACGACTTCATAGGGTGGAACTCCAACCAACCCTACGTTGAATTCTCGTCCTTCCAAAAACTCCTCGACGATTATTCCTGCTGGAAAGGCCGAAAGTTTGTGTGGCAACACTTTATTTAATTCTTCTTTACTTGTTACCAGTGAAGCTTCATCTATGCCAACGCTACCATCTTCGAAGCGAGGCTTAATGAAGGCTGGACAAGGCAAATCAATGACATTGCCCACGGTGTGCTTGAGATACACGCCTTGCGGTACGGGTACGCCCTCCATTGCTAATAATTTTTTAGCTAAAAATTTGTCTAAAGAAGTATATAAGGCCATTGAGCCGTTGCCAGTGAAGGGGATCTTAAGGCTTTCCAAGAAGATCGCAAAGGAGACTTCTTTAGTGCTGTCATCCGAGAACCCCTCAAAAAGGTTGAATATACAGTCAGGGTTGTGGCGCAATATCTTAGCTTCAAGCCTGTTTAAATGGTTGATGTCTTCTTTGGTGATTTCCAAAATGCCAATATTGTAGCCATTGGACGACAGAGCGTCAACGACTGAGTTCCTGCATCGCAGTACATCCAGAACGTCACTTCTTTCCGTTTCTTCCTTAGCCGTGACTACCAATACCTTTGCCATGATTTACCCCTCCACCCAATGTATTCCATAGCGTTTAAAAGCAGATCGCAGAATGCCGAATATAAGATCGTGGTAATTTCCTCCGCTTAAAGAATAAAGAATCGGGAGGTCGCTATAATATGGTGACAGTCCGGGTAAAGGATTGATGTCTATGACGCGAAGGCACCCTGATTCATCCATGCGCATATCTATCCTTGCGACATCTCGTAGTTCGAGGGCGCGAAATGCTTTAAGTGCAGTGGATGCCGCCTGTTCTCGTACCTTTGCGTCTAAAACTTGAGGTCCCTCGTATAGAATTCTTTCCTCCCATTCCCGTTTATGGTCAAGGGTGTATAAAAACGTACCACTATGGGAAGGTGTACGTTCCGATATCCTCATCATACCGATCACGCGAGTTTCCTCGTCGTTCCCAAGCACTCCAGCGGTTATTTCAGCTCCCGGCAAAAAGACCTCCGCAATGGCCGGTTGCTTGTACCGCTCAAATATTCTCAAGACGTTTCTTTCCAGCTCCTCTGCACTTTTGGAGATGGAGTCGTGAAACACGCCTTTTGAAGAACCTTCCCAACGTGGTTTTACTATGTAAGTTGAATTTTCCGAGACGAATAACTCCTTTGCCTTAACGAGATCGTCTCGGCTACGAAAATGGGCCATCTTGGGGACAGGAACGCCTTCGTAATTTAGGACGACATTTGTAAGGTATTTGTCCAATGATATGGCAAGAGAAACGGGGTCCGAGCCTGTGTAGGGAATGCCGAGTGATTCCAACAGGCTTGGGATTTGTGCTTCTCTGCCTCTGTAAATATCCTTTCCTTCGGCGATATTGAATACAAAATCAGGAGGATTTGTAGTTAATTTGGAGAATAAATCCTCATCTTGTTCTAATAGGACCGTTTCGAATCCAAAACTTTCAATTTCTCGTGCTAAGGCATCAATGGTACTTTGGGAGTCATATTCCTCATAGAGATCATCGGGCTCGTCACTTTTGGTGGGTTTTTTTAAATTAAAGACGATGCCAATGACCTTGATTGGTAGGGGTACTTCTTGACTTGAATCTTTGTCATCCATCCTTCACAGTCACCTCTCCTTGAGGTATAAGATACATGCCAATTAAAAAATTCCCTCTCTTTCGAGTTCGAGGGAAGGGCCAAATTACTAGCAATATATCCTTTTTTCTGCGAGGATTATAGTGCTTATTTTTTGAATATGCAATGGGTTATGGAGTGATTTTATGGAAAAATCTAATATTATTAAGGTCAGGCGATTTTTCGAGATTGCCCTTGTGACAAAAGCCTTTCTCATCGCCTCGCCAAAGCCCATAGCGTTGTTGCCGATAGGTCCCCAGGGGTGTGGGAAGAGCACTTTGGCGGCCTATTTGGCCCGTAGGTTTTATGACTTCGAAATAATTTCTCAAGATGAAATCAGAAAGAAAATGTTTTCTGAGCTCTACCCCGAACTACGAGAAGCTGGACAGGAGAAGATGTACGAGGTTTTAAGGCCAAAGGAGCCGGAGATTCGAAGCAAGGCAATCGAAATGCTTAAAAACAGCGTTAAGCCCGTGGTTTACATCGATAGGATGAATCTCACTGCCACTTCCAGAGCGGACTTTATTTTGCCGGATAGATTTAACGTAGCCATCTTTTTTCGCTTGCCCTTGGAAGAAATCTTAAACAGGCATAAAAACAGGCCCCTCAAGGCCTTGGCCATCCCAGATTATATAGTCATAAGTTGCTTTAGAAGGGTCGAGTTCCCAAAGCAGGAAGAGTTCGATGCTATTGTGATAATAGAGCAAATAAGGCAAAGGAGGAGAGAAGGCATCGCCAAAAGCGAGGATAAAGATTCCGTAAAATAAAGTTTGCTGTGGTCGTAATCTGAGACGTGAATTAGCGCTTCTCACTCGCCCCTTTTGTTTTTAGCCTTGTATCTAAAAACGTATATTATTATTATTCCTCCACAAAACAGCAACAGTGCGATGGAAATTGAATGAAGCATATCGTCGAGTCGTTCCGCGTTGTTTCCGATATAAAACCCGAGCAAGGCAAGGATTATCACCCATATGCCGGCTCCGAGGGAGGTGTAAAGGCAAAAAAGGTCCATTCTCATTTTTGCTATGCCGGCGGGCAATGAAATGTACTGCCTGATGCCCGGCAGCAACCTTCCAACGAAGGTGCTCACCGCGCCGTGTTTTTCGAAAAATATTTCGGCCTTCCTAAGGTTTTTTTCGCTCACCAAGAAATATTTTCCATATTTTAGCAAAAAGTGTCTGCCTATCTTGAGGGCGACGTAATAGTTAAAAATCGCCCCCAACAGGCTTCCAATAATTCCACAACCAATTACAGCAGGAAGTGACATCTTGCCCTCTGCGGCTAAATACCCTGCTGGCGGTATTACCACTTCGCTGGGAAAGGGGAAAAAAGAGGATTCCAGGAACATCAAAGCCGTTATTCCCGGATAGCCGAGGTGTCCGATGGTGTTTACAAGAAAGTTTACGATGGCTTCAAGCACCGCTCTGTCCCTCTTGGTGGATGTAATGTTTTTTATCGCGATGACATAACTTCAATTTAATTTCCCTCTTTTACGTGCGATATATATAATCTCCCATCATCACGTGTTATTGTAACGAAAAAAGGGCTTTTCGAACATCACAAATTTGCGAAGCAAGAACGAGAGCTTCCTTTTTATTGGCAGGGATTTTAGGAATTATTGGAACTTTTTCCCCAACAATTTGATAGCAGGAAACAAAAAGAGCGTAAAAAATCCCAATAAGATTGCAGCATGCAATGCCGGCAAAGAAGTTGTGCCGATGGTTGAAACGCTTTTAAAACCTTTCACAGCATATGTGAGAGGCAGAAAGTGCGCAAAAATCTGCAAAGACCTGGGCATGAATTCAATGGGATATACGACGCCGCTGGCGAAAACCATTACGAAGCGTGGAAGATTTAGCAGTGTTTGAGCCTCAAAGACCTCTCTTACGAGCAAACAAAGCAGCGAACCCATGGTCGAAAAGGCAAGTAAAGAGGGCAAGAGAATCAGAAAGAACGACGGCCAATTTACGTGAAAATTTAGAAATAAAGCGCACGTTACGGTAACTATAGTGCTCATGATGAAACCAAAGATAGCTCCTCCCAAGATTTTCCCTAACAAGATCGCCGCCATATTGATCGGTGCGAGGAGAAGTCTCTCTAAAGTTCCAAGGCGAAGCTCAAAATTTATCACCACGGCTTCGGCCGCAGTGGTGCTGAAGAGAGCAGTCATGGCTATGAGACCGGGAATCAATCCCTTAAAATCTACGGGATTTCTCAGGTAAAAGGCCAAAGTCCAGGTGACGGGAAATACCATCCCCCAGCTCACAGCGGGAGGTTTAAGGTAGTAAGTCTTCATGTCTTTTGCAATGATGCACCATATTCCTCTCAAATTATCCAGCATCTCTACTTTCCTCCCTTTTCCGCAGACATGACTGTCGGGGAAAGTCCTGTTATCCTCACGAATGCGTCCTCAAGGGTGGGCCTGACTGTGTTGATATGGATGACTTTCACTCCTGCCTCTTGCACTACTTTGCAAATGTGAGCTAAGAGGTCATTTGTGGCGCCGATGCACCGCAGTGTGTTTGAATTTATAAGGATGGGTCTTGATCCTGTAAGCGCTGCTAGGGGTTCGATGAGCTTTGAAGCGTCATTTGATACGGTAAATTCCATGGCTTGTTCCTTAGTTGCCATTTCTTTTAGATCCTCTGGATTTCCGGTGGTGATAATTTCTCCTTTAACGATGATTGCGATGCGATCACACAACATATCCGCCTCTTCCAGGTAATGCGTCGTTAAAAATATCGTCATCCCTTGATAGCTTAGCTCTTGAATGACCTTTCTCAAGCTTCGGGCGGCCATTACGTCCAATCCTACGGTAGGTTCGTCCAAAAACAATATCTTGGGATTATGAATCAAGGCAGCGGCGATGGTGAGCGCACGCTTCATTCCGCGAGAAAGGGTGCCAAAGAGTTGATTTCTTTTTTCCTGTAACCGAAATAGCTCCAGAAGGGCCTCGGCTCGCTTACATCTTTCTTTTTTGGGTACGCCATAAAGTTTGCCCATGAAGAAAAGGTTTTCTAAAGCGGTGAGATCGTCGTAAAGGTTTGAAGCTTCGGGCACAACGCCTATGAGCTTTTTGGCCTTGACGTCCGAGTTAATGTTAAGGCCCAAAAGTTCGATCGTTCCGGCAGTGGGCCTGGAAAGGCCGGTGAGCATGCGTATGGTGGTGGTCTTTCCTGCGCCGTTTGGGCCCAAAAAACCGAAAATCTCTCCTTCTTTGACGTCAAAGCTTATGTTATTTACGGCAACCAGGCTTTCGTAGTGTTTGACTAACCCTGAAACTTTAATAGCTAAGGTCATGGTCGTTCTTTCTTTTGAGCAAAGGCTGTAAGATCTTTACTTGAGACATTCTTCCGATGCTTCGATAAACTTGCCTAAAGCATCGTGCATGTCGCGCAAACTTGTCACCCAGGCCTTTAAGTAATCTTCTCCTTCCGGCGTTATCGAATAAACCTTGCGAGCCGGTCCGCCACATCCTGGTTCTAAGCGAGATTCCAGCATTCCCATATCTTCCAATCGACGCAGGTGCCTGTATATGACTCCAGGATCAGGAACGGCTTTAATCAACTCGACTTCTTTGATCCTTTCCACCAACTCATAACCATGAGCCGGTTCTTTTTTTAGCAAGAACAAAAGGCAAGGAGCTAAAAAACCTTCTAATCGTAGGTCTGGGACGTCATGGCAAGAGCAGTGATGTTTTCCCTGACACATAAGACATTCCTCCACTTATTATAGTTAAGCTATCAGTAGTGATTATACGCAACTATATGGAATAATGTCAATAGTATTTAATGTATTTGAGCGTGTCTGGTGACTTTTTTATCAAACTTTATTATAATAAATGAAACAATCAAAACCCGCCTAAGCAGAAAGAGAATTCGTAGTAATGGCTGTAGTCTATGTGAACGGAAAATTTTGCCTAAGGAAGAAGCAAAAGTATCCCTATATCATCACAACTTTTGTATCGAGATGGAGTATTTGAAAATCAGTTGTCTCGGAGGGATGCTTGATATATAAATAAGTTGTGTTGCAAATATTTCGGGCAAGGTATCTAATTTATGAGATTGCCTTGTCCTTTTTAGCGAGAGGGGGAATGAGTTTGACCTTCAATATTCTAGTCATAAATCCGGGTTCTACTAGTACTAAAATAGCATGGTATAAAAACGACGCAGAAGTGTGGACAAAGACCATTCGTCATTCTCTGGAGGAATTGTCTAAGTTTGATAATGTGATAAAACAATTGGACTTCAGGTTGGGTGCTGTCGAAGGTGTCGTAAAGGAAATGGGATATTCTTACGATATGCTCGATGCTATTATTGGGCGCGGAGGAATAGTTGATCCTCCTATGCCGGGAGGAGTTTATCAAGTAGAGGAAGTTTTGATAGAGTATTTGAAAATGTGCAAGCCTTGGGAGCACGCTTCAAATCTTGGCGGTCTCATGGCAAATGCCATAGCTGGTCCGAGAAATATTCCCGCCTTTATAGCAGATTCCGTAGCAACCGATGAGCTCGATGATATCGCCAGGATCACGGGTTTACCTGAACTGCCCAAATATTCATTAGCCCATACGCTAAATATCAAGTCGGTTGTGCGCAAGGCAGCGAAGGAATTAGGCGGTGATTGGCGCAAACTCCGTTTTATAGTCGCTCACCTTGGAGGAGGTTTCAGTATTTGCGCCCACAAGGACGGGAGAATGGTCGATTTGAACAATGCCAACGAAAATGGTCCTTTTTCCCCGGAGCGTGCCGGAACCGTGCCTTCAGGCGATTTGGTCAGGTTGTGTTACAGTGGAAAATACAACATCAAAGAACTTCGTCGAAAATTGACGGGGGAATCCGGGTTCGTTGGTTATTTGGGAACCAATGACATGCGCGATGTAAAAGAGCGCATTAAGAAGGGTGATGAAAAAGCGGCACTGGTGTATCGTGCCATGGCCCTGCAAGTGGCTAAAGAAATCGCATCTTATTCGGCGACACTTGAAGGAAAAGTGGATGCAATCATCTTGACCGGTGGAGTTGTTTATGATGAGGACTTTGCGGCTACGGTAACAGAAAGAGTACAATGGATAGCGCCCGTGCTTATGTACCCGGGAGAAAACGAAATGAAGTCCTTGGCAGAAAACGCCTTGAGGGTCTTAAAGGGCGAGGAAAAAGCTGCCTCCTATGCCGATGTTGTAAAAAATTATAAGAAAAGGGAGGTAGTTTAGCTTGTCATTTAAAAATTTGGAATTTTTATTTGAAAGAGCCAAAAAAGGCAACATCATGAGAGTTGTTGTCGCTGCTGCTGAAGATGGAGATGTACTTGAAGCTGTACATACAGCTAACGTAGAAGGCATCGTTGAGGCAACATTGGTTGGCGATCCGGACAAGATTTCAAAGGTCGCTAGAGATAAAGGCGTAGACATTTCTTCCTTCGAGGTCATTCCGGCAACAAACGAGGAAGAAGCGGCGATGAAAGCCGTGCAAGCAGTATCATCGGGTGAGGGAGATTTGTTAATGAAGGGGTTTATAAAGACCTCTACGCTCCTTAAAGCAGTTTTAAACAAGGAATGGGGCCTAAGGAGTGGCAGATTGTTATCTCACCTGTTTCTCTTTGAAGTACCGAGGTTGGGCAGGGTTATTGGCTTGACGGATGGGGGACTCAATACATATCCTGGGCTTCAGGAGAAGGTTTCTATAGTGAACAACGCCGTCTCTTGTTGCCATGCCTTGGGCGTAGAAAGACCGAGAGTCGCTGTTTTAGCCGCCGTAGAAGTCGTAAATCCTGACATGCCCTGCACCTTGGAGGCCGCCGCGTTAGTCCAGATGAACAGGCGAAATCAAATAAAAGGATGCATCATAGATGGCCCCTTGGCCTTGGATAATGCCTTAAGCGAGGAGGCAGCTCGCCATAAGGGCGTATTTTCAGAGGTGGCAGGACATGCCGAGGTACTGCTTGTTCCCGATATAGAGGCTGGGAATTTGCTGGGCAAGGTTATACTTTTCATGGCGAATGGAGCAGGTGCGGGAGTTGTATTGGGGGCCAAAGTTCCGGTGGTGTTAACGAGCCGTGGGGATACTGCCAGGACCAAAGCTTTATCGATAGCGTTAGGTGCTGTGTTGGCGAAAACTTAACAACGCGAAATTTGTCTTTCTTGAGGTTTAAGACGCGAGATTGATGAAGGGATCTTAAAATGTACTTCAGGTTGCGTTTGCCCGATTTAATTCACAAGATAAACTGTGGCTTCTAGGTAACTTGCAAATTACGTAGTTAGAAGGGCGATTGCGTTGCACATTTTTCTACATATGTGTTTTTGAAAGGGATAATAAGTTGCACAAAAATGCTTTCGGAAATGACTCAAAAACTATAAAAATGGGAGGTTTGTCAAGTTGGAACAGTTACGTTCTCTTACTGAGCTTTTGTCGTATGCAAAAGAGGTAGGTCCGAAAAGGGTGAGTGTCGCTTTGGCCGAGGATGCCGATGTTTTAGAGGCAGTAGAGCACGCCCGCAGGGAGGGCATCGCGGACTGCATTTTGGTAGGCAACGTGGATAAGATGAAGGAGATAGCCAAGGAAATCGGAGTTGACCTATCTAATTTTCAATTAAAGGACGTGCGAGGAAGCGAGGCAGAGGTAGCCTTAGCTGCCGTAGAAGTAGTATCTTCAGGAGAAGCCGATATACTCATGAAGGGAATGATATCTACCGCGAACTTCCTGAGGGGTGTATTGAACAAGGAAAAGGGCTTGAGGACGGGGTCTCTCTTATCGCACGTTTACATTCACGAGGTAGAAGGCGTAGATCGCATTCTTTTCATTTGCGATCCGGCCTTTAATATTGCCCCTGACCTTAATGCCAAGGTTAAGATAGTCGAAAACACCGTGGAGTTAGCAAAGTCCTTCGGCGTCGAAACTCCAAAAGTCGCTGTTTTAGCCGCCGTAGAAGTCGTAAATCCTGACATGCCCTGCACCTTGGAGGCCGCCGCGTTAGTCCAGATGAACAGGCGAAATCAAATAAAAGGATGCATCATAGATGGCCCCTTGGCCTTGGATAATGCCTTAAGCGAGGAGGCAGCTCGCCATAAGGGCGTAGTTTCAGAGGTGGCAGGACATGCCGAGGTACTGCTTGTTCCTGATATAGAGGCCGGGAATATCTTTGCTAAGGCCATAGTATATCTGACGAAGAATAAAACGGCTGGCTTGGTCTTGGGTGCCAAGGTTCCTGTTGTTTTGACGAGCCGTGCCGATAGCGCAGAAACCAAGCTTTTGTCAATAGCTTCTGCCGTCGCCTTAGCCGCCTACAAATCGGTTTCTAATTGACGTTAAATATCAAGGCCAAAAAGCCCAAAAAGCCGTCTTTTCAATTTGGTATCTGGCGGATATAGGAGTGACGAACAGGAGGATCATAATATAATGGGATTACCAAAGATATTGGCCATTAATCCGGGCTCAACTAGCACAAAAATTGCTTATTTTGAAGGAGAAAAGGAGTGCTGGCGCGAGACCCAAAGATATGATGTAGATGTGTTGAAGCGTTTTGGCAGCATTATTGATCAGGAAGGCTTTAGGTTTGAAGAAATAAAAAGGGCGCTCCAAGCTCACGGCACTAAACTTGAGGAGATAGATGCCTTTGTGGGACGTGGGGGTCTTTTGCACCCCATTCCCGCGGGGACATATTGTGTTAATGAGTTAATGTTAGAGGAAATGCGCAGCTGCAAATATGGTGTCCATGCGAGCAATTTAGGAGCATTGCTTGCCTACAGGTTGGCCAAAGGAGCTGGCGATAAGCCCTGCTTTATAGTGGACCCCGTTGTGGTCGATGAGCTGTGTAACGAGGCCAGGCTTTCCGGCTTTCCGGAAATCAATAGAAAATCCATATTTCATGCCCTGAATCAAAAGGCAACCGCGAGAAGGGCAGCTAAGGAACTGGGGAAAAAATACGAAGAGTCAAGATTAGTGGTGGCTCATCTTGGAGGAGGCATATCCGTAGGGGCTCACCTGTATGGCAAGGTAATAGACGTCAATAACGCTTTGGATGGCGAAGGACCCTTTTCGCCAGAGCGAGCTGGGACTCTGCCGGCGGGCCAGCTAGTTAATTATTGCTATAGTGGTCAGTGTACCCTTGAAGAGATGCTAAGAAAGTTGACGGGACAAGGTGGCCTGGTTGCCCACCTTGGCACAAACGATGTACCGGAAGTAGAGCGGAGATTCGCTGCTGGCGACTCTAAGGCGGAGTTAGTCTATAGTGCTATGGCATATCAAGTTGCGAAGGCCATTGCAGAATATTCCGCTGTACTTTCAGGTCAGGTGGACGCCATTGTTATTACCGGGAGCATTGCTTATAGCAATAAGTTTGTCGATTTAATCACCAAACGCATTAGTTTTATTGCTCCTATATTTGTATATCCCGGCGAGGACGAGATGCTCGCCCTTGCACAAGGAGCTTTAAGGGTATTAGTTGGCGAGGAAGAAGCGAAAGTATACGCCTACTAAAGTTAGGAGGACTCGAAAGTGCCAGCCATGCTTAAGTTTTTAGCGGGGCTAATGATGTATTCCCTTATCTTCCCGAAGGCATACGTCGTCGTCATCCCGCGAGGAATAAATTGGATAAAACATAATTTTTACGACGAAATCCCAGAGAGTGTGAAGTGGGCTAAGGGATATCAGAAATTTTTGCTGGGTTTGCTTTTCTTCATCGAAGTGTTTATACAATCTTCGTGGTCTGCATGGGTAGCTTACAGAATTCTCGAGTTTTCGATGCAAGCAGAGGCGCAAAAATGGCTTTACTTTTTATTGGGGGCTTTATGTGGAGAAGCGGCCCTTGGATACATAGCTAGGAAAGAGGAAGACGTGAACCTCTGGGTGGCACTTCGTTCTATCATTCCTATGGGCTTACTAGTACAATTCGTGATAAACCCGAGATTTTTGGATTCCCTTTTTGGCTGGCTGGTAAGAATCAGCTTTCGTTGACAATAAGCCCCCGGCTACAATGCCGGGGGCTCTGGTATCTCGCTTAGCGGAGAGCGTTTACTTTATTAAGCTCTTCAGGGTGTTTAAAGCAGCTTCGTAGTCGGGGTGGTTTGTGGCTTCAGGAACTATTTGGACGTAGCGAATAGTATCGTCTTTATCTACTATGAATACCGCCCTCGCAAGCAACCTCAATTCCTTCATTAATACGCCCCAATTTGTTCCAAAAGAAGCATATCTGTAGTCAGACAATGCAATAACCTTTTTTATGTTACCAGTGGTGCAAAATCTTTTTATTGCAAAGGGAAGATCCATAGAGATGTTGAGTACCACTACGTCATCGGGTAAAGACACAGCTTCTTCTTCAAATTTATGGGCCTGGATGTCGCAAACTGAAGTATCTAAAGAGGGCGTTACGGATATTACTTTGATTTTATTGGCAAAATCAGACTTCCTTACTTCTTTCATATTTTGGTCTATAACCGTGAAGTCCGGGGCTTTATCCCCTACCTTTAAATCAGGACCTACCAAAGTTACAGGATTGCCTTGCATGGTAACTACGCCTTTTCTCTCCAACCAAATCACCCCCGTTTTAAGTTGGATATCACTTCAGGCCATGTAAAATTATAACGATTTTTAACTAGAAGGTCCAGTAAATTTATTTGTATACGTACAGCTCCATGATCCTCAGTTTGGACGGACGACAATTTTTAACATTATTGGCTTCACCGCCCTTCGTTTTGATCGCTTCTTAAGATGATACAATTAACATAATGTTATTGAGTTATAATGAATCGAAAAAGTAGATCAAAAAGGAGTGATGTTAATTGCTTCTAGAAAAGGAACGAGAGTTGGTTGTAGAGTATGGCAAGAAGCTCATAACGGCAGGACTTACCAGAGGTACTGGCGGGAACATCAGCGTTATAAACAAGAAAGAAAGTTTAATGGCCATTTCTCCTAGCGGTATGGATTATTTTGAAACCGAACCCGAAGATGTAGTGATAATGGATTTAGAAGGAGAGATCGTAGATGGTTTTAGAAAGCCATCCAGCGAATGGAGAATGCATTTAATCTTTTATCAAAAGAGAGAGGACGTTGGCGCCGTAGTTCATACGCATTCAATGTTCGCTACTACAATTGCCACCTTGCGCTGGGAAATACCTCCTGCTCATTATTTGATCGCCTATGCAGGAAAGAAAGTTCCCTGTGCGCCTTATGCCACCTTTGGTACGCAGGAAATAGCTGACGCAGCATATAATACGATGGGCAAAGTATATAACGCCGTTCTTTTAGCCAACCATGGGCTTATTGCGGTTGGACCGGATTTGCCTTCTGCCTTTGGGACTGCGGAGATAATAGAAATGGTCTCTGAAATTTACTATCGCACAAAGTGCGTAGGAGATCCGGTGCTACTTCCCGATGAAGAAATGGAACTCATGCTTGAAAAATTTAAGACCTATGGACAGAAATGAGTGACGAGAGATGAGATTTTTAGTTGTTGGCGATGGTTTCGTCAGAAGTTTTATTTTCGTTGATGTTTTAAAAAGATATTTTCCTGATGCTGATTTTATTGAACACGAAGTGCCCTGGCCGAACGAACCGTTTTACGATAGCGATGAAGTTAAAGAGTGTTCCGGCAATTCCGAGGATCTCATGCCACTCATAAAGGATGTGGATGTCCTCATAGTTGATACAGCACCTGTTACAGAAGCTTTATTAAAGGCTGCTCCGAAATTAAAAGTGGTCGCCTGTACGCGAGGCGGCCCCGTTAACGTGAATATAAAAGCTTGCTCATCCATGAAAATTCCAGTTTTCAATAGCCCCGGAAGGAACGAATCGGCCGTGGTCGAATTCACAGTTGGTGCAGCGCTTGCCCTGATGAAAAATATGGCTTTAGGGCACTATGAGTTGAAACGAGGCGTTTGGAGAGGAGACCTTTATCTTTATGACAAAGTTGGTCCCGAACTTTCGGACCTTACCGTGGGCATTGTAGGTTATGGCAAGATGGGACGGAATGTTGCAAGATTGTTTTCTTTATTTGGTTGTGAAGTTTTAGTCCACGATCCTTACGTGGACTCCTCGATCATTGAAGACGCTGGTTATAAAAGTGCAAGCCTTGATGACCTTTTGAAGACGGCAGATGTGGTAAGCTTGCATGTCAGGCTTTCTCCGGAGACGGAGAAGATGATGGATGAAAGTAGATTTAACTTGATGAAGCCATCTTCTTATTTCATCAACACGGCAAGGGGTGGAGTGGTGGATTATGATGCCCTTTACGAAGTTCTATTAAAAGGAAGAATAAAAGGGGCGGCGCTTGATGTCTTTGATCCGGAGCCGTTGCCTGCCGATCATCCTTTGACGAAACTGGATAACGTCCTTCTGACACCACATATAGCCGGTGCATCTAAAAGAAGCGCGATCAGAGGTGTGGAGACAGTTGCAGAAGCTCTTTTTGCCTACTTCAACACTGGAGAACTTAACAATTGTGTTAATAAAGAGGCATTTGCCTAAGTATGGGCATGCTACCTAACTAAAATCTTTAATGTCATTTAGAGGTCTTGCCCTATAAAGAAGGGGCAGCTTGTTGTCAGAGAGGAGGGATTGTAGTGGAAAAGTATTTGATAGGGATAGATGCGGGTACATCTATGGTCAAAAGCGTAGTTTTTGATGACGAGGGAAATGAGTTGGCCGTGGGTAGACAAAAGACAACCGTACTGAACCCAAGGCCAAATTGGGATGAACAAGATATGCTGGAGGTATGGGAAGCCGTTGTTATAACAGTCAATGAGGCTGTCGCAAAAAGTGGTGTGCCTGCCAAAGATATATGTGCCATAGGGGTAACCGGACAAGGTGACGGATGTTGGCTCATAGATGAAGAAGGTGAGCCGGTCCGTCCTGCAATTTTGTGGTCCGATGGAAGGGCAGGTGATCTCATAGCCAGATGGCAAGCCGAGGGCATTAGTGAAAATGCGTATAAAATTTTGGGATCCGCCCTTTTCCCGGGCGTACAGGCTGCCATCATAAAATGGCTCGACGAAAATGAGCCTGAAACTCTAGCAAAATCCCGCTGGGCTTTGTACTGTAAGGATTGGTTAAAGTATAAATTAACAGGAGAAATCACTACCGATGAGACAGATGGCTGCGTGCCACATTTTGATATCGCAAAACGTCAGTATTCCGAAGAGCTGTTAAAGATGTATGGAACTGTGAAGTATAGATATTTATTGCCTCCCGTCAAAACTCCCCTTGAAAATTACGCTCCTTTAACCGATGAAGCTGCATCCTTACTGGGATTGCCATCCGGCATTCCGGTAGTAGGTGGGCCCTTTGACGTCATAGCCACTGCAACGGGCGTTGGCGCTATACACCCTGGTGATGCCTGCTCCATAATTGGTACTACTTGTTTTAATGAGGTCGTCATGGACGGTCCTTATATAGAGCCATTGAATGTTGGATTTACAATGTGTCACGGATTCGCCGGGCTATGGGTTAGGGCCATGGGAGTAATGATGGGAACGCCTAACCTCGACTGGATTTTGGCACAAGTGGGCAGGACTTATGAGGAAGAGGCGGCAAAGAGAAATATGTCATTTTACGATGTGGTAGAAGAACACGTGAAAGGATTGGATATAGGGGCTGGAGGAATTATTTACCACCCCTATTTAAGCGCGAGTGGAGAAAGGGCTCCTTTTGTTAAGCCTACTGCAAGAGCTCAGTTTTTTGGCATTACCGCTACTCATAATAGGGACAATTTAGTCAGGGCTGTTTATGAAGGCGTAGGATTTGCAATGATGGATTGTTATCAATATATCCCCATAAAGATCAATCGTGTGCGAATATCCGGTGGTGGAGCTCAAAGCGCTTTCTGGTGTCAGCTTTTATCGGACATGACAGGCCTTCCTTTAGAGGTGCCTGAAGGTTCGGAGTTTGGTGCAAAAGGTACAGCTCTTGTTGCAGGGGTAGTTGTAGGCCTATATGAGAATATCGAGGAAGCTGTCAAAAAAACTGTGAGGTTGGAAAGGCAATATCAACCCGATATGGAAAAGACTAAAAGAGCCAGAGCTTTTTATACGCTGTATAGGCGTTTGTACGAACATGTTTGGGATGATTGGGATTTATTACAAGATATATTAATGCAACGATTCTAAGATTAATTTAGCACCCTAAATTGATTGTGAGTAAAAATGCGGCTCTGAAATCTTTAGTATAGGAATTTTGACATAAAAATATGATGGTGGTAAGAACCTACTTTCTTAATGGGTTTGGTTGGTTCTTACCACCGGATTTTTCCCCACACTGTTTGAAATAGAGCCTATTTGCACTTGACGCAAGGTTGGGTTCTAGGGTAAATTAAGAGCCAGAATTTGTGGGAGAGGAAAGTACAATGAAAAGCAAAAATTTATTTTTTGACGCTTGTTGTTGTCGGTGGATCGATTTGTGATCTACCGCGGCTTTTTGGCCGCGGCAATATATTGCCTGTGGCCGAAGCCAGAAATAAATTTCGATTGAGAAAATAGAAAATAAATGGAATTAGATTAATAGATAAAAAGAAAGTTTGTTTAAGAGGGCTTTCGCGCCACGGCGAAAGCCCTCTTAAATTTATTTAGGCAGAGATGAGCATGGCAAGTGGAAAAGGGAGGTATTGAAATGAGTAAAATATGGCAGACCACAAAATCAGATATTAAAGCTGTAAGAGAAAAGGACCCGGCTATACCTGAGGGATTGATAGGATTACTTGAAATAATTTTTTGCACTCCGGGATTTCAAGCCATCCTGGCGCATAGATTTATACATTTTTTACACACAAGACTCCGGATACCCTTTTTGCCTAGGTTTTTGGGGCAAATTGTTCGATGGTGGACCGGAATAGAGATTCATCCGGGCGCGCAGATCGGGAGAGGGGTATTTATAGACCATGGGATGGGTGTAGTAATAGGGGAAACTGCAATAGTGAAAGATAATGTCACCATGTATCATGGCGTTACTCTGGGAGGTACGGGAAAAGAGAAGGGAAAACGTCATCCTACGGTTGAAAAAGGGGCGTTCATTGGCGCCGGGTCTAAAATATTAGGTAATATAGTGATAGGCGAAAATGCAAAGGTTGGTGCCGGAAGTGTTGTATTAAAAGATGTCCCTTCAAACAGTACCGTTGTTGGCATTCCGGCCGTTGTAGTTAAGCATAACGGCATAAAAGTAAGGGATATTGTGAGGCATTATAGCCCCGATTCTCACACGGCAAATATCCTTTCAGTGAGCTTAAATGAGCTAGAAAAAAATTTGCAAGTCTTGAAGGAGGAAATTCGTAGCTTGGGAGAACAAGTTAATATACAAAGTAAACGGGAGGTTGCTTAAAGATGTCCGTTGACGAAGTTATATTAAATAAATTTATTGGTCGTACGCCTGGATTAAGGTTGCCCCATGAAAATGGAATTATATTTGCAAAACTCGAGGGCAACAATGTAGGGGGATCTATAAAGGATAGGGCAGTTTGGGGAATGCTCAAATATTTTGAGCAAACCGGAAGATTGAAAGAAAACACTACTATAGTTGAGCCAACCTCAGGTAACACAGGTATTGCTTTAGCAATGTTTGGTGCAGCGCTTAATATGCAGGTTATCCTTGTTATGCCAGAGTCAATGTCCCTTGAGAGAAGGGCAATTTTAGCAGCCTATGGAGCTAAACTTGAGCTTACCCCTGCGGCAGATGGCATGATCGGAGCTATAAAAAGGGCTGAACAAATTGTAAAAGAAATGCCAGGTGCTGTTATGTTAGATCAGTTTTCTAACCCAGGTAATCCGTGGGCTCACATGGCGACCACTGCTCCGGAAATACTTCTCGATATTAAAGGTCTAGAGATAGCGGCTTTCGTTGCTGGCGTAGGTACGGGAGGTACTTTAACGGGAGTAGGAAAAGTCCTAAAGAAAGTTTTTCCTAATATACAGATCGTTGCCGTTGAACCTGCCAAATCTTCAGTTTTGAGTAGGGGGCCTATCGGGCCTCATGCGATCCAGGGCATTGGGGCGGGTTTTATTCCCAAAAACTTAGATCTTTCTTTGGTAGATCAGGTTGTGAAAGTATCTGACGAAGACGCCATTGAAATGACGAGATATATGGCGCGGGAGAAAGGTTTGTTTTTGGGGATTTCAAGTGGTGCTAATTTATGGGCAGCCGGAGAGTTATTAAAAAGTTTGCAAGAAAATTCGATCGTAGTTACTGTGGCGCCTGACAGAGGAGATAAATATTTAAGCACTTCTGCCTACAAGTTATAGAAGTAATAAAAGCACGAGCAAAAGTATTTTGCGTCTCATTATTCAACTAACCTTTGTCCGATATCTGTAAAAAATTTAAATTCGAAATTTACTTGCACTTAAAACAAGGATTTGATATATTGAACACCGCATGCAAGTGTGTGCAATTCGTGCATTAAATTATGAGTTTGTGGCCAACATTCTTGTGAAGGGGGTTACCAGTTCAATGGAAGGAATTAAAATCAAAGATATGATCGTAACTGGATTTGCCTTATTTGCGATGTTTTTCGGAGCAGGCAATCTTATCTTTCCTCCTTACTTAGGGTCTTTATACGGCTCAAAGTGGATCGCTGCTATGTTGGGATTTGGAATAACTGGTATTGGCCTGCCCCTTTTAGGGGTCATAGTGATGTCTCGGTACGAGGGTTCCTTCGATAATTTTGCTGGCAAGGGAGGTAAACTTTTCAGCATATTGTTGGGGAGTTTAGTTGTTTTGTGCATTGGACCTCTTCTTGCTATACCGCGCACTGGCGCAACAACTTTTGAAGTTGCTGTAAAACCTTTTTTCCCAAACATGAATCCCTATATACCGATTATTGGCTTTTTTGTCCTAACTTTTTATTTTTCCATGAAACAGTCCTCCGTGATAGATGTTATAGGGAAACTGCTAACCCCTGGCTTGCTCGTCCTTTTAATTGCCATCATTATTGCTGGTATTGTAAACCCTATAGGCGCGCCGATGCCTCCTAAAGCCACTAATAGCGCTTTCGCCTCATGCTTCGTTGAAGGTTATCAAACGATGGATGCCCTTGCTGCTGTGATATTCGCTGGTGTCATAGTGCAAAGCATTAAGGCAAAGGGATATGGCAAGTCGTCCACTATCAAGATAACTATGATGTCGGGATTTATAGCTGCAGCAGGCCTGTTAGTTGTTTACGGCGGCTTGATGTATTTAGGAGCCACAGTATCTTTTATGTCACAAGACATTCCCAGGACGATGCTGCTCGTCAACATAGTGGCAGACATTGCTGGTGATGTTGGTTTAATTGCTCTAGGTATAGTGGTTGCATTAGCTTGTTTGACGACAGCTGTTGGTTTAACAGCAGCGACTGGAGAATTTTTCAGCAAATTGTCCAAGAACAGGGTTACCTACCTTCAAGTGGTGACAATATCTACACTATTTAGCGCCCTTTTTGCCGGGATTGGTGTCGATGGCATAATAAGGTTCGCTGTGCCTGTCTTAGTCGTTGTATATCCTATCGTTATAGTTTTAATGTTCATGAACTTGCTTTCTCCAGTATTTAACGATTCTTGTCGTTACGCCTATATGGCTGCCCTCGCGGGAACTTTACTGGTGAGCCTCTATGACGGCTTTTCTGCAATAGGTGTAACGTTCACATTGTGGGAAGACATTATCTCCCTAATACCATTAGTTGCAAACGGGTTTGGATGGTTGATGGCTGCTATTATAGGGTTTGGAATAGGTTTGGTTGTAGATAGAATAGCTTTAGCTATAAAAGGCTCTGCAAGCTGCGTGTAACGTTGTGTTGCCCTTGCAATCAAAGCATATAGGTTTGTTCATTGGTCGCGCCAGTTACTACTCTAAGGCTGGCGCGATAATAGTATTTAAGTTGCTGATTTTTTCTCAGAGTCTAGCGAGACATAGTTACTAGCACTCTTTATTTTTGATTAGTGTTGAAAATAATTTTATTTTGAGGTATTATTGTACGAAACAGTATCCCATGTGGAGGAATTAAGATGTCTGGTGTAGCCAAGATACGAGTTTTGGAACGAGCAGTAGATGTAATGAATAGTCTTGCAGAGATGGAGCAACCCTCTGGTTTGTCGGAAATAGTCGAAAGAACTTCTTTGCCGAAGACGACAGTTTTTCGAATACTGAATACGCTAGAGGAGCATTCGTTGGTCATGCGCTGCAATGGACAATATGCTATTGGCCCTGCTGTGCTTTTTTGGGCAAGCGCCTACAAAGTACAAAACGTATTATTAGAGGTAGCAAAACCTCACATGGTTGAACTTTGGGATTTTACTAGGGAAACAGTGCACCTTATTTTCTTCGATGGTGAAAATGCCTATTACATAGAGAAGCTGGATACACCGCACCCGGTCAGGATGCGTTCTCGCATTGGGGCACACTTGACACTCTACAGCACTGCGGCAGGCAAGGCAATTTCGTCTGCTTTGAGCCAGGAAGAGATTGATGCTTATTTAAATAAGGTAGCGTTAACGCGCAAAACGCCCAACACCATTGTGGATAAAGAAAAGCTAATGGCTGAGTTATCAAAAATTAGACAAGAGGGTTTTGCAAAGGATATACAGGAGAATGAAGAGGGGATATGTTGCGTGGGTGCCCCCATATTGCAAAATGGGAAACCAATTGGGGCGATAAGCGTTTCTGCTCCGGCTTATAGGTTTACTGAGGAAAAGATGCTTGAGGCCGGAAGAAAGGTTCAAGAAATTGTGGCAAAAGTTTCAGAAGCGTTGAGCAGGACACCTGTATAGTAAAAGTTCTGGAGGTCAAATAACCATGTCTTATTTATTGCGAATCACTTCTAAGGATAATGTTGGCGTTGCGCTAAAAGAGCTGCATAGAGGTAGTAGAGTTACTACCGAGGGCCAAGCTGCTATATTAATAAGGGATGAAATTCCCCTTGGTCACAAAGTAGCTCTTAGCGATATAAAATCGGGAGAAAAAGTAATAAAGTATGGCTTCCCGATCGGTAGTGCCATTAAAAATATCCAAGGTGGAGAACATGTTCATACCCATAATCTTAGTACCAACTTAGGTGATGTCGAGGAATATTCATATGAACCCAAAAACTACTTGTCTTGTAGCGATTCTTTCACGATTCCTTCCTTTAAGGGATTTAAGCGCACAAACGGTTCTATAGGTATAAGAAATGAAATATGGATAGTACCGACTGTAGGCTGTATTAATGAGATTGGCAAACTTATATTAGAGAAAGCTAAAAGGCTTCTCGAGGGAAGTCGATTAGTTGATTTACTTGAGGAAGGCAATGTAATGGCCCATCCTTTTGGTTGTTCTCAGCTTGGCGGTGATTTGGAACGAACTCAAAAAATACTTGCTGGTATAGTAAAACACCCTAATGCTGCTGGTGTTTTAGTCTTGGGATTGGGGTGTGAAAATAATACTCTTGAGTCTTTCGTCAAACACCTCGGAGATGTTGATAGAGAGCGAGTTCGTTTTCTTGTGGCACAAGAAGTGGATGATGAGGTGGAAGTGGGTGCCAAGATGATATGCGAGCTCGTTGAAAATGCATCTACGGATAAGAGAGAAGATGTCCCGCTTTCTTCTTTGGTCGTTGGATTGAAATGTGGCGGTTCTGATGCTTTTTCTGGCATAACAGCTAACCCGCTACTTGGGGCGTTCTCAGATTTTTTAGTGTGCGCCGGTGGAAGTTCTGTCCTGACGGAAGTGCCCGAGATGTTTGGGGCTGAGAGGCTTTTGATGGAAAGGGCGGAAAACGAGGAGATATTTCAAAAGATTGTTAATTTGATCAACGACTTTAAAGAATATTTTCTTTCCCATGAACAGCCGGTTTACGAAAATCCATCGCCTGGCAATAAAGCAGGAGGCATAACTACCCTAGAGGAAAAGTCTCTAGGTTGTGTGCAAAAAGGCGGCAGGGCGCCGGTTGTGGATGTGCTATTATACGGAGATCGGGTCAAAAAGAAAGGGTTGAGCCTGCTTGAAGGTCCGGGAAATGATCTTGTTTCCTCAACAGCACTTGGTGCCGCGGGATGTCATATGGTCCTTTTCTCTACCGGTCGGGGCACCCCTTATGGTACCTTTGTGCCTACAGTAAAAGTTTCAACCAATAGCGATCTATATCACAAAAAAGAGCGATGGATAGATTTTAATGCTGGTGCTCTTCTTGAAGGCGTCACGATCAAGGATCTACTAGATGAATTCTTTCAAAAGATAATAAGCATAGCCAACAAAGAAAAGACAAAAAGCGAAGAAAACGGTTTTAAGCAAATAGCCATTTGGAAGGGCGGAGTTACATTATAGGTAAATTGACATCCATGATATTTTTTCATAAATGTGTTTTTTTAAAAGATAACTCGATCAACAATATAAAAAATACAAATGTAAGATGATAACATAAAGCGGGAGAAATGTCATCTCCCGCTTTATGTTATCTCTGGACCCTTCCGCTTACATCTCCGCCCATCACACTAAAAACTTCCTCTTTGGAGACCCTATTAAAGTCCCCGGGGATTGTATGTTTCAAGGCAGATGCTGCTACTGCAAACTCCAAGGCATCTTTGGGCTCCTGGAAGTGTCTTAAACCGTAAATTAAGCCCGCGCCAAAGGAATCTCCTCCGCCTACCCTGTCGACTATGTCTGTTATCTGGTACTTACGGCTTACCAGGAAAGTGTCTTTAGTGGCTAAAATTGCAGACCAATTGTTGTGATCTGCGCTTATACTTTCGCGCAACGTCGTGGCGATGTAGCTAAGTTGTGGATATAGTTCAAATACTGTGTTTATGATGCCTTTGTAGCTTTCAGGATCAAGTGCGCCTTTAGTTACGTCAATATGAGCATCTATGCCTAAGGCTAGTTGGCAATCTTCTTCGTTAGCTATCATTACGTCAAGATATTTGGCCAATTCCCTCATTACCTCAGGAGCTTTCTTGCCCCACTTCCACAGTTTTTTCCTGTAGTTCAGATCACATGACACGGTTATGCCCATTTCTTTTGCTTTTTTGACGGCATCCATGGCTGCTAGGGCAGCTCCTTCCGAAATGGCCGGAGTGATGCCTGTTACATGAAACCAATCGGCATCTTTGAAAATGACATCCCAGTTGAGATCTTCGCGTTTGATTTCGGAAAAGGTAGAATGAGCACGGTCGTAAATCACTTGAGAGGGCCTAAAACATGAGCCCCTTTGTGAGTAATATATTCCTATCCTATCTCCTTTAAATATGATATGCGATGTATCTACTCCAAAGGAACGCAAAGTCATGACCGCAGCTTGCCCAATTGGATTGTTTGGCAGTGCCGTGACAAAGCTAACGCTTTCCCCGTAATTAGCCAAGGAAACGGCCACATTTGCTTCTGCTCCCCCAAAAGTGGCTTCTAAAACTGGACTTTGCAATAACACTTCGTGATCGGGAGGCGATAGACGAAGCATTATCTCACCGAAGGTAATTATGTTCTTTGTCATCTTTATCTCTCCTTACATTAGCGCTCTAAACTCGCAGCTTTTGCGACCAATTCTTTTGCTCTCTTTGTAACGGCTTCAAAGTCGCCTTTTTCTGTAGCAGGTTTGGTAAGAAAGCTACCTATGCCCACCGCCACTGCTCCTGCCCTGAACCATTCGTCCATATTCTCTAAGGTAACTCCACCAGTTGGTATCATTTTGAAATGTGGGAAAGGTCCTTTTAGGGCTTTTATAAAGTGTGGGCCTAGAACTTCACCAGGAAAGACCTTCAGCAATTGCGCACCAAGTTGCGTAGCCATAAAGGCCTCTGTTGCTGTGCCTATGCCCGGCATAGCAAGAACGTTATATCTGTGACAGGCTTCAATGACGTTTGGTGCCAAGCATGGCGAGACAACAAATTTAGCACCAGCCTTAATACAAGCTACAGCAGTTTCCGAATCGCAGACAGTCCCAGCTCCTATTAAAACATCTTGATCCGCCATGTTCTCTTGGAGGATTTCTATGGTATGTATTGCTTTGGGCACAGTCATGGTGACTTCAATGATCTTTATTCCCCCGTCGCGTATAGAGTTACACAATTTTAACCCTTCATCTGCACTTTTAGCTCTTACAACGGCTATTAGTTTTGCTGAAAAAATATATTTAACAACTTCGAGCAACTTTCTTATTCCTCCCCTCGTTTGGCGATATTTATTTCGTTTACGGTATTAATAGAGCCTTTCGTTAGAAGGTTGTGTAAATAAAGGGCAATTTTTTCTATCATTGCTGGCACTTTTAATAAAGCTTCGGCTTCGAGTTTTGGATGGGAGAGGGCTTTTTCTACAATGGTTCGGCATTGATCTAGGCTTGGAGCGGCATCAGGGATATCCCAAATGTTTTTCATATACTCAAGTATCTCGCGATCATCCCTGATGGGATATTCTTCTCCATTATCGCGCATGCCAAAGAAAGCTTTTCCGTCAGTTCTTGTGATTTTGTAAAATCTAAGATATCCGGCAATGGATAAAAGCAAGCGATTGGGCAGCTTCTCGCTCATGGAATAGAAATCAACAAGACTTGGTATCACACGAACGGCGAGCTTGCTTGTAGAATTCAACGTAATGTCCAACAATGCATGTTTGATGTAAGGATTTTTAAACCTTTCAAGCACTTCTTGTGCAAAGGCTAATATCTCAGAGTCATCACCGGGTATTGTGGGCACCACTTCGTCGAAAAGAAGGTCTGTTAAGTATTTGCCTATAATGGGGTGTTCGACCATTTCTTTGACGTAGTTTAATCCTGCCACATATGCCAAAGTTACAGTAGATGTGTGTCCTCCATTTAAGATACGAACCTTTCGTGTTCTGTATGGCGTAATGTCATCGGTGAAGATTACGTTGAGGCCTGCCTCGTTTAACGGGAAAATGTCTTTTACAAAGCTTGGTCCCTCTATGACCCATAAATGAAATAGCTCAGATACGACGAGGTTGTTGTCTTCGTATCCCAATCTCTTCGTTAGGTCTCCGATCTCATCCCTTGGATGTCCTGTGACAATCCTGTCAACTAAGGAGCAACAAAACGTACAATCTTTGTCTACCCAGTCGATAAAATCTTTCTCCAAACCAAAATTGTTGCATAGCTTTAATACACATTCCTTCAGTATGTCCCCATTGTGATCTATAAGCTCGCATGGGATAAACACCAACTTAGCCTTATCTTTGCCAAGGGCCTTAAAACGTTCGTAAAGAAGTCTGGTGACTTTGGCAGGGAAAGAGCGAGGCGGATTACTATCGAAGCGATCGTCAGGTGATATGGCAATTCCTGCTTCGGTTGTATTCGAGACGACGATTTTGATGGCGGGGTCTTTTGCTGCATCAAGAACCTTATCCCATTCGCCATAAGCCTTAAGGGCTTTATCAATGCTTCCTACGATCCTGATCTCCTCTTTTGGCTGACCTTTATACATTCCGCGTGCTATGTGAGTAAAAAGGCCATCAGAGGCATTAATTGCATCTGCTCTGCCCTCCGGAATCGGTTGAATTATTGTAACGCGACCTCCAAATACATTTTCGTTATTCGCTATTTGGATGAGTGAATCAACAAAGGCCCTCAAGAAATTTCCTTCACCGAATTGTAAAACCTTTACTGGTAAATCGAGTGTTTTTTCTTTAGGAAAAGTTATTTCTTTAGATAATATGTTTTTTAATGAATTACGCGTAAGTCTTTGCATTTTTAATCCTCCTAAAATGACTATTATCCCATTAGTAAGTTAGGAATAAACAAAGTTATAATGGGAATAAAAGTGACCAATAATAGAACGACAATCATTGCCAAATAAAAAGGAAGCATTGCCACAGTAGCTTTCTCTATGGAGATTTTTCCGATAGCACAACCAACAAATAAGGCTGAGCCTACTGGTGGAGTACAAAGCCCTATTCCTAAATTGAGCATCATCATAATCCCGAATTGCACGGGATCCATGCCTAAATTATTAACAACTATGGGATATAAAATAGGTGTTGTTATCAAGATAAGCGGAGCCATATCCATAATGCATCCCAATAAAATCAATAGCCCATTGATAAGCAATAACAACAGGATTGGATTTGTTGTAATATTTAAAAGAGAGGTGGTAACGAGAGCAGGAATTCTGAGGTATGCCAATAGCCATCCAAAAGCTTTTGCAGCAGCAATTAAACTCATGACCATTGCAAGAGTCCTTAAGGATGAGTAGAGTATCTTGTTCATTCGAGATAAGGGTATTTCCCTATAGACGAAAAAGGTAATTATAAAGGCATATACACAGGCTATAGCAGCCGATTCAGTAGCTGTGAAGATGCCTGAGATGACACCGCCAAGTATGATCACTGCAGTGAATATTCCAAATAAGGCGTCCTTGGTTATGAAAAGCGCTTCTTTGAAGGAGTATGACCTTTCCGTAGGATAATTGCGTTTAACAGCCATTATATAGCTCACAATCATCAATGCTATCCCTAGTGTTATCCCAGGGATGAAGCCTCCCAGAAATAAACGACCCACAGAAACCCCACCTGCGGCGAGAGAATATATGATCATATTGTGACTTGGTGGAATAATAATGCCTTGACATGCGCTTGTAACTGTGACTGCAACAGAATAGTCGGTGTCGTATCCCTGCTTTTTCATCATAGGTATGAGAATGGCACCTATGGAAGAAACATCGGCTACAGCGGACCCTGAGATTCCACCAAAGAACGTGCTGGCTAGTACATTAACGAGAGCCAATCCTCCTCGAAATCGTCCAACAATAACGTTAGCAAACTCGATTAAGCGCTGAGAAATCCCTCCCTCTCCCATAATCTCGCCTGCAATAATAAAAAAGGGTATTGCCATAAGCGAAAAAGAATTAACACCCTGCACCATTTGTTGAATGATTACCATGAGGGGTATTTTCAGGTACATGGCAGTAAAGATTGATGATGCTGCCAGTGCAAATGTTATTGGAATTCTTAGTATCAGCATAATCGCAAAAGAGCCGAGCAAAATCCATGTCGCTATTGTTGTACCAAGCATTAGTCATGACCTCCCAATGACTTGCTAAAGCTCAAAATCTCGATTAAACAATTAAGAATGATCAATATCCCCGATAGAATAAGGGGAAAATAAATGACAGATGCTGGTAAATTAGAAGCAGGAAGGATAGATCGAGAAGTTACATTTACCAGTTTTATTCCGTAATAAACCATAATATATCCAACAAATAAAATTATAATGTCCGATATTTTCTTAAGTAAGGGATCGAGCTTTTGAGCAATTTTTGAAGGTAATAGGTTCATATTTATATGTAGTTTAGCTTTAACACCATGTGCTAGAGCGATAAAAGTAAACCAGACAACCAAAACTAACGATATTTCTTCTGCCCAACGGATTCCGGAGTTAAGGACGTATCGCATAAAAACATTTAAGGATATTATTATAACCATTATAAGTAGTAAGGCTTTTGCAAGTATTATTAAGACATTATCAACAAAAGCAAACATTTTACCAATTTTATCCATTTGTTAATATTAGCCTCCAAACTTACGATCTCTTGTAAATAAACAAAGTCTTTAAAAATATCATGTCTTTGCGATGTATTAATTAACTAGAAATAATTGATATAATGTTTTTATTGGCAAATAAGTAGAATATATTAAAGCGTTCAAGTTTTTGTGCGATGATTGATTTCTGAGGAAACCTCCCTATTTAGAATAGCGAATAAGAGGTTTCCTCAGAGTTTGCATTTATTTGACTAAATAGCGTCGTTAATGCTTACTTGACATTTCTAATTTGATTTACTATTTCTTTTAATTCCGGGCTAAGTTCATCATACATTGGCTGAACTGCCTTTTGAAATTCTTCAAGTGTCTCAGAGGTTAATTCAGTATAAATGCTACCAGCCTGTCTTGTCTTCTCTTCTGATGATTTTTCAAATTCTTTCCAAAGCTTAATTTGGTAAGGCATAGCATCTTTGGCAGCTTGTCGTATAATTTCTTGGTCTTCTTTTGACAATTTATCCCAAGACAACTTGCTTGCGATTATTATTTCTGGGATTCGGCTGTGGCCATCAAGGGTGATGTATTTTGCTACTTCGTAATGGCTAGTAGAATAATAGCTTGGTAAGTTGTTTTCAGCACCATCTATTACACCTGTCTGTAATGCACTGTAGACTTCACCAAAAGGCATTGGTGTTGGAACAGCGCCAAGACATGATACTAGGTTTGTCATTAATTTGCTTTCTTGGACGCGAATCTTCAGGCCCTTTAAATCCGACACTGTCTTAATTTCCCTTCTTGAATTGTAAAAGTGCCTGGCACCTCCGTCAAACCATCCCAAACCGACAAAGTTAAATTCCTCCAAAGAATTTAAGAAGCTCTCCCCGATGGGTCCATTAATTACTTTCCACATATGTTCGTCATCTCTGTATAGATAAGGCATCTGAAGTGCTATTAAATTTGGGACAAACGCGGAAAGAGGGGATATACTTGTACGGTTAAAGTCGATAGCTCCAAACTGAACTGCTTCTAAGGCGGCTTTTTCTTCTCCGAGTTGCGCGCTCGGATAAACTTCGATCTTTATTCTTCCACCAGTCCTTTCCTCAACTAGACGCGCAAATTCGTAGTCGCCTTTTGTTGTAGGATAATCAGGGGCGTGAGTTTCTGCAAGACGCAATACAATTTGTTTTTGGGCTAGCGCAGGAGTGCTAAAAGAGAATATAAAACTTACTAGAGCCAGTACAGCACAAAAAACAACACACTTCTTCATTGTAATCCCTCCCATTACTATTTTTAACTATATTTCTTAAATTACATTCTTAATAAAATATCATACTATCGCATTATACGCTTCATGAAGCTGAAAGTAATTTTTTGCGTTAAAATAACATATATCTTGGATTATCCCACCAATAAGCTGATAATCATTTGGCAATTCTCCATTGCTCATATCTCTTCCTAAAATATTGCATAGTATTCGCCTAAAATACTCGTGTCTAGGATAAGATAGAAAACTTCGAGAATCGGTAAGCATGCCAACAAAAGTTGATAAAACACCAATGGATGATAGGGCTTCTATTTGTTTAGTCATTCCGTCTTTATGGTCGTTAAACCACCATGCCGATCCCATCTGTATTTTGCCAGGCGTAATGCCATCCTGGAAACAGCCAATGATAGAAGCAATAAGATCGTTATCTCTAGGATTAAGACAATAAATTATCGTTTTGCCAAGATGGCCAGACCTGTCTAATTTGTCCAATAACTGAATTAAAGGTCTCCCCTGTTCAAAGTCCCCGATGGAGTCGTATCCACTGTCTGGGCCAAGAAGGGCCATCATTCTTGAATTGTTATTTCGCATAGCTCCGAGGTGAAGTTGTTGCACCCATCCCTGTTTGTGGTCCATTAAAAGAAGTTCATAAAGCACAGCTGAGCGGAGTTTCAAAAGATCCTCTCCTTCTAAGGGATGTCCGGATCTTGCTTTAACGAAAGCCCTGTTAACATCTTCGATAGTCCAATCCGCGGAGTAAGCAGTTTCTATGCCATAATCAGACATACGACAGCCATTTCTATGGAAAAATTGATGCCTTTTCCACAAAGATTCTATGAAATCTTCAAAGGAATTGATTGAGAGCCCTGTTAAACTTTCTAAAGAATTCACCAAATTATTGAATTCTTTTGGAAGATGTGCATCCAAGAATTTGTCAGGTCTAAAACATGGAAGCACTATCGTCTTGCATTGAGTATCGCGGATGGTTTTGTGATGTTCCAGGTTTTCTGCAGGGTAATTAGTAGTACATAAGGCTTCAACCTTAAATTTCTCTAGGATGGACCGTACTGAAAAATCTCTTTGACGCAATAGCTCATTGCACCTATTGTAAATGTTACTTGCTGTGTCAGGGTTTAACAGCTGATCAATTCCAAATATACGCTTCAATTCTAGATGAGTCCAATGGTAAAGGGGGTTACGAATAAGCCTGGGCACGACAGTTGCCCAGGCTTGAAATTTTTCTTCATCAGAAGCATCTCCGGTTATGTACTTTTCATGAATGCCACACGTTCTCATTGCGCGCCATTTGTAATGATCTCCGCCTAGCCAAATATCAGTGATATTTTCAAATATTCGATCGATAGCTATATCACACGCTGGCAAATGACAATGATAGTCAATAATAGGCATGGGCTCGGCATACTCGAAGTAAAGTTTTTGCGCCGCTTTACTCTCCAACAAGAAATCATTGTTGATGAAAGTTTTATTCGCCATATTATCAAGCTCCTACCTTCTTAACTTGTAATTTGTGAATAAATGCATTCCACCCCTCGAAAATAAATTCTACATCATGGTCATTAGTTTTGTCAAATTGAATTATTTGATTGACAATTCTTAAATGATGTTATATAAACGAGCATATGTGCGAAGGTGTAATGTGAAGGTGTAAACAAGAGATTTTGGTTTACTTTACAAGCCGAGTTGTTTTTGTTTCTGTAGATAAAAATAAGTAAGGAGTGAAAGTAAGATGAGGAGTCGTTGGAGTAAAGTCTTATTGGCCGTAGTGGCAGTAATAATTGGAATCATGGTTATTAGTGGTAGTGCATTAGCATCAGAAAAACCAGTAGTTATTCATGTTGGTTATGAAAACCATCCAGGTGAGCCCTTCGATCTGGGCGTTAGAGAATGGGCTAGACTTCTAGAAGAAAGAAGTGGCGGTACCATGAAATTGGAAGTCTTCCCTTCAAGTCAATTGGGGTCAAAAAATGATCTCATGGATCAGATGTTAGCAGGATTACCGGTTGTTACGCTTGCTGATGGAGCTTTTTATGCAGACAGGGGAGTTCCTGATTTTGGAATTGTTTTTGGACCTTTTCTATTTGATTCTTGGGACGACGTGTGGAAGTTAACTAAAAGTGATTGGTATCGTAGTCAATGTGCTATGTTAGAGGAACAAGGGCTAAAAATAATTGCCTCTAACTGGATATATGGTGATCGTCATTTGTTAACCAAAAAAGCTGTTCGTTCTGTTTCTGATCTAAAGGGAATGAAGATTCGTGTACCTAATAATATTATTCAGGTGAAAGGTTTTGAGGTGTTAGGCGCGACGCCGACACCAATGCCGTTGGGAGAAGTGTATACTGCCCTGCAACAAGGGGTAATCGATGGAGTTGAGAATCCCTTACCGGTCCTCTATGGTGGAAAATTTCATGAAGTAGCGAAAAACCTTTCGTTAACGGCTCATGTGAGAAATTTTACGACATTAGTAACTGGAACTATATTGTTCGACTCATTAACTGCCGAACAAAAAAAGTTGTTAGTTGAAACTTGCGAAGAGGCGGGAGTTTATAATAACAAACTGCAGGAAGAGGCAGTAGAGGAAACTTTAAAGAAATTCGCTGCAGAGGGTGTTGAAATAATTCACGTGGATCGTTCAGAGTTTGCGGAAGCTGCGCGAGCTTTCTATTCATTGCCAGAATTTACCAATAAGTGGTCCAAGGGGTTATACGAAACAGTTAAGGAAGCAATGAAGAAATAGCGAAATGCTAGGCTTGTTGAATTAGATATATTACACATAGCAACATATCGTTGTAGTTGTGCAGTGTACTGATGCCGAGTAATAAGCTTGCTGAAAAGCCCCTGGGGCATAAATAGAGGGTAATGTTTCATTCGGTTATATTATAAGAATAGTAAATAGTTACTTACATCTTCTCAAAACGGGTTATTGTCTTAGCGGTGCGATATCATAGTTGGCTCCTAGGCTACTTTTCGGCAAGCTTATACTGTAAATTAAACTCAATGGAATAAGTGAAGGTTCTCGATTAAATAAGCAGTAGCGGTTGATTTTGGGGAAATTTAAATGTTTAGCGTTTATTAGAGGGAGCTAATAATGAGTAGTATTTTTAACGTCATGTTAAACCTTGATCTTATATTGGCGGGCTGCACATTTATTGTATTAGTATCAACAACCTTTATGGGCGTTATAATGAGATATATAGTGAACAAACCTTTTATTTGGTTAGAAGAAGTGCAGTTGGCCTCCTTTGTGTTAATCGTTTTTCTCAGCAGTGGGGCAGCCTTTCGGGCAGGCAGTCATGTTGCTATTGAGTTTATTGTAGATAGATTCTCTCGTTCGATTAGAATATTGGCAGAAATATTAATCTCTATTATTGTGATAGGGGTTTTATGTTATTTTACAAAAGAAGGACTACGTCTAGCTGTTCAGATGGCGCGTACTAACCGGGTAACAAATATCTTAAACATTCCTTATTCGATTATTTATGGTGTTTTCCCAATGGGTTGTGTATTAATGTTGGTTAATTATTGTGCTGTCCTTGCCTTAGATGTTATAACACTGCATCGCAGTGTCAAAAATGATGTTGAAAAAGAAAGCGAAGGACATAAATGTGAATACGTGTATAAACAATAAGGTATTGCTAGCGTATTTTTGTCTTACGCGTTAGAGCAACATGTCGATGTAAGGGACAGCGATTTTAATATCGGATACAACAGACAAGTTTGTATGTATATGTTCGTTGCTCTTTTTGGCGTGGTTGCATGATCCTTTAATAGTGCTTTTCTTTTGTTTGGCAAATTTCAATATAAATAGGCTATGAATTGACAAGGTTGTAATAAATGTTGTTGAGACGGAGCATTAATATTAACGAGATAAATTATTCTTAAGGGGTAGGTTATAAGAATGGAAATTAATGATGTGGTTATGTGGTCTGCTGGTGTAATGTTGCTTTTATTATTTTTAAAAGTTCCAGTTTTTATATCGTTGCTCGCCGGGTCGTTGTTATATTTCGTTAATATGCCAGGCATTCCTCAGCAAATCATTGTACAACGAGTTATTTCCGGAATTGAAAGTATTCCTTTGTTAGCCATACCTTTTTTCGTGGCTGCAGGAGTGTTTATGAATTATTCAGGAGTTACAAAACGTGTATTGCAGTTTGCAGAAGCCCTTACTGGTCACTGGACTGGGGGACTTGCTCAGGTAAATGTTTTGTTGTCTGCTCTTATGGGAGGTTTATCTGGATCAAATCTTGCAGATGCGGCAATGGAAGCAAAAATGTTAGTCCCAGAAATGGTGAAAAGAGGCTATTCTAATGAATTTTCGTCAGTTGTAACTGCTACATCTGCCATGATAACTCCTTTGATCCCTCCAGGAATAGCAATGATAATTTATGGTTCTATTGCAAACGTTTCGATAGGAAAATTATTTATTGCTGGATTTGGACCTGGAATTCTACTTACTATTGCGTTAATGGTTCTGGTTTCGATTATGTCGAAGCGACGTCATTACATGCCCCTTCGCGATAAAAGACTTCCGAGTCGTGAAATTTTTTTGTCAGTTAAAACTGCAGCTTTACCCCTCATGTTGCCAATAGTTATAATTGGTGGCATTCGTTTAGGGGTTTTTACCCCCACCGAGGCAGGATCTGTTGCTATAGTGTACTCTTTGTTGCTGGGCATTATATATAAAGAAATGAGTTGGGAGAAATTTACAACAGGCTTGAAGGAAACTCTTATTAATACCGCCTCAATAATGGTCATAGTGGGTGCTGCATCAGCTTTTGCATGGATTTTAACGAGAGAGCGAATCCCACAAATGATAACCGAGATCGTTGTTACTCATATTAGTAATAAATACCTATTTCTTGCTATCGTAAATGTTTTTTTGCTCATTGTTGGAATGTTCATTGAAGGTAACGCAGCTATGGTAGTGTTAGTTCCTTTGCTTGCCCCCATGGCTTATGTTTATGGTATCGATGAAATTCATTTCGCTATGGTATTTATTTTTAATATGGCTATAGGCGCTTTGAGCCCTCCAATGGGTACGTTGATGTTTGTGACGTGTAGCATTACGAAATGCCCGATAGGTGATTTTATAAAGGAAGCAATACCGTTTTATATTTTATTGTTGATTTGTTTGTGTTTGTTAACATATATTCCAATTTTTTCTACCGGGATCGTGCGTTTAGTATATTAGGTGAGAGTTAAGTAGATGATTTGCTATGCTGCGATACAAACAAATGATGATCTTGTTGGGGAAAGCTTATTGTGATTTGTTCCCCCAGTTAAATTGTTTTTAAATTTTGTAAAAGAGAATTGTTAATTTATATAAATATCAAAAAAGTTGTAATATGTATAAATTAATGTCTTATTTCAAGTTAACTCGTTGGTATAAAGATATGATTCAAATAATCCCGGATTTACCAATTTGTAACTAAACTTGAATATTTGAGAGTTTCTGGGAGGCTTAAACTATGGAACATATGATGAAAGTGGTCCTAGTTGATCGTCCAGGTGAAATTCAGATATTGGAAAGGCCGATTCCTCGACCAAATAAAGGTGAAGCCTTATTAAAAGTCAAATATTGTGGAATTTGTGGATCAGATGTAGCTGTGTATAGGGGGAATCAACCTTTCGCAACATATCCGAGGGTTCCAGGACATGAATTTTCAGCGGAAATTATTTCCATTCAAGATAACGAATTGGGGTTAAAGGAAGGCATGTTGGTAACAGCAAATCCATACTTTAATTGCGGCGCTTGTTATCCTTGCAAAAGAGGGAGGGTTAATTGTTGTATAGATAACGAGACAATGGGAGTTCAACGTGATGGGTCTTTTGCGCAGTATATAATAATGCCCATTCACCGTATTTTCCCAAGCAAGGGATTGAATGCAAAGACTTTGGCTCTAGTTGAGCCTTTTGGTATAGGTTTTCATGCTGTGAATCGAGCCGATATAAAAGAAGGCGAAAAAGTATTAGTGTTGGGAGCAGGAGCTATTGGTATTTTCGCCATGCTTTCGGCACTTTTAAAGGGTGCTCAAGTGTACATTGCTGATTTACTTCAGTCTAGACTAGAAATTGCTCGTGAACTTGGAGCAAGTGATATATTAAATTTAACAGAAATTAACCTTGACGAGAAAATAAACGAAATTACAAAGGGTAATGGAATGGATACGGTAGTAGAAGCCGTAGGCTTACCGCAAAGTTTTTTAAATGCAGTTAATGTAGTTTCTTTTAGTGGGAAGGTAGTGCTTATAGGAAACGGCACGAAGGAAGTAAGTTTTAATCAATCTATATTGGTGAAAAAGGAATTAAATATTTATGGATCAAGAAATAGTTTATCTGCCGAGTTTAAGCATCTTATCAACTTGGTTAACGAAAAGAGATTAAATATAGATCGAATTGTGACTGATGTGTACCCCCTTGAGAAGAGTGCACAAGCGTTCTTTGATTTAACGAACAGTCCAGAAAACCATTTAAAAGTACTTTTGAATTTTGATAATTAGTTGAAACTTATCTAACAATGACGAACAACCTCATAGCATTGTTTTAAAATAACCGTGGTTACTTTTGTGTTCGGGACATTCATTGTCAATGAAAAGCTGTGTCTCCTTTAAAAGCCCTCCAGGTGGTGCAGACTAATATATATTCTGGCCTCCTTTCCTTCTAGTGCTAGTGGCGGCAGATGTTAGCCAATTATCTGCTTCCACGTCCGGGAGTGCGTTCAGAGTGTCCTCGATGCTTTGGCGAACTAAGATTCCCCAGTGTCTGCTTTTTACGCCTACCTTTGACAGTGTAATTGTATTTGACGTGCTTCTTCCTTCCACAACTTTGCTCAAGAGTTTTGTCGTAGGAACTGTTTTGCGAGTGAGCGGGTACAGTATCCCGCTTTAATTAAATGCGCGAAGGTTATTATGCCTTATCGATTAGGACGGAGAAGGGAGAGTTATGCGACTTTTTTAGTAGGTTTTAAATATTTGATCCTTTTTGTTTGCTTCGTTATGCTTCTTGAGGTATATATATCGTATCGCAGGATGATCATACATTGTTTTGTAGTTGGGGAGGTGTAAGTTTTGCTTTGGAAAATCGGTATTGTTGGATTCGGAAACGTCGGTCAGGGCTTGGCGCACATATTAAATCGAAAGAAGGAGATTTTGAAACGGCGGTATGATTTTGAATATATTATGACCTTTATTGCCGATCCCGTTAGAGGTTCCCTTTACAACGAGAATGGGCTGGATTTAGATAGCGTATTGAAGGAAATGGCTCTAAAGGGATCTTTAAAAAATAGGCCTGAGTTTACTGATAAAGGTACTTTAGAGCTCATAGAAATGGCCAAAGCAGATATCGTGGCAGAAGCTACGATTACCAATTTTGAAACGGGAGAACCGGGTTTATCGCACATGCGGAAGGCCTTGTCCATTGGCTCTCACGTCGTGACATCGAACAAAGGTCCCATTGCGCTGGCATTGGAAGAACTTGAAAGTATTGCCAAAGAAAATCGCGTTTGTTTGAGATATGAAGGGGTAGTACTTTCGGGTACACCTTGCATAAACATGGTCTTAGAGTGCATGAGTGGGTGCGATATAAAATCCGTTGCAGGAATTGTAAATGGCACGACTAATTTTATCTTGAGCAAAATGGAAGAGGGATATGATTATCCTGAAGCCTTAGTAGAAGCCCAAAAACTTGGGTATGCCGAGACTGACCCTTCTTCCGATGTGGAGGGATGGGATTCTGCGATAAAAGCAGCAATAATGGCTAATGTTTTTTTCGGAGCAAAAATTAAGGTGACTGGCGTTGTAAGACAAGGCATAACCAAAATAACGAAAGAAGACATCGTTGAAGCCAATAAAGAGGGAAAAAGAATTAAATTAATCGCTGAAGTTAGAAAAGAAGGCAACGGCGTTTATGCAAGCGTATCTCCTGTTGCCGTTCCCAAATCGCATGTTTTGGGGTCTGTAATGGGACCAATAAACGCCGTAACTTTTGCGACGGATCATTTGGGGGAGGTCACCATAATTGGTCCCGGGGCCGGAAGGATAGAGACTGGCCAAGCGCTCTTGTCTGATATTTTGGCAATACACAGGTGTTATGTCTGCAAGTAGTATTCATCGTCGAACAGGAGTTCTACTTACATCCTAAAACTAAGCATTTTTACCGGTGGGGGTATACTGAAGAATACCGAGGTCTTAAACCAAAATCTTGCTATTATACAGATGAATAACTTACATCAACCGTTAGCGGAGGTGGTAGGTCATGAAAAGACCTTGGGTTTCTGTGTTGATTGCGTTGTTAGTGGTATTGATCGGAAGTTCAGCCTTTGCCTTCTATGGTTTGGCGCCTAGACATATGTGGGACGGATGGAGCCCCGGTCCTGCACATATGTGGGGAGGTTACGGCTGGTATGAAGACGAAGATTCAGGTCCGCAGCGTGGGTTTAAGAGATTGCCTTATAAATACGAGGTCCCAACAGAGATTGCTCAAAAGATGCGTGAGCTCGAGCGCGCGAAGCTGGACTTAAGGTACCTGTTCTTGGAAGATGAGATAGACAAAGAAAAGGCAAAGCAAATTCATGAAAAAATACTCTCGCTAAGGACTGAGATCTCCAGGTGGCAATTTGAACAATGGTTAACAAATGCCCAAAGATGGCAGCAGGAAAAGTCCCCCAATAAACAATAATAAAAATAAAAGATATTTTAATGCTCCTGCGCCACTTGGATAATCTTTCAATCTGGGTTACTATATAATTGTAAAAATTACAAGGGGGCGTTTGAATGAAGAAGGCGTTGCTAGCTTTTAAAAATAAGTTCGACGTGCCCGATGGGTTGGCGTTCAAAAGTGTTAGCGGCGCCTTAGAAAATTTGAAAGCAAACACGTTTGTGTGTGGAGAGGGTTGGCGATGTCCTGCCCTCTCCAATTTTTTACAGTAAAGGAGGGGCCTGGAAGTGGAGAATTTAACGCTCAAAGAGAAAATGGGGGTAAACGAGGTCAAGATAGCGGGGTATTTGCATTTCTTAAGCGGTGAATCAATTAAGGAAAACAGGTGCGGCAGGTATTTTCAGTGCTCCCTAAGAAGGGATTTCATTGACATTAATGGCGAGCCCAGACACGACTACCTGCTTCTTCGCACATATGACCCTGAAATAGGAGAAACTTTATGCTCGCTTGAGAATGGTGCACCTATTTATGTTGAGGGCGAGGCTCGTTCTTCCTTGGGAAGCGGGAAGATGTACATATTGGTAAAAAGCGTGACGCCTCTTTCTTAAGAAAGACTTGGCGAAGGGCAAGCTTGAATTATTGAAAAGCTTGCCTTAAAATAGTATTGTAAATTAGGTATATCTAACAATGTTTATATCGCCTATAATAAAAGACCTTTAGTATGAAACGTGAAATTGGAGATGAGCTGCATGACGCCGACTGAGGAAAAAAGAAGCTTTCGCGTAACGGGCATGACCTGTGCGACATGCGCGATGATAGTTGAAAAGGCTTTGAAGAAAGTAGATGGCGTGAAATTTGCTGCCGTTAACTTGGCCACGGAGACTGCCTTCGTGGTTTTGGAAAAAGACGTTCCTCAAAAAGTTTTAGAAGAGGCTGTAAAAAAGGTTGGTTACGGCGTAACTTATGAGCCTCAAGAAGACCTTGAGGCTCGTCGCTACTTAGCTTCGAAACGCAACGTCATTCTGGCTTGGTCGGTAACAGCGCCTCTAATGGCGTTAATGTTTTTGCACATGGCCGGTTATCACATTCCGTGGTTTTTTCACATCGAAGTGGCAGCCTCTGCTCTGGTCATTTTCGTGGCGGGCGGGCAAACGATCAAAGGAGCATGGATTGCCTTGACTCATTTTCATGCCAATATGGATGTGCTCGTTTTTTTGGGCTCCGTGATGTCCTTTATAACTGCCCTTCTGGCCGCAGTTGGTTTATTTGAAACGTCTTTCGGAAGCATTGGTGCCATGGTGATGTCAATACATCTTACCGGACGCTTTATAGAATCGCGTTTAAGAGATAAAGCGACTAAGGAAATAAAGAACTTGCTCAAGCTTAAAGCCCAAGAAGCCAGGGTTATAACAGATGAGGGAAAGGAAATTTTAGTCCCTATCGAGGCGGTAAAAGAGGGCTTTTTAATTTTAGTAAAGCCTGGGGAACGCATTCCGGTAGATGGCGAGGTTATAGAAGGCATGTCTTCCGTTGACGAATCGATGATCACAGGAGAATCAATCCCTGTACTTAAAAAAGTGGGCGACAGGCTGACCTCTGGTTCGCTAAATTTGTTGAGTTTGATCAAATTGCGGGTTACTCACGTTGGAGAAGATACCTTCCTTTCTCAGATGATATCCCTCATTCAGGAAGCCCAAGGATCAAAAATTCCGATTCAAGCGCTGGCTGATAGGATCACCAATGTTTTTGTGCCAATTGTCTTTTTGCTTGCCCTAACTTCGGGATTGCTGTGGGCCTTTAATGTTGATAAATGGGGTGATTTTTTAAACACTGCCAGCAAATTTTTGCCCTGGGTCATAAAGACACGTGATCCTTTCTCCGTGGGGGTGTTTGCCTTCGTTACAACCATTGTAATCGCCTGTCCTTGTGCTCTTGGGTTGGCCACACCCATGGCTTTGATAACGGGCACCAGTAAAGCCATGCGCCGTGGTTTAATCATAAGAAACGCTGAAGCAATACAAACAACAAAGGACGTCGGTGTAGTGATCTTCGATAAAACAGGTACGCTTACTTTGGGATCCCCAAAGGTGGTAGAACACAACCTGACCGATGAAGTAGCTAATATCGCTGGAGCCTTGGAGTCACTATCCAACCACCCTTTAGGTAAGGCCATCTCTGAGCTTAAAAAATACGATGTCGAGATAAGAGATTTTGAGGAAATAGTTGGAGAGGGCATCAAGGGCACGATAAATGGGCAAACTTACTTTGTTGGAAGGCCAAAGGATCCCAAGGTATACAGAAGTTTACTTGAAAAGGGCTATACGGTGGTCGAAGTAAAGAAAGACGATTCTATAATGGGATACATAGCGGTATTTGATCCCATAAGAGAAGATTCCTTCGAGGTGGTCAAGCGTCTTAATGACATGAATATTGAAGTCGTCCTGGCAACGGGAGATAATGAATATACCGCGAAGGTTGTGGCAAAAATTCTTGGCATCGAAGCTCTTTATTGGGGCGTTCGTCCAGGGGAAAAGATGGATATAGTCAGACACTACCAGGCAACTGGCAAAAAAGTAATGATGACAGGAGACGGCATGAATGATGCGGCTGCTTTGAAGGCTGCCGATGTTGGCGTTGCCATGGGAAGTGGCACGGACCTAGCTATTGATAGCGCTGATGTGGTGATCCTTCAGGGAGGTGCGGCCAAGGTCGTGGATCTAGTCGAGATATCCAAAGAAACCTTTAACGTCATCAGACAAAACTTGATGTGGGCCTTTGGCTACAACATTATAGCTCTACCTCTAGCAATGCTGGCCTTGCTTCACCCCATAATTGCCGAAGGGGCAATGGCCTTCAGCTCCATATCGGTGATGCTAAACTCATTGAGAATAAAAAGCGATTAAAAGAAAGGGGCATCGTAATGAGCGAAATGAAAAGTGTGAGCGTTCCGGAAAGGGACGAAATAGCGGAAGAGTACAAATGGCGTTTAGAAGATCTATATCCAGATTTTTACGCCTGGGAAAATGAGTTACATCGCTTAGAAAAGGTAATGAAGAAATTAAAAGAGGCGACTGAATCACTGACCTCTTCAGCCAAATCTCTTCTTTGCGGCCTAAAACTTAGGGATGAGGTGGCAGAATGTCTGGGCAGACTTTATGCATATGCATCTTTTAGAAGCCATGAAGATGTGCGTGACTTTAAAGCTCAGGCCATGGTCCAACGCGCTTCTTTGATGTATCTTCGTTTTTCCGAGGCAGTTTCTTCTTTTGTTCCAAGTATATTGGAGCTGGGTAAAGATAAAATTGACGAATTTTTAAGCAAAGAGCCTGGACTTGATCTGTATAAGACAGAACTTGCCAGGATAATGCGGCTCGAAGGACACGTGTTATCCCATGAGGAAGAAAGGTTGCTTGCCATGTCCACAGACATGGCCAGAGTTCCTGGAAATGTATTTTCCTTGCTCACGAACGCGGACATAGAATTTCCAAAGATCAAGTACGAAACAGGCACAGAGGTGGAATTAACCGAAGAGAGGTATTCCCTTTTTTTACATAGCAGAGACAGGCGCCTGCGCCGCGATGCCTTCAAAGGCCTTTTTTCAAGTTACAGGAAAGTTAGAAACACCTTGTCTGCCACTTACCTCGGAAGTTTAAAGAAGGACGTATTCTATGCCAAGGCAAGAAACTATGAGAGCACCCTCCAGGCTTCTTTACAACCACAGAATATTCCCCTAGTTGTTTACGAGAAGGCCATAGAAACGATCAACGAATGGCTTGATCCCCTTCGCAGATATGTAGACTTTAAAAAAGAGGTTCTAAAGTTGGACGAGGTGCATTTTTACGATTTATACGTTCCTCTTTTACCAGAGCCTAAGGCGGGTTTTAGTTTCGAGGACGCTAAAAATATAGTCATAGAAGGGCTAGCCCCCTTGGGGGAAGAATATCGCCAGGCGCTCCTTCAGGCCCTTCAAAGCAGGTGGGTGGACGTATATGAGAATAAGGGTAAAAGAAGCGGCGCCTATTCCTGGGGAGTTTATGGTGTACACCCTTACGTGCTTTTGAACTTCAACGGCATGTTGAGAGATGTCTTTACCCTAGCCCATGAGATGGGACACGCAATGCACTCGCATTTTACTTTTAAAAACCAACCTTATGTGTATTCGAGCGCGAGCATATTCACGGCCGAGGTAGCCTCAACGACTAACGAAATATTGCTGTCGGAATATCTAATTAGAAATGCCGATAATAAAGCCGAAAAAGCTTATCTAATTAATTATGATTTGGAACAAGTGCGCACTACAGTATATAGACAGTTGCTTTTTGCAGAATTTGAACTTGAGGTGCATAAGAACGCAGAAAAGGGCAAGCCGTTGACAAGCAAAGATTTTAGCATGGTTTGGAAGAATTTGTACGAAAAACATTACGGCGATACGTTGTTTATAGATGACGAATTGTCCTTGGAATGGGCTCGGATACCACATTTCTATGACGCTTACTATGTTTATCAGTATGCCACTGGCTATTCGGCCGCTACGGCAATAGCTACGAGCATATTGGAAGAAGGGGAGGCAGCCGTAGATCGCTATTTGCGCTTTCTTTCTTTGGGTAGCTCCGTAGATCCCGTGGATGCCTTGAAAGTTGCCGGGGTTGATATGACGTCGCCTCGTCCCTTGGAATTGACGTGCAAAAAATTTAAGAAGGATCTTGATTCTTTAAAAAGTCTTTTAGAAAGTGAGTAAATAATATACATGAAAGAAGGGATGAAAATATGGTGCAATACGTTTTAAGTGTTCCGGAGATGTCCTGTCATCACTGTGCAAAGCGCATATCTGAGGCGTTAAATAGTCTCGGCGTTTCTGAGTTTAAGATAGATATGGAAAACAAAGAGATTACAGTGAATACCGATAACCTGGAAAGCGTTATAAATGCTTTGGATGAAGTGGGATATGAAGTTACGCTAAAAGGCTAAGCGCTTTTAGTATGTTTATCTGCCACGCAGGAAGCGGCGAACGCATCGGGTTTTATCTGCGCTACATAGCCGCTTCCTTTTACCATTCCAACGACCACGTTTAAGATCTCTCTTGTAAGTCCTTTTTCTCCCACGTCAAGATGTATTTCAAGCAGCTGCCTGTAATGCTCACTGAGCACAATATCACGGGCAAGTAACTGCAAGATCTCGCTGGCAAGAACGAGGCTCATAGAAGCTTCGGCTAAAATGCGTTCTTTGGTGGAGTAGGGTTTTAAATCATATGTTTTCCTATAAAAATATATTCCACCGCGACCGATTCTGTGAACTACTATAGCTGAAACGAAAAGGGTACTGCGCATTAGGGGCTGAGAATCAGTTCCGACAATTATTCGGTATTCCCCTTCCTTCTTCATAAAGGCACACATCCGCTGCACTACCTGTTCAAGTTCAAGAGGACCATAAGTTGGACTTATGAACAATCTCATTCATCTCCCATTACCGTTTGGTCTATTATATTTTAAATACTACTTAAAATTAAGTTGTAGTTATACTTATCTTAACTCAAATCTCCCGAAAAAAGTGATTTATCTTCTTTGATTTTTGTGATATACTATAAACTCGCTAACGAAATGATTTATCAGATGATCTGCTGCTTCCAATGTTTTCTTAATTAAAAAGCACTGTAAATCTCTTTTTTGTGTCAATCTAGTCAATCTAATAGTAGATGTAGACAAGCTTTGGCAGAAAGGTTTTGCACTTTAAAATAAAGGAGGCGTGATGTTGTGTTATACATAGTTATTTTTTATATGTTAGCAATGTTGCTGGTTGGTTGGTGGGTGGGCAGGGTATACATCAAGGGAATGACAGATTTCCTATTAGCTGGTAGGAGGCTTGGCATTGTACTGTGTGCGGCCACTCTTGCCGCAACTCATTTTGGCGGCGGCGCCGTGATGGGTGGCGGAGAATACGGATTTAAATATGGTTTATCTGGCGCATGGTACGGTGTTTCCTGTGGCATAGGGTTGATATTACTTGGTCTCGTTACGGCTAAAAAATTCCGCGATCTTGCCTTTTATACTGTTCCTGACTATTTGGAAAGACGTTATGGTGGGAAGACGATTCGAGCTCTAGGTTCGCTGCTTTCGATTGTTGCACTTATAGGAATATTGGCTGCGCAGGTGCTTTCCGCAAGGGGAGCTTTGGGCATTTTGGGGATAACCGGGAATACGGGAGCCATCATCGCAACCCTCGTATTCATCATTTATACTACCGCGGGTGGGCTTTGGGCTGTTACTATTACCGATTTAATACAGATGCTTCTAGCGGCAATTGGTGTTATTCTTGCGGCAAACGTCGTATTGGGCCACACAGGAGGATTTGGTGGCATGGAATTGCTCCTTCAGTCCAAGGGGGTAGGTCCGGAATACTTTAGCTTTTGGGGCATGAGCACGTCAAGCATTATGTGGCTACTTCTTCCCACAGTGATGTATACTCTAATAGGCCAAGATTTCTATCAAAGACTCTTTGCAGCGAAAAGCGGGACGACAGCTAGAAATGCTTCTTTAGTTGGGGGAGTAGTCTTAGTCATAGTTAGTTTTTTCCCTGCCATTATGGGCATGGGTGCCAATGCACTTGCTGATTTAGAGGATGCTTCCATGGCCGTGCCTTGGATATTGAAAAGCCTGATGGGGCCGTTGCTTGGGGGGGTTATTTTGGCAGCACTCCTGGCTGCAATAATGTCTACGGCCGATTCGCTGCTATCGGCAGCTACGTCCCATATTGTTAAAGATTTTTGGATTGAGATATTTCATGTAAGCGAAGTAGATAAAGAAAAGGAATTGCTCAGAGTCTCGCGTATTTCAACATTTGTCATCGGCATTTTGTCTTTAATTATTGCATTGATAGTCCCTGGGATCATTGATGCTTTAATTTACTCCTATACCATGTATACTGCAGGAGTCTTCGTTCCGGTTATTGGCGGGTTCCTGTGGAAAGGAGCCACAAAAGAAGGAGCTCTGGCTTCTTTGATAATAGGCTCAATACTGGCCTTGTGGGGAATCATTGGGGGAGTTTCTCTCTTTGGGGCTCCTGTAGAAATATTTGCTGCCCTAATCTCGCTCATAGTTTTTATAGTGGTATCCTTGTTTACGAAGAAACATGCTTCATAGCCCAATATCGCCAATATTAAGAAATAAAGCCAACATAAAAGCCCCTGATTAGGGGCTTTTATGTTGGTTACGTTATATCGAGCTTAGCCAACTTTTCTCCTCAAACGCTCTACTCGTTTAAGAAGTTCTGTCCATTTACTCTGCTGTGCTCTTACTAATGGGCGGTACTTGAGAAAATCTTTTATTGCACTTTCCGCCCACATCAAAGCAGTTTGCGGGTCTTTTAATTTATGTTCGTACAACTTGGAGATTTCAACGGCCACATCTATCTTTTTGTAGTCCATGTTGTAAAGCTTCATCAATAGCGACAATGCCTCGTAGTAATTATTCATTTTTTTATTTTCCATTGCTAATTTCCAAATTGCGTTTTTAGCAGGGGGTTCTAGAGTTGCAGCTTTTCTCCATAGACGATTTGCCCTATTTAAGTCGCGGTCGCACCAAGCGTCTCCGGCACGATCTATCTCAAAGGGATCCGCGCTGTTTCCCATAAGAGTCAAAGCTACCTTGTAAAACAGCATGCAGAGTGACAATATGTCCATTTCGTTGTGATAAAAAACCCCGCTTAAAGCGGCAGCGTCTCCTGTTTTAAGAAACATCTTATACAATTCCGGTATTATGCAACCCGGGACATCTTCTGTTTTTCGGTCTATATATAAAATATGCCTTTCTACGTTAGATAATGCGCATGAACCTATGCGCCTTTTCCACAGTCTTCTTACGAGGTGAAGCAAATCTAAGTGTCCAGATTCTTCAATGGGTTTCATCCTGGATAATAAAAATCGTGTATTAATCAAAGGAAGATCGAAATTTTTACCGTTATAGGTAACAAAAGCGGGTTTGGGTGGAATTATATCCAACAACCTTGAAAGCCAGGCCCGCTCTGCTCTTGGTGAGCATAAAAATAATTGGCGAATGACGAAGTCGTTTTTTTCGTAAAAGCCTACTCCTGCCAAGAAAGCGTATGTTCCCGTTCCTCCAGCTAACCCTGTGGTCTCTAAATCGAAAAAGACCAGGGGTTCCCCTGCGCCCCAGGAGGAAAGTGTTTTTATACATTGTTTGTGTTCATTTACATCAACTTCCCTCGGTATCTCGTGTCTGATTTCACACAAATATACATCTTCATCCAAAAATTGCCCTGGAGGAAGCCCCCTTACTTCGCAGATCTCTTTCTTTTTATTTTCAGGTTTTAGCTCGCCAAGTATTTGCTCCAGGCGTGAATGTTTATCACCCTTCATTTGAGATCTTCCTGTGATCTTAAAATTTCAAGCAAAGCCATGGTTGGACCCTTTGCATTCATCGTGGCTCCAAAAGCACCTGTACAGGCGGGACATCCGTCCGAGCAAGGGCAACTTTCTATTGCCTCGAAAGCTGCGTCGATGAGTTTTTCTTTCAATGCGAAGGCTCTATCTGCAAGTCCCACGCCTCCGGGGACATTATCCGCTATATAAATGGTCGGAGCACTAAACATGGGATCGCGTACCATGCTGTGAACCCTGATATCTCCTCGATCACACATTAAAAACAAAGGTGCAATGGCTCGAAATAGATGCGATATTCCTAAAAGGCCTGTACTCAAGCGCTCTTCTCCCAGTATATCGGTGAATTTCTTTTCTAATTTGATCCAACAGGCGGTTGTATGCATTTCATCTTCGTCCATGTGTATGTGACCATATCCGACATTTTCGTGGGTCATGAGCTTGATCTTTTTGTAAACGGTTGGGCGAAAGGTCAATAAGACCTCACCTAAGCCCCAGTTGCCTTTTTCTGTAAATATGTCTAATACTTTCAAGTGAGTGGCCAGGTCTGCGTCTGTATAGTAATCCACGGATACGCTCTTCACGTAACATCGCATGCCTTTGGTGTCAAGTTCAATGACCTGATAGCTTTTGCCATCGTGGAAATATATTGCCTCTGGATGAATTAACATGGGAGCGCTCGGTCTATCGACTTCCCCGATGACTCTGGGCTTATGGCCTTCAGTGACATCTATTATTACGTAATTTTCATTCGTCGCACTTCTAAGAGACATGTTTTGAGCGGGGAAGGAGTCGGACTGCCAAAAGTACCGCGATCCTGCGAAATGTAGGACTTCGTATTGTGACAAGTATTCAAGCACTTCCTCTGGATTAGTTATTCCAAATGATTCATCCTGCGCGAAGGGCAACTCAAAAGCCGAACATTTAACGTGGTCTACATATATGTATAAATTGTTAGGGTTTATTCTAGCCAGTTCCGGCGAACCGCCGAAGAAATAATTTGGTTTTGTAGCTATGAATTGGTCAAGAGGTGCGGATGAAGCTACAAGAATGGCAGCTGAGTGCCCAGAGCGTCTCCCTGCCCTTCCAATTTGTTGCCATGCCGAGGATATGCTTCCAGGGTATCCGTGTATGACGGCTAAAGAAAGGCTTCCTATGTCTATTCCAAGTTCTAAGGCATTTGTACTCACGACGCCCAAGATTTTTCCGCTTTTTAGGTCTTTTTCTATTTTTCTGCGTTCTTTGGGTAGATATCCGCCTCGATACCCGCTTACTAAATTTTCATCAACGCGCAACCTTTTTAAGTTTTCCCTAATATAGGTCAGCAAAAGTTCGACGTTTAGTCTTGACCTCGTAAAGACTATTGTGCTTATTCCGTTTGCTATGGCTTGAGCTGCAATATCGGCTGTAGCCGCAAGTGATGACGCTCTTATGCCAAGGTTTTTATTTATCAGGGGAGGATTATATATGAGAACGTGTTTTTCTGCTCTTGGAGCGCTGTTATTGGTGATTAACTCAACATGATTTTCGATCAAACCTTCAGCAAGTTCCGCGGGGTTTGAAATTGAAGCAGAACATAGTATGAACGTGGGATTTGATCCGTAAAAGGAACAAACTCTTTTAAGTCTTCTTATTACATTTGACATATGGGAACCAAATACGCCTTTGTAAGTATGAAGCTCGTCTATGACCACGTATCGCAAATTCTCAAATAGCTTTATCCATTTCGTATGGTGCGGTAGAATGCCTATATGTAACATGTCAGGGTTTGTGACAACAACATGCCCCGCAGCCCTGACTTTAGTGCGTATATCAGGGGGCGTATCCCCATCGTAAGTGCAGGTGGATATGGGCATGTCAATTTTATTCGTTATCGCGTTAATCTCGGCTAGCTGATCTTGGCTTAACGCCTTCGTTGGAAATATGTAAAGGGCCCTGGAAGAATGGTTTTCTAAGATTGAGTGAATTACAGGGATGTTATAACATAAAGTCTTGCCTGAGGCCGTAGGCGTGACAACTACGACGTTCTTCTTTGCCAATGCCATATCGATCGCTTTTGTTTGGTGTAGGTAAAGTTCTTTTATTCCAAGCTCCTTTAGTGCATTCGTTAGCTGGGGATTGATCTGTGGCCACGGGCCAAACTCGGCTTCTTGTGCTGGCATGGTCTTGCAGGCAGTGATTTCTCCCGGAAGAAGTTGTAACATCTTCAAAAATGCCGTTAAATTTTTCTTGTGCATGAGAGCTTCCAAAGTCGATCCACCTCCATGTAAAAGTTTAGCATTTGCCGGAGATTAGTAAATTCCTTTTATGAAAACATATATAATTTTTAATATACTTCTAGATGTTTGAGCGAGAGGAGAAAATTGAATGCAGTATGTAACGATCGTTTTGCCTTTGATAGCTATTATGGGGGTAGGATGGTTTTTGCGTCTCATGAAAATTATAAAATCTGATAGCGATGATTTGGGAGGCATACTTTACTGGGGAATCCTGCCAGCGCTTCTTTTCAGAACGATATACAATTCTGGCGGAATAAACAGGGATGATGTGAATCTTTTATGTGCGGTATATCTTTCTTTTTTGATAATGCCTTTTTTATCCCTTATTTTTTCTCCTTGGAAAAAAGATCGAAAAAGGCTTGGCGTTTCGCTCATGACGTGCATCAGATCAAACAATATATATATGGGCATTCCGGTAGTTTCGCTTGCAATGGGGGACGCGGGAGTCATGGCCGTGTCTAAATACCTTGGCGTTTCGCTCGTAGGTTATCAAATTCTGTCCGTGATGTGGGGACAAATCGGCCTTTATGGGAAGATTAACTTAAATACCCTTTTGAAGACGGCCAAGGAAGCGGCAAAAAATCCGCTCATTGTTTCCTGTATTTTCGCTTTCATATGTTCTTCTTTTTTGCATATACGAATACCTCACTGGGTAGATGATGTGCTTCGTATGTTGGGTGAAGCGGCAACCGGTTTGGCGTTAATAATACTTGGGGCCGATATGCAGTTGAAAGAAATCGTCAAGTCTGTCAGGACTACATGGGTAGATACTTTGATGAAGGTGATAGTTTATCCCTTTTTGGTCATGTTTTTGTTTTCCCTTTGGCCAGTTGCCCATAATGTTCGAAACGCTGTTATACTAGTTTCTGCCATGCCTGTGGCAGTGAACGCCTTTATAGTTGCCAGGGGGATGAATATGGATCACAAATACGCCGCAGACCTCGTTGCGGCGAGTACTTTTGCGTCGATATTAATCGTTCCGTTTTGGGTTGCTATTTTGTTTTAAAAAAAAGTGTACAAGGAGTGGTTTATAATATGTTAGTAAGAGTCTACACAAGTCCATCCTGTGCTGCCTGTGAAAGGGTCAAAGAATTTTTATTAAGCAAAGGGATTCAGTTCCAGGTGATTGATATAAGCCTTGACAGAAATGCAGCTATGGAGCTTGTTCGTCGTACTCATCAATTGTCCGTTCCCGTCGTTCAAATAGGAGATAAATTTATAGTTGGGTTTAACCAAGATAGAATGATGAGTCTGTTAAGCGACGAAGGGATCATCAATTCATAAATTAACAATGTAGGAGGAATGGCAATGGCACGTAATATCACGCCCCGGGAGAAAGATTATTCGCAATGGTATTTAGATGTCATCAAGGCAGCAGAAATGGCCGATTACGCCCCCGTGAGGGGTTGTATGGTGATCCGTCCAACGGGGTATGCAATTTGGGAATCTATACAAAGTCAACTAGATGAGCGTTTTAAGGAAACGGGGCATGTGAATGCCTATTTTCCTCTTTTAATTCCAAATTCCTTCTTGGAAAAAGAAGCCAAGCATGTAGAAGGATTTTCTCCGGAGTGCGCTGTCGTCACTTATGCTGGAGGCGAGGAACTGGAAGAACCCTTAGTTGTCAGGCCGACCTCGGAGACAGTGATTGGTCACATGTACAGCAAATGGGTGCAATCGTGGAGGGATCTTCCAATATTAATCAATCAGTGGTGTAATGTGGTACGTTGGGAGAAGAGACCTCGACTGTTTTTGCGTACCTCAGAATTTTTATGGCAGGAGGGACACACAGCTCATGCCACTCGAGAAGAAGCCATGGAAGAGACGCTTCGAATGTTGGAGGTTTACCGTTCTTTTATGGAGGAGGTCTTGGCCCTTCCGGTCATAGTAGGAGAAAAATCAGAGGGGGAGAGATTCCCCGGTGCGGAAAATACCTATACATGCGAGGCCATGATGACAGACAAGCGCGCTTTGCAGGCCGGCACTAGTCACTTTTTGGGACAAAATTTCTCCAGGGCCTTCGATATAAGATTTCAAAATAAAGAGGGAGAATTAGAGTACGCTTGGACGACCAGCTGGGGCGCGTCCACGCGTTTGATAGGCGCAATTGTCATGACCCATTCCGATAATGACGGTCTTGTTTTGCCGCCAAATGTAGCACCTGTGAAGGTCGTCGTTATACCCATTAGTCCCGATCAAAGTCGATTGCAAGATAAGATATTACCTGAAGCAAAAAATATCTTAGAAAGGCTAAAGAAAGCCTTGGGCAGGGACCAGGTTATTTTGGATACTCAATTTCACATGAGACCTGGTGATAGATTCTTTTATCATCTACAAAGAGGTATTCCTTTACGACTGGAGTTGGGGGAAGCCGAGTTGGCATCTTCACGTTTACGTGCAGTTAGACGAGATACGACCGAAGTAATAAATATATCTCTTGATGCGGTGGATCGGGAAGTTCCCAAACTTTTAGATGACATTCAAGGCAATTTATTAGAAAGGGCAAGGACGTTTCGCGAACAAAACACCTATCAAGTGAATTCCTTTGAGGAGTTCAAAGAGGCATTGAACGAAAAAGGAGGATTTATCAAGGCTTGCTTTGCCGGCACCCCAGAGGACGAAAGAGCGATAAAAGAAGCCACCACTGCTACCATTCGATGCTTCTTATTGGACGATTCAACTGAGAGGACCTGTTTTTATACCAAAAAACAAGGCGGTAGAATGGCCGTGTTTGCCAAGGCCTATTAAAAATATGGTTGAATTGGGCGTTAGTTGGTTTCGTAATTTATTTTTATTAGCATTGCCGATAAACATCCTCTGGCACATTGCTGGTTAAAAGCGCTCAAAATAACGGTTTGTCCCCGCTTTGGATATGTGGTATTGTCATAAAGCACGAGATTGATAGCACAATCTTTAAGCATAATAATAAGATCAAGATATTTCTCTTGAAGGGAGGGAGAAAAATGCTTACGGAAGCTCGCGTGAAAACAGTCATGATAAGGCTTTGCAATGGTGATATAACGGCTTATGACGGCGACGCCATTGTAAATGCTGCAAATAATCACCTTTGGATGGGTTCCGGTGTCGCAGGAGCTATAAAAAGAAAGGGAGGTGATGAGATAGAAAAGGAAGCGGTGTCAATTGGGCCTGTTAAGATAGGCGAGGCCGTAGTGACTGGTGCTGGAAATTTAAAGGTTGATTATGTCATTCATGCTGTCGTTATGGGTCAAGATTTCAAAACAAGCGAGAGGATAATTCGTGAGGCTACGCAAAATGTCCTTATACGGTGTGACGAACTTAAAATTGAGCGCGTTGCCCTTCCTGCACTTGGAACAGGTGTAGGGGCTGTGTCTTATGACGTTTGCGCGCGGGCAATGTTAGAAGAGATGATTTACTACATAGAAGAGGAAGAAGAGACCTCGCTTAAAGAGATCGTCATTTATTTATACGGTGACGAGGCTTATCAGGCGTTTGCCGAAGTTTTTGAGCAGATACTTTTACAAAGAGCTTGACAAGATCCACAGGAGGTGTAGAGCGTGACACAACAACAATCAGTCGGTAGCGCTGACCAAAGAAGCAGGAAAGAAACACTGAGCATTTTGTTAGGAGCTGCGTTTTTAATGGCTACGGCTTCCATAGGGCCTGGATTTTTGACGCAGACGGCTGTTTTTACCAGCCAATTAAAGGCTTCTTTTGCTTTTGCTATCGTCGTATCCATAATCATCAATTTAGTCGTGCAATTAAATGTTTGGCGAATATTAGCTGTTTCTGAGATGCGTGCTCAGGATGTGGCAAACAAGGTGTTTCCAGGTCTTGGGTATCTCATCGCCTTTTTGGTTGCCCTAGGTGGCCTGGTGTTTAACATAGGCAATGTTGCGGGAGCTGCGATGGGCTTGAATGTGGTTACCGGATTGCCCATTGCATGGGGAGCCATTATCAGCGCGTGTATTGGAATTGCGTTGTTTCTGTCTAAGGAAATGGGTCGTGCCATGGACCAATTTACCAAGGTGTTGGGGTTCATCATGATTGCTCTTGTCTTGTATACAGCATTTGTTACCAAACCCCCCGTTGGAGTTGCTGTAAGAGAGGCTTTCATGCCATCTCAAATTGACTGGATGGTCATCATTACACTAGTTGGAGGTACCGTTGGAGGTTACATCACCTTCTCCGGTGCTCATAGGCTTCTAGATGCAGGGATTTGTGGCATTGAGAGCGTTAAAGATGTCACTCGCGGGGCGACAAACGGGATCATAATAACGGGAATTATGCGGATACTGCTCTTTTTGGCAATACTCGGAGTGGTGTGGGCGGGTCATACTTTGGATCCATCCAATCCCCCTGCTTCTGCGTTTAGACTCGGAGCGGGCGAAATTGGTTATAGGATGTTTGGTGTCATCTTGTGGGCAGCCGGGATAACATCGGTCGTGGGTGCCTCCTTTACCTCAATATCTTTCTTGCAGACCTTGTTTAAGGCCATCCAGAGGAATAACCGTTGGTGGATTATTGGTTTTATTGTGACTTCGACTATAGTTCTCGTAACAGTTGGACAACCAGTTACACTGTTGATCTTCGCTGGTTCAGTCAATGGTTTGATCCTTCCTTTGGCACTTTTGTCCGTCTTGTTAGCCGCACATAAAAAGGAAGTAGTAGGAGAGTACAAACACCCCATTTGGCTTACGGTTGCCGGTTATTTCATGGTGGCGATAACCCTGTGGATGGGTATCATATCGCTTGGCAGAATCTTTACGATGTTTAAATAGCTTTCAAAAGGCAAAGGGCCCAAATCTGATGGCTCTTTGCCTTTATTTTTAAGTTTAGCGAATTAAGAGGTGTGTTTAAGTGGCTGAATATCTTGAACCAAAGATCCTATATGCGGGCGATAGCGCTGTAATTGTGGAATTTGGGGACAGCATAGATATGAAAACGAATGCTAAAGTGCAGCAGCTTCGTCGATACATCGAATGTGCCCAGCTTGGCGGTATTGTGGAGATGGTTCCAACCTACCGGTCTTTGGCGGTTTATTTTGACCCTGTGGAAGTAGAATATGTAGGACCTTTCTTTGAAAGGCTAAAAATTTTGGCCCAGAAAACCAAAGGTGAAATTTCGGAAGGAGGACTTACCATAGTAATCCCGGTATGTTACGGTGGTGAATTTGGCCCCGACATGGGAAATGTGGTAAGCCACACGGGCCTTACAGAAGAAGAAATAATACGCCGACATACAGCGCCAGACTACTACTGTTATATGTTGGGTTTTACGCCTGGTTTTTCCTACCTTGGTGGCATGGACGAAACCCTTGCCACGCCTAGGCTAAAAGAGCCGCGAAAGGTTATTCCGGCAGGAAGTGTTGGAATAGCTGGAAAACAAACGGGGATATATCCCATAGAAAGCCCGGGTGGATGGCAGTTAATAGGAAGGACACCCTTGAGGCTTTTTGACCCCGAGGGCGAACCGCCTTTTTTAATCGATGCAGGAATGTGGGTTAGGTTTCAAAGCATTGCCAAAGAAGAATACGATGAAATAGCAGCTAAAGTTGCAGCCAGGGAATACAAGCCTGAAATTTTTCCGAAAAGTGGTGAGGCTGAATGATCTTTGAAGTATCGACGCCGGGACTTCTTACGACCGTCCAGGATTTAGGCCGTTGGGGGTATCAGGGTAAAGGAATGCCGGTGGCAGGGGCTATGGACCCTCAAGCCTTAAAGATTGGGAACATATTGGTTGGAAACGATCCTCAGGAAGCGGCGTTAGAAATCACAGTGATGGGACCCACGCTTACCGTGGCGGAAGGCGAAGGCCTCATAGCTTTAACGGGAGCAGAAATAGAATTTACCATAAACGAAATTGAAGCGCCTTTATGGCAATCGATAAAAGTTACGGCAGGAGACGTAATTTCTGTAACTTCTCCTAAGGGGAAAGGCTGTAGATCGTATCTTTGCATTTCCGGTGGCATCGATGTACCTTTAATAATGGGAAGCAAATCTACATATTTAAGAGCTAACGTAGGAGGGCTAGAAGGTAGAGCTCTAAAGGCAGGAGATGAGATTTCAACAGGTCCTTTAAAACCTCTAACATGGCTTGCTGCCGATTTCATTTGTCCCGAATATTTAAGGCCCGAAAGAGGGCCGGATTTGCCCTTACGTGTGGTTTTAGGTCCCCAGGATGACGCCTTCACGGAGAAGGGCATAAAGACTTTTTTAGAGTCGGAATATAAGATAACGAATGAAGCCGATAGGATGGGTTATAGGCTCGAGGGAGAGACGATAGAGCATAAATCCGGTGCTGACATCATTTCAGATGCTATTCCATTAGGTGCTGTTCAAGTGCCGGGTCACGGCAGACCTATATGCATGTTGGCAGATAGGCAAACTACGGGAGGTTACACCAAAATAGCTGTTTTGTGTACTCCCGATATAGCCACTTTGGCGCAGCGTATACCAGGACAAAGCGTAAGTTTTAAGGCTATATCTTTGGAGGAATCGATCGCTGCTACAAGAGCTGAAAGAGAACAAATAAAAGAGTTGCTAAAGCTTCGAGCTTCCTATAGATCTCGCAGAGTCTTCCCAAAAAAAGAACCGAAGGATAAGGGAATTTACCATTGGATGCTTAAAATAGATGGAAAAACTTATGATGTAACTGTAGAAGAGCTCGAATAGATTTGTCTTTAGGAGGTGTGTTCAATGTATGTCATAGATTTAAACAGCGATTTGGGCGAAAGCTTTGGAGCTTGGAAGATGGGCGATGATGAGTCCGTTTTGCAATTTGTGAGTTCAGCCAATATTGCCTGTGGATTTCATGCTGGTGACCCCGTCGTGATGCTCACGACTGTGAAGGCTGCCAAGGAAAAAGTTGTGGCCGTAGGAGCTCATCCAGGTTACCCGGACTTAATGGGCTTTGGTCGAAGAAATATTGATGTGACGCCCGATGAAGTTTATGCCTACACCTTGTATCAAATAGGTGCAATGCAAGCGGTGTGTAACGCCGTGGGAATTAAATTACAGCACGTCAAGGCTCACGGAGCGCTTTACAATCAAGCTGTCAAAAATAATGCCTTAGCGGTTGCAATAGCTCAGGCCGTGAAGGATGCTGGTGAAGGGTTAATTTTGCTTGGCTTAGCAAATTCCGAGTTCGATAAAGCAGCTGCTGAAGTCGGGGTGCCATATGCTGCCGAGGCGTTTGCCGACAGGGCTTACCAAGCAGACGGGACATTGGTACCGCGCAAAGTTCCTGGTTCTATGATACATGACGTTGAGTTGGCCGTAGCAAGGGTGGTCCGCATGGTCAAGGAAGGGAAGGTTGAGACCATCGATGGCCATATCATCGATCTTAAGCCTCATTCCATATGTCTGCACGGAGACTCGCCCAAGGCAGTTCAAATGGCCACTGAGATAAGGAAAGGTTTGGAGGCAGCCGGCATAAAGATTAGGCCAATGTCTGAGGTGATAAAGCTATGAAGGCTATAGATTACGCTCAAAAAAGTCCGCAAGAAGTTCGATTAGCCATAAGGAAGAAAGAGTGGACAGGCCCTACTGCTGGAATGGCTAAAGGACACGTCCAGGCAAATCTGGTTATACTGCCAAAGGATTGGGCTTATGATTTTCTCGTGTTTGCACAACGAAATCCGAAGCCGTGTCCGGTGCTTGATATAACTGAACCAGGGGATCCAGAGCCGAAGCTTGTGGCAAAAGGAGCAGACTTGCGGACTGATTTGCCCAAATACAGGGTTTGGGAAAAAGGGGAGCTTTTAGAAGAGCCAACAGATATAACCTCTTACTGGCGCGATGATCTCGTGGCTTTTCTTTTAGGCTGTTCTTTTACCTTTGAATCGGCATTGCTCGATGCCGGCATCCCCGTTCGTCACATCGAATGCGGCTGCAACGTTCCCATGTATATAACTAACATCCAGTGCGTGCCGGCAGGAAGGCTTTCGGGTCCCATGGTCGTGAGCATGAGGCCCATTCCGGCTCATCAAGTGCCCAAGGCAGTTTTGACAACAGGTCGTTTCCCAGCCGTCCATGGTTCCCCTGTGCACATAGGCGAACCTTCCATCATTGGGATAAAGGACATAAACAAACCAGACTTTGGCGATCCTGTCACAATAAATCGGGGTGAGGTGCCGGTATTTTGGGCCTGCGGCGTGACGCCACAGGCAGCTCTAATGGCAAGCAAACCTCCCTTTGCTATAACTCATTCACCGGGACACATGTTTGTATGTGATCCAAAGGATACAGATTACGCGATCTTTTAGCAAACAAAAAGGCGAGGATCCCTTCCTCGCCTTTTTAATACCTACAACCCCGGAGCTTCTTATTGACAAGGGGGTTCTTTGAGGACCCTTAGAAGGGTTGATGTAAATGTTGATATTTCTTCCTTGAGGGCTTCCCTTCCCAAGCTTGAATTTTCGGCTATGATGTTAACTATTGCGCTTCCTATGACTATGCCATCTGTGTAATTTTTTACAGCTTTTACTTTTTCGGGGCTATCTATCCCAAAACCAAGTGCAAGCGGAGCGGAAACGCGTGCTCTTACCCTTTCCATATAGGTCTTTATCTCTTCTATGGGGCCTCTTTTGTCTCCTGTTATGCCAAGAAGTGATACGCAATACAAAAACCCCTTCGTGACTTTTCCAATTTCAGTTAACCTATCCTCTTTCGTATTTGGCGTCACCATGTAGATGGGGCATAACCCCTGGTCTAAACAAAGGTCATAAAACTCCTTACCTTCGTCAAAGGGCAAGTCGGGGATAAGTATGCCGGATACATTACAGGCCAGGGCGTCCTGCACGAAAGATTTTTCGCCGTACTTTATAATGGGATTAAAATATCCCATTAGTACGATTGGAGTACTAATATGTCCTTTGATTTCATTTAGCATCTCAAATATCTTTGTAATCGTCGCTCCCTTGGCCAGCGCTCGTTGAGATGCTGCCTGGATCACAGGACCATCTGCAAGCGGATCCGAAAAGGGCATGCCAACCTCTATAATTCCAACCCCTATATTATCGAGTTCCTTGATGATTTCCGCCGTAGTTTCCAAATCAGGATCACCGGCTGTTATATAAGGTATTAATATTTTGCCGCGATCGAAAGCTTTTCTTAACGTATTCATATCTATTCCTCCTCCTTAAAAAGTTTTCCCTTCAGGGCATCCATATCTTTATCTCCTCTTCCCGAGAGGCAAAGGATTACGAGCGATCCAGGCCTGATGTTTTTATATTCTCGCATCAAGTAAGCCAGAGCGTGGGCGCTCTCCAAAGCCGGGATGATGCCTTCCGTTTCGCATAAAAGCTTGAAAGCCTCGATTGCCTCGTTATCAGAGGCATAAGTATAATAAACCCTACCGGTTTCGTGGTAGAAACTGTGTTCCGGACCGATCCCCGGGTAATCTAATCCGGCTGATATGGAGACAGCGGGCATAATCTGGCCATATTCATCTTGCAGAACATAGGAGCGAGATCCGTGCAATACTCCAATAGTGCCGCCGGTCAAGGCCGCTGCGTGTTGGCCCGTTTCTATCCCGTATCCTGCGGCTTCTACCCCCACCATCTTTACTTCCCTGTCATTTACAAATGGATAAAACAATCCAATCGAGTTGCTGCCGCCTCCTACGCAAGCGACCAAAAGGTCGGGTAAACGGCCTTCCTTTTCCAATATTTGTTCTTTCGCCTCATCGCCAATGATACGTTGAAAATCTCGCACCATCATGGGGTAGGGGTGAGGTCCCACCACTGACCCGATTACGTAGTGAGTAGTTGCTACGTTGGTTACCCAATCTCTGATTGCTTCGTTGGTGGCGTCTTTAAGGGTTTTGCTGCCGGAATTTACGGGAATCACCCGAGCTCCTAAGGTTCTCATTTTATAGACGTTTAGTGCCTGACGATGAATGTCCTCAACGCCCATATATATATGACATTCAAGTCCAAATTTTGCAGCAGCTGTCGCAGTTGCCAGTCCATGTTGGCCTGCGCCTGTTTCGGCAATGATCCGCTTTTTTCCCATTCGACGTGCCAGTAGTATCTGTCCGATGACGTTATTAATTTTATGTGCACCGGTATGGTTTAAGTCCTCACGCTTGAGGTAGAGCTTTATGCCTCCCAGGTATTCTGACAAACGGTCCGCAAAATAAAGGGGAGTGGGCCTGCCGGAGTATTCCTTGAGCAAATAATGATATTGCGATATGAATGATGGATCATCTTTAGCCTCAAGGTAAACCCTTTCTAACTCCTCCAGTGCCGGTATTAGCGTCTCCGGGACAAATCTCCCACCAAATCGTCCAAAATATCCTTTAAGTACCATTTTTCTCCCTCCTACACATTGTTAATGCTTTTAATTTTTTTCATGAATTCATAAATTTTCTTTTTGTCCTTGATGCCGGGAGCTACTTCCAAGGCGCTGTTTGTATCTACAGCGTCAGGATCCACATGTTTGATGGCATCTTCTAAATTTTCCGGCCCAATGCCACCGGCCAGAATGAATGGTTTATGGGGTCTAAAATTTTTTATCAACTGCCAGTTAAAGGATTTGCCTGTGCCGCCAAAAAGCTTTCCAAGCTTTGTGTCAAAGAGCATGAAGTTTACTTCCTTTTCGTAAAGGTGAACGAGTAAGACGTCTTTTTCATCCGCTACCGCTATGGCCTTTATCGTTTTAAGCGGACACTTGGATACAAAATCTACGCTTTCGCAGCCGTGAAACTGGACTGCATCAAAAACTTTGCTCTCGATGATTTGGCTCATCAGCTCCAAAGAAGGATCCCTCACAACGGCTACTACCGATACAAAAGGCGGAATATCGCGTGCCAATTTCTTTGCTGTATCGATATCCACTTTCCTCGGGCTTGGTGCCAAGATAAAACCTATTGCATCAGCTCCTGCCTTTATAGCGACATCTACATCTTCTTTTCTTGTGAGACCACAGATCTTTACCTTTAATGACATGCTCCGTCACCTAATAAGGCCTTTAATGTTTTTTTGGGATTTGACGAATGCATCAAAGTTTCACCTATCAGCACGCCATCGAAACCCATTTCTTCCAGTAGTTTCACGTCATCATTGGTTTTTACTCCACTTTCAGCCACGATTTTTCTTTGGCTGTCAGGTTCAAGCTTTCTGAAGAGTTCCATAAGATGAAAGCATCTTTTGATGTCCACCGTCATATTAGTCAAATCCCTGTTGTTAAACCCTATGATCTTTGTATCGCTTTTGATTGCTTTTACTAATTCTTCGTCTTCATGAACCTCGACTAAGGCCTCCATCCCAAGGTGGTGCGCCAAGGATACAAAGTCGCATAGCTCGTGCTCATCATGAATCAAGGCAGCTATTATGAGTATTGCGTCAGCTCCGGCAAAAAGGCTTTCGTATATTTGCAAAGGTTCACAAATGAAATCCTTGCGTAAAAGTGGCAATGAGGTCGCCTCTTGTGCCTTTTTTAGCATGGCTAGACTTCCGTGAAAGAAATGTTTTTCCGTGACCACAGAGATCGCTTTGGCGCCACCTGCCTCGTATTGCTTAATTCTGGAGACTAGATCTAGTTCGTCTGGGATAATCCCAGCACTTGGCGAAGCCTTTTTCATCTCGGCAATGATAGAAATTCCCTCAGTTCCTAAAACGTTATAAAGCGATTTTTTGGGAGTTTTTAAGGCTTCTAGATCTTCAATTTTCTTGCTCACGATTTCATCTAAGATCATGCTGCTTCACCTATGCTGTTTGTGAATTTGACTATCCGATAAAGCGTATCGGCGGCAAGCCCCTTGTCTATGACTTGAAGGGCAAATTGTACCCCATCGGAAAAATTTTTTACGGTACCAGTTACTAAAAAGGCTGCCCCTGCGTTCAAGGCCACTACATCTCTTTTAGGTCCTCGTTCCTTGCCGTTTACGATTTCAAGCGCGATTTTTGCGTTTTCCTGAGGCGAATAGGCCAGCAAACTCGATAGCGGAGCTCGCTTTAACCCTACGTCCTCAGGCGAAAGGTAAAATTCTCTTATTTCTCCGTTTTTTAAGAATGCAATGTGGTTAGGTCCGCTAAGGGATAGTTCATCCAATCCGCCGTGGCCATGTAGCACCATTGCGCCCTTTAACCCCAGATTCATTAAAACTTCTGCAAGGGGTCTTGTCAGAGAGTCGTCATATACGCCCATTATTTGGTAATTTACAAAGGCAGGGTTGCTCAAAGGGCCTAACAGATTAAATAGTGTCCTTATCCCCAATTCTTTTCTCGTCCTCGCGACGTTTTTCATAGCCCTATGAAAGTGCGGTGCGAAGAAGAATCCAAAGTTTACTTGAGCGATGGATGCTCTTACATCTTCGGGAGAGGACAAAATCTTGGCGCCCAATGCTTCCATCAGGTCGGCGCTGCCGCTTTTGCTCGAAATGGAGCGATTTCCGTGCTTGGCCACCGGTATACCTGCTCCGGCTATGACCAGAGATGCAATTGTGGAAATGTTAAACGTTCCGACGCCATCTCCTCCAGTCCCGCAGGTATCTATGGCTGTCGGAGGAGCTTTTACTTTAGTTGCTTTTTCTCGCATGACCTTTGCAGCAGCGGTGATTTCCTCCACGGTTTCCCCCTTGCTTCGAAGCGCCACTAAAAAGCCTGCCGTCTCTATCTCGGAGGCAGAGCCATTTAAGATTTCCATCATGGCCTCATACATTTCCTCATAAGACAAATTCTCCTTTGCTGTAAGTTTTTCAATGTAGTTTTTAAGCATCTTTATCCCTCCTCGTGATTGCTATTTTTAATGTTTCAACTAGGGCCGCAGCCTTGTTCTGCGTCTCTAGGAATTCCCTTTCAGGGACAGAACCTGCAACTATCCCTGCCCCGACTTGAATTGCTAACTCCTCATGAACCTGCATAAAGGTCCTTATGGCTATGCTCATTTTCAAGTTCCCGTTGAATCCAATGTAGCCAATGGTTCCACCGTAAGGACCCCTTGAGATTGGCTCGACTTCATCAATAATCTTGATGGCTACATTCTTTGGAGTGCCCGTTACCGTACCGGCAGGAAAGGAGGCTTTTAAGGCTTGTACAGGTGTGATGCAGGAACATAATTTGCCTTCTACCTGAGAAACCAAATGCATTACCTTGTTGTACTTTTCCACTTCGAAATACTTTGATACCTTGATGCTTTCTTTAAGGCATATGTCATTAAACTCGCTTAAGGAGAGATCTAAAAGTAGTAGATGTTCTTGTCGTTCCTTGTCGTCAAATAGCATCTCCATCTCAAAGAAATCGTCTTCATGAAGGTCTTTGCCGCGGTGTCTTGTACCCGCAATAGGGCGAGTAAGAGCAATCCCGTCCTTTATTTCTAAAAGGAGCTCGGGAGACGCTCCTACCAAGCTTTTGCCATCGAACTCCATGATGAACATATAAGGTGAAGGATTAATCTCTCGTAAGATTTTATATAGTGAAATCGGAGAGATACGTCCCTTTGACTTTAATTGTCTAGATAGCACTACCTGGTTTGCTTCACCTCGTTCAATTCGTTCTAAAACTTGATGTACCATTTGTATGAAGTCTTCTTTAGATGGAACGGACTCGAGTTCGCATAAAAATCTATCGTGAATACTATGTTCTTCATCAAATAGTTTTTCTTTTTGAAAAGCATGTCCCTCGATAGGCTTTGAGGGAATCTCTTGAGTGATTTCAGTCGAGCTGGAGTGAAGAATTTGGCCGGTGGCCTTATCCATAACGAAATAAACCGAGGGTTCGAAGAGAAACGCTTCTGGAAATTGAGAGAGAGTCGAGCCTTTTTTCAATATGACATCGTAACCAATGTAGCCCAAAAGGCCACATCCATCGAATGGTAATTCAGGATTGGATTTAACCAGATTTTCCTCCATATATTCATCGACGACCTTAAAAAAGTCTTCCCTGGGATAAGTATTTATATCGCCTTCACGGTACTGCACAATGGTCATTTCGTCTTTAACCCGGAATAGTGTTTTCGGAATCGACCCAATGATGATGAAATTTTTATTCTCCATCAAAAATGTTGGGTTTTTACCCCTAAAGCTTTCATAAAGCTCTAAAGCATAATTTTCTTTGTTTTTTGTTTCCAAGATCTCTTTTTCTTGTACTTCTGAACTGGAAGAAATTGCTTCTGCCTTTTTTTCGTCTCTGCTATTCATTCAACATCTCCCCTTGGCTAGCCTTAAAACTAATTAAAAATGGAGGGTCCCTGTAAGGGGCCCTCCATTTTGTAAAAACCTACTTATAACTTGCTTATAAACAGAGGGCCATGAAGACTGATCCTGAAGGATCTGCCTCCCTGGCCCTCTTAAAATTTATTTAGGCCACGGACGGCAGACTCAGCGAGCCTGCCACCACCAATTATTATTCATTTTTACTATACTTCCTACTAGAGCCATGATTATCAATGTCTCCCTCCGTAAGTTGAGTAAAATCTATCACGGCTTTATCCTCTTGTCAATAGGAAAAGGGCTCTATTTCAAATAGTGTGGAAAGTTTGTGGGGAAATATCCTTGTTCAATCCAAGGCCCTTCTTTAAAATTTTTGGGTGAACACAAGTAATCTACTGAAACGAGTGGTCCTTTTCTGTTTTTCCTCAATAAATTTGTCATATAAACGTTTTACGTGGTCAGCACATAGGTGTTTGACAAACGAACATGCATATGATACTGTCTCAAATATATAAAGACAAACATGTACATATATATGCGGAATAAGGGACAGTCGGCTTTAGCATGATATAAAAAGAGAGGGATGATATGTTATTGCAATATTTTTCGTACCTTGATAATAATATATTAAGATGGAGTACGTGTTTTTGCTTCATATTTGCGTAAATAAGCCACATTCCTCTCTTTATTTGTCATTTAGAATAAGTTAATTTTGAAACAACATACTGCTGAATAATGATGAAAATAAATCATATTTTTTGATTATCTACTAATTATCGTTTCTTGTAATATTATAAAACCAAAATTATACAAATATGTTTTTTCTATCCAGCTATTTTATTTGGTCTTTTAAATTGTTTCTACATATCCCAATAGAGAAGAAAGCTACAGTTTTAGTCATAGTCGCAATAAAAATTATCTATTTTATCCATAAATGTAATGTGATTATGTGTCCATTAGTTCATGTTGTATAGATGTTTTGGCTTTTTTGTTGAGGCCCAATCTGTGAGTTTGCTAATCGTTAAAAGTCCGGTTGGAAGATATAATTTTGTGTCTACACTAAAAAGCATCTTTCACAATGGTATACGTCCTAACATTTAATATAACCTCCCCTTTGATATCGATATTTCTTGGGCAATTTGAAGATATAAACTTGTGAATACGGCTTTTTGGTAAGCTCAAGATATAAAATCGCATATTTAGTAAGGAGGAATGATGTTGTGATGGCAACAAAATGCAAATTTCCCAATAGTCGTATGGTTAATATTCCACTTAAGGGAGGAATTCGGGAAATCCTGGCATATGCTGAGGACCTGGAAAGACAAGGACGGGATATTGTGCATATGGAGATTGGGCGACCTGATTTCGACTCGCCGCCTGCTGCAAAGGAATGCGTCAAGGAATCTCTCGATGCTGGTAATGTCCACTACACTGATATGGCAGGGGATCCAGATCTCCGACTGGCCATAGCGGAAAAATACTCAAAGGAAAATGGTCTTTCCGTCGATCCTGATAAAAATGTCCTAGTTACAGTTGGGGCTATGGAAGCAATGCTTGTTGCCTTTTTGACCCTCCTTGAGCCGGAAGACCAAGTTATCGTCCCTGCACCCTATTTTGCAGCGTACTCGGATCAGCTATCCATTGTTGGTGCAAAACTGGTTACTGTGCCCTGCCGCATGGAAAATGGATTCCGTCTTCAAGTCAAGGATCTTGAAAAAGCAGTGACGGATAAAACTAAGCTCATTGTTCTCAATTCTCCCAACAACCCTACGGGGGCAGTTCTCTCCAGGGAAGACCTTTCTGCAATAGCGAAACTCGCTAGGGAAAAGGATCTGTGGGTACTTTCAGACGAGTGTTACGAAAAATTTCTATATGAGGGGGAACATTTGAGCATCTTTTCCCTTCCAGGCATGAGCGAACGTTCCATCATTGCATCAAGCGCTTCCAAGACATGGTCCATGACAGGATGGAGGGTAGGCTGGCTTGTAATGCCTCGAGAAATGACACCCTATGCAGTGAAATGTCACCAAAACATCACGTCCTGTGCCACCTCTTTTGCTCAAACAGGGGTTGCTTTTGCGCTAAGACATGCCGATGACTACGTTGCGGATATGGTAGCTGAGTACCGTCGTCGCAGGGATATGGTGATCAATTATCTCAAGGATATCCCCGGGATAGATTTCGTTGTCCCTCAAGGGGCGTTCTATGTGTTTCCTAGCATCGAAAAACTAGGTATCTCAGCCCTCGATTTCTGCATGTATTTGTTGAAGGAAAAGGGTGTTTCAGTGGTTCCTGGGGATGCCTTTGGAACTCCCGGATTCGTCAGGATCGCCTATTGCCGTTCATACGATGAAATTGAAGAAGGGATGAAACGTATCAGAGAAGCAGCGATAGAACTCATGGCTAGGAAATAAGTTAGTAAAAGTAAAAATTGACATAGCTTGATTGAAAACTATCAGTAGGTAGAAACCAAAAAGCTTTCTTGGATATCCTGCTTTGTCTGGTGTATACATAATTTATAGTAAATAATAGTAGAAGGAGGTAAAAGAAAATGATTAAAAGAGTGGCAATTTTTTCCGTAGCTGCAATATTGTTATGCTTGGTGGCCAATGTGGGTATTGCTGTGGAGGAACAATATGTCCTCAAGATTGGAAGCGTCACCCCTGAAACCCACCCATACTATCTAACTTTTAAGGATGTTTTCGTGCCATATGTAGAAGAACATGCGGGTGGGCGTATTAAGATTGAATTTTACTTCAACAGCGAGCTTGGGGGAGATAGGGAAATGGTCGAAATGTGTCAGTATGGTGCCCTTGGCATGGATTGTGCCACGCCAAGTACCATCACTGGATTCGATAAGCGGTTCCAGGTTATGGGATTACCCTACCTTTTCAAAGATAAGGAGACAGCCTATCGACTTCTTGATGGCGAACTCGGGTCCACGTTCAATTCGTTTTTACCCAAAATTAACTTATACAACCTTGGGTATTTTGAAAATGGCTTCCGCCATGTGACCAACAATCGTAAGCCCATTTACACACCGGAGGATATGAAGGGACTTAAGATCCGTACTCAGGAAAATCCAATTCATATAGCATTCTTCAGGGCCGTTGGCGCGAATCCGACTCCCATGAACTGGGGTGAGCTTTATACGGCTCTCCAGCAGGGTACTGTTGATGCCCAGGAGAACCCCCTAGTCTTAATTGAAGAGGCAAGGTTTTACGAGGTGCAGAAATATGTTTCGCTCACGGGACATGTCTATGAGCCGACTATGCTCGTCACCAGCAAGGCCTGGTTCGATAAACTTCCTGAAGATCTCCAGGAAATTGTTAAAGAAGCATCACGACGCTTCTGTGAGGCTGAGAGAAGGCTGATCAGCGAAGAAGAAAAAGTGGCAAGAGCAAACCTCGAAGAAAAAGGGATGAAATGTAATGAGCTTACGCCAGAGCAAATCGATGCCTTTGTGAAGATTGGCGCTAAACTTTATGACGATATTCGAAAGATTGTGGGGGATGACGAACTCATCGATAACGTAATTCAGTGGACCGCAGATAATTAGGGTTGTGGAATAGTTCAGGAGCTTTGGAGGCACAAGTCTCATTTGGAGATTTGGCAAGGCAAGGAGGCAAACTTATGCTCAAGAAACTGAACCTTATAGAAGAATATTTTTTATTGGGGACTCTCGCATTTAACGTTGTTCTTGTTTTTGTGCAAGTTATAATGCGCTATGTCTTCCATCATTCGCTATTCTGGAGCGAAGAAGTGGCTCGCTTTCTGTTTCTCTGGTTTTCTTGGATAGGGACGAGCTTTGCAGTGAGAGAAGGCGCACACGTGAAAGTAACGGTGTTGTTGGACCGTCTCGAAGGTAAGGCAAAGAGTATCTTAGAACTTAGCTCGCTTGTCATTTGGATTGCCTTTTCTATTTTTCTTGCATTTCAGGGCTGGAAAATGACTATGTTCGTAGCTTCTATGCAGCAGACCTCTCCTGCTCTTTATATCCCTATGTATCTGGTTTACGCATCTGTTCCGGTTGGTTCGATGCTGATGACTGCACGCCTTCTGCTGGAGCTGAAAAATTTTCTATCGAATGCCTTATCAGGAAGGGGGGAGGCGCTATGATGAATATCGTTATTCTTTTTGGGCTAATGTTGATTCTTATCTTAATAGGTGTTCCAATTGGTATAACGATTGGTGTATCAACGGCTATTTCTATGTTTTTTACCAGTTCAATGCCGCTCATGTTTGTAGCTCAAAAGGCCTATACGGGGTTGGATTCTTTTCCTCTTCTTGCGGTACCATTTTTTATTCTTGCAGGATCACTAATGAATAACGGAGGCATCTCTAAGCGGCTTATCGATCTGGCCGATGCTATAGTGGGGTTTGCAACGGGCGGATTGGCAATGGTGACAGTATTAGCCTGCATGTTCTTTGCTGCTATCTCTGGGTCAGGCCCTGCTACTGTTTCTGCAATCGGGTCGTTTATGATACCCGCAATGAAAGAACGGAATTACAGAGGGGATTTTGCCACCGCCTTAACTGCTAGTGCAGGAACGATTGGCGTGATTATTCCTCCGTCGATCCCCTTCGTCATCTACGCTATTGCCGCGCAAGTATCCATTGGCGACATGTTTATTGCGGGCATCATCCCTGGATGCTTAATAGGTTTTAGCCTCATGTGTGTGAGCTACTTCATAGCAAAAAAAGGGAATTACGGCAGCAACGAGAGACGTGCAAAGAAGAATGTACTTACAAGTCTAAAAAGATCGTGGGAAGCTTTGATGATGCCAGTAATTATCTTGGGTGGCATTTATGGAGGCATCTTTACCCCTACCGAGGCAGCGGTTGTATCAGTGGTATATGCCTTCATTATAGGAAAGTTCGTTTACAAGGAGCTTGATTTTGAAAAAATCTACAAGAGTATGAAAGAGACGACCCTGATTAACGGTTCCTTGATGTTTATGATCGGTCTTTCCATCGCATTCGCAAACTATCTCTCCTTGGCGCAAATTCCCAAGACACTCGCGTCGTTGCTGATCAATTTGTCTGATAGCCCCTTCGTCCTCTTGTTGATCGTCAACATCTTCCTGCTGGTCATTGGCTGCTTTATTGACAATATCCCCGCCGTTATCATCCTCACGCCCATTTTACTTCCCATCGTTACTCAAGTGGGTATTGATCCGATTCAATTTGGCATGATCATAACGTTTGCCCTCGCGATAGGATTCGTGACGCCGCCGTACGGAATTAACCTTTTCGTGGCATGTTCTATTTCAAAAGAAAGTGTTGAAAAAATTTCAGTGGCCCTACTGCCTTTTATCGCCGTTATGATTGTATGTCTAATGCTTTTTACCTACTTCCCCATTTTAACGATGGGTATTTTTAAATTCATTGGATAAACTTAATGCAACGAGAAATCGCCTGAAGAAAGGGAAGCGCGTGCCGAATATTTCACAGTCCAGAGGGACCGTTGACACTAGGTGACAATTAACTGAAAACGGTAGCTTGCGATGTAAACCGATGAGGAATAGAAAATTTCGTAAAGAGGTGAATGAGTCTTGGCAAAATATACCGTTTTTATGACTGACACAGCATATTTAGACACTTCTATTGAGGAGGCGGAACTGTTAGCGATAGACGCCGAACTCAGACTTTCTAGCTCTGATGATCCGGCAACACTTCTTGCGGAAGTTGCTGATTGCGACGCCTTGCTTGTAAATTTTGCCACTGTAGGCGCAGATGTCATCAATGCTCTTTCGAGGTGCAAGATTATCGTCAGCGCTGCAATTGGTGTCGATAATATTGATGTCGAGGCGGCAACACGCCGTGGTATTATGGTTGCCAATGTTCCTGACTACTGCATTCAAGAGGTCGCCGACCATACAGTATCCCTTTTTCTTGCAAGCATCCGGAAAGTGGTATACCTTGCAGATAGGGTAAAAACTGGTTTTTGGCAAATTAACGATGCAAAGCCGATTCCAAGACTTCGGGGCAAAGTCTATGGTTTGTTAGGATGTGGCTCAATCGGCCGCGAAGTTGCCAAACGTGTCGCAGCCTTCGGCATGGAAGTAGTGGGGTATGATCCCTACGTGCCGAATGATGTGCTTGCCCAAGCCAATATCCGAAGGATCGAAAACCTTGATGATTTTTTCCCGCTCGTAGATGCCTTTTCCCTCCATGCCCCTTTGACCGACGAAACGTATCACGTCATCAACTGTGAAACCCTTAAGAAGATGAAACCTACAGCTTACTTAATCAATACGTCCAGGGGAGCGTTGATCAACGAAAATCACCTTTATCAAGCCTTGAAAGAAGGTGTCATCGCTGGGGCAGCCATGGACGTTCTCGAATGCGAACCGCCGAAAGGTGTTCCTGATTTAGCAAATCTTCCCAATGTCATCATTACTCCCCATATTGCTTTTTACTCAGAAGAGTCCATCGTTGAGCTCAGGCAGAAAGCGGCACAAGAAATCGTCAGGGTACTTGCTGGGCAAGAACCACTGCATTGGATGAACAGGAAACAAATGAAAAAATAAATCAATATACAAAATTCAGGATATCACCTACCGCAGTTGAAGAAGGGAGTAACGCTTGGCCCTTGAGGGGGCGTCCACCCCTCAAGGGCTGCCTAAATACCAAAACCCAAATGCATATATCCAGATTCATAACAAGGAGGTAGTCGTAATGAACAAAATTATACAGTTGAGGGAAGCTGTAGTGACGGGAGATTCGGAGCAGGCTATCAACATCGCAAAGGAGCTGCTTGAGTCCGATATTTCAGTGAAGGATGTGGTAGATAACCTAACGGAGGCAATGCAGGAGTTGGGGGAAAAATTCGAGAGATTTGAGGTCTTCTTGCCCGAGCTGGTCGTAGCGGCCGATGCCTTTATCTCCGCCATGGAAATACTTAAGCCAAAAATAGATCAAGAGTACGCCGCAACCGGCGCCGCCAAGAAGCCCACCGTAGTGATTGGCACCGTTTCCGGCGACTACCACGAAATTGGCAAGACGGTCGTTGGGCTCCTGCTGCAGGCCAACGGATTCGAAGTCGTAGATCTCGGCGCCGACGTTGACCACGTTGCCTTCATAGATGAAGCCAAGAAGCACAAGGCGGACATCGTGGGGCTGTCGGCCCTCATGACCACGACCATGCCAGCTCAGCAGGAGTTCATCAAAATTGCCATGGAGGCCGGCGTGCGCGACAAATTTAAGATAATGATCGGCGGAGCTCCCACGTCGCGGGAGTGGGCCGAGGAAATCGGAGCGGACGGCTGGGCCTTCGACGCCTTTGAGGCCGTTGAAGTTGCAAAACAGCTCGCCGCACGGACTGCATAAAGTCCCATAACACGAAGGAGGAAGAAAATCATGTCAAATTTTCGCATGTGGGAGGTCTTCGGGAAGGCCTTGGACGGGCCCTTTTATAGGGACCAAAACGAATACATCATCAAGCGCTTCATTCCCATAATGAAGGATGTAATCAAAAAATACGAAATAAAGTGGGATCGCGAGACTGTCGTCAACACTGATGACAAATTCGCCGATACGGTTTGGAACGCCGCCAAGGAGTTCTTCATCAGGGTGGGCGTCTACCACCAAAACGCCCACAGAGTAATGGAGTTCTCCGAAGAAGAGGTAAACGAGGTGCTCGAGAGCCTCGAGCCGGAGTACACGGTCGGGGCAGGTCACGACCAGAGGAGGTTGGGCATCCGCTCGGTCGAAGACGGCGTTCATCGCCCCTTCCACCTCTTCAGCCCCGATGCCAACTTCAGCACCGACATCCACAAAAAGGCCTGCATGGCCTATTTGAAGGAGCCCCTCCTGGACGGGCTTTGCGCCCCCCTGCTGGAGGACTTCATGGGGCGCAAGGTGACCTCGAACGCCCCCACGGAGGTGGCTGCAGCGATGGAACACGCCATGAACCTGCGCGATGCCCAGCGATTGGTCGGCCGTCCCGACGTATATACCGTCTCGGTCGGAACTGCCGAGACGGATCAGGCGCAGATCGCCGCCGCCAACCCCTCGTGGGGAGTGCGCCCCCAACATCTCGATGGACGAATGGTCTCGATCTTGACGGAGATGACGACCAACAGCCAGATGCTAAATAAGTCCTTTCACTATCGCAGTTACGGCAACGTCTTCGGGAACCTCGCAGGGGCCGTCTACGGAGGATATGCCGGCGGGATCGAAGGAACGTTGATCCTGCAGACGGCCTACGCAATTGAGGGCGCCTGCCTCTACGGAAGCATCTGGACGCTGCACTTCCCCTTCCACTTGAGATGGCAGTCCACGACGACCCGCGAGCTGCTGTGGTTGCAGAGCGTCCTCTCTCAGGCCATCGCTCGCAATTCCAGGCTTTCCTTCTTCAACAACCTCTTCGCCAATGCGGGACCTGGAACGGATCAGGTATACTACGAATCTGCAGCACATGCCTTGGCCATAGAGCCATCTGGCGGACATCCATGGGGTTGTGCCACATGTCGAAATAAATTCACCGATAGGGCGACTCCGCTGGAAAGCCGCTTCTATCACGAAACGGCGAGGGCATCCTTCAGGAATCGTATATCGCGAGAGAAAGCCAACGAGATCTGCATCAAGCTCCTGGAAAAGTATGAGGAAAACATCCCCATCGACAATTACGGCAAGACCATACAGGAAGTCTACGACATGGACAAGATAGTGCCTCGCCAGGAATATCTGGATCAATTTAAGCGCATGAAGGAAGAGCTGGCCGAGCTTGGGGTGGAATACCCCTACTAGGGCACAGCCGGCGGAAGGTCGCCATCTCCCACGGGGCCTTCCGCCTTAGTCAAGCACAAAATTAGCCTTCCGGAGTGTATGATCGTCTTGCATATCTGTGGCAACACAACGTACATCTTGAAGGCGATGGCCGCCAGTGCAGTGGTGTTTATGAAGGTAGATAAGTCATGTACAATGGGCCACCGGTCATGGGTAAATGGACAAAAAAGATGATTTGACAAAACTACTAAGCCTGAGGAAAAAGTAGCTAAATGACATGTTAATTAGCCTCAAAGAATACCATAAGGTTTTTAACACAAAATTGGAGTTACCCTCTCTATATTGGACCAAGTATGGTTAGAAAATTGCGCTCGACAACGTTTAGGATGTTGTGACGGTTGCCTAGGAATAATTAAGGAGGATTATGGCCATGCAAATGAGCATTCCTTTTGGGGAATCATGGCAGAAGTTTGAAGTTCCCGACAAAACCCTTCGTTTTACCGGAAGGGGACGGTCGCTTCCACCTCTGCAGAATCTGGAAAAGGCTATAATTGAGCAACTTGATGCGCCCACGGGCACTGCTCCATTGAAAGAGCTAGCTCGAGGCAAGAAAAATATCGTTATGCTGATTGAGGACAATACGAGAAACACCCCTTTATCCGATATCCTACCGATTCTTGTAGGATATTTGAACTACCATGGGGTTCGAGATGAAAACATCAGCTTTTTGACTGCACCAGGAACACATCGCGTGATGACAGAAGAAGAAATTAAGGAAAAAATTGGGCCCGCAATGTACGGGCGGTTCAAAGTAGACCAGCATAATATTAATGAGACGGAAAGCCTCGTGCACCTTGGCTACGTGATGTCTGGTGATTATGAAATACCCGTACAATTAAACAGGAACGCCCTAGAAGCAGATCTTTTGATCGGACTTGGTGACATTGTTCCTCATTCCGATGCTGGTTATTCAGGCGGAGCGAAAATTGTGCAGCCTGGAATCTGTGGCTATGCAACCACAGCAGCGACTCATATTGTTGCTGCTTTGCTAGCTGATATTCCTCTCGGAGTCGCAGAGAATCCCTGTCGGGCTGGAATAGAAAAAGTTGCCGAAAAAGCAGGGCTCGCTTTCATACTGAACACCGTTAAAAACCTCGATGGAGAAGTTGTAGGCCTCTTTGGGGGAGATTTCGTTAAAGCCCACAGGGAGGGCGCTCTTCTAGCAGAGGAGTCATATAAGGTCAAAATTACGGAACCGGTTGATATTGTCATCGTCAGTGCTTCTCCATGTGACATCGATTATTGGCAGGGAGAAAAAGGACTCGTTTCAGCGTATTTTGCAGTCAAGCCTGGGGGGATCATAATTTTTGCTGCTCCCTGTATAGAAGGACTTGTGCACAATCACCCAAGCTTCAGGGAGTGGCTGAGTCTCCCCTTGGACAAAGCTTTAATAAAAGCACGTAATACAAGACTCGATGACGCTAATGCTGACCTTGTGGCCGCGGATGTTGCAATTTGCAATGCGAAAATCAGAGAAAAGGCACGCATTTTTATAGTAACAGCCGGATTATCTGAAGAAGATATTGGCATTCTTGGCTACGAACCATTTGAGTCAGTGCAAGAAGCTCTTTACGAAGCCCTCAAAAGAATTACTGGTGGTACTGTAGGGGTCTTGCCCAAAGGAGGGGTATCTTTACCTAGATTAGAGTGAAGAAGCGATCATAGTAATTTACAATATGGCGCGATTAGGATTTTACACGTTATAATGTTATCATTATAACGTGTAAACATTTCTTGACAAGGTTGTGCTTTTTTTGTAATATAGATAACAAGTCAAGTTGTCCATTGTCCACAGAACATCTCACTAAAGAAGGAGGGGGGTAAAGAGGAGAGCTAATGGAAAGGAGGGCTAAAATTTAAAACTGATACAAAATTTTATTTGAGGAGGGGAAGGAAACGATGGCTAATCTTCTGGAAAAGATGATTAATGAAGCAATTGAAGCTACCAAGTCAGTGTTTTTAGTCATCAAGGAAAAAAGGGGCGGTCATTTCAAGCTGGAAGATTGCAAGCCCTATGTAGATGCGGTCAACAAGATGACTGTCATAGAGGGCCAATGCAAGGAAGTCATCGACCTCCATGTTCAATCGGTTAATGCTCATTATGAGATATTAAAAGGTTTGACAGATTACATCCGTCCTGAGGATGATCCTTTCGTAGAACACTATCAAACCCCACCTATACTCGAGATATTGTATGAAGAGGACCCAGAATTCAAGAAATCGATGGAGAAATTTATTGAAGCTATCGCGGATAATAAAGCGCTAATTGGCCGGGAAGCTGCACGTCGTTATGGAGGCATGTATGGACCAACTTGCGTGGTTGACTTTGCCCTGTCCGTTGGTTCGGTCCCGAATTTAGTCAACAAAATCTTGATAGGTCTTGATATTCCCGAAAAGCATAAAAAGACGATTTTGGCTTGCAAATCGTGGGGCATGAATACATCATACGGGTTTGGAGCGGCCTTTAGGGCGGCCATCGAGTCGGGCAAATCCGCTGCTGAAGCAGAAGAAGCTGAGGTCGAGCAATTCCAGTTCATTTATAAGGAACCTGTCGAGGCACAAGCCAGATTGATGGAAACCCATAACCTTGGGGGTCACGGCCCTCATAGCTCATTCGACGTAAGAAAATACATGGCACAATATAAAGAAAGGATGCGCCCCTATGTAGTAGCTGCCCTCAAAGCAGGTGTGCATCCTGCTAACATTACAGCTGTTCCGGCTTATTGTGTAGGCGATGTAGGACACCATATCTCCCAATCGGCGTACAATATGTTTAAGAGCGATATGGTCTTTGGAATATACGATGCAGTAATGCAGGTCTTTGAAAACACCTTGAGGAAAGGTTTGAAAGACGGGGCATTTAAGAGTGAATGGGATGTCCTTACTGTTGCTACAGGTGCGCCTGCCTGTGCAGTGGCGTATATTCTTTGGTTGGACAGCTTCACCGTTCCCATGGTAATAGATCTGCTTACAAAGCGCTTCCACAACTATTGCGTCATGAATCCCAAGAGGGGAGAGGCAGACGAACTGCATAATGTAGACTTCATGGACGTGATACTTCGCGGCGAGGAAATTCTCGATATTAGCCCCCTTGGAGCTGGCGGCAAAATTAAGGGAATCGAGGTAGACTTGTCGCCGATAGATAAACATGAAATCGTGAGCAATCCACAGCGCTACACCTATCCTGCCTGTGCAATTACCCAGCGGTTTGCGGCATTGATGGCCTTGGCAGACTTCCCATGCTATTTGACCCCCGAGTGCACTACTGCAACTTTAATGACGAATATCATAGCTAAGCACCCAGAGACGCCTGGAGCTCCGGTCAGGGCCTGCAAGGGATGCGCTGTCACAAAGCTCATAAAACGAAACGTTCCTTATGTTAAAGGCGAGGGCGTTGGTCCTTGCGGGTATTGCGAATGGTACAGGGCTGTATAAGTTAAGTAGAGATCAAAATAGGGGCTCGGAGTGCATCCGAGCCCCTTTTGTATTGTTCTGAAATAATGTAAGATAAGAAAAACAAAGGGAGGAGGTAAGTATCTTGAAAAAAATCTTGCTTCAACTGGATTGTGATCCATTTCCGAGCGTTTTTGACGTTGTAACTGCTTATGATGCAGGAGTTGATGTTGTTTTACAATATGGTAATGTCACGAAAGATAATGTTAGAGATTTGGTATATGGCGTGATGTTTACCCGCGGCGGCGAAAAATTGAAATCAAGCGCTATATTCATTGGCGGTTCTAATGTGAGTAAGGCGGAGGAAATATTGGAAGTCGTAAAAAACACTTTCTTTGGAAATGTTAGGAATTCAGTAATGTTCGATCCAAGCGGATGCAATACGACATCAGCATCGGCGGTGGCAAAAATGTCTAAGCACGTTGACATTAAAGGTGAAAAGGTCGTCGTGCTTGCGGGGACCGGCCCGGTGGGGCAACGTGCAGCGGCACTTTTCGCACTGGAAGGGGCACAGGTCGTTCTTACATCCAGGAACATGGAAAGAGCGAAAAAAGCCGTCGATGAGATTAAAAGAAGGTTTGGCTTCGATATAACCCCTGCAGCTGCCTTCGATGAAGATAGCACGAGACGTGTCCTGGAAGGGGCAATTGCTGCCCTGTGCACAGGCGCACCGGGGGTTACATTGATACCTGAAAAAATATGGAAGACTAATCCTACCTTGAAAGTTCTGGGGGATGTCAATGCAGTTCCACCTCTAGGAATAGAGGGCATGAAATCTTCCTTTGACGGAGAGAATATAGAGGGGAAAATTCTTTTTGGCTCCTCAGGGATTGGCGGTCTTAAGATGAAGGTCCATAGAGCATGTGTTGAGAGGCTCTTTGAAAGAAACGATCAGGTCTTTGATGCTGAAGCAATATTTGATGTGGCAAAGGAGTTATCCTGATATTGAAAATTTTACTTGTGGGAGTTAGCACTAGAGCACTTGCTCAATCTGCATTAAAATCTGGCTTCCTTTGACGTAGTTTCGGTCGATTATTTCGGCGACTTGGACCAAAAATGCTTAATTCCGAATCTGGCTGTAGGGAGAGATTTTGGTCTTCCTTTTAATGTTGATTCTATAATTAGGGTTTGTTCAATAGTAGATTATGACGCGCTCGTGTATACCGGCGGTGCTGATATTAAGCCCTCTCTCATTAGCGAGATATCGAGGGGTAAGTTGTTGTTGGGCAATATTCCGAGAACCCTTTGTGTGGTGAGGAATCCTTCGATATTAAATGATGTCTGCCTTAAAAGGGGAATAAATTTTCCTCAAACCATCGAGTTGTGCAAGATGGCAGAGGTGGCTCGTGAGGGTAGATGGTTGGTAAAGCCGGTTTATGGTGGAAGTGGGCATGGCATTGACTTTTACGAAGGCGGTAACTTAAAAGAAGGTTTCTACCTGCAAAAGTTTGTCGAAGGCTTGCCTGCTTCGGCGTCCTTTCTTTCGGATGGGAAGGAGTGTCGCTTATTAGGGTTGACGGAGCAACTGATAGGCGAAAGAAGGCTTGGTAGTTCTGGATTTCAGTGGTGTGGCAACATCTATCCTCTTGTTACCACCACGGAGAGTTGCCAGGGTGAAGTCATGGCTGGTTGGGGACAGGAATTGACGGAAGCCTTTGGCTTAAGGGGCTTGTTTGGTGTGGATTTTGTATTAGATGCAAAGGGTAGGCCCTTTTTAGTGGAAATAAATCCACGATATAGTGCATCTATGGAGTTATTTGAGCCTTATATAAATCCTTTTTTGTTTACCCTTCATATATCAGCTTGCGAGGGAAGACTTCCCGAATTTTCCGTGCAAAGGCCTTCACGTTTCACTTCCAAGGGAATAGTTTATGCTAAAACCGATGTAACTCTACCCGATACCAGAGGTTGGTTAGGACGCAGGGGAGACGTCCCCTTTCCAAGGGAGAAAATTTTAAAGGGCTCCCCTATATGTACTGTATATGGATTTGGGGAATCGCGGGAAAGCTGCTTATCTGATCTTTACGAAGAGGCTGATGAAGTGTACGAAGAACTGAGAGAAGTGGATGAAGGATGAGCAAAGAAAAAAATGGCAAGGAGATTGTCTGCACAATGATATCAGGCCGCACTTTGGAGCAGGCCAAAGAGATGCACAGTGGTAAAAATAGCAAAAGTTACAGGGAAGCAGTTGGCAAGGTATATGTTTCACCCTTGCTTTTAAATGAGCTTGGCTTGGCTGAAGGCGAAAAAATTGTATTGAAAAGCTCCTTTGGTCGGGCTGAGGCAAGAGCATATGTTGATCCTGGATTGCCTCACTTCGTAGTTTTTATTCCCATGGGACCAGTTGCAAACCTTTTGGTTGGTTACGAAACCGAGGGGACGGGAATGCCCTCTTTTAAGGGCGTGCAGGTGGAGGTATGTGTGGAATGTTGACAAAGGCGAAAGACGTCGTCTGTACTTTTTGCGGATGCCTGTGCGATGATATAATTTTAACTTTAGATGAAAATCGCATCGTTAAAGTAGAGAGGGCTTGCGCTAATGGGATGGGGTTATTTAAGAATTACAATCCCGACCTGCTTTCTCCCAAAATCAGAGGGAAGGAAGCTTCTTGGGAAAAAGCGATCAAGGAGGCTTCCGAAATACTTTCATCTGCGAAGTATCCTTTGATTTATGGTCTTTCATCCACTTCCAGCGAGGCCCAGCGGGTTTCCGTGAAGTTGGCGGAAGCCTTAGGTGCGTCTATAGATTCTACTTCTTCTGTATGCCATGGACCTACCGGTTTGGCGATGCAGTTCGTCGGTGAACCAACCTGCACCTTAGGTGAGATTAAAAATCGAGCTGATCTTTTGATATTTTGGGGGTGTAATCCCATAGTTTCCCATAGTAGGCATTTTGCGAGATATTCCGTAATGCCGAGTGGGCGTTTCGTCCAAGATGGCAGGGAAAGCCGTAAGGTTGTAGTTGTAGACGTGCGATTGACACAAACCGCGAGAGTAGCCGATGTGTTTTTGCAGGTCAAACCCGGGAGCGATTTCGAATTGTTAGTCGCCTTAAAGGCATTAGTGAAGGGTAAATCTTTAGATGCGGTGGAAGTGGGAGGAATTTCTATAAAAGTCCTAGAGGAACTTGTCTCTGATATGAAGTCCTGCCGCTATGGCGTGATATTTTTTGGGATGGGCTTGACTATGACAAAGGGAAGAGACCTTAACGTCAGGGAACTTTTTTCTTTAGTCAAGGAACTGAACGATCATACGAAATTTTCGGCATTGCCAATGCGTGGCCACGGGAACGTAACCGGTGCTGATCAAGTCATGTCGTGGCTTTGTGGTTATCCTTTTGCGGTGAACTTTTCCAGGGGATATCCCAGATACGGCCCGGGCGAATTTTCAGCTGTCGATTTGTTGTGCAACAAAGAAACAGATGCCTTGCTTGTCCTAGCTTCCGATCCCGTTGCTCATTTTCCGAGCAAAGCTGTGGATCATATCATGGAGATTCCAACCATAGTAATCGATCCTGCCGAAAGTCTCTCCGCCAAAAAGGCTACAGTATACTTTCCTACAGCAATGTATGGGGTGGACTGCGAGGGGACAGCTTACAGGATGGATGGTGTGCCTTTGCGTTTAAAGGCCCCCGTGAAGGGAAACAGGCCCAGCGATGAAGAAGTATTAGAAGCGATTTTTGAGGGCGTGAGAAGATGTTAGTGATAAAGGACGGTCAAGTATACGATCCTATAAATGGCATAAATGGCGAAACAAAGGACATCTGGATAGAAGGAGGCAAAATAGTAGAGTCATTAGATCACATCCCTCAAGGTGCAACGGTGATAGATGCTCTCGGGATGATTGTAATGCCTGGTGGGATCGATATACACGCTCACATTGCCGGCTCTAAAGTAAATACAGGACGTAAATTATGTCCTGAAGATCATTACGAACATTTTAGAATGGTAAAAGGCGATTTGAGATCAGGCGTCGGGTTTACGGTGCCGACGACGTTTATGACCGGATATAAGTATGCTGAGATGGGATACACAACCGTGGTTGAGGCGGCCTCAGCCCCTATAGTGACGCGTCACACCTATGAAGAGCTGGATGACATGCCCATTTTGGATAAAGCCATACTCGTCACATTGGGCAACAACGAACTTTTGATGGATCGAATTGCGATGGGACAAATGGATGAGGCGAGGGATTTAGTCGCGTGGATGCTTAAATCTGTCGGCGGATACGGCGTCAAAGTTGTTAATCCTGGAGGGGTGGAAAATTGGAAATGGGGTGGCAATGTAGCATCTTGGGATGACGAGGTAAAGTATTTTAATCTCAGCCCCAGAAAGATAATAAAGGCTTTGATAAAAATCGCCGATGAATTGGGCTTACCCCATCCAGTGCACCTTCATGGAATTAATTTAGGGTTGCCAGGTAGTGATATAACGACTGCTGAGATAATTAAAGACGCCTGTGGAAGGCTACATCTGTGTCATCTGCAATTTTTAAGCTACGGGAAAGACAAGAAGGGACGAATGTGCAGTGGTGGAAGTTACATTGCGAATCTCATAAACGAGCATCCCAACGTGACTCTTGATGTGGGTCAGATCGTCTTTGGCAATGCAACTACCATGACTTCGGATGGTCCGCTCGAGTATAGGATACAAAAGATGACGGGACACAAGTGGTGCAACGAGGATGTGGAGTGTGAAACTGGCGGTGGAATAGTGCCGCTTAAATACAAGATTACTTCCCTATCGTCGGCGATACAATGGATAACGGGAATGGAGTTATTTCTTCTCGTGAAAGACCCTTGGAGTATAGCGCTGACAACCGATCACCCTAATGCCGGACCTTTTTTCTGTTATCCTCAAATTATCAGGTTGCTGATGGATAGGGATTATAGAAATTATTTTATTAGTTTATTGCCACCCAGGGCCTTTAGAGGATCAGTTTTAAAGGATCTTGGCAGAGAATACAGTTTGTATGAGATAGCGATAATAACGAGGGCTGCGCAGGCAAAAATTTTGGGCTTGACCAATAAGGGGCATCTGGGCATTGGTGCGGACGCGGATGTTTCTGTATATGCCCCTGAAAACTTTGGTAAAAGACAATGCATATGTCGTTTCAAGCATTGCCGTCGTGCCTTGGACTTCCCCTCCTGGGTCATTAAAGGCGGAGAAGTCGTGGTTAAGGACGGGGTTGTGTTAAACGAGGCTCCAGGCATCGTTTTTAGAGTTGCGCCGTCCCACGGCGAGTCCATCAGGGATAAAATAAGAGAAGAATTTGAAAAATATTATACAATTTCCTTTGACAATTACCCCGTTCAGGAAGATTACCTGAAAAACACGAAAGAGGTGATCTGCGGGTGAAGGAGCAGGGACACGTTGCTTTCATTCTTTTGGGGGCCAATTTAGGTGACAGACAGAGCAATATTTTGCAAGCGCTTCAATATATTCAAGTAAGGGCCAATATTGTAAAGATCTCCTCCTTTTATGAGACAGAACCCCTGGAAGGATCAGATCAACCTGAATATTTAAATATGGCTTGTCAAATAGAGACAAACGATGGTCCCAAAGAACTTTTACAGTTTTTAAAGTGGGTGGAAAGGAGGATGGGGCGAACCATCTCTGAAAAATATGCCCCCAGGCCAATAGATATTGACCTTTTGTTGTATGACGATTTGATCATCAGAGAGAGCGATCTTTGGATTCCTCACCCAAGAATGCACGAGAGGGCCTTCACATTAATACCTCTCGCGGAAATAGCGCACGATTTCGTGCATCCGGTGCTTAATGAAAGTATTGAGGCATTGGCCAAGAAGATAGATGCTTCAACTGTGAAGAAAGTGAATAGGAGCCTTAAATTCAATCTTGAAAGGGATATACAAGGGGGACAGCCCTCGATAAATATAGGATTATCCAAGGTAGGTATTACGAACCTCAACAGGGTTATCCGCTTGGGTTCTGAGGATAAAGCAGCGCTTTTTTATGCCAACTTAGATTTTTTTGCCTATCTTGATCCTTCTAAAGCCGGCGTACATATGTCAAGATTTGCCGATGTATTGGAGGGGATGCTAGAGGAGATTTCCCTCGAACCGACTCCCGATATCGAAAGCCTGGCGGAGAGGCTAGCGCTTCAAGTTGTGCAATCTCAAAGGGCAAAAAAGGCAGAAGTGCATATAAAGGCTCGATATCCCATGGAAAGGGTGACTCCCATATCGGCAAAAAAAACGGAAGAATTATTTACTTTTATAGGCATAGCATCTACTAATGGCACAACCTCTCGTCGGATTATTGGCGTTGAAGCAGAAGGCATGACTACCTGTCCCTGTGCACAGGATATGATGGCAGCACATTCCAGGATGTTGCTCGAAGAAGCTGGATATAGCAAAGAGGAGGCCATGAATATTGTAAGTTTAATCCCCATGGCCACGCATAATCAGCGAGCAAGGGGAACTTTGCTCGTGGGGTCCAACATGCCCGTACGCGCCGAACATTTGGTCCACATAGTCGAAGCTTCCATGAGTTCGGAGACCTACGAGTTGCTAAAAAGACCCGACGAATTTTTTGTGGTCAATAAAGCACATCAGAATGCAAGGTTTGCAGAAGATGTAGTCCGACATATGCTTTTTAATTTGGTTGAAATATATCCGGATCTTCCGGATGAAACTTTTGTTCTTGCAAGGGAGGAAAGCTTTGAGAGCATTCATCAACACAATGCCTTTGCGGAGCGAAGCGGCTTGTTGGGAGATTTAAGAGCAGAACTGCTTAATAAAGGCGAAGCACCTCAGTCAAATGTTACTCTTGAGGAGTGGTTGAACTTATGAAAATAGCTTGGGTTATCACGGGCGCGGGGCATTTTTTAAAGGAATGCTTTGAGATTGTGGGAGAGCTCAAGGGTCAGGCAGTTCTTTTTTTCTCGAAAGCAGGTTTGGAAGTAACAAAGATGTATAGGTTAAACGATTATTTGGCAAAAGGGAATATTTATATCGTAAATGACGAGAAAGCAAGCTCACCGTCATGCGGCGCTTTTGCGGCACGCAGATATGAGGTTCTCGTGATTGCACCAGCCACGTCAAATACTATTGCTAAGTGCGCTTTGGGAATAGCAGACTCTCTTCCTACCAACTTGTTTGCACAAGCCGGAAAATCCCAGATTCCCATATTAGTGTTACCAAGTGATATTGCACCTAAGATTGAGTCAGTGATCCCCTCAGGGAGAACAATAGAAGTATATCCAAGGCCAATCGATCTGCAAAACGTTAGGATTCTAAAAGCCTTTCCAGGTGTGACGGTTACAACCAGCATCGAGGAGTTGAAAAGTTGTCTAAAACCTTATTTGTAACTGGAAAACTAGCCTGTGAAGCCCTGAATAATATTTTAAGAAGGATTAATCCCCCTTTTGAATATGAAGTGGTAGTTTTGCCGATTTCTGTGGCAGCCTTGATGAATGTCTCGTGGGTTAGATCCCAGCTGTGTGATGCAAGAGGAGCGGATCTGGTCCTGTTGCCAGGCTTGTGTCAGGGCGATGTAAACACATTGGCCGAAAGCCTTGGCGTTCAGGTTATGAAGGGGCCCAAAGATTTGAGGGATCTCCCCAATTATTTCGGGTTTTTCACACATCAGAAAACGATAGAGTCTCCCGTGCAAATAGTAGCTGAAATAGTTGACGTTCACAAATTATCTCTAGATGAAGTGTTACTTAAAGCCTATGAATACAGTGATCAAGGAGCATCGATAATTGATCTTGGAGGACCGGTTAAAGGTCCGATTCCAAATATAAAGGAAATTGTTTCGACGTTAAAGAAAAGAGGGTTTAGGGTTAGCTTGGACAGCTTTGACGTGCAAACGGCTTTGGAGGCGGATGAAGTAGGCTTAGATCTTTATCTGAGCGTGAACGATGCCAATATCGAAGTCGCCTCACAATTATCCTGTCCGGTAGTTGTGATACCTGATTTCGAGGATAAAAGCATAAATTCATTGATAAAAAATGTGAAGAAATTAAAGGAAATAAATAAGAAATATATTGTCGATCCTGTGATGGATCCTCTTCCCTTCGGTTTTTCTCAGTCTGTACATCGCTTTGTAGAATATAGAAATCTTTTCCCCAATGATGACATGTTCATGGGAATAGGAAATTTGACCGAGCTGACGGAAGCGGATTCCACGGGCATAAATGCATTGCTTTTGGGAATCTGCGTAGAATTGAACGTCCGCTACGTGTTGACCACAGAGGTAATTGGTTGGGCAAAGGGCGCTGTTAAAGAGTCCATGCTAGCAGGGAGACTCATGGGCAGCGCAAAGGAGCTGGGAGTTTTGCCAAAGGGTTTTAATGCGGGTTTAGTGACGGCGAAAGATATGCCCTTTGAACCTTATCATGAAGATGAAATCGTCCATATGTACAGTCAGGTGCAAGATAAAAATTTTCGTATCTTCGTAATAGGTGACACGGTGTATTTATTTAATAATTCTGTTTTTCTTAAAAGCAGCGATATGGAGACATTATACCAGAGTTTGAATGTAGATGATCCAAGCCATGCCTTTTACCTGGGCAGAGAGTTGGAAAGGGCTTTTTTGGCCGCTAAATTGGGGAAAAAATACGTTCAGGAACGCCCCCTTAGTTGGGGTTATATGTCGGAAGATGATTTATGAGGTCATCCTCTCCACTTTACGGCCCGATGGATCGCCACATTGGGCTCCCATGGGTTTAAGGGAAGAAGGAAGTTTTTACGTTTTACGACCTTTTAAAACGAGCCATACATATAAATTTCTACTAAAACATCCCTATGCTGTTGCTAATATCGTCGACGATATATTGCCCTTTTGCATGAGCGCGCTTGGCGATCCGTCGTTTGATTGTATAGCAGCTCGCCACATAAAAGGTTTCGTATACGTCGATATATGTGCCTGGATGGAGCTAGAAGCTATAGAAGAAAAGAGCGGCGAAGAGGCATCCAACTTTATTTGTTCGCTAGTTTACCGTGGAATGGGACGGCCCTTTAGAGGGTATAATAGAGCAAGGGGTTTAATAATGGAACTTCTGATAGCGGCGACGCGATATCAGTTTTACACAGAGGGTTTTTTTGAAAAACTTATTTCAGAGGCAAAGGTGCTGACCGAAAAAACAGGCGGAGAAGGTGAAAGAAAAGCCATTTGCATAATAGAGGAATATCTTAAGGGGGTATTTAGTTGAAGGTAATTGAGGTTGATGTTGGCGCCAGGTTGCACTTTGGCTTCTTGGATCTGAATGGTAGCTTGGGGAGGATTTTTGGCGGCATAGGCGTCGGCATAGAGGAGCCCAGGACAACATTGGTGGCCACATCTAACGACGCCCTTGAGGCAGTGGGACCAGACAGCGCGAGGGCTTTGGAATTTGCTAGAAGATTTATGGGTCATTTCGACTTGAAAGAAGGCGCTTCAGTGAGGATATCGTCATCTATACCCCCTCATGTGGGTTTGGGATCGGGTACTCGTTTAGCCCTGGCGGTAGGCAAGGCTTTATCCACTCTTTTCGATATAGACACCTCGATTGAGGATCTGGCGAACATCATGGGAAGGAGCAAAAGGTCAAGTGTTGGCACGGTTAGTTTCGAGCGAGGCGGATTTGTCTTAGATGGAGGACATCGCAAAGAGGGAATACGAGGTTTTCCTCCATTATTGTTTCACACAATGCTTCCGATTGATTGGTTTTTTGTAGTAGTTGTTCCTATGTCATTGAGGGGAACAAGCGGCAATGAGGAGGATAAAAAATTCAAACAGTTGAAAGTGCGAGAAGAGGTATCTTCAAAGATATGCAGAATAGTTTTAATGTCGATGCTGCCATCCATACTTGAAGAAGATGTTAGAAATTTCGGAAGTGCTGTTTCGGAAGTGCAAAGGCTCATGGGCGAATGTTTCTCCTCTATACAGGGAGGGAATTTTATTTCTCCCCTATCTGAAGAGATTGCGTCATTTATGGAAAGTGAAGGCGCATTTGGCGTAGGACAGAGCTCATGGGGTCCAACTGTTTACGGAGTAGTCGAGGGTTATGAAGCGGCGCATGAACTATCTCTGAAGCTACAGAAAGTTTTAAGGGATGAATCTATGATTTTCGTTTCCTCCTGTGCTCATGAGGGGGCGAGAGTTGAAGTAAGAGGAGATCGGTTCGATGATTTTTAACGGCGTTGAAATTGACGATACTTATGCAGAAGCTTTTTCCATGTTGGGAAGTCGCTTGGTCATAACAGCAGATACTTTTGAATTAGCTATGATTGCGGCGACATCAGCCACGGGGTTTGCTACTTCTGTCATAGGATGTGGTTGTGAGGCCGGCATAGAGTCGGAATTAGATCCTGCTCGAACTCCCGACGGCCGCCCAGGCGTGAGCGTATTGATATTTGGCGTTTCATTATCTGCCTTAGAATCTCAGCTTATTGCAAGGGTAGGACAAGCAATAATGACTTGCCCGACTACAGCTTGTTATAACGGCTTAGAGGGAGAAAAAGAAATAAATGTGGGAGGCAAGCTGAGATATTTTGGCGATTCCTACCAAGCGAGCAAAATGTTGGACGGCAAAAGGTTTTGGAGGATCCCTGTAATGGACGGAGAGTTCCTTGTGCAGGAAAAGTTCGGAGTTAAAAAGGGGATCGGCGGAGGCAACTTATTGATACTAGCGAAAGATGTCACCTCCTGCCTTGAAGCTGCACAAAAGGCCGTCAAAGCCATGAAAAAAATCGAGGGCATTATATTGCCATTCCCCGGCGGGATTGTGCGAAGCGGCAGTAAAGTTGGATCTACTTATCCATTTCTTACAGCTTCAACTAATACCCCATTTTGCCCAACCCTGAGAAGACAAGTCATCACTTCCCTACCTGAAGGGGTTAATGCGGTATACGAGATAGTTATAGACGGTCTTGATGAAAAAGCTGTAAGAGATGCCATGGGCGTTGGACTTTTGTCCATATGTTCTTGTGACGTTATCTCAGTGACAGCGGGCAACTATGGCGGGACACTAGGGCAATACAAGTTTTTTTTGCACGAGATCTTAAAAAACATGTGATAAAAAACCTTAAATAGGATTGAAAATGGGGGCGAGGATGAAGCAAATGCAAAGTTGTGCCCTTTGCGTTTTGGCGAGAAAATTTTCGGTAGTCAAAATAAAAGGAGTAACCTTGGCTTTAAAAAAATGCGGGGCGATTCCAATTGAAGTTGATGGGGTGTTGCCAGAACTTGTTTTAGGTCGCAAAGCCCATGAAATAAGCTCCATGAAGATAAACGTCGGCAAAGAAAAGGTTGACCTCGGTGATGTCTTCGAGGTGAAATGTGATGGAGATGAAGCTCTGATATTTGAAGGCGATTTGAATCACGTGAAGCGCATAGGTGAGCTAATGTCTTCAGGAATTATCGTTGTTAGAGGTTCCGCCGGCATGCATCTGGGTGAGCGCATGAGCGGGGGTACGATATACGTCGACGGTGATATAGGAGCGCGATGTTGTTGCGAGATGCGCGGCGGCACGGTTGTCGTCAACGGGAATGTGCAGGCCATGCTCGGATCTCCTCTTCCGGGCAATACAAAAGGAATGAGAGGCGGAACAATTGCTGTTTTTGGCTCAGTTGGCGCAAGAACAGGGGAAGGGATGAGAAGGGGCGTTATAGCCGTTTTGGGAGACGCAGGAGATTTTGCGGGTGTTAACATGATAGCCGGTACTATTGTCGTTTTCGGGAATCTTGGCAGTAATGCCGGGGGTGGCATGAAACGGGGCAGCATCATTGCCCTTGAAGGCGTAGAAAAAATACCCCCCACCTTTTTATACGCTTGCACCTATAAACCAACGTACTTACGCCTTTATTTTAATTACCTGAGGAACTTTGGTTTCCCAGTTACCGATGAAATCTACGAAGGATCGTTTCGAAGATATATAGGTGATTTGTCTTCCCTTGGGAAAGGAGAGATGTTGATCCTTGAAAAGTCTTAATGAAGGCGCTTTTAAATGCGTAGAAGAAATGATCAGCAAAGCTCGGGAGCTAGAGATCTCTGTTGTTAAGATGGGCAATGGGGCCACACTGATCGATGCCGGGGTTAATTCAGTCGGTTCTTACGAGGCCGGGCGTCTTTTCGCGGAAGCCTGTATGGGTGGATTGGGCAGCATCACTTTTGATCATGATCCTGAATTATTAATCCCCAGCGTTATAGTAAAAGTTTCAAGCCCGGCTATCGCTTGTCTAGGATCCCAGTATGCGGGATGGGCTCTCAAAAGTGAAGGTTATTTTGCTCTAGGATCAGGCCCAGCAAGATCGCTTTATAGGGGCGAAGCGTTATATAAAAAGCTCGGTCATGACGAGGCGTCCTCTGTGGCGGTCCTAGCCCTTGAGTCTTCGTCTTACCCTCCTGAATCTCTTTTAGATTACGTTGCAAGCAGATGTAGTGTTGATCCCCAAAGATTATATGTTTTGGTGGCGCCTACCCATTCATTGGTAGGATCTATACAGGTCGTTTCAAGGGTTGTTGAGACCGGGATTCATAAAATGTTCGAGCTGGGTTACGATGTTTTAAAAGTTCAACATGGATTTGGCGTTTGTCCAATTCCCCCTTTGCCCAATGACCCCATGATAGCAATGGGCAGGACCAATGATGCGGTTTTATATGGAAGCAGGGTTTGGTATACCTTGCGTGACGAAAAATCAGAAATTGATGCCTTTATCGAAAAATTGCCCTCCGATTCATCTCGTGACTACGGATCGCCTTTTTTAGATCTTTTTAGAAAGTATAATTTTGACTTTTATCAAGTTGACCCTCTACTGTTCAGCCCTGCCTGCGTAACTATTAATAATGTGATAAACGGAAATTACCGTAGTGTGGGGAAAAAAAATATCGATCTTTTGAAGCGAGAATGGTTTTGATGAGGGTTGCCATTTTAGGAAGCATGAACGCTTGGCATGTGGAATCTTTAAAGCGAGCATTTGAGGATCGGGGCGTCGTTGTTGACGTCGTTCGTACAAGGGATATAGAGGTTCAGATAAAAGAAGACGAGGTTGTATGTTCAGGAGACATAGATTTGGGCGTTGCGGACATGGTTGTAGTTCGTTCGTTGCCGGGAGGCTCTTTAGAGCAAGTAATATACCGAGTGGACATGCTTCATGTGTTAGAGGAGATAAAGGGAATTAGAGTGATAAATTCTCCCAAGGCATTGGAGAGGACAGTTAATAAAATGTACACGACTGCTTTGTTTTCAAAAGCCGGATTGCTGGTTCCCGAGACTCATGTTGCAGAGCGTTATGACGACGCGATGAAGGCCTTCGAGGTTTTGGGGGGAGATGTAGTGGTTAAACCGCTTTTTGGTTCTGAGGGCCGAGGCATGACAAGGGTGACCGATTCGGAAACAGCGCATAGGGTATTCATGGCTTTGAACCAATGTAGGTACGTTTATTATCTGCAAAAATTTATACCTCACAGCGGCATGGATATCAGGGCCTTTGTCATAAAGGGCCATGTTGTCGCAGCTATGGAAAGACACGCATCTGATTGGAGATGTAACGTTGCTTTGGGTGCCCAAGTTAAGCCGTTAATTCCAGACCAGAATATAATCGATTTAAGCGTTAAAGCTGCCAATGCAGTGGGGGCCATCTACGCCGGTGTTGATATATTACCCGCTAAGGATGGTCAGCTTTATCTTTTGGAGGTAAATGGCATTCCGGGGTGGAGGGGTTTACAGCAGGCTACATGCCTTAATATAGCTTCTATTATTGTGGATTTTTTGCTAGGTGATATGTAACATGAAATATTCTGTTGATGAAATAACTTGGGCTGCGCAGTTGGCGAGTATTGTTGAAGTATGCTCGGAAAAACCGGGTAACGTGCATATAAACCAATCTTTTGGGGATGCAAATCCCTTCGATTTTTTTGCGGGAGCAGTGTCGATAGGGCCGGTCTTTCAACGTGTCAAGGATCTTTCCGTGGGAGATATTGTTTTAAAGGGCGTAGAAAGCAGATCGAAACTTTCCTCTACGAATGTCAACTTGGGCATCTTATTGCTTTTGGCACCCTTAGCTAAGGCGTCGGTCAAATGCGAAAGCGGATCCGGGACTCCGTGCGATCAAAGATTCGTTAAAAGATGTCCTCGATGAACTATCAGAAGACGATGCCGTCGCGGTTTTCAGGGCCATAAGATTGTCTAATGCTGGGGGGATTGGTCATGTAGATCGATATGATGTTAGAGAAGATCCTCAGGGGATCACATTGCTCGATGCCATGTATTTGGCGCAAGAACGTGATTCAATCGCAAAGGAATACGTGACAAACTTTGCGATCACATTTGAAGTTTCGTTGCCTTCACTCAAAGATACATTAGGCAGAGGGACTACTCTGCGTGATGCTATTTTGCATACATATTTAGTAATTTTGGCAGAAATACCAGATACCTTGATAGCGCGCAAGTTGGGTTTCGGTGAGGCATTTGAGGTTTCCAAAAAAGCCTTTGAGGCAATAAAGAGGGGTAGCATCTTTACCCTATCAGGTCGCGAGGCTATTAAAGATCTCGATTGCTACCTTCGCGATGAAAAACATGCAAGAAATCCCGGCACTACCGCTGATTTGACTGTCTCTGGCTTGTTTTTGTTTTTCCTTGATTCCATCCGTTGTGGAACAGTTTCATCGTATCTCGGGCGTTGGTGAGCTTCATTGCTGCTAGCAGTCCAGCCTTACCATAAATTGTTTACCACCATATTCCCTCAAGCTGTTTTCATCGGCACTTTCGCGGCGTTTAGCTAGTTGGGTAAATTTAACCATCGAGCTCGTATCACCAGATACTGCGTTTGGGTGGTGTCTATTTATTTCCCAACGCAAAATTGACTAAAAATCGCATGGATGAGGTCTTCGTCAAAGTTTCGCCCAAGCAATCTATCGAGATAGTATCTAGCTTCGTATAAATTAGAGGCCACTAGTTCCTCAGGTTCGCCCATATTGAGAGACGCAATTGCATTGTCCACGCAGGACAGAACGTTTTTCAGCATTTCTATTTGTCTTGCAGTTGCATTAAACCCTTCATTTATGGCTGAATGCTTGATTAATTTATTTACTATGCGTTCTTTCAGCTTTTCTATAGCAAGCTTATCGAATGCTGAGAGCACCGTTATCTCGCTGTCCGGTGCGATCGCCCTTAAATCGTCAGGAGAGACGATCTGAGGAATATCGGCTTTATTGATTGCTATTATGTGGGGATGGGTTTTTAATTCCTCTGCCAAGTTAATATCATCTTGAGTAAGCGCTTCACTACCATCGATGATCCATAATCTTAAGTCAGCTTCTCTAAAGGCCTTTTGGGCCATGCTGACTCCTATCGTCTCCACGACGTCATTAGTGGCCCTTAAGCCTGCCGTATCCATAAAAATTATCGGTATCCCTTTATAAACTATCATCCCCTCGATGACATCTCTCGTCGTTCCTGGTATGGGCGTTACTATAGCTCGTGCTTCTTCGAGTAAGGCATTAAATATGGACGATTTCCCCACATTTGGTCGTCCCACGATGGCGACTTTGATTCCGTCCCTCAAAACTTTACCGACCTTGCAGCGAGATATTAATCTTCTGAGATTTGTTGAGATTTGATTTAGCCTTTTTAATACCTCATCAGGATGGTAAAAAAGGTATATCCTCTTCGGGAAAGTCCAAATTCGCCTCGAGATTGGCCGATAGAGTTAAGTAATAAATCGTATATCTCAGCAATCTTAATTGACAGTTCGCCGCGAAGGGTTCTCGCGGCGGCACGAAGTGCTTCGTCACTTTTGGCCCTGATTATGCCTAACACTGCCTCAGCTTGAGTTAAATCTATCCTGCCGTTTAGAAAAGCCCTTTGAGTGAATTCCCCGGGTTCGGCAAGGCGGGCCCCCTGGTCGATCAAGAGCTCCAGGCATTTTGACGCCACAAGAAGTCCTCCGTGGCAATGTATTTCTACCACATCTTCGCCGGTGTAGCTTTTGGGCGCACGAAACCAAACCCCCAGCACTTCGTCTAGGTGGTCACCGTTTTCGTTCACCAAGAAACCGTTCCTCATGTACCTTGGGGGTGTTTCCTTCAGCGGTTTAATTCCTTTAAATACTTTTTCCGCAAAATCTAACGCCTGGGGGCCGGAAAGCCGTACTATCGCTATTCCGGCCTCTCCCCAAGCAGTAGATATGGAAGCAATTGTATCGTTATAGTTCAAAAAATATCTTTCTAACGCCAATCACTACGCCCTTTTCATTTTGGTGTTTTGTATCATTATACCCCGCATTTTGAGGCGCCCTCAAGATTTTAGAAGTTCTTTCATAGCCTCTCCCAAGCGCTTGATTCCTTCGTCCATATCTTCGGGGGATGCGAAGGTGAAGCACATTCGCAAGGAACGTTCTCCGCCATTTTGGTTTGGGTAGAATGGTTCGCCGGGCACGAAGGCAACCTTTTTCTCCAAGGCCTTTTCATATAAATCCGATGTTTTTATTGTTTTCATCTCAAGCCAGTAGAAAAAGCCACCACTTGGTTTTACCCATGAAACTTCATCGAGCGGGAGGTGTTTTTTAAGGCATTCCTCCATATTGTCTCTCTTTTTGTGATAATGACCCACGATATGGGGTAAGTAGTTGTCCAAATGGCCTTTTCTACAATACTCATAAACTAGAGCCTGGGCGACGACGCTCGAACACAGATCCGTGCCTTGCTTAAAAATGGCCATCTTTCTAATAAGTTCCTTGTTGCCCACCGTCCAGGCCACACGTGTCCCAGGCGCCAAAATCTTCGAAAAAGTGCAAGCGTGTACGACCAGGCCTGACTGGTCTAAGGAAAAAAGCGTTGGCAAATCTTCTCCCTCAAAGCGGATGTAAGCATAGGGGTCATCTTCTAAAATGGCGATTCCATATTTGGATGCAATTTCGACTAGTTTCTTTCGCCTTTCTAAAGACATGGTACATCCCAAGGGATTGTGGAAGTTTGGGATCGTGTATATAAACTTGATGCGTTTGCCCTGAGATAGTGCATTTTCTATCTTTTCAGGGAGCTGATCCACCAACATGCCATCAGCATCGCATGGTATGGTCAGGAATTGAGCGCCATGATTGTGCATCGTCAAGGTCGTTCCAACAAAGGTTGGTTCCTCAGTTATCACCAAATCTCCTTCGTCAATTAGGGTCCAGCAGAGCAAATCCACCACTTGCGTAGAACCTGTAGTTATCAGGAGCTCGTCTTGCGAGATCGATCTGCCCATCCTGGGAGCAATCCAAGAGCAAAGGAAATCTTTGAGAGGTGTGTAGCCCTCCGTGGTTCCATATTGAAGCACATCTTTTCCTTGCTCTTTGAGTATGCTGGCAGATTCATAGAACAAATCCACAGGAAATGATTCAGGATCGGGATTACCCCCGGCAAAGGAGATCATGCCTGGTTGCCTGATAACATGCAACATTTCTCTTATCGGAGAAGGCCTTAAACTGCTTACCCTTTCGCTATACAACTTATCCCAAGCGCTCATCCCTTTTCGCCTCCTATTTTTTATCGCTCTTGCCTAAAAAGTCACTAATATTATAGCATGCAATCTAGTGATCGTCCAAAGCGTTCAATCGGGTCCAAGATGGTGTAAAATAACATAAATAATAAAATAATATTAGAAGAATTGCAGGGGGTGTTTACTAGTTGATGAAGCGAATGGACCTATTAAGTGAGCTGGTGGTGGAAAACCAGACGAAAATGGTTTTACTGGTGATAGATGGATTGGGGGGGTTGCCAGGAGAAGATGGTAAAACCGAGCTTGAGGCGGCCTTGACGCCAAATTTCGATAAGTTGGCAACCAAGAGCGAAACAGGCTTATTGCAAATGGTTGATCCTGGCATTACCCCAGGCAGTGGCCCGGGGCATTTGGCTTTGTTTGGTTATGACCCTTTAGACTTTCGCATTGGACGAGGAATACTCGAGGCTTTAGGCGTAGGAGCTCAAGTGGAGTCACAGGATGTATGTGTAAGGGGTAATTTTGCAACTTTAAGCCCTGATGATGTGGTATTAGACAGAAGGGCAGGTCGAATTTCGACAGAAAAAAACAAAGAACTGATATCCTTTCTTTCAGAGAACATTAAGGAAATAAGAGGAGTTCAGGTGAGATTATATCCAGGAGAAGAGCACAGGTTTGTCGTTGTATTTTCTGGGGACGGTTTATCAGAAGAGGTCGAAGATGCCGATCCTCAAAAGAACGGCTTGCCGATGAAGTGGGCGGTTGCTACTTCCTCGAGGGGAAATTTAACGGCCAACATTGTCAATGAATTCATTAAAAGGGTCAGGGATTTATTGGTAAATGAAAAGCAGGCTAACGGTTGTTTATTGAGGGGATTCTCCCAAGCGCCGCACATGCCTTTATTGTCGAAGCTGTATAAAATTAAACCTGTCGCCATTGCAAATTATCCTATGTATAAAGGAATAGCTCGATTGGTGGGCATGGACGTAGTCGATGTAGAGCCAGGTCTTGAAGGGCTTTTTGAGGCGCTTTCCTCAAAATGGGATGAGTACGATTTCTTTTACGTTCACGTAAAGTATACTGATAGTTACGGCGAGGATGGCAATTATGACGCCAAAAAGGAAGTCATTGAAAAGGTCGATTCCTTAATGCCCAAGGTACTGGAGCTTAATCCTGACGTGTTGGTAATTACGAGCGATCACAGCACGCCTTGTCAGCTAAAAAGCCATTCTTGGCACCCAGTGCCTGCGTTGCTTTTTAGTCCCTTTACTCGACCGGGTAGTTGTTCCACCTTTGGCGAGAGAGATTGTGCTACGGGTTCGCTTGGAGTAATGCCCGCCTATCACTTGATGGGCTTGATGCTGGCCCATGGATTGAGGTTATCAAAATATGGGGCATAAAACACGTCTATAACCAGCTGCAAAAGGAAGTTGGCACAGGCTAGACTGCTTCAGATGGGATGTCCCAAAGTTAATCGCGATGTGTGCTAGTTGTGCCAATAATGTTGTGATTGTTGCCGTTATGGAAGGGGAAGACCATGGGAAACATGTGGGTAGTGGATAAAGATTTTGATGGCGTTAGGCTTGATAGGTTTTTAAGAAAAAAATACACACAAGTTCCTTTGAGTGCCATCATGCGTGCTATTAGGACTGGTGAAGTTACCGTAAACGGGAAGAAGGCTTCCCCCTCCTATCGTTTATGTGAGAAAGACCAAATTTCCGTTCCCTTTGAGGACCCAAAGCCAAAAGAACCTTCTATGAAACCGAGCGACAAGTTCCTAGAGGTACTATTTATGGACGAAAACATTTTAGTGGTAAACAAACCTCCCGGCCTTCTAAGCCAACCTGCGTCAGGTGGGGACGATTCAGTAGTAAATAGAGCGATGAGCTTAGCAAATAAAACGGACAAAGATTTTATTCCTACACCAGTGCACCGTCTGGATAGGAATGTGTCAGGGGTTATGTTGCTTGCCTTAAATATACAGTCTCTGCGAGCATTGACGGGATTGTTTAGAGACAGAAAGATTATAAAAAGATATTTGGCCGTGGTGAAAGGTCCTTTGGAAGGCGAAGGAATAGTTGATGTCTCGCTAAATAAAGATAAACATTCTTTTAAAGCAAGGACTAAATACACAAAAGGGAAGAGATCGATTACTCGATATAGAGCTTTACGTGTGAGTAGTGACGCTTCTTTGGTAGAGCTAGAATTGATCACTGGAAGGTTCCATCAATTGAGAGCACATTTATCGCATATCGGGCATCCGATTATAGGAGACGTGAAATATGGTGGCAGAAAAAAGGAAGCACCAAGGCCAATGTTGCACGCTTACGTCCTTGAATTCACGAGTAAAGATCGTTATCTAGGCTATTTGTTTGGAAAAAAATTCACAGCGCCCATGCCGATCGATATGAAAGAAATTGTAAAATTCTTTGAACTTAGTCCTTAACATACCATGGAGGGTATGTTATAATACGATCGACATTGAAGTGAAATGGGTGGAGGTGAACTACATGGAAATGACAGAAAAAAAGTTGAGCATTTCTTTAACAGAAGCAGCACGTAAAAAGTTCTCAGAACTGGGAAACGAGGGGCACATTGTAGTGCAAAGGATCGGAAGAGGCTGAGCGTCATATTATGCGGCCCTCGTCGAGGGCGGGAAGCCACAGAGCATAGAAGATTACGTTCAGATTGCGGATGGGGATGCTGTTTTGTGGGTCCCTAAGGGAATGACCTTTCTGGACGATAGGATCGATATAGATGTTATGCGTTCAATTTGGGGGTCAAGGTTAATCGTTAAATCTGTTGCTTCTTCCGAATCCAAATGTCGCGGTAATTAAATTAAGTGAAATTACTAAGGTTAGGTTCGCTACTTTCGGTGGGTATGGTAAACTTTAAGCATGAGCGAAAACAAAAGCGTTTCCATACCGAGGATAATTTTTGCCGATGAAAGAAGTGAAGCGTTAATTCCGCCGAGCGCAATAATGGCCTCTGCTTTGCAGCGAAGGGGCTACAGGATAAAACCCTTTGTTGTGGGCATCGATGAGTATCTTGTAGCCCTTCTGTACTTGCTACTTGGAGAGCCTGTAACGGTATTAGACCCGTTTTTGGTCAAAAACCCTACGCATTTAGCAGAACTGTTTACAGCGACTTCTTATGAGAATCGTTTAAATGTTTTGTTTGCTTCCCTTGGCGAAGCCAAGGGCGAGGATATCGTTGTTAACTCCGACATTTTGATTGTAGGAGAACAGCTACAATGTCCCATCATTCCCATATTTACTTCAAAGGGCTCATCTGCTTTTACGGTGAGAAGGATCATAAAATTTTCTCGTGATCTGCCCAACCCGATTCATGAACTCGTAGCCGCGATTGCTTTCACGTCTGTTCCTAACCCCAGAGAGTACCAATTGCTTGAGATTTCGATTGGAAGAGATCTTCCCTGGACTACTTTAGGTTATATCCCTAGCTTTATTTTAAAGGAAAAACCCAAATTAATTTCGCTCATTGATCGGTCATCTAGCTCACAATGTTTATTGCCCATCAAAACATCGGCTGCGCGGTTAATTGCAATGGAAAGGCAAGTGGAGTGGGAGGTGATTGTGGCTCATGCTCGAAGCGCTCCCCCTTTTGGTGTTAAAGTTTTGGAACATGGCGTTTATAATCAATCCCGCAGAATTGGAGTAATTCATCATCCAGCGTTAGTATTAGGCGGCGATAACAACGAAAAGTTCTTTGAAGCCCATAGATTTAATGTAATTCCGCTCGATTTTAAGGACAAAATAGCTTATAATGACTTTAATTTTATATATGTACCTCATGGCATAGGCTACATGTTTATGGTTGATTTGATTGATAACGTTTCATTGATGGAAGTACTTGCTGCATCTCGTTTTAAAGGCAAGCTGTTTGTTGAAGGGGGCACGTCTCCAATATTCGGTAAGGTTTTTCACTTGCCAAATGAAAGCACAATAAAAGGTTTGTCCTTTTTCCCCTATGAAGGACATTATAGGGAGTGCTCGAGTACCTGTCACAAAGTCCAAGTTGAAAACATTTATCCTGAGAGTTCTGAAAAAGCATTTAGGGGGTATTGGCCTTCTTGGGTCTTGCTTGAACACAAGGGTTTTGACTGCACTTCAACGTGGATCGCAAAAAAAGTAGGCTCACAAACATCGGTAGAAGATGGATGGCGAGTGGGCAATGCTGTTGCTTCTTCGTTGAAGCTGGAGTTTTGGAGCAATCCTGAAGCAATTGCCGAACTATTGAATTAATAGCCTAGCGAGGATTAAGATGCAAGAGAAAATGAAACAATGGGTAAAGGAAAAGCAAAGCATACAAGATGAAGCTGCCCGAATCTCCAATCAATTGGTTGAATGGAGAAGGGGTTTTCATGTTTTTCCCGAATTAGCATTTGAAGAAAGGGTTACATCTTCGAGGATAATTCAAATTCTACAAGGAATTCCAGGCATAGAGATTACTCAAGGTTTTGGGGATACTACCGCTGTAGTGGGAAAGCTTAAAGGGAAAAATGACACAAATGCGATAATGCTTCGATCTCCTATGGATGCATTACCTCTTCAGGAAGAAACAGATCTTCCATTCGCGTCGTGTATCCCGGGTGTAATGCATGGCTGTGGCCATGATGCCCACATGTCAGTTATGCTTGGTGTGGCGAAGTTGTTATCGAATCGAAGGGACATGCTCGGCAGATCTATCGTCTTTGTCTTTCAGCCGGCCGAGGAGGGTCTTGGTGGGGCCAAACGATTAATCGAGGCCGGGCTCTTGCGGACTTACAATATTAGCTGTGCCTTAGGGTTAAATTTTTGGCCTAAATATGGTTATGGAAAATTATTGTTACGACCCGGGTTCATGACTGCCCTTTCCGATAGATTTCACGTCTCTGTTCAAGGAGTAGGTGGTCATGTAGCGGCGCCTCACCTTGCCGTGGATCCGTGGACGATCGTAGCTCACCTAATTTTTGCCGTTCAGATGCTGGTGTCAAGGGAGATAGATCCCTTGGAAAGTGCCGTTATATCCTTTGGCCAATTAGAAGCCGGCGAGGCTTACAACGTCATCCCTGAGCAAATAGATATGTGGGGTTCCTTGCGAGCTCTTAGCCCCGATGTGCGAGACTTTCTTCAAAGCAGGTTAGAGGAAATCGTTCCACTCCTGGCGCAGACCTTTCGCGGTTTAGGTATAATTAAATATCAACGAAACTATCCACAAGTTTTCAACGATGAAAAACTTGTGGATGTGGTTTTGAACTTAGCCTATGAATACATGGGCAAAGAAAACGTGGAAATTTTACAAAAACCCTTAATGTCAGGTGAAGATTTCGCCTTTTATACCCAGATGATTCCCTCCTGTTTTATGCTCTTTGGAACGGGAGGTAAATATTGGTTACACCATCCTAAGTATGATGTACCCGAAGACTTACTCCCCTCTGCTGCTAGCTGGAAAGCTTATCTTGCTCTTCGTTTGTCTAACATGGATTTTATGGAGGAAGGTTGGATTGAATAGACTTGATAGGGAGATAGAATCGATATGTCGCAGATTTCCTTGGGATCGCGCTATTTGGTTTAACGGCGTGTGGTGGTCTAGAGGTGCTTTTTGGGAGCTAGTAGAAGCCACAACGGAAAAGCTTAAAAATAGTGGATTTGAATCAAAAATGCATTTGGGGTTAGTAATGCCAAATAGTCCCTCCTTTTGGGCTCACGTATTAGCAGCGTGGCGTCTTGGAGGTACTGCTGTCCCTTATAATGTCCGAGAGCCTGCTAATGTTATAACGAGTGCATTGAAGCATGTTCAAGCTTCCTTGGTAATACTTTCCAATGGGCGCGCTGACATGACAAGCAATCTCGAGCTAGCAGGTATTCCTTGGGCAATTGCTCCTTACGATGCTCCATATAAGGCATCCCTTGAAGTTTTAGATGTATACCCTGGAAAGGAAGATACGGCTGTCATCTTTTATACTTCAGGGACTGGAGGCAAGCCTAAGGCTGTTCCCTTAAGTCATGGAAGTTTATATGCCAATACTCTGACTTGCATTGAACAGGTCGAGCCCATAGAAGAAGGCGACATATTGCTCAATGCGTTGCCCGACTCCCACGTGCTGGGGTTTTCCATTTGTGGCTTGTTGCCATTGTTGCTAAATTTATCTCAGTGCATGTTGTCGAGTTTTATGCCCGTTAAAAATGCTTTGGAGGCAATCAGGAGTTCGGAGACAAACGTGCTAGTTGGAGTTCCCATGATGTATCAGTTCTTTGCATCGGCATTATCTCAAGGTGCGAGCTTGCCCAGGCGCATTAAAGCCGCAATTTCGGGTGGAGACAAATTTTCTGTCGCTTTGGATGAAGTCCTCGAAAGATATATTGGAGTCGGAGTTCTGGAAGGTTACGGCTTGACCGAAGCCTCTCCAGTAGTTGCTGTTAACAAGTCTTACTCAACGAGGAAACTTGGTACCGTAGGGCCAGCATTGCCGATTGTAGAGATAAAGGTGTGCAATTTTGATGGTGAAGAATTGCCACGAGGGCAAGAAGGAGTACTTTGGATCCGTGGCGTTTCCGTAGCTCAGGCTTATTTTGGGGATGAGTCTTTGACCAGTACATTTTTTAAAGATGGCTGGTTTAACACCGGGGATGTGGTTTCAATTGACCCAGATGGTTATATAAAGCTGCATTCCCGCGAGAGCGACGTTATCATGGTTGGTGGCTTTAAGGTATTTCCAGAGGAAGTTGAGGAGGTGCTTTTAAAACACCCAGCGGTGAAAGAAGTGGCCGTTGTGGGCATAACACAAAGCATGACGGGGCAGATCGTCAAGGCTTTCATAGTGCCTTATTTCGATAAATTGCCTTCAAGGAGGGATATTTGGTCTCATTGTAGAAAGATGTTATCTTCGCATAAAATACCGAAAGTTATTGAATTCGTGACTGATTTGCCTAAAACAGCATTAGGCAAGGCTAAAAGGTCTGTTTTGCGAGAAGGGTAGAGGTGGCATAACCCGTGAACGCAAAGCAATGTACAGTAGCCATCATTGGAGATGTGATGATCGATCATTACATAATAGGCCGTGCTAGCAGATTGTCGCCTGAAGCCCCGGTGCCGATCGTAGAGGTTGTCAAAGAAGACTACCGGCCTGGGGGGGCTGCAAACGTTGCCGCTAATATTGCTGCTTTGGGATATGACGCTGTACTGGTAACGCCGAGAGGGCAAGATCTTTATTGGCATATACTGGAAGCTCTTTTGAATGAATTAAATGTAACCATATGTCCCCCCCTGGAGTTAAATTTACCCACGATACGAAAGACGCGAATATTAGCACGATCTCAGCAAATAGTTAGAGTAGATTGGGACAACTACATCGATGACAGCTTTTGTGACATTTCAAGAGAACTGTTGAGCGTTTTACCTACGCTAGATATAAATGCGCTCGTTTTATCCGATTACGCAAAAGGCATGGTTAGCGAGAGGGTTGCTCAAAGGTGCATCAAATGGGCTACCGAAAAAGGGATTCCCGTCATCGTCGATCCCAAGCCCCAACATAAAGAGCGTTATCAAGGTGCCACCGTGATGACGCCCAACAAAGCCGAGGCCCAGCTACTTTTAGGACGCGCATTTGATGAAAAATTCACTCCTCGAGAAGGTGCTCGAATACTAAGGGAATCTCTTTCTATGGAGGCGGTAATTATTACGTTAGGAGCCGAGGGCATGACACTTGTTGCCAAGGATGAGGCGAGGGATTTTCCCGCTCGTACAAGAGAAGTTTATGATGTTTCGGGAGCGGGAGATACGGTGGTAGCCTCCATTGCAGTGGCTCGCGGCTTGGGATTACCATGGCACGTCGCCTGTGAATTCGCCACCTTAACTGCCGGGATTGTTGTCCAAAAGATGGGCACAGCTGTTGTGACGCCTGAAGAGGTAAAGACTTCACCCGAATGGGTAAAGTTAAAGCCTTATTTTGATGCCGATACCGATTATTAAACGATAAATCCTAGTTCGCGCAGAGCCATTTTCGTATCCCTGAAATTTGTGTCAAGATTTTCTGCAGGCTTGCCCACGTAGATAAACTTTCCCTTACCAAGTCTTTTTGCAGCTTCCATGTCGCTATGGGTGTCTCCAAAAAATATCGGGTTTTGTGCGCCAACCCGAGTGGATAAAACATTTAAACCCTCAGGTGAAGGTTTAGGCGCGCCATCATCAAGGGTAAATATCCTATCTCTTGGGAGATCATCCCATCCGAGCAATTTCAACCCCAGCAAACACTCGTTCCACGATCTTCCGGTGAAAATGCAAACTGGTAAAGAAAAATTTTTCCAATGTGTATCGATTATGAGCTTTTCTTGCTTCCACATGCCTCTGCACTTGTAGTGTGCAGGAGCTTTTCCATTTATTGAAAGATACTCGTCTTTGCCGAAATAAATCTCTTCGCACAATTGCCTTACAATGGGCCTTGGAATTGCACCAGAGAAATTGGCATATATCCACGATACTGCATCGTCACCATGAAAGTTTTGCAGAATGGTCATCCATTGATCTGGCGTGGGAAAGGCTTCTTTTAAAGATTTAACGCCCTTGGAAGCGGCTATGGATATCAATGCCCATGCTATGTCATAATCATCGTTGAAGGCCGGATGTGTTTTGCTAATGTAAAAGTGATCGTATGAAAATGCAGTGCAGTCGATAATATTACCCAATAAATGGCGCCAACTCCATTGAATGGCAATTCTTATTACCATCGGATAGGAACGAGTAGAATCTATAAGGACACCATCCATATCAAAAATTAGGGCATCATATTTTTGTTCTAATTTATGCATAGGATATCACACTCATTCGTGTTATAAACAATCTTGGAATCGTCATTAATCTATTCTTACTATTATGCCGCGATTGTCAAGGTCTTGGAGCGCAAACTGCTTGAACTTATTTGCTTGCCTTTAGTTAGTCTGATAGTAATTGGGGGTTTGTTTTGACATGTTAGAAATGCCGCTCGATCGTGATTCGAAAGTCCCGCTTTATCAACAAATTGCGTTGCATTTGCGGCGCATGATAGAAATTGGCGCCCTACCCGAGGGCTATAAACTGCCCGGAACCCGGAAGCTAGCGTCCGATTTGGGTGTAAGCAGGACGACCATTAATGCGGCAATGGCCATTTTGGAAAAGGATGGTTATGTCAAGCTGATAGGAAAAAGCGGCTGTTATGTCCATTGCAGAAATGCTAAATCCATTAGGCAGAATTGCTCTCAAGCTGACAGGATAATATGGGATTTATCTTCCGGTCTTCCGGACAAGAGCTTAATGCCCATACAATTTGTATATAAACCCTTGAGGGAGTTCTTTTTAACTGCGGGCGAATACTTGCTATTACCGGCACCTCTCGCTGGATTGCCCGAACTTAGAGAAGCCCTTGTTAAGCATGCCGCTTTACGGGGAATTCCAGCGCGTTCCAGTGAAGTGCTCGTCACTGCAGGAGGCCTGGAGGCGCTTTCTATCTTAATTGCTGTACTTAAAGACAAGGGTGTAAGAAGAATTTTTGTGGAGAAACTTACCTACCCGGCAATACTTGAGTTGGCATCGAGAAATGGCTTGAGGGCATGTCCCATCTGTCTGGAAGATCCTGCATCCTCTTTGGAAAGAGCTTCTATAGGTGATGCCGTTTATTTGATCCCAAGCTTTCACAACCCCACGGGGCGCACTCTTTCTCTTGTAGAAAGAAACTCCATATTAACGCAGGCAAAAAGAAAATCTCTCATAATCATAGAAGACGATACTTACGGAGAACTTAGGTACGGAAAGGAAAGCGTGCCTGCTCTCAAGGCAATGGAAGGAGCAGAAAATGTTGCCTATTTGGGATCTTTTAGCCAGGCGCTTTTCCCGGGATTTAGAATTAGTTATTTGCTTTTGCCAGAAAATCTGATGAGACCTTGTTTGGATGTGAAAAAAGTTTTCTATGGTTCGGTGTCCTCTTTGGTTCAATATTTTGTGCTCGCCTTTATCAATGAAGGCGGACTCTATGAAGCGCTTGAATTTTTGCGAAATCAGATCTCTTTGCGCATGAAGTTATTGTGTGAAGGGCTGAGGAAAACCTTTCCTGAGGCTAGTTTTGAGATGCCTTCGGGAGGTATCTATTTGTGGCTTAATTTGCCTGGCCTCAAAGGTAGCGAGGCGACTCTTAGGGCAAAAGCTGGGGGAATCTCAGTGGTGCCGGGTCGTATCTTTTCTGTCGAGGAGGAAGATTTGGAAGCCGTCAGGCTTTCGGTTAGCTCCTTAAGGTCTTGTGATATTTCAGCTGTCCTTTTCCTTCTTCGTAGGCTGTGGAAGGAAGAACTTTTGCCATAAAATCAAAGCGCTTACGCCTGAAATAATGCCCCCAAGTAAGCCAAAAACAACGAAATCCAATCTTCCAGAACCAAAGAAAAAACTACTGATTCCGGCAACAGCATAAGCAATGAATATCGTCGCTAGTACAGACAAAATTAGTATTACTATATGCACGAACTATTTCCTCCTTCATTAAGACTACACGGTTGTGTACATTTCGATTGTCTGATACAATACATAAGGCCAAAAGCTCAAATTTTATTATACATTAAAGAGCTGGAGGTAAGCGCGTGCTTTTTACTTACTTTACAGCAACGTGTTTTAGTTAAACTTAATGTGATTTAGGAGGAGTTTCAAATGGAAAGAGAAGAAAAGCTTTACACGACTTCGGCAGATTATGTTTATGATGAGTTGCTTCACAGGATATTGACGAGACAGATTAAACCGGGCGAACGCCTTGCAGAGGTAGACGTAGCGGTTAGCCTGGGAGTAAGCAGAACGCCTGTACGGGAAGCGTTGCGTCGATTGGCAAGCCAAGGGTTGCTTGAAATTGCTCCAAACATTGGAGCAAGGTTGGTATCGCCCACTCGAAAGGACGTCGAGGATGCCTTCGCGGTGCGAGGCGCTTTGGAAAGCATAGCCGTGAAGTTGGCTATTGAAAATATCGATGCTACCGATCTTGATGAACTTGAAGACGCTATCAAGCGAGAGGAAAGAGCACTTCAAAGGGAAGACTTCGAGGAGTATCTCGAGGTAAATGAGGACTTTCATAGGATCATTGCGCAATTGAGCGGTAACCGCGTCTTGGAGGATTTTATTAAAAACTGCATAGCACGCGTTAGCATCTACACAGTATTTTGCAAGTCTTCCATAAATGAGGTTGCGCGAATGAGCCTGGTGGAACACAAGAAGATATTTGACTCAATAAAAGAAAAGGATATAGCTCGTGCCGAGAGGGCAATGGAAGAGCATATGATAAATACGCTAAATTCCCTATTGTCATGTGGGGAAAAGACCGTTTAATTTATTTAGGTAGGAAGGGGATAATGTTTTTATGATGCATGTTCCGGCCTTCGACTTAAAAAGAAATTATGAATCAGTAAAAAGCGAGATAAAAGAGGCTCTTGATAGGGTGTTAGATTCGCAGAAATTTATACTGGGTGATGAAGTCGAAAAGTTTGAAAATGAGATCGCTTCTTATTTAAAGGTTGCATATGCTATCGGTTGCGGTTCTGGAACGGATGCTCTCCTACTTTCGCTTTTAGCTTTGGATGTCAGAGACGGAGATGAAGTCATCACCACACCATACACCTTTTTTGCCACGGCCAGTTCTATCGTAAGGTTAAGGGCAAGGCCTGTTTTTGTTGATATCGACCCTTTAACTTATAATATCGATATTAATAAGATCGAAGAACGCATTACATCGCGCACGAAAGCCGTGATCGTCGTCCATCTGTTCGGCCAAATGGCTCCCATCGAGAAACTTGAGCCCCTTTTGAGTGATAAGGGTGTTCATTTAATAGAAGATTGTGCACAATCTTTCGGTTCATGGCGCAAGGCGAATGGTGAAATAAAACGTAGCGGTACTATAGGCACTTTTGGGTGTTTTTCTTTCTATCCTACGAAGAATCTGGGTGGATATGGAGATGGAGGCCTTATGACCACCGATATTGATGCGCTGGCAAAGCGAATCAGAAAGTTAAGGTCGCATGGTTCTTTGAATGATTACATACACGAAGAATTAGGCATGAATAGTCGGTTGGACGCCATTCAGGCTGCGATACTGCGGTGCAAGTTGCGCCACGTAGATGAGTGGAACAAAAAACGGAGGATCATCGCAGAACGTTACCACTTGCTCTTTGAGACTCACGAGATAACAGAATTCGTGAAATATCCTCGCGAAATGGAGGGAGGTTATCACGTATTTAACCAGTACGTGATCCGTTGCAAGAAACGGGATGCATTGATAGAGCATCTTAATGAGCGTGGAGTGGGAACGAGAATATACTATCCCTTACCTTTGCACTTACAGCCGGCATTTGATTCGCTCGGTTATAAAAAGGGTGATTTCCCAGAAGCTGAGAAGTTAAGCCAAGACTGCTTGGCTTTGCCGATGTACCCTGAATTGATTCCTGAAGAACAAGAATACGTGGTGGAGACCATGGCGAGGTTTTATAGACAATGAACCATACTGCCTTGTGTAGAGATGGTCTAGAGGAATTGAATACAAGAATGTATACAATTGAACGAGGCTAACTTAATGTGTGATCTTGACATATAATATAACTTGAGAGCGTATAGGTGGGGAGGTGAAAATCAGTGTATTTTCCGATGTTTTTTGACCCGACTTTTGTGATTTTGATTCCTGCACTACTTTTGGCTGTATGGGCCCAAATCAAAGTGCAGGGAACGTTCAATCAATTTTCAAGGGTATACTCGCGAAAAGGAGTAAGGGCTTATGAAGCCGCTCGTGTTTTATTAGATCGCTTTGGATTGTCTAACGTTCCGATAGAGAGAATTTCCGGTTCGCTTACGGATCATTACGATCCGAGAACCAAGGCCCTACGTCTATCTGAAAGCGTATACGCGAGTCCCAGCATTGCAGCTATTGGCATAGCAGCTCATGAGGTGGGCCATGCCATACAGGATGCTCATGCTTACAAACCATTGAAAATGCGTAACGCCATCGTTCCTGTGGCTAACTTAGGAACGGGACTGGCTTTCCCTCTTTTTTTCATCGGTCTACTCTTCAGAGCACCTGTTTTAATGGATGTAGGAATTTTGTTTTTCGTTGCCGTAATCATCTTTCATCTTGTGACTTTACCTGTTGAATTTGATGCAAGTGCTAGAGCGTTACGTAATCTAACAAATGCAGGTTTACTGGCTCAAGATGAGATCGGAGGCGCGAAGGCTGTCTTAAATGCAGCAGCATTAACTTATGTGGCCGCAACAGTGATGGCAGTAGCCCAGCTTTTCCGTTTGTTAATCTTTAGGAACATGGCAAATAGGAAATGACGATATTTTTAACCTTTTCTTAAATGAAATTGTGATAATATAGGGGGTGGTAAGCCCACCCCCTATATTATCCAGCGTGGAGGATCTAGCGATGCCTGTTATCATATTTTTTTTGCTCTTGTTGCTCTTTGCACCTTGGGCCTTAGGGCTATTTTTGGTTTTTTTACTCATATTTTTGTTTGTTTTTATTCCCCTTGGATTCGCTGCTCAATCATTTATGTGGTTAATTCTAGGCCCAGGGCAACTTTTACGGGTTTTATTCAACAAAAAGGTAAGACGTAATCACGCTTTAGAGCATGCCACCGTCAACGTGATTGAGGAACGTTATGGGCCGTCAAATATAGCTGGAATGGCCTATGAAGATGGGTTCACACTGAAAGGAACATTAGATCCTTATCTAGCATTAGCGGCTGCTCGTGAAGGGCTATACAGGATGAGCCGCGGGGAAAGGAAATTGGCCGTTCACCCAAGGTGCGGGACGACAATAGTTGTTACAAATACTTTAGCTGCAATTGTATTTGTGGGTCTCTTGATAATTACCAAACATTTAAGCCTAGTCTCTATTTTGCTTGCCATACTGTGTGCCCACGTTTTCGGAGCCTTTTTCAGCAAGATTGTGCAGTATTACGTTACGACGAGCCAGGATGTAAGGGGCATGACTATAGAGGGGGTCGAAATTAGATCGAAACCTGTTAGTTTTCTGGGAATGAAATTTATGATGCCGGCAGAGCTGTTCATATTAACCAGGCAGCCCGAGGAGGGGCTTAATATTGAGGTGATAAACCCGTGAGGGGCGTTGAAGCTGCGATAGCCATATGGGGCGAAACGCGGCGTGGCATCTTTCTTTCGCAAGCTTTAAGACGTTTTGGCGAAGATTTAGTCGAAGGAGAACGACAGTTGGCTTCCACTCTGGTGTATAGCGGTATGCGTCGTTACAGCCTCTGGGTGGACATAGTTAAATCTTTCCTACACAGGCCCCTTGAGTCCCTCGTTCCTATAACCAAGGACATTTTGATATTGGGTTGTGCGGGTTTGCTCGAGATTAAGCACTTCTTTCCGCAGGCGCTGGTCAATGCTTTCGTGGAAGTTGCGAAGAAAAAAAGGCCTACAGATGCGGCGCTCGTCAACGCTGTACTTAGAAGGATCGCATCCGAAGGCAAGCTTAGAATTGAGAAGCTAAAAGATAGCCCAAACTTGTTCGATCAAGCCTTGCTATGGGGTTTGCCACATTGGATAGCACGTCGGTGGGCTGAAAGTTGGGGGATGGAATTAACCAAAAAGCTTCTCATTGCCCAGATCATCAAGCCCTACCTGTCTTTTAGGTTGTCGCCAAAGGCATCTATCGATGAAATGAGTTCTCAACTCTCGAAAAGAGGTATAAAAAACTGGAAATCCCCGTACTTTTCTTATGTGCTAAGAAGCCTTTCTTTTGGGCATCCGCCTTCAATCATCGGGTATAGTGAAGGCTCATGGACCCCTCAGACAGAGTCTTCCATCTTTGTTTCCGAAAAGGTTGTTTCCTTATCTGCGGGAAAGAGAAGAGTATTGGACATGTGCGCAGGTCGTGGCATAAAAACCGGCCATATCCTGGAGAAAACACAAAATACGATAATAGAAGCGTGGGATATTTCAAAAAAGAAAGTATATACAGGGCAGAGGGAACTTGAAAGATTGGGCGTGCTCGAGCGTTCTGTATGGAAAGCCGGAAATTCCCTCGAATTAGTTCCAGATGAAGCGCCAGATGTGGTATTGTTGGATGCACCCTGTTCCGGGAGTGGTACATGGAGCAGACATCCTGAGGGCAAGTGGAAGCTTTCGGCAAGCAAGTTGAGGTCGTATTCTCGCCTTCAAAGGGATTTACTTAGACGTGCTGTAGATCTTGTTGCAGCAGAAGGAATTGTGGTTTACAGTACATGTAGCATGTTTAGAGAAGAAAACGAAGCAACCGTGGGAAAAGTGTTGTGTTCTACGCCTGACATCATTGAAATCGAGATCGATGGAGGAGATTTTCCATTACAGAGAGGAAGGCCATTTGGCTATTATACATGGCCAAGCAGTCCCTGGGTGGATGGATTCTTCTTATGTGTTTTGATGAAACGCTGAGGGGGGAAAGAGATGAGGCGCTGGGTTAGCCTCTCATTGTTAGTTGTTTTACTCGTGTTGGTATGTAGTGGTTTGACAATATTGTATTTTGTCTTTTTCGGTGGCGGCTCCACGATGATGCCTGATTTGGTGGGCGAGAGCGTTATCGTGGCCATGGAGCGCTTGCAGCAGTTGGGATTATTGCCTCGAGTTGAAGAAGTCGGCTCTTACAAAGAGCCGGGTGTTGTGTTGGAGCAATTGCCCGAGGCCGGGACAAAGATTAAGCGTGGCAGAGTTGCTATATTAAAAGCGAGTAGCAGCGGCGAGCGATTTCCTCTTCCGGACATAAGGGGAATGCAATATGAGAGCGCTTTACATAAAATAGAAGAAGCTGGTTTTGTTGCCGGAGATGTCCTTCGTATTTATGACAAGAATATACCTCCTGGTGTAGTAATAGCGCAAAGTCCAGCAGCACCTTCGAGAGCACCCTTGAAGACCAGGGTCAATGTTTTAGTTAGCCTTGGTCCGAATGTTGGCGAACATAATGTTTTTCCATTGCCTAACGTTACGGGAATGAACGTAGATGAAGCTAAAAAGGCATTAAGCGATATTGGTATATTCGCTAAGAACATTGAATATGTAGATACTATTTCTACACAGCAAGGTATTGTAATGGCAACCAGGCCGAAAGAAGGAACACAAGTTACCAGGGGGAGCCAGGTGACGCTAGTTGTATCTAGCGGCAAGGCGCCACAAAAACCGCAAACTCAGGAGATGGCTCGAGTGCCTGGAGCCGTAGTACCTCAGGACAAGGTTATAGTGCCATCTAAACCTGCTGTTTCGTCTGAGTCATTGCAATCTAGTCAAGAAAAAGGCGCCGTGAAAACGGAGCCTGCCAAAACAACTGAATTGCCCTTACAGGAAAAAGATGTGAGTGAGCAAAAAGAAGCCAAACAAGCTAAGATACGTTATCCCGTTCCCCCTTTATCACGACCGCTGAGCCTTGAAATTAAAGCCACGGATAAGCGTGGTGAGAGAACGGTTTTGAACAAAGAGGTAAAGGGTGGCGAATACATAAAGCTCGATGTGCCCTACACTGAAGAACTAGTCGTCACTATTTATTTGGGAGGAGAGTTTGTTTGGGAGGAGAGGTACTTTTGAGAAAGGTGATCTTAGCGCCATCTCTTTTGTCAGCCGATCCGCTAAACATAGCTAGGGATATCGAAAAGATTAAGGGTGAATATGATTGGCTGCATATCGATGTCATGGATGGACATTTTGTTCCGAACCTAGCTTATGGACCATCTTTGGTTTCTGCTCTTAAAAGCAGGCATGACATTACGTCTCCCATCGATGTCCACTTAATGGTCGAGCCCCCAGAAAATTTCATAGATTTATTTCTTCCGTTAAAAGTTGACTATTTGACCATACAGATTGAATCTACGCCTCATGCACATAGAGTTTTACAATGTATACGAGATGGAGGGGCAAAGTGTGGCCTTGCCATTAATCCAGGCACACCTGTAGAATGGGTCGCACCTCTGCTTTTTTTAGTTGACATGATTTTGGTAATGTCCGTAAATCCCGGGTTTGGTGGCCAAGAATTCATCCCACAAGTTCTTGAAAAAGTTGAATGGCTTTACCGGGAGAGAACTGTAAATAACCTTAATTTTCTGATAGAAATGGATGGAGGGTTAGGGCTTGACAATATACAAGACGTTGTACGTCATGGCTGTGATGTGGTTGTCGCTGGAAACGCTGTGTTTGGCCATGAAGATCCTGCTCAAGCATTGAAAGCTATGCGGAACAAGATAATGGAGGTGTTCCGATAACTGATGAATGAAAACGGTTTTCAAGACAAAAATCTCGCAGAACTTGGAGAGATTTTACGCCGTACGCGAGAGGAGAAGGGGATATCGTTAGAAGACGTAGTTAAAGATACAAAAATACCCCGAAGACATCTTATGGCCATCGAAAGCGGCTCTATAGACGAGCTTCCGGGGAAAGCCTTTGCTCGATGTTTTATCAAGGAATATCTGAATTATTTGAAGCTAGAAAGGCTTTGGCCTCAATATGATTCTCTTGTTGCTCTTGATGAGCAGGTGGAGATTTCACAAGTATTGGGCACCTACACGCCACCGCCAAAAGGGTTTAAAACCACCTCCCGATGGTGGGTGTATGCTGTCTTGATCGTGCTTTTGGTAACAAGTGGCGGTCTTTTATATGTTCGAAGGGAGCACATAATCAACGTTATTAAACAGCAAAGTCAGATTGCGCCCTCTGAGGAAATTGCGAAAGAAACGATTAAAACTCCCGAAGATATTTTAACAGTCCTCAATGAAACTGAGGGAGTTCAAGGAAAAATAACCCTTACGGATGAATTGAAGGAAAAAGCAACTTTGCCATCAACGCCTTTGCTACAAGAAGCGAAAGAAAAACAAAAGCCCACAGAAGAGCTGCCTAAAACTCTAGAAATTACGGCTGCGAGGGGAAACTGCTGGATTCGAGTTTTAAGAGGTGACGAAAAGATATACGAAGGAACCCTTAGGAGAAACGAGAGCAAGATCTTTGAAACAAAAAACGAGCCGTTGAGGGTTCGCTTTGGAAATTTCTCCACTGTGGATATAAAATGGATGGGAAAAGTTCCGGAGATACCTGACAAGCGTGCTTCGGTTATCACGCTCCTTTATCAGGCTGATGGGAAGGTTGTGAAGGTTGATTAATGGGTGAGAAAGTATTTATTCTCAGTTTGGGATGCGCTAAAAATCAAGTTGACAGTGAAAACCTTGCCGGAATGATGGTTTCAGAAGGATTTGAGATTGTCGATACGCCAGATTTAGCGGATATAGCGTTAGTTAATACTTGTGCTTTTATAGAACCAGCAGTCAGGGAAAGCATAGATGTTGCCTTGCAACTTGAAGAATTAAAGAACTCCAGGAAGGTCAAAAAGATCGGGATTTTGGGATGCCTTTTAAATCGCTACGGGGATGATCTAAAAAAGGAATTTCCTACAGTTGATATATGGGCAAGAGCTGAAGAATGGGAGAAAGTTTTAACTTATCTGGGGAAAAATGAGATATGCTTTGATTCGCGTGCGCGTGGTTTCATTCCGGAGACCGTTAAGTGGAGTCGTTATCTTAAGATTGTGGAAGGGTGTAACAATCGATGCAGCTACTGTACGATACCCAAAATTCGCGGTCCTTTAAGAAGTAGGCCAATTGGGGAAATTATTGAAGAAGCTCAACTTTTAGTCTCTCAAGGTGCGAAAGAGCTTTGCCTCGTAGGGCAGGATATCGCAGCCTATGGCATAGAGGGCGACGGTAAACCTCATTTAACTGAATTACTGAAAACCCTCGATAAAGAACTCCCACCGGATACATGGGTTAGGCTTTTATATCTTCATCCAGTTCACATAGACGAAAAGACTATGGATCACATAGCTTCTTGTAAAAAAGTTTTGAGGTATCTGGATATTCCCATTCAACATGTTGACGATGAAATTCTTTCATCCATGAATCGAAAAGTTACCGAACCGGATTTGAAGAGGATATTTTCATATGCGAGGGAAATTGATCCGGACTTTGCCTTGAGAACTACGATAATGGTCGGGTTTCCCGGAGAGGACGACATTAAATTTCAAAAAGTTCTTCACTTTCTTGATGAGATGGAGATCGATAGGGTTGGCGCGTTTTTGTACTCGCCCGAGGATGGCACTGAAGCTGCCAACTTAAAGAGGCAAGTCCCGGAGAAAGTCAAGCGAAATAGATACGATACGCTAATGGAATTGCAAGCTTTTGTTTCATTGCGGCGTCAAGAACGTTTTCTAAATCGATCGCTTAAGGTGCTAATAGAAGAAACTGACAGTTACGGTGGTTATGCTTTAGGAAGATCTTTTAGGGAGGCTCCTGAGGTCGATGGCTTGATTGTAATAAGGAATGCGGACAATTTGGCTCCGGGATCTTTTGCAGAGGTAAAGGTCATATCCGCTTCTGAACATGATATGGAAGCTGAGGTCATATTCGATGAAGGGCAATCTGATTGAAGAAGCAGCTGTCTTATGGGGGATTGGTCGAATCTCATCGATGCCGGGCACTTTGGCGTCTTGTATTGCTGCTAGCCTTCTTATCTTCTTTAGGCCCGCTTTGTGGATGATAATTATGATTATGTTAATTGGGGTCTTCGTCTCAGACCGATATTCTAAGAAGAAAGGGGAGAAAGACCCTAAAGAGGTAGTCATCGATGAAGTGGTGGGAACTTGGTTTGCGTTATATGGGCATTCGACTGGTCATATCATTGCTGGGCTTTTTTTGTTCAGGATACTTGATATATTTAAGCCTTTCCCAATTTCTTGGACCGAAAAGGCCCCAGGTGGTTGGGGGATAATGGCAGATGATGTTGTAGGAGGCATAATAGCCAACCTTATTTTATGTGCTGTAAAGTGGCTTTATTTTGAGGGTGGTTTCGTGACTATTCTTGCGAGGTAAAATGATGATCGAAAAAAGCGCGGTATTAATTGCTGTTGGCGATGAGTTGATTTTAGGGCTTCAAAAGGAGGCCAATGCCTATTGGCTGTCTAGAGAATTGGTGCTTCATGGTTATGATGTAGTGGCTTTGGAGGTAATAGGGGATGATGAGGAGGTTTTGGTCGATCTCCTTAATCGTTGGGCAGGAAAGGTCGCACTCATCGTAATTTCCGGTGGGTTGGGACCCACACATGATGATAGAACGAGGGAATCCTTAGCCAAGTTTTTGAATTTACCGCTTGTGAGGGATGACGAAGCGTACGACCAGATAATTGCGAGGTATCCGTTGGAATCCAGGGAGAATCTTGAGCGATCTCGCGAAAAACAAGCTTCCATGCCAAAAGGTGCACGGCCGATTAACAACCCCTTAGGTTCTGCCCTTGGTTTTGCCATTACCGTAAAAGAAACTGAGATTTTTGCTCTTCCGGGTGTCCCTGAAGAATTTAAGGCCATGGCAAAACATTTACTGGATTCTTTGGAGAAAGAAGCCTTGTTGCATTTTGCCCTGTGCAAGGTTATTGGTTGGCCTGAGGTACAGCTGAAGGACCGTATAGCTGACATCGTTCAAAGATATCCCGCCAACATTATCTTTTTGCCGGAGCCAAATGTGGTTACTGTGGCAATCAGAGGTCCCGAAAGGTTGGTTTCATCTTTGAAAATAGAAATAAGAGGAATTTTAGAAAACGATGTCCTTCCTGAAGGGGTAGATAACTTGGAAGAAGCTATAATTAATCTAGCATCGAAATTAGATATTAACATAGCCTTTGCCGAGTCTTGTACAGGAGGTATGGTAGGAGAATCGATTACAAAGGTTCCAGGAGCCTCTTCGGTCTTCGTTGGCAGTGCTGTTTGTTACAGCAATCAAGCCAAAGAGACAGTATTGGGGGTTCCGAAGGAAGTGATAGAAAAAATTGGAGCTGTTAGTGAGGAATGCGCTCTTGCAATGGCTCGCGGTGCTGCTAATCTTTTCGAGACTGATTGTTCAGCGTCCATCACTGGCATAGCCGGACCCTCTGGCGGAAGCTTGCATAAACCTGTTGGTACTGTTTGTTTTGCTGTGACATGTTTGCAAAATCACAGGACGTGGACAAGGCATCTTCAGGGAGATAGGGAAATGATTCGTCTTTGGAGTAATAATATTGCCCTAGAGGCGGTTTGGAGGGAATTAAAGAAGCTTGATGGCAAAAGAAGAAGTGAAGGATCGAATTAGGTGTTTTGTGTGTATTGAATTAGACGAGCCTTTGAAAGATGAGATTTGGAAATTGATAAAAAAACTTAGCGCTCTTGCTCCAAATTTAAAATGGGCAAGGGAAGAAGCACTCCATTTAACGCTCAAATTTTGCGGAAATCTACCAAAAGCTACCGTTGAAATTATGATTCAGCGGTTACAGGAAAGTATAAAACAGTCCAATATTGAACCCTTTATTCTAGAGCTTTCCGGCATAGGGGGTTTCCCAACGTTAAAACGACCAAGAGTTTTGTGGTTAGGAGTGTCTGGCGATTTGACTTCCCTATTAGGACTACAATCGATAGTGGAAGATGTATGCTCTTCTTTCAGAGAAGTCCATAGGGATGATAAACCGTTTTCTCCGCATTTGACACTGGCGAGGATTAAAAGGCCATCTGATATTACTCCCTCCATTGTGGAGCATCTGCCTTTGGTGGAGTTTCCAAAGCTTTTATGGCATGTAAAAGTGCTCACTTTTATGAAAAGTGACCTAACACCTGAGGGGGCCATTTATACCCCTCTAGCTCGTTATCATCTAGGAGGTGCCGCATAGAATATGGCAAAAAAAGAAAATCCCAAAACTAGGGAAGATATACTCCAACAGGCCATTTCCGATATAAAGAGTAAATTTGGGGATGGAGCTATAATGCGGTTAGGCGATGGTGGCGTTTCGCCGGTTGAAGTTATCCCAACGGGCATATTGCCCCTAGATGTTGCTTTAGGCATAGGAGGGTTGCCTCGAGGGAGAATCATCGAAATTTTTGGACCCGAAGGATCTGGCAAGACTACACTTGCTCTTCATCCTCTGGCTGAAGCGCAAAAGATGGGTGGGGTAGCTGCATTCATCGACGCAGAGCATGCCTTAGATCCATCTCTGGCTATTTCCGTGGGTGTTGATGCCAAGAGCCTGTTTATCTCTCAACCCGACAGTGGCGAGCAGGCATTATATATCTTGGATTCCTTGGTCAGAAGTGGCGCGGTCGATATTATCGTCATAGATTCTGTCGCGGCGCTTACGCCTCAAGCGGAAATAGACGGGAAAATTGGGGAGACTCAGGTGGGATTGCAGGCTCGTTTGATGTCTTATGCTCTCAGAAGGTTGGCCAGTTCCATATCAAAAAGTAAATGCATTGTTGTCTTTATAAACCAA
>NZ_JBWQOQ010000008.1:120000-162500 GCF_059026225.1 Acetomicrobium sp.
GGCCTGACTGCGAGAGCGACAGCTCGAGCAGGCACGAAAGTGGGTCCTAGTGATCCGGCGGTTCCGAGTGGAAGGGCCGTCGCTCAACGGATAAAAGCTACCCCGGGGATAACAGGCTGATCCCGCCCGAGAGTTCCTATCGACGGCGGGGATTGGCACCTCGATGTCGGCTCATCGCATCCTGGGGCTGTAGCAGGTCCCAAGGGTTGGTCTGTTCGCCCATTAAAGCGGTACGTGAGCTGGGTTTAGAACGTCGTGAGACAGTTCGGTCCCTATCCACCACGGGCGTAGGGGGTTTGAGAGGAGCTGCTCCTAGTACGAGAGGACCGGAGTGGACGAACCTCTGGTGTACCGGTTGTGGCGCCAGCTGCAGGAGCCGGGTAGCCACGTTCGGAAAGGATAACCGCTGAAGGCATCTAAGCGGGAAGCCTACCTCAAGATGAGACCCCCCACTGGGAAAGCCAGGTAAGGTGTCCTGGAGATGACAGGGTAGATAGGCCGGAGGTGGAAGCCCTGTAAAGGGTGTAGCTGACCGGTACTAATACACCGAGGCCTTGTCCTTAAAAGTTTTTTCCTCTTTTCCTTGTGGTTTTTGAGTCGAGTTTAAAGCAGGCATATGGTGACCATGGCGGAGGGGAAACACCCGGATCCATACCGAACCCGGCAGTTAAGCCCTCAAGCGCCGATGGTACTGCGGGGGGGACCCGTGGGAGAGTAGGTCGTTGCCATGTGCCTGCTTTGTTGTTATTTGCGACATTAAAGTAACAGGCGAGGTGTAAGACATATCTATAAAGACGTTGCTTCTTGCGGCTGGTGAGGGACGACGCTTAAATTACAAGAAAATGTTGAGACCTATCTTGGGCAAGCCCATGATATTTTGGACGTTGAATGTAGTACGTGCATCTGGCTTTAGCCCTCAAGATGTTATAGTAGTTATTGGATATAATGTTGACTTAATGAGAAGCTGGTTACAAAAATACGATTCCCGCTTAAACATCGTGGAAAATCCTAACTACAAAAATGAGATGTTTTCGTCCATAAAAGCGGGCATATATCATTTACCCGAAGACACCAGAAATGTCCTAATTGTGCTTGGAGATCAGCCTCTAGTAAAGCCAGAAACTATTAAGGCGATATTGCTGATGCAAAATCCATTAAAAGTAGTCCAACCAGTTTACAAGGACAAGAGGTATCATCCCTTATTGATCCCGGAGCCCATGATTGAAACCATACGATGTGCCCCGCTCAATTGTACGCTTAAAGATATAATGCCGCCCCCGGAAGAAAGAATTTTGGTGCCAGTTGATGATGAAGGGGTTGCATTGGATATCGATACGCCGGATGACCTTAAAAAGGCTGAATCTATTTTAAAGATCAGACTTCAAGAGGCTGACGAAGGGCTCGCACATTAGCTCCATTATCAACGGCGATGATTTCAGCCATAATTGATACAGCGATTTCTTCGGGCGTTTCTGCCTTTATGGGCAATCCTATGGGTGCAAATATGCTATCGATCAGCTCTTGGGACGTCCCCATTTTCGATAGATTTTCCTTCATAACCGCTACCTTGCGTTTGGAACCGATAACCCCTACATAAGCCGTCTTTTTGCCGTCTAGCATTTGTACCACTTCTGTATCCAAGGAGTGTCCTCTTGTAACCACAACGATGTGCGTTAAATCGTGAAATGTCAAATGTTTTTCAAAGGCTTCATCGAGAGGGCAGGCTATTGTTCTGGCCCAGGGGATATTTTCCTGGTTAGCGAACTCTTTCCTTTCATCCCATACCGTAACCGCGTAATTTAGAAAACTTCCAAGTCGGGCTACGGCCTTTCCTACGTGTCCAGCGCCAAAGATAATTAGTTCCTTCTTTTTGCCTATGAGTTCTAGGAAAATGATGGCCTTTCCGCCGCAAGCAGCCTTTGGATCAGAAGCTTCAGTAGCCATGAACTCTTCGCTGTATAAGGCTGTTGACTTGCCATCACGAATCATCTTCAATGCTTCTTGGATGACGTGGTGCTCAAGAATGCCTCCTCCTATGGTTCCGACTATGGAACCATCTTCCCATACAAGCATTTTTGCGCCGACACTTCGAGGAGTTGATCCTTGTTCGTCTATTACTGTGCATAAGACGCTCTTTTTGCCCTTTTCTATGGAGTTCTTCAGGGCCTCAATGATAGCAAGATCCATTTTTTTTTGCCTCCTCCAGTTTTATGTATATTTATTATAAAATATACAAGTATTAATATTATAAAATACACGAGCCCGTTAAGGTCATGCAAATGCTTGGACCTTGAAAAAGATATTTTAGGAGGATTTTTATCGAATGCGAAAGAAGATCGTAAATCTAGATCAAGCCATAAACCATATTTTATCCCACGACTTAACGAAGATAGACGTTGAAAGTGGCTATAAAGGTCCTAGATTTAAGAAAGGCCATGTTATCAAGGAAGAGGATATAAGTGTTCTAAGGTCTATGGGAAGAGAGCACTTGACGGTCTTGGAGCTTGAGGAAGACGAGGTGCATGAAGATGATGCCGCTTTGGCTTTAGGATTAGCTATGCGTGGTGATGGATTAAAATTAAGGGGACCTAATGAAGGAAGGTGCGATTTGGTCTCTGAGAAAAAAGGGCTTCTTTGTTTTGACCCCGATAAAATTCATTTTATAAACGATGACCCCGACTGGGTAGTAGTCACCGCAAATCCTTATACGGTGATAGGGCCCGGGGACTTAGTGGCTGGTTTTAGAATTTTGCCGCTTGCTATAAAAAAAGCTCAACTTGAGAGGGCAATAAAGATATCAGCCCGATTTGAAGTAAAAGGTTTTAACCCTCTTAAGGTTGGCCTTGTGACAACCGGAAGAGAAATTAAAGCGGGAGTAATCGAAGACGCTTTTAGGCCAAAGCTTGAAAAAAAGGTGGCTTATTTTGGTGGAAATGTAGTGGGACAAAATATCGTGGGAGATGAATCAGAGGAAATTTCAGTGGCGATTCGTGATTTTTTAAATAGAGGTGCCGATATAGTCATTTGTACTGGAGGTATGAGCGTGGATGCCGACGACAACTCTCCGCGAGCGATATCAGAAGTATGCGATGAGATAAAATTTAAGGGAATCCCTGTTTTACCTGGATCAATGCTCATGCTGGGCCTAAAAGGCGAGAAAGTGATCATTGGTGCTCCTGCGTGTGTTGTTCATGATGAATGGACCAGCCTGGACTTAATTTTGCCAAGGATATTTGCTGGTTTGATTCCAACGCTTGAAGAAATTCGTCGTTTTGGCGTTGGAGGTTTATGTAGGCGTTGTAAAAATTGTACCTTTCCAAATTGTTCTTTTGGGGTGAAGATTTGAATTCTAAAGACATAAGAGAAGACATAAAAGCTACATTGAAGCTATTTGGATTAAGACCGACCAAGGCAAGAATTCTCGTTTGCGAAGTGCTGATGAAAGCTGGTTGTCCAGTATCCCATGGCGAACTACAAGCAGACGAGCGTTTAAAGGAAATTAACCGAGTTACCTTATACAGAACCCTTAATGCTCTTGTAGAAGCAGGCTTGGTACACAAAGTCCTCGGAGTGGATAGCTGTTGGTATTTTTGCCTTCACGAGACAGACCAACCAGGATGTCCTGGAGATCATCCGCACTTTTATTGTCTTGAATGTGGTCGTATGGAGTGTCTAAAAGAATGCAAATTGCCTTTCATCGAAGTCCCTCGTGGGTACCATGTTGAAGGCAAGCAACTTTTGGTATATGGCATTTGCAGCAAGTGTCAAAATAATTTCAGTTGATCGAAGCATTGACCTCGGGTTGGGCTTGCCTTCAAAGAAGCATGAGATGTTCATTTACTGCTTTGAAAAAGATATCGATGTCTTCATCTACAATTAAGCTCACCCTACTCATGGGTAAATAAGCGGTGGAAAATTCTCCTTTATTTACCACTACAATAGAGCCCCTGCACTCAGATGGTATTAAGGCTGCGGGGGTTACTACGAGGGAAGAGCCCACCACAAAAAATAAATCGCTTTCTCTTGCGAGTTGGATACATTTGTCCAGGTATTTAACAGGTTCGCCAAAAAACACGATATCCGGTTTTATCACACCTCCACAGTCGTCACAATGAGGAATATCTTCCTCAAAGGTCTTTTTGACACCTTCTTCATAGTCATATCGCTTGCCACATTTGATGCAATAGCTTTCCCACACGCCTCCATGTATCTCGTAAACTTTTTTAGACCCAGCTCTTTGGTGAAGAGAATCTATGTTCTGTGTAATGATCCCAATTAATTTCCCCTTTTCTTCCAGCTTGGCGAAAAACTGATGTGCGAATGTTGGTTTTACTCGCTCTAACGCCTTTAAAAACTCCCTGTGAAATCTGTAAAAAAGGGATGGATCACGGTAAAAATAAGATATATCGAATATCCTTTCGGGATTTTCTATGCCTGCTGTATGGTATAATCCCTTTGGACCTCTAAAATCAGGAATGCCCGCATTGGTAGAAATACCTGCACCGGAAAGTAGGCAGATTTTTTTAGTTTCTTTGATCATGTCAGCACATTTAGCAGCTAAATCGGACACTTCCTTCACCCCCGTAAACTTTTTATATCGCATATTTTTCTTATATACTTTATCATTATCAGAGGATATTTTCATCCTCCTCTTTTTAAAGACAATCTAAAGCGTTAAGAAATCTTTTCTTTCGCTACATAGATGGAGGGATGAGTGTGAGTGACGTTTATGATGTAATCGTAGTAGGGGCAGGTCCGGCTGGTCTTTTTGGCACCCTCAAATTAGCAGAAGCAGGCGTTAGAGTCGCTTTGGTTGATAAGGGGAAACCCCTCGAAGAACGAAAATGCCCGTTAAAGACGGGAGAGGCCCGCGTATGCGCTCATTGCAATTCCTGTAGTTTGATGTGCGGATGGGGTGGAGCCGGTGCTTTCAGCGACGGCAAATTAACGTTGACTCCTCATTTTGGAGGAAACCTCGAGAACTACGTTGGCAAAGAAAGACTTCTGAGCTTGCTCGATGAAGCCGATTCGATATGGAAAGAATATGGAGCTGACTCTGCTCCTCTTTATGAGCCTGATCCGGAGTTCGCATCGAAGGTTATCAAAAAAGCTCGTACCGCGGGTTTACAGGTGATTCCAGCGAGAATACGCCATATAGGAACCGATCGTACGATAGAAGTTCTCCGCAACATATACTATAAGTTGCGCGATAAAGTTCACATATTGATGAATACGGAAGTAAAGCGCATCATGGTCGAAGATGGAAGGGTAAAAGGAGTAGAGCTTGCAAGCGGCGAAATGCTGAACTCAAAGTATGTGTTGCTTGCTCCTGGAAGGGAAGGAGCTCCTTGGATGGAACGAACAAGCAAGGAACTCGGACTTTCCGTTGATTCTTTACCTGTTGATGTGGGCGTGAGGGTTGAAATCCCGGCAGAGTTAGCCGAAGAATTGACGGAGCAGTTTTATGAAGTAAAGGCCATATATAACTCCCCAACATTTGACGACCAAGTTCGCACCTTTTGCATGTGTCCTCACGGAGAAGTTGTGACTGAATTTCAATCCGATGGAGGTGTAGTTACTGTAAACGGCCATAGTTATAGGGACAAAAAAACTGACAACACAAATTTTGCCATACTTGTAAGTACTGAATTTACTGAACCTTTTCATGATCCAAATGGTTATGGTGTTCATATAGCAAGGCTTGCCAATATGTTAGGTGGCACCGTCTTAGTTCAGCGTTTGGGTGACCTGAAGTTAGGTAGGCGTTCAACTCGCTCAAGGATAGAGAGGGGATTAGTAAAGCCGACGCTAGCTGAAGCCGAACCCGGAGATCTTTCTTTCGCTCTTCCCTACAGGCATTTAAAGGACATCCTGGAAATGCTTGAGGCGTTAGAATCGATCATTCCTCATGTAAACGACAAGTATACCTTGCTGTATGGCATTGAAGTAAAATTTTATAGCCTGAAGCTTTCTTTAAATGAAAGGTTGGAAACCTCGGTCAAGGGCTTATATGCTGCTGGCGACGGCGCGGGAGTGACCAGGGGTGTCATACAGGCTTCAGCCAGTGGTCTAGTTTCTGCAAGGAGCATAATGGAAGACATTCATAAAATGAATTCAAGAATCTAGCGAGGTTGCAGTGCAATCTTCGTGGCGACTCGCCTAGCGCTTTATTCATGTTAGATTAAGTTTAGCTGTCATGGAAGATTGATCTATGTCAGGAGGGGGGAAGGGTCATGAGTGCGGATAAGATAGACTTACAAGCCCTTTTCACCATTAGTTATGGGCTTTATGTAGTTACCGGGGCTTATGGTGGGAAAATGAATGGCCAAATTGCCAATGCTTTGATGCAAGTCACGGCAGAGCCGATATGCTTAGTAGCAGCTCTGCATAGGGATAACTTAACTACAGAGTTGGTTGAAAAGGGAAGGGCCTTTGGTGTTTCGGTGCTTGAAGAGGAAACACCAATGACCTTTATAGGGACATTTGGCTTTAAATGCGGACGTCAAATAGACAAGATGCGCCAATGCCAATATAAAGTTGGCGATACTGGAGTGCCTCTGGTATTAGACCATGCCCTTGCCGTTATCGAGGCAAAAGTAATAGATATAATTCCTGTCTATACGCATAAATTATTTATTGCCGAGGTGGTATCTGCAGAGACCATAAAAAGCGGTACAGTCCTGACATACGCTAACTATCGCTTAATAAAGGGAGGGAAATCCCCAAAGAACGCACCAACCTTTGTCTTTAACAAGGCGTAGTTTAAATTTCGATGGCGGAGGAGCGCCAACAAGTAAAGCGTTCCTCCGCTTGTTTGTCGGCATAACTGATTTGAAATAGGAGGACCAATACAAAATTGTCCGCTTTTAAGTTTTTAGAAAGTTTGTATGAAAAGTATAACAATTTAAGCAAGGCTCAAGAAGACCCCGTTAGGTTTTTGCATTGCTTCAATGATATTCGCGCCAGGGAAAATGTAGGCATAGTTTCGTCTTCGTTAGTCTTTGGGAGGGTTTCTCAGATAATAGACTCGGTCGGAAAAATCATATCCATACTAGGAGACGATCCAGTGGGCTTCGTAGCAAAGACGTCAGCAGAAACCTTGATGGCTAGACTTGATGGTTTTAAGCATAGATGGGTTGGCGGATGTGAGATTGCTGGTCTCTTATATTCCTGCAAAACTTTGATAGAGCGATATGGCTCATTAGAAGGCCTTTATGAATCGTGCATGAATAAGCACAAAGATCCCTTGGCTGGCTTTGCCACAGCTTTCAGGAGTGAATCATTTTGCGATATAAGCGCTCTGGTTCCCGATCTCAGCAAAAAAAGTCCGTGCAAAAGGCTTAGACTTTTCGTGAAGTGGATGGTGAGGAGCGACAATGTAGATCCAGGGGGCTGGACTGTTGAAACCCCCTCGAACCTTGTGGTGCCTTTGGATGTTCACATGTGGAAAATTGGCAAGGAATTGGGGTGGATTAAAAGATCTACGCCTGACGTAAAGGCTGCACTGGAACTTACTGAAGCTTTTAAGACTATACGCCCGGACGATCCATTGAGGTATGATTTTGCCCTTTCTCACGTTGGCATGGAAGGAAGAGGCTATGATGTGGTTTTACTCAACCTGAAGCGTTAGAATTTGCAACTAATTGACATAGAGATATTAAAATTTTTTTCTTGACAAATAGGTATTTAGGTACCATAATTCTTGTATTGAAAGGAGAGTAGGAAAATGAAGGACGGAGTGGTACAAATCTCACAAGCTGTCTCAATTGCATTACACGGAATGGGACTACTTGCTTTACGTGGCAGAAAAATGAGCATAGGGGAGCTCTCAGAGATGATGTCTGCATCTGAAACACATGCGGCGAAGGTCTTTCAAAGATTGGTAAAAGCTGGATTGGTGAACTCCTCGCGGGGCCCGACAGGAGGGGTTGAATTAGCTCTTCCTGCTTCAAAGATAACCCTTTTTGAGATTTATGAGGCGATAGAAGGCTCGCCTCAATCGGACTATTGTTTGCTCCAACAAGACAATTGTCCCTTTGGATCATGCATATTCGGTTCGATGCTGAAAAATATTAACAATGAGTTTGTGAGGTATATGTCAAGCATGACATTGGCTGATTTAACAGGAAGTGAGATTAATGAAACAAAAAGTGTTGCGGCGGATAATAAGAATTGACGAAAGCTAATGTGATGGTTGTGGCCTTTGTGCAAGTACATGTCACGAAGGATGCGCCTTACTTGCAAGGAGCGCCTATTGTCTTGGCGGCGGATTGTATGGGTTTTGCTATCCCGGGCTTTCGGCAGGCTTTTCTTAAAGGCGGCAAAAGTGCGCTGTTCATCGGTTGTCCCAAGTTGGACGATGCCGATTTTTACGATAAATCGAACAAAAAGGAGGGATATTGATATGTTTTGTTATCAGTGCGAACAGACAGCACAAGGTAGCGGTTGCACGAATTTTGGAGTCTGTGGCAAGAGCCCTGAGGTGTCAGATCTTCAAGATTTGCTTATTCACATCACGAAGGGAATATCAATGTACGCCCATCGTGCCCGTTCCCTTGAAGCTTCGGACCCAGAAGTAGACTCATTCGTCGTTGAAGCTTTATTTACGACCGTAACAAACGTAAACTTCGACGAAGAGCGCATGGAACAAATGATTCGAAGGGCAGAAAATATGAGATATAAGGCGCGTAAACTGTATGAAAATGCAGCCAAAGCTAATGGGTTAACTCCTGAAACATTGAGCGGGCCGGCTATCTTTGAACTTGCAAAGGACAGAACCGGTTTGATATCTCAAGGCGAACAGGTAACGCCTGAATCACGCGCTAAAAAATTTGGCGAGGTCATTGGTGGACTTCATGATTTAATCCTCTTTGGTTTAAAGGGGAGCGCATCTTATGCTGATCATGCACAAATTTTGAACAAGAGAAGCGATGAAATTTATGGGGGGTTTCACGCATTTCTCAATTTTCTTTCCAAAGAAAGTTTTACCGAGGAGGAATTGCTGGGGAAAGCCATTGAGGCGGGCCATTTTAATTTAAAGGTGATGGAGCTGCTTGATGCAGCAAATACCGATGCTTACGGTCACCCGGAACCAAGTAAAGCAAGAGTAACTCCCGTAAAAGGAAAGGCCATAGTCGTTTCAGGACATGACTTGAGGGATTTGGACCTACTTTTAAAGCAAACCGAGGGGAAAGGTATAAACGTATATACTCATGGAGAAATGTTGCCCTGTTTGGCCTATCCTGGTCTTAAGAAATATTCCCACCTCGTCGGTAATTATGGAAGCGCCTGGCAGAATCAGAGGAACGAATTTGACGAATTCCCCGGTGCAATCCTGATGACGACTAACTGCATTCAAAAGCCCAAGGATTCCTACAAGGACAGGATTTTCACGACCGGCCTTGTCGCATGGCCCGGGGTGCGTCATATCGGACCTGACAAGGACTTTTCTCCCGTTATAGAGGCTGCTCAAGCTCAGCCCGGCTATGCCCAAGATGCTCCTGAACAATTCATCACCATAGGCTTTGCAAGGAGTACGGTCCTATCTGTAGCAGATAAGATCGTAGATCTGGTAAAGAGGGGTAAAATTCGCCATTTCTTTTTGATCGGCGGATGCGATGGAGCGAAGCCTGGAAGAAATTACTATACCGATCTAGCTAAAAGCGTGCCAGAGGATTGTCTAATATTGACCTTAGCATGTGGCAAGTATCGTTTTAACAAACTTGAATTCGGCGAAATAGAAGGCATCCCCAGGTTGCTTGATATGGGGCAGTGCAATGACGCTTATTCGGCCATAGTGGTGGCCAAAGCTCTTGCTAATGCCTTTGACACTGATATAAATGACCTTCCACTTTCGTTAATTCTATCGTGGTATGAACAAAAAGCAGTTTGCATTTTATTGTCCCTGATTGCGCTTGGTGTCAAAAATATGCGGCTTGGACCAACTCTCCCCGCGTTCCTGAAACCAAAAGTCATCTCTTACCTGAGCGAAAATCTTGGCTTAAAGCCCATTACAACGCCTCAAGAGGATTTAAAGGCGATACTCGGTTAGCATCAGAGAATCTGTCTTTTGCCTTTTTGAGGTCAAGTTTAGCTCGATAAACGAGGGCAAGAGTAAATTGCTTGCCCTCGTTTATTTTTTGACCACTTGAATGGGTGAGCAGGCGGTTAGCGTTACGTTTATCAATTTTCGTCTTAACACAGCGACCCGTGCTACAATATTTAATAGAATTAGAAGGTGGGCTTAGACAATGAATGTCGAGAAAGAGTCAACTAGCCTTGCTAGTTTGTTCGATGGCGAAGAACTAAATATAAAAGCAGTGAACAAACATATTTGGACCCTTGCACTCCCTTCTTTGATAGAGCTCTTATTAGCAACTCTCTTTGGAATGGTAGACATGGTTATGGTGGGCAATGTCAGTACAGCATCATTGGCAGCGGTAGGAATAAGTAATCAACCTATGATGCTCATCCTCGCGGTATTCCAGGCGTTAAATGTGGGTACCATGGCTCTAGTTGCTCGTTTTATGGGCACAGGTGATCGTCAATCATCCTATTTGGTACTGAAACAAACTATTATCCTTGCTATGTTGCTGGGCATCATAACCAGCATAATAGGGTTTGTTTGTGCTCATAGGGTGGTTACCTTCATGGGGGCAGAGCCTGATGTAATTCCTTTGGCTAAGTCCTATTTTTCCATTGTGTCGTCGGGCGCTTTTTTCGTTGCCGTTACCATGGGTGTAAGCGCTGCATTGCGTGGTGCTGGTGATACAGCGAGCCCTATGAGATATAATCTATTAGCCAACTTTATAAACGTGTTTGGCAATTACATGTTAATTTACGGAAAGCTCGGATTTCCTGCTTTAGGTGTAACAGGTGCCGCTCTATCCACCACAATTTCCCGCGGGTTGGCGATGATTATGGCGCTTTATACCGTTTTTCGCCCCAATTCTCTGTTTTCTCTTCCTGCTCCGCCAAAAAGATTGATCGATGTTGACCTCATGAAGCGCATGTTAAAGATAGGCCTACCCTCCGGAGTGGAGCAGTTAGCGTTGAGGACGGGCCAGGTGGAATTTGCCCGTACTACAGCGAGCCTTGGTACTACAGTGTTTGCCGCTCATCAAATAGCTCTAAATGTTGTCGGTCTTTCCTTTGCTCCGAGCCAAGCCTTTAGTATAGCTGCAACAACATTGGTAGGCCAAAGCCTTGGTGCCAACAGGCCTGATATTGCCGAAAAATGCGGATTGGAAACGCGTCGCTTGGGTATGATGGTAGCCGCTTCTATTGCTACCTTGTTTTTCTTTTTCGGCAAACAAATCGCCAATATATATACCGACGACCCGGAGGTCGCGCTCATGGCTGCCGGAGCCCTGAAGATAGTTGCCATCATGCAACCCTTACAGTCCACCCAGTTTATTCTGGCGGGTGCGCTACGAGGTGCTGGAGATACAGTCTGGCCCCTGTTTTCTACCATGATCGGGATTTGGTGCATCCGAGTTGTGTTCGCAAAGATATTTATTAGCATGGGATTTGGGCTAATGGGCGCCTGGATGGCCCAGCTCCTAGACCAGCTTTTCCGCTCAATTTTCATCTATGCAAGATACAATTCAGAATACTGGAAAACGATTGAAGTATAAAAATAAATGCCTCAAGTTCCATATTGTCATATTGTAAGGAAGAAGTAAGACGGCTTAAGATGCATAGGGAAACATGGAGGCCAATAAGATTCTTTTTGGCATAGAATCTTTGTTTATTGTTATAATTTCTCGATGAACTCGGCCGGTATAGCATCACTTAACCATATGCCGTCATTTTCTTCATAAAATTTAATCCCTGCTTTATAAGACTCTTGTGCAAAGACTTTTAAGATTGTCGGATTTTTTGTTCTACGCCGTCCTACAGTGTATGCAGATTCAACATCAATGGAAAGATGTACATATTGCCTGCCCATTGGTTTTGGGGCCCTTCGTAAAATGTTTTCTGCCGCCTTAGGTGTTGTGCCGTGATATAAAAATTTTGGGGGCATTTTAGGTTGTTGTTCTATCCTATATCGTACAGAATGGCCATAGATTGCTCTGATTTTTCCATTTTTTATTTCAAACCGTTTTTTGGGAGATTCTTTTATAATCTCTTCAAGATCATGTATGGATACATTTTTAAACATTCTAGAGTGATTCTTTAATCCCTCTAGTAGTTTATTAATGCTGACCCAACCCTTCTCATCCAAAATTAAACCATACCTTTCAGGCGCATGCCTCAAAGCATGGGCTATTGTTTTACTCAAGTTTACATATGTTATTTTGCTCATTGCGTTGTTTCACCCTTATGTTAATAGAACATGTTGAGAAATTCACCGATTTTATTGGAGTTCCGAAATGGAATGCCTTGTCCAAAGAATATCAAACTGGTTAATCTTAAAATTCAAGATCGGCCTTCAGCAGTATGAAAATAAGGGGGCTAAATTCCAATCTAACCCCCTAAGATATGTTATTTAATGCCTTTTCCAAAATTTTTGGCATAGTTTCTTGTCGAGCAAAAGCACCTCGATAATAATGGAGTATTTTATTTTTTGGCTATGACAGCGAAAAACACCAACTTAGAATTTCCGGTATTTTTCAAGCTGTGCGACATCCCTTTGCGCGTTAAAAGTATATCGCCAGGGTTCACTTCCGTTTCTGTTGTGCCATCTGTGAAAACGCCTTTGCCCGATACTATGGCGTATACTTCTTCGTCGTCTGAATGTTCGTGAAAACCTATGGATGCGCTGGGTTCCAATTCTATGCGAGAGGCCATTGTAATAGCCCCATCATCGTCGGGGATAGGAACGTAGTAAAAAGTAGCTTTGCCAGAACCGCCCTTCATGTTTTCGCGCGTCACGCCTTCGCTTGACTGCTTTAGTATCGTCATATTGATTCCCCCCTCGATTAAAACACGGAAAGACATGACAAAAAGATAAGAACCCTTCCTTTCCATATGCCATGTCTTAACTTAATGGGATTATTTGTCAAGAGCTCTCTCAAGCATCAGTCTTTGTTCAACTGAGGCTACCAGTCTTCTAGTGTAAGCAACAGTGTCGGGGTTTACGGAGATACTGTCGATACCCTTTCGAACTAAAAATTCGGCAAACCCAGGATACACAGATGGTGCTTGACCACATATAGAGCACGTTTTACCATATTTGTGCGTTGCTGCGATAAGTATCTCGATGGCTTTTAATACTGCTGGATCCTGTTCGTCAAAGTAACCCATTCGGTTAAGTATTCCTGAATCCCTGTCTACTCCCAAGGTAAGCTGGGTCAAGTCATTGCTTCCTATGCTTATCCCATCGACTTTTTGAGCAAATTCTTCCGCCAGCATAACAACTGAAGGCACTTCAGCCATTATCCATATTTTAAGCGCGCCTCCTTGGACCAGGCCTTCAGAGGTCATAATACTTTTAACCCTGTCCAATTCCCATAGGTTTCTGACGAAGGGTAGCATAACCCAGGCATTCGTTAGGCCGAATTCTTCCCTGACTTTGCGAATAGCCCGACATTCCAGCCTGAACCCCTCTTCGTATTCAGGTGATATATACCTAGATACCCCTCTCCAACCTATCATGGGGTTGTTTTCAATGGGTTCAACCTCATCTCCGCCTTCTAATCCCCTGAACTCGTTGGTCCTGAAATCACTAAAACGAACCACTACAGGTCTTGGATATATAGCCTGTGCGACTTGGGCAATTCCTTCAGCCATTCTATTGATCAATATATCTCCTTGATTTTGTTTGACCAGGTACATTGGGTGTATGCCGATCATATCGGTGAAGATGAATTCGGTTCTCATCAGGCCAATGCCGTCGAAGGGAAGATCTTTATATTTGTCTATTAATCCAGGTTCTCCTAGGTTCATGTAAATTTTCGTGCCCGTTATGGGACTCCAATGTTCCACTATTTCTCTTATTTTTTGCTCGGTTGCTCCGCCTACCTGGGCAATTGCCTTGGGTTTTTCTCCTTGTAATTGAATCAACCTATCGCCCTTATATACTACGCCCCTCGTAGCATCGACCGTAACTACCATGCCATCCTCTAACACGGAAGTGGCGTTTTGTGTGCCAACTATGCAGGGTATCCCAAATTCCCTGGATACTATAGCTGCATGGCATGTCCTTCCGCCCTCATCTGTAATGACCGCTACGGCTTTTTTCATCACAGGAACCATATCTGGATTAGTCATAGCTGTTACTAAGACATCTCCTTCTTGAACGCGATCTAACTCATTAATGCTACGTATTATTTTAACTTTGCCCACGGCTATTCCAGGGGAAGCCGCTAGACCTTTAACCAAGACCTCGGGTTCTGATTTTGCCTCAAGCGTCACTAGTTCCCTTTCCTCTTGAGGCGTAAAGGTCGTAACAGGTCTTGATTGAAGTATGTAAAGTTCACCTGTATCTCTGTCTATAGCCCATTCTATGTCTTGAGGAAATTTGTAAATGCTTTCTATCTTCTTTCCCATACTAGCGATTTTCTTGACTTCATCGTCGGTTAGACAGGGTTCTGAAATAGCTCCGGGACCTAATATGTCTTTTACCTTAACTTTAGTTGTCCCGATTTCAGAAGCTTCCCTTACAACCATAACAGTCTTTTTAGCGATCCTTTTCTCTTTTATGGTTAAAGTATTTTTATCGACGATATATTCATCGGGGGTGACAGCTCCAGATACTACAGCCTCGCCCAAGCCCCAGCTTGCATTGATCATAATTTCGTTGGGATCGTTATTGATTGGATTAATCGTAAACATCACTCCAGATTTAGAGGCGTTTACCATTATTTGAACCACTACACTGAGAAGAACGCTCATGTGATCGAAGCCTTTAACGTGGCGATAATAAGTAGCCCTAGATGTCCAAAGAGAGGCCCAACATTTCTTTATGTTCTTTAAAAGGTTTTCCTTACCTTTTATGTGCAAGTAAGTGTCTTGCTGTCCGGCAAAGGAAGCATCGGGAAGATCTTCTGCGGTAGCAGAGCTTCTAACTGCTACCTCAGGTTCGTTCAAATTAACAAGTTCTGCCAACTCAGCGTAAGCTTGCAAGATGTCTCTTTCGATTTGAACAGGCATATCTGTCTCCACAATGAGGTTGCGTATTTTAGCCGTTTTTTCTTCAAGGTCATTGGCGTCTTCAAAATTAATCTTAGAGACTAAGTCTTCAATTACTTTGTTGATATTAGACTGGGTTACGAAATCTTTATAGGCCTTTGCTAATACACAAAAACCTGGCGGTACAGGAATACCGTGGTTGGTCATTTCTCCAAGGTTGGCTCCCTTGCCCCCGACGGATGGGATGTCTTCTTTTTTGAGTTCTTCAAACCATTTAATGTAACTGTAGGTGCCTTTTGCCATTTCTCTGTCACTCTCCTTTCAAGATTTCTTTTTGGTGCGATTATAAATATACCATATTGTGGAATGAATTATAAAGAAGCGTTGGAGTTTTCAAGCATAATAAAAGAGAGAGATTAATCTCTCTCTTTTATTATGCTTGTCTTCATTAAGCTTATCGCATGCGATGCGACGGCTTACTTCTTATTAAGCACTTCGGCTAAGCCTTTATACAAGGCCCAGCGCTCCTGGTTAAATTTCTCGGCCTCCTTCATGAGCAACTCCGCCCTTTCTGGGAAGTCTCTGTGAAGCATTGCAAATCTTGTTTCAGAAAGCATGTAATCCCTTAGAGGCAAAGTCGGCTCTTTGCAATCTAGCTGGAAGGCCTTTCCTTCCTCTTTTAACCTCGGGTCATACCTGAAAAGGATCCACTGTCCCGAATCAACGGCCATTTTTTGGTGTTCTGCGCCTTGTTTTAAGTTGTACCCATGGGCTATACAGTGGGAGTAAGCCACGATTAAGGAAGGCCCTTCATAAGATTCGGCTTCGTGAAAGGCCTTTACTGCTTGAGTGGGATTGGCACCCATGGCAATTCTTGCAACATATATATTGCCGTATGTTACTGCCATCAAAGCTAGATCTTTTTTGCCGGTGGGTTTGCCGGCTGAGGCAAATCTAGCGGATGCTCCTAAAGGCGTCGCTTTTGAAGCCTGGCCTCCTGTGTTAGAGTAAACTTCCGTGTCGAGTACCAAGACATTTACGTTCTCGCCGCTAGCAAGTACGTGATCTAAGCCGCCATAACCAATATCATATGCCCATCCGTCGCCACCAACAATCCAGACGCTTTTTTCGACCAGGTCGTCAGCCAAATGTAGTAGCTCTTTAGCCTTGATGTTTGAAATGTTCTTTAGTGCTTTCTTGAGCTCCTCCACTCTTGCCCGCTGATTTTTTATGCCCTCTTCAGTGCTTTGATCGGCGTTCAAGATGTCATGCACCAATCTATCTCCAATTTCGCTCGCAAGCTCTGTTAAAAGCTGCTTTGCCCTGGCGTTTCTGGCATTCAGTGCTAACCTCAAGCCAAATCCAAATTCGGCGTTGTCCTCGAAAAGTGAGTTAGCCCAGGCAGGTCCGCGGTTTTCTCTGTTTGTTGTCCATGGCGTCGTGGGCAGGTTGCCACCGTAGATTGATGAACAACCAGTAGCGTTGGCAATCGTAACTCGATCTCCGAACAATTGGCTTAATAACTTAAGATAAGGGGCTTCTCCGCATCCAGCGCAGGCTCCGCAGAATTCGAACAGGGGTTGAATCAACATTAGGTCCTTTATCGATTGGGTATTTAGCTTTTCCTTGTCGATCTCTGGGAGCGAGAGGAAGTAATCCCACTTGGGGATTTCCTTATCGCGTACATCAATTTGAGGCACCATGGTAAGTGCATTTTTAGAAACGTCTTCGTTTTTGCTTACCGGACAATTGGCGACACAGCTGCCACATCCCGTGCAATCTTCAGGTGCGATTTGAATAGTAAAGACTTGCTCTTTATATTGAGGCCATTTCGCTTCAGCATATTGCCATCCTTCTGGAGCGTCGTTTAGGTATGATTTGTCATATACCTTTGCTCTTATAGTGGCATGGGGGCAAATGAAGGTACAACGACCGCATTGGATGCATGCACTCGGGTTCCACTGAGGAACTTCAACGGCGATGTTGCGTTTTTCCCATTTCGAGGTTCCCGAGGGGAAGGTTCCATCATCTGGAAGCTTGCTCACAGGAAGCTTATCCCCCTGTAGCACCATCATGGGACCGAGTACTTCTTTGACAAATTCCGGAGCTTTATCGGACACGGCTGGTTTGATGTCAAAGTTGCTCGTCACTTCGCCAGGCACCTTGACCTCGTGCAGGTGTTCTAAAGCAGCATCGACCGCTGCTATATTTTTGTTCACTACGGCTTCTCCGCGTTTGCCGTAGGTTTGTACTATCGCTTCTTTTATCTTTTCTATGGCGAGGTCAAAAGGAATAACCCTGCTCAAGTAGAAGAAACATGTTTGCATTATAGTGTTGATGCGAGGGCCTAATCCTTTTTCCCTTGCCACGCTATAGGCATCTATTACATAGAAACGCAGTTTCTTGTCTATAATTTGCTGCTGCATCGTCCGTGGCAAATAATCCCACACCTCTCCGGCAGTGTAGGGAGTGTTGAGCAAGAATATAGCTCCCTCTTCAGCTATATCGAGAATATTTAGCTTTTCTGTAAAGGCAAACTGATGACAAGCTACGAAGTTGGCTTTATCGATCTGATAAGTTGAACGAATGGGGTTTGGTCCGAAACGAAGGTGCGAGATGGTATAACCACCTGCTTTCTTGGAGTCGTAAACGAAGTAACCTTGAGCATAAAGATCGGTCTCCTCGCCAATTATCTTGATCGAATTTTTATTTGCACCTACCGTGCCATCCGCGCCCAAGCCAAAAAATACTGCCCTTGTGGACTCGGGATCTGCTATGGAAAAGCTAGGATCCACATCCAGGCTTGTATCGGCTACGTCATCTTCTATACCGACGGTAAAATGGTCTTTGAGGCTGGATTTCTTTAGCTCATCGAAGACGGATTTAACCATGGCCGGTGTAAATTCCTTGGAAGATAAACCATATCGTCCGCCAATAACAGTCGGATCGAAATCGGGGCTTAGACTGCCGTTACGTTTGGCTTCATATATGGCGTTTACGACGTCGAGGTACAAGGGTTCACCCGAGCTGCCGGGTTCTTTAGTGCGATCAAGTACAGCAATTGCTTTAGTGGTTTTGGGAAGAGCTTTTACGAAATGCTCTATGGAGAAGGGTCTGTAAAGCCGCACCTTTATGATACCAACCTTTTCTCCATGTTCGGTGAGGTACTCTACAGTTTCGTGGGCCGCTTCGGCGCCTGAGCCCATTAAAACTAACACTCGCTCCGCGTCAGGTGCGCCCACGTAGTCAAACAAGTGATATTGCCTGCCAGTTAGCTTCGCAAATTGATCCATCACTTCCTGTACGATTTTGGGGCAAGCCATGAAATAGGGATTGCACCCCTCTCTAGATTGGAAGAAAACGTCGGGATTTTGGGCTGTGCCGCGGATGAAGGGACGGTCAGGGGAAAGTGCACGTTTTCTGTGCTCTAGAACTAAATCAAAGTCTATCATCTGTCTCAGTGTGTCATCGTCAATGTACTCTATTTTACTGATTTCGTGGGACGTTCTAAAGCCGTCAAAGAAATGAAGAAACGGGACCCTGCTTTTTAGTGTCGAGGCTGTGGCTATAACTGCAAGGTCATGTGCCTCTTGCACCGAATTCGATGCTAGAAGGGCCCATCCTGTTTGCCTGACTGCCATGACATCGCTATGATCTCCAAATATGGAAAGTGCATGGGTAGCGAGGGTTCTTGCTGAGACATGCATGGTAGCGGATGTCAACTCTCCTGCAATTTTGTACATATTGGGGATCATTAAGAGTAATCCTTGAGATGCAGTAAACGTCGTGGCAAGTGCTCCTCCTTGAAGTGCTCCGTGAAGAGAACCAGAAGCTCCTCCTTCACTCTGTAATTCGACGATCTTTGGGACGAAGCCCCATACATTGGGGTCACCCTTCGCAGCCCATTCATCAGCATACTCGCCCATCGGAGAAGAAGGTGTTATGGGGTATATTGCAGCAACTTCAGATAGCCTATACGCGACTGATGCTGTGGCTTCGTTGCCATCGATAGTAACATATTTTTTTACTGGCATTACGTAAACCTCCTTACGTGAGAATTGTTTTTTAAAGAAAGCGTAAATTGACACCAAGAACTCGAAAACATTATACTAACAAGTCAGATATTTTGGTATATCATTTTACCAAATGATGAAAAATATCGCAAACAGGACGGAATATGATTTTATGGTTCACAGGAAAAGTGGGATATTACTTCATTTGACATCATTGCCATCCGGTTGGGGCATTGGGGACATGGGGCCGATGGGGTATCGCTTTGTTGATTTGTTATGGGCGCATGGCCAGTCGGTTTGGCAAATTTTACCATTAAATCCAACGGAGGAAATTTATGATTTTTCTCCATATAACTCAACTTCTGCCTTTGCTGGCAACTCTTTGCTCGTAAGCCTTGAGATGTTGGTTGAGGAGGGTTATTTGTGTAACGATGACCTCCCCTCAAAATTCGGTAGCCCAGATGCCGATTTTAAGCGCGCTTCGAGCGTTCGCAAAAAACTATTACAAAAAGCGTATGATTGCTTCTTCCCAAGCGACGAGTTTCAACTCTTTTGCAAAACAAACGAGTGGTGGCTAGAGGATTATGCATTGTACCAAGCTCTTAAATCTTATTATCGCCTTCCTTGGTACATGTGGCCACAAGATTTGAGAATGAAAGAACCTGGAGCCGTTGATATGGCTAAAGAAAAGTTTGCTGATTATATAAATAAAGAAAAGTTTGTTCAATACGTCTTTTATGATCAGTGGGGCAAGCTGCATCATTATGCAAAGTCTCGAGGGATTGGCATATTTGGGGATATGCCTTTGTACGTAGCGCACGATAGTGCTGATGTATGGGCGAACCAAGAGATGTTTTGCCTAGATGACGAGGGAATGCCGCTTGAAGTCTCGGGTGTTCCTCCCGATTATTTCAGCACAACAGGGCAATATTGGGGTAACCCCTTGTATGATTGGGAAATAATAGAAGAACGAGGATTTGAATGGTGGATAAAAAGGCTCGAACATGCTTTTAGCCTATACGACATGGTTAGAATAGATCATTTTAGAGGATTAGTGGCTTATTGGGCAATACCGTTCTATGAATCCACTGCTGTCAATGGAAGATGGGTTAAAGGTCCGGCAGAAAGGATGTTTGCCGTCTTAAAAAATCGTTTGGGAGATCTTCCGATAATAGCAGAGGACCTCGGGGATATAACGGATGATGTACGTCAATTTATGGATGATCATGATATTCCCGGAATGAGAGTTTTACTTTTTGGAATGGGAAATCCTAAAGGTAACATACATATACCCTTCTACTACAAGGAAAATTGTGTCGCATATACCGGAACACATGATAATAATACCGTGGCAGGTTGGTATTCAGAGGAAGCTTCACCTCAGGCTATAAGGAATTTGGCTCTTTACTTAGGTCGCAAAACGGATGTAAGTTCCGTATCCAGGGACATGATTCGTTTGGTTGAGCTTTCTGTTGCGAAATTGGTAATTATTCCTTTTCAAGATATACTGGGGTTAGATTCCAGCTCTAGAATGAATAAGCCTGCTAGCAGGGAAGGAAATTGGCGATGGCGGATGCACGAGGACATGATGAGCGCTCCGGTGCTAAAATGGTTTAAGGAGATCACCGGACTTGCAGACAGATGCTAAAGAGGTCGATAGTAAGGAGGTGGAAAAATGCGAGAAGATCGTATCATCACGGAAGTTGGCACTAACGAATGGCAAGTGGTCGTTTTTACCTTGGGAGATCAAAGTTTTGCCATAAACGTTGATAAAACGAGAGAAATTTTGCGGTGGACCGGAGTCCGCCCCGTTCCTCAGTCGCATCCGGCAATGCTGGGTATTACCACTGTTCGAGGAGAGGTCATACCTTTAATTGACCTTCGCATTTATTTGAATATTACGCCTACGGTTTCCAAAGAACAGAGCAAAGTGATCGTCACGGAGTTTAATCAGATGAAATTAGGATTCGTAGTGGACGGCGTAGAAAGAATTTATCGCATACACTCAGAAGAGCTAGATGCAACCTTAACCGGCACTTTTTTGGGAGAAAACGTTTTATATGTAATTAAAAGGGACGATAGAAACATATTATTGCTGGATTTTGAAAGGATAGTACAAGTAGTAAATCCTCAACTTGCAGACCAATACCAGATGGATTCGGCTAAGATACAAAGTGTTATTTCCGAGTTGGGCGATCCTGATCAATATAGAATATTGGTTGTCGAGGACTCTCCTTTGATAAGAAAGATGATTCAGGACGTACTGGGTAAAGGAGGTTTTCACAACGTAGAAGTGGTATCACATGGCAAGGCGGCTTGGGACAGGTTATGTGATGAGGATGGAGCTTTCGATTTGGTTATAACCGATATTGAAATGCCAAAGATGGATGGTTTAAGCTTAACTAAAAGAATCAAAGAAGATGAGTGTTTGCGTAACATACCCGTGATTGTCTTTTCTTCAATTATGGCTGATGACATTAAAAGAAAGGCGCAGAGCGTGGGTGCAGATGGCCATATTACCAAGCCAGAGATAGAACAATTAATAGTGCAGGTTAGTGAGCTTTTGAAAAGTCGGGAGGATAAAGGGAGAAAATATGATGGGACTACCTCATTGGGATAGAATTGTGAGCTTTGAAGTGCCAATATGGACTCCATATGGGCTTGACTATAAACCGGTATCGTTCGTAGGCGGGGCAGATCGATTGTTGCAAGACGTTGCGACTTATGCGATGGACCTTGAAAGCGAGCTTATTTATTTAAGCGGAATGCGATATGGAGAAGTTGGAGTCGTTTCTTATGATAAGACCATAGATCCGGGAAGAAGCATATCTTTCCCCCTGGGTTTTGTAGTGATTTTTTCCTTTTCTAAGGCGATGGAAAAATTTGTCTCGCGTTTTGTTAAGGAAATGGACGAAATCAAGGTTGGCGTTTGTTTTTGCGACCTTTGGGATAGGGAAATGCCTTTGGGGAAATACAAAGCAATTGCTTTAATAAGCAGTAATCCTTTTTTTGACGACAAAAATTTTTTGGAACATTTTGTTCAAGAACTTGCGAAGAACGTTGACGCCAAAGCTACCCCATCACTATCCTATTTTGCTGAAAAATTTGGTTATCGTCGCTTTTTCATTCCCTATGAAACCGACGATCCGATAGAGCTTGCCATATCGAGCATTTGCAATGAGTTCGAGACTGAGGAGATTATATCCTTGTTAGGTTCTATTGATCATTAAAGGTGATAGTTTAGGTCTATCTATTTAAGGCTCTGCAATGAACTGTCGTTCAAGTTATTCCTCCAGGGCTAATCAAAAGTAACATATTTCATTTGAATCAATTTAAATTTATTGACTATAGAAAGGGGAGTTAGTGATGACCGAGCTTTCGAGAGAGCGGGCTTACGAACTGCTCACCTCCCATAATCGTGACGAAAGTCATGTTAAGCACGCTCTAGCTGTAGAAGCGGCTATGAGGTATTTTGCAAGATATTATGGTGAAGACGAAAATCTATGGGGTATAGTGGGATTGGTCCACGATCTGGACTGGGAGGAATGTCCTGAGGAGCATCCAAAAAAGGGAGTGGAATGGTTAGAGGAAGCAGGATATCCCGAAGAAGTGATACGTGGAGTGCTGGCCCATGCATGGGACATAACAGGTGTTGAGCCTACTTCTTTGATGGAAAAGGTCATTTATACTATTGATGAACTTACAGGGTTTATCATTGCGGTGGCTTTGGTTAGGCCAAGCCGTTCGCTTTCAGATCTTACGGCAAAATCGGTCGTGAAAAAATGGAAGGACAAAGCCTTTGCTAAAGGGGTAAACAGAGAAATTATCGAAAAAGGAGCAGAGATGCTTAACATGCCTTTGAAGGAATTAATTGAACATGTTATTCAGGCATTGCAACCCATTGAACGAGAATTGGGGTTGGGACAAGCTTGAGGATCCTCGTTTGTGCTGATTTGCATGCCGGGGCACGTACGTGGGGAGTTGATAGAAAAGAGGAAATTTTGTTTGCACTATCTCAAATATACGATGTTGCTATGGACTTTGATATTGGTGCTTTGTTTGTGCTCGGAGACGTTTTTCATAGCTTTAGATATCCTGGCGAAGATATTGTAACGCCAGTAGCTGAATTTTTTTCTAAGATTTTAAATCTTAATTCCAAGCCCTTTGTGTATATGCTCAAGGGAAACCATGATTGGAGTGGAATTAAAGTTTGGGAGCTTTTTCAAGACGATGGAAGGTTTATCTTCGTGGATGAGGTAACCTTTCTAAGACTTGATGACTTTATGGTATTTTTAGTGCCTTATTTGCGCAAGCATAATTTACCAAAGGGGAAAGAATTAAAAGAATTCCTCGAATCACAATGGGATTCAGCGCCCGAAGGAGGGGTTCGTCTGTGTTTCGCCCATATGGCGTTAGACGAGACTGTCCCGGGTCTTTCGGAAGTTACTCTTCCAGAGGATATTTTGAAAGACTTAAAGGTCGATAAAACGATATGTGGACATATCCATAGACACGGAAGGATCATGGACAGAGATGTACCGGTGTATTACGTTGGTTCACCCCTTCGTTTGGATTTTACAGAAGAAGATAATCATCTTGGAGTGTATGTCATTGATGAAAAAGCAAATGTGCTAGATATTCCTTTGGAGGGCAGGCCGCTAGTCACCCTGCAATATGAAGACGAAGCAGAAGCATCAGCGCGATTAAAAGAATCGGTTGAATCTGTTTCGCAAGATGCATACATCAGAGTTATTTTAGATCGATCGTCTTTGCCAGCGTCACAGTTGCTGGAAAAATTTCGTTTTTTGGTTGATGAGCGGATAGTTGTTGTCTCGATCAATGAAGGTTTTACCCCCATTACCAGTTCGACTCAAGATCCTTTTGATGTAGTCGCTCTATGGAAACGCTATATAGAATGCCAAGAAGAGGACGATGTAACAAAGCAAATTTTGAAAACTGTTGGCGAAAGTTTGTTGTTAGGGAAGGACCCCTCAACCATATGGCAAGAATTAAAGTTTTATTTTGAAATGGGCGAGCAAGAATGAGACTTTTAGAGTTAAGCGTAAGAAATATTCTTGGTTTAAAAGAGGCCTTTATTGATTTTGAACCAGGAGCTGTAGCTATAGTTGGCCCGAATGGAGCGGGGAAAAGCTCGATCCTCGATTCCTTGGTGTTGGCTCTTTTTGGCTCTACTACCCCTGTAAGGACCGTCAGTAACCAAAATATTATCAGAATAGGTGCATCAGAGGGCTACGTCGTTTGCACCTTTGCCAAGGGCGATTTTAAGTATAAAGTGACGAGAAAGTTTAAGGCTCCCAAGGGGCAACAGGAGGCGCTCTTGGAAAAATACGTTGAGGAGGATTGGACATCTTTAGCCTCTACCGTTAGAGAAGTAAATGAAGGAATCGCGAAGGTGCTTTCGCCTTTCATTGGAAGCATTGAAGATACAACTTTGGGTAGATTGCGTGATGCTTTTATATCTACCGTGTTTGTTCCTCAAGGAATGGTCACTAAATTTGTGGATGTTTCTCCTGGAGAGAGATGGCAAATTTTGGTTGCTTCCTTGGGTTTGGAGAGCGAAAGCAAGCTTCAGGAGAGGGTTCGTAAGGTGGTAGAGGATGCGTCTGCTGAAATTGAGAATATTAAGGGAAATCTATCTCAAATTTCAGATTTCCTTGCAAAGTTACCACCTTTTGAGGGAATAAATGAGGAATTGAGAAACTTAAAAGATAAATTGGAACTACTGGAAAACGAGATTGCCTCGAATGAGGAGGCGATGAAAAAAGAGAAAAACTTGAGGAGCTTGAATTACGGGTAGCCCAACTCGAAATGGAGCGAGAGGAAGCCAGCATTACTTCTAAGCGGCTTTATGACAATCTCAGGCTCTATGATGCACAGCAAGCTTTAAAAAAACTCATTGCTATTTCCAAAGATTATGGTGACCTTCGCAAAGAAGAAAGGCAAATTAAAGCCAATATTAATGCTATCGAGGAGATTTTAAAGCCAAAATTAAATAAGATAGATCTGTTAAGAAATAGTTACAGAAATTTATATATTAAAATTCAAAAATTAAATAGCACTATCGTATATCGAGATGTTGCGTATAAGTGTATAGATTTAAGTGAACGCTTAAAGAAGTGTGAAGAAGAGATTAAAATTCTTAATGAAGATATAGAAAAAAACAGAAAAGCTCTTGATGATGCCTTGAGACTACACCAAGCCTTAATTTACCAGAAACTCAAGAAGGATTTATCTGAGATAATATGTGACCATAAGCGCACTGCCCGTATTATGGCGGTTGCCCTTGAACAAATAAGAAGCAGATTGATCGACTGGATTAAGCAATTAGCGCCCGATGGCATTGTTGATTTTGATCGTTTCAAGGGCAGAGGTGCCGTTGATCTGGCCAAAGCATTAATTTCCTCTGATTTAGGTCAAGCTTTCTCTGAATGGGCTAACGCTCAAAATAAATCCCTGGTGCTTTTAAAAGAAGGTCGACGGTTAAGGAGAGAGATTGACTCCTTGGGCAACGATATAGTTGTAGCCGAACTTTTTAACGGCGAAATCGAAACTGCTCTAAACGATTTAGAAGAGCACATAAAGATGCTTGAATATAAGAGGCAAAAGTTATCAGGTGCCTTTGAAAAAAGCTCAAGCGACTTTCAAGAAATTAAAGCCTTCTTATTTCAGCTAAAACAAAAACTTAATGGGCATTCGCCAAATGATATCATTAAAGCATGCGGGCAAAGGGAAAATTTATTAAAAGAAATGGAAATGATAAGAAACAATGGCGATGCGCTGAACTTAGAGATTAACCATCTTACCGAGAGAAAACATGTGATGGAAGTTGAATTGGCCAAAATTAGATGGGAATGCGAAAGTGCGAATAAAAAACTTAAAGAGGCCGCAAGCCTCTTTAAAACGATATGTATGAAGTATCAGTTAAGCCATGAAGACAAACGTACATTGGTGCACTGTCCCGATTTGACTCCTTGTAGGCAAGTAGATGTTGAAAAAGCACAAAACCACCTCGAGTGGTTGCGGGGTTTGTTGTACCGAGCTCAAGAGGAACTTCAATGTTTTAGGTCTGAAGTCTCAGATAATATTCCAGATTCGAGCGTGTTGCTGGACCGGAAAAGAAAGCTCGAGGTGGACAAAGAAGCCCTCAAAGACGCTATGAGCAAGCTAAAGTACGATTTACGACAGAGGAAAGAATTGGAAAAAGAGATGAAGTCAACAAGGGAACGCTACGAATGTCTTGACCAGGCATATGATGTTGCCTTAAAACTTCAGAGATACTCCGATGGAAAGAATTTTGTTCGATTTTTAAGCGATACCATACTTAAAGAGCTACTTGGTGCCGTTAACGAGAGTCTTTTATCCAAGGGTTTTTCATTGACGGCGGAAAGCGGAAAGCTTTATGCGGTAGTCAATGGATTTAAGCGGGATGCTGCGAGTTTATCGGGAGGAGAAAGAGCGATAGTAGCCCTTCTAATGCTCAGACATTTGGCCAATAAAGTTGGTTTTAAACAAGTTCTATTTATCGATGAGGGCCTGGCCATGCTAGATGACGAGAATTTAGAAATGATGTTAGACTTATTTGATGATTTAGGCAGGGAAGCATTCGTTGGGGTCATAACACATGATTCTGATTTTGCGTCCCTTTTTCCAAAGCGTATAGAGGTTGAGGCGGGTAGAATTAGGCTGGTTAAACACTGATGATGTTAACATCCTGCTTTGGGGCTAATTTTGTAGGTTAGCGGGTAGTGTATATGTTAGCTAGCGCCACGTAAATTAAATTTGCTCGCTATCCAATAATTGCCACTCGATCCCGCGAGGTGTGATCTCATATCGCAATAAAATATAACCGCCAATGTGTCCGTCTTCTATGTAAGCGAGGCACCACGAAGGGCCGATGAACCAAACTAAATTTTGATCGTAAATCCCCATAGTTCCTCCGAGCACACCTTGCCATGGAAAGATGTCAGAGCGCTTGGCAAGCTGATCAATCATCTCTTCCTTCGCAATTCCCTCTGGCCAAGAGGGAGAAGGAGGAATCGTTAAGTGCATTTTTTGATGTTCCCTTTCGAGCGAGGCAAGTTTGTCCTTTAAATTATGTAACTCCACTCCCAAGTAAAGTGAAATGACGATCAAGGCCAATGAGATGCATATGAGTATTTTCTTTGAGTTTAACAAAATTCCACCTCCTTTAAACAAAAGTTATGATACACCAGAAACCAGCACGGTGACAATAATAAGCATCTTTGCGTAATTAAGCTGAAGGATTATAGTTAAAATACTAGTGTAGAGGAAGACGATAGACAGGATAATATTGTTATATTGGAGGCGAATCAAAATGGTCATAAAGGTCGTATTAGCTGATGATCATCCCTTGACACGAGAGGGATTTAAGTCTTATTTGGAAGGAAAAGAAGATATCAAGCTAGTAGGAGAAGCTTCTGACGGTGAGAGCGCTTGGGAAGTGATAAAAGAACAACTTCCTGATGTTGCACTTATCGACATTCGAATGCCTGGTATCGATGGCGTGTCTTTGGTTCGTCGGGTAAGGCAGGAGGGATTGAATGTAGCTTGTCTAATGCTAACTTCCTATGATGCCCAACAATACGTATTAGCCTCTTTGAGGGCAGGGGCAAAGGGTTATATTCTAAAGACCGCGTCGCCAGATGAGCTTTTGCGAGCTATAAAGATAGTGGCATCGCAAGGGGTATACCTGGACAAGGAAGTTGCTTTGGCTGTCGAGGAACCAGGCTTTAGCCCCGAACAACTTTCTCCACGGGAAAGGGAAGTCTTATTATTGGCCGGAAGAGGAGAATCGAGCAAGGAAATAGCTTCGAAGCTCTATATAAGCGAAAGGACCGTGCAAACGCACTTGGCATCAATATACGATAAGTTGGGAGCGCGCAACAAAACTGAAGCTCTGCTTCTGGCTTTAAAATATGGTGTAGTAACTTTGGAGGAATTGCTGGAATAATGAGAAGACATTTGCTCTTGATTCTTACGTTGTTGGTATTAATCCCTTCCCTTGCAATCCTGATTGTTACTGGGTGGGGAGTTGTTGAACATGAAAGGGCCATGAAAAAGATAGCTGAATCTTACGTGTTGGACTTGGCACAATCAGTGGCCATGCGAGTGGACAGGCCGCGTTTTATGCATCGTGCCCAGATGATGACACCGCCGAGAGTACTTGATTCCTTTGTCTTGGATATCTCATTGCCGGGATGGGTTGCTCTGGTAGATGAAAGCGGAAATTTGCTAGCTGCATCTTCGCGGGCGCAAGATGTATTGCCGCAAATTTGGCAGGGAGGCATTCCTGTGGGAAGGACGACATTGGTGGAAGGTCCTTTTGGCGATACCTATACGATTGCAGCGATTCCTACGTCGCAAGGATGGTATGTGATTTCTGCTGTAGCATGGTCGCAATTATTGGGGCCAATGGTACGCTTTTCTCATTTGTGGCCTGCTGCTGTTGGGCTCTTGGCCATAGCCGGGATGTGCGCGGTGTGGGCCTTTTGGCGATGGCTCATAATGCCTTTACTTTCGCTGGAGTCTGAAGTGAGTACTTTGAAGTGGGGGAAAGATCTTCCTAAACCTGATGACCCACCTGCCGTATGGGAACTTCGGAGACTCAGGAAAGTTTTGTACCAGTTAGCTCAAACCGCCAGAGAAAGAGAGGAGCTTAGGCAGAGATATGTTTCGGATTTAGTTAGGGTTCAAGAAGAAGAAAGAACAAAACTAGCTAGAGAGATACATGACGGCCCCCTCCAGGACGTTACGGCGTTGTTACAGAGAATCTTGCTGTTGAAGCAAGAGAGCTGGAACGAAAGAGCAGAAAAATATATAGAAATAGCCGAAGAAAGTGCCGTTGCTGCCGTAAGGGAGTTGCGTGTATTATGCGATACGCTTTCACCGCCTTGGCTAGACTTGGGATTAGTACAAGCTTTAACGGAGCTGACCGATCGACTTGCTCGCACATATGGAGTTAAGATTTATTTAGAGGCGAGTGAACTGCCAGAAGTGAGCAAAGACATAATTCTTGCCTTCTTTAGGATAGCACAAGAGGCAATTAATAATGCGGTGAAACATGGTTGTGCGAAAAATGTTTGGGTTAAAGTTTCATATGATGGAGAATTTATTGTGCTTCAAATTGAAGATGATGGCAGTGGGTTTGAATTTGAAGGGGATGTAGAGGCTTTAAGAGTGAAAGGGCACAGGGGGATTGCCAACATGGTAGAGAGAATGCGCATGATTAAGGGAAAAATTGACGTACAGTCGTCCTCTTTAGAAAAAGGAACAACGATCACTTGCAAGGTCTCATTTCCCCTTATTAGTGGAGAAGAAACCCCCCGAGACGCTTTTAACATCTGAAATGTAAACGAAACCTAATCCCTTTACCTTGCCCAAGACATCGCTGATTTTTTTTCTTTCACAAACGATTTTGAGGATCATCCTCTCACCGTTCTTTCCTCTGCCAGAAAGAACGGTGGTGCCATATCCAGCTTCCCTTAAGGTGTCAACTTTTTCTGATAACAAGGGACTGCTTTCGGTTATCACTTCGACCAGCGCATATCCTGAGAGCAACTTTTCCTCAAGGAACGCCCCAAGATAATTGCCCGCTGCGAATCCGCCGGCATAAAAGACTATCTCGGGAGGGCTTAATTTTCCCCCTCCCAAGACGACGGAAAGGGCAATTATGTATATACTTACTTCGCAAAAACCAATCAAAGCAGCTCTTAATTTCATGCCTCGAACCAATAATAGAATGCGGAAAGTCCCCATCGAAACGTCCGCCATCCTAGCGAAAAAAATGAAAAAAAGGCCCAAGACGGTCGTCATTGTTCATCGCTCCTAACGTTTTTATCATGGTGGTGATGTCATCGGCAAAATGATATATTTATACGAGTTATCATGAAAGGTATCTTGCCTAGTGTTATTCTAATACTGTTATTCTATTATTGTAAATTAAACTAAAACTAGCAAGCACGTTTTGGTCAGCCTTTAGTCGCGCTTTGCTGGATACTAAAGTGGCTGCTGAATTTTTATAAATTGTCCTGAATAATAACGGCAAGGAATCCTTGTAAGCTATTATGATGTATTATATTTTTAACTGAGGAGGGAAGTTCTTTGCAGAATAAGAGATTAAAAAACACCCTTGTCTTTTGGTTCTCTTGTATGGTTGCATTGGCCATTTTGATATCAGGACTGTTTTTTTTGGGTAAGCCAGTAACGAAAAAAAGCTTAGTTGGTGCACTGCCGGTTCCTGACGAAGGGTCATTTTATATATTGTATGTAGACGAAAGTCCTACTTTATTACAAATGAGGAATTTTGTTTCTTTAAATAAAGTTCTTCTTGCGTTTCCGTTCTTCGATAGATTTGACTTCAGATTTATTAGCATGTTTTTAACTATTCTTGAGGATTCAAAAAACACTGCTTTCATTGCATTTCCTTTGGAAAGAAAGTTCTATTTGGCGATCGAACCCGAAGAAGATACGATTCTATCAGTTGCCTCAGGCGATCTGCCTCCAAATTGGAAGAAGCCCTTTCCTGATATAAGCTATGAACTTGTAGAAGGTCGCTTCAAAGTCGATGTGTCACATGATTTTTCTTTGTGGATGACTATCAGTGAAAATGTTCTTTTTATCTCCACTTCAATCGATGATCTAAACCTCATGGAACAAAACATAACTGATAAAAGAAAGCCATCTTTTCCTTGTTGGCGCATACAAAAAGATTGGCCCGGTCATTTGACATGTCACATGCCATCTGGAGTCGTATCCTTTAATGGTTTTGAGAATATTCCTTCGGGGGTAGAGTTGGCTTGGTTTTCGGATAACGAAAAGCTTCAAGCAGAATGGATGATAGAGGGGATAGAAGGAATATTTTCTGACGAAGAAATAAAGTTATTTCAACCGCAAAAATGGGTTGGGAAATATGTATTGCCAACTCAGCGATCTTTGTCTTTGGGGGTCACTATGGTCGATACCCCCGAGCTTATGGAAAGCGTACCTCTACTTGCTAACGCGTTTGGTCAAACAAACGAAAAAATGCTGGAGTTTTTGAAGGGCCAAATGATCCTAACAGTTGGAGGGAAAGCTGATGTGTTTTCCTTTTCTTTGCCAGGGATACTTCTTCAATTTCCCAATAGAGGAGAGATTGGCAAAACCATAGTGAGCGATATATGGCGAAACAGGCTTAAAAGTTTATCAATTAACAGAAGTTCTATAGCAGGTTATGAAAGTGGAGGGGCCATTGAGCTGCCGATATCCCTGATAGCAGTTTCTAGCGACGAATTGACTTTGATTGGCCTTATTTCGAAGGAGAGTCTCTCAAGCGGAGTTTCCTTGGAAGAAGCTTTTCCTGAAATTGTGGAGCGGGAGTTTCTTCTTTGGGTCGATATAGATTTCGGCTCCGTGGCTAACGATATTGAAAGAATTCTTTCTATAGGGGATATTATAGGTGACATGTTCAACTCTGAGGTGTCTGAAGGCATGCCGTTCGATAAGAAATTTGGGAAGTTATTTAAAGTTGCAGATGAGCTAAGGAACGCAGGTCACTTATTTATTGGAATACATAATCTTAGTAATGGTGAGATAGTTTGGCAGTATAATAATTTAAACGTATATGGACAATAATTAGATGCAATGACTGTCATTTGTTGTATTTTATATGGGTGGCATTTTATACGAATTGTATAAATAGACTTTAAAAATATTACGTATTTCAGGAGGAATATCAATGGAAAGGGATTTATTCCAAATTTTGCAGGAAAGAGGATTTGTAGAATGGTGTAGCGATCCTGATGAATTATCCCGCGTTTTTAGGACCAGACTTACCTCTGGATATATAGGGTTCGACCCTACTGCAGATAGCCTTCACGTTGGACATCTAGTTCCAATAATGGGTTTAGCATGGCTGCAACGTGCTGGACATCGACCCATAGCCGTGGCGGGTGGAGGCACGGGCTTGATCGGCGACCCTTCTGGAAAGACCAAAGAAAGACAGCTTTTGACCTTAGAGCAAGTTGAGCGCAATATGGACTCAATAAAAAAACAGATTGAACACTTCTTGGATTTCGATTGCGGGGCGTCGTCTGCCAAGATCATTAATAACTATACCTGGTTATCTAAATTAGGATTGCTTGAATTTTTAAGGGATATTGGAAAACATTTCACCGTTAATTTTATGATTGCCCGCGATTACGTCAAAAGTAGGATTGAAGATCCTGATAAATCCATTACATACACAGAATTTTCATACATACTCTTACAAGCCTATGATTTCTGCCATTTATATCAAAATGAAAACTGTGCGCTACAAATGGGTGGAAATGATCAACAGGTCAACATAATTGCCGGCATAGATCTCATTCGTAAGAAACTTGGAGCCAAAGCCTATGGACTTACATACCCGTTGCTTTTAACTGCCTCGGGGCAAAAATTTGGCAAAACTGAAGAAGGGACAGTTTGGCTTTCGCCAACGCGCACTACGCCATATAAGTTTTATCAATTCTGGATAAATGCAGATGATCGCGATGTGTCTAAATTTCTAAAGCTTTTTACTTTTCTCCCGCTTGGCGAGATAGAGGGGATAATGAACGAGCACAACAAGTGTCCGGAGCTGCGCCTGGCTCAAAAGAAGTTAGCTTACGAAGTAACCCGTGTTGTACATGGCGATGAAATCGTAAAAAGGGTTAAAAAAGTTAGCGAAATACTTTTCGGAGAATCATATACTCTTGATGATCTTACTTTGGAGCTTTTGGAGGAAATAGGCCGGGAGGTTCCAAGTGGATATATTACTGGAATTCCTGCTTCCCTCATTGATGTGATGGTAAAAGTGGGTGTTTGTTCCAGTAAGAGTGAGGCACGCAGGTTAATCCGTAGCGGCGGTGTTGCGATAAATGGCGAGAAAGTGGTTGATGAAAATTATGAAGTTCACAACAATGAATTTCTGTACGGAAAATATATGTTGTTAAAACTTGGGAAGAAGAGGTATCATTTAATCAAATGTATTAGTTCTTGATAAAAGAGGTGACATTCGATGAAAATAAGTGCAAGGAACGTGTTAAAGGGAAAAGTTATAAAGGTCGTTCATGGTGCTGTTAATTCTGAGATTACGTTGGAATTGCCCGGAGGACAGCAAATAGTTTCGATTATTACCAAGACCTCGGCAGAAAGACTGGGGCTAAAAGAAGGGATGGATGCCTATGCTGTGATTAAGGCATCCGAGGTAATGGTGGCGACTGATTGAAGTTTCTTGGCATGGCGATGCCCTAATTAAGCGACAATATGAGTTGAAGCAGCAAATAAAGCAGGAAGCCAGCTTCCTGCTTTATTTGTAGTATATTATAGTAGGGGTAATATCTAGAAATAAGGGGAAAAAATAAAATGAGCGTAACGGCCAGCCTTATAAAAGGAGCGCATCTCCTTGTAAAGCCAGGCATAAGAGCCAACATATTAACATGTCTATTGTATAATATGGCCCGTCTTGTTGGAATTCGCAAAGAAGTTGCCTTGATGAATTTAAAGATAGCTTATCCCGATAGCAGCCCTGCATGGAGGAAAGAGGTTTTAAGAAAGCTTTATTATCATCTAGCTTTGTCCGTAATGGAGTTTCTTGCCTTAACCAAAAATCCATCAGCAGTATCGGAATGGGTGACTAGGGTAGAGGGTGAAGAGTATTTAAAGAGCATGACGGAAACTGGAAAAGGGGTAGTATTGCTCACTGGTCACATGGGAAATTGGGAACTTTTGGCAGCCTGGTTAATTTACAGGGGATATCCTTTAGTTGCGGGAGTTCGTGATCCCGACAATGTGCATATTTCTGAGTTATTAGCGAGCTATAGAGGAATGTTAGGCGTGGAAACCATACCTAAAAAGAGATTATTGTTGAGGGGTGCTAAGTTATTAAAACAAGGAAAGTTTATTGGAATCTTGGCCGATCAAGATGGAGGGAAAGATGGGATCAATGTTTCTTTTATGGGCAAAGTGGCCAGCACAGTTGGGGGGCCGGCCGCATTAAGTCTGCTAGTGAAGGCCCCTGTTGTCCCCATTGTTTCCTATAGAGTTGCCCCCTTTAAGCATGAGGTATTGGTTCTGCCTCCCATAGAGCCACTTTGCGATTTATCAAGGGACGATGCTATAAAAAAGATGACCGAGATGTTTAACGAGTTATTGGAATGTTTTGTCAAGAAACATCCCGAACAGTGGTTGTGGCTTCATAGGCGATGGAGGTCTTAAATTTATCCTATAAGCATTATTAACATTAAGCCAGGACTTGTTTCTGGGGCAATCTAAGGGTAAACTTATAATGGGAGATAGAGGGGGTGAAGCGCAATATGCGCTTATATGAATTAATGTCCTCAGGAGAGATAGCAAGATTGCCTGATAGTAGCTCTGTGGCAGGTATCCCAGTGGAATTCTCCCCCTTGTTGTGCTCTTTATGCCCTTTAATAGAGTTTTAATCGGAAGCGCTTTTTGCGGGAGTTACGAAGTATGGCATTGGGGTAAAATGGGAAGCTATCAATGGAACGAAGTTACATTATGTCATAATAAAGCGAAAGTTTTTGACATGGGCTTGCTTGGGAGAATTCTACTGACGAAAGAATCGGTCAACATGTTGCGTAAAGGATTGCTCGAGCTTTTAGAACCGCCCGGGGATCATGAGATGACTATTTCCGTTCTGCATAGTATTATGCGTAAACGAACTGCAACAACAACCAAAAAGAGCGAAATTATAAAGCCTTATTATATGAATACTCTAGATAGCTGCGTTAAAGATATCACACTGGAAACTGCTTATTGGGGACTAAGATGGGCTTTGCATTGGAATATGACTGAATCCGTAACTCGCATGAAAATATGGTTATCTAGAGCTATTGATGTTTTAGATCCCTCTTACATTCCTCCTCCCCCGATGTGGTTTTCTTTATCAAAACTTCCAGATGAATCAACTTTACACGAGTGGGAAGAAAGTGGCTTTATGACAGATCAATTGAGACATTTTGAGCTCAGTAAAAGCAATCCTACAGTCATCAAAGGCGTAGACTCGTACCTTTTGCGGTATATTTATCATTTTAAAGAAGCCTTTGAAGCTCAATCCTTATATACATGGCTGAGCTTGAGTATGCCCTTGTGGGGAGATTTACGCACCAGGTGTTTACTTTCCTTATCAGAAGTCATTTTTGCCTGCTGGGGTTTCCGGGATGCAGTGGATGGCGCTAATGAAATGATGCTCTATGGCAAAAGCGCGAAGGAAATGGGGAATTTGATCGCCATTTCTTGATAAAGCGTACAATTAAATTACATTTTTAGTTGTACGCTGGCGCTGTACCTGGTAGAATAGATTACAGGAAGTCAAGCAAATGCAAGCCTTGATAAATAGTGAAAAATATTAAAGGGGTTGCGAATTCCTGTGGTTGGACAAAGCGATTTGAAGAATTTGCTAAGGAAAAATTCAATAATTCCCGCTTTGAGGTCCAGTAAAGATGTCGATGCAGCGCTGAAGATAGCGCCAAAGTGCGTTTTTGTCCTCGAGTCCTCGATCGAATCCTTAAGAAGTGTTGTTGATGAATTAAAAAAAAGAGGCCATATCGTATTTGTCCATGCAGACCTAGTAGAAGGGTTAAAAACCGATCCCTCGGGAATAAGATTCTTAGTTCGTGAAGTTAATCCTGATGGCTTGATAAGTACTCATAAAAGTGTTATTGAAAATGCCAGGGATTTACATTTACTAACCATATTGCGAATCTTTTTGCTGGATTCTCAAGCCTTTAGAAAAGGCAAACAGTTAGCCTACAGCGTGAATCCAGATTTTGTTGAAGTGCTCCCAGGCATTTCAATGATTTCTGTCGATGATGCCATCCTGAAAGAAATACCATCTCCTTTAATCGCAGGAGGTTTGATAAAAACAATGGAACAAGTAAACGAAATACTTTCAAGGGGAGTTTTGGCGGTCTCAACCAGCGAAAAAAGCTTGTGGGAACGATAACGACCAAATAAAAATTTGCGACACAAAAATTTCTTGGGCAGGGAGAATAAAAGAGAAAGCCCTGGTGACAGTTGCCGCCACGTGCTTTCTCTTTTATTATATGCTAAATTAGTAGAATGTTACTATGAATGAGGGGGTGTAGGGAAAGATGAAGAAACTCATCAATGATGTTGAAAAAGTAGTTGCAGAATCACTTAGTGGTCTTGCTAAGGCTCATGCTGACATGGTGAAATTACATCCGTCGGTAAGGGCAGTGTTAAGGGCAGACTCTCCCCGGGAAAAAGTTGCTGTAATCTCGGGTGGTGGCAGCGGACACGAGCCCATGCATGGAGGGTATGTTGGGTTTGGCATGCTGGATGCGGCTTGTCCCGGCGAAGTCTTTACTTCTCCTACTCCGGACCAGATGTATGAGGCTGCAAAGGTCGTCGATGGAGGGAAGGGCATTCTTTTTATAGTTAAGAATTATACAGGGGACATCATGAACTTTCAGATGGCCGCAGACATGTTGGCTGCCGAAGGTATACATGTGGAACAGGTAGTCATCAATGATGATGTTGCCGTAGAGGATTCTCTTTATACTGCTGGTCGACGTGGCGTAGGAGGAACTGTCCTGGCTGAGAAAATAGTTGGTGCGAAGGCTGAGGAAGGCGGAACGCTGGAAGAAGTCAAGAGGATGTGCGAGCATGTGAACGCTAATGTACGCTCGATGGGCATGGCTCTTTCTCCTTGTACTGTCCCGGCAGCAGGAAAGCCCACGTTTGAACTTGGCCCCGATGAAATGGAAATAGGAATTGGAATTCATGGAGAACCGGGAAGACATCGTATGAAAATTAAACCTGCTAGAGAAATAGTAGAGATGTTAACAAGTGCTATAGTAGAAGACTTGCCCTTTAAAGCCGGAGATGAAGTTTTGGCTTTTGTGAACGGTATGGGAGGGACCCCTCTATCTGAACTTTATATAGTCTATAACGATCTGAGCGATTTCCTTGGTAAGAAAGGCATTAAAATCGCTAGAAGTTTGGTTGGAGATTACATTACTAGCCTTGAGATGCAGGGCTGTTCAATAACCCTTTTACGCCTTGACGATGAAATGAAAAGGTTATGGGATGCTCCTGTTTGTACTCCGGGACTTAGATGGGGGATGTAATAAGTTGGACAATGAGAAGTTAGATGTCAATACAACCATCGCAATATTGGAACGCATAAAAGACATAATTGAGGCAAATAAAGACTATCTAACAGAGCTTGATTCTGCGATTGGGGACGCCGATCATGGCATCAACATGAACAGGGGATTTTCAAAAGCAATAGAAAAGGTGCGGAACAATCAGTACTTCGATATTGGATCAATTTTCAAAGACGTGGCCATGAGTTTAATGAGTACCGTTGGTGGAGCGGCGGGACCTCTTTACGGTACATTTTTCATGAGGGCTTCAATGAAGCTTGCCGGTCATAAAGAAGCTGATCTTACATTATTGGCCCAAGCCTTTCGCGAAGGGTTAAATGGAGTGATAGCCTTGGGCAAGGCCCAGCCGGGAGACAAGACTATGGTCGATGCTCTCATCCCCGCCATAGACGCTTTAGAAACGGCCGCAAAGGAAGGATCATCTTTAAAAGATGGGTTGGCAAAGGCTTTAGCAATGGCTGAAAAGGGGATGAAGGATACTATACCGTTGGTGGCAAAAAAAGGACGAGCAAGCTATTTGGGTGAAAGGTCGGCCGGGCATCAAGATCCGGGAGCGACATCCAGTTATTTAATCTTAAAGGCCTTTTATGAGGCTTTGGAGAATTGAGGTCATGATTGGAATTCTTGTAGTATGTCACAGCGCTAAGGCTGCGAAAGGTATTGCAGAAATAGCATCTCAGATGGCTGGCGAAAAAGTCAAAGTAGTAGGGGTAGGAGGAAATGAGGAAGGAGAAATTGGAACTTCTATTGCTGACATTTACGCCGCGTTGAGCGAACTCCTAAATGAATGCGAAGGCGTCGTGGTCATTCCTGATTTGGGAAGCGCTGTTTTGTCTACCAAAGCTGCTTTAGGATTTTTGGCAGATGAACAGAAAAGCAAGGTAGTTATCGCCGATGCCCCTGTTTTGGAAGGAACCATGATGGCAGCTGTAGAAGCTAGTACTGGTTCCCCAAAAGAAAAGGTTATGCAAGTGGCAGAGAGCGCCCACTTGCTCAAAAAACTTGTTAATTAAGAACAAAAACAAGGAGGAGATAAGAATGGCAAAAAAATACGTGGCGGCCATTGACCAGGGGACGACGAGTACGAGGTGCATGATATTCGATAAGGAAGGCAATCCGGTGTCCAGTAGCCAAATGGAGCATGAGCAAATTTATCCTCAGCCTGGGTGGGTAGAACATGATCCTATGGAGATCTGGTCACGTACTCAGGACGTCATCCGAGGTGCTTTAGAAAAGGGCAACATAGATCCTAACGAGATTGCAGCCGTTGGCGTAACAAACCAAAGGGAAACCACGATTGTATGGGATAAGGATACGGGTAAGCCTGTCTACAACGCTATTGTATGGCAATGCATGAGAACTCAAGATTTTTGCCTAGAATGGGAAAAAGAATCTGGTGCAAACGAATGGGTTAACCGAAAGACGGGGCTCGTCATAAGCACTTATTTTTCTGGACCTAAGATTAAGTGGATATTAGACAATGTCCCCGGTGTGAAGGAAAGGGCTCAAAAGGGTGAGCTTTTGTTTGGCAATATCGATACTTGGGTCATTTGGAATTTAACGGGAGGCCCGAATGGTGGAGTTCACGTCACTGATGTGTCCAATGCATCTAGGACAATGCTCATGAACATTGAAAAGTTAGAATGGGACGAAGAAATATTGGACTTCCTAGAAATTCCAAAATCCATGCTGCCTCAAATTAGACCCAGTAGCTGTGTTTACGGCCATACTACGTCAAATGGAGCATTTAAAGCAAGCATCCCAGTAGCAGGAGATTTAGGCGATCAACAGGCGGCCGTTTTTGGTCAAGTGTGTTTCGATCCTGGAGAGGCTAAAAATACATATGGTACGGGAAACTTCATGCTATTGAACATAGGCGAAACGCCTACTCTTTCAAAAAGCGGATTGCTAACAACCGTCGCATACGGGCTCGAGGAAGGCAAAGCAGTTTATGCCCTTGAAGGATCTATGGCAATTACTGGAGCTGCTATACAGTGGTTGCGCGATAACTTAAGGTTATTCGATGATGCGGCTGATTCCGAATGGTTTGCTAGCAAGGTCGAAGATGCAGGAGGAATATACTTCGTTCCAGCCTTTTCAGGGCTGTTTGCTCCCTATTGGGACATGAGGGCAAGGGGTTGTATTGTTGGATTAACTCGCTATATTAGAAAAGAGCATATAATTAGAGCCACCCTAGAGTGCATCTGTTATCAAACTTTAGATGTCCAAAAGGCAATGGAGGCCGATTCGGGGGTACCTCTGACAGAGCTAAAAGTTGATGGCGGCGCAGTTCGTAATAATCTTCTTATGCAGTTGCAAGCCGATCTTCTAGGTGTGCCTGTCGTGCGTCCCAAGATTAACGAGACAACGGCTCTTGGAGCTGCTTACGCAGCTGGTCTTGCTACGGGGTTTTGGACAAGCTTGGATGAATTGAGACGCCACTGGAAGGTTGATAAACGATTTGAACCCGCCATGTGCACAGAAACGAGGGATGAGATGTACAGGGGCTGGAAAAAGGCGATCGAAAGGGCTAAAGGATGGATAGATTAATTTAAACTGTTGACTTAGAACTTGGCGAAGACCTAAGAAATTTTATGTGATGTGCATGAGAGGGAGAGAGGTGCACTTAAGGTTGTACCTTTCTCCCTTTTTAAATTGTTTTACGGGCTATAAAGTTTTTGGAGGTGATTTTGTGAGTACCCGTTATTACGATGTGATCGTGATTGGTGGTGGAATTGTAGGTTCCACAGTTGCCCGCGAGTTGTCCCGTTATGATATTAAAGTAGCCGTTCTTGATAAAGCGTCGGAATTACCTTCAGGTGCTTCAAGGGCAAATAGTGGCATGGTTCATGCAGGTTACGACGACGAACCAGGTTCTTTTAAAGCTAAGTTTTGTCCGAAGGGCAACCTGATATACAGGAATTTGCGCGAAGAACTTGACTTCACGCTTAATGAAGTTGGCTCTTATGTTTGTGCCTTAGACAAGGATGAGATAGCTCATCTGGAGTTGCTGCTTGAGCAAGGCAAGAAGAATGGGGTTCCTTCGGTAGAGATAATAAGTGGTGATGAACTGCGGTCGCGTGAACCTAATGCATCAAGGGGAATCATCGCAGCCCTCTGGGCTCCCACTGGTTGTACCATTAACAATTTTGAAGCTGTACTTGCTTTCATGGATAATGCGCAGCAAAACGGAGTGGAATTGTTTTTGGAGACAGAAATGTTGGATGTGATCCTTTCTCAGGATAAAAGACAGGTCGTTGGTGTTAAAACGAATCGGGGAATGTTTTTAAGTCCTATAGTCATAAACGCAGCTGGGGTGCATTCAGACGAGGTAGCACACATGGTAGGTGACGATAGTTTTATCATACACCCAAGGAGAGGAGACTATTTTATCTCTGACAAATATGTCGGAAATCTGGTTAAAAGTTTCTTTTTTGCATGTCCTTCCGAAGCTGGTAAGGGCATAACCGTAGCCAGTACAACTGACCATAACTTGCTAATGGGCCCCACATCTATATTTCAAGTAGATAGAAATAAAACTGCAACAACTGCGGAGGGATTAGATCAGGTTATTGAAGGGGCAAGGCGACTCATCCCACCAATTCCAATTAATATGGCTATAACAACTTTTGCCGGATTGAGGGCAGATCCTGATACGGGTGATTTCGTCATAGGAATCTTAAAGAAACCTCATGGCTTCGTCAACGTTGCTGGAATTAAATCTCCTGGATTTACCTCCGCCCCTGCCATTGCACAGCATATAGTTGAAAGAATGAAAAATGAGTTGAAGGATTTAGTCGAGTTTAAGCCTAACAGAAAGTTTGTACCGGAGCGTAGGCATATTCCCAGGTTTGCCTATCTCTCGATGGAAGAAAGGTCTGATTTGGCTAAAGAAGATCCAAGATATGCTCAAATAGTGTGTAGGTGCGAAAGCGTGACAGAAGGCCAAGTCATAGAAGCCATAAGAAGAGGGGCTCGGACCGTTGCAGCTGTGAAAATATGGACACGCGCGGGAGCAGGAAGATGTCAAGGCGGTTTCTGCGGACCCAGGGTTATAGATATACTGGCTCGAGAACTTAACATCCCGAGGGAAGAGGTCACGAGACACGGCGGTCATTCGAGGATGTTAGTGGGGAAAACCAAGGAGTATTGGTTTAGGGAGGGCAGATTATGAGTGATATTACCGTAGACGTAGCGGTTATTGGTGCCGGTCCTGCTGGAATAGCAGCAGGCGTAGGTGCAAAAAAGGCTGGTGCCGAAAGGGTTGTCATATTCGAGAGAGACTGGGATCTTGGCGGTATATTACAGCAATGTATACATCCAGGATTTGGATTGCATATATTTGGCGAGGAATTGACCGGGCCCGAGTACATGCACCGATGGATTAGCAAGGCTCGGGAAGTCGGTGTGGAGTTTTTGATGAACAGTATGGTGTTTCACATGGAAGACGATGGTTCTTTTTGGATAATGAACCCTTCGCTTGGCATCAAAAAGGTGACGCCTAAATCCGTGGTTTTGGCGATGGGATGTCGAGAAAGGCCTTTAGGTGCTTTAGGCATACCTGGGACAAGGCCTGCCGGGATATACACTGCCGGTACGGCTCAAAGATTGGTCAACATGGAAGGTTACATGCCTGGGAATAAAGTTGTCATTTTGGGTTCAGGCGACGTTGGGCTCATAATGGCAAGGAGGATGATATGGGAAGGGGCAGAAGTATTGGGTGTTTACGAGATCATGCCGTGGCCGGGTGGGCTTAGGCGCAACATAGCCCAGTGTTTGGATGATTATGGCATTCCCTTTCATTTGGAAGAAACCGTTGTGGAGATCCATGGAAAGGATAGGCTAGAAGGAGTAACTGTTGCAAAGGTTGACATGAATCGCAAACCCATTGTAGGAACTGAGCGTCTTGTAGGTTGCGATACGCTGCTTTTGGCAGTAGGCCTTATTCCCGAGAACGAACTTTCCAGAATGGCTGGTGTTGCGATAAATCCGGTTACTCAAGGGCCTTATGTTAATGAACTTTTGCAGACCTCAAAGCCAAAGATATTTGCTGCTGGCAATGTTGTTATCGTCTACGATCTCGTTGATTGGGTGAGCAAAGAAGGAGAGAGGGCTGGCAAAAATGCTGCCCTTTTCGCTGCAGGAGAATTAAAAGAACCAGCAAGAAAGATTAAGATACTGGGAGGTAGCAACGTGAGACTTTATTCTCCTCAATGGCTGT
>NZ_JBWQOQ010000008.1:167500-378024 GCF_059026225.1 Acetomicrobium sp.
TCTAACCGCGAAAGCGGAACAGTGTCAGGTGGGCAGTTTGACTGGGGCGGTCGCCTCCTAAAGAGTAACGGAGGCGCGCGAAGGTCACCTCAAGGCGTATGGAAATCGCCTGAAGAGCGTAAGGGCATAAGGTGGCCTGACTGCGAGAGCGACAGCTCGAGCAGGCACGAAAGTGGGTCCTAGTGATCCGGCGGTTCCGAGTGGAAGGGCCGTCGCTCAACGGATAAAAGCTACCCCGGGGATAACAGGCTGATCCCGCCCGAGAGTTCCTATCGACGGCGGGGATTGGCACCTCGATGTCGGCTCATCGCATCCTGGGGCTGTAGCAGGTCCCAAGGGTTGGTCTGTTCGCCCATTAAAGCGGTACGTGAGCTGGGTTTAGAACGTCGTGAGACAGTTCGGTCCCTATCCACCACGGGCGTAGGGGGTTTGAGAGGAGCTGCTCCTAGTACGAGAGGACCGGAGTGGACGAACCTCTGGTGTACCGGTTGTGGCGCCAGCTGCAGGAGCCGGGTAGCCACGTTCGGAAAGGATAACCGCTGAAGGCATCTAAGCGGGAAGCCTACCTCAAGATGAGACCCCCCACTGGGAAAGCCAGGTAAGGTGTCCTGGAGATGACAGGGTAGATAGGCCGGAGGTGGAAGCCCTGTAAAGGGTGTAGCTGACCGGTACTAATACACCGAGGCCTTGTCCTTAAAAGTTTTTTCCTCTTTTCCTTGTGGTTTTTGAGTCGAGTTTAAAGCAGGCATATGGTGACCATGGCGGAGGGGAAACACCCGGATCCATACCGAACCCGGCAGTTAAGCCCTCAAGCGCCGATGGTACTGCGGGGGGGACCCGTGGGAGAGTAGGTCGTTGCCATGTGCCTGCTTTGTTGTTATTTGCGACATTTATGCCCCTCAAAGAAATGTTATAAATTTCAAGGTATTATGATACACTCTTTATGTAAAATTTGTAATGACTTTTTGTCCGATCATCCCTGTAAGGGGATGTAGGGAAGGGGGGCACGTTGCGGTGAAGGTTTTGCTTTTTGGGTGTGGTAGAGTTGGAAGGGCTTTTTGCGAATTACTGGGTAGGAAGCGAGATGTTGTAGAAAGTGCCTCAATTTCCCTTGTGGGAGTTGTCACTCGAAGTCGAGGATGTGTTTTTAACTCCCATGGTATCGATGTAGATAGGCTGCTTCAATGGGAAGCTTTAACGGGAAGGATTGATGCTCTGGAGAGCGAGGGCACTTTGGTTATAAGTGACGCAAATGAGATGTTGGAAGACCTGGATTATGATATTTTAGTTGAATGTACTCCATCTGATTTTGAAATCGGGGAACCTGCCAGATCTATCATGAAAAAGGCTATTAAAAGAGGCAAGCATGTAGTTACCGCTAATACAGGCGCTATGAGCTTGCATTTTGATGAATTAACACGAGAGTCATTGGAGATAGGCGTAAAATTACTTTATGAGGCTACCGTTTTATCGGGTACTCCACTTTTTTCCTTGGTACGTCATGGTTTGCCGGGATGTTGCATTAGAAGGTTTGAGGGGATACTCAATGGTACCTGTAATTTTGTACTTACTGTAATGGGAATGGGAAGTACTTTTGATGAAGCCTTGCTGGAAGCCCAAAGGCGTGGCCTTTCGGAGCAAAATCCATGGGTTGACATAGATGGACTGGAGGCTGCGGCTAAAACCGCAATAGTTGCAAGGAGTTTAATGTCGGCGAATGTCGATCTCAAACAAGCTTCCATAAAGGGGATTAGAAATATAACGGCGCAAAATATCGAAGAAGCCAAAAGAAGGGGAGGTAAATTAAAGCTCCTTTCCAGGATTGAAGCAAATTCTAACGAGATACATATTAGTGTGAGTCCAGAAATTCTTTCCTTAAACCATCCTTTGGCTCACTTAGAAGGTTTTTCCATAGGTGCGCTGCTTTTGACCGATGTCATAGGCGAAATATGTATTAGTGGTTCCGGCTCCGGACCCAAGGAGACTTCGTATTCACTTTTAAAGGACGTGTTATCCTTGAGGGAAGGATGAGGTTTTATATGTCTATAAAGATAGCAGTTATTTCAGATACACATGGAAGCTTAAAGGCTTGGAGGGAAGCAGAGCGCCTTTGGCGAGGATCAAACCTTATTATTCATCTTGGTGATGTCTTGTACCATGGCCCTCGTAATCCTCTTCCCGAGGAATATGCGCCAAGGGAATTGGCAGAAGAAATCAATCTCTCTAAAATCCCTGTCATAATTATTCGAGGCAATTGCGATGCCGATATAGATGCTGCTATACTGAAGTGGCCTATATCAGATCCTTATTCCGTCTTATGGTGGGATGGTAGGTTAATACTTGCCTTGCATGGTACGGATCTTGGAGAGCCAGGGAATCTAGCGTCGACGTTCAATGCCGATTTAGTGCTTACGGGACACACGCACGTTAGCTCTATTACCTGTGAAGGAAAAACGATTTTTTTAAATCCCGGTTCGGCTAGTCTGCCAAAGGGCAAAAATCCCGCTTCGTTCGCTCTATTAGATGTTGATGGAATTCGAATTTTAACTTTAATGGGAGATATAATTTGCTTTGAGCCTTGGAATCTTATTTAAAGGGGAGATATTCAAAGATGGAAGTTATTGAGAGCATATCAACGAGTAGAGATATGTCCCAGGAGGCAAAAGGAAGCAAAGAAGCTACGTTGTTGGTTTTTAATCTGTTTGAAGAACATTATGCTATTGAAGTATCACAAGTAAGAGAGATCGTGCGGATACCGGAAAATATAACCAGGGTTCCAAACGCACCGCCATACGTATGCGGAGTAATCAATCTGAGGGGGACAGTAATTCCCGTAATGGATATTGCCGTAAAAATGAGCCGAGGAGAGATTGAGCGTCGCAACGAATCAAGGATAGTGGTTGTTGAAGAGGAACACATAATGTTTGGCATATTAGTTGATTCGGTTCACGAAGTCAGGGCGGTGCAATCAAGCCAAGTCGAAACTGCGGAATCCATCGATTCTGCAATAGAGAGGGAATACCTTCAAGGCATAGTTAGAACTAAAGAAGGAGATCTTATAGTTCTGCTTGATGTAGCCTCCATCTTTGAAATTAAAAATTACCTGGAGTGATATCTCTTGTTAATAGATTTACATGTTCACTCCACTGCATCTGATGGGACTTTATCTCCCTCGGATTTAGTATCAAAGGCAAAAGAAAAGGGAATATCTTTGCTATCTCTTACTGATCACGATACGACAGGTGGTCTGGAGGAGTTTGAACGAGCCTGTATCGTTCATAAACTAGCTGGTTTGAGCGGCATTGAGCTTTCCGCTGAACATCGTTGTATTGTTCATATCTTGGGTTATGGTTTTGACTACGATGATCCTTTACTGCAAAAAGCTTTAGCGACTATTAGAATGCACAGGCATGAAAGAAACGTCGCCATATGTGAAAAGCTCAGGTCCTTGGGTATGGAGATTACGCTTGAAGAGGTTGCAAGAGAGTCAAAAGGCGAGGTGATAGCAAGACCCCATATTGCAAAGGTGTTGCTTAGAAAAGGTTATGTTTCTGATATTAAAGAAGCATTTGTTAAATATCTTGGTAGAGGTGCGCCGGCTTACGTTGCCAGGAAAACTCTTTCACCTGAAAGGTGTATTGCACTGATAAATAACGCGAAAGGGTTATCTGTTTTAGCTCATCCGGGCGAAATGCGTTTGACCTTCGATGAATTGGAGAAGTTGCTCGAAAAACTTAAGAGTTTCGGTTTATGGGGATTGGAGTGTTACTCAAGTCACCACAGAGCTGAGGATATTTTTAGTTTCCTAAAGTTAGCGGATAAATTTGATTTACAGCCAACCGCTGGAAGTGATTTTCACGGGTCAATCAGGCCTGGCTTTGAGATGGGTATTGATGTCCCAAATCACATGGTGCCAGAGGAGTTAATCTCTTTAGCCAAGAAAAAAATCGGTAATTCTAGCGGGGTGTGTATAAACATTCATTCTTCCTTCTCGTATGAACCCGATTAAAGTAACTCCGTACTTTTGGGCCATCTCTATTGCTTCGCAAGTAGTCGCTGAAACGCTGCCTAATATCGGGATCTTTGCGATTAAGATTTTACTTACTAATTCGCACATTAATCTTCCTGAAATCAACATTAGGCATTCTTCCATTTTGACCCTTTTCTCTAAGGCCTTGCCTATAGCTTTTTCTACGACATTATGCCTAGATATGTCTTCTAACAAAAAGTATTTGTGCCCACTATTATGCATTAGAATAGCCCCATGAAAGGCACCAGTTTTCCTGTAAAACGGAGCATCTTCAAGCAATCTCATGCCATCAAAAATTATTTTTGCATTAATTGCCCAGTTTACATCGATATATTTGAAGTCGCTTTTTTCTTGTAGTGATGGCTTTGTCTTCAACTCGACGTTCACAACGTAATCATCTGCTATTTCTATATGTTTTATGTCGTCGTAACGTTTTATAACACCACAGGTTAATAAATGTCCTATTGCTAGTTCTCTTAGATCGCTTCGTGAAGCTCTTAGGGTCACAAAGGGTGATTTGTTTACCGTTATTAAAATATTTTCTTCATGGGCAACCAAGTCTATGCCTGAGACATACGATTTACTTTGTGTGAATTTAAAAAATTCTCTTTTGCTAAACATTGTCCAACCTCCGTAAAGGCAATTTCTTATAGCTGACTTCTGGAGTAAATTGGAGGGACTTTTTAGAGCCAAATATGGCGCCAGGTCAATTAGATTCGTACTTTGTATTATAATTTAGATTAGCCAGATTTTGCCCTAGTTGGTCAAAATTGCGCTTACTCTAAATTAGGTTTTGTAAATTTTCGTAATTTAAGGAAGGAGAATAAACAATGTCAATTATCGATCTAAGGAGCGATACCGTGACTAAACCCTCTCTTGAAATGAGGAGGGCTATGGCCGAAGCAGAAGTTGGAGATGACGTTTATCAAGAAGATCCAACGGTAATAAAATTGGAGCAACTCGCCGCAGAAATAACAGGCAAAGATGCAGCCTTATTCGTTTGCTCGGGAACAATGGGAAATCTAGTTTCTTTGCTTACTCATTGCAATCGTGGAGATGGAGTCATATTGGGTTATAAAAGTCACATTTACGTTAACGAAGGAGGAGGATTGTCAGCCTTAGGTGGTCTTGTACCTCTTTGCGTGAACGATGACGATGGCATTCCAAAGCCTGAAGAAGTATTGTCTTTTTGTAGGCCTGAAAATGTTCACTATGCTCCGGCTAAATTGCTGTGTCTAGAAAACACCCATAATGCTTGTGGAGGTATTGCTATATCCCCCGAAGATTTTTCATCAATGGTTAGCTTGGCTAGAAATAGAGGACTTTCCGTACATCTTGACGGAGCCAGGATATTTAATGCTGCCATTGCTTGGGGAGTGGAACCGATAGTTTATACTGAGTTGGTGGATTCAGTGCAATTTTGCCTCTCGAAAGGCTTAGGAGCCCCGATAGGGTCGCTTATTTGTGGCAGTAAGGACTATATAAAAAGGGCTAGGCATTGGCGGAAGCGAGTTGGTGGCGGTTTGCGCCAAGCGGGAGTTATTGCTGCTGCTGGCATAATAGCTTTAAGAAATTATCCTGACCTAAGATATGATCATGAAAAGGCAAAAATTCTAAAAGATCGTTTGATGAGCGAGGGAATCAACGTGGTAGAGGTGTCAAAACCCACAAATATGGTATATTTTGACGTAGAGAGTTCTATAGATGAGGCCCTTTTGGCAGAAAAATGCAGGCAAAGGGGCGTTTTATTCAACCCCACTCCTGAGAGGATAAGGTTGGTTACGCACCGTGACGTAAGTTTCGAAGACGTTGAGAAGGCTGCAAAGGTCATCGGGGAAGAGTTATGTCAATTACGTTAGATTTGCCGAAGAAAGAGCTCGTGGAGTCTGTGGCCTATTGGATGTTGGATCGACTGCAGAGCAGGAAAAACATCAAAGAAGGGGATGTATTATATAAGGCCAACGTTTCATTTGCTCTTTCGTTTATGAATGGCGATCTAGATGAAAAACATGAAGGTCAGTCGGTTTCTTTAGGCTTGCGAGTCATCGATGCAGAGGGCAGGCAAGGTATTGCCTATACTAACATATTGACCAAAAATGCCTTGATGCAAGTTGTCGAATGGGCAACTTACAATTGCCAGAACAACGATCCTAATCCTTTTGTTGGATTAAATCATGAGTATAAAGAAGCCTTTCAGGACCAAGATATTTTCGATCCCCTTATAGCTGAAGGTCTGGGTTTTGAACGTGGAGAGAAGATATGTTCCTCAATTTCTGATGAAGTACGCTGTATCGATAAGCGAGTTACATCGATACGAGAAGCTTTTTATGGAGAGGGTTATGAACAGACACTTTATTTGTCTAGCGCAGGGTTTTATGGATGGCAAAGGGAGACGGTTGCTAGGTGTGATGTTACACTAATAATGAGCGACGACAACAAGGTAGAAATAGGTGGTTTTGGAGAAGAGCGTCGTTACGCAAATGACCTGGATTATCTAAGTATAGCTAGGCATGCAGTACAGAGGACGGGTTTGACCTTAGGCGGCAACCCTCTTAAAAGCGGCAGATATATTGTGGTATTGGATAGTTTGGCCGCGGCTTCGATCGTGTCTTTGCTAGAAGATTCTTTTTTAGCGGATAGCGTTCATAAGGGCAAATCGTGGCTCGCAGACAAGTTGGGCCATCAGATTGTCTCCTGTAATGTTAATTTAGTCGACGATGCAACCGTAAAAAGGGGCATAGGAAGTTACACTTTTGACGGAGAGGGTGTCCCTGCTCAAAGAACGGTTTTGCTTGAAAGTGGAATATTGACCAACTTTTTATACAATCTAGAACACGCAAGGATGGACGGGGTTCCTTCGACGGGCAACTGCGTTCGGGGGACAGGTTCCTTGCCTGAAGTAGGAGCCTCAAACCTTTTTATAACGCCTGGCACCAGAAATTTGCGAAGCCTTCTAAGCGGTATAAACTTTGGAATTTATGTGGTGGATTTACTTGGCCTACATACCTTTGACCCAACAACTGGCGATCTATCGCTAGGTGTTAAAGGTGCTTGTATTAAGAAGGGCATGATTGAAGAGCCCGTTTCTGGAATGACAATAGCGGGCAATATTTATGATATTTTGTCCCGCGTAGTGGAGGTAGGAAGCGATTTAAAATTTTATGGGAGTGCGGGGTCTCCTTCTTTGGTGATTGAAGATGTGGCGTCGGCAGGAAATTAAGAAGATTAAGTATTTGTTTGTTTTTATGCTTCTTTTATTGTTACCAGCATTGGCAGGCAAGGATGTTGTCTATGCTGCTGAAAAGTGGATTTTATGGCATGGCGTTGAAAATCTCGGCTACGTCTTGGTCCTTAAAGTGAATGAGCACAACTTAGCACCCATAGACGTTGTTGCGGCGAAGCTTAAGTTAGAGGTAAAATCCAACGAAAAATCTTTTTTGGCTAAAAAGGGGGAAAATACCCTTGAACTGGTGCCTGGTGCTGCGGTGGCTAAAAGGGATGGGCATAATATAATTCCCCTCACCTCTATCCCAATGTACAAAGATGGACATTGGTGGCTTGAGGCAAATACTACTTTAAAGTTGCTAACACCTCTCGTAGGCGACGGCAAGACCTTAAAATGGGCCGGCAAGACTGAGGCAACCACAGATGATTTTGTCGTCAGCGATGTAGTTGTTCGGGGAGACGTCAAAAAAATAGAACAAAGCAGCTCAGCGTCTTATGCGACTAAGATCGTTGGACTACGGTGGGGACAATGGGAAGATAGAGTCAGACTGGTTTTAGATCTATCTTCTGATGTATCTCCTTTTGTAGAAAAAAAACCGTCTAAGTTGGTGCTTAAATTTAACGGAGTGCTTGTGGATGATCTGGTCAAAGACATAAAACATCAGGGACCCTTTCCTGAAGTTTCGGTAAATCAAAGAAACGGAACCGCGATTATAGAAATTGAGCATACATTTGATAGGATATCTTATTTTAATTTGTCTTCACCGCCTCGATATGTGGTTGACTTTTTTATGGATGAGGGCATAAGTAGCGACGTTACATCTCAAAAAAGCACAGATGATGTTTTCGTGCCTTCTCAAGTTCGTGATGACCCAAAAAGGTCAGTGCCAAAGGGCGCCAAACCACGGTTAGTCGTAATTGATCCGGGTCATGGAGGCAAAGATCCAGGGGCAGTAGCAAATGGCATCAGAGAAAAGGACATTAATTTAAAGGTTGGCCAAATTTTAGTAAAGGTTCTCGAGAAGCGTGGGATAAAAGCCAGGCTGACGCGTTCACAGGATATATATTTACGACTTGATGAGAGAACAAAGCTCGCTAATGATTGGGATGGAGATTTATTTGTGAGTCTTCATTGTAACGCTTTGCCAGCAGGCCGAAGTGCCAGGGGCATTGAGATCTATATAATGGCACTACCAACCGATGAGGACGCTATGAAGCTAGCGTTGATAGAAAATAGGGAGCTGGGTGAGGGATCAGACGACGTGAATAAAATTGCTGATAAAAGAACAAAACTTTTATTGCAGATTTTAGGAGACATGGAGCAGAACGTTAAGATTGAACAAAGTTCGTCCTTTGCGGAGGTTTTGTATAAAGTAGGCAATCACTCTGGATTGAACATGCGACGGGTAGCCCAAGCACCCTTTTTCGTGCTTAGGGGAGCGACAATGCCCGCGGTCTTGGTCGAAATGGGATTTCTGACAGATAAATCGGAAGCAGCTTTATTAGCGAACCCAAATTATCAAAAAAGGCTTGCTGACAGCTTAGCCGATGGTATAGAGTCTTACTTGCGCAGTATGTAGATTTTGGGGGGATTGGTTTTCATGAGAAATAAAGAATTGCCACGAAGGCGAGATAAAGAGCAGAAAAAAATCTCAAAGAAGGCTCCTTTGCCATATCGTATCATTGCTTGGGCATGTCTAATTATGATTTTATTTGGTTTGGGGTATTACGGCTCAGGACTAATGCTGAAGATATTTGGCAAAAAATTGTATATTCCTGGAGAAATTATTGTTGAAAAAAATGAAGAGGGCTCCGGAGAGACTTTTAAAACCGAAAGGCACGTAGCTGAAATTAAACTGTTCCTGCCCGAAAATGGCACTTTAGGCGTAACGACCTATAGATTAGTGCCAAGTATTCCAGAAGAGGATATTGTAGCCAGTCTGGAACAGTGGATATCGCTGATGAGATCTAAGGGCTTAATGGAAGGAAATAGTCGAATACTTCATGTTTTTCGGAACGGTGAAATTATGTATCTAAACATGAGTGCGCCATTTTATTCTTCTTTACAAAAATTAAATAAAGACGAAGCTTTACTCTTCATGACGGCCCTACTTCGTACCATTGTAGAAAATTTTGACCCCATTAAGGAAGTTAAGTTTTTAGTTGAAGGTAAGGATGTGATAATAACTGCTCCTGTTGATTTGTCCGTTTCCTGGCGATTAGCACCAAGGTCATAAACAAAACCCGTAAAGCCGGTAATATCGCTAAATTTTTTGTTTTTATATCGCTTTTTCGTATAGTAAAGAAGGAGGACTGCTGGTTGTCTAAAAGCAGGATTGTCTTTGCCAGTAAAAACAGGGATAAATATCGCGAAATGGTCTTTTTACTAAAAGAAACCCCCATTGAACTGATATATGGTCCAGAAGTGACCAAAGTTGACGTTCAAGTTCAAGAAACTGACAGTTCCTACTCGGAAAATGCGCTACTTAAAGCGTTGGCGTGGAGCGAGGCATTGAATGTGCCTGCTTTGGCTGATGATAGCGGACTTGAAGTAACGGCCCTATGCAATGAGCCTGGAGTACATTCTGCAAGGATAGCTGAGGATGACGAATCAAGAATTCTTTGGTTGTTAAACAAATTAAAAGGAATTGAAAATCGAGAGGCGCTCTTCGTAGCTTCTATAGCCCTCGTTTTGCCAAAGATGTCTCAGGTATGGTTGACTATGGGCATTTGTTACGGAAAGGTGTCTCAAGCCAAAAGGGGAAACAGCGGTTTTGGTTACGATCCTATTTTTGTGCCAAAGGGGTGTGATAAAACCTTTGCAGAACTGGAGGTTAAAGTAAAAAATAGCATATCGCATAGATTTATAGCGGTAAAAGCCCTTTGTGATATGTTTAAAGGCCAAAATGTGTTAGAATAACAGGTCGAATACGTACTCTACGGCTTGTTGCTCGAACCAAGTTGTCCATCCTGGCCATGCAGATGGCAGAGATGGTTGTTAGCGGGAAAGCTCAAGTTTTGGTCTAAATTTAATGAAAACTTGCAAAGGAAACATATAAAAGATCTTTGGAGTGATTGTTTAAATAATAGCAATATTAGGAGGCACGTGGGATGTTTTTGGTCATAGCTATTTTGCATATTTTAATTGCTTTTGCCCTGATGGGAGTTATTATTCTACAACAACGAAAGCAAAGTGGTTTTGCTGGCGTCTTTGGAGGTGGGACGCAAGCAGATATGTCTTCCGGTCAGTGGCAGCGTCTTTCTGGGCTAAGCAAGATAACAGTGCTTTTGCTTGCACTGTTTATGTTGACCTCGCTTGTATTAGTCCTCATGAGCGCGAGGTGAAAAATCATGAAAGACATTGAATATTTTGAAGATGTTACCTCCCTGCAAATCGCTCCAAGGGCATTTTTCAGTGCTAATCACGATGAAATTATGGCCGGATGTACCACTGATGTCTATTTTGTGAAGACGAGGGATTTGCTTCGGGAAAATGGTAGTTTAGATACTCCCGTCGTGGCTGAGATCTTTTCTAAGGAAGCCGGGATTTTTGCAGGACTACAAGAAGTTTTAGCTTTGTTGAAAGACAAAGGGGTAAAGGTATATGCCTTGGAGGAAGGTATGCCCTTTTCTCCAAAAGAGGTCGTATGTAGAATTCATGGTCCCTATGGTGCTTTTGGAATGTATGAGACCGTCATTTTAGGTTTCCTCGCAAGTTCGAGCGGATGGGCAACGGCCTCCAGGGAGTGCGTAAGGGCTGCGAATGGTAAACCGGTATTATGTTTCGGTGCACGTCATGTTCATCCCGCTGTTGCGCCAGTCATGGAAAGGGTTGCTCTGGTTGCTGGTGGTTGCACGGGTGCAAGTTGTATATTGGGAGCTAAATTGGCTGGAGCGGAACCCCAGGGAACCATTCCCCATGCTGCAGTATTAATTGTGGGCGATACTGTTACAACTGCCATTTTATATGACAACATTCTGCCTGAAAGCGAAGCCAGAATAATATTAGTAGATACTTTTAAAGATGAGGCAGAAGAATCACTTTTGGTAGCGCGGGCCTTAAAGAAGAAGCTTGATGGAGTGCGTTTGGACACCCCGGGCGAAAGGGGCGGGGTTTCTCCGGCCTTGGTGGAGGAAGTACGGTGGAGGTTGAATTTAGAGGGGTTTTCTCATGTTCGGATAGTTGCTTCAGGTGGTTTAAATCCCGAACGTATACAACTGCTTTCGCAAGCAGGAGCTGATATATTTGGTGTTGGGAGTTATATCGCCCATGCTACTCCCAGGGATATGACCATGGATCTGAAAGTAATTAATGGAAAACCCATTGCTAAAAGGGGCAGGTTTCCCGGCATAGAGCATAATTCTAGACTTAAGAGGTTCCTGTAAACATTATTCTAGATATTTACTTGAACAGACCTTCGAGGAATCTTTCCTTGACATGGACGGATGAGGTTGTATAGAATAACTCCGCACTAGGAGTTTTGCTCTGTTTTCAAGTCATGAAAAGATAGAAGATATTACTCAGGCGGGTCGAAGCCCACTCGTTTGTGTTTAGATGATTTTATTATGCAGGCAATTGAAGGAGGAACTTTAAATGCAGGGGTATAAGACTTTTATGGCAAAGCCTAAAGACATAGAGAGAGAGCGCAAATGGTATTTAGTCGATGCAACAGATGTGCCTTTAGGTCGTCTTGCAGCACGCATATCCCAAATATTAATGGGAAAGCACAAGCCTAATTACACTCCCCATGTAGATACGGGAGATTTTGTAATTGTGGTTAACGCATCTAATGTAAAATTGACAGGCAGAAAGGCTACCCAATCAGTGATATACAGATACAGCGGCTATAAAGGAGGCTTAAAGGCAGTACCTTATAATGTATTGCTGGAGAAAAAGCCGGAGCGACTCGTTGAGGTTGTGGTCAAGGGAATGTTGCCGCGCAATAGACTAAGATATGAAAGGAAATTAAAAGTTTATGCTGGTCCTGATCATCCTCACGAAGCTCAAAAGCCAGAGGTTTTAGATATTTAACTTGCCGCTGTGACGTGAGCTGTTATATGGCTAAGTGCACGAAGAGAATGGTTCACAACCATAAGGCGATTGCATTTTAATTCAAAAATACCAGTAACGAATTTATCATTAATCGTGCACATATAATTAAATATAGAGAATTGACGACTGTTAGTTCGTAAAATTTTGTAAAAAGGAGGGAAAAGTCTTTGCCGTCACCGACATATTATTGGGGCACTGGCAGGAGAAAAGAATCTATCGCTAGGGTGCGAATCCGTCCAGGCAAGGGTCATATTACGATAAACGGGCGAAGTGCTGAAGAATATTTTCCCAGGCGGCTATGGCAACTTCATGCTTTAGAAGCGCTCAAGGTCTCTGGGATGGAAGGCAAGCTCGATGTCATCGTAAAGGCGCATGGAGGAGGTCTAAGCGGTCAAGCGGGGGCAGTAAGGCTCGGAATAGCAAGAGCTTTACTTGCTTTGGATCCTGAAATGAGACCGGTTTTAAAGAAAGCAGATTTGCTTGCGCGAGACCCAAGGATGGTAGAAAGAAAGAAATTCGGTAGAAGAAAGGCAAGAGCCCTTTATCAATACTCCAAGCGATAAGTTTTTAAGGTTTCTTGGTGCAAGGGTTTATAGTTTGAGACGGGGGATTTTAAGCCCCCGTCTTTTATCTTGCTGGCAACGTATGTTAATCTGCTCGGTCTCGATTTTTAAGGATTTTGTGGCATTACCTGTGACGAGAAGTTTCACGTTAATATAGAAAGGTTCCTACATGATATTGAGGTCGCAAGTACTTGTTATAATCCCTCAGATCGCTTGTGGTGGAAAAAATAAAAGTTTTCTTGCGGTTTTGTTATCATTCCTTCATTGAAGTTTTTTCAATATTAAGACTAGGGATTTCTATCTTTACAAATAGAGTAAAACAGTTTATCCTTATTATCTAGACTGAATGGTCAGGAGGGTGATAAATGACGGATACCAAGAATAATATTATCAGTGCAGCACGCCATTTATTCGCGCAACAAGGATATCATGGAACGAGCGTCGATTCCATTGCCAAGAAGGCAGGTGTAAGCAAGGGGACTTTATACTGGCATTTCAGCGATAAGTTTGAGCTTTATCGTACCGTTTTAATTTTGGAAGTCGAGAAGATGAAACGGATCTTTAGATCTAACGTTTGCGACGTTACGGATATGGCAGAATTCATTTACAGAAGAGGAAGACTTATCCTTGAGGCTTTCGGCGAAGACCCAGAAAGTGTGCTTATTTGGATGGATTTGCTCGTCCAGGCTAAGCGCGGAAGAGAAGAGTTTAAAAAAATTGCAAGGGATCTGACTTCCTATATAAAGAAGTCAATTGATGAAAGTGTGCTCGCTAGTTTTGCAGATGCGAAAAAGGAATCAGTATTTTTGCTGTTGCGTTTAGTAATATTAGGTCTTTTATCATGTCTAGGCAGCGTGATGGATGCACAGGAAGCTGTAGTGTCCTGGAAAGTTGTAGTAGATTTAGTATTGAGGGGAGATGAATAACGAAAGTGTCAAATATCATTAAGAGGCATCTTTTATTCATGTTGGCTTTTTGTTGTTTGGTGTTTCTAGTGCTTGTCATGGACAAAAGTGCGTGGGGAGGAGAAGTTCAAACCGAGACCAAATATGATCTCGTTGACTTGATAGTTGCAGCTGAGGAACATAATCCCTTACTAAGGGCTGCACAAGAACAAGCAAATCAAGCTCGGGCGTTAGAGCTTCAGAGTGCTTCCCAATTGTCGCCTAAACTTGATTCAAGTTTATCCTACTTACATGAATATGGCGGAGGATTAAGGGAGACCAAATTTCGTGACACCTATAAAGCTGCTTTGACTTTGACGCACACCTTATATAGCGGAGATGGTCTTGAGGCCTCTTTAAGAGCTGCTACTCTGAATCGTCAGGCTGTTGAAGCAGATTTACTTCGTACCAGGCAAATGGTCAGAAACGATGTGAGGAAATCCTATTATGATTTGCAAAGAGCTAGGGCCCAGCTTAGGGTTGCTCAGGAAAGCTACGATTTGGCTTTAGAGCATTTAAAGCAGGCAGAATCTCTTTACAAACAGGGCATTGTAGCGTTAAATGAAGTTTTGAGAACAAAGGTTGACGTTTCAACGGCGGAATTAAATTTGATACAGGCCCAAAATGGAACACGAGTGGCTTTGAGTGCCTTAGAAAAGGCAGTAGGTATTACTCTTTCTTTCCCCCAAGTGCCAGAAATAACTCCTGAAGAAGAGGCCTGCCCGCCACTACCTCAGATAGATCCTTACGCTATGGCTTTGCAGTATCGTCCCGAACTTGTCTCTTTGGACGATTCGAGAAAAGCAGCAGAAGAGCTGGCTAAAGCTGCGGCTGGGCAAGCGAGACCTAACGTATATCTTCAGGGAGAGGTTTTTTATTATGAAGACGAGTTTTTCCCAAACGAGGATGATTGGAACGTATCGATCATAGCCTCTTGGAGATTGTACGATAGAGGAGAAGTTAAAAATAAAATTGAGGAAAATAGAGCAATGGCTAGAGAACTGCTTGCCATGATTGATGACCTTAGAAATCAAATTCGACTGGAAGTTTCCACAGCGTGGCAAAATATGGAGTCGGCTTTGCAGAGGGTGCGCGTAGCAGATGATCAGGTTAGGACGGCTGAGGAAGACTATCGCATGGCACTCAGGCGTTACGTCGAACAAGTAGGGACCAACATAGATGTTTTGGATTCAAGGACGGCTTTGACCGACGCAAACACAAGTTTTGTAAACGCGATATATGACGCCTATTCGGCTCATAGTGATCTGATTTATGCGATAGGCGTAATGGAAGAGGATTTTACGATAGGAGACCTTAGTAATGGTAATGAGGAGAGCAAGGAGGGAACTGAATGAAGATCAAGACTATCGTTATAGTAGTGATTGCATTGGTATTTGCGGCAATAGTGGGCGTAAGAGTATTAGATGGAAATAAACCTAAAGACCAAAATAATGTTGCAGATCTCCAGGAGGTCATAAAGGTTTCTGTCGTGAAGCCTACTGTTATAGAATTTGAAGACCTGGTTACCTTTGTGGGTACAGCAGAGCCCAAGGAAAAGGCAGTTCTTGCCTCCAAGGTGACAAACGATGTAACGGTGTTAGAGGTTTTAGTTGATGTTGGTGATATGGTAAAAAGAGGTCAACGGCTAGCGAGATTTGATGACAACATAGTTAGTAGGCAAATTGAAGAAGCAAGGGCCGCTGTTGCAGCAGCAAAAGCTGCTATGTCGCAGGCGCGAAGTCAGCTACAAACCACCGAAAAGGATTATATACGCTACAAAAATTTGTTTGAAGAACAAGTTATAAGTCGCCAGCAATTGGACCAAATAGAGGGACGATATGAAGTGGAAAAAGCAAAACTTGAGCAGGCTCAAAGACAGCTTGATCAAGCTGAAGCTCAATTAATGCAACTTCAAATCATGAAGGGCTACCATGATGTCGTTTCTCCTGTCGATGGCGTGATTGCTCAACGAAATATAGACCCTGGTGATACCGTTAGAGTAGGAAACACTTGTTTTGTAATTTCAAAACAAGAGACCGTAAAGATTAAAGGAACGATTACGGAGAAAGATTATCCGAAAGTCAAGCTAGGACAGCCTGCCCACGTGAAAGTTGATGCCTTTCCAAATATGGTGTTTGAAGCTCAAGTCATGAGAATCAGTCCCACGCTGGATCCCGTTACTAGAACGGGTGAAGTTGAGGTATGGGTTCCAGCTAATGACACGCTGAAGCCTGGCATGTTTGCTAGGGCTGAAGTCGTTGTGGGAAGGCACCAAGGGCTTTCCCTTCCTCGTGAGGCCATTAAGCAATTGCCCGGCACGGGAGAATGGTATTGCTTCGTTGTGACTGATGATAACAAGGCGAAGCAAACTTTTATCAAGCGCGGAATAGAAAGTGGCAATCTTGTCGAGATTGTCGAGGGAGTAAGCGAAGGCTACGGTGTTATTTCGCCGATAGTACGGGCTTTAGGTGATGGCGTGCCCGTGGAGGTGGTTAGTGAATGAACCTTTGGGATATTGCGGTAAAAAGACCAATTGCCACATTAATGGCCTTTGTTGCCATATTGTTGTTGGGGGTTGTGGCCTTTATTGGCATTAAGGTTGACCTTTTGCCCGAATTTGAACCGCCTATAATACTTGCTATTACCACCTGGAAAGGTGCAGCAGCTAGCGATATCGAACAGGAAGTCACAGAAGAAGTGGAAGACAGGATGGCTACATTGCAGGGCATTAAAGAAATAAATTCTACCTCGAGTGATGACGCCTCAGCAGTTGTCCTTCGATTCGAATGGGGAGAGGATTTGGATGCGAGGATGGGTGACGCACGGGATCAGGTGAACATAATCCGTAGAAGGCTTCCTGACGATGCCGATGACCCCATACTTATAAAAGTGACCTCAGGTGCTTTGCCCGTTATGCTGGTCATTTTTAAGGCCGGACCAACTTTTCCAGGGTTGTATCACTTTGTAGACAATGACGTAAGCAAGATGATCCAACAAATTCCGGGGGTCGGTGACGTGTCGGTATTTGGTGGAGAACAGAGGGAAATTAAGATTTTGTTGGACGTAGATAAGCTACGAGCATACAATTTATCTGCTCAACATATTGCTTCCGTATTGCAAAGAGAGCACTTTAACTTGCCTGCTGGTACTTTTAAGGAAGGTTTGACGGAATATCAATTACGCGTGCCTGGCAGGTTTAAAGCTATAGAGGATATGGGCTACACCATTGTTGGAGCATTAAACAGCAAACCAGTCTACCTTAAAGATGTGGCGAGAGTGGTAGATGGCTATAGAGACCCAACAACGTTTGGGTGGTCTGATGGGACTCGTTCCGTGGTAATGGTGGTGACCAAGAACACCGATGCTAATACCGTTCAAGTGTGCAGCGGCATTAAGACTCGTTTGGAAGAGTTAAAGGGATCCATATTTTCCCCTGATGTAAATTACATCATAGGCTTCGATCAGTCAGAGTTTATATTAGATTCCCTTAAGCAGTTAGCTACCACACTTTTATATGGAATGGTATTAGTCTTCTTGATCACGTATGTGTTTTTGCGCAGGTTGCCCGGGACGATTGCCATATGTTGTGCGATACCTTTTTCATTAATTACCACTTTTATAGCCATGCGCTTACTTGGATACACGGTCAATTTGATGACATTGTCTGCGCTTACTGTTGCCTGTGGCATGGTCGTTGATAACGCCATTGTTACGACAGATCAAATAATTTACCACATTGAAAATGGAGAAAAACGTCAGATTGCTTCAGCCTTGGGTGCCGGCGAAGTTGGAAGCGCATTGCTTGCCTCCACCCTTACAACTTTGGCTGTGCTGCTGCCCCTTATATTTATCACTGGTTTGATTGGGATATTTTTCTCCTCCTTATCAGTTGTTATGTCTCTTGCCATTGCTTCTTCACTGTTTGTTTCTTTAAGTTTCGTTCCTATGATGGGGAGCAAGACCTTCAGGACGCAAGAAGATAGGCTATTCATACATCGATACTCTAAGCGCTTCCTGATTTGGCTAGAGCGCCATTATGCCCTATCGATTGACTGGGCATTGCACAACAGAAAAAAGATCATTGCCCTCGCATTATTGTGTGCGCTTTTTACCGTCTTCGGTTTCATGCGAATCGGAACCGAATTAATCCCCAGGTCGGATACGGGGAGCGTGCGAGTCAACTTCAGGTTGCCAGAGGGAACCAGGGTGGAAGAAACTGAAAGAGTGGCTAAAGAAATTATGTTCTATGCTATGGATAACATTCCAGAGCTCGAAAATGTATACATACATGGAGGTAGCTCTGGTGGAGGCATGGGCGCGCTAAGAGGTGAGTCGTCTAATACAGGAAGTGCTGGCATTGAGCTGATCCCAAAAGGAGAAAGGAAACGGTCAAGCTTTCAGGTCGCCTCACAGTTAAGACAATATTTAGAGTCTAAGGCTGGATTTGAGGCAGTAAGTTCCAGCGTTAGCTCTCCTATTATGGTAGGAAGCACTTCTAAGCCTATAGTTATTGAGTTATATGGTGAAAATATAAATGAACTGCTCGAAGTTGGAGATAAAATTAAAAATAAGATCGAACAAATTCCTGGAGCCGTTGATGTAGAAATAACTCAAAAGGCAAGCAGGCCGGAGGTTTGGGTCGATGTGGACAAAGAAAGATCCGCCCTCTTGGGTGTAAGGACGAACGATGTAGCTCAAGCTTTGAGGGCTTATTATTATGGCGTTGAATTTGATGAGGATTATTGGGAGGGCGAGGACAACTACGAAATATGGTTGAGGCTTGAACCTGAGCAAAGACATTCTTGGGATACGTTGAATAAACTGCTAGTCCCTTCTACAACTGGCGAGATGGTGCGGCTTACAAACGTAGCCAAAATAAGAGAAGAACTAGGTCCCCCTGAAATTCATAGAAAAAATAGACAACGACTCATTACCATAGAGTTAGACACAGAAGGCCGTTCTTTGGGAGAGGTAGCTGCAGATATTAAAGGTGTTCTTAAAGATATAGATCTGCCCGCAGGGATGAGGACAGACGTGACTGGTGACGTTGAAGATTTGGAAGAAACATTTATGCAAATGACATTTTTGATATTGCTCGGAGTAGTTTTGGTCTATATGATCATGACGGGGCAGTATGAAGCCTTTCTAGATCCTTTCGTCATCATGTTTAGCGTTCCTTTTGCCTTAACTGGAGCGATTGCGGCTCTTTTAGTGACCGGCATGTATCTTTCCCTTCAAGGGTTGTTGGGTATAGTTATGTTGGTTGGAACCGTGGTCAATAACGCTATAGTGCTTGTGGATTACGTGAACCTTCTTCGCGCTAGAGGTTACACCATGCGCGATGCTCTTATAGAAGGCGGAGAACGTCGTTTGCGCCCAATCTTGATGACTACTTTAACAACAATATTGGGCATGCTGCCGATGGCATTAAGCCGGGGTGAAGGAGCGGAGATATGGAGACCACTAGCAGTTTCAGTCATAGGTGGTTTATCTTTTTCTACCTTAGTGACTTTGGTGTTAATTCCTGTGGTATATAGTATTGTTGAAGAGAAAATACGTCGTAAGCCCAGATTTGTCGAGGCAGAGGGAGGTACGTCTCAATGAAGTTTGTTTGGATATTCTGCAACCAAAGCATAGCTCCCGAAGTGATAGAATTGTTGGATTCCTTAGAGGTTGATGGGTACACCGTTTGGAGACACGTCTTGGGCCATCATCGCGGTTGCCGCAGGCACTGGGCTGATGCTGTATGGCCGGGAGAAAATTGGGCTATATTGGTCGTAGAAGAAGCTGGCAAGGCGTGGTATGTAACAGAGGAACTCAAGAAGATGAAGCGTCGTCGTGAAATACACCGCGCAGGCTTGCGTGCCTTCGTGCAGGATGGAGAGATTATGGTTTAATTGACAAAGTTTAAAAGCTTTGTATAATCAATCTTGCTGGCGAGGTTGCCGGTGTAGCTCAATTGGCAGAGCAGCTGACTTGTAATCAGCAGGTTGGCGGTTCGAGTCCGCCCGCCGGCTCCAATTAACATACAAAGGGGCAACATATCTTGTTGCTCCTTTAGTTTTTTTCTAAAACTACCATCTCTTTAAACTCGCTACTTTCAAGATGCGCTTTGATTGACCCAAGTCTGCCTTGGAGTATAATTTAAGATAGCTGTATGTTAAGCTGATTGGTGTATTAAAACCATGAGAAAAGGGGGTGGCATCATGAAAAGATCGCTTTTTCCGGCCGTGATGGTGTTAGTGGTCCTTTCGTTTTGCGCTTTAAGCTATACGACCAGTGCCTTTGCCCTTCCAGTAAGGGGTGACTTGCAGAATACGGGTAACTTTCAAATAAAAACTTTACCCCAAGGCGTGTTCGCTTGGAAGCTTGAGACTGGCTCAAATATCACTGGAGCTCCCATTGTGGATGGCAATACGGTGTACGTGGGCAATCATAAAGGGGAGGTATATGCACTCGATATTAATAATGGCAGTGCAAGATGGAAATTTCAATGCGATGGATCCATCCTTGGTTCGGTCGCGGTCGATAAAGATAAAGTTTACGTTGGAACTTTTGCCGGAAGGGTATATGCCCTAAATAGAAGCTCTGGTCTTGTCGCATGGAGCACTAAAGTTGACGGTCCGGTCATGGCTGGGGTTACAGTAACTGGCGATACTGTGTATGCTGGGTGCAATGAAGGCAGTTTTTACGCAATTAACAGCAAGAATGGCCAACACAAATGGCAGATGAAAGCTCATAGGGGGTTTCAAAGTATTCCAGCCTTTGCAGAAGGATTTGTTTTCGTTGGAAGTTTTGGTGGCCGTTTCCACGCTTTGGATCCTAAGAATGGCAGTGAACGTTGGGGAGGCAATACGGAGGGTCCTATGAGGGGAGCACCCTTGTATGTTGATGGGAAGGTTTATTACATCACGGATAATGGGTACGTCCATTCAGTGAAATTAAGAGGGGTGGTTCCTATATGGCACAAATATGTGGGAGCTCCTTTGGGATCTTCGCCCGCCTATGTAAATGGAGTGCTTTACATTGGAGGTCAGGATGGGAAATTATATGCAATAACTTCCAATGACGGAAACGTAGCGTGGAGCTTTGAGACTGGTGGCCCTATAAATTCGTCACCCATTCATGCCGGAGGCGTGCTCTATTTCGGTAGCAATGATGGGTATTTTTATGCGGTAGATCTCAAAAGTGGCAATTTGCTGTGGAAATATGAATCGGACGGGGATATTGTAGCTGATCCAGTATTAAGCGAAGGTGCGGTTGTTTTTGCCACGATACGCGGCACCTTGTATGCTATTAGGTAAGTTGTTTCATCTTGCATCCATTAAAGACACTTATTTTGCCTTCTTTTTTACTTGTAATTGACAAAATGTCAACTCTTCGAAATTTGTAAGAATTAAAGCGGTGACACAAATGACTTCGAAAATGTTTTCTTTAGTGAATTTGTTTTTTGGCATGGCACTTGGTTCCTTTTTAAACGTCGTGGCTAAGAGGACTATAGAGGGAAGGCAATGGTGGGGTAGAGAGCGTTCTGCCTGCGACGCTTGTGGCAGAACGCTCTCTATTATCGATCTCATTCCCGTTTTTTCTTATGTTTTTCTTAGAGGTAAGTGTAGGACCTGTAAAGCGCCTATTGGAATAAGTTGCTTTTTGGTCGAGGTTATAATGGGCCTATCTTTGTGGGCAGTAGCATTGATTTACGGACCAACTTTACCTTTTTTATTGTCCTTAGTATTACTCAGTTGTCTTTTTCTGTCTTCTTTAACTGATATATACTCCGGCTACGTTTACGATCGCTTAGTTTTCCCCTTTTTAGTGACGGGTTTAGCTTTAAGGCTTCTCGGAGGTCTGCAAGCTTTTATAAGTGGCGTGCTGGGGGCTTGTCTGTGCGGTCTTTTGATATGGATTATTATGTTTTTAAGTCAAGGTGGCATGGGTACAGGTGATGTTACGATAGCTGCGAGTATTGGAGGCATAATGGGGCTATGGATGGGTTGTCTTGCTTTGTATCTTGGGTTCATGAGTGGGGGATTAGTAGCTATAGTTTTATTGCTTACCAAAAAGGTCAAAAGAAAAGATCATGTCCCAATGATTCCATTTTTTGCCATTGGTTCGTTTTTGTCATTGATGTTTGGAAGAGAGATATTGAGTTTTTTGGGAATTATTGCTGGATGGCCCTGGATGCTTGAATAGATAGGATTTTAAATAATTAATCATGTCAGCTAATGGAGCTATTGATGGCGTGCCTTTTACTGTTCTGAAAGAGTGATCGACTCCGCTTAAGATAACAAAACTTCTTTTGGTAGGTGTAAGATCGAATAAACGCCTACATGCCTCTTTGCTAAAAGTCTCGTCCATGCTTCCGTAAAAGGCAAATACGTTTCCCGCTTTGGTGTTTTTTGCTGCATGGAGGAGTAAACGTTTTTCTGGTAGCGAGTCAAGTATAGGTTCATTGACGTTTAATTTGTTTTCTGGGCGTGCTTCATCTCCGCTTCCTGACAGAATTAATCCGTGAACATTCAGATCTATGGGTAAAGGGTTTTCCAAATTTGCCTCCCTTAGAATCTTATCGTGCATGCTACCGGTTATCATTAGAAAGTGTAACCCTCCTAGCGAAAAACCCCATAACCACAGAGAGGCACATCTTACATTTCTATTTATAAACGAAAGAGCGCTTGCAACATCAAATAAATCCATAGCATATGTTTTGCCTTCAAAAGCCTCCTTTACCCAACTGCTTCTATCTTCTCCGTAGCGCTCTCGGTCTCTCGTCTTTCTGCTCGTTTCTATGATCATTACGTTGATCGAATTTTGGACAAGCATTTGTGCCAAAGCGGCGTACTTGTTTCCTTCTTTTAAATTAGCGCAACCGTGTACCCCGTGAAGCAGCACCATTAAGGGTTTTGTATTTGAAATCATATACCCTTGTATTAAAACTTTTCTGTCGCCGAAACTTCCTGGCGCAACTTTTGATACAATTTGTACTTTTCCATTCATAATTGCGATATCGCCTCCTCAAGATATTTTCGAATTTCGTTCGCCTCTCTCATAGAAAGGACCTTTTGTGCTATTCGCCTTGCTGTGTCTGCGCGAAATTTTCTAACTAACCTTTTTATTTTGGGAATCGCGGAGGGCGACATGGAGAGCTCGTCTAATCCAAGCCCCAGAAGAAATGGCAAGGCGAGGGGATCGCTCGCCATTTCTCCGCAGATTCCAAGCTCAATGCCTTGCTTTTTTGTAGCTTGAGACGTCATGGCCACGAGTCTTAAGACAGCGGGGTGCAAGTGATCGTACCATCGGGATACTTTCGCATTCCCCCTATCGACCGCTAATGCATATTGCGTTAAATCATTGGTCCCAAGGGAAAAGAAATCCACCTCTTTTGCAAGCTCCTCTGCCATAATGGCTGCAGAAGGTATTTCGATCATTATGCCAACTTTGAAAGTTCCATAATTAATGCCCTCTTTTTCTAATTGGCATGTTGCTTTTTGAATCAGATCTTTGGCCTTTCTCACTTCCCAGATGGAGGAAACCATGGGAAACATTATGTAAAGATTTCCGAAGCTAGAACTTCTTAATAAAGCCCTAATTTGGGTGAGTAGTAAATGTTCTTCGGTTAAACCTATGCGCAATGCACGATATCCTAAAAAGGGGTTGTCTTCTTTTGGTATGTTGAGATAGGGTATTTCTTTATCGCCCCCTGCATCCATAGTCCTGATAACGACTGGATAAGGGCTCATATCGCTTAAAGTTTTGCGATAAGCCTCGAATTGTTCGTCCTCGTTTGGCGGGTCATTTCTGTTCATAAAAAGAAACTCGGTCCTGAAGAGGCCGATGCCGCTTCCGCCAAAAGATAAAACGTCGCCTGCCTCGTTGGGATGAGCTATGTTGCCCCACAGTTCAACTTTCAGTCCATCTAGCGTTACGGCTGGTAAGTCTTTTAAACTTAATGCCTCTCTTTGTTCACGCCTAAGTTTTTCGATCTTTGCTCTTGCGCATGCTAGCGTACTTTGGGAAGGATTTACTACAACTTCCCCTTTTGTACCGTCGACTATTAAGAAACAGTTCTCGGGGATTAAGCTCATCTCAATTCCTGATACAGTTGGCAAATTCAATGATTTTGCTATTATGGCTGTGTGAGATGTAGGACCGCCTTGGGATAGCACCAACCCCACAACATTGTTTTCGGAAATAGCGATTAACTCAGATGGAGCCAAGTCTTTCGCCACAACTATTAATGGCTCCCCCATATCTAGCAAGAGCAGATCTTTTGCTCCAATTAAATTTCTGTATAACCTGCTTCCCACGTCTTCTACATCTGCTGCCCTTTCCCGCAAGTAGGGGTCTGGAATTTCTTCGAACATGCTTTTTATTTTCATCGTTGTTAAAAAGACAGCGTCCTCGGCGGAGTTGCCTTCTTTAATAATTGTTTCAATGTTGTCAACAAACATGGGATCTTCTAACATCAATATATGTGCCTCTATGATGCCAGCTTTTTCGTCACCCAGGCGTCGTTTTACACTTTCTTTTAGTTTCTCGAGTGATTCTTTGGTTTTCTTGAGTGCCTTCTTGAAACGAACTAGCTCCTTCTCGACGTCTTCTTTGCGAATTTCGACACTCCTTTTCGTAAAAGGAATTGCTTCGTATAAGAAAGAACGACCGTAGGAAATGCCTTGAGAAAGAGGTGTACCCTTTATCTTTTGCTCTGGCATGATTTTCCCCCTATTTTGTAAGGTTTGTATTAGTTGTATTATGTATCAAATAGCAGTAAAAATAAACACGAAACGGTAGGGGAGAAACAATGTCAATTCGGTTAGAGGTCATGCTTAATCCGGCTTGCGAGCTTGAATATGCTGACGCGTGGATTGTAGTGGACGTGCTTCGTGCGACGACTATGATGACCACTTTTTTTGAAAGAGGCGGAAAGGTCATTTTGCCGGTTAAAAGTGTTGAAGAGGCGTATGATTTGAAGAGAAAACTTGGCAGTGATTGGCTTTTAATGAGTGAGCGGAATAGCCTACCTCCACCAAATTTCGATTGTGGCAATTCGCCCGTCGAGCTGCTTGATTGCTTTCTTGGGACTTACGAGGGAGCGATAATGACCACCACTAATGGCACTAAGGCTTTATTGTTAGCGTCAACATTCGCAAACACCGTCTGTGTAGGATGCGTTAGAAATGCAACTGCGGTGTTAGAGGTTGCACTTAAGTATGGGAATAAGATAGGAATCTTGTGTGCGGGAAGATTTAACAGGGCTATGATTGATGATACTGCTTGTGCTGGTTTAATGGTCGATATTGTGAGAGACAGGGTTGAAAACGTGGAACTAAACGATGGGGGGAAAATAGCGCTAGCAGTTTGGGAATATTACGACAAAAACATGCTTGAAGCCTTTAAAGATGCCGAACATGCGCAAAGCCTGCGCGCGTTGGGCCTGTGGAGCGATGTGGAGTATGCGGCACTACAAGATGAAAGCAAAATAGTGCCAAAACTTGCGATTTGGCAAGGCCTTAAAGCAGTGGTTACGTAGTTGTCATCGATAACAAAGGAGCGCTTCCTCAGCGAGCTTGTCCCAACAAGATTTGCCAAAAAAAGCGCTCCACTCGGAGTCATCGCATAAATATCAAACCTAGCAACAATTGCACGTAATTTACAAAGGTCATAGTAATTATCTGTTAAAGCCTTAATTGAGCTTGATAAGGGGCGATTTTGACCCTCATGTAATTATCATGCCTTGCGAGGTTTTATCCAATTGGCCTTGCTTATTAAAGTTTATCTGAAACGCAAGGCATCAAATACTATGCGATCCATATTCAATGCGTCTTGGTCCTCTATAATGCCCATACTCATCATTTTATCGATACGCGCCCTAGTCGTTTCCAGTTTTTCCCTTATTAAATCGCCGTCCTCACCTGAGGTTAAGACATCCATGAATTCCTCTGAAAGACGTTCGGTGAGAAAGCCAAAGATAATTACTACATGGCTAAGCCAATTCATTAAATCATCTGACTGGAGCCAAGGTTCTACGATATAAAGAGCCGTTAAAAGCGAGTCCGTTTCACTTTCATCAGGTTCCTCCGGTTCTTCCCAAATGCCTAAAGCGTAAAAGGGAGCATCAGGATCTGACTCTATTGCGTCAATTAACGCTTCATAGGAATTCCAGCTGATTCCGTCCAAGACGTACAAGGCAATTGCCTTGGCGTGTAGTGCAACGGGCGAATGTGTCCTTTCACTGCATATCAGTTCCAACACATCTCTGTGACGGTTTAACATGAGCAAAGAACGGTAAATCATGTCCTTCGCAGTAGTCTTTTCATCGACATCAATCTCGAGTAACTTTTGTGCAACCGACAAGGCCTCTTCGTAATGATCATCGAAGGAAAGGGAAAAGGCCATCCTTTCGAGTGCGGAAATGTAAAGATCTTCGCTTTGATCGTCTCTTTGGTACCCCGTGGATTTTTCTTCACAACTTTTGATTATTTGATCCAGATAATAGCGGTTCGTTTCCATATCTCCGTTAGTTATAGCGATGTCTGCCAGTACGAGCTTGGCTTCTCCGTTGGATGGATCCATCTCTAAAACCTTGAGTGCCAAGCTTTCTGCTTCTTCATCACTATCTGCAGAGTTAGCCCTATCCAAAAGTAGTTTTACTTCATCATTAATTTTCCCTTTCGACATGAAACTTCCTCCTAAAAACTAAAAATATTTTTGACCTACATAGTTTATACTAAATTCCAGAATCTGGATAGGGGAATTTAACTTTTGCTCTAAGTTGTATCGCTGGCATCGGCACCACTACTATCCCTGAAGGATCTACGTGATATCTGGCGCGATCCTCTGATTCATCGAAGCCTATTTTGGTATCTGGGGGGATGATGTTTTGAGCATCTACGATAACCCTTCTTAACTTACATCGCTCACCGATGACTACGCTTCGCTCAATTATGCATTCCTCTATTACTGCTCCTGGTTTTATTATGCAGTTTCTAGATAGTATAGATCTTTTCACAGTCGCTCCCAAAATCTGGCTTCCCTCTGCCCTGAGAGTGTTCTCTATATGGCTTGAGTAATTGTTAACCGAAAAAGTAAGACCTGGAGGGTCAGCGTAAGAAACCGTCCTTATTGGCCATTGAGTGTTGAATAAGTTTAGATCTGCATTTTCGTTTAGCATATCCATATGTGCTTGCCAGTATGTTCTTATCGTTCCCACGTCTCTCCAGTAGGGTTTATCGTTTCCAGGAATAACATTGCTCTGGAAATCGTAAGCTAAAACCTTATATTTTTTGCAAAGTTCTGGAAGTATATCTCTGCCAAAATCGTGACTGCTATCAGGGTTACTTGCATCTTCGACCAAAACTTCTTCTAAAATTTCTCTTTCAAAAATGTAGTTTCCCATTGAAATAAAGCTAAATCCAGGTTTGTCCGCTATTTCCGGCGGGCATTTCGGCTTTTCAAGGAATTCAGCGACAAAGCCTCTTTCGTCGGTCTTAAGACATCCAAAAGCATGCGCTTCTGTCACAGGGACTTCATAAGCTGCTACCGTGCAATCCGCTTTTTTCTCAATGTGTTTTTCCATCATTTGTTCGATGTCCATCTTGTAGACGTGGTCAGCGGCAAATACGCATATTCGATCAGCATTATAAATTGTGATGAGATGTAAATTTTGAAAAACTGCATCGGCAGTTCCCTTATACCAGTGTTCCCCGGTCCACATTTGTGCAGGTACGACAGTTATGAAAAAGTCCCTCCCTCTTAGAGCTCCTCCGAACTGCCACCCCCTCTCGATGTGCTCATTTAACGATTGGCTGCGAAACTGGACGAGGACGTAGATGGAAAACACTCCACTATTAACTAAATTGGAAAGAGCAAAGTCTATGATTCGGTATTTAGCAGCGAAATGCACTGCAGGTTTTGCTCGATGTCTGGTCAACGGGGAGAGTCGTTGTCCTCGGCCTCCGGCAAGGACTATGCCCAGCACCCTTCCGTACTTTCCGTAAATCAAAAAGGTCACCCCCGCTTATAGTTCTTTCCGCATCGATTAAATTATAGTATTACATTAAACTAAAAGCAACTTCATTATTTAATATTAAACATAAAAGACACTAAAATTTCGGTAAAAACCATATCTCCTTTACAGGGAACAAAAACATTAAGGGCCGTATATTTAGCTTTTTATTAAGCGTTAAAATTTGGCTTTACATTATCTTCGTGTTCTGGAACTCCTAATAATTCGAGGTACAAGTTTACATACTCTCGTGAGGATCTGGACCAAGAGAAATCGGCTCTCATACAGTTTTGTACAATTTGATTCCAAAGTTTGGTGGAATTCCATGCTCCAAGTGCTCTTCCTATGGCGTGCAGAAAAGCCTCGCTGCTATAGGAACTAAATAGGAAACCAGTCCCGTCACACGCAGTATCGGCATCGATGACTGTGTCAGCGAGTCCACCTGTGGCCCTGCATATCGGTACTGTTCCATATCTCATGGCTATTAGTTGGGCTAGTCCACAGGGCTCGAAGTAAGACGGCATAATTAGCATGTCACCGCCCGCATACATAAGATGGGCCAACTCTTCGTCATATCCTATTTTTACGAACAAATTTGTTGGAAATTGTAAAGAGGCTTTCTTTAGAGTGCGCTCGTAAATTTCGCTACCTTCTCCGAGGATTATCATTTTACATCCATGACCAACAATCGGCTCTATTGAGAGCAATATCAAGTCAATGCCTTTCTGTTCTGCCAACCTGCCTACATATATTAAAATTGGTGAACCATCTTCACTCCATCCGCATCTCGATAGCAATTCCTCCCTACATTTTCTTTTGGGAGCTATATCCTCTACATCGTAATGAGCGGGGATGAAGGGGTCGGTTTTAGGGTTCCAATAGGAATAATCGATGCCGTTTAGAATACCTCTAAGCTTATTACTATACTGCTTTAAGACGCCATCTAAACCCATTCCGTACTCTTTGGTTTGAATCTCCCATGAGTATCTGGGAGAAACCGTGGTCACTGCATCCGAAGCTATAATTCCACCTTTTAAAAGATTAGTCATGCCGTAATACTCTAGCCCCTCAATGTTGTGGACCTCTTTCGGAATTCCCCAAGATATCAAATCAGTTTCCTGCATGATCCCCTGATGGGCTAAGTTATGAATAGTCAAAACGGTGTCATATAGACCAGAAAGGGAGGAGTAATACATATGCCATTTTAATGCTATTGCAACTGAAGATGTTGGCCAGTCGTGGAGATGAAGAATTTGAGGCCGCCATCGAGATGCCTTCTCGAATTCGATGGCGGCCAAGGAGAGTAGAAAAAAAGGCTTTATCAAGTCCATGTTTAAGAGATTTGGATATATCTCGGCTGGAAAAGGAACATCCTCGATATCCAGGAGGTAGACTGGCACTCCTTGAATATCAGTTCGCCACAAAGATGCAGGAAATACCCTCCACTCCAGTGGTATGTATAATTTACGTGATATCTTCTTTAACTTTTCTTTGATGTTGTTACTAACGTTTGGATAGAGAGGCAACAAAACTCTGCTGTCTACGCCCAGCTCCCTTTGTGCTTTAGGCAGAGAGCCTATCACATCACCAAGGCCACCTTTTTTCACAATTGGATGCATCTCGGAAGCCACATGTAGAACTTTTATTTTACTGAATGACAAACTCATTCCTTAAAGTCACCACCTCCCTTAAATAGTCCTTTGAATATGACTTAATAATACCTCGGGTGTATATTGTAAGCCTTTTCACAGTATTCCCTTACTACGCGATGTGTGTTAAAATAGCTAGCATTTAAAGCAATGCAATTTTTCATCATCGAAAGCCAACGATCATGATGTTGATAGTACAGCGGAATTACCTTTCGTTCAAGTACCTCGTATAAAACCTCAGCGTCCTTAGTATCATCGTAATACACCAGATCTACCTCCCGGGGTTCTGGCCCTATTGCCCATCCAGTGACGTCCTCTACCCATCCTTCTATCCACCATCCGTCCAATATGGATAGGTTTAACACACCGTTATGTGCGCACTTCATTCCACTGGTTCCCGATGCTTCGCGAGGCCTTAGGGGCGTATTTAACCAGACGTCAACTCCTGCCGTGAGTAACGCTGCTAATTCCATGTCGTAATCTTCAAGGAATACTACGGGGATTTTATCAGATAGCTCCTTGGAGGTCTTTATTACGCGCTGGATCATAGATTTGCCCTCTTCATCTAAAGCGTGAGCTTTGCCCGCAAATATTAGTTGAACCTTGCCCGAACAAATGTCAATTAATCGATTAATATCTTTAAAGATGAGATCCGCCCGTTTGTAAGCTACCGCCCTACGGGCAAAACCAATTGTAAGGATTTCAGGATCCAACTTTATTCCTGTTTTCTCTAAAACTTTCGAGAGGAGTAACATTTTATTTGACTGGTGAGCTTCCCATAGCTCATTACCAGGAAGTTTTACGGCCAAAACCAACCTGGAGGGGTCGTTTCTCCAACTCGGTATGTGTTTGTCGAAAAGCTTTTTTATATTCGGAGATGTCCAGCTGTTCGAATGTACCCCATTGGTTATGTAATCGATGTTTTCTGTGTTATAAAGTTTTCTACTGACGTCTCTGTGTTTTTTTGACACTGCATTTATATATCGGCTATAGCGAAGGCCAAAGTCCACCATGGAGACTCCGCCATCTGGCATCATTTGCTTTAAATAATCGACAAACACGGGTGACATCGTCTTTTCTACCAGCTCAAAGGGGAAATAATCATGACCGGCTGCCACGGGTGTGTGTGAAGTAAAAACCACTTGTTCTTTGATTTTTCTTAAGTCCACATATCCCTGTTCTCGGAGCAACTCAAGAGCAAGAAATCCGGCATGTCCCTCGTTCAGATGGAAAGTTTTGAGGTTGTAAAAGCCAAGGCTTCGAAGAATTCTTAATCCTCCAATGCCCAAGATCATTTCCTGGCATAACCTATAGCGCAAGTCTCCTCCATAAAGGTGCCAGGACAAACTTCTATCCTCTGGAGCATTTCTATCATGGTCTGTATCTAAAAAGAAAATGGGCACAATATATCCCGTTTGACCCGTAACTCCGTAGGCCCAAACGCGGACATATACGGGCCTGCCTTCTATTTCGACGTTTACTTCGTTTGGAAGCAAAAACAATTTGTCCTCAGGATCCCATGGAGGATGGGGTTCTTCGATTTGCCTGCCTTCTTCATTAATGTGTTGTTTGAAATATCCATGTTTGTATAAAAGAGTAATACCTACCATAGGAACACCCAGATCGGCAGCGCTTTTTAGCACATCTCCTGCTAAAATTCCTAATCCTCCCGCATAGGTGGGGATATCTTTCTTAACTCCTATCTCCATCGAGAAATACGCTATGGTCCTAAATGCAGGTTCCATTTCCATAAGTTGAACAAAGGACGGACCAACGCCCTTATTTAGATACGTAAGTGGTCTTTTGTCATAAAGCTCGCTCATCCGTTTTTTCACGCTCCTTCACTCTGCTTGAGATATGCGAGGAAGTTATATGCGTCAACTAAAAGTAAATTATATCACGCGATTATCCTACAAAAATTTTTTATGCTATTTTTATTCTGAAGAAATACATGTAGATCCCATAATATGATATAGTTATTATCGTAACTTTGTAATCGTCCTTCAGGGGGTTAGACATGATGAAAATATCTGAAATAGAGGCTTTGTTGGGAGCACGTAGATTGTTTGATACTGCTGCCCTAGAAAAAGAAGTGGAATACGCCCTTGCATCCGATCTTATGAGCGATGTGCTTGCTTTTGCCTTGGCCGCTTCGCTTTTGATAACCGGTTTGACTAACATACAGATAATAAGGACGGCGACAATGTTGGATATGACAGGGATTATTTTCGTAAGAAATAAACGCCCGCTAGAAGAAGCAGTAGCGCTTGCAAGGAAGTTAGATATCCCTGTCTTGTTGTGTAAAAAAAGCATGTTTGAAACCTGCGGGTTGCTTTATCAGGCTGGATTAAAATCGTGTACTATCCTGGACGAGGAGTCGGACTAGATTGAGTGAACCTTTAGTGTTAGAGTTGCAAGTTAAACCTTTGGATTTCTTGGCTGCGGGCGAGACAGCTACACACTTCAAGGAAACCCTGAAATCCTTAGGATTGCCCCCGGATATATGTCGCAAGGCGGCAATAGTGGTCTACGAAGCCGAAATGAACATAGTCATCCATGGAGGCGGAGGCGTAATGTGCCTTCAAGTTGAGGAAGATAAGGTGACTATAATTGCTAAAGACAAGGGCCCTGGAATTGAAGACCTTGAGTTGGCGATGAAGGAAGGATATTCCTCTGCACCAGATTTCATAAGGGAATTGGGGTTTGGAGCGGGTATGGGCCTTCCGAACATTAAGAAAAATTCAGATGAGTTATACATAGACACTGCTCCAGGGAAGGGCACTAAGTTGCGTGCGGTAATATACCTTGACAAAAGGCGGTGAGTTTCTTGGCTCACGGGGTAAAGATTGCGGAGTCTTCTTGTAGGGGTTGTGTGAATTGCATCAAGTCATGCCCTACGGAGGCTATGAGGGTCATAGAAGGAAAGATACGCATATTGAGTGAAATTTGCATTTCCTGCGGCGAATGCCTTAGGCGATGTCCACATCGAGCATTGCTGCCGGAGGATGATGATTGGGATTATATCTTAAGCAAACGTCCTATGGCGGTGGTAACAGATCCTTGTTTCTGTGCTCAATTTTCCTGGCCTCCTATTCCTAGTCTAACAGCTCACGCATTGTTTGAATTGGGCCTTGAACCCATATTCGAGGAATACGAGGCAGCCTATGATGTGGCAGCAGTTGCGGCGGCCAGAGCGATTAAAAACTCTCCAGAAACGGCTAAACCGTTGATTTCTACTTACTGTCCTGCTGTAGTGAGGTTGATCCAGATTAAATTTCATGAACTTATACCTCATTTGGCCCCGGTTGAAAATCCCCTTGAGACGAGCATAGACTTGTGGAGGGCTAGGACAAAAAAGCGTGAGCCTGTTACTTTGGTATCACCTTGCCCAGCACGCATCGCCATGGTTCGTTCCCCTGTTGGAAGGGACGTTAGCTCCGCGGAATATGTAATTTCAACTTCAAAATTAGCTAGAGAGGTATTAATTGGTTCTGGTGATCCCTCAAAAAAGGTGACGATTGATTCTTCTACGGAAACTCCGCGATGGATAGCATGGGCTAAAACGGGCGGAGAATCGATGCATGTTCGCGCATTCTCCAATCAACCGGTCAGAACCCTCGAAGTAGACGGGCTACGCAACGTGATTAGTCTCTTCCAAGAGATGGAATTGGGAAAACTAAGGGGTATAGATTACGTTGAAGCACGAGCTTGCGATCTCGGTTGCATCGGCGGAATAGGAAACGCTGAATCTCGATTTCTAAGCCGCATAAAAATTGATAACGTAAAAATGTCTTTCAATATAACTGAACAATACAAGAAAGAACTAGAAGCTCTTTATCATGCCAAGGTATGGATGTTACGAGATGAAATAGTACCCATAGAACAGATGCCTCTGGGAGAAGATCTGGTTAAGGCTATGGAAAAGCTTAAACAGTTGCATGCTGTTTACGCCGAGCTTCCCCACCTTGATTGTGGAACCTGCGGAAGACCTTCTTGCAGGGTGATGGCAGAAGACATAGTCAGAGGCGAAGGTTCGTTGGATGATTGTATTTTCAGGTTAAAATCACGGATTGCTGATCTATCTAGAGAAATTTACGAGCTTTCAAAGAGGTTGGTACACACGATGACTCCGGAGGGAAAATGATGAGGATCAAAGAAATATGCGAAAAGTTGGGTTTGAAAGTATATGTCGAAGGCAATGGAGACCAAGAGGTGTATCAAGGAGTAGCGGGTGATCTTTTAAGCTTTATTATGAGAACTGCCCCAGAAGGGGCAGTGTGGGTAACCATTCAAAATCATGTTAACGTTGCAGCCGTTGCAGTTTTAAAAGATATTCCGTTTATAATATTGGCATCGGAACGTGAGCCACTTCAAGAGCTAATCGAAAATTGTGCAAAAGAAAACATTGCTCTGGCTTCTTCAAATTTGGGTGCTTTCAATCTTTGCGGTAAACTATATGAGCTTGGCGTAAAAGATTAAAAATATGCGCCTTTATCGGATGGATCTGCATGTGCATACAGTACTATCTCCATGTGCTGAACTTGAAATGGGAGCCAAAGAAATAGTTCAAAGATGCGTAGAAGAGGAAATAGATATTATAGCTATCGCTGATCATAACGCCACAACTAACTCAAAAGCCGTAATCGATGCCGCCAAAGATAAGCCTTTGATAGTCTTACCCGCCCTGGAGGTGCAATCTCGCGAGGATGTGCACACTTTGTGTGTATTTTCTACTTTCGAAGAAGCATTGCTCTTTCAAAAATGGGTATGGGAACGACTAGCACCTATAAAAAATGACCCGGAGTTATTTGGCTTTCAGATAGTAATTGATGGTGAAAACAACATATTGAAGGAAGTTGAGACTCTTTTGTTACAAGGCGTGGATGCCTCTGCGGATGATGTCATAGGAGAGGTAAAGCGAAGGGGCGGAATGGCCATACTTGCTCATGTAGACAGGCCTGCCTATTCGTATTTAGCGATACTTGGAATGATACCTTCAAACTTAGCGATCGATGCGGTAGAATTTTCTGCTAGATTGTCATCGCGTGAAGCCATCTCCTGGAAGGAGAGCGTTTCAAATTATACCGTTATAAAGTCCTCCGATGCTCATCGCTTAAGTGATATAAAAAAAGCACATACTACCCCTGTCATTTTGGAGCATCCTGCTTTTGATGAGATTCTTTTAGCATTACATAAAAGCGGCGGTAGGAAGGTTTTGTGGCCCTGGTCATAACTGGGGCGCCCTTGACTCTTTTTTGAGAATATGATATCAGTCACAAGGTGGAAGAGACAATTTATATTAAATATATACTAATGGTGGTGATGATAGTGGCATTGAGTACTGTTGATGTCGTAGAAAAGGCCAAGGAGATAGTTACCCCTTGGAAGGGTCAACGCGGGGGTTTGATTCCGATATTGCAGGAAATGCAAAAAGAGTTTGGTTATTTGCCGGAAGAGGCCCTGCTTACTGTCTCTAAGGAGTTGAAAATTCCGAAAGCTGAGGTATATGGAGTAGCAACTTTTTATGCCCAGTTTCATTTGAAGCCCAGGGGACGTCATGTTATACGCGTATGTCGAGGGACAGCATGTCACGTGAGAGGAAGTTTACAGATTTTAGAGAAAGTTAAACAAATGCTTGGCATTGAAGAAAACGAAACTACCGACGATTTGCGCTTTACTCTTGAGCCGGTGGCCTGTCTGGGTGCTTGTGGTCTTGCGCCGGTAATGATGGTAGACGAAGACACCCATGGACGCTTGACTCCCGACAAAATCAAGACTATTTTGGAGAAATACAAGTAGGTTTTAATGCTAGAAGATCTTTCTCAATATATTTTAGATATTGCAGAGAACTCAGTCAAAGCAAAGGCTAGCAGGGTTTTAATAGAACTTAAGATTGACAGTAAAAAGAAACTGATAAGCTTATGCGTCTGTGATGACGGCTGTGGCATGGACGAAGACCTGTTAAAGCAGGTAGAGGATCCCTTTACCACCACTAGAAAGGAGCGCAGGGTTGGATTGGGAATCCCCTTTCTAAAACAGGCAGCCCTCTCATGTGACGGTTTTTTCGAAATTGCTTCTGAAAAGGGAAAAGGCACTATTGTTAAGGCTGGGTTTAGGAAGGATCATATAGATTGTCCACCTCTTGGAGATGTTGCGGCGACGATCGCTACGCTAATTATGGGATGGCCTGAGTGTTGCTGGATTTTTCGTTACGAGGTTGATGGCAATGCTTTCTTGCTTGACCTTGAAGAATTGCTAAAATACTTAGGCGATAGAGAGCTTTTAAAGTCACCAAAATTTATTTTGTGGCTTAAAGAATATATTCAGGAAAATATGAGTTTGCTCCATGAAAAAAAAGGAGGCGATGGTATTGCCCAAGATTAAGAGTCTCGAGGATTTAAGAAAGCTTAGGGAAGAGTCTAAGGACCTAACATCAGCACGGTCAGGCGGTAAAACGAAAATAATAGTTGGAATGGGTACGTGTGGTATAGCGGCAGGTGCCAGAGAAGTCTTGAGCGCTATTTTAAATGAACTTGCTAGGCGGGAAATTAAAGATGTTGCCGTAGAGACAACTGGCTGTATAGGGATGTGTCAATACGAACCATTGGTTGACTTTATAAGGCCTGGAGAGCCCAGAGTAACCTACGGAAACGTTGAACCGAAAGATGTACCACGCCTTATCGTAGAGCATTTGATTAATGGTAAGGTCGTTTGGGATAAAGTTGTTGGTAGAACGGATTAGGGGGAATTGATTATGGCTATATATCGTGCTCACGTATTGGTTTGTAGGGGAACGGGGTGTACCGCAGGTGGATCCCCAAGCGTGATGAAGGCCTTTAGGGATGAATTAGCCAAAAAAGGCTTAGATAGAGAGATCATGGTTGTAGAAACCGGTTGTCATGGCATGTGCGAAATGGGACCGGTTGTCGTCATTTATCCAGAAGGGGCTTTTTACTGTAGAGTGACTCCTGAAGACGTAGCTGAGATAGTGGAAGAGCATCTGTATAAGGGGCGAATAGTGACACGACTTCTTTACACTGTTCCCGAAGATATGGAAAAGGTTCCTTATTACAGAGACATACCTTTTTATAGCAAACAGCATCGTGTTGTGTTAAGTAATTGTGGCTACATAGATCCCGAAAAAATTGAGGAATATATAGCGCGCGATGGTTATATGGCATTGGGTAAAGCATTGTACGAAATGACTCCTGAGCAGGTTTTAGAAGAAGTCAAAAAGTCCGGCTTGCGAGGAAGGGGTGGAGCAGGGTTTCCAACGGGGCTAAAGTGGGAGTTTGCCCGTAAAGCCACAGGGGACAAAAAATATATAGTGTGTAATGCTGACGAAGGAGACCCTGGTGCTTTTATGGATAGATCTACGCTTGAAGGGGATCCTCACTCCGTCATCGAGGGGATGGCCATCGGTGCCTATGCAATAGGAGCTGACGAAGGATATATTTACTGTAGAGCAGAATACCCACTTGCTATTAAGAGGCTTAGGATCGCAATGGCTCAAGCTGAGGAGATGGGGTTGCTCGGGGATAATATCATGGGCACAAACTTCTCCTTTCACCTCCACTTAAAAGAAGGGGCAGGAGCTTTCGTTTGTGGCGAAGAAACGGGACTAATGGCTTCGATCGAGGGTCGACGCGGTATGCCTCGTCCAAGGCCGCCATTTCCTGCGCAGCAGGGTCTGTGGGGCAAACCCACCAACATCAATAACGTTGAGACATGGGCTAACGTGCCCAGGATCATACTAAATGGCGCGGATTGGTTTTCCTCAATGGGAACAGAAAAATCCAAGGGAACCAAGATTTTTGCCCTTACCGGTAAGATAACTAACACTGGTCTCATAGAAGTTCCGATGGGCATAACAATTCGCGAAATCATATATGAGCTTGGGGGCGGCTTGTTAAACGGAAAAGAATTTAAAGCAGTTCAAATAGGTGGCCCTTCTGGCGGTTGCTTAACTAAAGAGCACTTAGATTTGCCGATAGACTATGAGTCGCTTACTGGCGCAGGAGCAATAATGGGATCTGGCGGTTTGGTCGTTATGGATGAGGATACCTGTATGGTTGACGTTTCTAAATTTTTCCTTGAGTTCACTCAGCGGGAGTCTTGTGGAAAATGCGTTCCCTGTCGTGAGGGTACCAAGCAAATGTTGCTCATGTTGCAAAAGATATGCGATGGTGAGGGGACGCTGGAAGATTTAGACAAGCTCGAAAAACTAGCTTATGTGGTTAAAGAAACTTCACTTTGTGGTTTAGGACAAACCGCGCCAAATCCTGTCATTACCACAATTCGCTATTTCCGTGACGAGTATCTCGCGCACATAGAAGAAAAACGTTGCCCTGCAAAAGTCTGTCCGAAGCTGATTAAATATGTTGTAGATCCGGAAAAATGCCGAAAGTGTGGCTTATGTGCCAGAAATTGTCCAGTTAATTGCATTAGCGGTGATCGACAGACTCCTTATTTCATCGATCAAGAAAAGTGCATCAAATGCGGAACTTGCATACAAGTTTGCCCATTTGGCGCTATCGGAAAAGTATAGCCGGCGGAGGAGGATATTGGCATGAAAGAGATAACTTTAATTATAGATGGCAAGGAATGCAAGGGAGTTCAAGGAGACACCATATTGGATATTGCCAACAAAAACGATGTTTACATTCCGACCCTTTGCTATCAAAAAGGGTTGACTCCCATAGGAGCTTGTAGGATGTGCGTAGTTCAACTCGAAGGCAATCCCAAGATGCTACCTTCATGCACCACACCTGCTCAAGATGGCATGGTGGTGATTACCCAAAACGACGTGCTCAAGGATTACAGGCGTCAGGTGCTAGAGCTTTTATTCGCTGGGAGAAATCATTTTTGCATGTATTGCTCTCAAAGCGGAGATTGCGAGTTGCAAGCTCTAGCCATAGAACATGAAATGGATTCGGTAAGATTTCCTTATCTTTACTACGATTTTGAAGTAGATGCCACAAACCCCGAGTTGATGATGGACCATAATCGATGCATTTTGTGTCAAAGGTGCATCAGGACTTGTTCGGAAATAGTGGGAGCACACACATTAGACCTTGAACACAGGGGTTGGCAAGCAAAGGTCGTACCCGATTTGGGCAGAAAATTACGGGAAAGCGATACTTGTGTAAATTGTGGCGCTTGCGCTCAATCTTGCCCCACGGGCACAATCACCATCAGGGAGTTTGCCTACAGAGGAAGGCGTAGCGAGTGTGATGCCATTGTAGATAGCGTTTGTCCTTTATGTGCCGTAGGTTGCAAGATAAAAGCTTACGTACGTACGGGTAGCATTGTAAGAGTCGAAGGAACAGGTCTCGAGGAGCCCGATGGAGGCCAGCTGTGCTATATGGGTCGATGGTGGTTGCCTGAGTCGACCGAGAGGGAGCGAGTCACCGTTCCTTTGATTCGTGAAGGCGCTAGTTACCGCGAAGCCACATGGGAAGAAGCCTTGACTTTAGCTTCAACTGAGTTCAAGAAAGCTTACGATCGGGAAAAGGCAGGTGCCATTTTATCAAGTCTATGTACCGATGAAGAGCTCACACTCTTTTCTTCCCTTTTTAGAAATGCCTTAAAAATGAAGCACACAGATACCTTTGACGGTGATGTCATTCGCGGTTTCTTTAAGGGGTTCATGCCCTTTAGGGAACAAGGAGTGCGTCCCTTCACGGCAGCGCACAATATCTTGGATAGCGATCTCATAGTGACGATGTTCGCAGATCCACAGAAGGAGGCCCCAGTTGTTGCAAGCTATATTCGCGTGGCTTGTCTTCACAAAAACGCAAAACTAATAAATCTATCCCATGGAACTTCTCCATTTCCTGGGTTAACGGACCTAGATGTCCAATTCCCACAAGGTCAAGCCATGCCTAAAGCTCTCTCAAACTTAGCTGAAACAATAAGTAAGATAAATGCGGGACCATCCGAGATGGCTGGTTTTGGCGAGTATGAGATCGGAGCAGAGAACGTTTTATCCTCCTATAGGGATTCCATTGAGGAAAGCGCTAAAGCCATGGGTCTTGATCTGAAGATAGTTGAAGAAACGGCAATGATGCTCTTGTCAGCAAGAAAGCCTATTTTTGTCCTTGGAAGCCGTGCAACTAAATCCCACGAATTAATCACGGCTGCCTGCAACCTTGCCGTAGCATCAAGGGCTTTCTACGAAGATGGACTCGGAGTCGTGCCATTATTGGTTAGTGCAAATAGCCTGGGAGCCCGCAATACGGTTGTAAGCGAAGAGCCTTGGGTAGGTCGCGAAAAAAGGGATTTCATGTATGTCTTTTCAACCGCTATGGTACCGGAAGAAGAGGAGATATTAGCAGCCATTTCCGCTACGAAGTTTGTAGTCGTGCAGACACCTTTCAAGGTGAGACCCTTGGTTAATCTGGCTGATATTATTTTGCCGGCGCCAGCATGGTACGAGCGAAGTGGTCACTATTGTACTATTGAAGGCGAACGCAGAAAGCTCAATACTATTGTTCCTCCAAAGGAAGATGTTAAAACACTGCATTACGCAATGGAGGAGTTCGCAAAGAAGTTAGGTGTAAAGCTGGAAAGGCCCGAAATATCGGCTTACGAAGAGGCCTTTAAATCACAGCTACGAGCCAATGAAGCTCGCATAGTCTCTTTATAATTAGTGTCATTGGAGGTGAAATCCATGGCTAAAACGAAGGTTGCTACTTTTTGGCTGGAAGCTTGTGCGGGATGTCATATGTCGTTTCTCGACTTAGACGAGAGGTTGATAGATTTATTTAAAAAAGTCGAAATAGTTTTTTCTCCCATCGTAGATGCCAAAGATATTCCGGATATAGATGTGGGAGTGCTATCTGGCGGATTAGGCAACGTTGAGGAAGTAGAGCTTGCTAAGAAGATGAGGGAGCGATGCAAATATTTAGTTGCCTGGGGTGATTGTGCCGTCTTTGGCGGTATAAATTGCATGCGCAATTTTATACCTAAGGACGAGGTATTAAGAGAAGGATATATCGAAACGGCTAGCACTGTTAACCCGGAAGGGGTAATACCAAATGAAGATGTCCCGGAATTACTTGAAAGGGCTTTGCCCATTGACTATGAGGTAAAAGTTGATGTTTATGTGCCCGGTTGTCCTCCTGATGCAGACACCATATATTACGTCTTTAAAGAGTTGTTGGCTGGGCGTATTCCTAAGGTTCCCTCGGAAATGATGCGTTACGATTAGAGGAAGGGGAGGAAATGGACATGACTGAGGTCTTTAAGTTAGAAATAAATCCTGTGACTCGGATAGAAGGACATGGAAAAATAACCGTAATGTTAGATGAGTCGGGTGAAGTTCAAGAAACACGTTTCCATGTGACCCAATATAGGGGTTTTGAGGTTTTTACACAGGGAAGAGATTTTAGAGAGATGCCGGTGATCACCCCAAGAATATGCGGGATTTGTCCAGTATCTCACCACTTAGCTTCTGCGAAAGCATGTGATGATATTTTGGGCGTTACTATAACGCCTGCCGCTCACAAACTTCGAGAGCTCATGCATATGGCACAAATCGTTCAGTCTCACGCCTTGAGCTTTTTTCATCTCTCTAGCCCTGATATCTTATTGGGTTTTGATGCTCCTGTGAAAATAAGAAATGTCGCGGGGTTAGTTGATCGCTATCCCGAACTTGCAAAGAAAGGCATACTGCTTCGCAAGTTTGGCCAAGAGATAATTCAAACTCTGGGCGGCAAAAAAGTGCATCCCTGGCACAGTATTCCCGGCGGTGTGAATAGAAGCCTGACTCCGCAAGAACGCGATAGCATAGCTGCGCAGGTTCTCGAAATGAAACCAATTTCCTTAGAAGCTATTAAGCTTATCAAAGACTATCTGGAAGAAGGGAAGGACGAGGTCAAGGAGTTTGCAACCCTTGATACGGCTTATATGGGATTGGTGCGAGATGGTAAACTCGAGCTCTACGATGGTGATATTCGCATCAAAGCTCCGAGAGGTAGAATTTTAGATGAGTTCCATCCCAAAGATTATTTGGAGTACATCGGTGAACATGTGGAACCTTGGAGCTATTTGAAGTTCCCATTTTATAAGGCCTTGGGATTTCCTCATGGTTCATATAGAGTTGGACCGCTTGCCAGACTTAATGCTGCCGATGAAATCGATACCCCAGAGGCATCTAAAGAGTTCGCCCTATTTAAGGAAGTGGGCGAAGATGGCGTAGTTCCTTATACTTTATATTATCACTATGCAAGGTTGATCGAAGTGCTTTATGGCTTGGAACGCATTGAGCAATTGTTGGCAGACCCAGATATAATCTCAAGCGATCTTCGCATAACGTCCAAGAATATAAATCCAGAGGGGATTGGTATCATTGAAGCTCCGAGAGGAACGTTAATTCATCATTACTGGGTTAATGAGAGTGGCGTTATCAAGAAGGTCAACCTGATTGTGGCTACCGGTCATAATAATTATGCCATGAACAAGGGTGTTGAGTTGGTTGCCAAAAAACATATAAAGGGAACGGATGTACCTGAGGGTGTATTCAACAGACTAGAGCATGTTATCCGCGCCTACGATCCTTGCTTGTCTTGTTCGACTCATGCCCTCGGAAAGATGCCATTAAAATTGGAGTTAGTGGCATCATCTGGAGAGGTAATTAAAGAGATTACGAGGAATTGACGTTCTATGAATGTGATCGTATTGGGCTACGGCAACCCCTTTAGGATGGACGATGGAGTTGGACCAGTTGGGGCATGTGCGATAGCTGAGTGGTTTGAGAAAAGTGGGCATGAAGTAACTACTTGGATTGGACATCAGTTGCTTCCAGAAGTGGTGCTGGAGCTAGAAGGGAGAGATCTTGCTGTTTTTGTAGATGCTACCATCGAGGAGCACCCTGACGGCTTTGCAATATACGAGGTCTTACCCTCCGTTGCTACCGATGGGCTCAACCTTCATACGTGTACTCCAGGGTGGGTTAAACACATAGCGATGCAGATGAGCATCGCTATGCCCAAGATGATCATGGTGACAATTTCAGGCGCAAATTTTGATTTTGGCGACTCGTTGAGTGAGTTGTGCTTGGAAAGATTGAATAAGGCAATAGAGAGCTTTAAAAAATATTTTGTTGACAACCTATGCTAAGTTTTTTGTGTTATAATATCCTTACAGGAACCCTGCGGTGTTCGTGTTATGGCGAAGAGCCTTGAGCCAACACAATATCCGATCGAGGCTGACTCCTGTCCGGTTAAGGAGACTCCTTGAGTCACCAAGGCTAAGGATGGGGAGGCCTCACCAGTTGGTGAGGATCGGGTCAAGGCCTTCTTAGCACGGCATCGCGGGGTTTTGCAATATGTTTTGCACGATATGAAGTAGGGGTGAGTTATTTTGCAGCCCATTAACAGTCCCTATTGGCATCCCGTTAATCAAAGAGGTTTTATTCTCGATTGGGATGGAGTTTTGGCCGAAACGGGGTTAGACTTTTCTCCTATTTATGAACGCTTTTTCGACGACAAGAAAGTGATGATATTAGAGGAAGCCGCAAAGCTTCCTGAAATGAAGCGAAAGATGCTTTATGAGGCTGTGGAAGCAATAGAGATGGAAGGAGCAAAAAGAGCGGAACCAGTCGATGGAGCTTTAGAGTTGGTTTCCTGGCTTGAAAAACATAACGTTTCGTGGGCTGTGGTCAGCCGCAATACGAGGAAGTGCGTGGAAGTTGCTGCCGAAGTCGCCTCCATAAAGCTACCCCCGATAGTCATAACGCGAGATGACGGCTTGCTGAAACCCGATCCTCGCGTGTTTTTGAAAGCCTCCGAGCTACTGGGCAAAAAAGCTTCTCAATGTGTCGTGATTGGGGATTACTTATATGATATTGTAGGTGCAAGAAGAGCAAGCATGAGAGCTGTTTTGGTAATGAGAGCCGATGAACCGTGGAGCGTTTGGTCTGATTTAGCATGTATTAATGTCATTGAATTAGTTGACATATTAAAGAATCCGTGCCCTTTGGTTCCATGGGAGTATCAGCCTGTTATAGAAAAAAGGGGTAGGAGATGGCTTGAAAGTGTTTTTGGCCTAGCTGTTAGGCTCCCTAAAGAAAACTACTTTGAGATCTTAGCTCATCTGGCGGGTTTGGGAGTAGGTAAGTTCTGTGTTTGTGAAGGAAGGCTTGAAGCAGACGTTTGGAGAAGATATCCCTACGTCGATCCTAGATACTTATGGGAGCCCTTAGAAAGGGTAGTTGAGGACTTTTTAAAGTCGCGTTTTCCATTGGCGAGAGTAGTTAAAGACGAGAGTGCTGTGGTTTTAAATGATAATTTACAAGAAAACCTGGCTCTTATCGAGGAGCTGGTTCCCCAGTGAGTCAAAATCAACAGGAACTTTTCGGAGATTCCTTTGGCCTCGTTCGAGAACCTGTGGAGAAAAAGGGAGGGGAATTCGAAGTTCGAGCCCGCACTGCTCAGGAATGCCTCGAAGTGCCTTTACCCGAGAGAATGCGTCCCATGAATCTTGAGGAATTTGTAGGGCAAAACCACCTTTTGGGCGAAGGTAGACCCTTAAGACGCTTGCTCGAAGCAGGTCAAGTTCCAAACTGCATTTTGTACGGTCCACCAGGTAGTGGAAAGACTACATTAGTGAGGGTCATGGCTAATGTTACGGGGAGAAAACTTCTCGAAGTGAATGCTGTTACCACAAAAGTGGCACAGCTTAGGGAAGTCGTGGATTTAGCGAGAAACTTGAAAAAAAACGTCGGAAAATCAGCCATAGTGTTCGTCGATGAAATATACCATTTCAATAAGCAACAACAAAATGCCTTGCTTCCTGCCGTTGAAAGAGGAGATTTAATATTAGTCGGTACGACGACGGAAAATCCCTATTTTGAAATAAACAAGACTCTCCTTTCGCGAGCTCTCGTATTTGAACTAAAACCGCTCATGCCCGAGGATCTTGAACGTCTCTTAAAAAGGGCCGCGCAAGATAAAAAGAGAGGCATGGGCATGTTTGATCTTAAAGTAGAAGATGAGGTTATATCGTTTATAGCACAAACATCCGGCGGGGATGCGAGACAAGCCCTTTTGCGTTTCGAGTCAATTGTTCTTGCCATAGTTGCATCAGGTAAAATAACTGTAACGCTTCAAGATATAGTTGAGTTATCTCCGAAGTCTATACAACGGTACGATAAATCCTCAGACCAGCATTATGACATTGTGTCAGCTTTTATAAAGAGCATGCGAGGCTCTGATCCCGACGCTGCTGTTTACTGGCTTGCAAGAATGTTGGCCGGTGGAGAAGATGTGCGATTTATAGCGAGAAGGATGCTCATCTTTGCTTCTGAAGATGTGGGATTAGCAGACCCCTTCGCCCTTGTCTTAGCAAATGCAACGGCAAGCGCGGTTGACCACGTTGGGTTGCCGGAAGCGCGAATAATATTGTCACAATGCGCTATTTACCTCGCTTGTGCCGAAAAAAGCAACAGCGCTTATAAAGCCATTGACCTAGCTTTGAACGAAATAGAAAAAGGAGATCTTCAGGAAGTTCCTTTGCATCTTAAATCTCATGGAGAAGGATATATTTACCCTCATGATGACCCCAGGCATTGGGTTTTTCAAAAGTATATGACAACCTTCAAGCGTTTTTACTTTCCTGGAGATCAAGGACGTGAACGAGTTATTTCCAAGAAATTACAGCAGCTTTGGAAAGGATACTCGCAAAAGAAGTGACGAAAGCTGTACTAATTTCCCCCCGTTTATCATTTCTCTTTATGTCCAGCTGAGCAACAGTTTGATTTTATATGCTACGATCCCTAGGTATTCTCTAAGTGCTAAGCTGTTGACATGGAGATCGGAAGCATTGGGCAGGAAATCTATTAAAGACAATGGTGCGACGTCTGTCATTTTCCCTACCGGATAGGGATGCCAATTGATTTCGGGGACCATTTTTTTGGCCGTCATAAGTGCTCTGGGCATGTGATAGCCGTGGGTCACAATGACAGCGTCATTGAGTTTTAAGGATTTTAAAAGAGGAGATACGTTTTTTAAGTTTTCCCACGTTGTTCTCGACTGTGATTCCTCATAGATTGTTAAATTAGGAAAGAGCCTTCTGGCTCTTTTTGCCATCGTTAAAGCCTCTGGGACCTCTTTTGAGTATGATCCACCACAAAATATCACTGGCCAATCAAACTGGATTGCGAGTTCTAGTCCGCCGATTAAACGCACCAGGGTATGAGGTGAAACATCGGCTTCAAGGAGATCTTTTGTTCGACGTTGCCCTCCGCCAAGCACGACGATGATTGTCTTCTCCTGAGGTAATGATGGCTGAATTGACATTTCCAATGGTTTAAGTGTGATCCTTGCGGCGATAGGCAAGCTTATAAAATAAAGCCCTAATGCTAACATGCAAAGAAAAAAAGAAAGCATAGGCTTTTTTGGTCTCTTAAGTGCCCATAATGCTGCAACAAGGATAAGGATCACGAATATTCCAGGTGGTACTACAAAAGTCCCTATAATTTTATAAATGGCGAAAAACATGGTTGTCATGAAATGTTCGTCAAGGTAGTTTATTGGAAATCTGTGAACTGCTTTTCAAAAAAAGCAAGAGTACGTCTCGTGCTCCCTGTAAATGCACTCGCAATAACTGAGCCGCTTCCTCTTCCCTTCCCACCAAGATGGCATCGATTATTTTTACATGTTCCATAGCGGACTCCTTCAAATTAACCCCTACTATCGAGTAATGTCTACAAAGTTGGATCAGATCAAAGGCCTCCATCAAAAATTGGTTTAAGAAACGGTTGTCGCAAGACTCGTGCAAAAAAGAATGAAAGGCAGTGTCTTGTTCTAAAAAGGCATTTGAATCTGTGTCTCGATCAACGGAAAGGAAGTATTCTTTAAAGTGAATAAGTTCTTCTTCCTTTGGTGGATTTTTGCACATAATTTTAACGGCTATCGTTTCCAGGGCAATCCTCACTTCATAAAGGTCGTAAACGTCCTTTTCCGTTGGGAGCGCCACATAAGCGCCTTTTCTTGGAACGAGTTGAACGATACCAGTCTGTGCAAGCTGCCTTATCGCTTCCCTTATAGGAGTTCGAGATACAGCAAGCGTTTGCGCTAGCTCCGCTTCGGAAAGTTTTTCTCCCGGTTTGATGATGCCCTTTAATATCGCATCTCTTATTTTTTTATACACTATCTGCCTTAAATCTGTGCTTTCCGCTGGTGTTAAAGGATTGCTCGCCATTGAGTCTTTTTCCTCCTCATCGCACTTCTCGTACTTCTTATAAAGTATAATTAATAATACTTCTTTTGTAAATTGCTGTATGCCACAACGCTAAGGCGAAAAAGATACCACAGTATCTATTTATAATGACGTAAGTATTTTTTCTTCAATCTTCAATATAGAAAAGATAAATGGTAAATTCGCATCTTTGTTCTTATTTTGCTCTCACGAAAATTGCGTTGCCTTCTGCGCAAACATTTCCCTCCTGGTCTTCAATAACAGCGGAAGTATAGGCTCTTCTAGTTTCCTTTCTTAATAAAAAACCTCTAGCGTTGTATCTTTTTCTCAACATAACGGCCCTTTTAAATGCGATAGTAAGCTTTGCAGTTAAATATGTTTCTTCGTCAAAGTTTTTTATAGCCCAAGCCATGGCGTCGTCTAGGATGGCTGCTAGAATCCCTCCGTGAACCACGCCTTCGTAACCGCACCAAGTGTCATTCGGTACAAAGGAAATTAAGGAACATTTTGCTTCTTCATCCCAATAGATGTTAAGCTCTAAGGTGCGTGCGTTTACCTTTTTGTCTCCGCACACAAAGCATGAGGCCGTACCAGGCAAAGCCTTAAGTGTCATCGTTCAATCCTCCTTTATAATTAAAGTGAGTTAGTATTTGTATTTTAGGGGGTTTTGAAATATATATGAAGGACAAGATAAGCGCTTCTTTGCTTGCCCAATATGCTTATTGTCCCAGAGCTGCCTGGTACCGGGCGCATGGTATTGTGCCTCAAGGTAATGGCAATGGCAAATCTTTTAAGAGGGGCAGGCGAGCTCATAAAATTTTTGGATTTTTTGAAAAAATTCGTGGTCTTTGGAGTCGAACCTGGAGGGCTGCTCTCCTTTCGCTCATATTTGGAGGGGTAATATTTTGGTTATACCAAATGTCAAAATAATGTTCGTCTTTCTGACAGTATGTGTGTTTGGAATGTACCTTTGGTGGATGAGAGAGGTTCCTTTGAGCATTGATTCAAAGGTATGGACAGGGAGTTTTTTAACAGGCAGACCAGACGCGGTTATAAAGAAAGGTCCTTGGGTCATACCGGTGGAGTTTAAGAGTGCGAACCATGGCGAACCAATGGAAAGCCATAGGTTGCAGCTTTTGTGTTACTGCCTTTTGTTGGAGGAAAAGGGCTATAAGGTTCCCTATGGCATCTTGAGGTATCGAGAAAAAAAGTTCAAAATACGCTGGAACAAAAGAACGAAAAGATATCTGACAAAAATTGCCAAAGAGGCAATCGAGATACTCTCTCAAGATGAACCTCCGCTTCCCCTAGCGGAAAGTGGCGGAAGGTGTTATAAATGTCCTTATCGTTCTATCTGTAAACCATAATGAGAAAGGGATGATAATAAAATGCGCATAGAACCCTTTGGCGTGGAAGAGTGGATGAACACCTACGAAATGAAGGCAGAGTATAACATAGCCGAAACATGTGTGGAATCCCTTACTGTTGAAGAGCTCCTAAACTTATCGGGAGATCCTGAAAGTGCTTATCGGGAGATTTGTAATATCAAACTTACTTATGGCGAAATTCCCGGCTCTGTTGAACTACGAAGGGCCATCGCTTCACTCTACGAAAGCATGACTGAAGATAATATATTGATAACACAAGGAGGAATTGGTGCAAATTTCTTGGCACAATTTTCTCTCATCGATCCTGGCGACAGCGTCATCTCCGTGTATCCTACTTATCAGCAACTTTACAGTGTTCCGAAGGCTTTTGGTGTATCTGTAAATCTGTGGCCTTTGCGGCCTGAAAAACATTTTTTGCCTGACATAAAAGAGCTTAAGGCTATATCAGAATCGACTAAACATCTTAAAATGATCTGTCTTAATAACCCAAATAACCCCACAGGTGCCTTGATGGATGAGGATTTTTTAAAAAAGATAATCGATATTGCAAAATCTCATGGTGCTTACGTTCTGTGCGACGAGGTTTACAGAGGCTTAGAACACGACGCAAGTTTCAAGACTCCTTCTATAGCGGATCTTTATGAGAGAGGAATAAGCACGGGAAGTATGTCCAAGGTGTTTTCTCTTGCAGGTTTGAGGTTAGGCTGGATTGCAGGGCCGCCAGAAGTCGTAAGAGAGTGCTTTTCTCATCGCAACTACATGACAATAAGTTGCGGTTGCATAGATGAGCACCTTGCCCTCGTAGCTATGAAATGCAGAAATCGCCTTTTAGGCAGGAATTTACAAATAGTACGAGAAAACTTTGCCACATTGTCATCGTGGATCGATGAAGAAAAACATGTCCGTTGGGTTCCTCCGAGTGCAGGCACGACTGCTTTTCTTGATTTCAGTAGGTATAACATGCCTTCTCGAGACTTTTGTAAGCGTTTATTAGATGAAACCGGGGCATTTTTGGTGCCGGGTAGCGCCTTTGGACCTGAGTTTGAAGGTTGGGTAAGGATGGGTTTTGCTTGCACCTCGGAAGTGTTGAAGAAAGGATTGAACTGTGTGTCAAAATTTTTAAGAAAACTAGAAGGAGAAATTCAAAAGAGGTAGTTATTATCAAGAGAAATCGTTTCTGGCACAGTCATGACAGTTGTGGGCTTGAATGTCTCGGCAATTATATTTAGAGGTAAGTCTTATATTGGCTTGTAAATTTGCTCGCATTTGCTTGCTTCCTTTAAATAGGTGTATTTATCACGAAATACCTTGCCCTTATTGACATTCAACCCTTTGCTTGGTATTATCGAATTTAACAATGGGGCATTTCCCATGTGGCAATATTAGTTAAAATCTATATTCGTAAGTTAAGTTCCTCCGAGTCAATGTATCTACGGGCGTTTAGCCTATGAGCATTGGCCGTTAGGGTCTCTTCGGAAACGAAAAGGCCTCCCGCTCGGAAAGGAGGATAGCGAATTGTACCCCTTCCCGGCGGGAAGGGGTTTTTCGTTTTAATAGCAAAGCATCTCTAATGTACTTTTAGTTAAGGAGGGATGTACATGAGGAGATTAAGTACAAAAGTTCTAGCATTAGGGGCTGTCATACTTTTGTGCCTTTCTTTTGTCCAAGGAGTTGCCTGTGCGGATGAAAAAGTCCTTTTGATGGCTACCACCACGAGTACTGACGATACGGGATTACTTGATTATCTAGCGCCGCTTTTTAAGGAAGACACAGGTATAACTCTCCAGTGGACAGCTACTGGTACGGGTAAAGCTTTGAAATTAGGAGAAAATTGTGATGTGGATGTGCTGCTGGTTCATGATCCCGATTCGGAGAAAAAGTTTGTTGAAGCGGGATATGGTGTCGATAGGACTCAAGTGATGTACAACGACTTCATTATAATCGGTCCCGCGGATGATCCGGCTGGCATAAAAGGCTTGACATCGACGGAGGCATTTAAAAAGATCGCTGAAAAGAAAGCCATCTTTGTCAGCAGGGCAGATGAATCTGGAACTCACATGAAAGAAAAGTTCGTTTGGCAACAAGCTGGGTTGGATGTTCCCGATAAGGAAGAATGGTATGTTCAGACAGGTCAAGGCATGTTGATCACGATAAACGTCGCTGCTGAAAAGAAAGGATACACCCTTACCGACAGAGGCACATATATAAAGTATGAAGCAAATTATGAGGGAAAACCACCGCTCGTAATACTTTCTGAGGGCGATCCTTATTTGCTCAATCAATACAGCGTAATTGCCGTAAATCCGGAGCGTTGTCCCAAGGCGAAGTACGACTTGGCAAAGAAATTTATAGAATGGATGGCCAGCCCGAGGGCACAGCAGGCAATAGAAGATTTTCGACTGATGGGCAAGCAGCTTTTCTTCCCAAATGCCGACGTAGCCTCTCAGTCTAAATAGTGACATCCTACGTGTTTTGAGCTTATAGAAATGCTCCAATCCCCCATTCAAGCCGTCGCATCCCCCTGCGACGGCTTGCTGGTTTATATGTTATCATATTTAACTCACGGTGATCATTTTTTTTAATTTTTAAGGGAGGCGGATTCCGTGGACTATATCCTTGCGGGAATTCAAGAAGCCTTTGTTTTGCTCTTAAGCGGTGACGAGGAAGTTTATACGGCCGTATTTGCAACTTTAAAGGTTTCCTCAATGTCGATTTTCTTTACTCTGGTAATAGGTCTCCCTACGGGTTTTTTGCTTGGCTACACAAATTTCCCAGGTAAAAACTTTGTTAGATCTGTCGTGGATGCTCTGCTTGCGCTTCCCACAGTTGTAGTTGGATTGTGGGTTTACGCTTTCATATCCAGTCGCGGGCCTTTGGGCAACTTAAACCTTCTTTTCACCCTCCCAGGGGTTGCAATTGGTGAGGTTGTTTTAGCCCTTCCTATTGTCATAGCCTTGTCAGCGCAGGCAATCGAAGAGCTCGATCTGTCGGTTAAGGATACCTTACTCACGCTTGGAGCTGCTGGCAGAAAACTAGCGCTTGATATTTTGTGGGAAGGACGATATGGAATGCTAATGGCCGCTGTTACTGCATATGGCCGCATTATATCCGAAGTTGGCGTGGCTACAATGCTCGGTGGCAACATTAAGTGGAGAACTAGGACCATTACAACTGCCATGGCCTTTGAAACAAATAAGGGACAGTTTGCAATGGGCATGGCTTTAGGCTTTATATTATTATTAATCGCTTTTATAGTTAATGGTACTTTATCCTTTGCAAAAAGAAGGAGACAGTCAAGGTGAGCAATATGCTTTATGAATTAAAAAATATAAAACGATATTATAATGGAAGATGTGCCCTCTCCATTAATCACTTGGCAATCGAAGGTGGTCAAATATACGCTCTTGTTGGACCGAATGGTAGTGGAAAGACCACGTTGCTTAGAATTTTGGCATTTCTTGACGAGCCTACTATGGGGGAGGTCTTTTACAATGGCTCCTTGGTGGCTCCAAAAATGATGCCCTTCCTTCGTCGTGAGGTTACGATGCTGTTGCAGGATTCAAGGTTATTAACGCGTAAAGTAAAGGATAACGTGGCTTATGGTTTGAAACTGAGGGGCATGGACCCCCTTTCGATGAAGCACAGGGTCAATGAAGCACTTGAAATGGTCGGATTGTCGCCGAAGGAGTTTGCCAATCGAAAATGGTATGAATTGTCAGGGGGGAAGCACAGCGCGTGGCATTGGCTTCCAGGCTGGTTCTTAGACCCAAAGTTCTTTTACTCGACGAACCCACTGCTAATGTCGATGCAGTTTCCGAGTCCTTGATAAACGATGCTGTAGTCAGAGCAAAAGAGGAATGGAAGACCACCATAATAGTAGTGAGTCACAATTTGCTTTGGCTTTATAGTGTAGCTGACGAAGTCCTAACTTTGTGGGGAGGTAGAATCATACAACAGGGCCCCGAAAACATCATCCCTGGCCCGTGGAAAAAGTTGGAAACCGGGTTATATTGTAAAACCTTGAGGGATGGGCAAAAAATCTTTGTATCGGGAGAGCCTTCCGAGTCAAAAGTCATCTCAATTAGCCCTTCAGAAATACTGCTTGCGAGCCATGGGGAAAAAAGTTCTGCTCGTAATGTGTTGCGCGGATTTGTTACGCAGATGACTTACCATAATGGCGATCAGGTTCGGGTGCACGTATCCGTTGGCGATATAACTTTGGTTGCCTTTCTTACTAAAGATGCCGTTATGGACCTAAATCTCCATCCGGGCATGGATATATACGTCATTTTTAAGGCAAGCGCAGCAAAATGGTTATGAGTCTACATAAATATATGGGGGCAAGAGGTAGCGAACATGGGGTTTATAGTTGACGTTAAGGATAATTGCAAATTATCGGCCGAAGAGCCTTTGAGAGGGCAAGATGTCCTTGCAGTCTGTGGTAAAAAAGGGGAATCCAACATCGTAGCATGGAGGGTGAACAACTACTTGCGACCCTTGGACTGGATTGTAGACGATGATTGTTTCGTAGAGTTTGTAGACACATCCAGTTTTGAGGGAATGGAAGTTTACAGAAGGAGCTTGAGCTTCTTGCTGGTGCTTGCTTCTAAATATGCGCTGTCTGAGGATGTATTTATCAGGCATTCTATAAGTGATGGGTATTACTGTGAGCTTGAATCAGGAGAAGTTTCAGAGGAAAAAGTTCAAACTATTAAAACTGAGCTAGATCGATTGGTCAGCGCTAATATACCTATTAAGCGAGAAGTGCTATCAGGTGACAAGGCTAGGAGAATTTTCACGCGTCAGGGAAATTTAGATAAAGCGAACTTGCTGCGATGGACAGCGGTCGATCCGATAGAAGTTTACAAATGCGACGGAACCTATGGATACTATTACGCTCCACTGGCTCCATCAACTGGATATATGAAGATATACGACCTCATCCCTTACGACCGAGGGATGGTTTTGCGTTTTCCTACAGTTGCCTACCCGCAAGGACTTCCTCCATTTATGCCATCAAAGCGCCTGGCAGAAGTCTTTGCAGTGTATGCTAAGTGGCTTGATATCCTTGGGATCAACACTATGGAAGGCCTACACGCCTTAGTCTCCAAGGGGAAATCGAACGATATTATACAAATATCGGAAGCGTTGCATTCCCAGTGGTTATCCCGTTTGGTTGAAATCGTTGCAAGCAAACAAAGTATTAGGCTAATCTGCATAGCAGGTCCTTCGGCATCGGGTAAAACAACGACAGCTCAGAGATTGCGCATTCAGCTTCAGGTCTTTGGTAAGCGCTCCTTCATAGTTTCGCTGGATGATTATTTCGTCGAAAGAGATAAAACTCCCAGGGATGAGAAGGGAAATTATGACTTTGAAGCACTTGAAGCTCTAGACCTGGATCTTATAAATGATGATCTCGTTAGACTTCTCAGAGGCGAAGAGGTCGAGATGCCTCGCTTTAATTTTTTCACCGGCAAAAGAGAAAGAGGCCCAGCATTGAGATTGGGAAAAGAGGATATTTTGATAGTAGAGGGGATACATGGTTTAAACGAACTAGTTACTCAAAGTGTCCCTGAGGAGCAGAAGTGGCGACTCTATGTATCTCCTCTGACTGGCATAAATCTGGATCGCCATAATAGGACAAGTACTACTGACAATCGTTTAATTAGGCGTTTAGTAAGAGACAATCGAACCAGAGGAAAATCGCCTGAGGCTACTTTGCTTCAATGGCCTTCAGTAATAAGGGGTGCTCAACGACATATCTTTCCTTATCAAGAAAGGGCTCATGCAATGTTTAACTCTGCTACAGTTTATGAACTTGCCGTACTTAAGGGTTATGTTGAGCCTTTGCTTAGAAATGTGCACGAAGATTCGCCGATGTTTGGAGAGGCTCAAAGGCTTTTAACTTTTTTGCACTATGTGCCATTTATGCCTGCCGATGAGGTTCCAAATAACTCGATAATCCGTGAGTTCATCGGTGGAAGTTGTTTTGAATCGATCTGAAGTATTGCAATAGTTCGTGTCAATGCGAGGTTATTGCGTAAATGAAAAGAAATGACATGAAAGAAAGACTTAACCTAAAAATTTCAACTTTTAGAAAAAATAGTGAAAAATTAATCTTGATTTTTTTAATTTGTCTTTTCGTGGTGCTCAGTCCTTCACATGTTCAAGCTCAGACACATTTTAAGCTCGATGCAGAAACGCTAATTCTAACAGCGCAGAGATATTTTTCGATCGAGCTAGGATTATCTCCTGAAGAATTGCAAGATGTTAAGCTAGCAACTCATGTAAAATCCCATGAAGTAGCGGATATAACTTGGGTATGTCTCAAGGAGGAGCATCTTTTACTTGCACTCTCGGAAATCGATAAGATAGTACACGGCGGATGGGTAGTTGCTACGGGAAGAAATCCGGGACAAAAACAGCGAGTGGGAGACATGCGCACCCCCGAGGGCATATTTCAAATAGAATCTATCGAAGATGCTCGTCATTGGGGATTTTACGAAGATAGTGTAACAAAAGAACGAATCGGTTATGGTCCCTATTTCATACGGCTTAAGACAGGTTGGAAGGGCATTGGTATTCACGGAACCGACGAAGATCACCTACATGAAATAGGAAAAAATGCAAGCCACGGATGTATCCGCATGGCGAACGACAATCTTTTAGAGGTCGTTAAAATGGCCAAAATCGGTCAAAAGATCGTTATCCTGCCTAAGCTTTCTCAATAAATGAATGAATGCCTCCGATAATGTTAATGGGGCTACGGTTGGAGGTGGTGCCCATGGAGATCGGTCAAGTTAGCAGCATTGTACATGGCGAAGCTCTTAGAGACGTAGAGGGCGTTATTGCGATGACAATGCTAAAGAAGAGCCTTGAGTTACAGCAAGTTATGCTGCAGAAGATGTTTGAGAGTATAGGTATAGGGCAAAATATTAATTTGCTAGCCTAACGCCCCCCAAACAAGGCAGGGACTATCTAGTTCCTGCCTTGTTGTATATTATATTGGCGAGAGATCTTTTATCTCAGAGATGATAAAGTAGTACTCAGGAGGCGCTCGGTTTAAATCGATTGAGACATCAATCAAAGGCACAAAGGCAAGAAATATTGGCTAGAGGTGAAATGTATGTCCGTTACAATGGTAGACGTGGCAAAGGAGGCAGGTGTTGATAAGGCTACCGTTAGCCGCGTTTTGCGAGGAGACCCTAGAATATCTTTAAAGACCAGGGAAAGAGTATGGGAAGTCATAAGACGCTTAGACTACAAGCCAAATGCCCTAGCACGTGGCTTATCTGAAAAGAAGTCTGGTTTTGTATCCATTGTCTTCGAAGAACAGGAAGTTCCCCAGATGAATAAATTCCTTAAAGGCGTCGGCCGTATATTGGCTACTGTAGGCAAAGAGCCAATAGTATATGTGGCAGATGATTTTGATGCCAATTTCGTAAAGTCCCGTTCGATGGTTCATAAGGCGGAAGGCATGATTTGGATCGGAAACCCTCCATCGGATGTAAGTGTGCCAATGGTAATTATCGGTGAGACGGTGGATAATTATGTCTGTGTGTCACCCTTTTGGTCCGATACTGCAGAGGGGATAAAGAAGTTAGCTGCTGGAAGGCAGATAGCCTTCGTGGGAGAAACCAAGGTTAATTTAATTTTAAGGCGTGAACTAAAAGAGTATAGAGGCAATTGCGATAATGTCCTTTGGATCTGCGATGGGTCTTTGCCAGGTGGAATATCGCGGCTAATCTACGATGAGTGCGAAACTAGTTTAAGCAATGAAGGTCAAGGCGAAGAATTTTCAAAGGGTGATTTATTATTGCTATTTAACGAAAGAAATTACGCAAAAGCCCTAGGCGGATATTCCCTTTATTTTCCATCTTTCGAGATGGGGATTTTGGCTGCAAGACTTTTAATCAACGTGTTACGGCATCGAGAGGTTCCGTTTAAAAATTTGGTCCGTGTCACGATCGAGTAAGATAAGGTGCACTCTTAGCGAAGAAAGGAGAATTTGGTGAGCAAGAAAAGTTATCTTTTCTTTGTAATGGCAAGTTTGCTTGTGACGTTAGTGAGCATTTGCATTTCTCTTTCAGTGGGAGAAGTTCGCATACCAATAAAGGAAGTGGTAAGTGCAGTTTTTTCAAAAGCAACTATTCTTTTTTCTACAGACTATGAAACCTCCAGTGAAGTTTACAGCGCAATTCTTCTTTTTGTAAGACTTCCAAGGACACTTATAGCTTTTCTAGTTGGCTCTATCTTGGGGGCATCTGGCGCAGTCTATCAGGGGCTTCTTCTAAACCCGTTAGCAGAAAGCTATACTCTGGGTGTCGCTTCAGGGGCAGCATTGGGAGCAACTTTAGCCATTGCCTTTAATTTTAGCCTTATCAGGTTATTTGCGTTCTTGGGGGGCATCCTAACCCTTTTTGGTGTATGGGCTTTAAGCCATAGGTCTCGCTCTGTGGATCCCACGAGGCTCATCTTATCGGGAGTAGTTGTAAGCAGCATTCTTCAAGCTCTAATGATGTTGCTTCAAACTTTGTTCCCTGAGAAACTTGGGGCTTTCTTTTTTTGGGTAATGGGGAGTTTTAATTCGGCAAGTTGGAAATGGCTGCCCGGTTGTCTTCTCGGGTCATGTGTGGCACTATTGTTTTTATTGTTGCATAGGGAGCTGGATTTGGTATCGCTTGGGGAGGGAAAGGCCGAAACTTTAGGGGTCGATATCGTGCGCGTGAGATGGATCCTACTCTGTGTGGCTTCCTTCATCACTTCATTAGCTGTTTCTTATTGTGGAGTCATAGGGTTTGTCGGCCTAATAGTGCCACATCTATTTAGAATGATAGTAGGACATTCCCACAAGCGACTTCTTTTTGCCTCTTGGATTGGCGGAGGTCTCATTTTGCTATGGGCAGATATCGCTGCTAGGGCTCTGGGATCTTTGCCAGTGGGAGTATTGACCATCCTCATCGGCGGACCAATTTTTTGCGTGCTTCTTTTTAAGTCTTCATGAATTGGACGGTGTTTTGGCATTGAGCAAGTCTGGACCTGCAAGACCGATAATACTTGATGCAACCGATGTCTCCGTTTATTATGGCGAGAAGGAAATTGTTCATAATGTCTCGATCGAAGTACAAAGCGGAGAATTAGTGGCAGTAATTGGCCCCAATGGCAGTGGCAAGAGCACCATGCTTAAGGCCTTTGCTAGGTTGGCTGACAAGAAAGGTGAAGTAAAGGTTTTAGGACAACCAATAGAAAGCTTGGCCCGCAAAATGCTGGCAAGGTCAATTGCATATATGCCTCAAAAACTGCAAGTAACAACGCCCTTTAGGGTTATGGACATAGTTTTGCTGGGACGATATCCATGGCTTCCCTTTCTTGGCAACTATGGCGTAAAAGATGTAGAAATAGCCCAACGTTGTCTTAGTGAAGTTGGAATGGAAGGCTTCGATGAACGTTTAATCACCACGTTATCGGGGGGAGAAGTGCAAAGGGTGTTCCTCGCTCAGTGTCTTGCACAAGACACGTCTTTTTTGCTTTTGGATGAACCGACTAGTGCGCTTGATCCGAAGCATTCCGTTGCGATAATGAAGGTACTGCAAAGATACATTAAAGGTAAAAAGGCGGCGCTTTGCGTGATGCACGATATAAACTTAGCGCTTCGTTTTGCTGACAAAATTGCGCTAATGAAGGAAGGCGTTATTCACTGCTTTTGCAGTTCTAAAGAGATTGATGCCAACATTTTAAGTTATGTATTTGACGTGCCTTGGCACATTGAAGAATGGCAAGGTGGACGTTTGGCAGTGCCGTTATAGCGGCTTTAAGGTGTTTTAAGGTGAAATTTAGCGATTTAGAGTAAGTTTCAGCTTCTCTTTCCACCCAATCACGCAGCCTGAATCCTAAATAGTCATAAGCGAGAAAAGAAGGTTCAAAGCAACGCCAGTGATCATGGCTATGGACACCATGATAAGCACGCTTTGAATTAATCTTTTTGCGCCTAACTCTTTGAAAAGTACTACGAAGGTGGCAATACACGGAAATGTCATGGCCAATACTACGGTAGCGACGATTAGTTGTTGTGGAGTTAGGTGCAAAGGCAGTAGTAATCCTACTGCTACATCCTTCCTCAAAAGCCCGAGAAGTATGGCACCCATCGCTTCTGGCGGAAGACCGAGCAGGTGGGCAAAGGGGCTTAAGATGTTTGATATAAAGGGCAAAGCTGGGCTGGAGTATAGTAAATTGGCGATGAAAATTCCTATTAACACCAATGGTGTCGCCTCAAGCAAAAACCCTGATATGCGAAACCAAAGTTTAAAACCCAGATCACGAAGGGATGGCAACCTGTAAGGCGGGATTTCCACAATGAGCTCCGGGCTATGTCCGGATAAGGTTTTATTGAGTATAAATCCCAATATCAACCACGCCAAGGAAAGGGAGACATATACCATAACAACATATCCCATGCCAAATGAACCTATTGCGCCAAATATCATGGCTTGAAGTCCGGCGCAAGGAATCGCGACAGAAATTAATGTTGCTGCGATGAATCGTTCACGCTCTGATTCCAGAACTCTCGTTGCTAAAATTCCGGGGACATTACATCCCAATCCCAGAAGAGTAGGAACTATGGCAAAACCATGAAGGCCTATTCTGTGGAGCAATGCGTCGAACAGGACGGCTAATCGGGGTAGATATCCTATATCTTCCAACAGCGAAAGAACTAAGTAAAAGGAGACGATGTAAGGAAAGACCATGGCGAATTCAACATAAAGTCCTGTAGATAGAATTCCAAAACTTTGTTCCCAATCCAGACTTCCGTCTATTAGATGCCCGATCAAAATATCGTGGAGAAAACCTGATCCACCAAGTGCGCTTGATATGGCACTCAAACACGGTCCCCATACTGAATTAAAAAAAGGTTCGAATAGGTAGCTTATTAAACCTTCACCAATAGCTCTAACCGCATAAAAGCTTAAGGTCATAACCAAGATACTTAAAAGCATTCCTGAGAGGGGGTGGACGCTTAAGTCTTCTAGCCGGTCACGAAGGGTATGATGTCTGTGCGTTACGATTTGGGCGCGCATTACTATATCACCAATTAAGCGCCAACGCTCGTCCTTGCTCATTGGCAGTATTAAAGATGGACGTGCTTCGTGAAGTGCTGCTTTTAGTGCTGAAATTCCTTCTCCCGTAACTGCAACGGTGGGTACCACTGGCACGCCAAGCTCTTCTTCCAGCACCTTTGAATCGATATGTATGCCCTTGTGCCTGGCTTCATCTATCATATTTAAAACCAATATGGAAGGGTAACCTTTTTCTAAAATCTGAAGAGCCAAATAGAGGTTTCTTTCCAATGCCGTTGCGTCTAAAACAATGACAACTATGTCTGCCCCTTCGTTTAAGATGCGAAGGGCTACTTCTTCTGCCTCGTTTGTGGGGTCTAATGTGTAAGCTCCGGGGACATCAATGAGTTTATATGTTTCTCCCTCTACTACAACTGAGCCCTCCAAGAAACTGACAGTAGTGCCGGGATAATTGGAAGAGATGGCGTGTAGCCCTGTTAAGCGGGAAAATATGGCGCTTTTACCCACGTTTGGATTGCCCATCAACAGCACTTTCTTGAGTTCGCGACCTACCTTTGCCGAGACTGGTGGATTTTTACCGTCCTTTCTCTTGCATTGCAAAGCCAAAGGACATTCGCTACATTGTGTCCCCATGACACATGAAGGAAACGTTATTTTTTGGAAAACATCATGGTCAAAGGTGTCAACTCGATTGCTGCTTTTCTCGTTCGTAAAGTGGTCTTCTTTTGCTCCTTTGTTTTTTTTCAATAATTTGTTGAATATACCGCGACAAGACACTTCATTCACTCCGAAAGATCATTTTCCACTGGCTTTACGATGATGCTTGATGCTGCCCCATATCCAATAGCAACTTGTCTTCCGTCTATATCTAACGCAACAGGACCACAAAAAGGCATGCCGTGAAGTTTTTTTATTTTTTTGCCCGGCCTGAGCCCCAACGCCTCAAGCCTCCTTCCACATTGACCCAGCGGTAGAGAAACAATCTCTGCAACTCGACCGCTGGCCAATAGAACAAGGGGTATGTTTTTTTCTCGTTCTTCAGCTCGTTCTGTCATGTACATGAATACTTCCTTTCATAATGTGATGCGCATTTATCGTCCCTTTTAGGATACAAAAGTTAGTTAGAAGAAGTTAGCCTAACCAAATTTATACCCTCAACAATAACTTGTCAAGGAAAACAAGACGGATGCCAAGAACTATGGCGACTTAAAAGGTTGGATGTATGATGATTTCCCTGTTCTCCGGATAGGTTATCTCGTATTTCACGGTTATCGTTTTTTCTTCTCCCTGCTTTAGCTTTAAGTTCCATGTATAAAGTCCCTTTTGCGTCATTTCTGTTGGTTTGGGGTCAATGTTTATTACGTCTACCTTTATGTCTTGATGAGTGCTAACGGGAATTCTGTCTATTACACTAACCGTTATTTCGCTTGAAAGTCCGTTTACTACGTGAATATCATATCCGTCTACGAGGGTTCCCTTGGTCCACTTCTCTCCGGATTTTGGTATCAAAGCCTCCTTTTTTGCCATTACCAATGGCACTCTACCCATAGACAAACGAAGACTTTCACCCATGCTCGTGGTTTGAATAGTTGTAATTCCTGTGGGTGTATGGTCTATCGAAAGATAAACTTTCCCTTCTAAAAGGGACTTATCTAGGGGGCTCGTTTGAGCAATGATCCAGGCCTGCGAATCAATTTGTGGCAAGCAGATTATTTCTGCATCTACTTTTCCGTTGTATCTTTCAAGCGGCAATATCGTAGGAGTCCCAGTTCCTGAAACTTGATCCTTTATAGTGTATACGAGACCAGGAAGGGATTCCTTCCTTGCGATAGCTTCTTGAGCAAAGTCTTCTGCTTTGGTGGAAAGACTTTTTATACTGATAGGTTCTCGAAACTCAACGATTAAGGGCGGAAGCTCCGGAAGTTCAACCTCATTTTGTGCGGGGTTGGTATAAAGTTTTATCTCTCCTTTCCAAGGAATTCCGGTTTTTTGCATAATTTCAGCCTTGAGGTCAAGCGTCAATGCTCCCTTTTGAGAGTCGTAATTTGCGTAATAAAGGGGTTGCCAGCCAGCCTCGCTGCTAAAGGCCCTGATGGTTATTTTTCCTTTTCCGGACGAAGACAGCTTTATGTTCGCGGCAAAGTCATTTTTTGGGCGAAGTTCATTCCAGCGATTCTGCAAAATTTTTAAACCCGCTTTTTGTTCTTCTAGTTTTATCTCTAAATTGCAAACTTTTTGTTCGATGTCATATCTTTCTTTTTGCAATTCCTCAATGATTTTCATTCCCTTAGAAGTATCAAGTGGGAGGACAGTGTTTTCAAGTATTTTCGCGGATTGCCTTAAAGCATATAGTTGGGACTCGGTTTCTGAAATCTGCGTCAACTTTAAGCTAATTTGATCCCTTAAAGCCTCTAGCTCCGGGGGAAACCATTGATCGAGAAAGATCATATCCCGCTCTAGCTTAATTATATTGACGCCGTTATCGGGATGTACGGATATGCTGTTAGGATCTATTGATGGAGGAAGGATAACATTTGTCTCTCCAGGGGGTACTTCAAAGTAAAGAAAGGCGCCTTCAGGAAAGACATCAATCTTAGACGGAGCAAGCGGGGTTAAAGCATTCCCCTGGGCACTAAGAGTATATATGCCCATCAGTGCCGTAAAGACCATTACGAGTAAACATGTTAAAAAGCTTCGTTTCTTCATTAATGTCAACTCCTTTGATCAATTTTTGCTTTAAACCTATCAAAGAGAAGGGAACCTCTCATCGGAACCACCGCTTTGACGTGATTATATTAAAATAAAGGAGGAAAATGCGGTAGGTTATATTTACGATTAAAAGATCGTGCTAATATTAACTAGCTAGGACATAATGGTAGCATAAATTTAGAAGGTATGGCGCGGCAAAGTTAAATAGGAGTGGATTAAAAAGATGAGAGTAAAAAGCAAAAGTTCTGGTGCGGTAGTTTTTTTGCTTGAAGAGGGTAGGCCTTTATACTTGTTGCTCAGAGCTTACAATAATTGGGATTTTCCAAAGGGTGAGATTGAGCCATCGGAAGATCCCTTAGATGCAGCTAAACGTGAGATTGCTGAGGAAACGGGATTAAAAGACCTACAGTTTTTCGATGATTACATCGAGACGCCCCCATACGGTAAGGGCAAGGTTGCCAGATTTTACATTGCCGAGTCTAAGTCTAAAGATGTCTTTTTACCTATTTCATCAGAGCTTGGACGCCCGGAGCATCATGAATATAGATGGCTTTCCTATAGCGGAGCCAGGGCTATTTTAAGCGACAGGCTGAAAGCTGTATTGGATTGGGCTCATAGCAAAATTTGTGCTTATATAATCTTTAGGTCATTTGGAACAGATTTTAGGAATTAAAATGTAATGTGCACTCAAGAAAGGGGTGATGATCGTGTTAAATTGCGGAATTATTGGACTACCTTTATCCGGAAAGACGACGATTTTTAATGTAGTGACTTCCGCTGGTGCTGAGGTGAAATCCTATGCAGGTGGACGCATGGAACCGAACCGTGCTGTAGTAGATGTGCCTGACTCCAGACTGGAAGAGCTTGCTCAAGTTTATAAGCCCAAAAAGGTGGTTCCCGCCCAGATAGAATTCGTTGACCTTGCGGGACTTTCAAAAGATGCGAGCAAAGGCGCCGGCTTGGGCAATGCCTTTTTATCTTTCGTTGCCGAATCAGATGCGTTAATTCACGTTATAAGGTGTTTTGATAACCCTGAAGTTCCTCATCCGGAAGGAGATATAAACCCTGTCAGGGATTTCGATATAGTAGAGACCGAGTTGATATTTAGAGATCTGTTGGTCATTGAAAATCGATTGGATAGACTTGCAAAAAAGAAGGTTTTACAAAAAGAGGAAAACGAAGAAAAGAAATTGCTTGAGAAATGCCACTCCCATCTTTTTTCGGAGCGGCCTTTGCGAGAGCTTGAACTCACCGCTGAGGAACTTAAAAAAGCCAAAGGTTTCTCTTTTTTGACGCTTAAACCAGAATTGATCGTCCTAAACCTAGATGAAACACAGATGACCGATGAAAGAATCCCAGGCTACAAGGAGATGGTGAAACTCGTTTCGGATCGTGGCCTTTCTCTTATCAAAATGTACGGTAGAATGGAAATGGAGATGGCGGATCTTTCTTTAGAGGACCAAAAGGAATTCATGGAGGAGTTAGGAATAAAGGAAGTTGGCAGGGAAAGGCTCATACGGGAAGCCTATAAGATGCTCGGGCTGATTTCCTTTTTCACCATTGGGGATGATGAGGTTCGCGCCTGGACGATCCCTCAGGGCTCCACTGCATTGGATGCGGCAGGTACTGTTCATACCGATATGGCAAGAGGTTTCATACGAGCCCAGGTAGTGCATTTTGACGATTTTAAGGAGCATAGATTTTCAATGGCTGCAGTGAGGGAGAAGGGCTTACTGCGCTTAGAAGGCAAAGATTACGTCGTCAAAGATGGAGATATTATCGAAATACGATTTAATGTATAACACAAAGGTTTGGAGGGATGAAGTTGACTCATACTTATAGAGGCATAGCGATGACGATTGCTGGAAGCGATTCCGGCGGAGGAGCAGGGATAGAGGCAGATCTTGCTACTTTTCTGCACTTGCGTGTTTTTGGCACCGCAGCGTTGACAGCTGTTACTGCTCAGAATAGCTTGGGAGTACACGGGGTTTTTGACATTCCCACCGACATTATCAGGGCACAGATTCATGCTGTATTGACGGATTTCTCCGTCGGTGCGGTAAAGACTGGAATGCTCTCGAGAAAAGAGACAATTTCTGAAGTAGCTGAAAACATGAAGGTTCACAGGGTGGCCAAATTAGTCGTTGATCCCGTTATGGTAGCTCAAAGCGGCGATCCCTTGATGTTTGGCGCTGCTGTCGATGCCTTAAAAGGAGAGCTTTTGCCTCTTGCTTTCATTGTGACCCCAAACATACCCGAGGCAGAAAAGTTGAGCGGCATGACAATTACCTCTGTGGCTGAAATGCAGGAGGCAGCTGAAGTGATTGCCGATTTAGGTCCGAAAGGCGTGCTGATAAAAGGAGGTCATCTTGAGGGGGCAAAAGTGGTCGATTTATTCTATTACGAGGGAAATTTTCATATTTTTGAGCAAAAGCGAATAGATACTCAAGATCACCACGGCACGGGGTGTACCCTATCGGCCGCTATTGCTGCGGAACTTGCAGCCGGAACTGACGTCCTTGAAGCTATAAAAAGGGCACGCGATTATACCAGGCTCGCCATTGAACATAGATTTAAAGGCGGAAAGGGATATGGATGCGTGGGCCACATATTTAAGATAGATTGGTTGGAACCAGATAATTAGGCTTTCGTTTTAATTGCGCTATTCGGCGGGAGGATGAAAAATGTCAGATCATAACGATGAATTTGACTTTGCTAAGGTCATAGAGGAGATGGTATCGCGGCGGCCGTTGGTATATCACATGACCAATATGGTGGCCATCGGGGAGCAAGCCAATTTGGCTTTGGCAATCGGAGCCTCGCCGGTCATGTCTTTGTATCCGGGAGAAGCGGTTGAGCTGGTCATAGCTGCCGACTCTTTAGTGATTAATATAGGAACTCCATCTAAAGAAGGGATTGAAGCGATGTTTGCCGCCGCTAGAGAAGCCCGCGAGCTTGGCAAGCCTGCTCTTTTAGATCCTGTGGGTTACGGGGCCACTAAAATGAGGATGGGCCTGGTGGAAAGATTGCTCGATACAAAGGCCTTTAGCGTCGTTAAGGGTAATGGGGCCGAGATCTCGCTTCTCGGTGGGGAAGAAGCTCAGGTACGTGGTGTTGATTCGGTAGGTTCTCCCCGTGCAGCCCTAGCCACAAAATTCACGGCCAGGAAACACGACTGCATAGCCGTTGCAACAGGTCCGACGGATTACGTATCCGACGGAAAGGCGGTTTACTCGTTAAAAAGCGGCCATGAGTGGCTTTCCCTTGTCTCCGGCTCTGGATGTTATGTTGGCACTATGATAGCAGCCTGCATGACCGTTGCAGAACCGCTTATAGCATCTATGACTGCCCTCGCGCTCATGGGCGCTGCTGCTGAAAGGGCGGTAAGGGAATCCGAAGGCCCCGGCACCTTTCGCCCACACCTTTTTGACGCTCTTTATGCTTATACGAGAAACCCGAGGTCTTTTAAGATCTCCCAATGGGAAAAGATTGACTTCTAAACTAACAAGAGGGTGAAGTTGTTGGATTTGAAGGATAAGTTGAAACTTTACGTTATCTTGGACAGAATACTGGGGAAAGGCGTTCCCTTGCGTGAGCAAGCTCGTTTGGCCATAGCCGGTGGGGCTACGGCCATTCAACTTCGCGACAAGGTGATGAAAGGACGCGATTTTTATAGAGCAGCCCTGATCGTTAAAGAAGTCTGCAGCGAAAGGGGCGCACTGTTTATAGTCAACGACAGACTGGATGTAGCTCTTGCTGCCGATGCGGACGGAGTGCATTTGGGGCAAGAAGATTTACCCCTACAGGCCGCGAAGAAGATAACGCCCCCCGGTTTTATAATCGGAATTTCCGTCAGGACTCCCGCTCAAGCAGCAGCAGCTGAAAGAGGGGGAGCTGCCTACCTTGGTGTGGGGGACGTTTTTGGCACGTCGAGCAAGTCCGATGCAAAGACAATAGGCATCGAAGGGCTAGAAGAAGTTTGCAAAAGCACTTCGCTTCCCTGCGTGGCAATTGGCGGGATCGGAGCGCATAACGTTAAAAGGGCTTTGCAAGCCGGAGCAGTGGGCGTTGCCGTAATATCGGCCGTAGTATCGCAAAAGGACATCTGCGGCGCAGCAAGTACGCTAAGATCCCTCATCCCATGACGTGGAGCGAAGATTAGCGTGAATATGTGGAGAGTCTTATTTTGGCTCCTTTGGGGAAGTGCAGCACTGTGGGAGGCTTTGTTGCATTTGCTCGAATGGCGTTACCTGAAAGGGAAAACAGGCCTTCCTTTAGATTATAAGGAGACAACTTACTTGCCTTCTTTCAAGTGGGATAGAAGTGTTGCCTATGCTAAGGAGCGACTCAAAGTTTCTTTGGGCGAAACTCTGACAAATTATGCCTTATATGCCCTTATTGTAATGTGGGGTGTACCTACCCTGATCGATGAGTATCTGATGTTAAAAATTAGGGCCCCCTTGCTCGCATCCGGGCTGTTAGGTGCTTCAATGGCCCTGCTTTTTTGGATATGTTCTTTACCCTGGAGCTGGATAAAGGTTTTTGACGTTGAACGTACCTTTGGCTTCAGCCGTGTGACCAAAAAAACATTCTTCAGAGATCAAGCTATAAAACTCATCTTGATGTCCCTTGTGTCTTTTGGCGGGCTTGGCTGTTTCGCCCTGCTTTTTAAAAGTCCTTTATGGCCTCTTTATTTGGCCATAGCTTTAATTTTGTTTGAGATAGTGGCTATGTTCATCCTCCCCTTTGTAATAATTCCGATGTTTTTTAAACTAACGCCCCTTGCTCAAGGAGAAGTAGCGGAGAAGCTGGAAAGCTTCCTGGCAGAGATGGGCTTAAAAAATAGTGGCATATATGTAGCGGATGCTTCCAAAAGGACGTTACACAGCAATGCTTTCGTGTCCGGCCTAGGGAAGGCGAAGAAGATAGTCCTCTTCGACACGTTGCTTTCAAGCTTAACCCCGGACGAAGTATGTGCCGTTTTTGGGCATGAGCTTGGCCATTGGATATCTCGGCACGCCATAAAGCGCATGGGGCTTCTTTGGACAGCGCAGATTATTTTGATCCTTCTTGCCTACATCATGTTCAACGCCGGTTTTGGCCAAAGCTTTCATGCACAAAGTCCGCAAACTTTCGCGGTCTATGCTTTTTTGTTTTTGAATATGCTTGTAACCCTATTTTTTCAACCCCTGATATTGAGCGTTTCAAGGAGGCAGGAACTGGAAGCAGATTTTTTTGCTGCCAGTCGTTTAGGCGGCCATCAGATGGCCCAAGCGCTTTCAAAGATTTCTACCAGCAACCTTGGATGGCTTACTTCGCATCCTTTATACGAGATGTGGTACTTAACTCATCCTCCCATCTATGAGCGCTTAAAGGCCCTAAAAGACATACCGTGAATGTTTTGTGCTATGTAGGTAGCATCATATATAAAAAAAGATGGCACTCCATAAAGAGAGCTAACGCCTTTGACGGGATGAACATTCGCATGGGGCAACTGGTGTAAAATCCGATGTAATTGTAGTTATACCTGTGGTTTCAATGCATCCTTCTTTTTTACACTGGCAAGGCCTTAATGTCTAAGGGGTCTAGGTAGAGTCCGACGGTTTCTCCTTCACTGTAAAGGTGGGCATCTTTGCGGTAAGGTTCGGTTACGCGGATCAGATCGCCTGACGTTATTTCTACGGCATATTCGATTTCGTCTCCGAGGAATACCGCGCTAACTACCTTGCCTTTTAGCGACCTGTTGTCTACATTGCCAAGCTTGATCGATTCAGGCCTGACGACCAACGCGACTTCGTCTCCAACGTTAAATTTAAAACGCCTTTGAGCGTCAATTTGAACGGTAAAGGTAACTCCGTGAAAAAGCACATCCATGAGTTCGCCTTTGATAGAAGAAGCTTTCCCTTTAAGGATATTGGCTTGGCCGATAAAGTCGGCGACAAAAAGGGAAGCCGGGTTGACGTAAAGCTCGAAAGGCGTTGCTACTTGTTCAACTTTGCCCTCGTTTAAGACGGCGATCCTGTCCGCCATCGCCAAGGCTTCTTTTTGATCGTGGGTCACATAAATGCAAGTGATGCCAAGCTTCTTTTGCAATTGACGAATCTCGGCGCGCATGTATATCCTAAGTTTTGCATCGAGGTTGGACAACGGTTCGTCCATGAGCAGCACTTGAGGTTTGATCACCAAAACCCGTGCCAATGCAACTCTTTGTTGTTCTCCGCCCGACAGTTGATTTGGGAAGCGGTTTTCTACACCCTCTAAGCTCACCATTTGAAGGGCTTCAGTGACGCGTCTTTTGATTTCATAGGCTGGTAACTTTCTCACCTTAAGCCCGTAGGCGATGTTGTCAAATACTGTCATGTGAGGAAATAAGGCGTAGTTTTGAAATACATATCCTATGTTACGTTTGTTTGCTACTATATCCGTCACGTCACGTTTGCCAATGAAGACTTGTCCTTCCGTCGGCGTTTCAAACCCGGCTATCATGCGCAGGATAGTGGTCTTTCCGCATCCCGAGGGTCCAAGCAATGTCACCAATTCTCCTGCTTCGATTTGAAGGTTGACGTCGTCTACCGCCTTAAGAGCAGTTCCGTTGCTGTAAAAGACTTTGGTCAAATGTTTTAGATAAATGGGCACGGTCAATTTATATCCCCCTTTGCTCCCTGAAATAATTAGGGTAGAGCATGCTAAAAAGCAACCTTATGGCCCACATAGCTAGCGCGACTATGAGTACCAGGACCACAGAAAAGGCCGCCGCCTGTGCGAATAACAGCTCCGTGATGCACTCAAGTATCCGCACGGTCAGCAAGCTCCATCGCACCGAGACCAGAAATATCGTAGCACTTATCGCGGTCATGGAGACCACGAATAAATAACGCGTCCCGGTGGCTATCGCCGGTGCAATCAAAGGCACCGTTACCTTTCTGAATGTAGTCAGTTTTGAAGCGCCCAAGTTAAGCGACGCCTCTTCTAATGAAGGATCTATTTGCTTTAACGTAGCTGTCGTAGCCCTGATTCCCGTTGCGTCATATCTCGATACGCAAAGCGCTACGATGATCGTCATGGTCCCAGTCAATACTATCGGGCCTGAGCTAAATGCTATGGCGTACGCGATGCCTATGACCGTTCCGGGCAGTACGTAATTAAGTAAAGACATAAACTCCAAGGCCTTCCTCCCGGGCAATTCCTTTCTGTTTACGAGATAACCTATTGCAACGCCCAGCACGCTGCCGATTCCGGTTGACACAAGGGCTATCATAACGGTGTCCTTTACGGCCTTCCATCCTACAGTGAAGACGTACATGTAATTTTCCAGGGTAAAGCTGTTGTCCACTCCCCAGACCTTGACCAAGGATCCCAAAAATATTATGGAATAAAGGAAAATGATGAACAAAGAAATGAAGGAAATGACGGCCAACATCACAGCTTCGGCAATAGTACCGGCACCCTTGGGCTTGGAGCGAGCGCCGGCTTTTCCTGATACGGTAACGTAATAACGGCCTTCTACCCAGTAGTGCTGCAGCAAGTACACAATAAGGGCGGGAACGAGCAACACAAAGGAAATGGCTGCCCCTCCTTGAATGTCGTACATACCCGTTATCTGCATGTAAGCTTGCGTTGGCAAGACGGGAAAGGTGTGACCTGCCATGACCAGTGGAGTGGCGAAATCCGCCAGGGAACTCCCGAAAAGCAGCAAAAACGCGTTAGCAAGCCCCGGGATGCTCAAGGGCAACGTCACCGTACAGAAAGTATGCCACGCGGTGCTTCCCATGCTCATTGCCGCGTCTTCTAGGTTCGGGTCTATCGCTTGAAGCACCGCCGTAAGCGTTAGAAACGCAACGGGGAAATAGGTCAAGGTTTCTGCTATCCAGGTCCCAAGGAATCCGTAAATGTTGAAATCCGGTATGTGAAGTAGTTTAAGCAGCAATCCGTTTGGCCCCAGTACCATCGTTAAAGCTATGCTGCTTGTAAAAGGCGGAGACACGAAGGGAAGCACGATGATGGCGCTTATAAACCACTTAACGATTTTGGGCAAGTTGATTCTCGTGACCGAGAAGGCGAATAAAAAACCGAATGCGGTTCCGCTAATTCCTACTGCCGAAGCCAAAATCAGGCTGTTTATGAAGGCCTTTCTGTTGTACCAACTGCTGAACACCTTGTTTAAAACGGCTAAGCTCACTCCGCCGTCGGAAAAAAATACCACGTAAATTAACCGCGCTAAGGGGTATAGGACAAACACGCTTAAAAATATCCATATCCCAAGCCACAAGGCCACTAGCGCGGTATCGGGCTTTTGACGTCGTTTATTTTTACTGAAGGACCTCATTTATCCATCGCTCGACCAGGCGATCGCGATTTTTGCCCGCCCATTCGACATCTAAAGGTAAAACTTTTATTTTTGATATATCCAAAGCCGGATCGAAAACTGGTACGTTGGGGTTGCTCGGTATCAAGTTGATATCGTTTTCCTCATATAATTTTTGCATCCTCTCGGTGGAAGCCCAGTCCAAAAACTTCTTGGCAAGATCGGGATGTTTAGCTCCTTTGACCAAGCCCATTGCCTCGATGCCGGCGACGACGCCTTCTTTGGGATAGCTTATTGTTACGTTGTAGCCTTTTTTTTGCATCTCCAGGGCGTCAACCAGAAAGAATATGCCGCCCGCTGCCTGTCCCCTGGCTATGGGGAGCGCTCCGCCCGCGCCGCTTTTAGTGTAAACCTGAACGTTTTGGCTCAAGGCCTTTTCGTATTTGTAGGCTTCGTCTTCTCCCATGGCCTGTATGACGCTTAGAAGCCTGTACATCCCTGTGCCTGAAGTCCTCGGATCGGCCATTTGAAGTTGTCCCTTATATGTGGGATTTAGCAGATCCTGCCAGGACGTCGGCGGGTTTAAGTCGTGATCTTTTAAGAATTTAGTGTTGAACATGAAGCAAATCGGGTCTATGGCGACGCCGGTCCAATACCCCTTAGGATCCTTGAAGGCATCGGGAATGTTTTCCGCGCCCTTTGGTTTGTAAGGATCGAAAAGTCCCTTTTGGACGCCGTCCACAAAGGCCTCGGCCATATTGCCGAACACGACGTCAACTTGAGGGTTATTTTTTTCAGCCTCAAGTCTTGCCTGTACTTCTCCTGAAGAAAACCTCATCCAGTTGACCTTGATGCCCGTATCTTTTGTGAAGGCGGTGAATATCGCATTGGCATAACGCTCCGACCATATGGTATAGGCATTAAGCTGCTCTTTTTCCGCATGAGCAAAATCGGCCACGAAAAATAAGCTTAAAAGGGCAAAGATGACAACTGTGCTCCACCATCCACATCTTTTCATTCAGTAATCCCCCTTATGTTTTATTGTCGCTACTTTAATGTAAATGAAAGGGGGCTAAGCGCCCATATCCAGATGTCCTTTGAAATGGGGCAATTCTGGCCATATTTTGTCGATCATTAAAATGAAGAAAGCGCTTCCAAAGCGCAAGCAGCTTGCAAAGACGCTCCAATGGGAAGACAATCTTCGTCTATGTCGAATAAATCGTTATGGCCCGGATGGATTGTTCCCTTTGCCTCGTTGCGGCATCCCAGTTGGTAAAAAGCTCCCGGTATTTTTTCGAGGAAATAAGCAAAATCTTCTACTCCAAGGCTCGGTTTTTCCAGTCGAAGGATTGCATCCTTTCCGAGAAGAGAAGTTGCCGTTTTTATTATCAATTTCACCCATTGAGGATGGTTTGTCAGCGCAGGGTATCCTTTTATCCTTTCCAAAATTCCTCGGCCTCCCATGCCTTTGGGGATATATTCTACATATTGTCTTATCTTATCATTTAAAGCCTCACGAGTGCTTGGTGACAAAGTCCTTAAGGTTCCTGTCAGCGTTACTTCATCGGCTACGATGTTGTTTTGACTGCCGCCCCTTATGGTGCCAAAGGTCAACACGGCCGAATCCCTGGGGTCCGTTGCCCTGCTTATTATCGTTTGCAGGGCGCAAATCATTTGCCCCGCGATCACTATGGCATCAACACCTTCATGGGGATATGCTCCGTGAGTACTTTTGCCTAAGATTTTAAGCGTTAGCATATCGGATGCAGCGTTCATCTGGCCATATCTGATGCCGATTTTGCCGGTCGGTATCTCGTTCGATACGTGAAGGCCAAAGATGGCCTTTACGCTATCATCGAAAATACCATCTTCTATCATCTGTTTTGCCCCACCTGTTGTTTCTTCAGCCGGTTGAAAGACAAGCAGAACGTTGCCTTGAAGCAAGTTTTTGTCTTCCGCTAGCAATCTCGCTGCTCCCAGCAATATCGTCATGTGGGCATCGTGCCCACAGGCATGCATAACGCCCCTGTTTTGTGAGGCGTATTCTACGTGTTTCCTGTCTTCGATGGGGAGGGCGTCCATGTCGGCGCGCAAGGCTACGGTCGAGCCGCCCTTTCCTCTTATCAGGCCAATGACGCCATAATGGTAGTTAAACGTTTTATAAGGTATTTCCAAGCTCTTGAGGTAACTTGTTATCATATCGCGCGTGCGCTTTTCCTGTGACGAAAGTTCGGGATATTTGTGAAAATCCCTCCTGATTTTTACCATCCAATCCTGTATTGCCTTCGCCCTTTCGATCATGGTCTGTGCCAACATGAGTTGAACGCCCCTTTTTGTGTTGAACTTTTTTGTTGGTGTTAAGATACAATATAATGAATCTTTTAAAAAGCAGTCAAGGTTGTTTTAGATTAGTTTTTAGAGGAGGCACCTTATGGCAGTCGTAGAAATAAAAATTGCCTTATCCGAGTTGGATTTGAGTATTTTATTTGACCCAACAAGGAAGGGTAAAAGCGGACAGGACGTTATAAAAAGAAAGGCGAAAGAATTGCTAGCCGTGGCAGAAAGGGTAGTCCGGCCGGTATTGTTATATGAGATTTGTACCCCTTATTTTAAAGAAGGGGCATTGACTCTTTCTGTTGATGATAGAACTATTGCCTTTAGAAGACACGATGGGTTATCAGACTTTGCTACTGCGAGCGAGGTCTTTGTTGGGTTAGTCACCCTCGGAAGGGCTATTGAAGAAGAGATTCAAAGGTATAATTCTATGAATGAAGTGCTTGCCTCCTATATTTTAAGCGAAATCAGTGTTGCCATGATGGGACAAGTCATTAAGAAAATAAAAAACATTATCTTGAGTGTGGCGCGTCAAAGATATTTTGGCTTAAGTTCGGTTCACATACCGGGTTCCACCCCCGGATTGCCCTTGTCAGTGCAGCCCCTTATATTGGAGCTTTTAGGTGGGGAAAACCATGGTGTTGATGCAAATGAGCGTCACATGTTAAAACCTTTTTACTCCGTTACCTTCATGGTGGGCATGGGGCCAAATTATGCTAATGACGAGCTGTTTCCCAAATGTTCGGGTTGCTCTCGAATGGATACATGTGCCTGGAGAAGTAAGTAATTTAGTTGTTTGAGAATTTAGCGAAGGAGCGAGAAGTTATGCGTTTTCTAAAACGACCCGATGATACTAAAGCCGAGGATTTGACACGCGAAGTGCAAAGTAAGGTCAACGACATTTTAACTCAAATAAAAGAAAACGGTTGGGAAGCCTTGTCGAAGATAAGCAAGTCTTTGGATGGCATAACGCCCTTTAGGATAGATCCGGATGATATGGCAAAAGCCTGGGATGATTTACCATCAAACTTAAAGGAAGCTTTAAAGGTCGCTGGAAAAAATATAAGGGCCTTTCACAGGGCACAAAGAAATATATTTAAAAACTTCGAATGTGATATAGCCGAGGGCCAAATAGCCGGAATGCGATTTGTTCCCGTAAAAAGCACCGCCGTTTACGTTCCCGGGGGAAGATATCCCTTGCCCAGCAGCGTATTAATGGGCGTAATTCCTGCGCAAGAAGCCGGCGTTGAAAGAATAGTAATCGTAACGCCACCAGGAAAAGAAGGCAGCCCTAGCCCTGTGACGCTTGCTGCCATGGGATTGCTCGATGTGAATGAAGCTTGGGTCGTTGGAGGAGCCCAAGCCATTGCAGCAGCTGCTTTTGGGGCAGGCGATATAAAACGCGTGGATTTCATCGTGGGTCCCGGTAACGCCTTTGTTACGGAGGCAAAGAGACAAGTCTTTGGTGTCGTTGGCATCGACGGCTTAGCTGGCCCCAGTGAAGTCTTAATCGTCGCGGATGAAAGTGCAAACCCAAAGTTCTTAGCGGCCGATATGCTCGCACAACTTGAGCATGACCCGAGCGCCAAGGCGATGCTTCTCGTCACGGAAGAGATGCTTGCCATAAAAGCGATTGAAGAGGTCCGTCATTTACTTTCTGATTTAAAGACCGCTTCTGTAGCTTCTCTTTCCTGGGAAAAAGGGGCAACCGTAGCGGTTGGTAGCCTGGAGGAAATTGCTGATTTTGCAAATGGCATAGCCCCGGAACATCTGGAACTGGTAATTAAAGAGCCTACCTCTGGACTTGAACTTTTTTCGTCCTACGGGGCTGCCTTTTTGGGACAACACTCCGCAGTGCCCTTCGGCGATTACATCGCAGGCACAAACCATGTCTTACCGACAGGCGGATCTGCAAAGTTTCAGGGCGGACTGTGGGTAGGCACGTTCCTTCGTCCCATGCAACATTTGTATTTGTCGCAAAAGGCAGCGTCAGATCTTGCCCTACATGGAGCGACAATCGCTGGCGCCGAAGGGTTGTCCGCTCACGACACAGCTATGCGGCTACGCAGAGATTTTTGAGCTAGGGAAGATTTAGCTTGTCCTTGATGATTCGTACGTCGTCGTAAATTCTTCCAATTGCGTAAAGCACGATTCCGTTTATGACGATGGCAATTCCCGATGGAATTGTAACTAAGGGGATCATTATAAGAAATCCGATGATGATGCCTAAAATTCCAAAGATCCTTAAAGTTTTTCCCACCAAAAAGACCTCCATTAGGTGATCTGTAATAAGAAACGGGCAAAAACAGTATAAAATATGTGTTTGCCAACAATTTGCTACTGTCATTTTACTCGTGTGTCAGCGTGAGAGACAGTCATAACCGCAGTTTTTATCGCCGAAATGACGGATCGAAATATTGATTTCCAGTATAGTATATAACATAGCATTAAGTATGAAGGAGGGAAGGTTATCATGGTTACGATAGATTACGAACAATTCCAAGCTGTGGATATGAGAGTGGGGAAAATTTTGAAGGCAGAACCCAATGAAAAGGCCAAAAAACCAGCCTATAAGTTGTGGATCGACTTTGGATCTGGGATTGGCACAAAACAGTCCAGTGCTCAGCTTAGGGAGCTTTATTCTCCCAATTCTCTTGAGGGGAAATTAGTCGTGGCCGTAATAAATTTCCCTCCCAAGATCATTGCTGGATTTAAAAGCGAAGTTTTAGTGTTAGGGGTACCAGGTGAGGGAGGAGGCGTATTATTGCTATCTGTTGACGATGACCCACCTTTAGGAGCGCGGGTATTTTAGTGCTTTATTGGAGAAGACGAAACGCGCGAATTATGGTAATTTGTGATTCACACCGAGTAAATTTTTCGATATCTAAAATTAAAAAACACTTGACTTTTGAATAAAAGGATGTAAGATGGTTGTGTCGGTAGGCGCCATCGACGAGTTAAAAATTTTTAGAACAAGTATTTAGGAGGCAACATTAGTGAGAACAGAAGGAACAGTCAAATGGTTTAACGAGTCTAAGGGATATGGTTTCATCACTGCAGACAGCGGCAACGACGTCTTTGTTCATTACAGCGCTATACAGCAAGATGGTTTTAAGACGTTGGCTGAAGGTCAAAGAGTTTCTTTCGAGATAGTTCAGGGAAACAAAGGGCCACAGGCATCTGAAGTAACGGCTCTATAACTTTTAAGAGTGACACTTCAATAGCCTATCGAAGGGGCGTTTCGCAAGAAGCGCCCCTTAAAATTTTGTGCATTGTATTTATAAACAAGAAATTAGCGTTGATTATACCCTTCTATATTTTATTTTGTAGCATGTTCTTTGCTATTGGGTATTCACGTCTATATTACGGGCTGCGTTGGCAATTAGATCGTTAACGAACTTTCTGCGATCATCCTCGTTGGTTATCTTTATATAATCGTTCAAGACATCGAAGGTATCCAATCGGGCAGTTTCCACAATTTGAGTAAACATATTAACGATCTCATCGGTATGCTTATTGATAAATCTTTTCTTGGTTCTTTCCAGTTTTTCTTGTGTTTTGATAATCATTTCTTCTATGGTACTTCTCCTTCTCCTCCGTTTAGCCTTGTTTTCCGACAATTTAATTTCCCTCCTTTTATTCTAGACTTAGGATTCATTATACTATCAATGATTACTAAAATCCATAATTGTTTTTGTCATACATGCTTGATTTTTAATATCTCGGTTAGATTTATATGTTTAAGCCGAGATATTGCATTGGGTTAAGTCTAAAGGCAAGGTTTGGAGGGAAATACTTATAAATATAGAAGCGTTTAATTGTGCCATATTTACCAGGGTCTAATCTTATAAGATTTATTTGATTAATCGTCAGGTGATCGTGGGTTATAGCAACTTTAGGAAGATCATTTTCAATTCGAGGTTACTTATAGTGCATTTCTCATGCGTGACCCTGTGACTGAAAACCCGCTTCAGAAATCTCCATTAGCTTTCTTGTTTGCTGCTTTTAAGAACTGTTTTAAGATGTAAGGTCTTTGAGAAACGCTTATAAAATCCTTAAAATATCGAATTCGGTCTTAAAATGCATAAAAAATAGCACTAGCCACCATCTTTTTAAGTGGCTATGGTTTAGGCTATCTGCTTCAATTTTTTATACGTTCCCTATGATGTAATCCAGTTAATTCAGATACTAAGAAAGTGAATATGATGCCCGTACCGGGCTCGTGAAGTCTGCCTTCTTTCACAACAGCTTCGTATATAGACTTGTATTCGTTTATGTCACTAAGAATCAAAATTATTTCTTTGGATGCCTCTATGCGTAAATTAAAAAATTTCAACGCTTCTGATTGTCCTGTACCTCTCCCGTAGATGATGGTGGCTCCTTTCGCACCCGCTTCTTTTGCCTTTTCAACTATTTTGTCAGCTTTTCCTCTTTCAACTATGGCGACGATACATTTAACTTCCATGGCATTATCTCTCCTTGCTTGCTTATGGATTTATATTTTCGTTAGTATTCCTAGCGCAAGTACTGATATTACAGCACCGATTGAAGTGAGTCCAATAATGCCAAAACCATATGTCAATGGATCAACATTTTCAAGCACCTTTGCTAAGCCAATTGCTATGGCCATGTTGATGGGGATGTTAACGGGGCCGGTAGTTGCGCTAGCGGAGTCCATAGCTATAGATACGAATTCCTCTGGAGTGAAGAGAATCAGTATGACAATCAATAAGAGTAAAAATGTCGCGATTTTCGAAAAAGGTATATTGTTTAAGATTTTATACACGCCAATGCCCATTCCGCTGCCAAACCCAATGGCAACGGCATGAATCAAGGTTTTGCGAGGTATGGCTCCAACAGATACCTCTTCAACCTCTAAGGCTAATGCCTTTAAAGCTGGTTCGACGAGAGTTCCCAAATATCCGATGGCAAATGCTGCTACAACTATTAACCACTTATTATTTAATACAACAATGCTTTCTCCTACCGAATTAGCTAAGGGATGGAGACTCAAGAAAACGCCCTTTAAGAAGAAATGTAGACCGAATATACAGAGAAGAATCCCTAATATAAATTCTTTGATATTTTTAATTGGTTTTTTTAGTATAATTAGTTGAAAAAGTACAAGTATAATTGCCAAAGGAAGTACGCTTCCAATAGTTTCCCATAGGTCTTTTAGAATTGTTAACGCTCTCATGATGTGGCAACCTCCCTGTATCTCAAATAGCATTTGCGAAAGAGGTGGAACCGAACAAAAACTTGCCTTCAATGCGTTCCTAAAGCGATGTTTATAGGTTTAAGCTTGATAATTATACGAGTAATGTAAGTTTCTTTAAAAACGGCATGAAAAGCCCTATTCTGGTTTGAGACTTATCGTTTGTCCATTTTTACATATACACAAATCGCCACCATTCGGTCGCCCTCATTGTTATCTTACCATTGCTCATACATTTGTGGTGAGATTTATTTTCTAAAGGGTTTTAAAGTAAAAAGGAAGGCCTGAAGGTTCTTCAGTCGAGAAAGGTAAGCTGAAAGCGTAAGAAAAAAGACTAACAATTCTTGCAATTTATTGATTTTTCAGGATAGTTTAGCTTGCAAATTTTCGGGAGATATAGGTATACTATGATAGGCAATGCGATGTAAAGTCGGGGATATATACACGATGAATGAAGAGCCTAATTTACAGGGAGGTCGAATGCAATGGAAGTTCTCAAGGTCTCGGCAAACTCTCAGCCAAAATCTGTCGCAGGAGCTATAGCTGCAGTTATGCGAGAGAAGGGTGCAGTGGAGGTGCAAGCAGTAGGTGCAGGGGCGGTAAATCAGGCCGTTAAGGCGATAGCGATTGCACGGGGCTACGTGGCTCCTAATGGCATTGATCTAATTTGCATTCCTGCTTTCGCTAAAATTAGTATAGATGGTGAGGAAAGGACGGCAATTAAGTTTCAGCTGGAATCAAGATAATCCTTCGTAGATGTTGATAGGCAAATCCCCGACGTAGAAGTACTGAAAGCGCGGCAATAGGAGGAGCCGCGCTTTTTACTATGCGAATCTTTTGATATCATAATTTTTGCTATCATTATAAATTACTGATTGCAAAGAAATAGGAGGCGTCGATAAATCATGGACATCATCAAAGCACCTAGAGGAGTAAGGGACGTACTTCCCGATGAATCGTGGAAATGGGCTTATGTAGTTGAAACTGCGAGAAAAGTGGCCGATGCTTTCGGATATGATGAAGTGCATTTACCCATTTTTGAGCATACAGAATTATTTTCAAGAGGTATAGGAGATTCAACAGACGTCGTAGAAAAAGAAATGTATACTTTCAAGGATCGTTCGGGCAGGAGCTTGACGCTACGACCGGAACTTACAGCTTCCATGGTAAGGTGTTATCTGGAGCATGGAATGTCAAAAAGAGTGCAACCTGTGAAGCTATGGAGCGTTGGGCCTATGTTTCGGTATGAGCGTCCACAGAAGGGCAGATATCGCCAGTTTTGGCAGCTTGATGTTGAGGCCCTTGGTTCTGGGGCTCCTGAGGTGGATTTGGAAATAGTAACTTTTGCGGTTTATTTGTTCGACACTCTCGGGCTTTCTAATCTCGAGGTAGTGGTGAATTCTGTAGGCTGCCCAGCCTGCAGGCCTGTTTATCGAGAAGCTTTAAAAGAATATGTCGGATCCAACTATGACGAATTATGTAAAACATGTCAAAACAGGTTTGAGAGAAATCCCTTGCGGATACTGGACTGCAAAAATGAACACTGCCGTGAGATAATGAAGGAATCTCCAGGCATGGTCGGTTATTTGTGCGACGAATGTAGTGAACACTTTCAAAAAGTGAAAGAAGGCATGTCACTGCTTGGCATTTCTTATAAAGAGGACAAAAATCTTGTGCGTGGTTTAGATTACTATACAAAGACTGCCTTTGAGGTTCTTTCGGGCGAACTTGGGGCTCAAAATGCAGTATGTGGCGGTGGAAGGTACGATAATTTGGCTGAGGCTATAGGTGGTCATCATGTGCCGGGAGTGGGTTTCGCTGCTGGTATTGAGCGGATTGTTTTGACGATGGAGGGCCAAGGGTGCGATTTTGGCCGAAAACCAGGCATTGATGTATTTGTCGCAATAGCAGATGACTCAGCAAGAAAAGCGGGCTTGAAATTGCTTTACGACATCAGGCGCGATAAAGTAAGCGCCGATATGGATTATTCTGGCAAATCACTTAGCTCACAACTTAAAATGGCTTCAAACAAAAAGGCAAAGCTAGCATGCATATTAGGTAGTGCCGAGATACAAAAAGGCGTGGTTACCGTAAAAGATCTCGCCAGCGGGCTTCAAGAGGAAGTTCATCAAAATTCTTTAATGAATCATATAAAGCAGTATATTGTACGTTAAACTTTGGAGGCGAAACGAATTGTCTGGCGCTTTTTTTGACGAAAATTGGAAAAGAACGGTTTATTGCGGTAGGGTGAACCAAGACGATGAGGATAAGACGATTGTAATTAACGGATGGGTACGAAAAAGGAGGGACCTAGGGGGCATTATATTCCTTGAAATCTGGGATCATACAGGTTTAGTTCAGGTGGTTATCAATCCTGAAACCGATGTGTCTCTACACGAAAGGGCAAAACAGCTTAGAAGCGAATATGTAGTGGCGATAAAAGGTACGGTTAAAAGAAGACCAGCCGGTACTGAAAATCCTTCCTTGGCGACTGGAAACTTCGAGGTCATCGCTAAAGATTTATTAGTACTGTCTCCTTCGGCGCTTCCTCCTTTCGATCCAAATGAGGCTGATGCGGTTGATGAAAATATCAGGCTTAAATATAGATATTTGGATTTAAGGCGTAAGGCCATGCAAGGAAATTTACGCCTAAGGAGCAAGGCGGCACAATACACAAGAGTATTTTTTGATGGGGAGGGTTTTGTTGAGGTAGAGACTCCTATGTTGACAAAGTCAACACCCGAAGGTGCAAGGGACTACTTGGTTCCAAGCAGGGTGAACCCCGGCAAGTTTTATGCCCTTCCTCAGTCGCCGCAAATTTTTAAGCAAATTTTGATGATATCAGGCTTGGATAAATATTTTCAGATAGTCAAATGTTTTAGGGATGAAGACTTGAGGGCCGATAGACAGCCGGAGTTTACTCAGATTGACGTGGAGATGAGCTTTGCAACCGAAGAAGACATCTTTAGCCTCATTGAAGCTTACATGAAAGGGCTCTTTAGCGAGACGTTAGGAGTGCAGATTCAGACGCCCTTTATGCGTTTATCTTACGCCGATGCAATGGAACGCTTCGGTTCCGATAAGCCAGATTTAAGGATACCCTTTGAGCTTGTTGACTTAAAAGACGTCTTCGATGGCAGGGGAATTAGAGCCTTTGAAGTAGGAAAAAATGGAGCTATTAAGGGATTTGTATTACCCGATGGTGCATCTTTATCCAGGCAGGAAGTGAGTACTGTTGAAGCTATGGCCAAAGAGCTTGGAGCTAAAGGTTTGGCCTGTTTTCAGTGGGGTGATAAGTTAAAAGGTTCTATAGTCAAGTTTTTAGATGAAGAGGGCACAAGGTTATTAATAGATCGATCAAAATTATCTCAAGGAGAAGCCCTTTTTGTCATGGCTGACGAGGACAAAAGCAAAGTGTGCGAGGTCATGGGTCAACTCAGATTGGAAGTTGCAAGAAAACATGATCTTGTCGATAAAGATAAGCTGGCCTTTTTGTGGGTAGTGGATTTTCCTTTATTTGAGTGGAGCGAAGCGGAAAACCGTTATGTTTCTGTTCATCATCCCTTTACTTCGCCCAAAAACGAAGACTTGCATTTACTTGAAAGCGACCCCTGGAATGTGAGGGCCCGCGCTTATGATATAGTATTAAATGGGAACGAGATAGGAGGAGGCTCCATTAGAATTCACGATCCCAAAGTGCAGGAAAGTGTGTTTAAAGTCCTGGGTTTAAACAAAGAGGAAGCTTTGGATCGTTTCGGGTTTTTGCTTACAGCGCTTTCTTACGGGACGCCTCCCCATGGGGGGATAGCTCTTGGGTTCGACAGGCTGGTGATGCTGCTAGCCGGAGTTAAATCAATTCGTGATGTCATAGCTTTTCCCAAGACCCAAAAGGCGCAGTGTTTGCTTTCAGGTGCTCCTTCATACGTCGACGAAAGTCAGTTGGAGGAACTACACATTAAGGTAATAGCAACAGAGGACGAGGAGGAGCAAAGTTGACATTAAAGCATCTGAAGGGACGTGGCCTGGTTGTTGAACAGACGCGTGAGGATTGGTTATATGATCTCGAAGGGGACGTTGCGCTGAATGGTTTTTTATTCGTCGAAGGATGGAAGGAGTCGAAATTCATGCAAGCTTGGTACGAAAAAAACAAGGATAATTTAATACAAGCAAATATATCAAATTACGATCTTACAATGCAACTTTTGGGAATTGAGTACGATGAATCGGGACATTATAGTTCGTCGCGGATAAAGGTGAAAGCAAAATGCGCTACCTAATTGTCAAGACTGGCGATACGGAATTGCTGCGGGACTCTCACTTGGAGGGCATCTCTGATGGTGAGGTGTTTAGAAGTGGCGTGTTGCTATCTCGTTTATTGCCTCGTGATAATGAAGTATATTGGTATGGTGTTCCTAAAAAATTACGAGCACTTTTTCCACCGAGGCAAAACTTGCGCTTTGTGGACTCGTTCGACGAGGTTGAAGAGCCGGATGAGGTATTTTATCTTGAAAGAACGGAAGTTGCCATTCCGAAAAAATGGGAGACAAAGACTAGGGGTTTTTATTTAGATGGTCATTGTTGGCGAACCGTGCCTAGATTTCCGGAATTGGAAGATGTCATTTCCTCTGGCCAAGGCAGTAGCAGGTATTCGCATCCGCATTGGCTTTATAAGTTGTGCGGCATGACTTGGAGGGGTGAGCCTTATTGGTCTTATCTCCGCGTACAAGTGGGTGAAACTCGCAAGACGCCCTTAGTTGGATTGAATCCAAGAGTGGGTATTAAATGGCCACAAAAAGGTTGGCCTATGGAGCGCTGGTGGGGCTTGTCCAAGAAGTTGAATGCATTGGGCTGCAAGGTGACATGGCAGCCAGGCGGAGACATGCAAAGTTATGTTGATTGGATATACAACCTCGATTTGCTTATAAGCGTAGATACGCTTGGGTTGCATATAGCGCTTGGTGGAGGAGTACCTGTAATTGGCCTTTTCGGCCCCACTTCACCAGAAGAGATCCCAAAATGGGGCGTGGGGTTTTGGTTGTGGGAGCGTGGTGGCAAGATGACGCACTCTGTGGATCGCGTATTTGACGCCACACGAAGATATCTTAGGGCTATTAGAAGCGGCCATATAAAAGGTCATCCCGGGACTTCACTGTTAAATGATATGTTTAAAAAGATAAACAAGTATCCCAGCAGTTGGACAAGGTTCAATCGGCTAGTGTAGGTGTTTGTTGAGTTGAGTATAATATAAATGTGGCCTTACCTGGGCTTTTTTAGGTTTTCCAAAGATTTATAAGATTTTTTACGAGAGGGAGGCGATGATAGATGGCTAAGGTGACATATCTTGGGCATGCGGCCTTTTACATTGAGGGAAAAGGAATTAAAGCCCTGATTGATCCTTTTTTGTCAGGCAATCCTTCTAGTGCATGGAAACCATCGGATGTGAAAGAACTAGATTATATCTTTATTACCCATGGGCATGACGATCACTTGGGTGACACCCTTCAAATAGCTAAAAATACTAACGCAACGGTAATAGCTAATGCCGAGATCTCCGCCTATTTGACGTCAAAGGGCCTTAAATGTCATAGCATGCATGTGGGCGGCAGATACGCTTTCCCCTTTGGGAGAGTTAAGCTTACTCCGGCATGGCATGGCTCTGGCATTACCGAAGGAGATCAGACGTTGTGCGGCGGAACGCCATGCGGGTTTTTAATTGAGGTGGAAGGCAAAAAGTTGTATCATGCTGGCGACACGGGTCTTACCATGGAAATGAAGCTGCTCGAGCAAGAACAAGTAGATCTTGCCATGTTGCCCATAGGCGGAAACTACGTAATGGACATTGACGACGCCGTAAGAGCGGTAGAATTCATAAAGCCAAAGAAGGTAATTCCAATGCACTACGATACCTTCCCTGTAATAAAGGCAGACCCCCATGAGTTTCAATCGAAAGTAGGCTCCCTGGCCGAGGTAATAATTTTAGAGATCGGACAAAGCTACGAGATTTAATGTTTTAAGGCTAAGTAGGGAGGAGAGGCTTGCAATCAGTAACTCTTGAAGTTGAATGGCTTTTAATAGTTGCATCCCAGTTTTAATATCTAAGGCCAAATACAGGGTGAAAGATCCTTTCGTCGTGCAGGAACTTTAGTTGTTCTTCGAGAGCGCTTCGAGCAGCCTCTCCAAGCTCCACGGAAAGTATGGAAGTTAAAAGATGTGCCAAAAATAAGGGCCCTATGATGCTGCTTCCGAAAGTTGGACTTAGAGCGCTGACGTAAAACTGAAGTGTTGCCACGGAGCAAACAGGAGCGGCTGCGGTGTCAGTAATTGTCATGATCTTTGCTTTCTGTGAGGCGCATTTTGTAACTGCTTCTGTAACCTCTACAACATAACTCGGCAGTTCGCAAACTATGACCATATCGCCCTGTTTTACGCCCCGCACTTGCTCCATCATGGCTAATGATCCTCGTTTAATCATATGTCCCGGAAGGCCCATTACCCTGAAGCGCATGTAAAAAGTTTCCGCAACGAGAGAAGAAATTCCCCAGCCCATGCAGTAGATGTTATTTGCTTCTTTGACCAGTTCGACAAAGGCGTCAATTTTTTCTTTGTCAGCCATTCTCCACGTACTATCCAAATTTGCGTGTTCCGCCTCTAAAATACTTGGTGCCAGGCCTTCACCGCGCTCCTTTGCCTTGACCAGCATTGTAACGGGATCTATCTGTTCTAAAATGACCTTTTGAAGAGCTGATTTTAAATCGGCATATCCTTTAAAACCTAGTATCCTGGAAACTCGAACTAGCTGAGCTTTCGATACGTTTAATTCGTTGGCTACTTCCCCAATGGAGCGAAAGGCTGCTTCTCTCATGTTAGACAATAAATATTCAGCTACTTTTCTAGCTTTTTTGGGTAATGCAGGTATCTTGTCTCGTAAAAGCGATTCAAGCTCTTCTTTAGTCATCCCTTGTCACCTTTCCTGATAAATAAGATATTTTTGTTTAAAATTAACAAAAAAAGTTTACAAGTTAATTGAATATATGTCAACGATCCTTTTGGCAAAGTTAAAAGTCCATCGCGTACTATCTTTCCGCGATGGACTTTTCGCTAAGAAACAGCATGTAGTGTCATCTCGTTCATCGGCGTCATTAATTGAGCATTGCTTAAATAGTCTAAACCCGCTCGAATCTGGCTAAAAAGTGCCTGAGTATTGGAGGTTCATAGGTAAATTTTAACCCCCGAACAGTTTCACGCTTGCCATAGATGTCTATCAGTGACTTTGCTACATAGCCCATATGGTTATCCGTATAGACCCTTCTGGGGATGGTTAGCCTCAAGAGTTCCATGGGTGCTATTATGTTTTTCCCCTCAGCGTCCCTTCCCATCATGCAAGTGCCTACCTCTACAGCTCGTACGCCGGATTCGAGGTAAAGCTCTACTGCCAAAGCTTCTCCCGGAAATTCCTCGGCCTCTATGTGGGGGAGAAATTTGCCTGCGTCGACGAAAACAGCATGTCCTCCCACCGGGGTTTGAATTGGTATACCTGCGTCTGAGAGTAGCTTACCTAAGTATTCCACTTGACCGATCCTAGCCCTTAAATAATCCACATCTAAAACTTCTTTTAACCCTCTGGCTACAGCTTCCAGATCTCGTCCTGCCAGTCCGCCATATGTTGGGAAGCCTTCGTAAGTAATGTTCACTTCCCTTGCACGGTTATAAAGGCTTTCGTCATCTTTAATTCCTATCATGCCTCCGATGTTTACTAAGGCGTCTTTTTTTGCGCTCATTGTGAACCCATCGGCGTAGCTGAACATCTCTTTAACGATTTCTGCAATTGTCTTGTCGGCGTAGTCCTTCTCGCGAGCTTTGATAAAATATGCGTTTTCAGCAAAACGGGCCGCGTCGATGTAAACCGGGATATTGTTCTTTCTGCATATCCTTGAAACCTCTCGGGTGTTTTCCATGGATACAGGTTGCCCACCAGCACTATTACAAGTGATCGTGATGAGCATGAATGCTATATTTTCCGGTTTCTTTTCTGCAATGAAACGCTCAAGTTTGCCAAGGTCAACATTTCCCTTGAAGGGATGATATTTTGAGGTATCGAAGGCATCGTCCACAACGAGATTTACTGGTATTCCTTTCTTTAAACGGATATGAGCTTCAGTGGTATCGAAATGCATGTTGCCCATTACGTATTGGCCCGGTTTTATCAGTATGCTAAAAAGTGTGTTTTCCGCGCCGCGACCCTGATGAGTTGGCACGACGTAGTTATATTCGAATACTTCCTTGACTGCTGCTTCAAGGTGATAAAAGCTTCTGGAACCGGCGTAGGACTCATCACCAATCATGATTCCAGACCATTGATTGTCGCTCATGGCATTTGTACCGCTGTCAGTGAGAAGATCGATGAACACGTCTTCTGCTTTCAGGGCAAACACATTTAATCCAGCTGCTTCGAGTCTTTTTTCCCTTTCCTCTCTGGGTAGCAAACGAATGGGTTCCACAACCTTAATTCTGTATGGCTCTGGCAAGCGCATTTTGTTTACCTCCTCAATTTATATTTATTTTGCAAAGTTCATTTCTAATGTACTCGACGATATCTTTTGCTTTTGGCGGGCACCCAGGCAAGTTATGCCTTATGCCGGCAGTGCAATTTCCGACGCCAATCCCTTCTTCTTTTTTGTTTCGAAATCCTTGGCCAATCTTAATTTTTAGATTTTTCTTGGAGAGGGCTTTTAAAAGACCTTCATCCTGCAACCTGGCAAGGGCGTGAATGAGGCTGCCATAACAAACAGAGCAAGCGGATCGCGCGTCAATGTAACTAGATAGCCGGTGGGCCAAAGGGGAGGCTAAAATTGGTTGTCCTGCCTGGCGGTGTCCCAGTTCTATTATTTCTGCCTTATCCACATCCGTTGACCCGACTCCATATTCCTCAGCCAAAGTTATGTATTTGATTGAGTGAGGATTTAAACCGATAAGTTCAGCGCCATAGGCATCGATGAGCACAGGATCATAGCCTACCATAATGCGGTTCATTGGCACTGGGTTGCCGCCTTCTTCAAAAGTAAGATCGCCGCACATGCCGTCAACTACCACTAAGTCCGTCTTTATAGCTACGTTTAAAGCAGCTATAGGGCGGTGAAGCCCTTGGGAGTGAAAACGTCTTTTCTCGCTGTCGGGGATGCAGCCCTTTAAGTTTTTAAGGGCACAGGTTAATTTGGTCTGGCAATGAGCCTTAAGCACAGGTACGTTTATAAGATAATCCAGATCGAGAACGCTTTTGCATATCGTCAATTTTATGCCGGCAGCCCTTACTTCAGTAACTTTATCGTCTTTAAGATTTAATAACTTAACAGCATATTTTGATTCCAAGTCCTTATATCCACAGGCGTAAAAAGCGCGATCGGTATCGTGCCCAATGGAACTGCTTTCTAGCACCACTATATTTTTACAACCATAATCTAGGAGGTATTCTATTATGCCAGCAACTATTTCAGGCGAGGTAGTTGCTCCGGATTCTGAAGGGACATCCTTTATCAAGTTCGGTTTTATCCCAATTTTGGTTTTGCCCCTAACTTGACGTGGATCCAACAAAGCTTCTAAGGCTTCTTTTGTCATTTCTTTAGGATTTATACCGTAGTTTATTACAAGTTTGTTCATGATTTCACCCTAGAGTTAGGCTTTTAGAGCCAACACCAAGTATATTCGCTATTGTTGGTCATTATTTCACTCCTTGAGCTACTGTTATATCTGAGATGGGTTGACAAAGTTAAAAATTTATAACACCAGCCGCAATCGTTAGACAATTAAATTATATCAAGTTATGGCTTTTATCATACAATTTAAATCCGTAGTCGTAGATTTTTTCTTTTTTTGGATGTAGCCATGTCCTCGTCATGGTAGAATTTTGGAAGAAGGCGTCTGCGCAGTACCGATGAATGTCTTAGGTATAATTCACGATGTGTGTATCCCTTGAGGATATATATGCTTTCTTAGGTGTCGAAGATTTCGGAGGTGGTGAAGTTGTTTAAAAGATATTCCAAAGTGTTAATGTTGCTTTTAGCAGGGATAGTTATTATCAGTATGCCGCTTGAAACGCTGGCAAAACCTAGCGATCCCGTTACTGGGAATCCCATAGCCAAAATAGCCCAGGACGCGTCTCCTGCGGTGGTTAACATTGACACTGAAACGTTAGTGCAACAACCTCTAATTCCCTTTATCGATGACCCCCTTTTTAGGCAATTTTTCGGAGAAGAGTGGCGACGATTTACTCAAGTTATTCCAATGAGGGGCAAGGGTTCGGGGTTTATCGTTTCCAAGGATGGTTATATATTAACTAACAATCACGTTGTAGAGAGTGCTGATAAAATTATCGTCACCTTGGCCGATGGCAGACAGCTTGACGCGAAGATTGTAGGGAAAGATCCGACCTTCGATCTAGCGGTGATAAAGGTTACTGCAACCAACCTGCCTGTGCTTTCTATGGGTGATTCTGATGCAGTCCAAGTTGGCGAATGGGTCGTTGCTATAGGAAATCCATTCGGCCTAGAACATACGGTAACTGTTGGCGTCATCTCGGCTAAGAATCGTTCCGTTCGCGCCGGGAATCTCAGCTTTGACGGTTTTTTGCAAACCGATGCGGCCATAAACCCGGGCAACAGCGGCGGCCCGCTATTGGACTTGGATGGCAAGGTGGTGGGAATTAATACGGCTATCATACCTTACGCACAAGGAATAGGTTTCGCCATACCAGTTAACATGGCTAAAAATGTTATAGATGATCTGTTGACATATGGCAAAGTGCGCAGAGGGTGGCTTGGCGTTTATGTTCAACCGCTTACAAGGGATTTCATACAAGCTTACAATTTGAAGATCAAAGAAGGAGCGGTAGTTGCAGATGTGATGCCCAATTCTCCCGCAGAAAAGGCTGGCATAAAACGAGGAGACGTCATAACTAAAATCGATGGCATTCAGATTAAAGATCCGCAAGATTTGGTATTTCAAGTGCGAAAACATATGGTTGGAGACAAGTTAAAAATAGAAGTTGTAAATCGGAGTGGCAGCAAAACCGTCACTGTTACTTTAGAAGAAATCCCCGGACAAACAGAGACCTCCAATGTAAAGTCGTCGGATTTAGATACTCTGGGCATTGAAGTTTCCCCTATTACTCCTACATTAAAAGAAAGATTTGGAATCCAAAAAGATCAAGGCCTTGTGGTTACCGAGGTAAAGGTGGGTTCTGCTGCTCATAAAGTGGGTCTTCGGGAGGGCGATTTAATCCTTGAAGTGAATGGTGTGCCCGTTAATAGTGCAGAAGATTTAAAACGCGCTTTAAGCCAAAGTGCGGAAGTGGTTGTCCTTCTGGTCTGGCGCGATGGGCGGACCTTTTTTGTCTCCCTGCGGATATAAGTTTTTGAGCATGACTTGGAGGTGTAATCTTTGAAAGCCAAGGACGTCATAATTATCTTAGATTGCGGCTCTCAGTATACACAGCTCATAGCAAGAAGAATTAGGGAACTTCGCGTATATAGCGAGATTCTTCCTTGGGATGCTTCTGTAGAAGAGATACGCTCAAAAAGCCCGAAGGGAATTGTTATTTCGGGAAGTTCAAGAAATGTGCCACTTTCAGAAGCCCCTACGGTATCAAGCGAGATCTTAGAAATTGGCATTCCCATTCTTGGTATATGCTATGGGATGCAATTGTTGTGCCATATCTTGGGTGGCAAAATAGCCAAAACTGGGTCAGCCGAATATAGACGTATTCAAGTGGAGATCGAGGACGAGAATGCCAAGCTTTTTAAGGGGCTACCTAAGCGTTTTTGCGCCTGGATGAGCCGTGGGTATTCTGTCGCCCAGCTTCCACCTAACGTGCGATCCTTAGCGAAAAGTGAAGATGGGTCCATAGCCGCGATGGCCACTCTTGATGATCGGATTTGGGGCCTTCAATTTCATCCCGAGGTAGCTCACACCGAACATGGTCTTGAAATTTTAAGGAACTTCTTATTTGACATATGCAGCTGCGAACCTTCTTGGAATCTGGAGGACTGGGTGGAGGAGAAGATAAAAGAAGTTGCACAAATAGTCGGAAACGACAAGGTAATTTGCGCATTATCCGGTGGAGTCGATTCTACTGTGGCTGCTGTGCTCACTAGAAAGGCGATAGGGGATAAACTTCATTGTGTCTTCGTGGATAATGGCCTTTTGCGCCTTAACGAAGCTGAAAACGTTCTTTCCGTCTATCGCCAAAAATTGAACCTAGACGTTCGCTACGTCGATGCTTCAAATGAATTTCTCCAGGCTTTAAAGGGGATTACAGATCCCGAAGAGAAGCGGAAAGCGGTGGGCAAAACGTTCATAGACGTCTTTGAGCGGGAGGCCGAAAAGGTGGGCGACGCAAAATGGTTGCTCCAAGGCACACTTTATCCAGATGTAATTGAAAGCGGACAAGAAAGCAGGGGGGCATCTATTATAAAGACCCATCATAACGTGGGTGGATTGCCCGAAGAAATGAAATTACAGCTGCTGGAACCGTTAAAAGATCTTTTTAAAGACGAAGTCCGGGCTATAGGTGCTATTTTGGGGATCCCACATTCGATATTGCGTCGGCACCCCTTTCCCGGTCCGGGACTTTCTGTTAGATGCTTAGGCGAGGTGACGCCGGAAAAACTGGAATTGCTCAGACAAGCTGATGCTATATTTATGGATGAATTGGATTCATCCGGGTTTTACGACAAAGTATGGCAGGCTTTCTGTGTCCTTCTCCCCGTTAGAAGTGTTGGCGTGATAGAAGATGAGCGCACTTATGGGTATACCATAGCGCTTCGCGCAGTCGAGTCTTCAGACGGTATGACGGCCGATTGGGTTTACCTGAGCCGTGAATTGCTTGACAAAATTGCGCATCGCATATGCAATGAAGTTACAGACATCAGCAGGGTGGTTTTGGACGTGACTAGCAAGCCACCCGCGACGATAGAGTGGGAGTAAAAGCAGCTTTACTGTTCTTTGTCCGATCCAGCAGCTGCGGTAAACTTGTGGCGAGGCGCAATAATCTGAAAAATAAGAATTAAAGAGGGAGGATGGATTTCCTCCCTCTTTAATTTATAGCTTGTATGTTATTCATGACAGCAGCTGGGACAGCCTTCACATCTATCTACCTGCTCGAACATCTCTTTCATAAGTTTTTCTTTTTCTTCGTCAGTAAGTTTTTTCTTTTTGTCCTTGTTATTGGTAATATCCGGCCTTTTTTCTTCGGACATTAATATCCCCTCCTTCCGCTCAATTTTACATTTCATGGAGCGGATAACCGGCATTGATCCAGGCGTTTACACCACCTGCCAAAACTTTTATGTTCGAAAAGCCTTGAGCTTCGAAAGATTCTGCCGCACGGGCAGACGTAGCATCGTTATGTCAGGCGCAGTAAAATATGATCTCTTGATCTTTGCTTAAATCTTGCTCCTTATTGCGGAATTCCTTCAAGGATATAGCACCCTCAAGGCGTACCTTTTTGTAACGCTCTTCATCCTCGTATGCGCAAACTAACAACGCCTTTCCCGATTGCACTTCTTGCCTTGCCTCTTGCGGGCTGATCTTTTCTGCCATTGTTTAAGCTAACCCTCCTTTTGGTCTACATGTTTGACGCATCTAAATTATATCAAGTTGAAACTATGTTAGCTACACCTTCTTGGCATGGTTTCGGCGGGCACGGAAGATCTAAGACTCACGGAATATTGAGTATGATCTTGCATCTTTATTTTAAGTGCCTAGGTACACTGGTGGCATGATTGGGAAATCGGTAGAGTTTGCTTAAAAAGCTCAAAAACGAAAATATCAGTGTCATACTTTGGATCGCTCGTTTGATCCTGTCATGCCAAATAACCTTATGGTTAATTTTGGTTTAAAGTTGGCGAAAGAAAAGACCCTTGCAGAAACTGCGGAGCGTTCGATGTGCCTGGCTATTCCAAACATGAAAGCTGGAGATACTCTTCATTAAACTACTAATTGTGGAAGAATGACAAATTAGTAAATGGACTTTAGTAATCATTAATCCTAATTAAAAAATAGCCATTTTTGCTTGACCTTACAATAGCAATTTAGTATAGTTTAATAAATTGTCATAGCTTATAAAAATCTTCAGATTTATTCGTCGAAAAATTTGCCTCTGCCTCCCCATCAATAAGCATAGTAGTAAGCGCTAAAAACCCACAGATTATGCTCTATAGTATAAGAACCTGAAATGACAAAGAGGAAATATAAATCGTAATCATGTTTTCTTCTTGTGTGTATTTTCCAAAGGGATTAATAGGAGGTGGTTTTCAGTAAATTTAAAGGTTATTCTGTATATATAAGACGCCTTTTAATTATGCTAGTGATAATATAATTCATAATAATATAACATCTAAAGTTAAGTAAGTAGGATGTGATGTATTATATGAAGTTAAATTTCGTTTTTAAGGTTAATTCAAGCAATAAATTAGTCTTGGGAAGAAAGAATCAACATTTACTTCAGGCCTTGGTTTATAATCTCCTTGATTCAGAATATGCTCGTTTTCTTCATACGGAAGGATTTGTTTATGAAGGAAAGCGTCATTTTAGATTATTCAGCTTTTCAAAGCTTTATGGTAATGGCCCTATTGAGTTAAGAGATGACTTCGTATTATTTCAACCGCCTGTAAGGTTAGTGATTACGTCTCCGGTTAATGCGATCTTGGAACAACTCGCCACTAACGCCTTATCAATGGGTGAAATCAGGTTAGGCAATAACTTGCTTTCGTGTAAGGAGGTAAAGGCAGAGCATCCTCGTGCAGAAGGAGAAGAGATCGAATTTCGTACGCTTTCCCCCATTGTCTGTTATTCTACATTGAAAAAATACGATAACAGTGATTTTACCTACTATTATTCTCCTAAGGAGAAAGAATTTGGCGGGCAAATTTACGCTAATTTGGTAAAGAAGTTTCAACTAATAGCTCCCCAGAAAGAGGTTCCGGAAGGTGCAGTAAAAGTTGAAAGTATCGGCAGACCAAAAGAAGATATCAGGTTTTTCAGTCCTGACGATAATCGCCCTATAAAGGGGTGGAGCGGTAGGTTTAAGCTTTGTGGTCCTAAGTCTTTGCTTCAGATTGCCCTAGATGCTGGACTTGGTGCTAAAAACAGCGCCGGATTTGGATGTATAGAGCTTGTGTCAAACAAACAAGAGGGGAGGTGAAAGCATGGGATTTCTGAACGCTCTGTACGAGCTTGGCAAAATGGAGTCGGGGTCGAAAGACGATCAATCTTACTTTTCTGATATTGATAATTTCTTGCAACTTCCTATGCCGATAGTAGAAGATGAACAAAGACAGGGCAGGGAGATAAGGATATGGCTGAACGTAAGGGATAAGGATACCAAATGCCTAGAAGTTACTGGCATAGAGAAGATAGATTCAAAAGATTACATAAACAGCAATGATCCAGACAAAGTCAATGAAACAAAGCGTAAATTCCTTTATAAAAAACCACCTGGCACCAATACTCAATGGAGTTACTCCCTGGTTTACAAATTAGGCAAGGCAACCTCAAACCCAACTAGCGCTTTACTCGGGCAAAATGGAATGTGGAAGGAGGACAGCGATTCGCGGTATTTTAAACTCTATAAGAAAGTCTTAAAACCTCTAGAGGATGTCGGGGTCTTTTCAAAAGAGAGTGCTGACTTAATAATGTCAAAGCTCGTTGAAAATGTTGACAGGATCACTGAGTTGTGGAGAGACAAGAAAAGGTCTTACATTTTAGTCTTCGGGGTTAATGATAATGGCAGGTTTTTATATCCCGGTGAACTGGAGATCTTTCGCGATCATTTTAGGTCTAGGTTAGAACAGAACATCGGAGGGAAAATGTCCACAATCTGTAGCTTGTGTCACAATAAAGCCAAATCAGGTGCAAATTTAGATAAAGTCTTTAAATTTTCCACATTTGATAAACCGAGCTTTCTTCCTGGGATTAAGGATAAAAAAGGCGTCCGTGAGAAGGTATTTCCGCTATGTGATGACTGCATTTCTGTTCTTTCCATGGGAAGGGAGGTTTTAAATAGTCGTTTTCTCGATGCTCGCATGTTTCCGGTAATAGATAACAAAAGTATAAACATATACGTGGTTCCTGAACTTATTTTTGGAAAGGAGGATTTAAAAAGTATCTCTGACAATACAACAAATTTCATAAAGAATGGACTTAGAACAACAGAAAAGTTATTTAGCTATCTTGCGGCCCAAAGCGAAGCTTTAGTGTATCATTTCCTCTTTATAGGCGTAAGTATGAACAGCGAGAAGGAAGAATTGCATATTATGATAGAAGACGTCCCACCATCAAGGTTAAAGCATCTAGAAGAACTATGGCATGCAACATTCAGAGTATTATTGTGGAATAAAGCTAAAAATCCGGTATTCAATCCTAAGGATATGGGTGTCGATCTGGATCAAGCGTTCAGGACGATTTATTCTACTTTAATTGTATTGTCCGGAAAAGACGATGCAGACAAAAATATCATGCGCAATCGCATTATAAACATCATCGGTAGGTTACTGGGTGGTAAAGACGTGGATGTAGCCTTCATAAAGCAACTGATGGTTTCAAGGTTTCCGGGGTTATTTTCCAACTCTCAGTGGGTCAACAGGTTTGGATTCAGCGAACTTAGAAAAATGATGGCTATATTGGAGTTTTTGAATAGGGCAAACAATGGGAGGTGAGTAGATTTATGAAATTAGATTTTTTCGATGAGTTTACGGATCCCTATCTAAAGACCAACAGAGGTAAAGGTGTTTTTCTGGCGGGAGTTACTTTGGGAGTTATAGCGAGAGCCCAAGCGAAAAGTGATTTACAAGGTTCATCCGGGGACATAAGTTCATCTCCGCTTTTTAAACAACTAAACTTTGGTCGCATGAAGAAAAGAGACCTGTTTAAACACCTAGCAAGAGTTCCAGAGCTTGTGAGGGCTTATCGTCTTGACTATGCCGACATGATCGAATCTCTTTGCGCGAAGGCGGGAGAACTGATTTTACAAAAAAGCGATAAGGAACACGACTTAGGTGTAGATGGTAACTTCGTGTTTTCGGTTGCTTTTTTAAACGCCCGCAAATACTTTTGGACAATTTTTGGGAAGAAAAATATTGAGGAGACAGAACCGATAGAGGAGGAATCGCAAGATGTCGTTTGAAAATAGACGGGAGTACCTGTTTGTTTATTCGGTTAAGGATGCCAATCCGAATGGCGATCCCCTTGATGCAAACCATCCGAGGTATGACGAAGAATCCGGTCAAATTATGGTTTCCGACGTGAGGATTAAGCGTACCATACGGGACCAATGGCTTAGGGAAGGAAAAGATGTTTTCGTGGATGGGGAAGCCAAAACCCTTGCAAATCGCGTGAAAGAACTAAAAGAAAAATTTGAACGCGATTCAGGCAGAGAAATACTTTCAAATTGTATAGATACACGATTGTTTGGGGTAACTTATGCACTTGGCAGAGAAGCATTTTCTTGGACAGGGCCTGTACAATTTAAGTGGGGCCGTTCTCTCCATAAAGCAGAGGCGAAGTTTATCCAGGGGACAGCCGCATTTGCTACCACAGAGGCTAGTGAACAGCGGTCTTTCCGTAATGAGTACATAGTTCCATTTGCCCTAATAGCTGCTTATGGAATTGCCAATCAATATGCCTCTAAACAAACTAACGCGACTGACGATGACTTGGATTCCTTGTTTGAAGCTCTTTGGAAGGGTACGGCTAATCTCATAACAAGGAGTAAAATTGGGCACACCCCTCGGCTCTTGGTTGAATTTAAATATATTAAAGGTTTCGATGGAGTTTTAGGCTCTTTAGACGAAAAAATTACACTCAAGTCGTTTAAGGGAGAGCCTTTATCCGACGATGAACAACTGGCTTTGAGATCAGTTGATGAAGTTAAATTAGATATTAGCGAAATAGCAGAGAAAGCTTCCCTAATAAAAGAAAAAATAGAGTCAATCAGGGTCATTCAAGATGCCAGTATTAAGTGTGATCCCCTAGAAAGATTAGAGAATCTTTTTGGAGGCAATTTAAACATAGAGGTTAGGTGAGAAAGCATGGCAGTAGTGTTCGAGGTTTCGGGGCAAATGGCGATGTTTCGCAAACCCTATACTACAACATCGTCCATATCGTTTGCTTTTCCACCGCCTACTGCAATTGCCGGCTTAATTTCGGGGATAGTCGGGATATCTAATGGTAGCGACGAAGATAGCTGTAACGCTAGATACTGGGAGGCCCTTATCGGCACTAAGGTATCGGTGGCCCTACGTAGCAATATATCTTGGATGTGGCATGCCATAAATTTTTGGAATGTTAAGGAACCTCAAAAAAACCCGCATATTCAGGTGAAACATCAATTTGTAATTAAACCTAGATATTGCATATATGTGGATGGTGGGATTGAGGGTAAATTGTTATATATGTTAAAGAGGGAAAGTTTTAAGTTTACGCCATATCTCGGCACGGCCTACGCAATAGCTGATATCCAATACATTGGTCACTTTGAAACCGAACCCTTGGAAAAAGGAGAAATATCGGTTGATACCGTAATTCCGTGGGATAAAGATATAAAGATTTTGAACATACTTGACATTGGCGGAGCTTTTAAAGAAGAGATGCCTTTCAGAATGGACGAAACTAGAAAATTAGTAGAGAGTATCGAAGTCCTTTATTCTCCTTCTCCAGAAAAGAAGTTACTGATAGACAAAGGAGCAAGAGATGTCACAAAGTGTGGAAACGATGTGGTCGCCTGGTTTCCTCGATGGTGAGTTGAAAAGCCATCCAGACAGGCTTCTTAGAGATCATCTAGAAGGAACGTATCGTCTCATGAGTAGTATGGCCCAAGTTCATGGATTAGAAGCGGTAGTTCCTGACTTTGTCATGAAAATAGTGGGTGTAACGCACGATCTTGGAAAAGCTCACCTGTTGTTCCAGGATTACCTTAATGGGAGAGGTGACGGCATAGACCACGCGCTACCATCAGCTTGGTTTACCTTCAACTTTGCTAAAGATTACATCAACGAAAACAACATTCCTGTCGTTTGGTTAGCCGAAGCGGTAAGGCGGCACCATACACATATGGTCAACGGAGATGAGGCTATAACATTTTGGCTACAGTATAACGGACAAGATTTCGAAAAGCAAAAGAAGGAAATTAAGGAGTTGATTCCATCATGGAATGTATTCTTAAGCGAGGACCAGTGGGATGATTATACGTGCAATTTAATGTTCAAACGCAAGAAAATAATGAATGAAGAATCTTGGTTATTCTACAGATTACTTTATTCTCTTCTTGTAACTGCAGATAGAATGGACGCAATAGGCGTCAGAAAAATCGAGGCACGTCAATTGCCTTCTTTCAGGAACCCGGATTTTTCGCGGCAAGAAAGCAGTCCCCTAGATGCATGGAGACAACAAACGCGCGAATCTTGTACCAAATCTGTCGATGACATTGTACGTCCAGGTCTTTATACTTTAACCCTTCCTACAGGTGCCGGCAAAACGATCACTGGCCTAGATATTGCCCGTAAAATGGCACAAAAATTTGGCAGCAAGACTATCATTTACGCCTTGCCCTTTATCAGCATAGTTGAACAAAACTCCTCGGTTGCGAAAACGATTTTTGGAGAGGAAGATGTACAGGAAGATCATAGTTTATCGAGTCTAAAGGAGACAGATGAAAAACTTCAAGAACCTATATCTCGCATGAAAGCTCTTTTTAGATATTGGGAGGCTCCAATAATCTTAACGACTATGGTACAACTATGGGAAAGCATCTACAATCCAAAGGCCAACGATACGATAGACTTCCATCGTTTGGGTAACGCGATCGTAATAATGGATGAACCGCAAACGATAAATCCGAGATATTGGCGTGGCTTCGGCGAGACGTTAAAATATCTAAGTGGTAGATTAAATACGAGCTTCATGCTTATGACAGCAACGCAGCCTCATATTATAAAGGGAAAAGAATTATCGCCCAAGGGGTTGACATTTCCGTATAATAGACACACGTATAAAATACTCCCCTGCAGATATCAATTAGAAGAGCTTCCCGATCTTCTTGAAGAGCATATTGAGCATTTGTATGAGAGATCGGGATTAATTGTCCTCAACACAAGAAAATCCGCCCTGAAAATTTACAAGTTAATTAAAACTCGCATGGATGCACCTGTCTATTTTTTATCGACATGGATGACTCCGCATCATAGGCGCGTAGTGATGAGATTTTTGAAGTATCTTGAAAGAAAAAAAATAAAACATTATCTGGTTTCGACTCAAGTTGTTGAAGCTGGAGTTGATCTGGATTTTGATTGGGTATTCCGCGATATGGGACCTTTAGATAGTGTTGTTCAGGTGGCAGGAAGATGCAACAGGCATGGGAAAAACGAAACGAGTGGATTAGTGCTGGTTGCGGAACTTTTCAATGAGCAAGGGAAATCTTTTTCCGACATGATTTACGACGACATTCTTTTAGATAGCTCTCGATCGACTCTTCGAGTAGGAGATAAAATCAATGTCTTTGAAGAAAGCGAAGCGCCTGTGTTGGTGGATAATTATTACCAGGATATCACTGAAAGATTGCAGGATAGCGGAATATGGAGAAATATATGCAACGGCAGATGGGGCCTTCAAGACAAGCCTAGTCTAATAGAAAAACGTTTTGATCCATTTTTGTCAGAAGTTTATGTAGAACAAAGCCATCGGGTACGTCCAATGTTGGGAACTCTTGCCAATACAAAATGGACGTTAGAAAACTTGAGCGATAAAAGACGTCTCAATAGGAAGCTCCTTCAATATTCCATTGAAGTGCCACAAAAAGAGCTTGAATCATGGCGAAAAAAACTAGCCAACGTAGCATTTAAAGATGATTTGCCTCCCCTTGATTTTAACGCAAGTTTTCAGTGTTGGTTCCTTACAAAAGAAGGCAGTAAATATGTTTACGATCGTATTAGCGGATTTAATCCCGCGGAGGATAGCGATAATGAAGGAGAAACTTGTTTTTTCTGAAGCTCCGCGAGTGGGTGGAACTTTGGTATGGTACTACTTGATATGCAAGCGTCAAGTATGGCTGATGGCACGTGGTGTTGAAGCTGATAAAGACGATGAATCTTTAGCGTTAGGAAGATTGATTGACGAATCGTCTTATAAAAGGATCCGCCACAGCGTAAGTTTTGGGGATAGCAAATTTGACCTACTCAAAGAAGAAAGTGGAGTTTTGGTTATAGGCGAGATAAAAAAGAGTAGTCGTTCGATTAAGGCTGCAAGATTGCAACTGGCCCATTATTTGTATGAGCTAGCAAAATTTGGTACTGAAGCAAGAGGAGAACTGCTTTTTCCCAAAGAAAAAAAACGTGAAGATGTCGTTTTAACCGAAGATTTGAAATTAAAACTTGATCAGATTTATAAAGGGATTTTAGAAGTTACAACATCTTCTTCCCCGCCCAAAGTGTATAAGTGCAAGTATTGCGGAAATTGCGCTTATCAAGAGCTTTGTTGGAGTTGATTGAAGAATGGGTAAGTGTCTATATATTCTCTCATCGGGGACTCTCAAACGGAAGGACAATACCATTGTCATTGAAAGCGAAGGCAAAAGAAAATTTATACCAGTGGAAGTAACCGATGAGATATTTATTTTTGGTGAAGTAGATCTTAATAAGCGTTTTCTGGAATTTTGTACCACGAATAAGATTATATTGCATTTTTTTAACCATCATCATTATTACCAAGGAACATATTATCCAAGAGAGCACATGAACTCCGGGGCTGTCATCTTAGCACAAGCTAAACATTGCCTTGACATTGAAAAGAGGTTGATATTGGCACAAAAATTTATAGCTGGTGCCATTAGAAATATGAAAACAGTGTTGTTATATTATCTGAGGCGAGGTAATCCAATGATCGATGAAATAATCAAGGACTTGGATAACTTTGACGCACTAAGCCAAAGACAAAAAGGGATCGCCGAGCTAATGGCCATAGAGGGAAATGCGCGAGATAAATATTACTCAGCATTTGATATTATAACTGGCGGAGGTCCTTTTTCTATGGAAAGCAGAACCAGAAGGCCGCCCCAGAACAAGTTAAATGCACTTATAAGTTTTTTGAACTCTTTATGCTATGTTACGATTCTAGCTCAAATATATAAAACTCATTTGGATCCTCGAATAGGATTCCTCCACGAGACGAATTTTAGGCGTTTTACTCTGAATCTGGACATCGCAGAAATTTTTAAGCCAATTCTAGTAGACCGGCTAATCTTCTCTTTGATAAACAAAAAACAAATTCAAGCTAAACATTTTAAAGGCAGAGTGGGCGGAGGTATATTTTTATCTGAAAAGGGAATACAAATTGTATTGCAGGCCTGGGAAGAAAGGCTAATGTCCACAATAGAGCATCCAAAGTTAAAAAGAAATGTTAGTTATCGCAGTTTAATTCGAATGGAAGCTTACAAATTGCAAAAACATATACTTGAAGATGAAGAATATCAGCCTTTTGCCATGAGATGGTAAGCCATTGCACAAGAAAGGAAGGGCGACTAAGATCTTTGTCTTAATGATTTATGATGTTGGGGAGGAACGCGTTAACAAGATATTAAAAATTGGGCGTAAATATCTAAATTGGATTCAGAATTCCGTATTAGAGGGAGAACTTACTCCCGCTACGTTTGAATCCCTTAAGCATGAGGTTAGGAAGGTAATAAAAGACGACCATGACAGCGTGATATTTTATATTTGGAGAACAGAACATTACACTTCCAGGGAAATCATGGGCTTGGAAAAAGGATCAAGAGAAATTTTTATTTAGGCGTGTCGACCTCCAATAAAGCAAAAAACCTGGAGGATCGATATAACTAAATAAAAGATCAATTTTCCAGCGCTTGCATGGAATTGTATCGTTTCACAGGACCTTGAAAACTACATAAGGAACACATGACGATATGATAAAAATGCAGTAAAATTGAGGCCTAGAATTGGTTATTGAACTTCCTATAAGGGATGGAAACTAGCATCAAGCAGCAGTGCCGGGCTCAATAAAACAGGTTATTGAACTTCCTATAAGGGATGGAAACAGCCACTTATGGAGCGTTGCGTGAGATATGCCGGCTTGTTATTGAACTTCCTATAAGGGATGGAAACTATCGTTGCACCACCAAGTAACCACACCAGTGGCAGGTTATTGAACTTCCTATAAGGGATGGAAACTGATTGGTAGCAAGCCATAGGTGATGAGTAGGCCAAGTTATTGAACTTCCTATAAGGGATGGAAACTCGATTGTTTCAGTGTCGTCGATGATTTCTAAGTGCGTTATTGAACTTCCTATAAGGGATGGAAACTAAGTTGATTTAAGCTTCTTTCGCCAATTTCTCCATGTTATTGAACTTCCTATAAGGGATGGAAACGGATTGCGACGTAACTTCCTTTGTTCTCGTCGTGTGGTTATTGAACTTCCTATAAGGGATGGAAACTAGCAATATTCTTTTCCATCTCTCTCGCATGTTATTGTTATTGAACTTCCTATAAGGGATGGAAACCGAAGTCATGGACGCAGAAGTAGTTGATAGCTCGAGTTATTGAACTTCCTATAAGGGATGGAAACTTGATCGCTTCTGCACGTTGCAAAGTTTCTTCTCCAGTTATTGAACTTCCTATAAGGGATGGAAACGTGGGAAATTAGTAGAATGAACGACGAAATGTTATAGTTATTGAACTTCCTATAAGGGATGGAAACTGCTCGAGGAGGAGTTCTCGGCTTTATTCTAGGATTGTTATTGAACTTCCTATAAGGGATGGAAACCATCGCCAGGGTCGATTTCGGACGGCGGGAGCTCCTGTTATTGAACTTCCTATAAGGGATGGAAACTTTTGATTGCAGTTATTTTGTTTAGTGCCATCTTCTTGTTATTGAACTTCCTATAAGGGATGGAAACGCAGGAGCAGAAATCGAAGCCATCGGTTCTAGGTCAGTTATTGAACTTCCTATAAGGGATGGAAACGACTGCCTTCAATATTAACGTCTTTTTCGGTGACAAGTTATTGAACTTCCTATAAGGGATGGAAACTAAATAACATTCCATATCTGCCGATGCCACTATCACGGTTATTGAACTTCCTATAAGGGATGGAAACCAGCGGAGTGGATGCACAGCGGCGTCAAGCTCTTCTGTTATTGAACTTCCTATAAGGGATGGAAACTCCGGGAGCTGTTCGGGAGAGTACAACGGGATGGTAGTTATTGAACTTCCTATAAGGGATGGAAACCCGTCGATGTGACCTGTTATCTGATATTCCTTCCACTCGTTATTGAACTTCCTATAAGGGATGGAAACTCTGACACGTCGCCTGGGTCTACCCCACGCTCTTCGTTATTGAACTTCCTATAAGGGATGGAAACTTCGACCGTCATGGTCGAGCGAGTCAAGCAATTGGAAGTTATTGAACTTCCTATAAGGGATGGAAACAAGTTTCCGCATCACAGGCCAAGCGACGGAGCTGTCGGTTATTGAACTTCCTATAAGGGATGGAAACCATCCGACAGCTTTGGTAACAATGTAGAGTCTATTGAGTTATTGAACTTCCTATAAGGGATGGAAACAAGAAAGGATCTTTACTGGAGCGTGATCCTATTGCTTGTTATTGAACTTCCTATAAGGGATGGAAACCATGCAGTAGATCATTATATTCAAAATGTCGGTCGCGTTATTGAACTTCCTATAAGGGATGGAAACCCATCGAGGCCGCCGCATTGAACACGAGCGATGCTTGGTTATTGAACTTCCTATAAGGGATGGAAACGTGGCACGCTCGGCAAAAATGGATTTCTCCGATGCCTGTTATTGAACTTCCTATAAGGGATGGAAACGCTCTAGCGATGCGGTATTCTTCAGTGTCATTGATAGTTATTGAACTTCCTATAAGGGATGGAAACGCAAATGAAAAGCAAATGTTAAGCAGTAAAGGAAAGGGTTATTGAACTTCCTATAAGGGATGGAAACCTGGGATAACGGTGGCTAGTCGCCGTATAAACACCGGTTATTGAACTTCCTATAAGGGATGGAAACCCTCCTTCTTGAATAGAAGTTCCGCCTTTCGGCGAAGGTTATTGAACTTCCTATAAGGGATGGAAACCAGAAGAAGTGGCACAAAAATTACGAGTGACCACATGTTATTGAACTTCCTATAAGGGATGGAAACAAGGATAATATGCGTTCATCATAAACAATAGCTCCAGGTTATTGAACTTCCTATAAGGGATGGAAACGAAGGCAACCCATCTAAACGACCATTACCGAAAAATGTTATTGAACTTCCTATAAGGGATGGAAACTTCGAAGCAATGGAAGAAGATATCGAAGCTATACAGGTTATTGAACTTCCTATAAGGGATGGAAACTTCGTAAGAAGATAAACGATATTAAAGCGGAATATCGTTATTGAACTTCCTATAAGGGATGGAAACTCGCCAGCTTGTAAAGAGCTCGAACGGCGCATATTGGTTATTGAACTTCCTATAAGGGATGGAAACGAGAGAAGTGGTTGCATGAATGGATTAACAACCAGTCGTTATTGAACTTCCTATAAGGGATGGAAACCCGCCCTCCATCGAGAAGGAAAAGGAGGACTGGTCGGTTATTGAACTTCCTATAAGGGATGGAAACTTTCAAACTGGTATCAATGAGCTTGACGTAGATATAGTTATTGAACTTCCTATAAGGGATGGAAACCCAGCTAGCTGCAATCCAGTACCTTGCGTTTGTTGAGTTATTGAACTTCCTATAAGGGATGGAAACGACTGCCTTCAATATTAACGTCTTTTTCGGTGACAAGTTATTGAACTTCCTATAAGGGATGGAAACGAATCTGAGATGGACGGATTGTTTTAAATAAGTCTCGTTATTGAACTTCCTATAAGGGATGGAAACTTTTGTGCCGGAAAACTTATTGTTCTCATGTTAATTCCTGTTATTGAACTTCCTATAAGGGATGGAAACCGGCGATGCCTATCTGCGCCACCCGATAGGCGAAGATCGTTATTGAACTTCCTATAAGGGATGGAAACAGGGGGTGTAGCGTTGGGAATAGTACAAAGAATAAAGGTTATTGAACTTCCTATAAGGGATGGAAACTCGCCAGCTTGTAAAGAGCTCGAACGGCGCATATTGGGTTATTGAACTTCCTATAAGGGATGGAAACATATGTCGTAGTGGATATTATAATCATCGGCGATCCTGTTATTGAACTTCCTATAAGGGATGGAAACCTGATTAAGAACTTCACGGCCAGCTATTCAGCAAGCGTTATTGAACTTCCTATAAGGGATGGAAACTAAATAAAACTGAAGAAACCTATAATCACCAATACTCGTTATTGAACTTCCTATAAGGGATGGAAACTTCCATATCCAGAGCACACCGCTTCTGTTTTCTATGGTTATTGAACTTCCTATAAGGGATGGAAACAGGACAAAATAAGTCAAAAACCGAAAACAAAAGTAGAGTTATTGAACTTCCTATAAGGGATGGAAACTTGATAAACCATGCCTGCTTACCGGCATAAGGCCCAGGTTATTGAACTTCCTATAAGGGATGGAAACTTAGTAATTGATGATCTTGGCAGCGAAGACAACACACGTTATTGAACTTCCTATAAGGGATGGAAACATACCAATAGCTTCCAAATTCATCAATCAATCTCTGGTTATTGAACTTCCTATAAGGGATGGAAACTAATTAATGTAGTATTGTCGCGGACGAGCATATTCAAGTTATTGAACTTCCTATAAGGGATGGAAACTACTGCCAAGCTTCCCAGTTGCTGTCCCATAATGTGGTTATTGAACTTCCTATAAGGGATGGAAACTGATATGACGGCCAATAAATATAAGGGCGGAGACGGGTTATTGAACTTCCTATAAGGGATGGAAACTTCTTTCAAGCCTTTCCCTGATACTCTCCATGTCCTGTTATTGAACTTCCTATAAGGGATGGAAACGGCGGAGGGGCAACGCTTTTAACTATCCTGCTGAACAGGTTATTGAACTTCCTATAAGGGATGGAAACACCGCCTACCATCTTGCCTATTTCATTGATTTTCCGTGTTATTGAACTTCCTATAAGGGATGGAAACGACCGGTGGAAGGGGAGAAAACTTGTGAAGCCGCAATGTTATTGAACTTCCTATAAGGGATGGAAACCAGGCAAAGGAGAAAAGCAGTTGAAAGATGTGCGCCGTTATTGAACTTCCTATAAGGGATGGAAACCGTTGTTAGTCTCTATGATTGTTTTATATAAAGAAGTTATTGAACTTCCTATAAGGGATGGAAACACGAAATAACAATATCAAGACCACTGCATCTTGACTGTTATTGAACTTCCTATAAGGGATGGAAACGCAGGTGCAGCACCAGAAATGCTGGTGGCGTAACTGGGTTATTGAACTTCCTATAAGGGATGGAAACACATATGGTACGAAACTGGGGATGCGTGGGATGAAAGGTTATTGAACTTCCTATAAGGGATGGAAACAGGTTTTTTTCAAGTTCTTGTAGGTCTGGGCGTAGCTCCAGTTATTGAACTTCCTATAAGGGATGGAAACGGGGTGGCATAATACCACCCCTAAATTCATTATAGCGTTATTGAACTTCCTATAAGGGATGGAAACTAGAGACACTTGGGCGGGATTACCCCGCCCCTTAAAGTTATTGAACTTCCTATAAGGGATGGAAACGCTCAAAATGGCAAAATTTAAGGCCCTCTCAGATGCCCGTTATTGAACTTCCTATAAGGGATGGAAACAAAACAATCACCCAACAGTTAAGCCACTTAAACTTCTTGTTATTGAACTTCCTATAAGGGATGGAAACTCAACTTCTTGGACCTGTTCTTGAGAAAAAGAAGAAGGTTATTGAACTTCCTATAAGGGATGGAAACATCTATCCTTCCTTGTTCTAAGTCAATTAAATATACTTGTTATTGAACTTCCTATAAGGGATGGAAACTTGGGTATTCCTATCACAATAACTTTATCTTGTGTATTGTTATTGAACTTCCTATAAGGGATGGAAACTTCAATATTACCCTAGATATGAGCAAGATGGAAGGCACCCAGTTATTGAACTTCCTATAAGGGATGGAAACTTGCCTCCACTATTGAAAACTTTATCATTGCTTGCACGTTATTGAACTTCCTATAAGGGATGGAAACGTGGTGGGAGGGTTTTTTATTGGTGTTTTATGGTATGTTATTGAACTTCCTATAAGGGATGGAAACTTGATCTTGTCAGTTTTGATGCTGACAGCATCACGAGTTATTGAACTTCCTATAAGGGATGGAAACTCAATCACCGAAGGCGATGATGGGCGAGTGTTATTAAGTTATTGAACTTCCTATAAGGGATGGAAACTTGGCGATCAAAAGCTAAACAGAGTAATTACTTTTAGTTATTGAACTTCCTATAAGGGATGGAAACAAATTGAACGAGCTAGCACCTCTTCTCCTATGGCTGGTTATTGAACTTCCTATAAGGGATGGAAACTATCCCCGATTGGCTGAAGAAAGAATTCATAGAAAAGTTATTGAACTTCCTATAAGGGATGGAAACTTGAAGGTAGGGCCGCAGTATTGATTGACAATATAACGTTATTGAACTTCCTATAAGGGATGGAAACTCGGTTACTAACCACGTACCATCTACAAAAAGTATTCCGTTATTGAACTTCCTATAAGGGATGGAAACTTAGATTGGGATGAAAACAATAGAGCAAGGTTTATAGGTTATTGAACTTCCTATAAGGGATGGAAACAAAAATAAGGAGGGGAAGAAAATGTATCACACTTTGGGTTATTGAACTTCCTATAAGGGATGGAAACTCTTGCCAAGTATGCTAGTTTTCTCGATGATGCTCCTGGTTATTGAACTTCCTATAAGGGATGGAAACTTGTGATAAGGCTGAAAGTGTGCGGGAAGGTGCTAAGTTATTGAACTTCCTATAAGGGATGGAAACAACCATGCCCAACAATTGCAGTCAATAGGTCTATAGAGTTATTGAACTTCCTATAAGGGATGGAAACTAGCCTTTTGCGCAAGCGGAAGGCCCGCAAACCGCTCGTTATTGAACTTCCTATAAGGGATGGAAACACGCAAGAGAGCCGAAGATTGCACGTTGGCTTTATTCTAGTTATTGAACTTCCTATAAGGGATGGAAACATGCCAACCGACGACAGCGCACCAGCGAATGCCATAATGTTATTGAACTTCCTATAAGGGATGGAAACCTGTCGGGTGGGGTAAGATAGAGAAAGTGGAGATTCGTTATTGAACTTCCTATAAGGGATGGAAACTTGTCAGAATGGCAGAAAACTGCCAAAAAGTGGGATTGTTATTGAACTTCCTATAAGGGATGGAAACATACTGGAGTTACCTTGCCGAATGGAGGCTATATAAGTTATTGAACTTCCTATAAGGGATGGAAACTATGTTTTCGCTTTCTGTGATTGAAGCTCTATGTTCGTTATTGAACTTCCTATAAGGGATGGAAACCTAATAGGGGGGTTAATGGGCGCTGTCATAGCACAAGTTATTGAACTTCCTATAAGGGATGGAAACTCATCAAGTACCTTTTCTTTTACTTCTTCCGACAATGTTATTGAACTTCCTATAAGGGATGGAAACCAATTCCATACTTAATATCTATCTTAAACGCCTTTGCTCGTTATTGAACTTCCTATAAGGGATGGAAACGCGTATTCAAGATCAACTTCTCCTTTTGCATATCTTGTTATTGAACTTCCTATAAGGGATGGAAACTAAAAATAGATGCACTTAAAAGAAGGTTAATACAGGGTTATTGAACTTCCTATAAGGGATGGAAACTATGTTTTCGCTTTCTGTGATTGAAGCTCTATGTTCGTTATTGAACTTCCTATAAGGGATGGAAACTTCAACTAGCGTTCTTGGTGTTTAATCACGTTCAGCAAGTTATTGAACTTCCTATAAGGGATGGAAACATGCAACGATTAATGCTTTTTTGCAGTAATTTGCCTGTTATTGAACTTCCTATAAGGGATGGAAACTTGAATTGCAGGGCAAGGCAGAAGCATTCCAGTCGAGTTATTGAACTTCCTATAAGGGATGGAAACACAATAATTGTACTCTTTTGTGTATTTTCAGGATCAGTTATTGAACTTCCTATAAGGGATGGAAACTAGCGTGAAAGCCAACCTTCAACCGCTCCAAGTGTCATCGTTATTGAACTTCCTATAAGGGATGGAAACCACTCAAGGTGAATAGGAAAGCATACAACTTCACTCGTTATTGAACTTCCTATAAGGGATGGAAACTTATGCCTCCACGATGCAGGTCCAGAACCAGTTAACGTTATTGAACTTCCTATAAGGGATGGAAACAAGAATGAATATAACAAAGTATTGCCGTTTTCAAACTTGTTATTGAACTTCCTATAAGGGATGGAAACTAGTATTGAGGACATTAACAGAGTGTTGGATTGGTAGTTATTGAACTTCCTATAAGGGTTGGAAACACTTTAAAATTCGAGTCACGTATGATATTATCTGTAGAATTTAGGATGACACCTTTCTAAAGTAATTAGAAAGGTGTCATCGCCCTCTGATAGAATAAAGTTGTCACAAACCTAAACTATCGAAAGGGTCAACGATGACCCAATATTATATTACCTTTAATGAGGAGGATTGACGTCTCTATTTTCCGGCAACGACGAAAGCTTGAAGAAAGTCGTAGAACAATTTACAAATCAACTTCTGGAACAACAGCGAACTAAAACAGATCGATGCAAAGCCTTACGAACGCACGGAAAAAAGAGGGGAATGCGAAACGGATACAAAGAAAGGCATCTAACCACCGAAGTTAAGACCTTGACATTAAGAGTACCTCAGATAAGGGATGGCATTGTCATCAAGACAAAAGAAGGGGAGCAAGGTAAGGTCCTTTAGTGCGCCTTTAGCTACAGGCGTTAACCAGGAAGGATATAGGGAGATCTTGGAGATGGAGTTAGGAAATAGCGAGACTGAGGAAAGCTGGTCCAACTTTTTCAAGGACTTAAAGGCAAGAGGGCTTAAAGGGGTCAATATGGTGGTATCGGATAACTTGTAAGGTTGGTCAACATCGTAGAGAGGCATTTTCAAGGATCGACTTGGCAGAGGTGTCAGACTCACTTCACCAGGTTGTTTAACTCATATCCCAAGAACATGCAGAAAGACCTAAAGTCATACCTTGAGGGCGATCTTTGAAGCACCTGACATATCTACAGCACGACATATTCTGAATTTGACGCTTGAAGTGTTTTCAACGAAAGCCCCTAGGGCTATGAACATCCTGGAGGAAGAGGCTTCGAACAACGAACGGACAGGAAAGATTAAATCAGGAGATAAGGCGATGGGAGCGAGTGATCCGGATATTTCCTAACCGTGAATCGGTGCTAAGGCGGGTAAGAGCGTTGTTGATGGAACAGGACGAGGCATGGTAAATGAGGCAAGAAGTACTTCGAGATGGATGAATATCTGGAATGGAAAAAACAGGAACAGGGACAGAAACAGAAACAACATTGTGAGATAGGTAAAGTAGCTTTAGTGATGACTGGAGTTTAACCCTAAATTTAATCAGAGGGTAAACTCCAACCATTGCTGGAGGTACTTCAGCTATCTTAGAGGAGGTTTGTGCGAATGTTTTGGGATATAGTTGATGGTATTTTTACGATTAATCTCGACGGTATTTGGACTACAGCATTAGCGGCGGTATTGCTGTTGGTTGGATATGGGCTGCGCAGGCGCATAGATTTCTTGGAAACTTTTTGCATACCAGCTCCCGTCATTGGTGGAGTTTTGATGTCTCTTTTAGTTTTAACATTACATCACCAAGGGGGGAGCGCCGTAAAATTTAACACCGCTCTTCAAACTCCTTTGATGATTGCCTTTTTTACAACTGTAGGCATCGGAGGCAGCTTCGGCTTGCTGAAGCGTGGCGGGAAAGCGCTCATAATTTACTTATTTTTCTGTTGGGGTATTGCGCTATTCCAGAATGTCTTTGGCGCAACTTTGGCAAGATTACTAGGGATACATCCTGTTTTGGGTGTCATGGCAGGAGCTGTTTCGCTGGAGGGAGGTCACGGTGCTGCGGCTGCCTTTGGGCCGGTTGCGGAAGAACTTGGTGTTGCGGGAGCGCAAGTAGTTGCCATTGCCTCGGCAACTTATGGGCTAATAGCTGGAGGTCTTTTAGGTGGTCCTGTAGCTCGATGGCTGATAGAGCGTCATAATATAACCATTGAAGCCAGCGAAGATGCTATGTATACTGAGCATTTGATGGAAGATCGAGAAGAAGACACAACATTTACCAGCTATGACTTCCTAAAAATGTTAGCGTTAGTCCTTGTAATGATGTCTTTGGGAAGTTTAATTACAACTAAAATTAAGGAATGGTACGACTTTAGCCTTCCAGGTTACGTGGCAGCGATGTTCGTCGCCGTGGTGTTTCGTAACATAAACGATCACATGCCCATAGTAAAACTTCGCAGCAAGGCGATAGACCTAATATCCGACGTATCTTTGGGAATATTTCTGACCATGGCAATGATGAGTTTGCGCATATGGGAACTTTACGATCTTGCAATTCCTTTAGTTGTGATCCTTGTGTTACAGACAATAGCGCTTTTGCTGTTAGCAGCTTTTCTGCTTTTTCGATTGTTGGGCAAGGACTACGATGCAGCGGTTATGTGTGCCGGTTTAGTAGGACATGGACTTGGTGCAACACCTAACGCCGTTGCCAACATGGGAGCTGTTTGTGAACACTACAAGGTCATGTCTTACAAAGCTTTCCTCATCGTACCTTTATGCGGAGCGGTGTTGATCGACCTTGTTGGGATCCCTAGCATTGTGTGGTTCATTAATTATTTTGCTCGATAATTACAATGTTTACCTTCTTTTTCCTACCCTTATGTACTTGTACTGATCACATGATCAGAGGAATTTTTGGTTAGGTTAACCCAGTTTTATGTTATCGTTTATGAGTGTTGGAACATCTTATGATTTGGCGCTGAACTTTTTAATTTGGTCAAATTGTCATAAATGGACGGAAAATAAAACAAGCCAATCTCTAAGCTTAGTTCTTTGTTTTGTCTCCATGTGAACATCGCTTGATAGGCTGAAACCATGGTATTTTTCACGTGAAACCATGTCAATAAATCTGGTTTGAAAAGGAGCAAAGATATGCAATGGATCGCAAGTTGATTCTTGAGAGGCACAACCGGGTGGAAAAGAGCCTGCGGAAAAACGGAGTTGACGCCGTAGTGCTTTTTAACGTCGAGGGAATCGGATGGGAAGATCTTTATTATTTTTCTGGTTTTAGGGGCACAAGCGGCATTTTTGTCTTCGGTCAAAATGAAAAATTCTTGATAACTGATAGTAGGTACATTTTACAGGCAAGGGGGCAATCCCCTTTTTCTGTAATAGATAAAGGTGACAAAGAAGATATTTTTCTCGTAGAGTCCATGTTGAGGGATTTAGGCGCTAAAACGGTAGGTATTAACACAAAGACCCTGCCAAGTTATCTGTATCTGAAATTATCCGGACTCGGTTTTGCCTTGGTCGACGTGTCGGATATTTTGGCTTCCTGCAGGCGCAAAAAGTCAAAAGAAGAGGTTGATCTGATTAAGATAGCTTCAGAGCAAGCGAGCAAGGCTTTCTTAAATGTTTTAAATGATCTAAAGCCTGGCATTAAGGAGGCGGAAGTGGCAGCTAAACTAGAATATGAGATGAAGATTTTGGGGGCCGAGGGTGGCTGGGGTAGTGCAGATTTCATTGTTGCTTCGGGTGTAAGATCTGCCCTTCCTCATGGCAGGGCTACTTCTAAGGAATGGCAAAAGGGTGAGTGGGCAACAATTGATTTCGGCGCCAGATATGAAGGTTACGTTTCCGATATAACGAGAAATATCTATATGGGTGCTCCGTCGAGAAAGGCCATAGAAATCCATAGCATATTGTGCATGGCTCATATTAAAGCTGCTTCAAAGATAAAACCTGGAGTTGCTGCCAGGGAGGTAGATATGACGGCTAGGCAAGTTCTAGCCGATAGAGGTCTGGACAAGTATTTTACCCACAGCTTGGGGCATGGCATCGGCCTCGAGGTGCACGAAATACCAAGGTTGTCATCTAAATCAGCTGATGTGCTTGAAGAGGGTGATGTCGTAACTGTCGAGCCTGGAATTTACATAGAAGGTTATGGCGGCATGAGGGTTGAAGACGATTATCTTGTGACGGATAGCGGGGCTCAAAGGCTTACGGCAGATATCCCTATGGAATTATTTGTAGTAATGGATTAAGAAATTAACGATAGGAGGCTAAATTAATGGATAAACTATCTCAACTGTTTGAATCGCGCAGAAAAGATTTTCCTTCCCTTGCTCGCACTTACAACGGCCACACTTTGGCCTATCTTGACGGTCCTGGGGGAACGCAAGTACCTCAGGCTGTAATTGATGCCGTCACGGATTATTTTACAAATTGCAACGCTAACGCACAAGGCTATTTCGTCACTTCTATTGAATCGGACGAATTAATTGCAGAAGCCAGAGAAACCGTTGCAGCCTTTTTGGGAACCGAAAATGGCGATACAATTTCTTTTGGCCAGAACATGACGACGCTGAACTACGCCTTGAGCAGGGCTTTAGAGGAGTCCTTGCATCCCGGTGACGAGGTTCTTATCACTCAATTGGATCATGAGGCAAATCGTGGCCCCTGGTTAAGGCTAAGAGAGCGTGGGGTTGTGGTACGTGAAGTGAAACTGCTTCCGAACGGCACGCTTGACATGGACGATTTTCGTAAGAAAATAACGGAAAACACGCGCCTCGTTGCAATGGGTTTTTCCTCTAATGCCCTAGGTACGGTCAATGACGTATCCACGGTAAGGCGTTGGACTTATAAAGTTGGAGCATATCTTTTGGTCGATGCTGTACACTTCGTTCCCCACTTTCCCATAGATGTCAAGTCCTTGGGCGTGGATTTTCTGCTTTGTTCTGCTTATAAGTTTTACGGGCCGCATGTCGGGATTTTGTACGCTAAAGAAGGATTGCTTGAGCAGCTTGATTGCGAAAGGGTCTGCACGCAAGATCACAGTGCTCCTTATCGCATTGAGACGGGCACATTAAATCACGAGGGTATAGCTGGAGTAAAAGCAACAGTTGAGTATATTTCTACCTATGGAGAAGGCGATACTTTAAGAGAAAAAATAGTTTCCGCCATGGAAAGGATCTCTTCTTATGAGCACGAATTAGCTCTTTATGCCTATAAATGTTTGGGAGATATCCCCGGCGTTACAATTTACGGTCCTTCCTTTGATGAGAGGCATCGCGCTCCCACCATATCATTTACGTTTGAAGGTTTAAATCCAATAGAAGTGTGCAAAAGCTTGAACGAAGAGGGAATACTTGCCTGGGATGGCCATTTTTATGCCATAAGGCCGATAGAAGTATTGGGATTGCTCGAGCAGGGCGGCGTAACCAGGATCGGCATTTCTCTTTACAATACAAAGGAGGAAATCGATCGACTAATAAAAGCACTTCAAAAATTAAGCGCAAGGTGATCTTAAAAGCATACTAATATGCCTTTATAATCACTTAAAAAATTGACCCTAACCTTATCTGGTGCGATAATTGTCTATGGAGCTAATATAATGTTTTATAATTTGTAAAGGAGGAAGATCTTATGAGCAAGCTTAGAAGCCTTGCTGCAATACTTGCAGCAGTTGCATTGGTTGCTTTATGCGGGTGTGGTTTGGCCGAAGCGGCAGCACCCTTTCACATTGGTATCATGACTGGCACTGTTTCCCAACAAGAAGACGAGCTGCGCGGAGCCGAGAAGCTAATGGAGATATATGGCGATGAAGCCCACGGAGGTATGATAAAACACGTCACCTACCCCGATAACTTCATGCAGGAAATGGAGACCACGATCAGCCAGCTAGTCGGTCTTTCTGACGACCCAATGATGAAAGCGATCATTGCCAGCACTGCAGTACCTGGAACCACAGAGGCTTACAGGAGGATTAAGGAAAAAAGGCCGGACATTATATGCTTGGCCGGTAATTCTCAAGAAGACCCCGGCGTTATAGGATCAATAGCCGATTTGACGGTAAACGCGAACGATATATATAGAGGTTATCTGATTCCCGTTGCTGCTCAGAAGATGGGCGCCAAGAACTTTGTTCACATCTCCTTTCCAAGACACATGAGCTACGAGCTGCTGTCCAGAAGGCGTAATATCATGGAAGCGACATGCAACGATATAGGCTTGAAGTTTCATTTTGAGACGGCTCCTGATCCCGTAAGCGACGTGGGAGTGGCCGGTGCCCAGCAGTTCATACTGGAGAAAGTACCTGCATGGCTTGAAAAGTACGGGAAGGACACGGCATTTTTCTGCACCAACGATGCACATACAGAGCCTTTGATAAGGCAGGTAGTAAATTATGGGGGATATTTCGTGGAGGCCGATTATCCTTCTCCTCTTATGGGATATCCCGGAGCGTTGGGCCTGGACCTGACGGCTGAGAAGGGCGATTTCCCGGCGATGGTTAAAAAGATAGAAGAGGTCATCGTTGAGAAAGGCGCCAGCGGACGACTGGGCACGTGGGTTTACTCCCATGCTTATGTTATTACGGCGAGTTTAGGTGAGTTAGCAAAGAGGCTAGTCGAAGGAAACGCGAAATTAACCATCGAGGATCTCATTGCTGCCAGTAAGGGAATTACTCCCGGCATAAAACTCAATGGGAGTCGCTACATAGACATTGGCACTGGAATTGAGAGGGCAAATTACATCATGGTTTATCAGGACACGTACGTCTTTGGAAAAGGATATCTTGGCATGACCGAACTTGAGGTCCCGCAGAAATACCTTTCAATAAAATAGAAAATTATCTAACAGATAAATTAATCCGATAAGTGTAATAAAAAGAGGGGAAATTTTCCCCTCTTTTTATTAGATTACAAAAATACCCAAAGGGTTACATTTCTGGGCATAACTGGCATGTCATAAGTCCCAAAAGGGCTTTTGTCGCGAGCAACTCGGCATATTTTACGATTTTGGTATGGTCACTGTTTTGCCTACGTGAAGAGGGGTAAAATCGTCGCCGAAATAGTTTTTGAAAGCTACCATCGCATCAAACCCCGTGCAATGTCCTGCCGCTATCCAGCTGGGTTTTAAGGAAGCAAGCTGCGATACGGTTTTTTCGATGTGTTCGGAATCGACGTCTTTTAAGTGAAAACCTCCTAATATGCCTTCTATTGGGATGCCCGGGAAGATGTCCTTGGCTCGAAGGGCGATGTTTACTATGCCGGAATGGGAACAGCCCGTCACAATGACGATGCCGTGTCCTTCGACGTTTACTGCAAGAGCGGTGTCATCGAAAAGCATGTCTTTTTTCACACGGCCTTCTTCGATGGTAATTGCGTTAATGCTGGGCTCTTCGAAATCCGTTTTTCTGGGGATTTCGCCTAAAACGATGACGCCCTCGCGTAATTGGACAGGATCTTTCGATAGCAGTAACTTTCCTCCCGCCGATTCGATTTCCAAAGGCCCGTTTCCTTGCGGGACTCCAATATAGCTGATGACGGGTTTGCAAGCAAAGTGAGGCCGAAAAAGCGTAGGATGCGCTATGACTGGCAGGTCTTTTTTCTTCGAAGCTCGAAGCAGATCGACGAGCGCCCCAGTGTGATCGTAGTGGCAATGTGTTAAAACTAAAATGTCGATACTCTCGGGGTCAATGTCCAACCTGCTCATGTTATGAAAAAGAGCTTTTGAAGACTGACCTACGTCCACAAGCACGCACATTTTATCTTTCTCAGCCTCTATCTCCAAGAAGAACGAAGCGCCATGTTGAGCAACGAGGTCTGTATTTCCCGGAACGGCATCATCCATCAAAACGGTTATCTTTAGTGAGTTCACACCTTTCATGTAATTCACCCCTGTTTATTTCGTTGTCTTCCTTTGTGTTATCATGTATCTATTTTAGTCTCAGATGAAGCGTAATGGTCAAAATAAATTCAGACAGAAATAAATGCTTTACGTAGCCTCAAAGCACAGCCTTTCCATAAAAGTTTGAAAGATGTCAAAGGAGTTAATTTGCCTCTTTATTGCGGCCTTTCGCAAGTTCTTTGAGAACTGGATATAATTCCATGGCAAGTTTATTCCTATTGTCATACGTAACGGTGTAAACATGAACGTCATGCCTTGTCTTTATGGATTCGATGAAGGCGTCTCCCCTTAAAGCGATCGTGGCTATTAAAGGTGTATCGTGATCCAGTAGCTTTAAGATCAATTTTTTAAACAAGGGCGAGAAACATTCCATCTTTCCTATCTCGTCTATTACGATAAAAGCATATTTGGGGTCGAAGAAAGGAATTTCTTTTAAGAATCGTTCAAAGTTCGCTACGTCCACACCGTATTTGCTTACTCTATAGGGGCTTTTAATGTCGACGTGGGACATGATGAGTTTAGGACCGTGTAGGGCTATCGCTTCAAAGCCCATTCTCCTTCCGCTTTCCCTTATTTCTGCCGTGTAAAAGCCCACGCAGGGCAAATTGATCTGCTCGATCAGTCTAAATATCAGGGTGGTTTTTCCCACTCCGGGGCGGCCGGTGATGAGTATGTTCTTCGCGGGCATTGCGCTAATCGTTTGCCCTCCTTTATTAATATTTCCGCCTAAAATAAGACGAGCTGTTTTGAAGAAGGACGCGGAGCCTTTTTGGGCCGTTTTTGTGAAGGAGGCTCCTTTGGCAACGGTTTTCCGCCGATCGTTATGAAGTTTCTGGCCCGTTTAAGGGACGTGCCAAGCACCTTTAATCCCTGTTCGTCCAGGTAGCCTTCGCGCCTGGCTTTTATTATCTTTTTGGCCGTTTTCGGGCCTATGCCCGGCACCAGTATGAGCTTTTCGTAGGGGGCCTTCTTGATGTCAACGGGAAACAGATGCATGTTCCTCAAAGCCCAGCACATCTTGGGATCCATGTCTTGCGAGAGATCCTCAGAGCCTTCGAATATGTCTTCCGCCTTGAAGCCGTAAAACCTCATGAGCCAATCTGCCTGATATAACCTGTGTTCCCTCAAGAGTGGAGGTTGTTCTATCTGGGGCAAGATGTCGTTTGAGTTGATTGGGATATAGGCAGAGTAGTAAACTCGCTTTACCAGCTTATTCGCGTAAAGTTCGTGGGAAAGCTGAAGGATCGTTTTATCCGTTTCTGGCGTCGCCCCGATTATCAACTGCGTCGAAGCGGAGATGTGTTTTTCCAGCTCCAGTGTGTAATTTCTAGCAGATCTTAAAGCTCCAAGGATGTCATTTTTCGATTTTTCCGGAGCTAAAAGTCTTAAGCTGCCTTCCGTGGGAAGCTCGATGTTACAGCTTACCCTGTCTGCAAATCTAATAGCTTTTTTTACTAAGTCGAAAGAAGCGCCGGGGATGATCTTTAAATGGATGTATCCTTTAAAACCGTACACCTTTCTGAGGATTTGGACAGTCAAAATCATTAGTTCCATAGTGTAATCCGAATTTTTAAAGATACCTGAGCTTAAAAACAGACCTTCTATGTAGTTTTTTCTGTAGAGTTCGTAAGTCGCGTGTGCCAGTTCTTGAGGTTCAAAAGCCGCTCTTTCTATATCGTTAGAGCGCCTGTTGTAACAATACAGGCAGTCATTGATGCAATAATTCGTAAAAAGTACCTTTAAAAGGGGCATATATCTCCCGCTGGCACAAGGGCTGTAGAAAATAAAGTCCCTCATATCGTTGTGCAGTGCTTTTCTTTGAATTTCTTCTTTGCCCTTTCCGCACACCCTGTCGTATTTGGCGGCCTGGGCAAGTATCGCCAACTTCCTTTCGATTTTCATGGCCCTTGAAGATCTCCTTTTACAACTCCCTTTCATTTTTATCTTACTCCTTAACCTGTTTTGCGTCTAACTAAAAAATATTTTGCTTGTTGTGGCTGTTTGAAATGATCGTGGCAGCGAAGCAGTTCATGGTATTTCACGACAGGGGTCAGTTTATTGGAACGAGCAGATATTCTGACTGCTTTGCTATCGATTATAATTAAACGGGTAAATATCTATCTTTTGAGCATCATTGAAATATAGCATTACAAATTAAATAATTAAACTGCGCTTCCTTGACAAGAACGATAAGAATGTGATAGAAAGTAGCACAAAAGGAGGCGAGGTTGAGTGGCCGATGCCAGGCTGATAATTGCTTCCAACAGGTTACCCTTTACTGTGGTGGAGGATGAGGGAAAATTGGAGTTAAAGGCGAGTGCAGGAGGATTAGTGACGGGCTTGAGCGCCTATCTTGACTCGCTGCAGCACTCAGCTTTTACGGAGCTGGTTGAGTATGTATGGCTTGGATGGCCCGGGGCATCCATAAAAGACGAGCATAAAGATTACATAAGAGAAATTGCAGCCAGTAATTTCAATGCCCATCCTGTGTTCGTGCGAGAGGAGGCCATGGAGGCCTTTTATCACGGTTTCTGCAACAAAACGATATGGCCCTTGTTTCATTATTTCCCAAGTTACGTCGTCTACGAAAAGGAAAGTTGGGAATCTTATAAGGTGGTCAATGAATATTTTTGCGATGCCATCATGGAAGTGTTGCGCCCAAATGATATACTGTGGATCCATGACTACCATCTAATGCTGCTTCCCAGCATGATCAGGCGTAAGATGCCGGGAGCTTCCATCGGGTTTTTCCTTCACATTCCCTTTCCGTCTTATGAGCTCTTTCGCCTTTTGCACAAAAAATGGGCATCGGGGATATTGGAGGGGCTTTTGGGTGCAGACCTGATAGGATTCCATACTCACGACTACACTCAATATTTTTTGAGATCGGTGCTGCGCATATTGGGAATTGAAGCCAGCATGGGCAAAATGTTCGTGGGCGATAGGTTGGTTAAGGCCGACACATTTCCCATGGGCATAGATTTCTTCAGATTTCATAACGCCGTGAGCTCCAAAGAAACCGAAACAGAAAGGAAAAAGCTTGAAGATACTCTTTCGGGCCTGAAAACGATAATTTCGGTCGATAGGCTCGATTATTCAAAAGGGCTTTTAAACCGGCTCGAGGGCTTTGAACTTTTCCTAAAGGAAAACCCGCAATGGCACGAGAAGATGGTCTTACTGCTCGTCGTTGTTCCTTCCAGGATCGGCGTTGATCGGTATCAGGCCATCAAGACCAAAATTGACGAGATGGTTGGCAGCATTAACGGCAGGTTTGGAACGATCAACTGGATGCCCATCATATATAAATACGGCCACGTTCCGTTTCATCAACTGGTTGCCCTCTACAGCATGAGCGATGTCGCTTTAATTACGCCCTTGAGAGACGGAATGAACCTAGTATCAAAAGAGTACGTGGCCTCAAGGAAGGATATGCCGGGCGTGTTGATTCTAAGCGAGTTTGCAGGCGCTTCAAAGGAGCTGGGTGAAGCTATTTTGATCAACCCGAACGACAGGGAAGAGATTGCTTCTGCCATCCGGGAAGCGCTTGAAATGCCCTTAAAGGAACAAAAAAAACGAATTGGCGTCATGCAAAATAGGTTAAAAAATTACGACGTAGTCAAGTGGGCAACCAGTTTTATAGACGAATTAGAGGGCATTAAAAGTGAGCAAAAAAGGTTTCAAACCAGGATGCTTAATGCAAATGCAAAAAAAGAATTATTAGACACCTTCGAAAGGGCTAAACGGCGCATATTATTGCTCGATTACGATGGAACCTTGGTGCCTTTTGTAGGGGATCCCGCGAAGGCAGCTCCACCAGCCGAGCTTTTGAAGCTTCTGCAAGAGTTGTCTGAAATTGATGGGGTGGACATTGTGATTATAAGTGGCAGGGAAAGGGCTGTCCTTCAGTCGTGGTTAGAAGATCTTGACGCCGGCTTCGTGGCTGAGCATGGCGTTTGGATTAAAGAAAAGGGAAAGGATTGGGAGTTGCTCAGGCCTGTAAGCTCTGATTGGAAAAGAGAGCTACTTCCTCTGTTAATGCAATATGCTGATAAAGTTCCTGGTTCTTTCGTCGAAGAGAAGGAATATTCTCTAAGCTGGCATTATCGTAAGGCCGATCCCGAACACGCCGCAGATGTAGCAAGGGAGTTGACGGATATTTTGTTGCGATTTACTGCTAATACGAATGTTCAGGTAATGCAAGGCAGTAAAGTGATAGAAATTAGAAATGCTGGAATTGATAAGGGAAAAGCTGCTCTTTATTTCCTTTCGAAGGCGGATTACGATTTCGTCCTGGCCATAGGAGATGACAGGACAGACGAGGACTTTTTCCGAAGTTTGCCGCCTTCAGCTTGGACGATAAGAGTGGGAATGGTGCCTTCTAGTGCAAGATCTAATGTGATGAGTTATAAAGATGTTAGGAAGTTATTAAAGGAAATAAATAACTGCGCGAGGAGTGAAGGGTAATGGAGAAAGCATTTCGCTTTTTTTCCGAGGCTCATTGCGTCATGTTGCTTGGCATAAAATCAAGGAATCCAATTCAGCTACTTGAAGGTATTAAAAAGGTGCCCTCATCTTCGATATATTATCACACCCACAGATTTCTCCAACAGCATTATCGAGTTTCTCCCGAGCCTCCTAACGATTTTGCTTACTGGATAACTAATATTCTGGGACTAAGAGAGCTGGGAGAAAGCATTACAAGCGTAGATATCATTAACATAGACTCCCTGGAAGATCTCAGAAAGGAATATGTCACAAGACTTGAAAATCATATATTAAGCGGGGAATACATTAGCGATTGCATTGAGGGACATGAATTTCACTTTTTTGACTGCAAGACTTTTGTGTATCCCACGCCGTTCATCGCAAAAGACGTGGACGAGTTAAGGGAAGATCTGGAGAAGGTGCATATTAATTCACTTTGCTTTCATATTTTTGAGCCTAAATTGCGCTACCAAAGAAGAGAGAACGATTTTTCTGCCTGGCTGAGGAATATCGGAGAGGAAAAATTGGCTGATCAAATATCGAGGTTGGACCCTTACGCCTTTACTCTCGAGGGCTTGAGGCAGAAAATCATCAGAATATTGGGGAGAGATGATTGAAATGATGGCAAACATTAAAGATTATTCTTCAATAGTGGGACAAGCTGTTATCGATGAGCTATTTTTACTTGCCGATAAACTCAAGGGCAAGGTCATTCAGAATGTAAATTCCACTGCCGTAGGCGGAGGAGTAGCAGAGATTCTGTCTCGGATGATAAATCTTTTAAGACAACTCGGAGTGGATGCTCGTTGGGACGTAATTAAGGGTGACGAGAAGTTTTTTAACATTACGAAAAAGATGCACAACGCCTTGCACGGCGTTGACGTAGAGGTGTCGCTCAAAGAGCTCATGTACTTTCAGGAAGTTAACCGACAAAATGCCAAAGAAATGGATCTTTGCGGTGATATCTTGTTCATCCACGACCCTCAGCCAATTGCCCTGGTTGAACAGAAAGAGACCCTGGGCAAAAAGTGGGTGTGGAGATGTCACATTGATTTTACTACTCCCAAGGAAGAAGTTATGGCTTTTCTAAAGTTATATATCGAAAAATATGATAGCGCAGTGTTTTCAGCGCCGGCCTTTGCGAGGAAGTTGAGCATACCTCAAGTTTTGATCTCTCCCTCCATAGATCCCTTAAGCGATAAAAATAGGGAATTGCCTCAGGAAGTGATAAATTCCGTGTTGGATCGCTTCGGTATCGACAGAACTCGCCCCATAGTGACGCAAATCTCTCGTTTTGATTATTTAAAGGACCCCATAGGCGTTATCGAGGTGTATAAGAGGGTCAAAAAGCATATCGATTGCCAGCTCGTTCTTGCAGGCGGAGGCGCCACCGATGACCCGGAAGGAGCCAAAGTCCTAGAAGATGTTAAGAATGCCGCTGCAGATGATCCTGACATACATGTGCTGCTCCTTCCGCCTGCCAGCGATATCGAGATCAATGCGCTTCAAAGGGCTTCAAGCGTGATTTTACAAAAGTCGCTCAAAGAAGGATTCGGCCTCACAGTTGCGGAAGGTCTGTGGAAGGCAAAACCGGTGATCGCCTCGGCGGTTGGCGGAATCCCCCTTCAAATCGCACATAAATATTCCGGGATCCTCACCCACTCTATTGACGGAACGGTACATTATCTAAAACAACTTTTATATGAACCCGGCTATGCTCAAAGATTAGCCTTGAATGGCAAAGAACACATTAAAAACAACTTTCTCATAACAAGGCATATTCGCGACTATTTACTCCTCTTTTTGTCGTTATATCACGAAGACGATATAGTTGGTTTGAATGAAATGGGTCTTTAATGTTTGAGTTTTAAAGTGACGCGTGACGAGGGTGTTCACATTAGGTTTTGATCGATGATTTGAAGCGTCTTCGTGATGTCGTCGTGTATTACGCCGTCAGCTAAGTCGTCAAAGGGGGTAGGGGTTCTGTTTACGATGAAAAGTTTGGCACCTTTTCGTTTGGCCATGACAGGGTATTGATTGGCAGGTGAGACTTCCAGGGATGATCCTAATACGAGAAAACAGCTGCATGTCATAGAAAGTTCATGAGCTTTTGCCAATGCCTCCTGGGGAAGGAGTTCTCCGAACAACACGACTTTTGGTCTCAGGGCACCGTTGCACTCAGGGCACTCGATTTGATCTAGAAGCGTGACGCTGTCGAATGTCCTTCCGCAGAGCGAGCAAAGAACCTCTCGAAGGTTCCCGTGAAGCTCGTACACTTTCGCTGACCCTGCCTGTTGGTGCAGGCGATCTACATTTTGGGTTATGATGCCTAAAAGCAATCCCTCACGTTCCCATTTGGCAAGAATTTCATGTCCTTTGTTCGGTTTGACCCCAAGCAGCGCTTGGATTCTGTAGCGGTAAAATTCATAAAATTCCTCAGGATTGTGTCTCATCGCTTCTATCGAAGCCAATTGTCTAGGATCACGGTTTTTCCATAGCCCTTGGTCACCGCGAAAGTCGGGCAACCCCGAAGCCGTGCTCATCCCTGCGCCAGTTAAGACTACCACCTCTTTTTTCCTTAGGTGATCCGCAATGCGTTCTAATACATCCATTTGTACTTCACCCTTGAAGAAAATATTTGTAGACAATTTGCGAAAAATATAGCTGAAAACCAGTCATACTTTTGCTTTGTTTCACTTGGTTTACTGCAATGTACAGTATAGTATGTAAAAAGGGACTAAGCAAGCAATAGGAAAGGTTACTCTGCAACAAAAAGGACTACCCTAAGGTTTTCTCAAAGTATTTGTGAAAATAAACAGGAGGGTTGATGATTTTGTCACTTAAAATGACCTTTTACGATGGGACGAATTGCATTGGTGGCAATAAGATACTGCTGGAAGACAGCGGAGTGGGCCTTTTCATGGATTTTGGCACCAACTTTAAGGCCGAAGGAATGTACTTTGACGAATTCCTCCAGCCCCGAAGCACCTTTGGATTCATGGATCTACTGGTCTTTGGCATGCTGCCCCCGCTTATGGGCATTTATCGTTCCGACCTAGAGTATCCCGGCGTATGGGAAAGATTCTCCGGCCATCCGCTGTTCAAAGAGATAGAAGCACAGGGAGTTCTCCTTTCCCATGCCCATTTTGATCACTGCGGGTATCTTTCCTATCTCAGGGAGGACATTCCGATATTTACTAGCATCACTAGTGCAGTTGTTTGCAAGGCCCTGCAGGATACAGGTGGGGGAGCCAGATTACAGGAAATATGTTATACGGCTCCGCGGGAATTAAAGGATGACTTGCTGAAAACGACCCACTACAAGAAGGTACCGTACTATCAGCGTCCCTATCATGTCTTCGGTAAGGATATCATACCCCCCGCTGCGCATAAATTTTGGGAACGTTGCAGAACTTCTCGGGAGTTGGACTGCCGGCAGTTAGAGGGATGCGGGGACGTTGCTGAGATAGCAAACCTTGAGGTGCGCTTCTGGCCCGTCGATCACTCCATACCTGGCGCAGGGGCTTTTGCTGTGAAAACTTCGGCGGGTTGGGTGGTATATACTGGAGATATCAGGCTCCATGGTAAACGAGGGTGTCTGAGCGAGCGCTTTATTAATGAAGCTGCCAAGCTCAAACCCAGGGCGCTCATCTGCGAGGGAACGCACCCCATGGTTGAGAGACCAGTAACGGAGGAACAAGTGGCCGCCAACTGTTTTCAGGTTGTAAAGGAGACCAACGGCCTGGTGGTGGCTGACTTCGGCCCCAGGAATGTCGAGCGGCTGCTGTCGTTTCTGGAAATAGCCAGGGAGACTGACAGATTGCTGGTTCTCACCCCAAAGGATGTATATTTGCTCGAAGCCCTGCGTGCGGCGGATGAACTCTCTGTTCCTGACCCCTACAAAGATGACAGAATAGCCCTATATGCTCGTCCCAAGGCTGTGCGCCAAAAGTGGGAGGAAGAGTTGCTTGCCATGTTTAGGGAGCGCGCCCCCGAAAGGTTGATGGATGCAGGAAGGGTTAAAGCTGAGCAGGGAAGCTTAATTCTGTGTTTCTCCTACTACGACTTCCACGCCTTGCTGGATATCGAACCAAAATGCGGGACTTACATCTACTCCTCTAGTGAGGCTTTCAATGAAGAGATGCTACTTGATCACGAAAAGGTATGTAACTGGATAAAATTCTTTGGTTTCAAACTGTACGGCGCTTTGGGCAAGGACAGAGAGAAGTCGGGGTTTCATGCCAGTGGCCACATCCACGGCCCAGGGATAGAAGAATTGGTGGAAACGCTGCAACCCGAGGTTCTTGTTCCTGTGCATACAGAAAATACTGAGTTTTTCCGTCGCTTTGATGGGCTGACCAGGGTGATTGTGCCACACCAAGGACTTTCCCTGGAGTTAGACTAACTAATGTTCTTACAATGCTTAAAATAGCCTTTACGAAAAAATGTGATTGAAGTGCTGTTCAGAGTTATAATTAATACGTAAATTAACTATAAAAACATAAGGCAAGTTTTTGTGGGTTAGGAGGTGAGTCAAAAGACTGAGAGGACGTTACCTGGAAAGCAGACAGAAGATCCAGACTATGACTTATTGAAGGAGTTGGTGCGGTAGTCTAAGACGGTACGTTATGTACCATGTTTTCCGAGTTGTCGGCCTTCCTCGCAAGTCAAGGAGATGGCTGCCAGCCGATAGGGCATAGCGGGAAACGGTTATGCCTCCCATCTTTGGAAAGGAAAACAAATGAGTGTGCCTATCCGAGGAGGGGGAGTAAAGTGTATAACTGCTACAATGGGAAGATCTTAAATGTGAATCTTACCGAAAAGAAGTACTGGGTCGAGCAAATTCCGGATGAATGGGTTTTAAACTACATAGGCGGAGAGGGATTTGGAGCTAAATACCTTTCCTTGAACCTTCCAGAAAACGTAGATCCTTTAAGTGAAGATAACAAGCTTCTGTTTATTTGTGGTCCTCTTACCGATACCAAGGCGCCTTCTTGCGGGAGAACGGTAGTGATGTTCAAGTCGCCTTTGACTGGGACGATCGGGGCAGCCAATGCGGGCGGAGCATGGGCGCCGCAGCTTAAAAGGGCAGGTTACGATATGCTCGTGATACACGGGCGCGCCGAATCGCCAACCTACATTTTCATCAATGATGACGAAGTGACCTTTCACTGCGCGGAAAAACTCTGGGGTAAAAGCACCGGTCATACCGAGGAGGCCATAAGAAAGGAGACCGGAAATCCCAAAGCGGAGGTTGCCTGTATCGGAGCTAGCGGCGAAAGGCTTGTCCGATACGCTGCAGTTATGATGGGGAATGATCATGCTGCAGGTCGTGGAGGCGGTGGCGCCGTGATGGGGTCCAAAAACCTAAAGGCCGTTGCCGTTTACGGTTCAGCCGATCGCCTTCCTGTTCATGACCCCGAAAGGTTCGATGCAGCAGTCAAGAAGGCCATCCAAGAACTTTTTGCCGAAGCCTTTGTAAGAGATGAATTAATGAAATACGGGACTCCATCTTTTTTCGATTCAATGAACGCGCTTGGCCTGGTGCCAGCATATAATTGGCAACGCACTACAACAGATTTCGACAAAGAGATCGGATATGAAGCTTATCACAGAAAGTTAGAGGTAAAACAGGACCGTTGTTACAACTGTCCCATAGGTTGCGTGCGCAGGACGAGGATTCCTGAAGGGAAGTACAAAGGACTTTCTGGTACAGGCCCGGAATATGAAACCGTTGCGGCTTTCGGGCAAAAATTGGGCAACACTGATCTTTATTCCATCACTGTTGCGAATTACATTTCTAACGACGCTGGGCTTGACGTCATATCTGCTGGCCAAGTGATCGCTACAGCGATGGAATGGTACGAAAAGGGCATAATTGACGCTACGACCACCGAAGGCTTAGAGCTTACCTGGGGAAACGGAGACGCCATAGTGGAGCTCGTGGAACGTATTGCATTGCGAAAAGGGGCATTTGCAACACTTTTGGGGGAAGGGTCTCTCCGAGCAGCGAAAGAAATCGGAGGGGATGCAGAGAAATACGTCATGCACGTGAAGGGCCTTGAAATGGCTGCTGACGGAGTCAGGGCCAGCAAGGGCGAAGCCTTATCGCACATGATTTCGCCCCGTGGAGCGGATCACTTAAGGCCCTACGGCGCAATAATCGATGCCTTTGGCTATTTGGAAGAAGAGGTGGGTGTATTTGAGCACGTTGATCCCCTTAGCGAGGAGAATAAGGCATGGGTCAAGCCTTTAGAAGAATATTTCATGGCGACCAACTTGCTGGGTGTATGTTTGTTTACGAGCATAACTCTTGCTATAAAAGCAGAGACTTGGGCAGAGCTTTTTAGCAGTGCTACGGGAATGGAATGCTCATATAAAGATCTTTTTAAGATCAGCGAACGAGTCCTTAACCAGGAACGGTTATTTAATGTGAGAGAGGGCTTCACCAGAAAAGACGATTATTTACCTGAACGATTCAGCAAAGAGCCTGCACCGGACGGTCCTGCCAAGGGGTGTGTTGTAAACCAGGATAGGTTGCTCGACCTCATTTACGAGGCCAAGGGGTGGGATTCGCAAGGGATACCTACACGACAAAAACTTGACGAACTTGGGCTTTGAAAGAGATGTAAGGCAAAGGAGGAGAGGAAAATGAAGAGTTGGAAAATTGGGTTTGGGGTATGTTTAGTGTTGTTGTTTTGCATGTCTATTTCTACCTTTGCTTTGGCAGCATCGCCGGGGGTTCCGGTAGGAGCGCCATCACCCTATAGCGCGATGGTCTCAACGGCCCATCCCCTGTCTTCTCAAGTGGGAGCTCAAATATTGGCAAAGGGCGGCAATGCCGTGGATGCTGCTATAGCGGTTCAATTTGCCCTAAACGTAGTGGAACCTATGATGAGCGGCATTGGGGGCGGAGGTTTTATGATGATCTACCTTGCCGATGAGAATAAAGTCCTCATCATCGACTCAAGGGAAAAGGCGCCTTCCGCTGCAACGCCAGATATGTTCCTAAAAGAAGATGGCACCCCCATGGAATTTGCGGATGCCGTACGTTCCGGTAATTCCGTGGGTGTGCCGGGCACTTTGATGGGCCTTTATAAAGCGTACGAACTTTACGGCACGTTGCCTTGGGCAGATCTGATCGAACCTGCAATCGAGCTAGCTGAAAATGGTCACAAGATCAATCGTCCTTTGGCAGAAAGCATAAAAGAGGAAATGAAAAAGTTTAACGATGCAGCCAAAAAAGTGTTCGCGCCCAAGGGAGAACCTTTGCCTGAGGGGACTTTTTTACTCCAGCCTGACCTGGCGAAGACATTTAAGCTCATAAGGGATTACGGTCCGGCGGTTTTCTACGGCAAGATCCCGGACGGATCTGGTGATCTATTGGCGTTAAAGGGCCTCAAAGATACAGACGAAATTAAAGGGGCGATCAAGGCAAAATTCGATGAAAAAAAGATAGCAGAGCATGCCGGTGAAATCGGGAAAGCAGTCGTCGAAACAGTGCGGTCACGTCATGGGCGAATGACGATGGAAGATCTGGCTGGCTACGAGGTAGCTTTGCGGGAGCCCGTGCGAGGCACTTATCGCGGTTATGAGATCGTGACCATGTGCCCACCCAGCTCTGGAGGGCTTACGCTCCTGCAGATGCTCAAAATATTGGAAGGCTTCGATTTAAAGTCAATGGGTCCATACAGAGCTGATACCATGCATCTCATGATAGAGACCATGCATTTGGCCTATGCGGATCGTGGCGAATATTTGGCGGACAGTGACTTCGTGGATATCCCGTATAAAGGGTATTTAAATCCCAAATATATTGAAGAACGCCGTGCCTTGATAGACATGAAAGCTGCAAATAAAGACGTTCAACCTGGGGATCCCTGGAAGTATGAGGATCGTAAACAGGCTAAAGCCTTTCAAACTGTTTCTGCCTTGGACGAAAGGGGGGAGACAACCCATTTTACTGTGTTGGATAAATGGGGCAACATGGTATCTTACACTACTACAATAGAAGAAGCTTTCGGCAGCGGAATGATGGTGCCCGGATATGGCTTCATGCTCAACAACGAAATGACCGATTTCGATTTTACCCCAGGCGGTATCAACCAAGTAGAGCCTCACAAACGTCCTCGAAGCAGCATGACTCCGACGATAGTGTTTAAAGGTGGAAAACCAGCCTTTAGCGTAGGTTCGCCGGGCGGATCAACCATCATCGTAACGGTGCTGGAAGTGATCACAAACCTGCTGGATCACGGTATGAGCATACAAAGGGCCATCGATGCCCCGCGTTTCATGAGCTCAAAATATCCCGAGGTAAGCTGGGAGAGGGGAATACCCAAATCAGTACGAATTGAGCTAGAGGCCCGCGGGCATAAATTCAAGGAGGAGCCCACCGTTCAAGGTAGCGTTCAGAGCATCGTCATAGACCTAGAAAGTGGCAAAATTTACGGCGGAGCTGATTCCCGCCGAGAAGGTACTGTGATCGGGGTGTTGTAAGAGCAAAAGTATTCTGCCAGGTTAGTAACGTGACACTTGTACAGCATAGCTGGGAAAGGCGGAGTAGCATTTCCCAGCTATGCTAAGAATGGGCGGTATAACGTTATTTTTTACGTTATTAACGACGATAGTAGGTGCCGCATCGGTTGTAGGTTACACAGGCTGGTATTACATAAGGGGGATATCACAGCTATGGTTTACCATTGGAATAACGATCTCTTACATCGTTTTATATATTACCTTGGTCCCCGCATTCATCAATGTAGAGAATATATATCGAGACCTTGGGATACAACTTGAAAGGTGTTCAGATCCTGAGGGATCGTCCGATATTGGCAACGTGAGCCACCGCTGCCCTGCTTAAAGGTGGCTGGGTGTTGGGTCGAATTGCCCTAAGGACATTTATCGACGAGAAATTACGCAGTGAGATGTCTGTTATCCTGAAATAAAGATTAATCTTTGTTTAACCACTTGACCTGGAACGAATTATATGGATCATAGTTTGCGAGGAATTGCATTTAATATAGTTAGGGGTGCAGGTATATGAATGCGTCAAATCGAAAGTACAGTACTGCTGAAATTATGCGTTTTTTGATCCCTTCATTATTGGGAATTTTCCTTTTCTTGGTCCCCGTTCCCCAAGATGGAACTCTCAACACTGTATTAGGAATCATCATCGATTGGGCTAAAGATGCCTTTAAACCGTTTTTAACGGTTACGGCAATGATTTTAGTCGTGTTAAGTGCTATTATCACGGTGTATGCAACGCTTTTAAAGCCGAGTTCCATCATGAAAAACCAATTTTTTAAGGACCTCTTTGTGGTGGGTCCCCTTTGGTTTGTTTCTAGACTTGCGGGGGCAATATTTTTCATAATGATTTTTTACAAGATAGGACCTGAGGCTATATGGAGCATGGATACCGGAGGAACGCCTGCATTGGTGCTGGCTCCTTCTTTGTTGGTGATTTTTAGCGTTTTGGCTGCTGCGGTTTCGCTTTTAACGGACTTCGGATTAATGGAATACGTCGGAACTTTGGCTCGGCCACTGATGCAGCCTCTGTTTAAGCTTCCCGGAAGGTCAGCCATTGATTGTTTAGCGTCGTGGCTTGGAAGTAACTCCGTAGGGGTCGTAATTACCACAAGATTACATGACGCAGGGTATTATAGCGATCGTGAAGCGTCTATTATCGCTACATCTTTTTCCGTCATAAGTGTTGCCTATATTTATGTGATGGCCGATTTCGTTGGTTTGCCCCACATGTATTTTCAAATTCTTATTGCCATTTACATCGTGTCTCTAATCCTTGCCATATTGGCACCACGCATATGGCCCCTTAAAAACATACCTGATACGTACTCGGGGAGGTCAGGACAACAAATACCTGAAAGGGAAATTCCTGCGGGGTATTCATTGAGCGAATGGGCTTTGGCCTCCGCCGTTGAGAGGGCTAAAAAGGAAGGTATCAATACAATAATCAAAACTTGCTATCAAACCTTTTCTTTTCTTGTCGTTAGCACCATGCCGCTTGTCGTGTCTTGGGGTACCATTGTGCTCATCATTGCAACTTATACTCCCGTATTTCAGTGGATTTCTTTGCCCTTTGAGTGGTTGTTGGAGTTGGTCAGAATTCCCGAAGCTTTCAAAGTGGCGCCTGCCTTTGTGCTTGCCTTTGCCGATCAATTTTTGGCTGCAGTTATTGGAGCGACCTGTACCACTGTTGCTGGCAAATTTATGTGTGCCTGCATATCTGCAACCGGAATAATTTATATGACCGAGATCGGAGTTTTGATATTAAATTCCTCTATACCTTTAAATTTTTGGGAACTCACGGCCATATATTTTATAAGGGCTGTGCTTTCAGTGTTTTTATTAGCCCCCTTTGTGTGGTTGTTCTGTTGATATTGTTATTTTCTTTTTCTGCTCAAATTGCACATAAAAAGGCAGAGATTTCGTCTCTGCCTTTTTTGTTGCCAAACCCCTCATTAATATAGGTTTAAGTCAATGTCACGATTTTGTTACGTCATAGCGATAAATGCGTTACTTCCTTTTGTTATCATTCATCTGAAAGTTAAAAATAAAAATTGGAGGGGTAAATCATGAAAAAATTGGTGATGTCGTTACTTGCAGCAATTTTGATACTTGGTGCGTTTGGTAACGGAGCTTTGGCAGCAAGCCTTACCTTAAAGGGATCTACCACGGTGTTGCCCATAGCTCAGGCAGCTATGGAAAAATACAAAGCGCTTTACCCCGATACAGAATTTTCTATCTCCGGGGAAGGAAGCGGAAATGGAATCAAGGCGTTAATAGACGGAACGTGTGAGATAGCCAATTCCTCCAGGTTCATTAAATTGGAGGAAGTAAAATTAGCTTTCGAAAAGGGCGCTTATCCTGTGCCCTTTGGGGTGGCAATAGATGCAATAGTTCCCGTAGTTCATCCCGATAATTCAGCGAACAACCTCACGTTGCAGCAACTGAGGGATATTTATAACGGCAAAATAACTAACTGGAAAGAAGTTGGGGGGCCCGACAAACCGATCGCCGTGCTGACGCGGGATACCAGCTCTGGCACATACGAAGTCTGGGAAGAAAAGGTCATGAAGGGTGACAAAGTAACACCTAAAGCACAGGTCATGGCCTCAAATGGTGCAATCGTACAGGTAGTTGCGACAAATCAATCGGCCATCGGTTACATCGGGATAGGGTATCTAAACGAGAGCCTAAAGGGCTTAAATGTTGAAAACATAGAGGCAAGTGTAGAGACGGCCCGTACCGGAGAGTACCCGATTTCAAGATATCTTTTCATGTTTACGCGAGGATGGCCGACGGGAGAGACGATGAGGTTCATCAATTTCGTCTTAAGCGATGAGGGGCAGAAAATCGTGGCAGATACAGGGTTTGTCCCGATTCGGTAGTTAAAGACAAGAGGTCGGGAATTTACCTAAGCCGTTATCATATAGCTTCATAGTTAAGCCACAGTTTGGGTAAATTCCCGACAGTTAAGCTCTCTAATTTCTCAAACCGAAAGCTCTAATGGAATTTGGTACAACCAAAACTGCGACGCCGGCATCAGAAAAACAATCTATCTAATAATTTTAAACTTCACACAGCAGGAATATATTCATACTTTTTCAAACCTGGAAGGGTTACATAATCGTTACATAACTGTAAAAAATACGCTACATAGTTATGCTAAAATTTATGCGGAAATCCATGAAGCCATCTTAAGCAAGATGGGAGGAATGGCCTGGTGAAAAAATCGATAACTTTACTTACAACGGTAATTCTAATGCTAAGCCTGTTGAACAATATCGCTGAAGCTTCAAGTCTTATAATAAAAGGTTCGACTACAGTGCTACCAATAGCGCAGGCGGTCATAGAAAGTTACGTAGCTCTTTATCCCGATATTAAATGTTCGCTCTCAGGTGAAGGAAGCGGAAACGGAATCAAAGCTCTAATAGACGGGACATGCGATATAGCCAATTCATCCAGGTTTATAGAAGTGGAAGAAGCTGAAATGGCCTTTAAAAAAGGCGCCTACCCCGTCCCATTTGGAGTGGCAATAGATGCAATAATCCCTATCGTTCACCCTGAAAATCCGGTCGATAATTTAACTTTAGAACAATTAAGGGATATATACATCGGGAAAATAACGAACTGGAAGGAAGTTGGTGGTCCGGACAAAGGAATAGCCGTAATAACGAGGGACACCAGTTCAGGTACATTTGAAATTTGGGATGAAAAGGTCATGAAAGGCGCCAAAGTAACTCCCAGAGCACAAATTATGGCCTCGAGTGGAGCAATCGTCCAAGCAGTCTCTCAAAATAGGTTAGCGATTAGCTACATAGGAATCGGGTATATGAATAAATATGTGAAAGGCCTGAAAGTGGAAGACGTTGAAGCAACTCCCGAGACCGTTCGTACAGGCGAATTTCCCATATCCCGATATTTGTTCATGTTCACCAGAGGGTGGCCTCAGGGTGAAACGTTGCGTTTTATCAACTTTATCTTGAGCGACGAAGGCCAAAAGATTGTTGAAAGAACCGGATTTGTTACGATTCGATAAAAAACAATGTAAATCATTGAAAAACCAATTTAATCTCGTTTAAATCCATATCACAGTCATCAATTGTCTTTCCGAGGAAAAAGCTATAAAAATTTTTTTATCCAGTTTAATCAAGGAGGACCGTGAGGTTGAAAGATCTTAAGGCGACAGATTTCATAGCTAAAATAACCATTAGCACAATAGCCATGATCGGTATATTTATTCTCATCTTTATATTATTTTTTCTTGCGAAAGAGGGCATACCCATATTAAAATCTACTACACTAAAGGACTTATTGTTCGGTCTTTATTGGTATCCAACCTATTCGCCTCCCGAGTTTGGCATGCTGCCCTTAATAGCAGGTTCTTTGGCGGTAACTCTTTTGTCTTCCCTCATTGCCCTTCCGATCAGCATCTTGGTGTCCTTATTTTTATCAGAGGTATGTCCTAAAACATTGAGAAACATATTAAAACCAACCCTTGAAATCTTAGGATTTCTACCCTCTGTAGTTCTTGGTTTTTTAGGAATGGTCATCATAGCTCCATGGCTTCAAAACTCTTTTGATTTGCTGACGGGGCTCAATTTGTTCAACGCATCCATTCTGTTAGGCCTTCTTATAATTCCTATCACCGGCTCGCTCGCTGATGATGCAATTTCCTCTGTTCCCACAGATATTAGAGCGGCTGCCTTTGCCCTTGGGGCTACCAGGGAAGAAACAATCTCAAAAGTTGTCTTGCCGGCTGCACTCCCGGGAATTCTTCAAGCATGTCTACTAGGGATGATGAGGGGAGTTGGCGAAACAATGGTCGTTTTAATGGCGGCTGGCGGCGCTGCCATTATTCCCGAGAGCCTCTTTGATCCAGTAAGGCCTCTAACTTCCACCATAGCAGCTGAGATGGGCGAAACACCCGTTGGTTCACCCCATTATCATGCTCTATTTTTTGCCGGTTTACTTCTTTTATTAATGACGTTAATCCTTAACTTAACAGCTATTTGGATCGAAAAACGCTGGAGGTGGCAATGGCGTTGAACGCTAGAAAGTTCAAGGATAGGTTATTAACATACGTTTTATGGAGCTCAATGATATTGGTCATTATAGTTTTATTAAGCATTTTGGCTTTTATAGTGACCCAAGGGATTGGTGCTATATCAATAGAATTTTTAACGCAGCCACCCCGCAATTCCATGACTGAGGGAGGGATTTTGACTCCACTCATAGGTACGTTGCAGCTTATTATCGTGTCCATGATGTTCTCCCTTCCTGTTGGCGTGTGTACTGCAATTTATTTGGTTGAGTATGCAAAGGAAGACATCTATACTACAACTCTTAGATTGGCCATAAGGAGCTTAGCCGGCATCCCATCGGTAGTTTACGGCTTATTTGGCCTGTCATTTTTTTGCATATTATTGAGATTTAAACCATCCCTTTTGTCGGCAGGATTAACCTTGGGTTGTTTGGCTCTCCCGCTTATAGTCGGGGCAGCAGAGACAGCCTTGCAAGCCGTACCACAAAGCCTAAGGGATGCAGCTTACGCTCTCGGAGCTACTAAATGGCAAACCATCAGCAAGGTGGTTATACCCGCAGCTTTGCCATCAGTGCTTACCGGGGCAATTTTATCCGTGGGAAGAGTAGCCGGCGAAACGGCGCCCATCATGTTTACCGGCGCTGCCTTTTTCACTCCGGGAATTGCCAAAAGCTTATTCGATGAAGTAATGGCACTGCCGTTCCATGTATACGTCTTGGCAACTGCTGGCACCTTTATCGATAAAACACGCCCCTTACAATACGGAGCTATTTTAGTCTTAATGGCCCTAGTCCTCGGGATTACCTTAATTGGTGTAATAATGCGTGCAAAACTAAGTCGTAGAGACTATCTGATGTAACAATGTAACGAAGGAAGGGCAGGAAAAATGGTTATTGATTCTATGAATAACGTAAAAATTAAAGTGGAAAACTTAAGTCTATATTATGGCGATAGTCCGGCATTAAAAAACATAAATATGCATATATACAACCAAAGTGTCACTGCACTCATAGGGCCTTCTGGTTGTGGAAAGAGCAGTTTTTTAAGATGTCTCAATCGAATGAACGATTTCATACCAAATACTAGAGTTGAAGGAAACGTTTATTTAGACGGCCTAAATATTTATTCTTCTAATGTCGAATTGATTGAGCTAAGGAAAAAAGTAGGGATGGTATTTCAACGCCCCAACCCCTTTCCCATGTCAATTTACGATAACGTGGCCTTTGGACCCAGGCTTCACGGCATTAAAGACAGGGAGAAATTGGACGAAATTGTTGAAAGCAGTCTAAGGTCAGCGGCTTTGTGGGATGAGGTAAAAGGCATTTTGACGAGATCAGCTTTATCTTTATCGGGAGGTCAACAACAACGTCTATGCGTGGCAAGGGCAATAGCAGTAAAACCCGAAGTACTTTTGATGGATGAACCAACTTCTGCTCTTGATCCTCTGGCAACTGCGCGTATTGAGCAATTAATACGAAACTTAAAAAAATATTTCACAATCGTTATTGTGACACACAATATGCAACAAGCTGCTAGAATATCGGATGTAACAGCTTTCTTCCTGATGGGCGAATTAATCGAAGTGGAACCTACCGAAAAGATATTTACTGCACCGGAGGATCAACGTACAGCAGATTATATTACAGGACGTTTCGGATAAATTATCAAATTCTCCTCTAATCTTCAATAACAGAAAATACGAAGGAGTTGACGGGAGAGATGGAGCTAGATGCGAGAGAACACATTGACATCGAATTAAGAAATTTAGAAGAAAAATTATTAAAACTTGGTAGATTAGCCGTGGATGCCTTATCGCGTTCAGTGGTTGCTCTAAAAGAGCAAGATGTATTGAAAGCAAGAGAAGTTATCGAGGGTGATGCCATACTCGATGAGCTCGCAGAAGATATTGACATGAGTTGTTTAAAGTTTATGGCTAGATTTCAACCTTTAGGACAAGACTTAAGAATTGTTTCGGCAATCATGCACATGGCGGTTGATTTAGAACGCATCGGCGATTACGGGACAAGTATAGCAAAACGTGCCACTAAACTTTCAGACCGTCCACACATTAAACCTCTTTTAGATATCCCACGCATGGAAGCTGACATAAGAAAAATGGTCAACCTAGCATTGGAAGCGTTAATGGAAAAAGATATAAAGAAGGCAGAAGAGGTTTGTCGCCTTGACGATGAGGTCGATGATCTGGATCGGCAAATTTTTCACGAACTTCTATTAATAATGATGGAAAGGCCACGTGTTATAGAGCAGGCAACGGAGCTTCTGTTAATTTCCCGTACCTTAGAAAGGGCTGGCGATCACGCCACAAATTTAGCCGAAAGGGTTATATACTTGGTTACCGGAAAGAAAGTGAGCGCCTCTCAAATCAGGAGGCCAAAGGAGGATAAGGATTGAAAGGAGAGCGAATTCTCGTCGTTGAAGATGAAGAAGATATAGCGTCTCTTATCAGTCGCTATTTAATAACGAAGGGATTTGATGTTACCATAGCACAAGATGGGGATAAAGCACTGGAATTGTGCTACGAACTGTTGCCTAAGCTGGTCGTCTTAGACTTAATGTTGCCATCGATGGACGGCTGGGAAGTTTGTCGTAGATTAAAAAAAGATCCTCTTACCAGGGATATACCTATAATAATTCTTACAGCCAGACGAGATGAAAGAGACGTAATTGAAGGTTTTGAGCTGGGTGCAGATGACTACGTGAAAAAGCCCTTCTCCCTCGCTGAATTACACGCCAGAATCAGATCGGTTTTAAGAAGAGTTACACCTCAATCCAATGGGATAATAAATCATGGACGATTTAAGCTAAATGCGGATGCAAATGAATTGCAATATGACCATGTAACGATCGATTTAACACCTATTGAAACCAGGATCATGAAGGTTTTATTGAAGAATGCACCAAAAATTACATCAAGAGAGGAATTGCTGGTAAAAGTATGGGGAACATTGTTGGGAGAGTCTCGTGCCATTGATGCCCACATTTGCAGATTGAGGACAAAGTTCAAAGAAGCAGGGATTGATCCTAATCTAATTAGGACCATTCGATATCGAGGCTACAAAATAGCCGATAGCTGTGTGAGCGATGAGAAGCATTAAGATCCAGATCATCTTTTTTACATGCATCTTGGTGTTGCTGTCTCTTGGGTTGTCATGGTACATTGCATTGAAAACTTGTGAACGTTCGTTGGTGGAGTATTCTATTGCTGAGCTATCAAACGTAGCAGATGAGATATCAATATCGATACAACCAATGAATCGCCAGGGAGCCGTCCAATTTTTAACTATCAACAAAGGTTTAACGAACGCAAGAATATTATTGTACGATGCCAATGGAAAAAATTTATGGGATAGTCAACCCGAAGAAGCAAAAATAGAATACCTTTATGTAAAGCCTGAGTTTCAAAGGGCGCTCAAGGAGCCTTACAACGTGAGTTGCACGTATAATAAAACGTTGCGACTACATACTGTTAATGTTTTTAAAAAGATCGATTTGATAGATGGCAACGTTATAGTAATGCTATCAAAACCATTAGTTCAAGTTTCAAGGATCAGTCAAAAGTTAAACACGTACTTTTTCCTAGCCTTATTATCGTTATTTGCGTTTGCAATTTTACTAGGTCATTTAATAGTTCGAAGGATTTTACACCCTCTCAGTGAACTTAGCTCGGTGGCAGCAAATTTAGCTTCGGGGCACGCTGCAAAATTCTCACTTGTCGGTCCCCCAGAAGTTTCAAATTTAGCGGCTTCTTTAAAGGAAATGTCCGAAAATCTGCAACAAACCCTAGCACTCCTCAGCCAACAAAAAGATAATCTAAAACAATTACTGGATTCCCTGCCTGCAGGTGTGGTTCTTGCCGACAACCACGGAAAAATACATTATCTCAACGAAAGTACCATAAGTTTGTTGGCCATGCACGAAGGAAGCTACGTTGAGAAACCCTTTGTCGGAGTTATTGGAATACCCAAGTTAATAGAACTTTATGATCGCCTGAAAGAAACCCCCGAATCGGAGACATATTTCGATATTTCTAAGCCGGAAAAGAAATACTTATGTTGTAAGGGCAAAAGCATTGGGAGCGGATTTTTATTTTTAATAACAGATGTCACAGAACAAAGGCAACTAGAAATCGCCATGAGAAATTTTATTGCCGAGGCAAGTCATGAGTTCCAGACTCCTATGACGGTCATAAAGGCAGCGGCTGAAATAATGCTAGATAGCCCGGATCTTTCCAAAGAGGAACGAGAGGAATTACTTAAAAAGATTATAGAACAGCAGGACCGTGTATCCAATCTGGTCGATAATTTGCTCTACCTTGCAAGGCTGGAAGGGCAATCGATAGAAACGATGGCTCAGAATAGACACAAAATAAGGCTTGATCAACTAATAGAAGATCTAGTAAATGAATACAAAAGCTACCCCCAAGGACGAAACATAAAATGGAACGTAAATATACAGCTGAAGGATGCCTTTACCATGGGATCGCCGGAGGAGTTAAAGAGGGCTATAGGAAACGTGATTGACAACGCAATAAAATATACTCGCAGAAAATATGGAGAAAAAGAGGGAGGCATAATATCTGTTTCATTATCGGACGGAGGTCGTTGGTGGCGTATATCTGTTTCCGACAATGGAGTTGGCATATCTCCCGATATCGTATTAAATATTTTTGACAGGTTTAAGAGAAGCTCTACAGATAAGATCCGACGAAAAGGAGAAATGACCGGTTTTGGGCTCGGATTAGCCATTGCGAAAAACATCATTGAAGCTCATAATGGTTTGATTGAAGTGACATCAGCAAGGGAACCGACTATATTTACGATTAACCTACCGAAGATGAAAGAGTAATGATGTTTTTAATGGATCTTTTCAAGCCTTGGCGTAAAAGAGGAATACTTGGAAAAGTTGGCCGATATGGCCGCTAAAAATATTTCCACGAAGAGCAACCCTCCCATGAAATGATTAAAGAGGATTATTTAACCCTCTTTAGGAGAGCGTTGGCGGATTAAATTAACTTTAAGGTTTGTGTTCTAGTTGAATGTAGCAAGTCTATCAAGGGCTGCCGATAGATAAATAACCGGCAGCCCTAGTTATTCAGCAGTTATTCTAACGGCACTAGCCCTGCAGGTTCTTCTTGAAGTGCGGCGGAATCCAATTTGTAAAGTTTGATTTCTTGGTGCAGTTCCTTGGCCAAAGTTTCCAGGTCTTGGGAGGCCCGCTTAAGGGCAGCGACGCGCTCTTCCAATTCTTTTACCGATTTTGTCATGCTCTCTGCTTTTTCCCGAGTTGATTCTACCCCTTGTGCAACTCTGTCTATGGAGGCAGCCATTTCTTGCGTGCTCGCCGATTGTTCCTCTGCAGTGGCAGCGACGTTTTGGATCTGATCTACTATCAGCTCGATGGCCTTCAAAACGTCTCCTATGTGTTTTTCCATCAATAAAGCTTCCTTTTCTCCTGCCGCTGCCAGTTCTACGCCCTTATTTGTGACTTCTACGGCTTGTGAAGTTTCCTCTATGATGGATTTTGCTAACAAACCTATTTGCATGGCTGCTTCGTTGCTTTCTTCGGCAAGCTTCCTCACTTCATCGGCGACGACCGCAAAACCGCGGCCATGTTCGCCGGCTCTTGCAGCTTCTATGGCTGCGTTTAAAGCCAGTAAATTCGTCTGATCGGCTACCCTTGAGATGGTTGAGACAATGCTTCCGATTTGTCCGGCCCTTTCGTTCAATTGCGAAATTACCTTGGCAATCTGACGGAATGATTCGGCCATTTCTGTTACCCGTTTTGCGGCGTAGGTTATCAAATCGCCAGTTTCCTGGGCATTTCCTCTCAAAATTTCCGCTTGGTTCGAGGCTTCGGCAGCTGCTTTTGCAGCGCCCTGGGCGGCGGAGGCTACTTCTTCTATGCCAGCATTTGCCGAAGATATGGCATCGGCATTGTCCTCGGCAATCACCTTTAATTCATCAGCTTCCTTTGTTATAATGTTGACGAATGCTGATGTTGCGTCGGAGATCTCGTCCAAAGCTGTAGCTTCCTGTGAGAGTTTATCGCTGCGGCTCCTAAGGCCGAGGAGTATTTGTTGCTGGTGTTCTATTAATTGATCCAAGGCCTTTCCTACCTGGGCTAGTTCATCGCTTCCCTGTAAAGAAGTCCTAGCGGTAAGTTCTCCCTTGATGACGCTTTGAGCAACGTTAAGGAGCTTGCCTATGGGATTTGTGATGGCCTTTGCTGTGAAGAAGATAAACAATCCTAATATCGCTAAACATATGATCCCTATCACAAAGAGTCTTATTCCTACATTGACCAGGGGGGAAAATATTTCGTTGGTGGCGGCCGTGATGCCAATGCTCCAGCCGTTATCGAGAGGGGCAAAGAAGATCTTCCTTTTCTCGCCATCCATGGTGTATATGCCATCAGATTTTTCGCCATTCACCATCTTTTGGGCAAGGGATGCAAGGTCTTGCGAAACCAAGGCAGATGGTTGAGTTAGGTTGAGTTTCATGATGTAATCTTTGTTTGGGTGAGCTATGATGTTACCCTTCTGATCGACTAATATGCCATAGCCGTAACCGAGGAGCTTTTGCGACGTAACAAATTCGATAACGTCTTTTATCAAGACATCGGCTGCAACCACGCCCAGCAGCTTCCCCTTTTTGTCCATTGCGGCAATTGCTGCAGTAATCACAAAGCCTTCTACGTTTACCGCTTCATAGGGATCTGTAAATATCACGTCGCTGTATTTTTCTGCCTCTACATACCAGGGGCGTTTGCGCATATCCATATCGGCCGGAGGTTCCCACCCCGTGGCGCTCATGAACTCGTTTTTTGGAGTACACATGTAAATTTCAATAAATCCTAGGTCTTTGTGTCTATCGAATGTCTTTGCCAAGTAATCTTTAACAAGATAACCTGATATTCCATAGTTTTCCCACATGTAAATGATATTCTCAGCCATAAGCTTGACTACATTGGTACGAATGTTAATCCAGTTGGATAACGATGCGGTAGCCGTATCAGTGGCCAGCCTTCCGCCTTGATTGATCTGATCGATTATGATTGTTCTGCTTCCTCGATATGAGAAAAAGCCTACCATGCATAAAGTTATCAAAATTCCTGCCGACAACAAAACGAGTCTCCGTCTAACGGTCAATTGCTGCTCCCTCCTTACATTTTGATATTTAAAAAATCAACTAACTCAATTTGAAAAATATGTTAAATTTCATTAAGATATCATTATAGAATTGGGATTTAATCAAGAGTAACTTGCTTTCCAGCAGAAGATGTTAATGGTTTTGATTTAAAAGTTCACGGGTTTATTGTCACACAAAATTTGAAACTTGTAAAACCGAAAGTTCATGTAAACTAGAGGAGCTTTATAGCGATATTTAATTGTATTATAATAGTAGGGTAAATCATAATGAGTCTTACGAGAAACACCCTCTGCACCTAATCTTTAATATGATAATTTATACAGACTAAGGTTTGTTCCTATTTTCACCGTACAAAGGGAAGGCGGGGATTAAGTTGGAGAATATGGGATGAACTTTTCATTAAGCCTATAAGGTTAGATTTCTTGCGGAGGAAGATTTATGAGAAGAAAATTGGCGAAACAATACGTAAATGGCAAGATGTTATTATTGTGCATCATTGTATTGTTATCATTCACTCCTACCGCTTTGTGCAATGAACGAAATATCCTGGTGTTACATTCATATGATCCGGAATATATTTACACGAGAGTATTTAATAACACCCTCAAAGAAGAGTTGGATAAAAGCGGTAATTCGGTTAACCTTTTTTATGAATATCTCGATGCGAAGAGATTTGATCCTGCCGATTATTATGGACTGTTTGAAGAGTACATTATATCCAAGTATCGAAATCGCAAAATCGATTGTATTCTCTGCTTCGACGACGATGCCCTGCAATTTTTATTAGCGGAAAAAAACGACCTGGAAAATTTATCTACTCTCCCCATTATCTTTGGAAGCATTGCCAGTAAGGTGTTGATATATTTTGCCGCTTTGGAAAGAAACATGACTGGCGTTTTCGAGGATCTGGATGTATCGGCGAATGTGAATTTAATGCTTCAAATATTGCCCGCAAAACATGTATTTGTCGTGTCAGACAAAACGACTTTAGGTGTCGACCTATACGAAAAGGCAAGGCTCGTATTTAAAAGACTGAAGCATCTTTCTGTGGAATATCTCATAGGATTGCCATGGAACGAAATGAAGGAAAGGTTTGAAAATGCTCCCGAAGGATCCGCAATTTTTCTTCTTTCTTACTTGAGAGATGAGCAAAACAATGTGTATTCGATAGAAAGAGTGAGCGAGTTGCTACGGGGCGTATCCCTGCCTGTTGTAACGTTATTAACTCCCCTTGTAAATCTTGGCGGAGCTCTAGCATCTTGTGCTCCGACGCCTAAAACACAAATAGAAGCCGTCGTAAGGATTTTGAATTCCGTTCTGGCAGGAAGGGAAGTCAGATATATACCCATCGTTATGGATCTTCCGAAAAACTACTTAGTAAATTACCCCATGCTCAAAAAGTTTGATATAACTCGTTCTTCACTCCCAAAGAACCATATTCTGTTAAATGTTCCTGAGACTTTTTATAGAAGATATAAAAATGTTCTTTTGCCTGCTATATGTGTCGTTTCAATTTTGTCCGTCCTGGCATTGCTTTTGCTAATTAACTTCAACAGACGTAGAAGAGCTGAAGAGGCATTACACCGGGAGGTGGCCTTTTTAAAACAACTAGTAGAAACGATCCCTGATGCCATGTGTTATATCGATGGCAGCGGACGCATTGTACTGTGGAATAAAGCCTTTGAAAATTACCTTTCGCCCACCTGCGGGCGGATCAAGGGATGCAAGATCAGCGATTGTATTTCCGATATATCCCTTGCGGGAAATATAGAGTTGAATAGTTCAAATTACGTCGTGAATGAGGAGGAGTTTCAAACCACCCCGATTCTTTTTAGGGATAAATCCGGCGAGATTCATTATTTAAACGTCCACAAAAGACCGATTAAGAATGGCGAGAAACTCATAGGGACACTTATCATTATGATAGATGTCACTGCGTTGGTACAAATGCAAGAATCATTGAGAGGGCAAAAAAGCGGTTGGAATTGACCTTGATGGGAAGCAATGTAGCCTACTTCGAACGCAACGTTAAAACGGACGAATTATGGATGAATTCCCTCGGATATGAACTTCTAGGATATGATGATGGGGAAATTAAAAGTTTTTCTCAATTTAAGGAGCTTGTGCATCCCGAAGACCTGGAACAATATAATCTGTCATTGCAAAGGGTTTTTGAAAACATAAACGATAATTACAGAACGAATTATCGGATTAGGAGGAAAAATGGCGAATATATATGGATTGAAGCTACTGCCCTTGTGGTTGAACGAGACCTCGAGGGCAATCCGTCGATATTCGCCGGAGTATTCTGGGACATTACTGAAGAAAAACTCAAAGAGGCAGAAACCGCACAATTGATAGAAGGGCTTTATACGAGTTCGATGCTGGATCCCTTAACCGGAATTTTGAACAGGAAAGGATTGCGAGATAAACTTCCCGATGTGATTGCTCAGTGTAAGAAAATGGGAAAGAGTTTGAGCCTCATTTTATTAGATATCGATGATTTCAAAAAGATAAATGACACTTATGGTCATTTGGCAGGAGACTCGGTGTTAAGGGAATTAAGCGAAGCGGTAAGAGAGACGATTAGGAAAGATGATCTTTTCGTAAGATGGGGTGGAGATGAATTTTTAATTGTGTCGATGATTACGGTTGATGAAGCCCTTTGCATTGCTGATCGGTTGAGACGCAACATAGAAGGTCGACGATTTTCAGGATTTAACGTGACAGTTAGTGTAGGAATATCCAGGCTTTTGACAGACGAACCTTTGGAAGAAGGAATAAAAAGGGCTGACAGAGCCCTATACAACGCAAAGGCTAAGGGCAAAAATTCTGTTGCTGTGGAAGACGAATGATGACAGAAACAAACAGCCTCAAAGGTCATATTATTCAAACCCTCCGGTGTTTTTAACCCACAACTGGCATTTCTACAGTGAATTTTTATGTACTTCTCAGTGGGGTATACTGTGTGTAGAGATTTACACCAATTGTTTTGTATGAAGAATAAAAGGCACTAGACGAAGGAGGCATATTAGCATGTTGGACAAAAATAAGGTGCAGGAAATTTCGAAGAATCTACAAAGCAGGGGAATTGACGCTTTTCTTTTAGGCCCTGGAGATGATTTAGAGTACCTCAGCGGATTGAAAACGGGGGAGTGCGAACGATTCAAGGGGCTTTTCGTCCTGGGAGATGGCAGGTATTTCTACGTCACGCCCTATCTGTATGCAGAAGAGTTTGAGGCAGCATTGGGCAAAGAGACGCCTGCATACATGTGGGAGGACAAGAATTGGTTTTATCCAGCGTTAGCTCAAGCGATGGATGATTATGGCCTTAACGGCAAGAAGCTTGCCGTTAATTACGGCGTGAGGGCCGTGGACGCCATTGAGATAGCCGATCGACACGGGGTAAAGTTGTTGAACGGATGGCATTTGCTGGATAAGATGAGGATAATCAAGAGCCCTTCGGAGATAGAAAAGCTGGAAAAGGCAACACAAATTTCTGACGAGGCTTTTAAGGAACTTCTGGGCTTTATAAAACCGGGTATGACGGAGGGGGAAATCAGGAAAAAACTTCTTGAGCTTTTTGAGAAACACGGAGCTGACGAACCGGCCTTTGACGTCATCGTTGCGCAAAAGGAAAACGCCTCAAAGCCCCATTATAATGGCGCCAAAGGGGTCATAAGAGAACGCGATCTGGTGCTCGTCGACTTTGGGTGCAGGTATGAAAGCTATTGTTCTGATACCACCCGTACGGTTTTCGTGGGTGAGCCGACAGAAGAAGAGAAAGAGCTTTACGACGTAGTCCTGCGTGCCCAAGAAGCCGGTGAATCTGCGGTAAGACCGGGAGTCACGGCGGAAGAGGTCGATAGGGCGGCAAGGAGGGTCATAGAAGAAGCCGGTTACGGAGAATATTTCAACACCAGGCTAGGTCACGGGATAGGCGTAGCAATTCACGAGGCCCCTTACATCATGGAAGGCAACAAAATGCCTCTGGAACCAGGCATGACTTTCAGCATAGAGCCAGGAATTTATATCCCCGGCAAGATAGGCATTCGCATCGAAAATGTTGTGGTTGTAACAAAGGACGGCTGTTGGCCTCTTTCGAAGTTGCCTAAAGGGATCATCGTCCTTTGACACCTGTTTAACCAAACTTTATATAATGTGCAGAAGATGACAGTTGGGGTATTTATATGACGATCTTATGGAGGGACGGCGCAAGCGCTATCCCTCCATAAGATTTCGGTGATCATTTTCTGACGATAATGGCTCGCTGTGTGCCCCAACATCTTCTCGATCGCGATGGTTATTGTTGAATTTCGTGGTAAACTCTGGTGTGTATGCCAAAATTTTTAAGAATTTGATTAATATGAAAGGTGATTTTAATATTGAATGCATAAACATGGTTGGGTTAGAGCGGCTTGGCATAGCAAGAGGGTGGGGACAAGAATTTTATGAGTTAAAAGGAGGAATATCAATGGAGACCATCACAGCTCTACTGGTTATTGCTATTGTGTATGCGATTGGCGATTATGTCTCTCAGAAGACAAAGGCGATTTTTTCCATGTTATTTGTTTCAGGAATCATTTTTATGGTTGGTTTTTGGTTTGGTGTTCCCAAGACCTTATTTGAGGATGCCGCTATTGTTAAACTCTCTTTGGCGTTAATCCCCACGCTTATGGTGCATATGGGCACATTGATGAGGCTTAAAGATTTGCAGGAAGAGTGGAAGACAGTGATTATAGCCTTAAGCGCTATTATCGCTGCGGGGATTGTCCTTTTCCTGATAGGTTCACCCCTCATTGGCAAAGAATTTGCAGTGCCAGCTGCGGGTCCCATCTCGGGCGGGGTTGTAGCGACCCTCATCATGAGTGAGGCAGCTAAGGCTAAGGGCTTGGAGACGGTCTTGGTTTTTCTTACGCTTCTTTTGGTGCTTCAGAACTTCGTTGGTTTGCCGATAGCTTCGATTTGTTTATCGCGGGAGGGACACCGCCTTCGCGATGCTTATCGAAGCGGAGGTGTTCTTAAAGATGACCAATCCTCGAAATTAGAGGCTAATCTCGGAAAAAATGAGCGAAAATGGAAATTTATTCCGGAAACCCCAAAGGAGTTGCAAACGCCATTTATCCTGATAATGAAGACCATGCTTGTGGGGTGGCTTGCTGTGGTAGCGACTACCCTTTTGGGCGGTGTCATCGATAAATTTGTGATGGCATTGATATTCGGTATCATATTTTACGAGATAGGATTTCTTGAACCAAAGATCTTGACTAGGGCAAATTCGGAGGGCTTTACCCTTTTTGCTTTGTTGGTGCCCATTTTCATGAACTTAAATAAGGCAACGCCGGGCATGGTAATCTCTCTCATAGTTCCCATCGTTTTATCCTTTGCCATAGCCGTGGTGGGAATTGCCATCTCATCGGTAATTTTGTCCAGAATTTTCAAGTATTCATGGGAGATGAGCCTCGCCATAGGTGTCTGTTGCTTGTTCGGTTTCCCTGGGACGTTTATAGTGTCTCAGGAAGTGGCAAATGCTGTGGGCGAGACCCCTGAAGAAAAGGAGTTTGTGCTCACTAAGATACTGCCCAAGATGTTGGTTTCCGGTTTTACGACAGTTACTATCGCTTCAGTTTTCCTGGCTGGATTCCTAGTGAAATTGTTGTAATTTTTTCAAGGAGCGTGATTTTTTTGAAACTTGAAGAAATCGTTGAGCTTGCTGAAGAGCTTGAGGAGAAAGTCATAAAATTTCGCCGTGATTTCCACGCCCACCCCGAGCTTTCCTGGAAAGAGGAGAGGACGTCTAAAGTCATAGAGCAGGTCTTGAAAGAGTTGGGGTTTGAAAACGTGCGTCGCGGTTTCGGTGGGACGGAGTCTGGCGTTGTTGGAGATATAGCTGGAAGAAAAGAAGTTCCCCTGATAGCATTAAGGGCGGACATCGATGCTTTGCCAATCGAAGAGGAGGCAGACGTGCCTTGGAGGTCCATAAATAAAGGCGTCATGCACGCTTGCGGACACGACGCTCACGCGGCGATACTTTTAGGGGTTGCCCACATGCTTGCTTTGTTAAAAGATAAACTTCCCTGTAAAGTGCGCTTGATCTTCCAACCGGCAGAAGAGTCAGGCGTTCGGTCTGGCGCTCGCCAGCTTATCGAGGAAGGCGCTTTGGACGGTGTGGAAGCCATTTGGGGCCTTCACGTGTGGAGTTCGCTTCCGGCGGGTAAAATTGGCTACAGATCCGGTCCAACTATGGCCTCCGCAGACATATGGGGGGTAGAGATAAAGGGTAAAGGAGGTCACGGTTCAAGGCCCCACGAAGCGATAGATCCTACCATAGCGGCGGCAAGTATAGTATTGTCGCTACAGACTATAATAAGCCGAGAGCTGGACCCGCAAGAAACGGCGGTCTTAAGCATCGGCAGGCTGGAGAGCGGAAGCGCCCCCAACGTCATTCCCGAAAAAGCGCTAATTCAAGGCAACATTCGCACGACTAATTCAATTGTGCGTGACGAATTGCCCGGAAGTATAGAACGAATCGCAAAGGGAATAGGTAGCGCTTTGAGGTGTGAAGTTAAAACCAACTTTATTCCCGTCTATCCTGTCACCGTAAACGACCCTGACATGGTTGAGACCTTGAAAAAAGTTGCATCAGCCATGTTTGGCGATCAATCCCTGACAGAAATGCCCATAGTGATGGGTTCAGAGGATTTTAGCTTCTATCAACAGAAAGTACCGGGAGTCATTTTTTTCTTAGGGATGGCAGATTCTCAAAAAGGCACCGATGCCGAACACCATAACCCAACGTTTAAGACCAACGATGGGGTGCTAAAAAAAGGTGTGGCGCTTTTAACGGCCCTTGTGATGGAGTCCAAAGGAGAGGAATAGTTAATGATGAGAAAAATGCCAAAGGTTTTGGTGACAAGTCGCATCCCGGAAGAGGGGATGCGCATGTTGGAGGAGCATTGTGATGTCAAGGTGTTCGACTACGAAGGGGTTTTCCCGAGGGATGTGCTTTTAAAGGAAGTCAATGGAGTGAATGCCATCGTCTGCCTGCTTGCCGATAAAATCGATGGCGAAGTGATGGACGCGGCAGGCCCGCAGCTTAAGATCATTGCCAATTATGCCGTCGGATTTGACAATATCGACGTTGTTGCAGCCACAAAGCGCGGTATCATGGTGACTAACACGCCCGGTGTGCTCACGGATACGACGGCCGATCTGGCGTGGGCTCTGCTTTTGGCGACAGCCCGCAGAGTCGTGGAGGGCGATAAATTCTTGCGCCAGGGAAAGTTTAAGGGATGGAAGCCTATGCTTCTTTTGGGCACGGACGTCTATCACGCAACGCTTGGCATCATTGGCTTTGGAAACATTGGCAGAGCGGTAGCGCGCAGGGCAATGGGGTTTGACATGAAAGTCATCTACTATAGCTCTCATAAAGCCACCGCAGAATTGGAAAAGAAGTTAAACGCCGAATACAGGCCGCTCGATGATCTGCTTAAAGAGGCGGACTTCGTATCGATCCACGTACCGCTTACAAAGGAAACCAGACATCTGATCGGCGAGCGAGAGCTAAAGATGATGAAAAAGGAAGCCTACCTCATAAACACTGCGAGGGGACCTATCGTTGACGAAAAGGCTTTGGCGAAGGCCCTGAAAGAAGGCTGGATCAGGGGAGCCGGCCTTGATGTCTTTGAACGTGAACCCGAGGTAGAGCCCGAGCTTCTTGAACTTGATAACGCGGTCTTGCTGCCTCATCTTGGCTCGGCTTCATACGCCACGCGCGCCAAAATGGCCACCATGGTGGCAGAAAACGCCCTCAAAGCGCTGAAAGGAGAAGTGCCTCCTAACCTGGTCAACCCCGAAGTGATGATGGGTAGGTGAAAGAAACCTAGGTCTCAAAAGACAAAAAAGAGCGTACTTCCTGAAGTTGGTCAAAAAGTTAATGACACTGCACTCCGACAGTAATTATTGCAATGTAAACGTTTTGGCATTGACACCAAGCTGTACCGGATATATAATCTCTTCGCTTGGATTTGACTGAAAAGGACTTGAAAAACGGGGAGATTTTTATGTCCAAGGAATACGAGGATTTACTGAAATCGCGAGTAGATTGGAATGTACTTTTTGACCTTTACGGAGGACTTTTGACGGAAAAACAAAGAAAGGCCATCGAGCTTTATGATATGGCCGATTGGTCTTTGTCCGAAGTTGCCGGTGTCTTACAGATAAGTCGCCAAGGAGTTTTTGAACTCCTTCAACGAGCCAGGAAGCGGCTTATTGAAATAGAAGAGGTGGTAGGCTATAAGCGTACCTTAGAGGCACTTGGGGAATATAAAAGAAATGTAGAAAAACTATTGAATCAACGTGATAATGAACTTTCCGAAGAATTCAAATCCAAAATGTCAGAGTTGCTTTCGGATTTAGGAAAGATGGGTGATCAGGATGTTTGATTCCTTAAAAGAGCGATTAGAAGGAATTTTTTCTAAACTTAGAAGCAAGGGCAGGCTCACAGAAGAAGATATCAGTGACGCTTTGCGTGAGGTAAGAAGAGCGTTGCTGGAGGCCGATGTTAACTATAAGATAGCAAAGGACCTAGTTGAGCGAATTAAAGATCGTTGTCTTGGTCAAGAAGTTCTATCTTCTATCATGCCTGCTCAGCAAGTTTATGCCGTCGTATACGAGGAGCTTTGCAACCTCATGGGAGGTAAGAGGGAAAGATTGAACTTTGCTCCCAAACCACCATCAATATTTACGCTCGTGGGATTGCAGGGTTCTGGTAAGACGACTACTGCAGTAAAGCTTGCCTTAAGGATATCGGATAGCCATAAACCCATGGTCGTTGCCTGCGATTTACGTCGTCCTGCTGCGGTAAAACAGCTTAAAGTCTTAGCCGAAAAGGCGGGTGTTCCATTTTTTGGTCCCGAAGAAGCCGGCTCCAATAACGTATTGGATGTTGCTAAAAGAGCCTTGACATATGCAGATTCTCGCCTCATTGACGTAATTATCTTCGACACGGCGGGGCGTTTGCATGTCGATGACGATCTCATGTCGGAACTAGAACGGATGCATAAGTTATTAAACCCACAAGAGGTCTTGCTCGTTGTAGACGCCATGACTGGACAAGAAGGCGTCAATGTGGCACAAGCCTTTCAAGAAAAGGCGGGTATTACGGGAGTGATATTAACTAAGCTGGATGGAGATGCCCGGGGAGGTGCGGCTCTTGCCGTTAAAGCTGCGACTGGAGTTCCTATCAAGCTCGTGGGAGTTGGCGAGCACCTCGAAGACTTAGAAGAGTTTGACGCTGCAAGGATGGCGCAACGCATACTTGGCATGGGCGACATGGAAGGGTTGCTCGAGAAAATACAAAAATCTAGTGACGTCGAAGAAATTGAGCGGGTTCAAAAAAGCCTCAAGGATGATAAGTTTACCCTTGAGGATTTACTAGTACAACTAAGACAAATTCAAAAACTCGGTCCACTTGACAAAGTAATGGACATGCTTCCCCTTCCCGGAAAGGTTAAATCTCAAGTCTCTGATGTAGATTTCAGGCGCATTAAACACGTTGAGGCTATTATTCTTTCGATGACGCCGGAAGAGAGAAAAAGGCCGGAGATAATAAAAGGCAGCAGAAAGCGCCGAATTGCCAGTGGTTCTGGCACAAATGTCCAAATGGTCAATCAGGTATTGAGGCAATATCAACAAATGAAAGAAATATTTAAACGCTTTGGTAAGGGTAAGGGCAAATTAAGAGGCCTAAAGATTCCCAAAGGATTATTTTAGGAGGTGCAGTGTGTATGGTGGTTAGGATCAGATTAGCACGTCATGGACGCAAAAAGAGGCCCTTTTATCGTTTGGTGGTTGCTGACTCTCGTTCTCCTCGGGACGGGAAGTTCATTGAGATGATAGGCACTTACAACCCGCTAACGGATCCGGCAGAGGTGAAAGTCAACGAAGAAAGGGCCATTTATTGGTTAAAAGTTGGGGCTCAACCTTCGGATACAGCCAGGTCATTGTTGAGAAAGGCTGGTGTGTGGGATAAGTTTGTGGAGAGCAAGAAGGCTTGATGCGCATGGTGGACTATGCGGACTTAGTTAAAACTATAGTGATGCAGTTGGTAACTAAACCTGAAGACGTAGAAGTAAGGCAAGATTCAGAGGATGGCAAGATCAAAGTATCTATCAAAGTTAATCCTGAGGATATGGGCCGTGTCATAGGCAAGGCAGGATCGACCATTAGATCTATACGAGTGATTGCCAAGGCAGCTTCAATTAAGTCTAAAGAAAAAATAGATGTAATAGTTGAAGAATGAAAAAGCCCAAAGAGGTGGGTGATTTAATGAGTGTAAAAGAGTTGGTCACCATAGGGCGGATTGTAGGCGCTCACGGAATTAAAGGAGAGTTCCGCCTTCTGCCATTGACCGATTTTCCGGATCGTTTTAACGGTATGGATCACCTTGATGTTTATCGCCCTAACGGTTCCTTTTGGTGCCGACTCACGATCAATTCTTTAAGGGAGCACGTAGGTAAAAAGCAGTTTATTGTCGGTGTCGACGAAATTGTCGACAGAGAGGGGGCTGAAAGCCTGCGTGGCGGCCTTATAATGATAACCCGAGAGGAAAGAGTTGAACTCCCTGAGGGATGTTATTGGCTGGATGATTTGCTCGGGCTCGTAGTTGTTGATGTTGAGAGTGGAGACCCTTTGGGCACGCTCGTTGAAATTATGCCAACGGGCAGCAACGATGTTTATGTAGTGGAGGCGCAAGACGGTAAAAAACGCATGCTCCCAGCCATATCGGAAGTTATCAAGGAAATAAATCTGGAAGAAGGTTTAGTAAAAGTGCACTTGATGGAAGGATTGTGGGAGTAGTGCGCTTTTCCGTAGTGACTGCCTTTCCAGAGTATTTTCATGCTTTCTTAAATACGAGCATAGTTGGGAAGGCCATTAAAGAGGGCAAGATAGAAGTAGAGATCGTAAATTTGAGAGATTTCGCACAAAACAGCTATGGTCAAATAGACGATTATTCTTATGGTGGCGGCGGAATGGTCATTATGCCCGAACCTTTATATAAAGCCTTAGAAAGCATTAAGTCGGACAAGGCTTACGTAGTATATCCTTCGCCGCAAGGCGTCATTCTTACGCAAGATGTGGTAGAAGCATTGGCTGCTAAAGATCATGTCATTCTAATATGCGGTCACTACGAAGGAATTGATGAACGCTTCGTAGAAAAGTGTGTGGACCTTGAAATATCAATAGGGGATTACGTGCTAACCGGTGGAGAACTTCCCGCAATGGTCATCATCGATGCCGTTTCAAGGTTAATACCCGGTGTTGTTGGGAAAAAGGAAGCAGTCCTGGAGGATTCTTTTTATAAAGGCATGTTGGACTATCCGCACTACACCAGGCCTGCGGAGTGGAATGGCATTCAAGTTCCCGAAGAACTAACTTCGGGAGACCATGAAAGGACGGCAAGGTGGCGCATGAGACAAGCTGCTTTAAGGACGCTAAGTCGTCGTCCGGACCTTTTGTCCAGAGCAGGCATAAGGCCATACTTGAGTCAGGGTATTTACGTTATGTTGGTTCATCATCCAGTGCTGAATAAAAATGATGAAGTAGTAACTTCGGCAGTAACCGGTCTTGACCTTCACGATATAAGCAGGAGTTGTATGACTTATGGTGTAGACAAATTTTTGGTAATTACCCCGCTTAAATCGCAGCGTGATATGATACATAAAATTACAGCTCATTGGGAAAGGGCTTCTAAAGAAGGACTTAATCCCATGAGGTCCGAAGCCTTGAATTTAGTTAAAACCTTTAATTCTATTGAATTTGCCATAATGTGGATAAAGCGGCGGGAGAAGGAAAAGCCCTTTATAGTTGCGACTACAGCGAAAAAAAGAAAGGGCGCAATACCATGGCTCGAACTAAAAAGGACCATCTTGGAACAAGACGCCCCTTTGTGCCTAGTTTTTGGCACAAGTTGGGGTCTTGCAGATGAAATTTTTAATCAAGTTGATGCAGTCTTAGATCCTATATTAGGCGGATATGGAGAGTACAATCATTTATCCGTTCGAAGCGCAGTGGCGGTTGCGCTAGATCGCTTCTTCGGATCGAGGTAAAGTTTTAAAGTAAGGGAGGAAAACGGGATGGACCCAAGGATTGATTTAATTGAAAAAAAATATCAAAAGCGAGAATTGCCAGATTTTAGGCCCGGAGATACCGTTAAGGTTCATGTAAAAGTAAGAGAAGCTGGCAAAGAGAGGATTCAGGTATTTGAGGGAGTCGTTATAGCAAGGAAAAAAGGCGGCTTGAGGGAAACCTTTACGGTTAGAAAAGTTTCCGGCGGAATTGGTGTCGAGAGGATATTTCCTGTCTATTGCCCTAACGTGGAAAAAGTAGAGATCGTGCGCCACGGAAGGGTTAGAAGGGCGAAGCTGTATTATTTGAGGAAATTGTCAGGAAAAGCTGCGCGCATCAAAGAACGTCGCAGATAAACGATTCAAATTATACAAAAGAGGACGTGGATTGTGTACTATCCTTGATGTTGCGGTAGCATTAAATAATGTATTGTGTATCTAGCAAAAGAGGCTTGCAGCTGTTAAATCAAACTTGCAAGCCTTTTTTGTGCCTAAAGCACTAAGCCTACTAGGTGAATGTTCGCATATGATATATATGTAATATGCATTGATATAATAGTTTTAACTTCTGTTTTTTGCAGGCAATGGCTTGTTTTTGAAAAGTGTCTAGAAGGGTTAATTTTTTGCTAGGAGAATTACTTGGTGCCTAGAAATAGAAAGGGGGATTTTCATTGAAAAGGATTCTTGTCACTGGCGGAACGGGTCAGATTGGTTCTGAGTTGGTGCCTGCACTGAGGCAAAGATACGGAAATGAAAACGTGGTATGTGGAGGTCACAGGCGAAACCCCGGACAAGACTTGCTTGAAAGCGGACCTTATGAAGTTATTGACGTGGTTGATGCTAATGTATTTGTCGAAGTCGTTAAGAAGTATAAAATAAATACTATATACCACCTTCCTGCCATCCTGTCTGCAAGGGCAGAAGAAAACCCGATGCGAGCATGGGAGGTCAACATTGGAGGCTTGAGAAATGCCCTTGAAATAGCGAGGGAGTTTGAGTGCGCATTATTTGTCCCAAGCTCTATAGCTGCCTTCGGTCCTAATTCCCCAAAATGGAAGACCCCACAGGACACCATACAGCGCCCCAGGACGATGTATGGTGTCACAAAGGTAACGGGTGAGCTTTTGTGCGACTACTATCATTTCAAGTATGGGGTTGATACTCGTGGCGTAAGATATCCGGGTTTAATTTCTTACAAAACCCTGCCCGGAGGAGGTACGACTGACTACGCAGTCGAAATATTCTACGAGGCATTGAAAAATAAAAGATATACCTGTTACTTGAAGGAAGATACTCGACTGGATATGATGTATATGCCCGATGCCTTAAAGGCTGCCATGGAGCTAATGGAAGCTGACCCAAACCATTTGGTTCATCGAAATGCCTTTAACATTACAGCCATGGCTTTCACGCCTAAGGAACTGGCAGAGGAAATCAAAAAACACATTCCGGATTTTAAAATGACTTATCACATAGACCCCGTAAAACAAAAGATAGCAGATTCTTGGCCCGATATGCTCGATGATAGTTGCGCCAGGCAAGAATGGAGTTGGAATCCCGAGTACGATTTACCCATAATGGTAGAGGACATGTTAGAGAAGCTATCGGAAAAACTTGGCGTAAGCTACAAGTGACAATGTGCATTTATTAAGTAAACCCGTACTATTAAAGTATTACAAAGCTGCGGGCAATGTTTTCCAGGCAACTTTACGTTCGAAAGGCGGTTACATTGATGTCATAAATAAAGACGCACCCACATAAGCAGGAGGGAAAGTGGCGCTTATGTGTGTGCGTCTTTTCGAGGAAGGGCTTTTCCTGAAACATATTTTATAACAAACTACACACAAAGACCAGAAGAAGGTTAATGAAATTTTGTTTAAAGGGAAAGAAAGAATGAGGTGCATCCGGGTTTTAAAAAATGTGATACCATTGGAATACTGGTGCCAGTCAGCTAAACTTCTGAAGATGACTTAAAAAATGCCAGTCGCAAGAAAATAAGTATCTCCACCACAACCCTAGGGAGTAGCCTTGTGGCGTATGTCCTTGAGCTTGCATATCTTTTGATCGCAGTTTTTAAAGGCACATGCAAAAATGAACATAATGAAAAATGCTTTTTGAGGAAACCTTTTCATTGAGTTCGCAAAAATATTGCTTTATTTTTAGGAGGGATATGGCAAATGCTTAAAGAAGAAAAGGTGCCTTTGAAAGAAGCTGCAGAGCAGGTTGCAAGAGTTTGCAGAAGATTGGCAATGCTTCATCTTGCCTTTGCCAAGACATTGGTAGCGGAATTTGGCGAGGAAAAAGGCAAACAAATAGTCCTTAAAGCCATAAAGCAATATGGAATTAGCATTGGCAAGGAAGTTAAAGCAAAGGCGAATGCTTTGGGATTAAGCTTAGAACCCGAAAATTACGTTGAGGATCTCCCACATTATGGAATGCACGAGAGCATGGAAAAACTAGAGATCGACGGTGAACCAAGGATCATAGCCCGTGGTTGTGTCATGGGGAAGTATTGGAATGAAATGGGCATGGGTGAGCTTGGAAGGCTATACTGCTTCGTCGATGTTGCAAAATACATGGCCTTTAATCCGGATTATAAATTGGTACACTTAAAAGCACTGCCTGATGGTGATGAATATTGCGAATTTGCCATTAGGCTTACTACCGAACAGGAAAAAAAGGACTTCTTCGATGAAGATAAAGATTGGAGATACATAGATAGATGAATGATAAGCAATTAAGAAGGAATTGAATGTTGCATACGAAAGGACCTCTTTTGCAAAAAGAGAAGAGGGCAAAAAAATTGTTGGAACTGCAGCCGCATTTAAGTGTATTGCTGCAGGTGTCTACAATAAAAGGAACAAGGCGCCTTTACTCTATGCCCTGTGCTTCAAGGAGTTTTCGGTAAGTTCCTCCTGGAAAGATGTTTTCTATACTTTTAGTTGCAGTCTTGGCCCATATAAGGTTTTGTGTCCAGCTTGTCCACTACTATACATGTTCTTTCTCTTTAGATTCTTGTCAAGGATATTTTGAGGATCGCAAGACATAGATACCATTTTACTTTAATTTTAAATGAAGTGGTTCTACGGCTTGACAATGTAAGTTTACTGCAATAATGTGTGGATGAATTTTTGAGGCATTAGACGATTCCAAAGCTGGGAAGGTTGACGTAAATGAAGACTGAAGGATCTTGGAAAGAAGAGCTTGCTGAGTATTGGACAATGCCTGTCGAAGCACTGGCAAATGTATTAGGTGCCAATATAGCGAGAGGACTGTCTGAATCCGAGGCCCTTGAACGTCTGAAATTGGTTGGCCTTAACCGGCTGGATGCTAAAAAACGTTTTTCGGCCTTTTCCATTTTTCTTTCTCAGTTTAAAAGCCCAATTATCATAATCCTCCTCTTTGCAACCGTTGTTTCCGCCGTGGTGCAGAGTTTTGCGGATTCTGCGATAATATTGACCATCGTCTTCCTTAGCGCAGTTTTGGGTTTTTTCGAGGAATATAGTGCTAATAACGCCGTTGAAAAGTTGCAAAGAAGGGTTTCCGTGCAATGTAAAGTGATACGGGAAGGACGGGAACAATCCATCCCTATGGAAGAAATCGTTCCAGGAGATGTCGTTCTCCTTTCTGTGGGCAGCCTTATTCCTGGAGATGGCATAGTCATTGAATCAAACGGCCTTTTTGTCAACCAGGCTATAATAACGGGTGAAGACTTCCCTGCAGAGAAAAAACCGGAAACGACTAATGCCCAGAGCAGCCTTTCCGAACGCAAGAACACGGTGTTCATGGGAACGAGCGTTGCAAACGGCAGTGGTAAGATGTTAGTCATTGCGACAGGGCGGGACACTATTCTTGGGCAAATTGCACATCGGCTCAGGATTCGCCCTTTGACTACGGAGTTTGAACGCGGTATTCAGCATTTAGGGTATTTTCTCTCGGAAATAATGCTCATTTTAGTCCTCGGAATTTTTATCCTAAACGTGGTTTTCAAGAGATCTGTTTTGGATTCGCTCCTTTTTCGGTCGCATTGGCCGTAGGACTCACACCTCAACTTCTACCCGCGATAATTGTCACGAACTTGTCCAAGGGTTCAAAGCTCATGGGTAAGGCGGGGGTTGTTGTACGTCGCCTTGCGGCCATAGAGAATTTCGGAAGCATGAATGTCCTTTGTATGGATAAGACGGGGACAATTACCAAGGGGACTGTGGAGTTAGAAGGTGCCTACGACGCTGACGGAAAACCTTCTGATTTGGTTTTCAAGGAAGCCTATACCAATGCGAAGTTGCAGGCTGGCTTTGTCAATCCCCTGGATGAGGCCATTGCCTCAGCACGACAGCTAGATATAAGTGATTTTCAGAAGATCGGCGAGGTTCCATATGATTTTGAGCGCAAGCGCCTCACGATAGCTGTTCAGGAAAACTCTGCTACTACAAAAACTTCATATATAATCACGAAAGGTGCACTCGAAAATGTCCTCGAAATCTCATCTTCCATTCATAAAGACGGAAAAATTCTTCCCCTTGATCAGGCTAAGCTTGATGGCATTCTTGCCTTGTATCGCACCTGGAGCGAGCAAGGCTTCCGAGTTATCGGAGTGGCACGAAAAGATTTGGCCCCCGATATCACATGTTCGAAGGAATGCGAAAAAGATATGATCTTCATCGGTTTTCTGCGTTTTTTTGATCCGCCAAAGGAGGGCATAGAAGACGTCTTATTGGAACTTAAAGAATTAGGTGTAAACCTCAAGATCATTACTGGGGACAACAGATTCGTCGCTGCCCATGTCGCCTCTTCCGTTGGTTTAAAGGTGACGAAGATCTTGAGCGGAAAAGATTTGGATGCCTTGAGCGATGAAGCTCTTCTTCGGATGGCTGAAGCGGCTGAAATATTTGCTGAGGTAGATCCTCGCCAAAAACAGCGTATCGTCATTACCCTGAAAAGAATGGGCAACGTAGTGGGTTTTATGGGCGATGGTGTAAATGATGCCCTTGCACTTCACAGCGCAGATGTTGGGATCTCTGTGGACAGTGCGGCCGATGTCGCCAAGGATGCTGCCGATTTCGTCCTCCTTGAGAAAGACCTTAAGGTGCTCAAAGATGGGGTAATCCAGGGAAGACATATTTTTGCCAACACGCTGAAATACGTCTTCATGGCTACCAGTGCAAACTTTGGCAACATGTTCAGTATGGCTGTAGCGTCCATTTTTCTCCCCTTCCTTCCCCTATTGCCCAAACAAATTTTGCTTATCAATTTGCTGACCGACCTTCCGGAGATGACCATCGCTTATGACCGGGTAGACCAAACATATATCAAAGCTCCTCACCGTTGGGATATAGGTTTCATTCGTCGCTTCATGGTTACCTTTGGCCCGTTGAGCTCGATCTTCGATTTTGCTACATTTGGCTTGCTCCTTTTAACTAAAGCTAATCAGGTTTTATTTCGAACAGGTTGGTTCGTGGAGTCTGTACTTTCTGCTGCGACAGTGATATTTGCCCTTCGTACTCGTTTACCCTTCTATCGTAATTCCCCGGCAAAATCCCTACTGTTGGTCTCTATTTGCGTTATGGTTTTTGTCCTTTGGCTCCCCTATTCATCTGTGGGGCCAATTATGGGTTTTGGCCCTCTTCCGCTTTATCTCATTGTGGCCATTTGCGTTATAGTGATGGCTTATTTCTCTTCCGCTGAGCTTATGAAACGTATTTTCTATAGCCATAGGAAGGATTGAGTAGAGAGATAGAAGTTTCCCTTTGGTTTTAAGTGAGGTAACCCGTCTTGACGAATAAAAATATGTTGCGTATAATGCGATTGCAACGCCGAGGTGGTGGAATAGGTAGACACGCACGTTTGAGGGGCGTGTGGGGTTTCCCGTGGGGGTTCAAATCCCCCCCTCGGCACCATGAATTGAAAATAAAGCAACAAAGAGGAGCTTGAGCAAGCTCCTCTTTGTATTGTAGATTACTTATAATTGCATATTGATGGAATGTTTGATAAGACATCCCTGTCATTACTCTCCTTTACTCCTACCTTTTTACTCATCAGAATGAGGCAAGTCACCGGGTCAAGCATTTTCTCTGTCTTAAAAACTCTCGTGGCCTCCACCGAGTTTATAGCATGTGATACTATATTATCAGTCATGATCGACGGAGTTTTTGAGTGAGCAGAGGGGGGGAGGTTTATGTGTCGCTTAATGTGGGTTTAGATCGTCTTTTTAAGCCACGAAACATCGCAATAGTTGGCGCCTCGTCTAACCTGGATAGCATATCGGGCAGGCCTTTAAAGTTGTTAATGCGATATAAATACAAAGGTGGCATTTTCCCGGTCAATCCTAAATATGATTCCCTTCACGGTTTTACTTGTTACCCCGACGTACGTTCGCTCCCAGTGTCTCCTGACGTGGTGATTGTAGGAGTAAGGGCAAGTTTGGTCCCTGGAATTTTAGAGCAATGTGCTGAAAAGAAGGTTCCCTTTGCGGTTATATTCTCCTCAGGATTTGCAGAAGCGGATGATCCCTACTTGCAGGAGAGGATCGTTTCAATAGCTAAAGAAGGAGGCATACGCCTAGTAGGACCGAATTGTCAAGGCCTTGTTAACTTCGTGGATGGAATCCCTTTAAGTTTTACCGCTTCCCTCGATGACGAACCGTTAGAACCGGGAAATATTGCCTACATTTCTCAAAGCGGTGCCTTCGGGTTTGCATCTTTTGCCTTGAGTGTAGACAGCGGCGTTAAATTTCGATATGTTGTGACGACAGGAAATCAAGTAGATCTTGATGCGGTAGATTTTGGGCAGTATATCATCCAAGATGAAGAAGTAAAGCTACTCATACTTTACTTAGAGGGCTTGCAGGACGGACCCAGGTTTCTCGAGCTCGTCAAAAGGGCTCGTGAGAAAGAAATTCCTGTGGCAGTTTTAAAAGTAGGTAAAAGCGATGTTGCAAAGGAAGCGGCAAAAAGTCATACCGCTGCTTTGACTGGAGATAAGGTCGTTTGGGATGCTGTATTTAAACAGTACGGCGTGATTGGCATTTCGGATGTAGAAGACATCATAGATCTCGGACATGTCTTTTCATCTCCCAAAAGGGCTAAGGGTAAAAACGTCGCCATTCTGACCACTTCAGGTGGAGCGGGCATAATCATGACAGATTTGCTTGACGAATATGGCTTGAAAGTTCCCATTTTGAAGCCTGAAACACAAGAAAAGATAAAACCCTATATTCCTTCCTTCGGTTCGTCTTTAAACCCCGTAGATATGACTGCCCAAGTCATCAACGATCCTAAGGGGTCTCCTGGTTGCTTGGATGCCGTACTGGAATGTTCGGATATAGACATGGTGACGGTCATAATATCTATGATAACCGGGGAGTCGGGAAGGCAGATGACGAAAGACCTCATAGCGGCAAATGATCGCACTTATAAGCCTATAAACTGTAGTTGGTTGATCGACCGAAAACATGGAGAGGAGTTCTTGCAGCAACTTAAGGCAGCTGGTGTTCCCCTATTTCAGAGCCTTAGAAGAAGTGCCTTTGCTTTGAGCGCCCTTGGAAAGTGGAATGAAATATTATCCAAATCTACGGTGGAAATTACCGTAAAAGGTGAGCCTTACCTGCCGAAACTTCCATTGATGATGACTGAATATGATGCTAAAAGGCTTTTGGAGCATTGGGGGGTTCCCGTTACTCGAGAACGGTTATGCCTCTCGTTGGAAGAAGTATTGTCAGCCTCTGAGGAGATAGGGTATCCTGTCGTTTTGAAGGTAATGTCCCCAGATATCTTGCATAAGACGGAAGCAGGCGTCATAGCTTTGGGGCTGAGCAGTGAAGAGCAAATACGAAATGCTTACGGCAGAATATTGGAAAATGCCAATAAATATCGTCACGACGCGCGAATACAGGGAGTTTTAGTTCAGGAATTGGTAGATGATGGATTAGAGTGTATGGTTGGGATCAAAAGAGATCCGATATTTGGTCCCATAGTAGTCGTTGGGCTTGGAGGAATATATGTCGAGGTGTTAGGGGATGTGTCCCTGCGCCATGCACCTATTGATGAAACAACGGCTTATGAAATGATCAGAGAACTAAAGGGATTCCCGCTTCTTGTGGGGGCCAGGGGCAGGAAGAAAAAGGATATTGATGCCTTAGCCAGGGTGGTCAGCTTGGTGTCAAAAATTGCGTGTATCGAGTCTGATCTTCTTGAGCTGGATGCAAATCCCATCTTTGTGTTGGACGAAAATAAAGGAGTCATCGTTGCCGATGCCCTGGTGTTACGCAAAGCGAAGGAGTGATAGCCAATGGTAGTATTGTTAGTGATTTTGGCTTATCTTCTGGGTTCAGCGCCAATGGGTTATTTGGTCGTCAAAATTGTAAGGGGCGAGGACATCAGAAATTATGGATCCGGCAACATTGGTGCGACAAACGTAGGAAGGGTCATGGGAAAAAGGTGGGCCATTGTGGTCGGGATCTTCGATATCGTAAAGGGAGGATTGGCCCTATTGATCGCTAAAATGCTCGGGGTAACTTCTCCTCAAGTTTTGTCCATCATGGGCGTGGTGGCGGTATTGGGACACAACTTTCCAGTATGGTTAAAGTTCAAAGGAGGAAAGGGAGTGGCCACTACCTTTGGAGTTATATTCATGTTTCATCCTCTTGCTTCGATCATTGGGGGAATATTGTGGTATTGCATAATGAAGATAGGTCGCTACGTTTCTTTAGCATCAATGGTTTCCCTAGTTTCCACGCCTTTATGGCTAGTGCTTCTTGGTTCAAACAGGGCTTATATTATGGCATCGTCTTTCTTGGCGATTCTTACCATAATAAGGCACCACGCCAACATAAAAAGACTTCTTACTGGGACCGAGCACAAAGTTGGTGAGCGCGTCGCTTAAAGTCGTCTTAATTCGAAATTAAAAGTTGAATCCGATAGGACCCTTGGGAATGTGAAGGACAAGTCTTTTTAAAGCAAGGAAATTTTTAAATGCTTGTATTTTAAGTATTAGTGTCATTGTTAAAGGGGGTTTTTGTGCTTGCCAATTCTTTACGTTCTTTTGATTGCCTTGTCCCTATCTATGGATGCTTTTTCGGTATGCTTGAGCGTTGGGGCTTGTCGAGGAGGTAATTATTTTGCATCTGCCATAAGGATGGGCAGTGTTTTTGGTTTTTTCCAGTTCGCCATGCCTATTTTGGGCTATTTTTCGGGATGTTGTGTGTTGCGCAAGTTTTCGCCCTATGATCAATGGATGGCCGCCTTAATCCTCATATTTGTTGGCGTAAAAATGATCATTGACTCCCGAAAGGATCGAAAGTGCAATGCGAAAGATCCCACTAGCGGGATTACTTTATTAATGCTCGCAATAGCCACTTCGATAGATGCCTTGTCCGTTGGTATTGGAATGGCCGTTACGAATGTCTCTATAATTTTTTTATCTTCAGTAGCGGGTATTATTACCTCAGGCATGTGTTTATTAGGCGTATATTTTGGCCGAATTTTGGGGTTTCTTTTAGGACCATCTGCCTGTATGTTGGGCGGGTTGGTCATATGTGCCATAGGTTTGAAAATGTTGTTTATATGAATTTGTAAATGTTCTTTATTGATGAAGCATGTCTAAGATTTTAACTCACGTTAGGATGAGGATCGCTCGTGTCAACATACAACCAGCCCTTGGCCTGTTTTTCCAAGACACAGAGGCCTTAATATTATGTTCGGCATTCCTAACATAATCCTTGACATATCTTGACCATTATGCATATAATGTTTTTTGGTCATGGTAATAGTTGCAAGATAGGGGTGCTGTGGTATGGGAAGTCTTACTGAGAAAATAGAAAAATATATTCGTAATCAACTTGAAGCGAATACCGATGATGAAATTATCTTGCGGCGAAAGGAGCTAGCTAGCTTTTTTGGATGCGTGCCCAGTCAGATTAACTACGTGTTGCAAAGCAGGTTTACGCCTGAAAGAGGCTTTATCGTTGAAAGTCAACGAGGGGGGCACGGCTACATTCGAATCATAAGAGTGTCCTTATCGGATGTGGAAGATCGATTGAATCACCTAGAGGATATTTTGGATGATGTTATGTCACTGCAGGACATGAGGCGTCTTTTGAAGAATTTAGAAGAGCGAGAGATACTAACGCTAAGGGAACGAGCCATTTTAGAGGTGATGTTGAGGTTTATGGACGAAATGCTGACATCGCTCTTCGATCTTCCTGTGTACCGAAGAGATGAACTTAACACAGAACTTGTAAGGAGGATACTGAAGAGCCTCGCTATTATATAGGCATTATTAGGGGGAATAGCTATGTTGTGCGAACGTTGTCAAGATCGGGAGGCGGAGGTACACATAAAACAAATGATTAATGGGGAAGTAAGGGAGTATCACCTTTGCAGGGAGTGCGCTGAGGCTATGAGCCTTGAAATTGACGTGTTTCCCCATTTAAGCTTCGATTTATCTTGGGAGAATTTGTTGGGATCGTTGTTTGAGCCTTTAGCATCCAAGAGTGCGCGCAGGACAACTCAGACGGAGGTCAAATGTCAAGATTGTGGATTGGATTTCACGACGTTTCAAAAAAGCGGCAAATTTGGCTGCCCTACCTGTTACAAAACGTTTAGGGAATACATCAAACCACTACTTCGCAAGATCCATGGATCTGACCGACATAGGGGAGACAGACCAGATGTCAGTGCTTTTAGAGGAGAAGCGGTTAAGAGTGAGCTTGAACGATTGCAAGGAGAACTAAAAGAGGCTGTAGAAAGAGAGGAGTATGAACGCGCAGCCAAGATCCGCGATCGCATTCGTGAATTGACATCGAAAGGTGATGGTAGTGATGGCAAGGCATGACTTGTTAGCGCATCCTATTGAATGGATCAAAGGAAGGGGCAGCAGCTCTAACATTGCCGTTTCTAGTCGCATCAGATTGGCTAGAAATTTAAGTAAATATCCCTTTACACATCGATGTAGCAAAGAAAAGTTATTGGCTATAGCCGAAGAAGTAAAACACGTTATATCTGAATCAGATATTTTAAAAAATAGCGACGTTGTGGAAATGGATGTGCTCGATCCCTTATCCAGGTGGATTTTGGTTGAAAGACATTTGATTAGTCCTCCTTTTGCTAATGGCGGTCTTGGGCGAGTTGTGATCATAGATCCAAAGGGTGTGGTTTCCATAATGGTGAACGAAGAAGACCACTTGCGGATTCAGGTGATCTTGGCCGGCCTGGAACTTAATGAAGTATGGCGCATCGCAAAAAAGGTCGAAAAGGTCTTCGAGGAATTAGAATATGCTTTTGATCCTGATTTCGGCTACCTCACTGCTTGTCCGACAAATGTAGGAACTGGAATGCGCGCATCGGTAATGGTTCACATCCCTGCACTCGAAATGTCAAAGCAGGTAGTCAAGCTTGTGAATGAAAGCAACCGCATTGGGCTTACGGTAAGGGGAAGTTATGGCGAAGGAAGTGATGTGCTGGGGTCTTTGTATCAGATTTCAAATCAAATTACCCTGGGCTTAAGCGAGGAAGAGTTAGTAGATAAGGTATCTTCTGCGGTAAGTCAAGTGGTTGCGGAAGAAGAGCGCGCCAGGACCGTCATGAAGCGCAAGCTGGGCATATCGCTGGATGATAGAGTATGGCGGGCTTTTGGGATATTGCGTTACTCCAGGAGCATTGCCAGCAGAGAGGCGCTTGAGTTAATTTCGTTAATTAAAATGGGCAGCGATATGGGGATAACTCCCGAGATTTCAGTTGAAGAATGGAACAACCTTGTACTGGGCGTGCAGCCCAATCACGTGCAAATGTATGCAGGTAAAGAATTATCGCCAGAGGAGCGAGACGTTTTTAGGGCAACGTTTTTGCGAGAACGTATCAAAGCGATCGAAAACAGATAGATCATAAGAGGTGAAAAAGTATGTGGCAATTTTTTACGGAACGAGCAAGAAGAGTGATTCAATTAGCCCATCGTGAGGCTTTAAGACTAGGTCACGACATTATCGGGACCGAACATATATTACTTGGTTTACTAGTCGAGGGAGATGGGGTGGCAGCTCACGTATTGACATCTTTGGGCATCGACCTGGACGAGGTTCGAAGGAGAGTAGAGCAACTTGTCGGTAAAGGGCAACCCAAGGAAAAACCGGTGGATCTTCCCTTAAGTCCTAGAGCCAAACGAGTGCTAGATTTAGCCATGAGAGAAGCCCGAAATATGGGCGTTAACTATGTCGGGACGGAGCATATACTTCTAGGGTTGCTTGCGGAAGGAGAGGGCATTGCAGCTCAAGTGCTCATGAGCATGGGCCTGGATATGCAAAAAGTGTATCAAGAGGTAGTGCGCTATCTTTCCGGGGGAGATGTGGATCAGATGAATCAACCAGGGTTGTCGAAGAAAAGAACTCGCACCAAAACTCCTACACTCGATCAACTGGGCATTGATTTAGTAGAAATGGCTCGTCAAGGAGAGCTTGATCCTGTCATAGGCAGAGAGCGCGAGATACAACGAGTGATTCAAATTTTGTCGCGAAGGACCAAAAACAACCCGTGCCTTATAGGCGATCCTGGTGTGGGTAAGACCGCTATAGTTGAGGGGTTAGCTCAAATGATTGCCAGTGGCGAGGTGCCCGAGGTTCTCAAGAACAAACGAATTGTGCAACTTAACATTGGCAACCTCGTTGCGGGCACTAAGTACAGGGGCGAATTTGAGGAAAGAATGAGGAAGTTGGTGAAGGAAGTTCGTGACTCAAAAGATGTCATCGTTTTCATCGATGAAATTCACACCTTAGTTGGAGCCGGAGGAGCAGAAGGAGCTGTGGATGCAGCAAATATTTTAAAACCAAGCCTTGCCAAAGGAGAATTCCAGGTCATAGGAGCTACAACGCTAGACGAGTATAGGAAATATATAGAAAAGGACGCTGCTTTGGAGCGCAGGTTCCAGCCAGTTTACGTGGGTGAACCAACGATTGAGGATACTATAGAAATCCTAAAAGGTTTGCGGGATAAATACGAGGCGCATCATAGGGTTAAGATTACTGATGCAGCGTTAGAGGCAGCAGCCAGATTGTCTGCTCGTTATATAAGCGATAGGTATTTGCCCGATAAAGCTATAGATCTCATCGATGAAGCAGGGGCAAGAGTACGTCTTTCCGCCATGAATCCTCCCGAGTTCATAAAAGAGCTGGAAAAAAAGCTAGAAACAGTCAGGAAAGAGAAAGAAGCGGCTGTTGCTTCTCAAGAGTTCGAAAAGGCTGCTGCTTTGAGAGATGAGGAGCGAAAACTGTCTGAAGAGCTTGAGGAGAAGCGAAAAGCTTGGCAAGCCAAGAACTCGCAAGAGGAGCCAATCGTCGATGAAGAGGATATAGCACTAATCGTTTCAGAGTGGACTGGCATTCCCCTAACGCAACTGACTGAAGAAGAAAGCCGGCGGTTACTCCGCATGGAGGAAGAAATTCACAAGCGTATAATTAACCAAGAAGAGGCTGTTACTGTAGTGGCTAAGGCAATAAGAAGAGCAAGAAGTGGCCTGAAGGATCCAAAGCGTCCCATAGGAAGCTTCCTCTTTTTGGGGCCTACTGGGGTTGGAAAGACTGAACTAAGCAAGGCTTTGGCAGAATTTATGTTCGGCGATGAAGATTCCATGGTAAGACTTGACATGAGCGAATTCATGGAGCGCCACGAAGTATCAAAACTCATTGGAGCACCTCCAGGTTATGTCGGTTATGAAGAAGGAGGCAAATTAACTGAAGCCGTCAGAAGGCGTCCTTACGCAGTCATACTTTTGGACGAAATAGAAAAGGCTCATCCCGATGTATTTAACATACTTTTGCAAATTTTAGAGGATGGAAGGCTAACGGACGGACAAGGTCGCGTAGTGGACTTTAAAAACACTGTGGTCATAATGACTAGCAACCTAGGTGCTCAAGATTTAATGAAGGGACCGACCATAGGCTTTGCCGCTAGCTCTGAAAATGGCATTGACTTCGAGGAGGCCAAGAAGAGCATCTTGGATGCCGTGAAGAGGACATTCAGGCCGGAGTTTATAAACAGGATTGACGAGATAGTTGTCTTTAAGCCATTAGGTGAAAAGGAACTATTGCAGATCGTGGATCTCATGATCAAAGATGTGGCGAAACGACTAGCGGAAAAAGGATTATTCGTAGAGGTCACCGATGCTGCAAAAGAATTCTTGCTCAAAAAAGGATATGAACCTAAGTTTGGAGCACGGCCACTGAGAAGGGCGATACAGCGGTACCTCGAAGATAGATTGGCGGACATTCTGCTTGAAGGAAAAATTAAACCTGATAGTGTCATCAAAGTTGATGTAAGAGACGATGACATAATCTTCATTCCAGTGTCAGGGGACGAAGACAAGGGCCTAGAAAAGGCCAGTAGTAAACAAATTGTATAGGCTTAACATCTAAGGGCAATAAAAGGTCACGGAAAAGTTTCTTTTCCGTGACCTTTTATTGTTATATTATAATGTATAATATTTTAATCAAATCCATTTGTTAAGGTGGTGCTATAAATATGTACGGGTTTCCATTTTTTTGGTTGTTGTTTTTCTTTTTGCTGATCCAGCCTTCCCTTAAGCAGTGGAATTTGCAACGTACGAGGCATGGGTTAATAAAAAAGCTTGAACAACAACGTAAGAGTCGGGTAGTTACTTTGATCCATAGGCAGGAATCTGTTGGCTTTCTTGGAATGTTTTCTAGGAATTTCATAAGCATCGAAGATTCCGAAGAAGTCTTAAGAGCCATAAAACTTACGCCCAAGGATATGCCCATTGACCTCATAGTTCATACTCCTGGAGGGTTACTTTTAGCTGCTGAACAAATCGCAAGCGCCCTGTCAAAACACGAAGCAAAGGTAAGCGTTTTCGTTCCCCACTATGCCATGTCCGGGGGTACGCTTATTGCCCTTGCTGCGGATGAAATAGTCATGGATGAAAACGCAGTATTAGGTCCTGTAGATCCTCAGATTGGCCAGTTTCCAGCTGTATCAATCTTAAAGGTTTTGGAGCAGAAACCCATATCCGAAATAGACGACAACACTGTTATTTTAGCCGATATGTCCAAGAAGGCAATTGCGCAGACGCGACGGTGTGTTTACGATTTACTAGTAAGAAACGAATTTCCCGAGGATAAAGCCCAAGAAATTGCGGTTACTCTAACTGATGGAAGATGGACCCATGATTACCCAATTATGCCCGATGAAGCAAAGCAGTTAGGCCTTAATGTGACTTTTGGGATACCCGAAGAGGTAGCGGCACTTATGCATCTATATCCACAAGCAGCCCAAAGGCGTCCATCCGTTCAATACGTGCCTCTTCCTTATCAACGTCCCACATCTAACGGAAAAGAGTGAAAATGAGCGAAAGGTTGGAAAATCTTTTAAAATCGAGGGACGTTTAGGCTAGATAGTAATTTTTCTTGCTTAAAAAACTGGAAGAACTCCAAAGAATTACAAAGAGTTAGGGGCATGTTGCATCGTGTGATTCTTTCTCATTATAATAGAACACGTCATGATAAAAACATGAAGGTACATAAGTATCGTGATGTACATTTTATATATGAAGACGTCAGGTGAAGGAGATGATAGTATGAGAAAATAGTAATATGAGAATATGAGTGTAAAACCTTCGCGGCTCAAACAGCAGAAGCTCAAGTGATTCTATGACACTTTATTATAAGAGTGAGAGGAGGTAGGGAAAAATGGGTGGATTAAGGGGTTCTCCAAGAAAGCCTACACTTTTAGAGGCAGTGATTGTGATTGTCGTTGCGGTTATATGTATAGGGGTGGGAGTTTTAGTTTTGGAAGTGGACGTTCATGTACCGTTAGTTTTTTCCGTTGCCTTTGCCTGTTTGATGGGTCGTTATTTACTACATATTGAATGGAAGGAAATGGAGGATGGCATTTTTCGTGGCATTCTCGCTGGGCTTCAGGCTATATTGATTTTAACGATAGTAGGGATGATCATTGGCTCCTGGATCCAGGGCGGCATAGTTCCTACTCTGATTTATTATGGATTGAGCATATTGTCACCAAACATCTTTTTACTTGCCACCTTGCTTATATGTTCCATTGTATCGCTTGCGACGGGAACGTCTTGGGGTACGTCTGGGACTGTAGGTTTAGCATTGATAGGTATAGCAGCAGGCCTTGGGGTTCCCGTGCCTTTGGCGGCAGGTGTTGTTATTTCGGGGGCTTATTTTGGAGATAAAATATCACCTTTATCTGACACAACGAACCTTGCTCCCGCGGTGGCTGGAACAACTCTTTTCAGTCATATTCGCGCCATGATATCCACTACTATGATCACTTACGCCATAGTTGCGGTAATAACCGTAGTTTTAGGATTTAGATTCGCTGGAGGTATTTTGGACGTTTCTAGGATAGAAGCTTTCCAGAAGTTGTTAGCCGCCGAGTTCAATATTAGTTTTTTGGGATTTATTCCACCAATAGTAGTCATACTTTTGGCGGCTCTCAAATTTCCCGCCATACCCAGCTTGTTCGCAGGAGTTGTTTTAGGAAGCATTATGATCCTTTCTCAAGGTCATGGCCTAGGCACAATGGTTGAAGCGATTCATTATGGTTACGTTCCTGCGTTCAGCGCCGAAATAGCTGGAGCTGAAAGCCTGAATGTAGTCGCAGACCTCCTTGCCACACATAACGTGGTAGACATCGCGCCAGAGCTTGCGCAAGAGGTAGGTGCATTGCTTAGCGATTTGCTGGAAAGAGGTGGACTTGACTCGATGATGTGGACCATTTCGTTGATATTTTGCGCCCTTTCTTTCGGTGGAGTTATGGAGTGTTGCGGTTTCTTAGAGGTGCTGCTAGCTGCAATATTACGTCGTGTCAAAGGCGTTACCGGCTTAGTCACGTCGGTGATAGTTGCCTGCATAGTTACCAATGTGCTTTTGGCAGACCAGTATGTCGCAATTGTTTTGCCAGGGAGGATGTTTAAGCCGGCTTTTGATGAAAGGGGACTGCATCCCAGGATGCTTTCCAGGACTTTGGAGGATAGCGGTACGATGACGTCGGTTTTAATTCCGTGGAATACTTGTGGTGCCTATCATGCTGGCGTCCTGGGTGTGCCGACGGTTCAATATTTGCCCTATGCATTCTTAAATTATCTTAACCCTATTGTGGCAATCGTGCTAACGGCAATGGGCAAATACATTTACTGGCGCAAGGAGACTGACGAAGATATCATAAAAGTGTAATTTCCAGGAAGAGGTGTACAAATGGAGACCATCATTGAATCGCGATCGAGTTATTCAACCTCCAAATGGATGAAAATATTTCTACTTCTTTTTGGGCTTTATTGTGTTTATTCTGCCTTTTGCGAGTTTGCGCTTCATAAATTGATATTGGCCATTGCTGCCTTTTATGGGATTATTTACAAAAAAAGGGTCTATGTTTCCCCTGAGGGGCTGGTTAAAGAAGTAAAAGGGATATTAGGGACTTCTGTTGAATTTTTTCCCTGGCAAGAGGTGAAAGCCGTCACTTTTTCATTTAAAGGCGATGCGATGATGGTCTTTTTTGAAAGAGGAATTACAGGTTGGAAAATTCTATTTAAGCGGGAAGAAGAAGCGTTGCTTAAAGAGTTGCTAAGCAAATATGCTCCAGAGGTTGGGATCGATTCGATGAGCGATTTTAGTTCAAATTCACGGGAAAAAAAGAATAAAGGCGGGTGATGCGGTACGTCCTCGATCGTTTCCCATCTATAATGATTGACGATTTACGATTTACACCCCGCCAGCAATGGCGGGGTGTTTTAGAACTTTCAACTTTATATACCCTGCGAATGTGATAATATACTTTAGTCTTATTATTAAAAACGTATGGGAGGCGACTGTAATGCATTATGTGTCCAGCGATAAAGTTCCTAAGGCCATAGGGCCTTACTCACAGGCGATTAAGTCGAGCGGGTTTATTTTTCTATCGGGGCAGCTGCCTTTGGAGTTGGAAAGCGGCCAAGTGGTTAGCGGGTCTGTGGAAGATCAGACTCTGAAAGTTTTAGAAAATATCGCTGCTATTTTAGAAGCTGCGGGTTCTGATATTTCTAAGGTGGTAAAAACTACAGTTTTCGTGACAGATATGGCAAACTTTCAAGCGATCAATAAGATATACTCGCAATTTTTTGGAGAACATAAACCCGCCAGGTCCCTAATAGAGGTAAGTGCTTTGCCGAAGAAGGAAGCGATGCTAGAAATAGAGGCAATAGCTGTAGCCTAGGTCATTGCAAGAAATTCGGAATGCCATTTCAATTTGGCTTTAGTGTAGCAAATTTACCGTCATTGCTCTTTATCATTGCAGAAAATTTTGGCTGTTACTTGACGTTTCTGTATTTGGTTTTCCACCGAAAGCATTTTGGAAAGTTAAAAATGTTGCGAATATATAGAATATAATTTTCCTTATTGACAGAGCCGTCTTAAATGATTAAACTTTTTTGCTGGGTGCGGTTATGAAGGCAAAATCCGGTAATCCGTACCTAAACCCTATCTCCTCCTCAAAAAAAGGGGCCCGCGTGGGTCCCTTTTTTATTAACTTTTATTTAAATTTCGCTACTTTTCTGTTAAAATACACGTGCTTCACGGCTCATAGGAGGCTAAAAAGGTTAAGGGGAAATTTACCATAAGGGGGGGAATATATAATGCAACCCAGGATGATGCAAATGACTTTGGAGGATATGCTTTCTTTCTTGATGGCTCGCATAGACAGCATCGCCATGTCTGAAGAAAGTCTGAAAACAAAGTTCGACGTTTTGGGACGTGTCCTTTATAAAAAAGGGATAATAACTGATGATGATATCGTCGAATCGGTAAGAGAGCAAGGAAAGCTGATGAAAGCCATCGGGGTTACGCAAGCCGAACTTTCAGATGAAGAAGTTAGGGCAATAGCAGATAATATTATTGTATGGCTCAAAGGCGATGCTGCAACTATAACAAAGAGCATGGAAGAGTATGAGCAAAGACTTCGCGAGCTTGCTTCTCAGGAGATGAAAAAGCCACGCCTTGATGTTGCCTCACCGGCGGTTTTATCCGAGCTTGACAAAATCACTAAAGGCGGCAAGTCGGGTGGCAAATTGATCATGTAGCCTTGGATAAGGCAAAAATAAACACGAGTTCCTTTAGTTTGGTTCTAAAAGAACTCGTGTTTGTATTTGATCTTGGCAATTTTTAAAAAATAATTTTATGGATTATTTTTCGAAAGCAATTCTATTATGATAGAATCAACATCTTTCATGCCTCTATTACTCAATGATGCCAGATTTTCTGCCGTTTCTTCCAGCGTTATCCCCAAAATGCCCTGTGGTATTTCAGGTCTGTTTTCTTCTAATGCCATCATGGCGGCTACAAAAGCCTCGCAGGCTCCTGTACCAACCTTTAAAGCGCAAGTATCTTTTGCACCATCGCATATCATCCCGATTAGGTTGCTAACGTGGATTTCAATGGCTTTCTCAATTTTATGTATATCATCAGAAAAAAGATAAGTGATGCCGGCAGCCGCTCCAGCGCCAGCTGCTACGGTACATCCGCAAATTGGGCTTAATCGCCCTGTTCTGCTTTTCAAAAAGCTAGTGGTTAAATGACTTAAGACTATAGCTTTGGCAGTTTCTTCTCTCGTTTTATTATAAAATTCTGCCACCAGGTAAACGGGAAGTATTGCTGTTATGCCATGGTTTCCACTTCCTGCGCTGCTCATGACGGGCATAGAAATCCCCGCCATCCTTGCATCTACAGCAGCCGCAGTGTAGGCTTTTATTTTTTGGGGTAAAGTTGAGGGGGTGTTGGCATTTACTAATTTCATGATAGTTCTTCCGACTCCTAAGCCAAACTTGCTTTTAGGATCTAAACCTGCTTGAGACATAGCCATGTTCATTTTTACTCCTTCAAAGATAAAGTTCGTGTCTGCTTCATCTATTTCGTCTATCAGGTAGGTCAGTTCCTTGAATGTCATATTTTTTATTTGGCCTGTAATACTTGCATTTTCCGCGTTTTGTTTTGATTGGAATCTTTTTTTCTTTGAAAGAATGAGTCTTCCGTCTAGCTTTACTTTTGAAATATTGGTGTGAGTATCCTCGATTATACAGGTGCACACGTGCCTTTCGGTGGTTATCGTAGCTTGCACGTATACGCCCTTTCTCTTAAGGTCTGGTGATACGATTACAAGACCTTCATCGACAAGGTGTAACGCTCTTTTTACATCATCGTCATTGCAACATTTTAGCACTTCGAGACCACATTCGCAATTTCCACAGATAGCTCCTAGAGCGGCAGCAATGACATTCCCCTTTAAGCCTTTGGTGCCTGGAATCCCGACAGCATATCCGTTTTTGTAAATGTTTGCGCTAACGACAACTTCAATCTTTTTAACTTCCTCGAAGTTTGCCTCCTTCCTTGCCCGGGCCACGGCTAGAGCCACGGCTCCGGGCTCGGTACAGCCAAGTGCAGGCACCACTTCCGATCGCAGGAATTCTTTTAACGTAACCAAATTTGTCCCTCCTCTTTTATTAGGGTTGTAAATTTATGTACTGATTAAAATTATACCTCGAAACTTAAACTGTAGCAAGCTCCAGTATAAAGATAGAGGATTATGAAGCTTTCCCACCTATGTATGTCTTTAACACCTTAATGTCTTTGAGGGAGCATGCGTTTGCCTCAAAGGGATTTTCGTCTACCACGATAAAATCGGCCAGCTTGCCTATTTCCAAGCTGCCAATATAGGGGTCATGCATGATCGTACTTCCGCCTTCAGTATAGCAATAAATCGCTTCTTTCGTGTCCAAAACCTCATCGGGGGTTGCTGCTGCAATGGGAATGCCCTCAAATTTGCCTCTCGTCACCGCGGCATATATGGTCTCCCAAGGATTCAACTTTTCAACGGGAGAATCCGTGCCGAAGGCCATCGGTATGCCTGAGAAGTAAATGCTTTTGAAGGGGTGTATGAAGCTTGCCCTTTTCATGCCCAATCTTTCCATTGCCCACCAATCGGAAATTACAAAATGAGGTTGAACTGAGGCATATAGTCCCAAGTCCTTCATGCGTTTAATTTGATCGGGTCTCAAAACAGAAAGATGCTCGATTCGATGTCCGCGGTCACGTATTTCAGTTTCCTGAAATACGTCAAATATCATGTCTATAGTGGCGTCGCCGATCCCGTGAATGGCCAGTTGCAAATCGGTGGCATCGGCCAGCTTTACCAGTTCAGTGAGCTCTTCCTTACCAATGTTTGGAAATCCCTGCTGGTCTGGTTGGTCTGCGTAAGGTTTGGTCAGCCATGCGGTGCGGGCACCTAGCGATCCGTCGGCAAGGATTTTTATCCCCTGTATTTTAAAAACATCGTCGCCAAAGCCCCTTTTTATGCCGAGCTTTTCGATAGCATCGAGGAGTTCAATGTCCTCGTACATCCTTTCTCCAGTTTGACATCTTTTGCCTGGTTCTAGATATATCCTGACCCTTGTTGTACTTTCTTTCTCGTACCACATAGACATCAGCGCGGACAGCATCTTTCGGTCGCAGCTTACGAATCCTAGGGAAGTTAGCCCCAGGCTTGAAGCGTAAACAAGGGCGTCTTTTATCATCTTTTTGCAATCTTCATGCGTAAGACTTTGCTTGAAGGCATCCCTGGCGCGCTGAAAATCTCCCTCGACAACTATACCGGTGGGGGATGAGATGCCCGTAACTTCTAAAGCCTTGGAATTTAAGACGGCCGCGTGCAGGCACACCCGGGAAAAGACTACAGGCCTTTTATTTTCTACTGTGTCCAGGTCGTCCTTGGTTGGCCATCTTTTTTCGCTGAAAAGTTCCTGGTCCCAACCATGTCCCAAGATCCAAGGTGTCGTCACGTTTGAGGCAAAGTCTTGCAGCTTTTCTTGAAGCTCGCCTATGCTTTTGGTGCCTCTCAAGTCAAGTGAGTTCAAGTACATTCCAAGCTCGTCGATGTGCAGGTGGGAATCTATGAAGCCCGGCAAAACGCATTTTCCGTTTAGATCTACGATGTCCCCCTCCAGGGATTTTGCCTGTTCGGCGATTTTTTTGCTCGATCCTAACGATGCCACCTTACCTTGGACGACCAAAAAGGCTTCAAAGGGTTGATCAACCTTGACAGTGCTGTAAGCCTTGCAATTGACAAATCCGGTAACGCAACTCATGTCTTTTCTATCCTCCTGTTTATCGTGTCAAATTGTTTCCTCTGAATTATAACCCTTAATTTGCGACATCATAGTGTAGGGTATTCAAGCATTCGTGTATCTTTTGTTAGGACAAAGCTTGACAGAATCTAGAAGAGTGATAAAATACAATTAAGGTTCAACAAAATAGTACTATGTTCCAAATTATTGAACATTGAGGTGACTTGAATGAGGAGAACCACTCTTTTAAAGAAAATGATTAACGACCCAGAGATCTTGGTAATGCCTGGTGCCTATGACGTCCTTTCGGCACGATTGATTGAAGCTGCTGGTTTTAAGGCAGTTCAGTGTTCTGGATTTGGTTTCGCGGCATCTTTATTAGGACTACCCGATATTGGCATTTTAAGCAGTACGCAGATGCTTGAAATAACGCGTAATGTTTGTCATGCCGTGGATATTCCTGTAATGGCCGATGGTGATAACGGGTTTGGGAATGCAGTAAACACCTATTATACTGTTCGCGAATTTGAGGCCGCAGGTGTAGCGGGCATCAATTTGGAAGACCAAGTTAGCCCCAAAAGGTGTGGTCACATTACGGGAAAACAATGCATATCGGCCGAGGAAATGGTTCTAAAAATCAAGGCGGCCAGGGAAGCTGCCAAAGACCCCGATTTTGTAATCAACGCTCGGACCGATGCTTATATGGTCTTGGGTATAGATGAAGCAATTCGCCGTGGAAATATGTACGCCAAAGCCGGGGCCGATCTGATCTTTGTCGAAGCTGTGACCTCCGTTGAAGGCATAAAACGAGTGATAAAGGAGATCGACGCTCCTGTTTCTATAAATTTGCTTCAGGGCGGAAGAACACCTCTTGTTACCATTCAAGAACTCCAGGAATGGGGAGCTGCCAGGGTTAGCATTCCTGTCACTGCCACTATGGCAGCTGCGTGGGGCGTAAAGCAGGCTCTGGAGTACATAAAGGAGAATGGCACCATAAAGGGTCTACCTGGCGTGATCAGCTTTGAGGAGTTTGCCAACCTTGTAGCACTAGATGAGATCAGAGATTTGGAATCGCGTTATCTCACTGACGAAGAGATATCGATGAGATATCAAAGCCGCGATGGTCTGGAAAAGGCAAAGGCAGAGCACCATTAGCATGTACCAAGGGAGTGCGTGCATCAGATGAAAGAAAAAGTAGGAGGTACTTCAATTCGTCGAGCCCTAAAAGTCCTATCGGCCTTCTCGGTGGAGGAGCCTTTTCTTGGAGTAAGTGAAATAGCCAGAAAGGTTGATTTACCAAAAAGCTCTGCCCATTGGCTCCTTCAAGTGCTCCAGGAAGAAGGTTATGTTTGTCAAGATTCAAAAACCAACAAATATCGCTTAAGCGTAAAGCTCTTTCATTTAGGCTCTATCGTAACTAATACTATGAACATCAATTATGTTGCCGGATCTGTAATGGAGCGATTGCGTGACATAACAGGAGAAACCGTAAACCTTTATGTTCTAGAGGGTTTTGAACGAGTGTGCATAAAACAGGTAGAAGGTATACACCTTGTAAGACAAGTGGTTCACTTGGGTCAGAAAGTTCCTGCCTATTGTGGTGCAGCCGGAAAAGTGTTATTGGCATGGCAATCAGATGGTTTTATCGAAAAAGTAATTTCCCATACACAACTTAAACCTCTGACGAAAAACACCATCTCCGATGCCGCCCTCTTTAAAAAGGAACTTGCAAAGATAAAGGAAGAAGGGTATGCGATAAGTTATGGAGAACGAGACATGGAAGTGGTAGCTGTAGCCGCACCCGTCTTTGATAAAGAAGGTGAAATTTTAGCGTCATTGAGCCTTAGTGGACCTATTTCCCGTTTTGACGTAACAAAAGAAATAACTGATGAAGTCAGAGGTGCAGCTGAGGAAATTTCATATCAGTTGGGTTTTCCTGGAGACTTAGAAACCATTGTGCCAAATGAGAAACAGGTTAAATAAATAAAGAATAAGCTGTCGAAAATGATCTTTGTCACTTTTGCGCGATGGAATGTAAGATTGTAACGTTAAATTACATTAAAAAAGTTATATTTAAAATAAAAGGAGGTATACACATGTATCGAAAAATTGCAGCAAGTATTTTGATGGCGTTTGTTATTGTTGGTTCTTTTTTGGGGGCTTCTTATGCTGCAGAATTTGTTCGAATTGGCACCAGCAGTATTGGGGGCGGTTTTTACTTAATAGGCAATACAATAGCTCAAGTGGGAAATCAATTAAAAATCGGTATCAACTACACGGCCGTCACGGGTGGTTCTACGAAGAATTTAATTTCACTATCAAAGAAGGATGTGGAATTTGGCCTTGCGCAATCTGCAGCACTCGACGAGGCCTATAGAGGGATTGGTGGATTTGAAGGACGCCCTCTTAAACAACTTCGTTTTGTGACGGCGGTTTATCCAATGCCAGCCCATGTCTTAGTAAGCGGCGAGGGAATTGATTCTATCACTGACCTCAAAGGCAGGAAGGTTGATTTTGGTCCTATTGGTGGTGGCATAGAAACGAATTGTCGCATTGTGCTTGGCGCTTATGGTATAAAAGATGAAGACATTAAGATTGATCGCTATGGTCGCTCAGAGGTCGTAGAAGCTCTTCAGACAGGCACTGTCAATGGTCATATATGGTTTACTACCTATCCAAACGCTCAAATCCAAGAAATGCTTACTAAGAATGTACGCCTTTTGCCTATTGATCCAGAACACCGCGATGCAATTCTGGAGCAATATCCTTTCTTTACTCTATCAGTTATACCTGCTGGCACTTACAAAGGATACGACCACGATATCCCTACTGTTGCTGCAATTGGAGCCTTAATTACCTATGCTGATATGGATGAAGACGTTGTTTATAAGACTGTTAAGATGATGTATGAAAATTCACAACTTTTGAAAGATCGTCTTCCGAGTTACTTTTCCAATTTCAGCATCGAGAATGCACTTAATGGGTGTTCTATAGAAGTACATCCAGGAGCACTAAAGTATTATAGAGAATGTGGCTTAGTTAAATAGATTGTTACAAAGAAGATAAGCCTTTATGTACTTAGAAAATTGAAGAGGCGGGTGTTTTTTGTGAGTTCTCCTATACCTTTTGTTTCATCGGGTGTGTCTGATGATAAAGATGTTTCTAATAAAGTTAGTAAACGGCGAACTTTACATGGCTTTTCGGGCAAAATTATCAGTATTTTAGCTGTTTCTCTTGCTGTGTTCCAGCTTTATACAGCTTTTTTTGGAGTGTTGCCTACAATGCAGCAACGAAGTTTCCATGTAGCTTTTATCCTGGCTATGATCTTCCTTTTGTATCCTGGAGCAAAAAGTTCACCAAGAAACAAAATTTCATTAGTGGATTGGGTACTAGCTTTAGCCGCTGCCGGTTGCTCTCTATACGTTTTTTTAAGTTATGAAGATATCGCTCTTCGAGCAGGGATTGTATATAACTATGAATTAGTACTGGGCGGAATTTTCATTGCATTAGTTTTTGAAGCGGGACGTCGCGTTCTTGGATATGTCCTTCCTAGCTTTTGCTTTCTCTTTTTGCCTTTCGCCTATTTTGGGCGTTATTTACCTGGTCCACTTCAGCATTTTGGTTTATCAATTTCGCGAATCATTGAAGAACTATATCTTACAACTGATGGCCTCTTTGGTCTTGTGACGGGAGTTTCTGCCACTTATATATATCTGTTTGTTTTGTTTGGAGCTTTTTTGAGTTCTACAAAAACTTCTGAATTTTTCAATGATATCGCTATGGCTTTGACTGGACATCGAAAAGGCGGACCTGCAAAAATCGCAGTATTGTCTAGTGCTCTTGTGGGAACGATTAGTGGCAGTACATCTGCTAATGTGGCTACTACAGGTACATTTACGATTCCACTAATGAAACGAATAGGCTATGAACCGCACTTTGCTGCAGCCGTAGAAGCAGCCGCTTCTACGGGTGGCCAAATTATGCCCCCTATCATGGGAGCCGCAGCTTTTATTATCGCTGACACTCTTAACATTCCTTACCTTATGGTTTTAATGGCGGCAGTTGTTCCTGCAATTCTCTACTTTTGGGGTATTTGGTGTTCCCTTAGCTTGGAAGCTTCAAAATTGGGTCTTGAAGGTCTTCCTAAAAATACGTTACCCAATGTCAAGGATGTACTTTTGACTAGTGGCTATAAGGCAATTCCACTTTTTGTTATAGTGTACCTGTTAGTCAAGGGTTATAATCCTCTTTATGCAGGGTGTTGGGGTATATTCAGTTGTATTGTACTTAGCTTTGTTAAAAAATCAGATCGATTAGACCTCAAGACTCTAATAGCTACCCTTGAAGATGGATCCAAAGGGGCTCTTTCAGTTGCTATTGCATGTATTATAGTAGGTATAGTCGTTGGCACAATGGGTGCAACTGGCGTTGCCCTTCGCATAGGGGATGCAATTATTGCAGTTACTAAAGGCCACCTAGTGCTAACGCTTATAGTAACCATGGTTATAACAATTTTATTCGGTATGGGAATGCCTACAACTGCAAGTTATGTTATGGCTAGCGTTGTTGCCGCTCCTGCTATAGTTTTACTTGGTGTTAATCCCTTGGATGCGCATCTATTTGTTTTTTACTTTGCTGCACTTGCGACAGTAACACCTCCTGTTTGCGTGGGGGCTTATACTGCAGCTGGCTTAGCTGGATCAGATCCCAATAAAACTGCATTTTCGGCAGTTAAATTAGCTCTCTCCGGTTTTATCGTACCCTTTATCTTCATTTTAGCTCCGGAGATATTATTAACAAATGTATCTAGTTGGTTGGTAACGATCCAGGCTATCATTTCAGCGATCGTTGGCGTTTTCTTGCTTGCATCTGCTGCAGAGAACTATATGATGGCTCCTCTTCGTTGGTATGAACGTATTTTAGCTCTAATTGGTGCATTAGGATTGCTTTATCCGGGAACGCTTTCTGATTTTTGCGGATTAGCGATATTAGTAGTTCTTTGTATGGTTACGAAAAGACGACAATATTAATAATGAAAGTTATATTTATGCTAAGTGATTTAAATATATTTTTAACATTAAATTATAATTCCGAAGAAAATGATTCATATTAATAGAGTTTTTCTGATGATTACTAAAGATAGAGGGGAATTAAAAGCATGAAAGAATTAAAAATACTATCACCTTGTGGTATTTTGGGCTATGGTTATCCAAGAAATTCTTTTGAGAATGGCTTAAAAAGAAAACCCGATCTTATAGCAGTTGATGCTGGCTCTACTGATGCTGGTCCGCATAAGTTAGGAGCTGGTGTAGGCATTGTAAGCAGGCAGGCTACAAAAAAAGATTTGGAACCGATGCTTATTGCTAGTTATGAAATGCAAATACCTGTTATCATTGGATCAGCTGGGGGTGCAGGAGCGAAGCCTCACGTGGAATGGACAATGGATATAATAAAAGAGATTGTAAGCGATAAAGGACTCAATTTCAAAACAGCCGTAATATATGCTGATGTGGACAAGTCACATGTTCGAGAAAAAATTGCAAAAAATGAAATCAAACCACTTGGCCCTGCTCCTGAATTGACTAAGGAAGCTCTTGATCAAACAAACAATATTGTTGGGCAAATGGGTCATGAGCCGATTGTTATGGCCCTAGAGAATGGAGCTCAGCTTATTGTTGCAGGTAGAGCCTATGATCCTTCAGTATTTGCAGCTTATCCTATTTATAAAGGCTTTGATTCAGGATTGGCCTACCATCTTGGCAAGATACTAGAATGTGGAGCTTTATGTGCTGAACCAGGAACGACCAAGGATTGCATAATGGGATATTTGAGGGACGACCATTTCTTAGTAGAGCCTTTAAACGAAAAGAGAAAATGCTATACCACCTCTGTGGCAGCACACACTCTTTATGAGAAAGATCATCCCTATCATTTGCTAGGACCTGGCTCTGAGCTAGATCTATCAGGCTGCACATTTGAACAATTTAAAGAAGGTATCGTTAAGGTATCGGGTAGTAAATATCTAAAAAGCGAAAGGTATACCATAAAATTAGAAGGGGCTGCACAGATTGCCTATCGGACTCTGGTTATTGCAGGAATAAGGGATCCCATTATGATAAGTAACATAGAGGAAATTAAAGGAGAAGTCATTGAACAAGTAAGTGACTATTTTTACGAGATACCAAACGATCAATACAAAATTTTGTTTCACCTTTATGGCAAGAATGGCGTAATGGGACCTCTTGAACCAGAGACAGAAGTTAGTCATGAACTTGGCATTGTGATTGAAGTTGTTGCCGTCACGCAGGAGTTAGCAAATACCATTTGTGCAGCTGTTAGATCTACATTAATGCATTTCCCTTATAAAGGAAGAAAAGCTACTGCTGGAAATCTCGCATTTTTGTATTCTCCATCAGATATTCCTTTTGGTCCTGTTTATAAATTTACCATTTATCATTTGGACTTTGTTGCCGATCCATGTGAGTTGTTTTCTACTAAATTTGTTGATCTTTGATAAGTGGAGGTATATTTATGAGTAAAACAGTTTCGCTCTATGATCTCGCTAAGGTTTTAAGGAGCAAAAATGCTGGTCCATTTGAATTGACATTGGATGTAATTTTTGAAAGCAAGGAAAGCTATTTTTTGGTTAAAAATTCAGGTGTAATTACAAGGGAATTAATTTGCAAATTGTATAATATTAAAGGAGAAGATGTATTTCATCTCGTTTTTTTTGACCAAGCCTTGGCTTTTAAGGTTACTATGAAAAGACATGTTGACTCGGGCAGCGTAGGAGATACGGACGTATATGGAGCTCAGCAGCACGCGCCATTAATGAATATTAGTATTCCTGCTAAAGAATGAATGTATACTTTAAGACACGCTCGATGAGTTTTGTTGAAGGTGTTATTTCTACGATTTTTGGGAACATAGCATGATATAATAAGTAGAAAACAAGAAATTATAAAATCGGTTGAAATATAACATTTACTTTGTAATGGATAGTAATAAACAACGTACTCTATGTTACACAAAAGATACAGATGAGAGATAGTATCCTTTGCTTTTTATAAATTCCTCGTCTAATCTAAAAAGAGGAAGTGGCAATTTGCGAGACCAAAGGCAACCAAGCCAGTTATCATTAGGGGCAGAGGGCTTTGGAGGAGATAATCCCTTAATCTGCTTCCCTTTGGTGGAAAAAACGCCCGATGCTGTCTTAGAGGAAACAAAAACAGCAGTTGGAGGGTCTCCCGATGTTATCGAGCTTAGAGCTGATGCTTGGAACTTCATAACTGACATGCAAACTTCTTTGAATATGCTTAAAGAAACCAGAAGGTTGACCAACGACATCCCTTTGCTTTTGACTTGCAGGAGCCATCTTGAGGGTGGCTTTCAAAAAGTGGCAAGCAAAACGAGGGATGTTTCATATATGTTTTATATAAAGAAATCGCCTTTGGTGGCGATATCGCTAAGGTAGCCGTCATGCCCCAGTCCATGGAGGACGTATTGACATTGCTTGCTGCGACGTTGCTGGCAAGGCGCGAGCTTCCCAAAACCCCCTTGGTCACCATGCCCATGGGACCGTTAGGCTCCATAACCCGAAACGCAGGTTTGCTTTTTGGTTTGGATTTGACCCAGGCCTTGAATTCATGAGACGAGTTTTCAGAAATCACTTTAGTCTGTGAAAATCTTACAGGTACTTTAGAGCTGATCAGAAAGTCCCAATGGCGAAGTAACGCCTGACATGCAACTCCATGCGTTTAAGTAAAAATATAGCTGGCCCTGCTAAAAGAAGCGCTAAAGCTGGGCCTTTACTTATTCCCGTACTAACAAGTCTTTGCAACTAGACTTTGCTTTGTATATAATCAAATACTTACAATGAAACAACATACCAAAAAATAGCCTTTGACTCGAGTGCTGGTATTATCCAAGACTCAGCGAGTGTGATATAAAGAATATATGCTCCAACGGAGATATTTCGAGACGAGTTTGTTTGTACGCAAATAAGCACCTGGATGATTTAGTTGTGACGAAGGAGGCGAAGGATGGTGTCTACATCTCGAGGCGGAGCAAAAGAAATAGCGCTTGGAGCACTTTTTGCTGGTCTTGTTGCTGTTGCCACTATGATTCATGTTCCCATGCCAGGATATAGAATTTATTTCAATCTTGGCGAGGGGGCGTTATATTGTATTGCTCTTCTAATGGGATCTAAATACGGTGCAATTTGCGGCGGGATTGGTGGCGCGCTTGCAGATATTGTGCTCGGATATCCTCTTTGGGCTCCTTTTACATTTTTAATTAAGGGGATCGAGGGATTTTTGGTAGGCAAGATGAGACATAACAGAAAAAAGGCAGTAATTACAGGGGCATGTGTGATGATTGCCGGCTACACCTGTGCAGCTGGCTTTCTTTACGGCTGGAAAGTTGCTCCTATAGAGTTTTTTACTGATCTTGCTCAAACAGGGGTTGGAGCAGTGATCGCCCTGATCGTTCTCCCTCACATAGAAGGACCGATAAAAAAGATTTTCTTCAGGTAATTTAAGGCATTATAATTTGAAAAGACAAATGTCTCCAAGAATTTCTTGGAGTTGCTATGGTTTATTCAGGTATGTTATTTTGTACCTTGTAGACTGCGTAGCTGGCAACAGAATGACAATTGCGAAGTCTTTTAGTGGACTAAACTTGGTATCACGTAAAGACGACTATGCTAGATATGATTTTTTGATGTCGGTTTAAAAATTATTTTCAGATTCTAATGACTTCTCTAACTCTCCTTAATTTGCCCGCCTACAGCTACTCCGAGTTCTTTCGCGCGATTTAGCCAATCGTTTTGCTCTATATCGCCAATGTCGTAAACGTTGTAGGCACATACTTTACCTGCCACGTTGAGGCCTAAAAGGGAAGTAGATCGGTCAAAGGATTCCAAAACACCATTAAAAGCGCTTTCGTATATATCCCCAGCAGTAGCTAGCAATACGCATTCCTTGCCAGTAATGACGCTTTTTGTTTTTTCTGAGATGTATGGCAACATTCTATCCCAAACGACCTTGATTTGAGCGCTCCAACTATACCAGTAAACGGGCGTGACGAATACGAGTACATTTGATTTATCTATGGTCTCGTACAGTTGAGCCATGCCATCGTCTATTATGCAATGTTTGTCTTTTGTCCAGCATTGCCTGCAATCAGTACATCCTTTTAACGTCATGTCTTGGAGCCTAAAAAATATTGTCTCTGCTCCTTTTGATTGAGCTCCTGCAGCAAAAGCTCTGGCTAACCTTTCGCTGTTTCCGTTGACCCTGGGACTTCCTAAGAAAAAGACGATCCTTTTCATATCCGTACTCATTATTTCTGCTGGCTAAAGGCTTGCCAGCAACTCATCTCCTTTCTTGTTCTGGTTTATAAGTCTTTTAATTTTGTCGACAATCTATCAGTTAATGTTGCAAAGCTATATTAACTGTCATTTTTAAATGTCATGATGTTCAAAGCACTAATATAATCTTACCATCTTTTTCTTGTATTTCCCTTGACAGATATCCCTCGTTGAGTGATACTAAATGCAAATATCGTAACACGAATCGGAGGGAGCTTTGATGAACCATACATCGAGAAGAATTGTGATCGGGATATTGTTGGCATTTTGCACCTTTGGCTTCGTTTCACCGTTATGGGCACATTTTCAGGTTATATTGCCAAGCAACAACATCGTTTCGCAAGGCGGAGACACAAATTTAGAATTAAAAGTACTCTTTACCCATCCCTTTGAACAGCAATTAATGGACATGGAAAGGCCGCGTCAATTTGGAGTTGTGATACGTTCGGAAAAGATAAATCTCTTAGACACTTTAAGGGCAAATACTTCTGAGGAGGGCCTAAAGAGCTGGGAGACTACCTACAAAATTAAACGACCGGGGGATCATGTTTTCTTTGTAGAACCAACCCCTTACTGGGAACCTGCTGAAGGTATATTTATAATCCATTGTACTAAGACCGTCGTAAATGCCTTTGGAATGGAGGAAGGCTGGGATAAACCGGTAGGGCTTCGAGCCGAGATAATTCCGCTTACCAGGCCTTACGGGTTATGGGCTGGAAATGTCTTTCAGGGGAAAGTCATTGTTGATGGTGAGCCTTTGAAAGGCGCCGATGTGGAAGTTGAATTCTACAATGAAAAGTCATTGGTAAAAGCACCTGCCGATGCCTACATGACTCAAGTTGTACGAACAGATGATCAGGGAATATTTACCTATGCTATGCCCTGGGATGGTTGGTGGGGATTTGCTGCTTTGGCAGAGGCTCCTGAAAAAGTAAAATCTCCGGACGGCAAGGAAGAGGTTGGAGTTGAGCTTGGAGCAGTTTTGTGGATAAGGGCTGAAAAGGTAAAGTAAGGTAAAGTAAGGTAAGGTAATGCATATTTCTGAAGGAGTTCTTTCTGTTCATACTTTGGCCATTGGAGCTGCGTGTGCAGTTATAGGCGTTGCGGCTGGCCTAAAAAAAATGGAAATAGACAAAGTGCCTCGCGTGGGAATAGTATCTGCGGCATTGTTTGTTTCTTCGTTAGTTCACATTAACGTTGGGCCAACGAGTGTTCATCTTGTACTTAACGGCATAGGAGGGCTTCTGTTGGGCCTCAAGCTTTTTCCTGCGTATCTCGTTGCTCTATTTTTGCAGGTGTTGCTGTTTCAATTTGGAGGGCTTGCGGTGCTCGGCGTAAATACTTCTACCATGGCATTATCAGGGATTATAGGGGGCTATTTGGGCAGGTGTATCATTAGTTCCGGAAAGCCGCCTTGGCTTGGTGGAGCAATTGCAGGGGGAGTAGGCGTTGTTTTAGCTGGTGTATTTACGGCACTCGCTCTTGCTTTTAGTGGAGACGTATTTGTTGTTACAGCGAAATTAGTTTTATTTGCTCACATTCCCGTCGTAATCATTGAATCAATAATAGGTGCTTTTGTCATGACGTTTATCTTCAAAGCGATGCCTTCTTTTGTAGGAGAGTGCAAAAAATGGGAATAAATATAAGGTTGAAACCATTGATCGTTATGGCAGTTATAATTTTTTCTACAGTAATATGCCCCTCTGTGGCCAATGCTCATAAATTAAACGTCTTTGCCTATTTCGAGAATGATGCCGTAGTGGGCGAAGCTTACTTTAGCGATGGAGCTCCGGCAAGAGATTGCGATGTAGTTATAAAAGACCTACGTGATGACGTGGTTATATGTAAAAGTCATACTGACAAAGAAGGTAAGTTTGTTATAAGCGTCGGTGCTTCAAAGAAGGGGGATTTTTTGATCATTGTTAACGCTGGCATGGGTCACCAGGGTCAAACAACGATAAGTCTTCCTGCGCAGGAAGACGTCTTGACCACGCGGGCAGGCGAGAAAAGCTACTTTGAAGAAAGCAAAGACGAAGACGAGTTACTGCATTTGAGGGAAGAGGACCTCCTTTCATTGATGCGGACGGCTGTGCGGAGCGAACTTGATCCTCTACGCAATGAGTTATTACAACTACGCAAGGAATTATCAAGCCCTGGTTTCAGTGAGATTATGGGGGGCATTGGATATATATTCGGTTTAGTAGGAGTTATCTTATGGGTCAAGGGGGAGAAGAAGTCGTGAGCGTAATTAACGTTCATGCGCTAGATTATCATGATGAAACTTCATATGGTTTTTTGAGACGTGTCCCGTCCAGTTTAAAGGTTGTTTTGACGTTGGCTGTAGCCATATGCATCGCTGTTTTAAATTCTTTTTCGGCACAAGTTTTTCTGCTGGCCTATTCTATCTTTTTGGTTGCAATTTCTCGCATACCCTTAAAAACTTTGCTGAAACGCTTAATTGCTTTGGATGGGTTTGTCTTGATGATCTGGTTAACACTTCCCTTTTTTTCTGAAGACGGGATGCGCATGGCAGCTCTCATTACGATTCGCGTTCACGCTGCGGTATTAGCTTTTATGGCCCTACTGCAAACAACATCTATGCCAGAATTATTGCAGGCTTTAAATCAGCTCCACATTCCTCGCAAATTAATCGTTTTGCTTCATTTCACCTATAGATACGTGCATGTTCTGGGTGAAGAGGCTCTAAAAATTCAACATGGCATGATTTTGAGAGGATTTGCTCCTTCTTTAAATCTTTCTACTTTCCACACTTACGGCAACTTAATCGGCATGTTGTTAATACGAAGCATTATGCGCTCACAGCGAGTCTACGATGCAATGCTTCTCAGAGGGTTTGATGGCTCATTTCCTTTTTCTACACATCAAGCCAAGCTTTCTCGTCCTGACGTCATTCGAATAGTCATGCTTTTTGCTTCGCTAATGGGGTGTTTGGTGGTATGATGCCGTTGTTACAAGTTGAAAATCTTTGTTTTGCCTATCCGGGCAATCCTATGCTTTTTAAGAATCTTCATTTAGAGATTTTCCCAAAGGAAAAGGTATGCATAATTGGGAAAAACGGCGCAGGTAAAACTACACTTTTTTATATAATCATGGGTTTGCTGGGTCCGCTGCTAAAAGGCAAGATCATACTTGAGGGAAAGGAAATTAGAACGAAGAAAGACCTGCGATATCTCCGACGAAAAGTAGGCTTTCTATTGCAAGACCCTGAAGATCAGTTGTTTTGCCCTACCTTATTTGACGATGTCCTTTTCGGCCCGTTAAATATGGGACTAAGCAAGGATGAAGCATTTACAAGGGCGTGGCAAGTTTTAAAAATGTTAAACATCGAAGATTTGGCCCACAAACCTCCTTACGCTCTTTCGGGAGGCCAAAAACGCCTGGGAGCTTTGGCTGCTGTACTTGCAATGGACCCGGAACTTCTATTGTTGGATGAACCATCAAACGGCTTAGATGAAGATGCGTGGAAAAATCTTATATTCATTTTACGAAACATTGATAAAGCCATCGTTATAGCCTCGCACGATACAAATTTTTTGGAGCACGTTGTCTCCCACTGGTATGAGCTTTCCTCCGGAAAACTTAGATTTTTATCCAAAACGCCTGGGAGAATTTTGTAAAAAATATTAGATTAGAAATTAGTCTTTAGACAAATTTACTAAGAAGAAATTAACACCTTCCGTTTTAGTTTTCACCAGTTGTTTTTAGGGCAAACCGAGATTCGATCAAATGGCATACATTATGAAATAGCAGCTTTTGGATTGATCGAAGGAGTAAATAAAAGCTGCTGTAAAATTGCCTTTTTCGTAGTATTATTAATAATGATTCCCTGCAATAAAAAAAGAAGAGTTTCTGCTATTAATTCAGCGTATTGCTATATTATCTAATACTTGCGTGCAATGTGCTTGTAATTTTGTGTAAAATTGGCGTTCTACTTGCCAGATCGAGGAAGGTGTGGTATTTATTAATGGGCGATGCGACTAGGAGACCTTTGATAATGATGTTCATAGTCGCTCTAGTTTTAGTTCCTTCCTTCGTTGCTGCGGTACGCAGCAATATGATCTATAACGCAGTCGAGATTTCTAATGTTGTAATATGTGAAGATTTAAATCATGATCTGACTCCTATTAGGAGAATCTCCGATTCTTTCAATTTCCCCTACGGAATAACACAGGTATGCGTTGCTTTTAGTTATTGTGGAAGAGGCTATTTTGAAACACATGTTGAATGGTTCTATGAGGGCAAGTTGATACACAGTGAGGAAGTTAATTTGGACGGAAAGGGCACAAGGATCTTTTACTTGTTACGTGATGATGGAGCGCCGCTGAAAAAAGGGTTGTATGAGTTTTCGATAGTATGTATGGGAGAACGTTTGTCCAACATTTCGTTTTCGATTGGGGGTATGATTGGTGAAACTTTTCCTTGATACAGCAAATATTTCTGAAATTGAAAAGGGCTTACAGTGGGGAGTAATTAGTGGCGTTACCACCAACCCTTCTTTGGTGGCGAAGGAAAAAGCCTCATCATTTCATGAACATGTAAAGAAAATAGCAGATATTGTAAAGGGTCCAGTAAGCGCCGAAGTCATATCAACTAAAACGGATGATATGATCAAGGAAGCTAGAGTGTTAAGTGCCTTAGATCCTAATATAGTAATAAAAATACCCATGACCAAAGAGGGCATGTCAGCCACTAAAAAACTTTCCGAGGAAGGTGTCCCTATAAATGTAACGCTAGTTTTTTCTCCTCAGCAGGCGTTATTGGCGGCCTTAGCTGGAGCAACTTATGTAAGCCCCTTTATAGGTCGTTTAGATGACATTGGCGAAGATGGAGTTGGGTTAGTATATGACATATCAAAGCTTTTTTTGGTTCATGATTTCAATACCCAAATAATTGCCGCAAGCATCAGGCATCCACGCCATGTTTTTGAGGTAGCTGCAGCTGGTGCTCATATCATTACGCTTCCCTTTAAAGTATTGGAGCAGATGTTCAATCATCCACTGACCAACATAGGAATAAAGAAGTTTCTAGAAGATTGGGAGGTATATATTAAAGACCATGGGAACTAATGCCTTAGAAGACAAAGCAACAGAAAGCACAAAGAAATTAACGGTAGAGGAAGAGCAAGAAGTGGTTACAGCAGTTCCGCGCCCCAGGTATACTTTTAGAGATTTGATGAAGGCGACAATCCAGGAGTTGCGACAGATTGCGAAGGAAATCTCCGTTCCCTCAGTTACAACACTTAGGCGCAAAGATGATTTAGTGGTCGCTATTTTGGCAAGACAAGCGGATAAACTTGGATTGCGATTTAGTGGCGGAACGTTGGAGATATTGCCCGAAGGATATGGCTTCTTGAGGCACGCGGGATTGTTGCCGAGCGATCAAGATATATACGTTTCTGCGTCTCAAATTAGGCGCTTCGATTTACGCAACGGAGACGTAGTGTGGGGCTTAGTAAGACCTCCGAAGGATCAAGAGCACTACGATGCCTTGCTAAGGGTAGAGATGGTAAATTTCTCTGATCCGGAGATGTCAAGACAAAGGCCTTACTTTGAACGTCTCACGCCTATATTCCCGAATGAAAGACTGAAGCTTGAAACCCGACCAGAGATCTTATCCACCCGCTTAATAGACCTCTTCGCTCCCATAGGAAAGGGACAAAGGGCTTTAATAGTCTCTCCCCCAAAAGCTGGCAAAACGACGCTTCTAAAGGAGATTGCCAACGCCATTACGGTAAATAATCCTGAAGTTATACTTATGGTTCTTTTAATCGACGAAAGGCCGGAAGAAGTCACGGATATGCAACGTTCCGTAGATGGAGAAATTATAGCTTCTACCTTTGACAGGCCTGCAGAAGAACACATAAGAGTTGCAAATTTAGCAATCGAGAAGGCAAAACGCCTTGTCGAAACGGGCAGAGATGTCGCCTTGCTTCTAGATTCCATTACCAGACTCGCCAGAGCATCTAATCTAGTTGTCCCGCCCTCTGGAAGAACGTTGTCTGGAGGAATGGATCCGGTTGCGTTGTATTTCCCAAAGAGATTTTTTGGGGCCGCAAGAAATATTGAAGAAGGCGGAAGCTTGACAATAGCAGGCACAGCCCTAATTGATACGGGAAGCAGGATGGATGATGTAATCTACGAAGAATTTAAGGGTACCGGCAATATGGAAATTCACCTCTCGCGCAAACTAGCTGAACAAAGAATTTTTCCCGCCATGGATCTTCTTAGATCTGGAACAAGAAGAGAAGAATTGCTTTTAAGCGAAGAAGAACTCACGAAGATATGGACGTTACGTCGAAGGATTGCCAACCTCGATGAAGCGGATGTACTAAATCTAATATTGGAAAAACTAAGACAAACGTCATCGAATAAGGAATTTCTAATGACTATTAAAGTTTGATATTTTGAGGTTGCATTCTTTTCATTTTTAGGTTAACTTTATCCTGGACTGCAGCAATAGCCTGGATTTAGTAGGAGGGAGAGAAATGCCCGAACACGATAGCTCGGATAGTAATTCCTTTAGAAAGAGGTTTGATTTTTTTATCTTCATTGGTTTGATGATTTCAGCCACGATGTTTATTACCGTTGCTGCCCTGCAAAGGTCCAAAAGCGAGGCGTGGGAAAACTTTTTGGAGGGAAAAGAGTACAGTCTTCCGGGATATCTGATTGTTGATGTGACGGATCTGCTTATACCCGAAGGAGATTACAATGCCATCGGCCCGCTCCCCGAAGGTTCAGGAGCCATCGTGTTTAGTGAAATGAGACTAGAACTTAGTGAAGGCGAAACGGTAGAAAATGAGAGCATCGAAGTTGAAGAACGGCTGGGTGAGTTAAAAAAGGAATACTTAGATGGCGATGATTCAGGCTTTGAATCAGCCAAAAGTAGCGAGAATATAAAGTTTCAAGAAGCAGCTCCTGACTATCGTATTCATGAAGTCCAGCAAGGAGAGACGCTAGAAACGATTGTTAAAAGATACGCTGAATATGGGATTTCTGTGGAAGATATCGCTAAGGCCAATCAAATAAGCAATATTCACAAACTAAACATCGGCGATGTGCTTTTGATACCGACATCAAAAGAAAAGGTGGAAGTAGTTTTAAAAGAACTGCTAAGCAGGAGGGCCAAAGCCGAGGAAGAGGCTAAAAAAGCTTCCAAAATAGAAACACACACCTATGTAGTTCAAGAGGGGGATAATCTTTGGTCCATAGCGAATAAGGTTAATCTAGATATTAACACTTTGTTTGGATGCAATGACTTGAAAAACCCGGATGTCCTAAAACCTGGTACTAAGTTGAGGATACCTAATCAGGATGGAATATTTTACAAAGTTGCAAAGGGCGATACCCTGAGCGAGATAGCAAAAAAGTATGGAATTTACGCGGAAGCCATAGTTTCTGCTAACTCTATTGACGGTGCGACAACTCTGGTAGCCGGTAGTGAAATATTTTTACCGGGCGCAAAAGAGCTTAACATCTCATCCCGCTCCACAGCAGCTGGCGATCACAGCGCCTCCGCGAGTTTTAGGTGGCCATTAAGAGGTAGGTTAACGAGTCGTTTCGGGTACCGAACGGATCCGATTACCAGGCGTAGAGATTTGCATACGGGACTGGACATATCGGCACCGAGGGGTACTCGAATAGTTGCGTCTGCAGCTGGTCACGTGGTTTACGCCGGATGGATGGGAGGTTATGGGCGAACGGTCGTAATTGATCATGGGAGAGGCTATAAGACGCTTTATGGTCATTGCAGCAGCATCTCGGTCAAGAGAGGCCAGAGAGTTAGCGCTGGTCAGGTCATTGCAAGAGTAGGAAGCACAGGGAGAGCTACAGGGCCACATTTGCACTTTGAGGTTAGAAAGGGCAACGTGCCTGTTAATCCTTTGAAGTATTTGAGGTGACGTATATGATCAAATTTGGGACAGACGGGTGGCGTGGGATAATAGCTGACGATTTCATCGTAGAAAATGTCAAGAAAGTTGCTTGGGCAATAGGTAAATATATCCTTGAAGAATCAGGAGAGGGTGCCACTCTTTTGGTGGCACGAGATGGCCGTTTTCTGGGGGAAAGGTTCGCAAGGATTTCAAGCCAGGTCTTGGCAGGCATGAAACTTCGACCAATTGTACTCGAAGGTCCCACAGCTACGCCCGTGTGTGCCTTTGCGGTAAAACATTTAAATGCCGAGGGAGCGATAATGTTTACTGCAAGTCATAACCCCCTCGATTACCAAGGGCTAAAGTTCATTCCTTCTTATGCTGGGCCTGCAATTCCCAGCATAACCGATAAAATCGAGTCATATATTGCTACAGCTCCCCCTGATGTCAAAATACTTGAAAAAGATACAGAATGCTTCGATCCTACTGATGTTTATATATCTCATATAAAAAACTTGGCTCAAGTTGAGGGGAATGGTCAAAAAATAGTCATCGATACTTTGCACGGTGTGGGCGGAAGGTATTTACCGAGAATCTTAAAAGAATCAAGGTTTGAAGTGACGGCAATACATGAAGACTTGCGTCCCGATTTCGCGGGATTGAGCCCTGAGCCAAAAAAAGAAACGTTAAGGGAACTTGCATGCAAAGCCAAGGAATTAGGTGTCATTGGACTTTCCACCGATGGAGATGCTGACCGCTTTGGAGTTGTCGATGTGGATGGCGAATTTTACCCTGCCAACTATATTCTGGCGATTCTTTACTCTTATTTATTGGAATTGGGCAAAAGAGGTGGCGTGGCAAGGACTGTAGCTACAACTCATATGTTGGATGAAATCGCCAGACATGAGGGTCAACCCGTTTGGGAGACCCCCGTGGGATTTAAATACCTTAGTCAGTTGCTTTTAAAGGAAAATGTTTTGCTTGCCGGAGAAGAGTCGGGCGGTGCTTCTATATCGGGACACGTGCCTGAAAAGGACGGCATCTTGATCTGCCTCCTTGTTTTAAAAGTGGTTTGCGAGACAAAGCGTCCCTTAAGGGCGTTACTTGATGATCTATATGACAAAATAGGCGCGAGGTATGTATCGACCAGAATTGATTTTAATATTACTCATGAGCAAAAGGAGAAACTGGTGGCTTTAATCGGAGAATGGCAAGATAATACTTTTTGCGGTGAGGATGTTTTGTCAATAAAAAGGGATGATGGCCTGAAAATAGTATGCGACAAAGCGTGGGTTTTGCTCAGGCCTTCGGGAACGGAGGACGTCGTGCGCCTATACATCGAAGCTAAAAGTGATGATATTTTAGATAAATTTAAAGCCGGCGCAATAAGGGTGTTTGGACTTGATGCAAAATAAGCAATTTTAACCATGTTATTCTGTTTTCTCTTTGATATCCTTGGCCGAGAGAAGAGTCTCCTCGGCCTTTTTAGATGATATGATCATATAATCTTGGGGCGTTGCGAAGGTGAATAAGGCATACGATGGAGGTAAGCTTGAATGAATAAATTTATTTTTGTTACAGGAGGAGTCGTATCGTCTCTTGGAAAAGGCATAACAGCAGCCTCTCTTGGGTTGTTGCTCAAGCGGAGAGGATATAAGGTAACGGCTATTAAGTTGGACCCCTATATCAATGTGGATGCAGGAACAATGAATCCCTATCAACATGGAGAAATTTTTGTTACAGACGATGGTGCGGAAACTGATTTAGATCTTGGGCATTATGAACGTTTTATAGATGAACCTCTTGCAGCTAAGAATAACGTAACTACCGGTCAGGTTTATTCTTCGGTTATAAAAAAAGAACGGGAGGGGAAGTATCTGGGGGCTACCGTTCAAGTCATTCCTCACATTACGAATGAGATACAAGAAAGGATCCTGAAGGCTGGCGAAGGTTACGACGTGATTTTGGTCGAGATCGGAGGAACTGTGGGGGACATAGAAGGACAGCCTTTCTTGGAGGCTATAAGGCAACTTGGTTATAGGGTAGGCCGAGAAAACGTTGTTTATTGCCATGTCACCTTAGTTCCTTTTATTCCCACTGCCGGAGAGTCAAAAACAAAGCCAACACAACATAGTGTGAACGAGCTTAGGCGGATAGGAATACAGCCCGATATAGTAGTCTGCAGGACAAGTCGCCCACTAAATGATGAGTTAAAAGACAAAATAGCCCTGTTTTGTAATGTTAAGAAAAAAGGCGTGATCGAGGCTATAGACGTCGATAACATTTACGAAATTCCGATGCTTTTGCAAAACCAAAACTTCGATGTCATGGTCATGGGAATGTTGGGTCTTGATAGAACTGATGAGCCCGATCTTCGGGAGTGGGAGGATTATCTGCGGCGAAGTAAATCGCCCTCAAAAAGAGCCGAAATAGCATTGGTAGGTAAATACGTTGGCCATAAGGATGCTTATCTCTCGGTAAACGAGGCTATAGAGCATGCCGCCGTAAATAATGATGCTAAAGTTTGTGTTCGTTATATTGAGGCCGAGGAAGTTGAGAGACTTGGTGTTGACACCCTTAAAGGGGTAGATGCTATCCTTGTCCCAGGGGGGTTTGGTAGAAGAGGCATCGAAGGTAAAATTATGGCAGCGCGATATGCGCGCGAAAATTTAATTCCCTATTTTGGCTTGTGCCTCGGGATGCAGATAGCTGTGATCGAATTTGCAAGGAATGTATGTTCCATAGCATCGGCTCATAGTTCCGAGTTTGATCCCGGGACTCCTAATCCAGTAATCCATTTACTCGAGGAGCAAAAAGATATTTCAAAAATTGGCGGAAGCATGAGGCTAGGTTCTTATCCTTGCGAGATAAAAACAAACACGTTGGCTTACAAAGCGTACGGATTGTCTACGGTGTACGAGAGACACCGTCATAGATGGGAGTTTAATAACGATTATAGAAATCGCTTGGAAAAGGAAGGCTTGATTGTTTCAGGGGTATGCCTTGACGGAAATTTGGTAGAAATAGTTGAGTTAAAGGATCACCCTTGGTTTGTCGGCGTCCAGTTTCATCCCGAGTTCAAATCGCGTCCAACCAGGCCACATCCTCTTTTTGCTTCGTTTATTGAAGCAGCTATAAGGCACTCTCAAGGGTAGCATTAAAAAGAAAGGAGTAGCTGCCATGAAGTGGAAAGCGCTTTTTGCTATTTTAACGGTAGCATTGATCGTCTCAGCAAGTATGATTGCAACGGGAGAAGAAGCTGTTGATCGACCTCCTTTTGAGATTTTAGCACATATAGAGACGTTGACTTACGGCCAACCTAAAAGCGGTGGATTAATATCTCGTTTAGCTGAGATTGAGAAGGCTTATTTTGGGAGGGAATTACCCGGAAGTCTTGCCGAAAGACAGCAAGCCTTTTTAAACTTTTTAGAGAACGGACTTCCCGAACAGCCATCTTTTATCTTTAAGCTGGGTGTCGCCGAGTGGATTGTGACACAGCAAGTAGGTGAGGGGAACTTAAAGGAGCGCCTCGAGGCTATAGAAAAGTTACTGGAGGGCGAACCGAATATTGAAGGGCCTTTTGCCATGAGGTTGGAGCGTATAATTGGCTTAATATTACCAGAAGGAGTTCTTTGGGAGGAAATTGAAGTTCCGAAGGAAAAAGTGTTTAAAGTGGCGTTGAAAAATTCCCTGTCCCCTCAGGAAGTTAAGGTTGGTGACCCTGTCGAACTTGTGCTCCTGGGAGATTTCGTCGTGGACACCGCCTTGATTGCTCCCTCTGAAAGTCGTGTTCTGGGCCATATCGATAGCATAAAGCCCCCTAGAAGTTTTGGAAGGTCTTCGGAAGTAAAAATAGCTTTTGATCACATCGTTCCTCTCGATGTGATCAATAAAATACCAGTAATGTTAGGCCCCGAGGCTGAAAAGGCAAGTAAGGCTGATGATACTGTCGTGGCTGCGGCTGGAGCAAGCTTTGTGGGCGCCATTTTGCTTGGGCCTTTGGGGTTAGCTGGAGGTGCTTTGGTTAGGGGAGACGTTAAGAATATTCCCGAGGGTACTCCATTTTATTTGGAAACAGCCAATATCACCACTGTTAGAGCTTATCCTGTTCCTGAAGTATTGCATAGCATAATACGCCCCTCTGAAGTTCCTCAGCCGCCAGAGGAGGAAGAGGAGAATGATACAGAATCATCGACAAAAAGTGTGAAAGATAAAAATGCAAAAGAAAAGTGAGAACATTTAGAGAAACAAAAATTGATTGGTCAAATCAAATGATATCAGGGCGGTTTGACTAAATAAAAGACGATGGTTATTGTTGGAATATTCGCGCATTAACGGAGGGGTTTGTAATGAAAAAAATTGTGGTCGTTTTGACTTTGTTTGCTGCGATAGCCTTTGGCGGTTTGGCGTATGCTCTTGATATTTCCGATATAATAGGGGTCATTGGGGGAGGATTTCTGGTAGAAACTATCGCAGAACCTCTTAACGATTTTATAAATACCGTGACTATAAACAGAGGTGTTGCGGCGGAGAACATGACAAAAGTTGTGCCGATAGTTTCTGCCGGTCAGGGGACCCGCATTGGTGCTGCACAAGTTTCCGGACCCAAATCTGCCGTAGATGCGACAAAGGCTGTTGCTAGAATAGATGCTGTTTTTAAAGATCGTTTCAGGATAGAAATCTTAATACCCATAGATTCGCTTAATCCCTTAGAGCGATTTAGAAGAGTTCAGGGCGTGGGGGTCTCGGCCGTCATTGACTATAAACTTTAAAAAGAGGAGAATTCTCTCTTGGTGGTCAATAAAAGAGCTGTTGTTTTTTTAAGCTTGGCAATGTTTGCCATGTTTTGTCTTGTTGCTTCGCCTTCACGAGCGCAAGAGGAGACTATCGATCTCGTTGAAAAACTCGAAAAATGCACTTCATTTCATTGGGGGACGGATTGTCTGGTCTGGATTGTGCATTATCCAGAAGACATTGTTGATCCATGGGTTTCGATAGAAGCAGAAAGACAAAGGCTTGGCGAGCGAGAAAGGGAGGCTTATCGCCAAGCCTTTGTCAAAGATCTCAGGATGGAGGAATGTGAGCCTTTTCTTTTGACTATTTACAATTTTGGATTAAAGTCACTAAATTTAAAGCCTTTGTCAGAACATCTCTTACTGGAGGTCGATGGGGAAAAACTGCCTTTGGCAGCTTATGACAGCAATTTTGACGAACCCATCAATGGCATTTTGCAAGGTTTGGTTTTTTTCCCTAAAGTTACCTCTAAGGCTTTTACGGTCATCTTGAGCGGTGTTTACCCAAGGGAAATGCGATTTTCCTTCGATTCAACTGCCTTGCTAGCCGAGGAAGTCAAAGAGAAAAAAGAAGCGGTTGAGACGTCAATTCAGCCCGAAACAATTGTTGAAGATTCACTAACCATGGAAGAAATTATCGTGGAATTACCGGTTTCGGAAGAAATAAAAGATGCCCAAAAAGAACTTCCTCCAAATGAAGAATCGGATGATTCACTCGATGAGCCTTCGAGTTTTGAGGATGCCACAAAATATCCTGAGGAACCAGTGATTTTGCCTCCGGGGCCTGATCCGTTGCTCCAGGTGCAGAAGAATTCTACCAAGAGCGAAATAGATGTTTCATTAAAGGAAATTCTACAGAAAATAGAAAAAGAAACTTCAATGACTAAGGAAGAAGTAGTGACCCTCTTTGTGGAAAGTTGGATAGAGGGAGATTTAAATACAATGTATGAACTGCTGGCTTCCGAGACAAAGAGGCAGTACACCATGGAGGAATTTGAAAAGGCTGCCATGGAATCGAATATACGATGGGCTTTTAAAGATGGTTACGATGTGACTTGGGTCAGTGACGATAAGGCAAAAATCAGCGGCATCCAAAAGATGGTGCTCATTAAAGTGGAGCGAAGCAAGATTTTAGGCCTGGTTCAAGAAAGGGGAAGGTGGCGCGTTGTCTGGTAAAAAGCGCGTATACCGCATGGTTTTCCTAGCTTTATTTGTGGCTGCCTTTGTTGCTTTCTTAGTGAGGGATTTATATTTAACTGAAAACGATGGTGATGAAGAAAAAAGCACTTTCGTCGTCGAAAAAGTACAATATCGAAACATAATTGACGATAATGTATATATCTTAGATGCTCAAAGAGGCTGGAAATCGAATGATTTGTATATTTTGGAGGATGTTAACATTACTATTGAGGGCAAGGGTGGAAATGTATGGAAAGTTCAAGCTTCAAGAGGCAGCGTGCCTGAAGCATCAGGTGGGATCGTTGTTTTAAAGGAAGCAAGGGGTATTACGAGCATAAAGGGAGATCAATTTCACTGGCATTCTCCTGAAGTACGATGGAAGCCCGATGAACAGCTTTTTTTCTTCGACGATGGTATTCGTGCCTTTGGGGAATCGATCGAGATACGGTCACAAAACGGGTTGGTACGTCTTTCCGGCGAGATGGAACTTTCTGGCAAAGCAGAAGTTGTATATAGGATGCATAAAAAATAAACGTATTCCGTAGCATTTCTAAAACCAATTGAGATTTGCTTTCTTACAGAGTGCATGGACGTTTTCGGATCCAACTAAGATTTTACCTGGCATTTATTATCAAAGAGGGAGAAGTGTTCATGGACTGTAGCCACAGGAATTTTCAATGTGGAAACGTTATTTCTTTGTTGATGTTTCTATCTTTGATAATTTTTACTTGTACCTCAGCTTTTGCCCAGGAATTATCCTCGCCAGTTACGCTAGAGGCAGATGAAGTGGTCTTTTTTGAGATTGAAGGGCGTGCTGAGGCGAGAGGTAACGTTATAATCAGGCGCGAAGATATGAAACTTGAAGCTCCTTACGTTGAATACTTCATAGAGAGTTCCATGGTATTTGCAGAAGGTCACGACGATGAGCTTGTAGTATTAATTTGGGGCAACAGGGTTCTTAGGGGAGACAAGCTTGAATATAACCTAATTACCCAAGAAGGGATAATGCAAAATGGCTCGGGACAAGAAGGACCAGTATATGTTTACGGAGGAGATGTTAAAATAGCCCCGCCTGAAGCGGCGTTGAGTAAGGGATGGCTGGGCAGGAAAGACTTAGAAAAAACAGAAAAAAATGCCCACGTTGCTATTTGGGAAAATGCAAATTACACAACGTGTGATGCGCCAAAACCGCATTACAATCTTTATACCACTAAGATGACAGTCATACCGGGTAACAAAGTGGTCTTAAGGCGCCCAAGGGTGTACTTGGATGGGAAGTTGCTTTATACATATCCCTTTAATTATGAGATCAACATAAGGGATCGAGAGGCGAGCAGTCCCTTTACTTTCCGTATAAAAGACGATTCCGATCGAGGAACCGGCGTCATAGGATATGGTCCGGTGGTTGTCGATGATAGGCTGTCCGTTAACGTTCACCTCGCTTACTGGTCGGATATGGACGAAGAATGGATGGTTTTAGGTAGTTACGGTTTGACAAATCAATGGAGTTTGTTTGCGAATGCAGTCTATGCTTATAACTCTGACGAAGACGAGAAGCGTTACCGACCCAGTTGGGGTGCAAATTATTATAATCAGGGCTTTTCGGGGAAAATTTATTGGTCTCAAGCTGAAAACGTTTCGATAGAAAAAGAAGCAGGAGTGACTTATAAAGGGGTCCTTTGGCGGTCCCCTGAGGTTCAACTGTTCACGCCTTGGGTCGATTTAACGTCAAATGCAAGGTCGCGCCTCGCCCTCTATTGGGGTCATTATGAAGCCGATGAAGCCGAAGTAGACAGGTGGGGTTATGGCTTTGATTTTTCAAGCTCCTTTGCTCCTTTAGATAAAAAAAATAATAACTTCACGCCCTTTATTTGGGCTCAGTATCAATGGTTCAAGTATGACGCGAAAAAGTGGCGCCGTCAGGAAATAATAGACGCGACTTGGGGATTGCGTTACAGAGTCGGTGAATTTCCCATGGTAACTCGATATGCCCAGCGCTGGACGACTGGGAATTCGCCCATGTCCTGGGACGATTACTCGGATAGACGCGAGATTTATCATACCACGGGCATTCCTCTGGGGAGTCGCTGGAAAGTGGCGGTAAGGACCGCCTATGATTTCGTGGATGAACATTTAGATGAAGTAGTTTACAGCTTGGTTTACGACGAGCACTGTTATTATTGGGAATTTATCTATAAGGATGAGAGGCCAATGTATTCGACAAGCGATGAGGATGATTGGATGGGGTTGAGGCTCGTTATAAAAGCATTTCCTGAAAGCAAGATTACCTTTGGCGGAGAGGTGGAGGAAATTACAAGTCCGGCCCAGGAAGTGGGGTTCGTAAAATGAAAGTATTAGTGTTATATGGAGGCGAAAGCCCGGAACGAGAGGTGTCGCTTGCAAGCGGGAAGGCAGTAGTCGAAGCGGCGAAGGAAAGCGGCTTTGAGGTTTTAGATGGCCATGTGCGAACAATGAAAGATGTCATAAAATGTGTAAGTGACCAAAAGTTCGATGTCGTTTTCATAGCACTGCATGGAGGATGGGGAGAAGACGGCAGACTACAAGCTCTGCTCGAGTTCTATGATGTACCCTATACAGGCTCGGGTCCTGAAGCCTGCATGCTTGCAATGAATAAAGCCTTGAGCAAGTATAGGTTTCGACGAGACGATATTTCTGTGCCTGAGGGAATCGAAATTGACACGTCTCGACAGGGCATAGAAACGACCTATCAAAAGGTAATCTGTTTTTATAATAAGCTTAGTGAAGAAAAGATGGTCATCAAGCCTTCGCGATGCGGTAGTACAATTGGTATAAGCATAGTTGCTCAAGAGGGCGATATATTGTCTTCCCTGCGCTTAGCTTCCGAGTATGACAATCTCATCCTGGCTGAGCGGTATATCCCTGGGAAAGAAGTCACTGTAACTGTGTGGGACGATGGCGGTAACATCAGGGCGTTTCCCGTCATAGAAATAGTACCCAAAAATTCACTGTACAGTTATAGGGCAAAGTATACGCCTGGTAACAGTGAATATTTGGTACCCGCTCCATTGCAAGAATCGGTAGCTTCGGAGGCTAAAAAAGCGGCCATCAAAGCCCATCTTAGCTTGGGTTGCAAGCAATACAGCAGGGTGGACATGCGCCTTGATCTTAATGGAAAGCCTTATGTCTTAGAAGTAAACACTGCGCCCGGGCTAACTGCTACGAGTCTGGTTCCAAAGGCGGCGAAAGCAATTGGTTGGTCCTTCGAGGATCTGGTGAAGCGATTAATTACAAACGCTCTTGAAAGATAAAACATTAACCTGAAGCTCGAAATAATCACCCTCATGATTGCAGGCAAAAAAGTAACCCTTCCTTTTATTTGACATCCTTTAGACAGGTTTGCCTTATTACACTAGACCTCGATACGTAATATCTTGAGCCTTCTTGTCCCGCGAGGAGCTCTTGCTATGACTTCATCGCCGACGGTTTTGCCTATTATAGCTTGCCCAACGGGGCTTGAGACCGATATTCTGTGATTGCTTGGGTCGGTTTCCTCCGAATTTACGATTACATAAGTAAATTCTTCATTAATATCGAGGTCTCTTAGAGTAACTTTGGTGCCTAAAGTTACCTGACTTGTGTCTATTTGATCACTGTCGATGATTCTGGCTTTAGATAGTTGTGATTCCAATAGCTGAATTCGTGCCTCGAGTTTGGCTTGCGCTTCTTTGGCTGTATGGTATTCCGCATTCTCGCTTAAATCTCCAAATGACCTTGCCTCTTCAAGTTGTTTTGATATCTCGTGCCTACCATCGCTCCTCAGTTTTATGAGTTCAGCGCGTAATTTCTGGTATCCTTCGCGCGTCATCAAAATGACATCATCTTGTTGGACTCTTTCAGCCGACATTCCTCATTTACCTCCTAGCGAGAAAAGTCTCATTTTCAGATCTAGCTTAGCTTTATGAATTTTACAGCATTTATTGCCGATGTCAATCGAATCATATCCATTTTTCCTTCATTTATTAATTTTACAGTTCAACCAAAGGGATAATCCTTTGAGTTTGCAAGGAAACCTGCGTTACAAATGTGCTATGAAAGCAGGACCAGCCCCTGTTGTTATTTTTTAACTTTGACTAAAAGTCCAAAGAAATTCATGAGGGCCGAAGTTTAGTTATTATTGTAGGTGAGAAATGCTTGGTCTAGAATGTAACCGAAGGAAATTACGAATAAATGCGTTATCGTGCTTATAAGAGATTTTAGGGGCTATTTGACAAAGCTAATATAATTACAAAATGGAGCATGGGATTGTTAGGTCAAGAAAATTAAAGGTGAAGATATTTAGGAGGTATTCGTTATGATAACCTGCAACAAAAACAGGATACAGAATAAAATAGAAACATTTGCCAAGTTTGGCGGCACCGATAAGGGAGGCATAACGAGATTTGCACTATCAAAAGAGGACTTGCAAGCCAGGGATGAATTTGCGAGGAGAATGAAAAATGTTGGTGCTAATATAGTAACTGATGATATGGCCAACGTATATGCAACTATTCCTGGTTCCGAAAAGGGACTCCCTAGTATTGTGATGGCTTCACATACAGATTCTGTCAAAAATGGTGGTAATTATGACGGTATTTTGGGAGTTATAGGAGCAATGGAAGTTCTTGAAACAATTGTTAACAACAAGATTCCTCATAGACATCCAATTACGGCGATGATCTGGACAAATGAAGAAGGCTCTTTATATCCACCAGCGATGATGTCCTCAGGAGTTATTTGCGGTAAATTTGATAAAGCAGAGGTGTTGGCTTCTAAAAGCCCAGAGGGGAAAACCTTCGGAGAAGCTTTGTTAGAGAGCGGTTATGTGGGCGATGAGGCTAACAGGCTCAATCCTAGAGATTATATGGCCATGTTAGAGCTGCATATTGAACAGGGTCCAGTATTAGAAGCAGAGAACAAACAAATAGGTGTTGTAGAGGGTGTTGTTGGTATGGTTAACTACAGGATTAAAACTCATGGCCAGACTGGCCATGCAGGAACTGTGCCAATGTCATTTAGAAGAGATGCCCTTTTGGCTGCGACCTCTGCAATAAGATATTTCCACGACGAGTTTGGTAAATTGGAACGTGATCTAATATATACCACAGGAGAAATCTTTTGCCATCCATGTATACATACATGTATTCCTGGATTTGTAGATTTTTCTCTGGATGCGAGACATAAAGATCCAAGTGTAATAAAACAAGTTGTTGACATAATAAAGGGCATTCCTAAGGAACTTGATAAATGCAAAGTAAGCTACGAAATGAGATGGAAGCGTAACACAGTAAGTTTCAATGAAGAAATAATTAACTGTATTCAGAAAAGCGTCGATGCTTACGGTTATACATATAAAAGAATGTATAGTGGCGCTGGGCATGATGCGCAGTACGTTGCGGAAATGCTACCTACTGGAATGGTCTTCGTACCAAGCAAGGGGGGACATAGTCACTGCGAGCTAGAACATACGCCATTAGAAGATTGTTGGCGTGGTATTAATGTGCTCCTACTTGCTGTTTTGGAGATAGATCAAAAAGACAGGATATAGCTAGAATTTAAAATCGCTGATTTCATACGTCTTGGGTATAACCTGGTACAATAATGAGCCTGTTTCACAACTCACCCCACCAAGGTTAGAATGCAGTAAAATAAAGCAGTCTTCATGGAGATGGAACAAAATATACAAGCAATAGGCCTATAGGTACTTAAGGTTCACTTCATCTCAATATAGAAACTTACAATCTACGGCTTCTTTGGGAAATGATTTCAATGCAAGATCTCAAGTTGGGAAACAGGCTCTAATACTCTTGCCTTTCATATAGTCTGAAAGCTTGTTCGATCTGCCATCGAGCTATCTCATCTTGAAGAGAAAGCATCCTTTCGCGAAGTTGGGTGATTTTATACCTGTCTAGAGGGTTATCGTATAACCTAGAATGCAATTCTAGTCGATGTCTTTCCAGCTGGCCCATGTTTTCGACTATTTGTGTCCGAATTTTTAGATCATATGGAGCTAATCCTAAGCGAGATCTGCTCATGCTCCACGTATGAAGGCTCGCGTAACCGGGTCTCAGTTCACTCATAATTACTCCCTGACCGCAGCCGTTATGAACGTTCCAAATAGGACTTGATCTAAAACCATATCGCCCATGTGCGGAAGCTATGCCTGTAACAGCTATCAACACGACAAGTGTCAAAACTGCAGCTGTTGCCCGTTTCATGCTTGTCACCCCCTAAATTAGGTTTACCTAAATTTTATCATTCGAAGCAGAATTTTTCAATACGATGAGAATGAATTAGTTTTGATGAAAATATTTTCCGTGACATTAGGTATTTGAGTTGGTTTATTTTCTTTACTAGGTACTGACGAGGCGTATTTTGCTATACTCAAGGGAAACTGTTGGCCTCGCTCGTGTTATCTATATTTGTGACCGTAAGCGCTATTAGAATGTTGGTCGGTTTGTAGTTTATGGTTGCTTTATGCCTTAGAAATATTTGTTTGAAGGAAGTTTTTGTAGTAGGTTATAATAACCAAGGAAATTTTTGAAACGAGAGAGGGAAAAGCTGATATGTCTTTTAGCTTTGCTATTAATATATACGGATGTCAGATGAACCAATATGACGGTGATCGCTTGAGGACAGCCTTGACCTTTAGAGGCTGGAAAGAGACAGATACGTCTCAAGCCGACGTCGTCATAATTGTGACTTGCAGCATTCGGGAAAAAGCCGAACAGAAGGTCTTAAGCGAGATAGGACGTTACAAGAAGGCTTTTGGGGTAAAGGGCAAGCCCATTTTAGCCGTCATAGGTTGCATGGCCCAAAACATGGGTGTGGAGTTGATTAGAAGGTTTCCGCAGGTAAGAGTCGTAGTTGGGCCAAGGCATATAGGATTGGTACCGGATGCATTGGAAAAGGCTCTACGCAATAAAGTAGTCGTATATTTGGACGAGGATCCTAGAGAAATGGTTGACTTGAAAGTTACGCCTATTATAAGAAGTAATCCCTTCAAGGCTTTTGTCACCATTGCACACGGATGCGATAATTTCTGTACTTATTGCATTGTGCCCTACGTGCGCGGAAGGTTTGTATCGAGACGACCAGATGAGATCTTGGAAGAAGTATCGGAGCTTGTCGAAGATGGCATCCTTGAGGTCACGCTCTTGGGTCAGAATGTCGATTCCTATGGAAAGGACTTTTGCAAAGGTTATCGATTTTCGGATCTTTTACGTGATGTATCGCACATTCCCGGGTTGCTCAGGGTGCGCTTTACCACCTCACACCCGCGCGATTTTACGGATGATGTAATAGAAGTTATGGCAGAAGAACAGAAAATCTGTCCTGCTGTAAATCTTCCCATCCAGTCGGGAAGCGATAGGATTTTAAAGAAGATGAATCGAGGTTACACTGTCAGCGGATATGAAGGAATAATAAGACGCTTGCGCAATGCAATTCCAGACATTTCAATAACAAGCGACCTTATAGTCGGTTTCCCCGGGGAGACGGAAGAGGATTTCGTGGACACTCTTAATATGTTGGAAAGAATGCAATTTGATCTGGTTCATACGGCTTCCTATTCTCCGAGAGAAGGAACGCCAGCAGCTGTGATGCCTGATCAAATTTCCCAAGAAGAGAAAAAAAGAAGACTTGCCATAGTAAATGAGCTACAAGATGCTATATCGTTTAAGAAGAATTTAGACTTAGTTGGCAAGGTTGTTGAGGTGTTATTTGATGATTTAGCGCCTAAAGGAGGAGGGCTCCTGCAAGGCAGAACGCCCACGGACAAGGTAGTGTTGGTACCGGGGGACGAGACTATGTTAGGAAAATTGTACGAGGTGCGCATAACTGAGGCCTCCAACTGGTATTTGTACGGTGAACTAGTTTCATTGAGGGATTTTAACGATGTCCTCGAAGTTGGACTTTGAGTTCCTTCATGAGAAAGAATCACTTGAAAAATACAAAAGCAGTAAGAGCTTTAAATGGTTTTTAATGGCCTTTCTGTGTTTTGTCTTGGCGTTGGGATTGTCGGCCGCATATTCTTTGGGAAAGATAAAAGGACGATCATTTGAAGCCGAGAATGTTGTCCTTCAGGGCATTGGAGCATCAGAGATTGTAAACAATAACGAGGAAGGCGAACTTGACAAAAAACAGGCGACTCCTGAGGAAAAGGAATGGATATTGTACATTACAGGAGCTGTTAAAAACCCGGGCGTGTATAAAATGCCATCTGGGTCAAGGGTGTATCAATTGGTGGAAAAAGCGGGAGGACTTACCACTAAAGCTGACCCGGTGGCCATAAACTTGGCTGCAAACTTAGGTGATGGTTGCCACCTTCATGTGCCCGAGAAAGGTGAGTTGGTTGCCACTACATTAGTTGAACAGAGCAGGGATAATTTGTCCATCGCGAAGGATGTCTTTGCTGGCTCCAATGCTAACAAGCCTTATGGAAGTTACGAAAAAGATGTCGATGTAATAGACCTGAATAGGGCGAGTGCGGAGATGTTGCAAAGTCTTCCTGGCGTAGGACCTAAGACTGCCCAGGCAATATTGGATTACAGGGATCTAAGGGGAGGGTTTCGTTCAGTAGAGGAACTGCTTGAGGTAAAAGGAATAGGACCCAAAAAGATGGAGAAGATCAGACCTTACGTTACCGTTGGATATAGATGAAATTACTTTATGAAACTCCCTGTTTGTGTCTGTTAGTCTCATTTATAGTTGCCGTTCTTTTAGCGGGTAAAGGTTTCCCCTTTTTGTTATCAAGCCTTATCGCTGGGTTTATTATGTTGGCCTTGGGTTTTTGTTCCTATGACGGTACGTCTCATGCGCTTTATGTTTTAGTTTTGTGCTTCGTTATCGGATTGCTGGGAAGTTCGTTGTTAGCTTACAGAGTTGGAAATGAGCTCATTTTAGCTGATAGCATATCAGAGAAGGCGGTTGTTGCCTTTGAAAGGCCCTGGGGGAGCAAAAGAGCCGTAGTGTTCAAGACCGCTAAGGGTAAATACGTTGCGGATGTATCACCAAGTCTGGCTTTAAGAGAAGGTGACAGCATCGAAATAAAGGCTTCAATACTTCCGTTGGAAAATAAATCTACGGGCTTTAATCCTTATACCTATTGGAGATCTCGAGGCGTAAGGGGTCGCCTGGTTGGCTTGCAAGTAACCAAAAGCCGGAAAGCCAACAGTTTTAACCTATATCGCTGGCGATCTTTTTTAAGAAGTTGGGTCTTGTTGAATTTTCCGCCCAGGGTAAGGGGATATTTGCTAACCCTGCTTTTTGGAGTTAAAGACCCTGATTTGGCTCAACTTCATTCAAAATGGGGGACTTCCCATTTGCTGGCTGTATCAGGGTTTCATGTAGCCTTGGTGGTGGGGATTGTCTTTCGAGCTCTAAGAAAAGCCAAATGGAAAGTTCAAATATCATTGCTCTTGCTGTTTTTTTACCTGGCCTTTACTGGGTTTGCTGCTAGTGCCATGCGCGCTGGTTTGATGACGGCTTTTGTATTGATCGGAAAGATGATTGGACGGCCCATAAAGACTCTTCAAGCCGTAAGTCTGGCAGCTGTTTGTTTGCTTTTATGGAGGCCCTGGTTTGTGTGGGATGTAGGTTGGAAATTGTCGGTCATGTCGGCCTTGACGATCGGATGTACCGGTATTTTTTCCAAAAGGATCTCGCTGCTAGCTTCAAGTGCGCTTCTTTGGATGATCACTGCTGGTATTGTGCTTACAATTTTCGGATCATTACCTGTCGTAGGACTTTTTTCTAATTTGATCGCCATTCCTGTTTTTGCACTTTTATTTTTTGTCGTTCTGCTTTCAACCCCCCTTGTCATTTTGCCCTTTGGCTTGGGTACATTAGTAGTTTGGTTTGCAGAAAAGGCTTTGCTTGTCTTTGAATGGTTGCTAAACTTCTTGGCCTCTTTCATGCCCATGAGCATTACGGAACCTTGGCATTGGCCCATTATTTCCATTGCAATATTATTTGTTATACTGACTAAAAGGTTAAATTTTGGTTTCTTTAGGAGCATTTGTGTGTCGAGCTGTGGACTGGTAGTTTATATGATATTGCTATCTTAAAAAGAGGGGGTGTAAGAGATGCTTCTCGTTCTGGATATAGGTAATACAAATACTTGCCTTGGTATTTTCGATGGTGCCTGCTTGGTTGCAGATTGGAGACTTACATCAGAGAAAAGAACCGGGGATGAACTCGGGATTTATCTTACGGGATTGCTTTACATGACAAAGTTAGACCAGAAGTCTATCACCAGTTCTATAATTTCGAGTGTTGTCCCTCCGCTTGAGATGGCATGGCGTGAGGGGATCTCGAAATACTTGGGTATAAAACCCATGGTGGTCGATTCAAGCGTGGACCTTGGCATAAAGGTAAAGTATGACATACCTGCTGAAGTTGGCGCTGACAGATTGGTAAACGCGGTTGCCGCCGTGCATAATTATGGAAGTCCTGTCATTGTGGTAGATTTTGGCACAGCCGTAACGCTTGATTACGTATCTTCTGATCGCTCATATCTCGGAGGGGCAATAGCTCCAGGGTTGCAGGCCAGTGTAGAGGCATTGTTTGGCAAGACTGCAAAGCTTCCCTTGGTAGCACTCGAGCCTCCCAAAAGGGCCATTGGGAGGTCTACATCGGAATCGATGAGATCTGGAATAGTAATTGGTTACGCTGGACTGATAGATGGCTTGGTTGATCGTATGTCGCAAGAGCAAAAAGAAGCGCCCAAGGTCATTGCGACAGGGGGACATGCCGAGACCGTAGCAAGGTGGTCAAGTAGAATAAACGTCGTGGATCCTAATCTCACGTTAGAGGGGCTGAGGCTTATATATGAGCGTAACATCAAATAACCCTCTGTGGCTTGCTCCCATGGCCGATATTACCGCATGGCCTGTAAGAAAAATGTGTTTCCATTTAGGCGTGGGGCTTGCTCATACTGAGATGATCTCGGCAAAGGCTGTTGTTGATAAAAACCAGTCTGTTTTTCCTTCTTTGTTTCGACACCCCAACGAAGGACCTTTGGTATTGCAGCTTTTTTCTGGCAACGTCGATTTTCTCTTGGAGGCAGCAGAGGAAGCCTTAAAGGTGAGTTCATTTGAAGCGCTGGGCATAAATATGGCGTGTCCTTCCAAGAAGGTTATGGCATCAGGAGGAGGCGCAGCCATGATATTCTGCCCTGATGTTGCAACCCAAATGATAAAGGAAACCAAAGCCCTTGGCTTGCCGATTTGTGTAAAGACGAGAATTCCAAGCCATAACTTGCATGATGCCGTTAAATGGTGTGAGCTTTTAGTGTCATCCGGTGCGGATAATGTCGCGGTCCATGCAAGAACGCCGTCGCAGGGTTATAATGGAATATCGGATAAGAATATTATGAAGGAAATTGCCAAGGCTTTTCCTGGCATGATAACAGCTACGGGTGACGTGTTTACTTCCGGTGATGTTGTTGAATATCTGGAGATGGGCTGCAAAAGCGTTTTAGTTGCGCGAGGTGCCCTGAAGAATCCCTTCATGATACCAGATGCTTTAAAGGCTTTGGGATATTTTGCAGATTTCAAAGATTCATTTAAATCCAGAGTCAATGTTTTTCGGACTTTTCTGATAGACTTATGCGAAATAGAAGACAATTCAGGCATGCACTTGCTTCGCCACTTCTTATCATGTATTTTTAAAGGAATGCCCAGGGCTTCCTATATGCGATCTTCTTTGGCGAATGCTGGCAGTATAGCGAAAACGAAGGAATTATTTGATTCATATATCAATGATTTTAATAACCTTTACGCTAAGGGGGAGCAATAAATGAATGATAATAACGTAAACATGGAAGAACGCACTGCTCCGGAAAAAGAAATAATAAGACAGCGCGTGGAAAAACTGGAGCGCCTGCGTAAGGAATCAAAATTTGATCCATACGTGATCGATAAATGGGATAAAGAGCATAAATTGTCCTTTGTACACGAACATTTCTCCCATTTAGGTCCAGATGAGATGGATGAAACTGCAACAATAAAGACGGCGGGTCGTGTCATGACGATTAGAAAGCATGGTAGGGCCTCATTTGCGCATTTGGAGGACGATTCAGAAAGACTTCAGCTCTA
>NZ_JBWQOQ010000009.1:0-34463 GCF_059026225.1 Acetomicrobium sp.
ATTATAGTTGTATTATAGTTGTATTATAGTTGTATTATAGTTGTATTATAGTTATTTACTTCTTTAATTTTTGACCAGGTTTTCGCAAGGTGTTTATCTCGAGCTGACTTTTACTTCGACGTAGTCTTAACCACCTCCGCTCCTCTCGCATGCCATCGAAACCCAAGTCCACACCACACTCTCCTCCAAAGCTTGTTGTCCGAGTTTGCGACATAAAAACAAATAATAAGGCTCGTCGCTTCCTCGTGCCCTAGAATACCATACTAAAACTACGCCCTCTTTTTTATTTAAAATCAACTTTAGAGCTTTGTTCTTAATTATAGGGCAAAACATGGCGATGGGAATAGTCCCTTTCTCAAAAAAATCCATACTTCGAATGTAAGCTATTTTATTTACCCTTTCTTGAGGGAAAGCATTGCATAAAGAAATGTCCGAATTAACGGAAACGATGCCACGAAGTTTTACTTTTTTTGGTTTTACGTTGATGCAACGCAACGTAAGCCTTTTTAACTTGAACTTATCGAGACGTAAGGATGCATCTTGAACCCTCAAAAAGGCACGGTCTGAAAAATCCCAACTTTTACAAACCACATCAAAGTCGAGTGTGAGGAATTTAACCATGACATTGCGATGTACGTTTCTAACCTTGATGAGTATATCGACTAACGAAAAAGAGCGAACCTTAATTTTTCCCAATAATACACGTGCCAGGCGTTCTATAAAACTGTCATGTAACGTTTGACTTTTCATCGTTGATTTTTTCATCTTAACATTCTTCTATAATGACGTCCAACGCTTTCGCTATCCGCTGAAATGGCTCTAGTAAGTCCATATATCTAGCGGCTTCTTTTAATATGTGCAAGAGAGCTTCAACTTCAGCTTGTTGGGGAGAAAATCCAAAGCATACTTTAATTGGAGGGCCTACTTCCTCAGCCTGATAGATAAAACATTCCCCGTCAAATAATCGTTCGTAGGTACCCACGGTTTCTAAAGGCAATCCCGAATATTGCTCAATTGCTATGACAGGATATTTAACAAGCGAACGAGTTGGCACAACCAAGGTCGGGTCTTGACAGATTAAAACTTCTGGCTTTTTTGCAATTGATTTAACTAAATTTTGTAAAATTAACCCTTCTCTAAGATAGGTTTCGAGAGCACTCCCATACAAGACTCTCTCCAGCCTGGTCGGTTTTATTGGCTCTACATAGTTAAAATCTACTGGTATCCCCCGGAAGTCAGTGATCATAACAGCACCTGTATATATGCCTTCATCGCTAAAGGGTGAGATGTATAAATAACCTATAAAGAAATCTTTTTTCGAAACTGCACTAGCTTTAGGCATAAACATCCAATCCTTCGCAATCTCCCTTGAACCCGGTCAGATCGTCAGCTTTCGTTGGCCGTTTTTTCGATTTCTTTTGACTATTATGATTGCCTCCATCATTGGAGCGCTTCCGATCGTTTACAGCTAATTTATTTGCGCCAGAAGATTTTTCCTTTCGCTTTACTTGTGCTTGTGCTCGCTCAGTTTCCTCAAGTGCCTCTTGCCTCATAGCAAATTGAGCTGCAGAGGAAGCAGCATCTTTGGACAGTTGCTCCTCTTGTCCCGCTTTTAACATGACTATTTGCCACTGAATCGGTCGCAGCATGACCTATCACCACATTACGAATAGGATGTAAATTTTATCTCCCCTTTATCAAAGTAGAAGGTGACGTACTCCATTCTATCTCTAACTATGTAAGTAATACCTCTCATATTTATGATAACACCAGGATAACATACACCCTTTACCTTTACCCTACACGCCTCATTTACTCTAAGAATCTCTCCCTCCAGCTTTTGTCGTTGTGCATCATAAAATTCCACACTGGACTGTAGTCGTAATTTTGCCTTCGATAATTGTAGCATCAATGCTCTTTTGGATTGATCAATCATTCCTTGTGCCTCTAATCTTTTGATATAGGCAAGGTTGTTTTCAATGCTATTGAGCTTTTCCTCCAAATCCTCAAGATTTTGCAATATTATTTTTAGTTCCTGCTGAAGGGATGGAATAATCCCGACTTGGACTTCGGTTTTCGTTCCCATTTCGCTGCCCAAGGTAACACAAGAGATCTCGAAGCCAGCCGAACAACTTCCTCCAACGATGACTCCCCTCCTGCCGCCCATAACTGTTATCTTTTCGGTAGCCATCACGGTGCTATGCATTATGGATCTTTCTACTATTACATTGTTATTGCTTTTAACATAAGATTGATCTATAAATAAAGCTATTATGTCAGATTCTGCCTCAATATGGGCTCTGCCCATCCCCCTTATTCCGCCGCGAATCAGTATCCTTCCGCTTGCTCGCAAGTTCGCAGCTTCTACAACCCCCCCAACCTGGATGTCCGAACCAGCAATCACAGTAAAACCATCACGCACAGACCCTTTGATAACGACACTTCCGATGAAATTCACATTACCAACGCTATAATCTACATCGCCATCCACTTCATAAACAGGCATTACGTGCAATTTTCCATCCCTTGCTATCAGATTTCCGTCTATCGCAGCAATGAGCCTCAAGCCATCCTCTGATATTTCAGTGTTATTGCCCTTTGGCAAATTTTTATCCCTTGCCTGCTTTGCTTTAATAGGTTTGCCTAAGACATTTATGCCATCTCGTCCCTGTTTTGGAGGTATTTTTTCGGCAAGAACTTGTCCCTTAAAGACATTAATAACTGCGCCAAGCTCACGCAAATCCACTCTTGCAGCACTGGGATCATCGACCTTGGGCTTTAATCTTTCCAGATCTACCTTAAGATCTACATGGGCATCCTCGCCATCAATTGGTTTTATTCCCTCAGCAACAACCATCCATTGGTGTCCAACTTTTTCTGCGCACGCCTTCTCTAAAAGATCTTTCTTAATGCCAAAGGTTACGCCCGCCTTTTTTAGCTCGTCCTCAAGATCCTTAGGAGAAGGCCAATTCGTCTCATCTAGGGGAGGAATTATATGGATTAAAGCCTCAATACCATCTTCCGAGATGTCAACTTCGATAGTAGCTTCGCCTGTGCCAGATGGCACTTCATCAGAAATCTTTACGATTTCACCCCTTCGTTGATCTATAATCTCGTCAATTAAACTCCCTTCAACTTCAATCCCTTGACGCTTAAGGTAGCCTATTATCTCTACCTTGCTTACGTCTTTGCCTGGCTTTATCTCGATATACACGCCATCTTCACGCGCATACACTGAAAAAGGGCGCGAGTTCACCGCTTTTCACCTCACGAACTTCAATTATATTCTTTCTTCAACAGTCCTCTTAGCACGCTTAGGGCTTTTCCGTGTATCTGCGATATTCTAGATTCAGTGACACCAATTACCTCGCCTATCTCTTTAAAGGTTAGCCCTTCATAATAGTATAATGACAACACTAATTTTTCCTTTTCTGGCAATTTCTCCAAGGCTCCCTTTAATCTCTCGCACTCCTCATTACTTTCCGTAAACTCTTCTGGCGTTGGCGCATTATCGGAAACCAGAGACCCTCTTTCAACTTCTCCGTCCTCTAAAAAAATTACTTCGTCAAGGGAAACGACGTAGCTACGGCTCATCAGCTCGTAAATTTCCTTTAATTCCTTTTCGTCCATTTCCAGTTTTATCATTAATTCCTCATCGTCAACTTTAATACCCTGTTTGTTTAACTCACTTATAGCTTTCTCTAAGCGTTGGATTTTTTCCCTAGCACTCCTGGAAAACCAATCGTACCGCCTAAGCTCATCGAGAATTGCTCCCCGGATTCGCGGAAAGGCAAACGTATTAAAGGAAACGCCTCGATAAGGATCGTACCTATCGATAGCGTCTAACAATCCCATCACGCCAAAGCTTAGAAGGTCATCTTGACTCAGGCCTGTCGGAATTACCACCGACATCCTGCCTACAACATAGCGAACCAGAGGAAGATAGATTCTAACTATTTCTTCTTTTAATTCATCAGAATGGGTAGAAACATACTTTCGCCAAATTTCGTTCATAACATCCTTCGTCGGCCTTTTAGTCAATATTTCTACCTCCTAAGTGTAAAAAATAACACTAATACGATGATAACTGAGATTAATATCATAATAAGATACGAGTCCCTCTTTTGTTGATCTGACTTCGTTGGAGAAATACTTACCTTTATCTCGCCTGAGCTTTTAAACACGCCCTCCATACCGTCTGAAATAAAAAGACGCACTAAACAATCTCCGCTCGGCAATCTTTGTACAGATTTTACTTCAAAGGTGGGCGTCAACTTGCTCCCTGCAAACAGTCCGTTTATGAACTTTCCCAATGGACTGGAGGAGGCAATCGATGCCTCAACCATGTCTCCTTCTTTTAAATCAGCAACCGGCTTACCTTTGATAACATCTAATTTCGGAATGCATGTTAATGTCACGTTTTGGATGGCTTTCCTCTGAGCCTCTTCTTCAAATTCTTCTTTAGGTATTTCTTCTTCGTCTTTTCCTGCAAGAGGTGATAGTTTGTACCTTATTTCATTGAATTTTTCCACGTCAATTTCTACAGTCAAATCGGATCTAAAAATGCCCATTATGGCCAGATAAAGTGATTTTTGCGCTTCTGCTAAATTAAGTTTCGAAGAAAAAAGTTTGTTTAAAGTAGTATTGGTAAAATAATCGCCTAATATTTTTTCAAACCGCCTTTGACTTTGATTATCATGAGGGGTCTCAAGAGTTGTGATATACGAATATACCGATTCCCAAGCAGCTTTCACATCAAATCCCGCGGGCAAATCCTTTGAACCAACCCATGCCTTAAAGGCTACAATTTCTCCTGTCATACCCTTGGCAACAAGACAAAAGATGCCGTTTAAATCATCTTTTTTTCTTGGCTGAAATTTACCCTTAATCGCTATATAAGAGGGAGCAATTTCCCTTATATTATTTATGAGTTTTTGCAAATCGCCCTCGCTATGTTCAAGTACGGATTTAATCTCCTCAACTGAGGCGCCTGTTTGATTAGAAAGAAGCTGGATTAAACCATGGTCAATCACAATTTTATCCTCGCTCGATTCGGACTTATTGTTCTCCTCTGCCCCCTTCATTTTTTTGCCCAGCTCCCTTCAATTTTTATCTTCATATTCTCTTCATTTCGGAACCAATCACCTTTACCACCATGATCCAATGTTCGGTGTGAAATTCAACGCTACGACCCTTATTGCCACCTACATCACACCCGACCAGAGGTATGCTAAAATTATTTAATACGCGTTTAGCGGCTTCAATATTGCGCTCTCCAATAGCCAAAAAGGAGCTAGATTTTTTACCGGGAATCGAAAACATTTGAGCGCCACCCGCCATTTTAGCTTTAAGCCTTGATTTCAGGGCTCCCAAAGCAATTAATTCTTCCATTAATCTTGGCACAGCCGTATCGACGTATTTACCAAATTTCTTAACGTTTTGGCCCTCATGATTTTCAGGTAACATCACATGGCCCATTCCTGCGACCTTCGCTATTTCATCATAAATAACCAATCCAAGACATGAGCCTAATCCTAAAGAGGTAAGCACCACCGGATGTTTAGCTACAACAATATCCCCCATACCAACGTGATAAACTGGCACCATAGCACTAGAGCACCCCCAGCTTTGAAAGCAACACCGATAAACACTGGGGATCCGGCAAAAGCATGACGTGGCCACTCAAAGGGCTCTCATTCCCAGCAACTCGAAGCTGGGTTTCCGAAATGATGGCTACCTCTCCAACCATACCATAATAGGCAGCCAACAGATCGAGTATGGCTCCTAACATATCATGGGCAATGGCCGGTACAGTAACGGGCAAAGGACAATTGATCATGGCACTAATGGCATTCAAAAAGGAGCTCAATACGATGTTGCCCACCTCAACTAATAAACTATCGGCAATTTGGTCCATTTGATCCTGCGACAAATCGCCGAAATCTTTTGCAATTAGCATCCTTACGAGTTCCTTTGCTATATCATCACTCATAATCCAAAGCATGTTTCCAGAAAATTCGCCCTCAAACCGAAGATAAACGGCGCTGACTATTTTCGTGGGAGAGGTATAGCGATCCGCCAATTCGTATATAGAAACTAATTCCGCTTTAGGAACATCCATGGTCACAGCTGACCCCACGAGCTGTGACAGGGCAGTAGCAGCGTTACCCGCACCTATATTTACCGTCTCTCGTATAACGTCCAAATGAAACGAACTTAAACCTTCCAGTTCACTGTGCCCCATCTTTCGATCCCCAGCCATTCTTGAGGTAAATTAGTTGATCACCAATTCCCAACACCAGCTACATCCAGTATCAATGCAACTTTACCATCGCCTAAAATTGTGGCCCCAGCCATGCCACGCACTTTAGACAGCAATTTTCCCAGCGGTTTTATAACTATATCTTGCTGTCCTATCAGCTCATCGACAATTAGCCCGCGGCGCTTGCCGCTGGCACCCGCTCGCACTACAACGACAGGATATTCTTCTTTATCATACTGTTCTCCGGGATAACTTAGCAACGCCTTCAAATCGTGTAGAGACAGTATTTCCCCCCTAATAGTGGTCACTAGAGAGCCGTGTACGTGCCTCGTCTCGTTTTTATCCACCAATAACGTTTCTTCCACGTTCTCGAGCGATATGGCATAAGTTTCATCGCCTATGCGTATTAAAAGAGCCAACACTATAGCAAGCGTCAACGGCAGTTTTATTGCAACTTTGGTGCCCTCGCCCACCTTAGAAGTAATCTGGAATTGTCCCCCTAAAGATTCAACTTTACTTTTCACTACATCCATGCCGACCCCTCGACCGGATAAATCCGTAACCCTTTCGGAAGTACTAAAACCCGGGAGGCAAAGAAGTCCCAGTGCTTCCTCATCGGACATCGAATCGGCTTCCTCTTTGGTGATTAAGCCCTTTTCGCTCGCTTTTCTTTTAACCACCTGGGGGTCAATTCCCCTCCCATCGTCCATTACTTCTATTACAACGCTATTGCCCTCTTGAAAGGCTGCTACGGTTATCGAGCCAACGCGAGGCTTGCCTTTAGCTATTCTTTCTTGTGGGGATTCGATGCCGTGATCCAGTGCGTTTCGCAAAAGATGAATCATCGGGTCTCCAATCTCGTCTATGACTGTCCTATCTAGCTCTGTATCGCTACCTTCTATTAGTACTTCTGCTTCTTTGCCGAGACTCCTGCATAAATCTCGCACCATTCTAGGAAATCTATCAAAGACATAAGCTACTGGAACCATCCTTAACTTCGTAACTATCTCCTGAATTTCGGTAGATATTCTGCCTAACTGCAACAATGGTTCCTCGAATTCACTCAAACCCGCCTCGGCAGCCAGACGCTCTATGCGCGCCCTTCCGATAACCAACTCACCTACTAAATTCATTAATTTATCTAACCTACCGATATCAACTCTCACTGTTGTGCTTTGTTGCCTTTTAAGGGCATTCAATGCATCGCTTATCATGTCTTCCTGAGCCTTTTTATCATCTACTTGTCCCTTAATTGCACTAGGTTCTTGGGAGGCAACTTGCACACCTGAGACTTCTGGCTCAACAAGCTCAATCTTGAAGGCACTAATGTCAGAAATAGAAGACAAAATCTCCTCAGGCACTTCTTTTGGTTCCTTGGTCGTCAAATAAACATAAAAACTGTCCCCGAAGTTCTCCTTCTCAAGATCCTCCACTGGCGGCACTACCTTAACAAGTTCACCAATTTCTTCGAGGCGCGTAATTACCAAATAAGCCCTAGCTGACTTTAAAGCACAATCAGAGGCTATTTTTACAAATATCTTGTATATATCCAAACCCTGCTCTCTGGCCTTTTCAAACCAACCCAGCTCCATAGAAGTTAAGTCATCAGATAAACTAAATGCTTCTTTTTTTGTCTCCTTACCCTCACGCCCAAAACTCGCCTTTACGATACTTGCAACCTCATGTAACTTATCACTAATTTCTCCCTCTTTTCCTGTCCCTCGAACTTTTTCGATCGCCGCAGAAAGTAAATCCAGGCACTTAAACATTAAATCAATATCCTCGGTCTTTAATTCGTATTCGTCATTGCGTACCATGTCCAACATGTCCTCAAGAGCATGGGTTAAATCAGAAATCCCCTCATAGCCCATTGCAGAAGCCATGCCTTTAAGCGTATGAGCTATGCGAAAGATCTCGTTGATCGTATCTAGGGAGTGGGGATCTTTCTCAAGCAATAAGATAAGGTCGTTTAATTGTACCAATTGCTCACTGGATTCAGCTAAAAAAGCGCTTAAGTATTCGGTCATATCCATCGCCATCAACTCCGTAATCTATCATTTATTTTTATTTTGACGCTATTTCCTCCAAGCGATCTGGTATGGCATAAAGAGGCAAAACTTCATCAGCGCCACCGCACTCAATCGTCGCCTTGGGCATCCCGTATATAACACAGGTCTCGTTTGATTCTGCTATCACGTAACCGCCCTTCTGTCTGATTGCTCTGGCACCTTCGGCACCGTCGCGCCCCATACCTGTTAAGACAATTCCCATAGATGCACCGCCAACAACATCCGCCACGCTTAAAAATAATAAGTCCGCGGCAGGTTTAACCGAATGCAAAGGGGGTACGTCCGACAAACGGCATATCAATTGTTTTTCTCTATCACTTTCAACTATCATATGACTTCCTCCGGGGGCAACTACGGCTATGCCTGGTTTCAGCGGCAAGTTATCGAACCCTTCCAGTACTTCCAATTTGGAGATTTCATTTAATCTTTCAGCAAAACTCTTCGTAAAGCCACTTGGCATGTGTTGTACTATAACCAAGGGTGCTATGGAAGTGGTTTTTACTCTCTCCAAAATGCTTTGTATGGCTCTAGGACCTCCTGTGGAAGCTGCGATGGCAACCACTTCAACCTCTCCTTTTTTTGCAGGCACCTTTTTTTTCGCCTCATGGGCTGGAGGGGGTGCTTTCATCAGCTTTTCAATGTCGATAGATGCAGCAACCAGGACTTTTTCCCTCAGTTCTTGGGCAACTGCTCTCATATCAAGAGATATGGCGCCTGAAGGTTTAGCTACAAAATCAACAGCACCTAAAGCCAGAGCATTTATGGTCACCGCCGTACCCTTGCGCGTAAGACTACTTACCATAACTACCGGCCTAGGCTTGAGACGCATTATCTCTTCTAAAGCGGCAATGCCGTCCATTCGCGGCATTTCGACATCAAGTGTTATGACATCCGGACTTAATTTAAGCACTTTCTCAACAGCTTCTATCCCATCTCGAGCTTTGGCGATAACCTTGATCCTTGGGTCTTCTTCCAAGATATCGGATATGACCTTGCGCATAAATGCTGAATCATCAACAACTAAAACTTTTATCTGTTTAGTCACGGGTGTTATCACTTATGCCTTTCAACTCCTTGCTTCTTATAAACCGAATAAGCCTTTTTTCCACTACTCCCGGGTAGCCCTCAAACTGCAACCCTGCCTCTAGAAAGTCTCCTTCGTGAACTACGCGTATGGTCCTGGAAATTAAAAAGTTGTCCTCTTCCTCCAAATTTAACCTCAAATACAATCTATCATTCTCGCCAGGTATTGCTTTCCCCCTCCTTGCTCTCATTCTCATACCACCTAAACTTATATCGATACCAACAGCCCTCTCCCAAAGAGCGGTCATGGGAAATTTTTCTTCTAGGGAAAGAGAAAAAAAGAGAACATCAATGTTACACACTACTCTAGCAAACCTGCGTCTTTGGATTTTAACCGGATCGCCAACAGGAACAACCCATAAAATGGGAATACCGTTGCTCATACTTCTTCGAAAAACTTTCACGGGGACCATGGCCGGTGATTTCGTTTCGTATATGATCAACTCCAGGGAAGTATCCTTATATAATGGCACAAGCGCATTTTTGAAGAATGGATGGGAAAGAGCTACCATGCGACCCTTAACGTCTTCTATCCGCGAAGGATAACTTCCCTTATACAAACCAGTCGTTACATTAATTTTAACCTTAACGTTGACATTTTTTTCAAAAATGTCAACTAATACCTGATCATCCAACACCTTCACCTCAGCTGAATCTGCTTTAAAAGTCTCATGCAAAAAGCTTTAATTCCCCTTCCGGAGGGTGCCATTCCGACTTCTCCTCCGCCATCAGGGTTAAACACTTTTTTAGCAATCCAAGCAACACACCTCGATGCTTCGCAGTTGGGGTCCAAATTAACAAAAGGCATGCCCATCTTTATAGCTTCTTCTACACGAGAATCTTTTAATATATAACCGGCTACATTAATATTCATCCTTAGAAAATCCTTAGCCGTAAGCTGAAGTCTCGATGCAATCTCTAAAGCCTCCTTATCCGATTTTACCATATTGATCACAAGGTGCACTTCTAAAGGAGTGGTTGACTTCCCAGATACCACCTTAAGTAAGCTATAACAATCGCGAATGGCAGTTGGATCAGGCGAAGTTACAAGTAACAATGAATCAGATGCCAAAGCGAACACTATTATCGAGCGATAGACCCCTGCACCAGTATCGATGAGCAAAACATCACCATAATCTTCTAGTAAAGAAAACTCATCAATCAACTTGAGCTGTCTTGCCATATCCAAATCTGCCATTTCTTGTAAACCAGTCCCGCCTGGCAGCATATACACGTTTTCCTGTACTGAAACTAGAATATCAGAAAGCTTTTTCTCGCCATTTACAACGTGACCCAAATGATATTTGGGATAAAGACCAAACATAACATCTATGTTGGCAAGCCCCAGATCACCATCTAGCACAATAGTCCGAACTCCCATCTTTCCCAAAACCGAGGCAAGGTTGACTGACAAGCTTGTCTTGCCCACACCGCCTTTACCACTGGCTATTGTGTACGTTTTTATTCCCCCAGCAATTTTCCTTTTTAAATTTCTCAATTCAGAAGCTTGATCTCTTCTTTCCATCGTGCTAGAACCCCTATTCATTATCGCAAAGCCTTTCTAATCCTAAGGCTAGCCGCGCAATTCGGTTAGGCGAAGCTACTTCAATATCTCTTGGAACGTCTTGTCCTGTTGTAATGTAGGATAATGGCACTTTGCAAGTCTTCGTCAGCCTGAATAGATCTCCAAGCGAAGTTGTCTCATCCACCTTCGTAAAGATAATCGCATCATAGGGAACTATTTTTAATTTTTCTACTACATCCACCATTGTTGGGTAGGAAACATTGGCAGCTATTAAAAGATGTACACAATCAGGACACAAAGCATCGTAGACTTTGCGATACTCCTCTAATCTGACGATATCTTTCTGGCTTCTACCTGGCAAGTCGACTAGGATAATTTCTGCATTGTGCTTATTCAGCGCCTTCTCAATCTCGCTACTGCTTGAAACGACCTCCATTGGCACCTCAAGAATACTTGCGTAAGTACGTAATTGTTCCACTGCAGCTATGCGATAAGTATCAGCACCAAGAAGCAACACCTTCTTTTGATGCCACAACGCAAATATGGCCGCAAGTTTGGCTATCGTGGTTGTCTTCCCCACACCCGTGGGACCTATGAACATTGCCTTTTTTCCACCCAAGGCAGAAATAAAATCATTCCCGACTACAGGAATGGATTCCGCCACAAATTCGTCCAATTTCTTGTCATCCTTCGTGGGAAAGTAATCCCTAGCGGTCTCCATGGCAATAAGCGGATCAAAACCGCGCTGTAAAAGCAGTTCACATATTTGATTTTCACTGATATCATTTGAGTTTTTAGCAAAGGCAGCAGATAATCTCTCTGTCTCTTTGTTTTTGTCATCCAATTCTTGACCCATTTTGCAAGAATCACGTAACAAATCAACGGCCACTTCAGAGAATTCTATGGCATCGGAAAAATTATTTGTCAGTCTCCATAAATCATCTTCCCCAGGCTCAGATCCGGCTGAAGTACTCTCCAATAATTTTTGAAAGGCGATCAAACGATCGCGTTTTTCTTGCTCAAAATTTTTATGGTTTTCTTCTTCCTCTAAAATACCAGCCGTCACTATATATTTTCTTTTTTTAAACAACCCCAAAAAGCCACCACGTTTAACGGGAATGCTAGATAAAACCACAGCTTCGGGACCGAGCTTCTTGCGGGCCCTTTCAAAGGCCTCCTGCTCAGTATCTGCCTCATAAATTATTTGCCTCACTACACGCATCTTACTCCACCATCCCTAAAGATCGTACCTTAGTGCCTGGTTCTATCTCGCTGTAAGAAAGAACGTGCACATTCGGCAGTTTACTTTCAACAATTTTACGAACTATGAACCTCACATCCGGGTGCACCAGTAGCACAGGCAATTTCCCCTCCATGGCCATCCTTTCAATAGCTTTAGAAACTTGAGAAACAAAGAAGTTTAAGACCTTTGGGTCCATTTGCAATTGCCAACCTTGCAACAAATCCCCCTTTAGCGATTCCCTTATCTTTTGCTCCCACGTGGGTGAGAGCGTAATGACAGTAATTTGTCCATCCTCTCCCTTGAATCTGTGCGTAATATGCCTTGAAAGGGCTTCCCGCACTCTTTCAGTCAAAAAATCAACGCTTCTAGAAATACGTCCGTCGTCAGCTAAAGCTTCGAATATTGTCACCAAATCACGTATTGGCACGGACTCGCGCAGGAGATTTTGAAGAACTTTTTGAATTTCGCCCAAGGATAAAACCGACATTAGTTCTTCTACGACAGCGGGGTAATTTTCCCTAACTGCATCGATGAGCTTTTGCACTTCTTGCCTCGAGAGCAAATCGGCACCGTACTTTTTGATCGTTTCCGACAAATGTGTAGCCAAAACGGAGGACGCGTCGACTACAGTAAAACCCATTTCCTCTGCCTTTTCGCGAATCTCGGGAGATATCCAAAAAGCCTTAAGCCCGAAGGCTGGCTCAGTTGTCGGTATACCAACAAGGGTTTCTTCAACCCCGGAGGTATTGATGGCAAGATAATGATCCGGTATAAGCTCACCCCTGGACACCTCCACTCCACGTATCTTGATCACATATTCCGTGGGCTTCAATTGAATGTTATCTCTAATCCTTATGGGTGGGACTATGATGCCCAAGTCAAGTGCTAGCTGTCGCCTGATAGTGCTTATGCGCTCGAGCATGTCTCCGCCTTGCGAAGGGTCTACCAAAGGAATTAAGGCGTAGCCTATTTCTAACTCCATTGGCTCTACCGCCATAAGGGGCAAAACGCTCTCTGGCGTAACTTGCGGAGCCCTGGGTCCTGGAGGTTCTTCTTTAGGTCTTTCAGCAATGCGCCTTCTTTCTCTAATCATGCGATAACCCAAAAAACCCAGCATCCCTCCAATCGTAGCAAAGGAGAAAAAGGGAAGTCCCGGTACTATCGCTAAAAGAAACAGCATCCCAGAGGCAATGAGCAGGGGCTTGTGGCTAGACGTCAGTGAATTGATAAGATCTATTCCAAGGCTGGTCTCACCTGCCGCCCGCGTTACTATCACGCCCGTGGCCGTCGAAAATACGAGCGCAGGAATCTGGGCAACCAATCCATCTCCCACCGTCAAAAGGGCATAAATCTGCAAAGCTTGTGCGGCTGTTAACCCCCTTTGCAGTACCCCAATCGCAAGACCACCTATTATGTTTATGACAGTGATGATCAAGCCCGCTATTGCATCTCCCTTTACGAATTTAGATGCGCCATCCATGGCCCCGTAGAAATCAGCTTCGCGTTGTATGCGAGCCCGCCTCTGTCTTGCTTCGCTTTCATCTATAAGACCTGAGTTCAAATCGGCATCGATGGCCATCTGTTTACCCGGCATGGCGTCAAGCGTAAACCTGGCAGCAACTTCAGCAACTCGCTCGGCACCTTTGGTGATAACGATGAACTGTATGACGACCAGTATCAAAAATACAACAGCACCTACAACATAATTCCCACCGACTACAAAGTTCCCAAAGGCCATCACCACTTCTCCAGCATACCCCTTTAAAAGGATAAGCCTTGTGGTCGAAACGTTAAGAGCAAGTCTGTAGAGAGTTGCCAATAATAATATCGTAGGAAATGCCGCTATTTCCAACGCCTCTTTAACGTAAAAAGTAGAAAGCAACGTAATTATCGCAAAGGTTATATTGAGAGCCAAAAGGACATCCAAAAGCCTTGTCGGCAGAGGGATTATCATCATTCCCACTATCAAGACAACCAGGATTGCCATAGTTACATCGGCAAAACGAAAAATGCCACTTTTATTTGATGTCCCTTCTCTGGTAGTGCTCATAACTTTCCTCCAAAGGTAAAGCTATATATTAGCAATCTTTTTTTGCTTTAACCCATACACAAATACAAGAATTTCAGCAACTGCCTTGTAAAGTTCTTCTGGAATTTTTTCGCCTATTTCAACATTGCTGTAAAGTGCCCAAGCTAAAGGTGGTCTTTGAACCAAAGGAATATCATGTTTTTGTGCCTCTTCCTTGATCCTGCCAGCTATGAACCCCAACCCCTTCGCAATTACGATAGGCGCATCCATGAGCTTATTATCGTACTGAAGTGCAACGGCTACTCTAGTCGGGTTGGTTATAACTACATCCGCCTTTTTTACTTCGGCCATCATCCTACGCCTGGCCAGCTCGCGCTGTTTTTGGCGAATTCTTCTTTTCAACTGCGGATCGCCTTCCAGCTGCTTAAATTCTTCTTTGAGCTCCTGTATGCTCATCCTTATGGATCTCTCAAATTCCCATTTTTGATAGACGTAATCAAATAAAGCTATGATAAACAATGATACCGCCATTTTTAGGGAAAGATCGAATATCGTCTTAAGCAATGCTTGTAAGCCCTTTAAAAGGGGCATTTGCATAGTTAAAAGCAATGTTTCTAAGCTGCCCTTAAGACCGATGTAAAGCACACCGGCTAAAGCAGCAGCTTTAAGCAAACCCTTGGCCAGTTCAACCAACGATCTTAAGGATAAAACCTTTTTTAAACCGGAAACAGGGTTTAACCTATTCCATTTTGGAACTAAGGGTTTAGATGTAATTAAGAATCCAACCTGGGCAAAGCTTACTGCAAGCACTGCAAAGGCGGACAAACAGGCAATCGGCAACCACGTCTTGAGATAAACTATAACGCCTCTTACGCTTGCCCGCCAAATCCATTGTCCGCGGAAATTACTTTCGTCCGAGAGATGGGAGAACTCCCAAGCGAAGAATTCCTTCAACGTCATAAAAACAAAAGTTCCCAAGAGAAAGAGTAAAATCACCCCCATTAGCACGGCCGCAGAGGTAATAAGGTCCATGCTCTTGGCTACCTGGCCCTCTTCTCGTACCTTTCTCCTCTTTCTGGGGGTTGCCGGTTCGGTCCTTTCCTCGGCAAATAACTGTAAGTTAAAATTGACGTGCTCGTTTACCGCCAAACCAACACTCCCTCCAAAGCTAAAACTATCGCTTTGCTAATTTCTCCTTGCAAAAAATCTACCAATAACGGCACCATGAACATCAAAATTAACATCCCGAGCAATATTTTTAATGAGAAGCCCAGGACAAATACATTCATCTGCGGGACAGTCCTTGCAACGAAACCGAGTCCAATGTCGGCAAGAAGCATGGCTCCCATAAAGGGAAGAGAAATCTTCATGGCAGAATAAAAAAGTTGAGCTACCCATCTTCCCGCCCCAGGATCAATAGCCCACGACCATTCCCAAAGGCCCAAAGGAAGCAGCTTAAAGCTTTGAACAAAACCTTGAAACAGCAAAAGATGTCCATTCCATCTAAAGTAGAACCATAATGCTAACATAAATTTGAACTGGCCAAGCAAAGAAACTTGAGCTTCAGAAAAGGGATCCAATATGTTGACCATTCCCAGTCCCATCTGTATCCCCGAAAAACCGCCCGCAATTTGAAAGGCGTACAAAGGCAGTGACGCAAAAAAACCGATGCCTATCCCGATTAGGAACTCTCGGGCGGACGCTAAGATCAGCAAAAAAAGGGACCCTTTAAACAAATCTTCAGGAAATGTCAAGGTCGGCGCTACGATCAAAGAAAAAAGAAGAACAAGCATAAACTTTAGCGGGACCGGAAAGGAAGGAGGCGAAAACACTGGTGCTGCAATCGTAAGGCCCAAAAACCTCAGGCTGACTAGTAATATAATCGCTAAATACTGAACAAGTGAATATTGGAAAGTCATTGTACAAAGTCTGCCATATTCTCAAATAAATATTTGGCAAATTCGCACACATGGCCAAACATCCAGGGGCCTAACAGGAACAACAGCAAGAAAACCGCTAAGATCTTAGGAATAAATACAAGCGTCTGCTCCTGAATAGACGTGGCCGTTTGGAGGATGCCTATGATCAATCCTACCACCATGGCCGTAAGCAAAACAGGCATGCTCGACAGCAAAATTACCCATATTGCTTCCTGAAAGACATCTTTTACCGACAATTCGCCTCACCTTCACTTAAAGCTATTTACCACACTATATATAACCAAGTCCCACCCATCAGCTACGACGAAAAGAAGCACTTTAAACGGAAGTGAGACCAACATGGGCGGGAGCATTATCATACCCATGCTCAACAAGATACTTGCCACAATCATATCAACAACTATGAAGGGTATGAAGATGAGAATGCCCATTTGAAAAGCTTTTTTCAATTCGCCCAACATAAAAGCAGGAATCAATACTCTAGTCGGCACCTCATCTCGACTTTCAGGTTGTGGCAGGTCAGCAAGGGATACCATGAGGGACAGCTCTTCATCGCCAACCTGAGAGAACATAAAATTCCTCAAAGGGCCAATGGCATTATCATAAGCCTCCGATGTTGTTATTGTCCCTTCAATATATGGGTTTACAGCCTCAGTATATATGTGCTGCCAGACGGGAGACATTGTAAAAAATGTTAAAAACAAAGCCAGGGTTACTAATACTTGATTTGGCGGTAGTTGTTGAAGGCCAATAGATTGGCGCACGAAGCCCAGGACTATGAGAATGCGCGTAAAGCTCGTCACCATTAACACAATAGCTGGGGCCAAGCTCAGTATAGTGATTAGAGCAATGATCTGAAGCGTTAGGGCCACATCACCAGGAGACTCGCTAGCTCTAACATTGATGTCTAAATGTGGAAAGGGTATGTTTGGGGGTTGAGCCAGGGCCTGTTTGCTTAAAAAAACCAAGAGACAAAAGACAAAAAACAATGATAACGACATCTTTAACTTCACGTTACCCCCACCTAGACAAACTTTTTATTTTCGTTCCAGTCATTCAAACTCCATTTTCCTAAGAGCATAACTCCCGATTTACCGGCAAAGACGCAGATAATTTGGTCTTTACATCGAATTAAATATACCTTGTCGTTACCTAAGGGCAAAAGCGCGATCAGTTGCAATTCATCGGACTTTTTAAATAATCCCTTTCGCAATGCATAACGATAAAATAAAAACACGGTGACGGCAATTATAGACAATGCCATAATGATCTTTAGGATGTAAAGGACGATCGAAAATTTATAGTTGTTTTGATAAGCTAAGGCTCTTGTCCCCTTTAAGCATAATAAGAAAGCGAGGCATAATGAACCTCCTCGCTCATTCAAAAAGGCCAAAAACCACGTAAATAGTCTCCACAAAAATTTATTCATTGGGACAAGGCTTTGCTCAAGGCCTCTAGCACCCTGTCTGGTTGAAAAGGCTTAACGACGAAATCTAGGGCGCCCGCTTTTATGGCTTCAATGACCAGTGCCTGTTGGCCCATGGCACTTACCATGATGATCTTTGCGTTCGGGTCGATCTTTTTAATTTCTTTTAATGCAGTTATTCCGTCCATTTCGGGCATGGTTATATCCATTGTGACGATATCAGGTTTAGCCTCCTTATACATGGATACGGCTTCAACGCCGTTGGACACCTCTCCTGCAATCTCGTACCCGTTTTTGATTAAAATATCTTTCAACATCATTCTCATAAAGGCTGCATCGTCAACTATAAGTACCTTTGGCACGAAAATTTCCCCCTTTTATACTCAGCGTAACGACTTAACCCTTTCGCTACGATTCGTTATCTCCGTAATGCGAATGCCGAAATTTTCGTCAATTACAACAACCTCGCCTCGCGCTATAAGCTTGCCGTTTACCAAAATATCCACTGGATCACCGGCCATTTTGTCCAATTCTATCACAGATCCAGGTGCTAAATTCAATACTTCTCCGATAGTCTTAAAAGCCTGACCTAACCTGACCGTTACACGAACAGGGACATCAATTATCAGATTTATATTTTGAACGTCAACATCTTGCTCAGCCAGTTCGGCATTCAAGGGTACGAACTCAGCAGGCCTAACCTCAACAGAATCTGGCTCTTTCTTCAACCCGCGAGGCTCGGAAACTGCTCTCTCTGTTGTCGCTCCTTCAAATGGCTCACGGGCTTTTGCCACCGCAGCCTTTTGTACCGCTTCCTCGTAAGATTTAATCTGCGGAGACATTATTTTTCCAACTTCTTCTGCTAATAAAAGAGCGGCCCTCTGCGGCATTAAACTCAACATTTTTAAATTACCGATATCTTTAATGTCAGCATCCATACAAAAGGCCCATATTTCTGTATCTGAGGGCAGCGTCTCAAAGGGCATCCACTCGCCTTTTTTCACAGAACAAGATGTGCTTTTAATACCGATGCGCCTGCCTCCCAATAAATTTACCATTTCGGATATGGCAGCTCCCGATATTTGGCTAATGCCCTCTTGGGCGGCGCTCAGATACAAATCATTCATCGCATCAGGCAATTCGGTTCCATCGCCTCCCATCATTATATCAGCAAGCAGCAGAGCCATTCTTTCTTCCATAACGAAGGCATGCTGCCAATCTTCTATTGCATCATATTCAACGAGATAAAGTATAACACTTTGTACATTAAACCTCCCGGCAAAGACATCTTGCCGATAAAAACCCCTTTCCCTTATCTCGGCTTTTACCTCTTCTCCCGAAAGCAGTTGCAGGATGTTTGAAAAAGCCCTAGCATACAATGATGCAATCTCTCTGAGCTCCTCGCTTTCCTTTTCTTTCGTCGTACCTCCTCCGATGCCTTTAAGAAGAGCTTCTATCTCTTCCTGGCTTAACAGTTCATCGGTCATACATCAATTCCTCCTCGGACTGCAACCCAATATCTTCGTCTTCCAAACTAAAAGGTTTAATAATTTTTATAGAGTATCTTTTATTGTGCACTCCTGCTTGGGCTAAATATTTAACCCTACCGCCTATCCTCACCTTAACTGGTTGAAAACAAGATTCCTCGAGCTTAATCACATCGCCAACCTGAAGCTTAAGTAAATCTTCGAGTATCAAATCAACATGCCCAATCTCAACGCTTAGCGGAACCCTAACTTTCATCAATCTCTTTGTGAGATGTTCTTTAGAAGCATCATCTTCTCTGCTGCTAGTGGATACAAACCACTGTTGCGAACTTAAGCGGTCAACAATGGGCTCAATCGCAAAATAAGGAATACATAAGTTTATAAAACCATCTACTTCCCCCAATTTAACTTGTAAAGTCACGACGACAACTACATCCGAGGCGGGGCAAATTTGTGCAAAATAGGGATTGCTTTCCATGTTTTGTATCCTAAATCTAAGATCAACTATTGTTGACCAGCTCTCTTCTAAAAGTTCCAACATTCTCATTACGACCCGCTCGGTTACTGTCCTCTCTATATCCGTTAGCTCTCTGGGCTTATAAATACTTTTTCCTGGTCCACCCAGCATTCTATCCATAATAGCAAACACAAGGCGAGGGTTTACCTCCAAAAGGGCATTGCTGCTAAGAGGGTACATCTCCATGACCACTATGACGGTCGGCTGAACAAGCGATCTCACAAATTCATCGTATGAAAGTTGTTCTACAGAGGCGACTTCAACAGACACCATGGCCCTTACAAAGGATGAAAAAGTGGTCGTGAGTTGACGAGCAAAGAATTCATGAATCATTTGAATCGCCCTAAGTTGATCTTTATTAAACTTATCCGGACGCCTAAAATCGTAGACCTTAACGGTCCTTTCCCTTTCCTCGCCGACCAAGGAAGAGACATCGAGAGTGCCGCTTGAAAGCGCCTTTAAAAGGGCATCTATTTCACTTTGAGACAGCACCTCCGGTCCCATTTCTTTTCACCACCGCCTACTGAAGTATAAACTCCTGAAAGAGCACATTCCTGACCGGCAAATTACCCTTTACAGTGGGCAGAATGGCATTCAGACGCTTCGCTATATCTTGAGCTAGCGCCAAGATGCCGTCTGCCGTACGAAGGTCATCGTAATATCTATCCTTACACGTCAGAATGATCTCATTTTTCATCTTGCTGATCCATCCTTCTTCGGAAAGCTTCGTAACAACTGTCGAATCAGCCAACTCCAACACCAGGTTAAATCTTGCTATGTGCGGATCCTTATCGGCCAAGTTCACGGTAAAGTCGCCCAGAGGCAACATAGCACCCGGCTTTGTAGTCTTGCCAGAAACCTCTCCCACAAGTTGCGGTTTTCCCAAAAACTTGGCACCTAAAAAAACACCGCCCCCCACGCCCAAGGCCAGGCAAACGATCCCTATTATTATCATCGATAAAAAACGCTTTATCATGCATGCAATACCTCGCGATTAAAAATATTTTAATCCTTGGGCTTAGTCATTATAATGACATCAACCCGCCTGTTGATACGTCGATGTTCCTCCGTATCGTTAGGTACCAATGGCCGCGATTGTCCATATCCAACGGCTCTGATTCTTTTGGGATCGACCCCAGCTTCGACCAGATAAGAACCTACGACCGCCGCTCTCATTGCAGACAAACCCCAGTTATCTCCATAGGGTCCTTTACGTAATGGGACATTGTCAGTGTGACCTTCAACTGAAATTTGATTTGGGAGATCCTTGACAATTTGTGCAATCTTGTACATCAAGCGTTTCGCAGACGGTCGAAGTTCAACGCTACCCGCCTCAAACAACACCCCATCCATGATCGAAATGACGATTCCCCTTTCCTCAAGCCGTACTGCAACCTCTTTTGTTAGTTTTTCAGCCTCGAGCAACTCCACCATCATTTCGTGAACTTTCTTCATTTGCTCAGCGTTTAAAGTCATTTCTTGACCAGGCCCAGTAAACTGAGCTCCTTGTAGAGTTTCTTCGCCCGGAATTGCTATCACTCCCCCAGGCAGTACTCCTATTGCACTTTGAAACGAGTAAATCATTTTCTGAAATTTCTGTACATCTATGGTAGAAAAGGAGTATAAAAACACAAAAAACGTCAATAGCAGCGTTACCATGTCACCATATGTTGTAAGCCAGTTGCCCTTCAGTTCCGATATCTCTCTTTTTTTCCTCCTGGCCATTTAATAGCAACACCTACTCTATCTGGATTCATTTTCCTCTTCTAGTGACACCCGAAACTTGGGAGGCAAAAATACCTTCAGTCTCTCCTCGACCAATCTAGGATTTTCTCCGGCCTGTATGGCCAAGATGCCCTCCACTATCATTTCCCTTGTAACAACCTCCTCCTGAGTTCTCACCGTCAGTTTACGGGCAATGGGTATGCCGAAAACGTTAGCTAATATTGACCCGTAAAAGGTGGTAATCAGCGCAACTGCCATCCCTGGCCCCAAAGCATTGGGGTCGTCTAAATGTCCCAACATCTGTATCAACCCGATGAGCGTCCCTAGCATTCCAAAGGCTGGCGCCAGTTCTGCCAACGTATCGAACATGAACTTATTGCCCGCGTGCCTTTCCTCAAGCAGCCCAATTTCGGTATCAAGTATAGACTTGACCAGTTCGGGGTCCGTACCATCAACGACGAGTTGAATTGACTTCTTCATAAAGGGATCATCGAGTTTCTCCGCGTCGTCTTCTAAAGATAAAAGCCCTTCCCTCCTGGCTTTTTCAGCAAAACTTACAAGGGTTTGAACAATAGAAACTAGCTCCGGACTTTCAGAAAAAAAAGCCTTCTTTAAGATTTGCCCCAAGGACAAAACACGCTTCCAGGGGTTAGAGAGTATTGTCCCCCCTAATGCTCCTCCTACAACTATCAACAAAGAGGGAAGGTTAACGAACGCTAAAGCATCCCCTCCTGCCAGTATGCCCCCTATGATCATTATACATGCTAGAAAAATCCCGATAAAGCTAGCAAGATCCACCATTATACCCCCCATTTTCCTGAGTGGGAATACAACAGCTGCCACTCACCTTTCCCTTATAGTTTATTATCAGGCTTACAACTTTATCCAAGGATTCTTCAACCACGTACTTGTGTCCATTGACAAGTGTGATCACCGTGTCAGGGGTGGCCTCGATAGTTTCAATTAGATCAGCGTTAATGACAAGCTTAGAGCCTTTGAGCCGTGTAACCTCGATCATGACCCATCACGCCTCTATCTTTATTAAAGCTAACGTTTTAAATTTATGAGTTCGTCGAGCACTTGATCACTTGTAGTTATTACCCTTGCGCTCGCCTGAAATCCCCTTTGAGCGATAATGAGCCTAGTGAACTCCTCAGCAAGATCGACATTAGCCATTTCAAGATTGCCGCCTGCCAACGTCCCGGCGCCACCCTCTCCGGGAACAACCAACTGAGGCAGTCCCGAGTTAGCAGTTGGCACGAAAGCGGTCATCCCAATTTTTTCAAGTCCGCTTGGGTTAGAAAAAACAGCCAAAGATGTCGAGTATAAGGCGTTAGTCCTACCGTTGCTGTAAACTCCAACAATGACCCCATCGGAAGAGATGGAAAAATCCTGCAAGACTCCCATGGGATAACCATCTTGATAGTAAGCCTTTGTAGTAAAGCTTGAGCCAAATTGAGTCACGCCATCTATGGGGTTTTTCCCAAAGGACTCCCCGGAGAAATCAAACTTAACTGTGGCATCTTCAGCTCCAAGCAAGGAAAATCCCAGGTCTACAGTTGCAGTCCCGCCCGCTACTAACTTGCCATCGGAGCTAAATTGAATCGTTCCCGTATTGTTAGAAAGCTGGATCCCCGCTTCCGATGGAAGCCAGGCCCTCCAACGCCATTCGTTAGCTCCTATTTTCTCAAAAGCAACTTCGATAGTATGAGGATTGCCCAAAGAATCATAAATGTCAACCTTCGTCGAATGAATGGACGACGTACGCTGATTTAAGGTAGCAGCGACCTCGTATGTAGAGCCACCGTCGTTACTAGATGAAATGGACAAACCCTTTCCGTCCTCAGTGGAATTTAATCGTACACTAACTCCTCCTGAAAAGTTTCCCGTAAAAGACAATCCCGAAGAAGGAATATTAAAGGTTCCATCGGCGTTAATCGGAATTTCCTCCGCAAATGAGGTCCAAGCATTGGAATTATCTTGTCCCCATACTGTCAAGACCATGTTGCCGTCGCCTTTATCGGTAAACTCAGCCAAGCAAGGCCTTAGACTATTATTGCTATCTTTGAAATATATAACTTCGTAATCCATCATGCCCGAAATTTGCTGGCTCCATACGATATTATTGCTTGAGTCCATTAATTGCAGTTCGCCGGTATCGTCGTCAAAGTGCAACGTATTGCCAAGGACGCCAGAAACATCTTGTAATTTGGGCAATCCGGTAGTGGTGTTTATCCCTCCTAATTGCAAATCATAAGCAGTTCCGCCGATTGATACGCTCAACAAATTATTACCGTTGCCTTCTGCGATGGAAATTTTATAATTTTGACCACCTATATTGGCAATCGTTAAGAAATTTGAATTAGTCAACCCCATTGGCAGGTAGGTATTTACTCGGCTGTCCAAATTGCACTGCAACCCCAAGACTTCGGTACCTTTGGCACTCAACTTCTGTCCCACTGGAATATTTAAAGAAACTAGCCGAGTGCCTCTGATATACCGGGAAGGGTTATCAGGGTCGACAGTAAGTTCATAACCCATGAGAGTGTAGCCCGTTCCAGATTGAACGATGTTTCCATTTCCGTCCAGGACGAAATTGCCCGCTCTGGAATAAACGTTGCGAGTGCCGTCATTTAAAACGAAATAACCATCTCCTTGAACGGCAATATCAGTTCGGTTACCTGTATACTGCAAAGGCCCTTGAGAGTGTATCGTTTCGATGGCGGCAACGGTTGTGCCAAGCCCGATTTGCATGGGGTTAATGCCCCCCATATCAGCCTGAGGGGCGGTGGCTCCTCTGCTGGTCTCATATAACAAATCCTGAAAAGTAACGGCCGACTTCTTAAAGCCAGTTGTATTCACATTTGCTATATTATTGCCCACTACATCCAACATAATCTGATGACTTCGTACTCCGCTCACGCCCGAAGTTAAAGATCTAAGCATTGCCATCCCTCCAATTGAAAATAAACATTAAGGCAGGCCTTCCCTTGCCAATCTACCCGCCATCCGTGGAGGGCGTTGTGACAGCTTTTACCTCTTCCAAGAGGATGTATTTGCCGTTTTCCAGCTCTAAATACACCTTACCATCATCAAATATTGCCGAAAGGACACGCGATTCTAAAAATATGCCCCTATCTCCATCAAAATAAGCTACATCCTTGCCCACATAATTACTGGCGTTAAATTTAACCAACTCGAGCAGATTCTCCATGCCACTAGCTACATTAGTCATTTGTTCTAGAGCAGAAAATTGCGCCATTTGCGCTATGAATTCCGTATCGTTGATCGGATCAAATGGGTCTTGATGGGTAAGCTGTGTGACTAGTAACTTTAGAAAGTCATCCTTTCCGAGCTCACTTTTAATCTCCCTGTTTTCTCTGTAGGAATAAGTTTGATTCGCGGAATAAACTTGATTTACCGCCATGATCTTTCGCCTCCTTTACGCAATCCATTGAAGCAACCCGCGTTCAATATCGAGGATAAAGGCCATTTCACCGATATCGTCATTCGAGGCGATAGATTCACCAGCCCTTATCTTTTTCTCATTGTGATTTGTTTTATTTCTCTGACCGCCCAATTCGTCACCTTCGCCCTTAACGTAAACGTTGAGTCCTAACACCTGAAAACCGTTCGCGTTCAGACTCTGTCTTAATGAATCTAATTGCCCCATAAGAAGATTGGCTACGCTCTGGCCTTCAACATTAAAGTTCGCCCTTAAACTGCCACTTTGGGCAATGTCAATATCTACGTCTATATGGCCCAACTCTGGAGGATGAACAGCTATACGAGCAACTTCCTTACCTTCGCGACTCATTAAAGTTATGATTGCATTAAGGGCACCTTCTAATCTGGCGTCATAGCTCTCTGCAAAATTCATTTGATACAAAACACCGAAGTTAGAGGATTCGACAGCAACACAATCATCGTTTAATGACAAAAGTTTTACCTGAGGATTTTGTAACAAAAAATTTGATGTCTCTTCATGAAGCTCCTTGGGCGCTTCAGGGATATTACCAGATCCTTTCAAGCGTTCAACGGTATGCACTTTTTTTGCCCCATCAAGCTCGGTGATTTTTTCTTTAGCTTTTTCATCCAAATTGCTTGAGTTGCCAAGCACGTCGTTTGAGCTTATTCGACTCTTTTGACCAGCATCTAAAATATTTTTGGCTTCAACGACATGCAATTTACTTGCAACTTCGTTAGTTTTAGGGTTGACGGATATGCTGTCATTTTCATTTTTACGAGAGACGCCTGTGACGCTTTTATCAGCTTCGAGTCGATGATCTAAAAGGCAGGACCTGAATTCTACATGACCATCCTTTTTAGCAACAGTAGAGTTTCCATCCATGTTGTCGCTGCTTTCAACACCCTCCAATAAATTCTCAGCCTCGACTAAAAGTCCCTGCATGTCATTTCTCGGGTCAGAGAGACCATCCGCGCCTCCTGATTTATCTTCTGTCGCTGCTGTACCTTGAGAGAATGCAAGAAGTTTTATTTGTTCATCTAATAATATATTTAACATATTAGATACATTGATATAAATGTAATCGCTGTCGTCTTTTTTATACAACATTTCTTTTTTTACATTCGGAATTATGCAGTCTTTAATGTATTTGCTACAATCTATTTTTCCTATTTTTCCCGATTCAATAACTTCTACATCTGGCAAATTAGCTGGCGATGATGCTCTTCCTTCGCACAGCATTGACAAAAGCTCCCAAAAGGACATTCCTGGGACACTGGCTGCTTGAGCAGCGCTCTTGCTTTTTGTTGCCGCATCTACTTGGCAAACTTCGTTGCAATCTATATTATTCATATTGGCCAGCAAAATACTAAAGCTCACGGCGATCACTCACTTCTCCTTAGCTGCAAGCTGCTCCATCAGCGCTGTCGCTTTAGCCACATCCATGCGACCAAGAATTTTACCTGCAACATCCGGAGACAAGGCTTCTAAAACCTCTATTGCCAAGGAGTCAGAAAGATCATTTAACACCTCTGCAGCACGCCTTGTAGGCATTTCCTGTAAAATTGAAACCAGTTTAGAAAAGGATTCTCTTTCAATTTCCACATCCTTGGCACTTGTCTCGGCTTCGACACTTTTGGTCAACTCTTCTATCTTGGCAATCAACTCGCTCTCCTTTCGGGCAAGCTCTTGTTCCTTTTTAATAAGTTCCTCCTCTTTTGCTTGAAGGTCGAGGAATTTTTGATTAATATACTTTTCATGTTCCTCAAGCTCCTGTCGTCTCCTTTCTTCGGGAGTAAGGGCAGCATGGCTTGAAGAAGAAAATCTCTCACCTATTAATGGCAAATGCGAGCCGGTTTTATATATTATCGGCAATAGATCCACTACACCTAAGAGATGTAACCCAATAAGCACTCCGAAGAGTACTAATAAAAGAAATAAAGACAAAAGGCCACAACCAAGAACCCTTCTTTTGTTTTTGGGTTTAGCCTTGTGTGGCCTTTCCTGGACAAAGTCATCTTGTCGCTCTTCCTCATCAATTGTTTGATCATCTTGGGTTACCATTAGCCATCACCTTTTCTGAACCTTTCGTACAGGGATTTTACATTCTTAACGAACCTTTCCGTCTCTTTAAAAGGAGGTATCCCGCCATATACGTCAACCCTCGAAGGCCCAGCATTATACGCTGCGAGCGCAAAATCCAGGTTGTTGTCATATCTTTGGAGTAACAGCGCTAAATATTCAGTGCCTCCTTCGATATTCTGGATAGGATCAAATGGGTCATCAACACCCATCTCTTTCGCCGTTAGAGGCATGAGCTGCATTAACCCCATAGCGCCTTTAGAAGATATAGCTTTGGAATTACCGCCAGACTCCATATGAATGACCGCTCTCACTAAAGCATTGTCGAGATTCCATTTAGCGGCTATGCGTTTTATTTCTTCATCAAGGGATTTATCATTAGTCCTAACATCTGTGGCTTGTTTTTTGACAGAACTTGATTCGCGCAACACCTCAATGAAAGGCTTGGATGGCTTTGGATTTTCTCCAAGTTTCTCGCGAATTTCTTCCACCCGAAGATGGATATCCCTTATTTTGCCGAGATTGGGATATGTCCTCACAAGATATCCTCCCTTCCATAACGACTTAAAGCGATATCGTCGATTGCAGTCTGTTCATTCGCAAGTTGTACTGGCCTTTCTCTTTCAAGAAAACGATTGGCTGTTTTTTCCATGACCTTGGCTTCTTTGTGTTTGTTCAACAACTCCTCCATTACCTTTTCAACCGCCATCTCGCACTTTTTCAACTCAATCAGAGCCTGAGCTATTTCTTCATCTATTAATTCGACTTTTCTTCGTGCATCCCAAAGCTCTTCAATTTCTAACACATCCTCATTGATCGAAATAAATTCCGCTAGAGCCTCGGTTCTTTCCTGAGCGAGTCGGCATAGACACTGTTTTGTATTGTCTAACGCCTTTTTTTTATTTCCCAATACCCACTCCAGAGATTGGACTTCTTTATTTTTAATATTTTCTAGCTTATTAAATCGGACAAATTTTTCGTTCATTTTACCGCCTCATTGTCATGATAATCAAACGTTTAATCATCGCTTTTCACTTCTATATTGTTATTCTTTAGGCGCTAGAGAAATTAGCTTTTTTACTGTCTCATCGAAGCTAAAATGTCCCTCCACAGGTTGACATAAGAAATCCAATACCTCATTTAGGTATTTCAGGGCCCAATCAATGTTGGCATTGCTGCCCGGTTTGTAGGCACCAATGTTTACGAGATCTTCAGCATCTTCGTAAACTGCGAGCAGCTCCCTCACCCGTTTTGCTGCTTCAAGATGTCCTGGTGAGGTGATATTTGGCATTACACGGCTAACGCTTTTGAGCACATCAATGGCCGGATAATGACCTCTGGACGCCAATTTGCGGGAAAGAACTATGTGACCATCGAGAATGCCACGAACAGTATCGGCCACAGGCTCGTTCATATCATCACCTTCAACCAAAACGTTATAAATCCCCGTTATGCTTCCCCTTTCACCAGCTCCGGCCCGCTCCAATAGTTTCGGAAGAAAGGCAAACACCGATGGCGTATATCCCCTCGTAGCCGGCGGCTCTCCAATGGCTAAACCCACATCCCTTTGAGCCATAGCGACCCTGGTAATAGAATCCATTAAAAGAAGGACATCTTTCCCTTTATCCCTAAAATATTCTGCTATCGCCGTAGCGGTCAAGGCCGCTTTCAACCTGACCAAAGGGGGCTGGTCAGATGTTGCCACCACGACCACTGAACGTTTCAGTCCAGAGCTACCCAAATCTCTTTCAAGAAACTCTCCGACTTCCCTGCCACGTTCGCCTATCAATCCTATCACGCTTATTTCAGCTTCGGTGTTTCTAGCCATCATTCCCATGAGCGTACTTTTGCCGACTCCTGAACCGGAAAAAATTCCGATCCTTTGTCCTCGTCCCAAAGAAAGCATGCCATCGATGGCCTTAACCCCCACTGGCAACGGCGTAGAAACGGGTTTTCTCAAAAGTGGATGAGGTGGTTTAGCGTACAAAGGATAGGTATCTCCCGCCATAATGGGTCCCTTATCATCTATAGGGTCACCCAACCCATTTAAAACCCTTCCAAGAAGTCCGGGGCCAACACGTACACTCAGCTTTTGACCTACGGCAATCACATCACATCCGGGACCAATATCAGCTAATTCGCCTAATGGCATAAGCAGCACCCTATCCTCGTTGAAGCCTACAACTTCAGCATAAAGGGATGTCGATCTGCCTCGATACTTAATTTCGCATAAATCTCCAACGCTAACATCAGGTCCCCTAGATTCTATAACGATACCAATTGCTTTCGCTATAAGGCCATTTAAGCGTATAAAATCAATATTATCTAATCTGGCTTCCAGTATCGATAAAAGATCCTTGTCTTCCTTGGAAGTCATTTTCCCTTTGCCCCTCCGCTAAGAGACGGTCAATCTCCTCAGATAAACGTTCGAGTTGCGTGCGCCACCTGGCATCGTAAACGCCGAGGTTGGTCTCTACTATACAACTGCCCCTGTCTACATGATCATCGGCAATGAACTCCACATGCCCAGACCCGCGAATGAGATCGCTAAATTGATCAATCTTTTCCTGCAACAGCGCTACTTCCGAGGGATGTAAATATATAATGATCCTATCTTTATCGCTCAAGCGTTTCAAAACTTCCTCTAATAAGCGCTCTAAAACCTCTTCGTCTAATTCAACTTCTTTATAGAGGAGGCTTTTTAGCACCTTCTCCCAAAGTCTGATCATTTTCATTGTGTTTTGCTTTAATAAGATGTCCATAGAATGGGATAGCGACTCGTGACAATTCTCAAGTGAACGAATTAAATCGGAAACTTGTCTCGACACTTCTTCTTTCGCTTTCTTTTCGGCTTCGCTCTTTCCTTCCTTTAATCCTTTCTTGAACCCATCATCATAGCCTTCCTTTTTCGCTACAACTTTAGTTTTCTCTATTTCCTCGTTTACTTTCTCAAAAAAACGTTTCTTCTCGAGTTCTAGAGAACTTTTAAGCTTTTCGTACTCGCACTGAAGCTGATCATATTTGTCTTGAAGCAACTCGTATTGATCCTTGAGGGTTGCGAATTTTCTTTTAAGCTCTTCAAGGCTAACTGATCCATTAATGTCATCACTCGCAACATCCTCTTTTACCAAGGATCTGTGCGACTTAGAAAGATGCTCGAGATTGGTTTTGGATATTATTTTTACAGCTTGAGGCACAAAGTGCACGGTCCTAAAAAGCTTGTCCCCCTTAGACAATCAACTCCTCCTCTCCCCCTCGAGCAATTACTATTTCGCCAGCATCTTCTAAAGCCCTTATCACGTTTACAATCTTTTGCTGAGCTTCCTCTACGTCTCGCACTCGAACCGGACCCATATATTCCATGTCTTCCTTCAACATTTCAGCAGCTCTCTTGGACATGTTCTTGAAGAACTTTTCTCTCAAAGCTTCAGAGGCACCTTTTAAGGCCAAGGCTACGTCCTTCATGTCTACATCACGAAGCACCCGTTGCAGTGATCGATCATCCATGCCCAATATGTCTTCGAACACAAAAAGCCGCTTTTTGACTTCTTCGGCCAGCTCGGGATCTTCTTCCTCGAGCCTTTCCATGATGTTGCGTTCCGTGGACCTATCGGCATTATTCACAATAGCAACAAGGGCATCTATTCCCCCGGCTATCGTAAAATCCTGACTCAGTATAGTAGACACTTTCCTCTCTAAAACCCGCTCGACCTCTCTAAGTACATCTGGAGTAACCCGTTCCATTGTCGCGATCCTTTTTGCTACTTCAGCCTGCAGTTTAGGAGGTAAACCGCCCATAACTTGGGCTGCCTGCTTGGGCTCCATATAGGAAACTATCAGGGCTATGGTTTGAGGGTGCTCGTTTTGCACAAAGGCCAAGATTTGTTGAGGATCGGTCTGCCTAATAAAATCAAATGGTCTGACCTGAAGGCTTGCTGTTATACGCCGCAAAATATCTTGAGCTCGCTCCGGTCCCAAGGCAGATTCAAGGAGTTGCTTCGCGTAATCCACTCCGCCTTGAGTCATGTATTCCTTCGCTAGCAATAGCTCTTGAGCCTCCCTCAAGACTTCTTCTCTTTGGTTGCTCGGAATCTTGCGAAGTCCGGCTATTTCCATAGTAAGCATTTCAATTGTACTTTCATCCAAATTTTTGTAGACTCTAGAGGCTACATCAGGACCTAGGGATACCAGCAACACTGCGGCTTTTTCGCGCCCTTTTAGGCCCTTCCCTCTCCTTTCCATTTTTAAACCTCCTGCTTAAATTTATGGTATGGAAAACATAAAGCTAATATTGATCTTCCAGCAACCAATTCCTAATGATCGCGGCTATTTCTTCAGGCTTCTTTGAACCATATTCTCTCAATTGTTGCTCCAAAATGGCCAGTTCGCCCCTTTCCTTCAAAAGTTCTGGGTGTTTAAGCAATTCTTCAAGCGACGGGATCTCTTCCTCCTCGGGTTTGGGCAATTCTTCGATGCGCTTGGGGACTTTCTTCCTCCGCCAAAGGACGAAAACGCCCGCAACTACCGCAGTAACCAAACCTATTAATGCAATCAAGGGCAATAATCCGGGCTTTTTTATGGAAACTGTCGGCATCTCCAAAGGCGAAAAGGGCATCGATACCAAGTACAACTCATCCCCTCGAGCTTCATTTATGCCTAAAGCAGCAGCCACTGCACGCCTGAGTTCGTCTATAACTTCCTGGGCTAACTGTCCATCGATTAACACCGAGGCCGTGATTTTTTTTACCGCCCCTGGTGTGTAGACCACTTCCTGCTCCCTAGTGCTGATTTCATAATTAGTGATACCCTCTGTTCGCTCGTAACTGCTTGGTCCTGATGCTTCCGGCGTGATAACGTAACCAGGTATATTGGTGGTGGTGCCGGGAGCACCACCTGGCGGTACACCTGGACCGGTGTACATTTCTTCGACGTTTTGCGCACTCCTTGGAACGCCTTTACCTGACGGCCCTGGAAGGTATTCTTTGACGGAGGTTCTTTTTTTATCGAAATCCAAGAAAACCCTAACCCTTACAACAGCCTTACCTGGCCCAAATATTCGCTCCAGCATCAACCTTGCCTTTCGTTCCATTTCTAGTTCCTGTTGGCGTTCCATCTCTCTCTGAATTGAAGTTATAGTGTCACCGCCGGCAACAAAAAAACTTTCATCCAACACATCATCGGAGAGAATCTTTCCTTTGCTATCAACCACGACGACATTATCGGGGCTCAAACCTTCAACACTGTGCGATACCAGGTGAAGAATGGCCTTCACCTGTTCGGGGCCCATTTCAAAACCCGGCTTTAGATCTAATAGTACCGAAGCAGTGGCAGGAAATTGCTCTTCGAGGAACAATCTTTTCTCAGGAATGACTATGTTAACTTTGCAAGATTGAACTCCCCTTATAGCCTGTATAGTTCGCGTTAATTCGCCCTCTAAGGCCCTCAGGTAACCAATCTTTTGTTGGAAATCGGTCATCCCCATTTTTGCCTTATCGAACAACTCAAAACCAACTACTCCACCCTTAGGCAATCCCTCACCAACTAAAGAAAGTCTAGCCTCATAAACTACGTCTTTAGGCACCAAGATGGCGTTAAAAGACGGATCAACTTTATAGGGAATGTTATTTTCCTTTAGATAGCTAACAATAGCCGCTTGATCGTCTATATCAAGGTTTGAAAAGAGTGGCTCATATTCCCGTCTACCACTGGACCATAAAATAAAAACAATGACTAACAACCCCGCAACAGCAACCCCTATAATAGATAAGCGTTGCCTTTTGGACAAACCAGCCCAAAACTGCTTTATATCATTCCAAGTCTTTGCAATCCTATTCACCATTAGTCATAACCTAAACGGGTATTCTGGCTAATTGCTGGTAAGCATCTATCAATTTATCCCTTATTTCCACGAACAAACGCAGGGCAATCTCTGCCTCCTCAACAGCTACCACAACTTGCGAAATATCTTCAACATCTCCCGTTGCAAGTTTACGCACTTCTTGCTCAGATTGCAATTGAAGTTCATTTACCTTTGTCATACCTTTTTTTAAGTAGTCACAGAAGGATTCCTTGCATTGTTCTCGTATCTTTTTCTTTGCGGTAAAATCGCTACATCCCAATTTCATCAAATCAATGCGAGATATAGACAATATGCTCTCCCCCCTTATGCATAAACCAAACAAAATAGTATGCTCATTCTAGTGCCCATTATAAATTAGCATAAATGAACTGTAAACACAGCCAAGTAATATACTCAAGTAATAATGAATCTTAATTACAAATTTATCAAAAAGGTGGGAGTTTTTAAACGGGAATGGAGCCGCTTCTTTACCAGGGCAAAGATAAACAAATGTTCTATACAACTAAAACAATGACGAATCATAATGATTTCAGCTAACTTTCCCGGTTTTTACGAAACTATGATCTCAAAAAGATTATTAAAGGATTATTATTTGAAGGAAAAAATAAATGCTTGCAACAGAGCTTGATGCACAAAAAGTAGTCCTCTCAAATTGCACAATAGACGCAATAAATAAGAAAAGACCTTTACAGCAAAAACTGGCGTAAAGTTGCGCACGAAAAGAACCAGGTTCGCTAAATACTTCATGCTATTTTTTGATCAAAGCATAAACATGCAGGAACAAGGCAAAAGTTCAAGAACGCAACACATCTATGGCGCTTCCCCAAATTTCCTTTGCCGATTCAACCACCATAAGGTTGGCTTCGTAAGCCCTTGTTGCCACCATCATATCGGTCATTTCGCGTACTACATTCACGTTTGGATAGGCCACATAGCCTTCTTCATTGGCATCCGGATGCTCTGGCTGATACACAATGCGAGGGGGCAAATTGTCCACTTCTATATTTTCTACTCGAACACCTTTAGGATCGTTGTATGCGTTTTTTAAGCGTTCGGCAAAGATGGGAACCTTGCGCTTGTAGGGACCACCTTCGGGCGTACGCGTTGCATTGGCATTCGCCAAGTTCTGGGAGATCAAATCCATCCAAAGTCTATGAGCCGTCAAAGAACTGCCAGCGATTTCCAGAGAATCAAAAAGGCGCATCATTATCTGCCTCCTATGGCAAGCCTGTACGAACCAACCCGTTTGGACATTAATTTAGCTAAGGCCGTATAGGTCATCCGTGTTTGCGCAAGTTTTGACATTTCTATGTCAAGTTCAACTCCGTTTCCGTCCCACCTAACCAACTCTCCAATCACTCGATGTTTTTTAGGAATTACAAAGGACACGTCTCTGGGCCCATTTGAAATATGAGCCTCGTGATTGGTTACTAGGTCCATCTTCTTTCTATCGTATTCCGACAACGTCTCGCGAAGTTCATCCTCAAAGGTCACTTCGCTACGCGCGTATCCAGGCGTATTTACGTTAGCGATGTTTTGAGCAACTGCACTAAACCGTTTCGACAGACCGTTCATTCCAACGACCATTGTATTCCACGTCACATCTTTCACGGCAACAGCACCCCTAGTCCATAATCGGCAGAAAGCGCAAGGAGCTTTAAATTTTCCCTGACTAAATTTAAAAACCCGCGCCTAAAAATCCAACGCAAAAACCCTCTTAATTAAGCGGTTTTCCTGTTTGTTTATTTA